>CAWERH010000014.1:0-75974 GCA_963811315.1 uncultured delta proteobacterium
ACGACCGGAGCTATTTCGGCCGTTGAGCATGCCCCGTCCTAACACTTTCTTACAAAGCGAGTTGCACTCTTATGCGCCGACTGATGACTAGATGAGGGCGCAAGGACTATCGGTTGGTGGGGCTGGGTATTGAACTCCGGAGTATGAGGAATTCTCTCTCTAACTCGAACCCAAAAGGGATCAAATTTGCTCCTAGTTCTTCTTTGCACACGTTTAGCACAAGCGATACGAACCCTTGAGACAGCGCTTTCTGAGCACCCCGCCCGCATCTTCAGCAGCGCTGTTGGTGTTTCGGAGGTGGCTTGAGCGTTAAAAGGGCTGAAATAGCTCGATCGGATTGCCGGACGGATCCTCGATAAGGATCTGTTTGCCGCCGTTGCCGGTAACGATATCGTTGCGAAAGCGCCCTCCTGAATTTTTCAGCTTGCTGACCGTCGCTTCAATATCCTCGACTTCGATCTGGATTCGGTTCCAGCCGCCCGGCGCCGGAGACTGACCGTCGCGCATGGCTTGTCCAGCGCCGCCGGCGCCCGGTCGATTGAGCAGCAGCTGTAAATCGCCGCGCGACAAGCTAGCGAAACCCGGCGCAGGATGCATTTCCACTTTGAAGCCCAGCATGTCTGTGTAGAATGGAATGGCGGCATCGACGTCGTCGACGATGTATCGAACATTTACCTTGCTCATTGTTTTCCACCTCCGAAAATGTTTTCGCCAAAACCTAAACCCCACGAGCCGAATCAAAGCCGACCGGGATTCTTAGTAGTTCATCCGGCCCGCATCTTCAAGAGCGTCTGAAGGTCCATCGTTTCCTGATACCGTCGCAGTTTTTTTTCTTTACGCTGCACGGCGAGCATGGCCATGCGGTCGGCGAGTTCGTTGCCTTCGGTGCCGACGTGGGCGGCGACGTGGGTGAGCTTCAGTTTTTTTTCAATGCGTCGGTAGATCGCGTAGCAGTCCTGGATAATTTCCAGGTTCTTGATCTCGCCGCCAAGTTTTTTCCAGCCTTTCTTTTCCCAGCTGGGTGCCCAACTGCGAATGCAGTTGATGGAGTATGCCGAGTCGCTGCACACCTCGACGGTGTTGCCGGCCTCGATTTCTGCTTCGGCCATGCGCAAGGCGTGATAGAGCGCGTTCAGTTCGGCGGTGTTGTTGGTCCCCATGGGGTTGTACAGGCCATACCATAGTTCCGCGAGTTTGCTCTTTCGATACACCACGATGCCGGAGCCGGCATTGCCGGGGTTGGGTTCACAGGCGCCGTCGCAATAAATGCTGACGTCGAACTGATGAGCGGTATGCATGGCAGCGCGTTCGCTGTCTGGTGTGCGAGCTTTTTGCCTGCCGGGCGTTTTGGGCGAATGCTCGTGCCGCCGCGAGCAAATGCTTGCTCTGCTTCCGCACGGGTCGGGAAGGACTTGAAGCGCGCGCCGGCATACTTTTCCACGGCCCGCTGAGTGGTCGCCCAATCCGTGAATACACCGGTCTGCCGTCCTGCCCATACCACGTAAAATTTTTGCGCCATGCTGAGTCGAACTGTTCTCCTGTAGAAATTGGTTCTTCCGGGTTTCGTGTGAAGAAATTTTACCACAGAGGCACAGAGGTCACAGAGTTCGGAGCAATGTTTTATCAAAGACTCTTTTGCTCTGCGTCCTCAGCGCCTCTGCGGTGCAATCTCCGATCTCTGATTCAATTGACCAGCGAAAACGAGCGTCGGCTCTGGAGCAGCGTGAAGTCATCTCGGTTTCTGGTGTACAACGTCGCCCCGAGCGAGCGAGCGCTCAAAGCTAGCAGACAGTCGTTTAACAAGGCCGGAACTTTACCTTTAAGGTCCGGTCTGTCGTGCAGAACCTTGGCCAGAATTTCTCCGGCATCTTTCCAGTGGTTGTGACCCGGGAGTTACGACTCGACCGACTCTCTCGAAGGGACGGAATAATATTTCTACGCGTTTTTTCCCGGCAGGAGATCGGGCGCCGGCGAGCAATTCTTGAGCAACGATGGAGCTGAAGTATATGCCTTGGTGCGTATTTATCGTAAAGTTCACGGATGAAAGGAAGCGTTGTTCCGCTGCGGATAAGATCGATGTATAGATCACGTGTCGATCAGATGCTTGGCCACTAAAAAACCTTTTCTACACCACCCTTACCCGCTACTTTTTCCAATGACTTGAGAATTTCTTTTCTGAAAACTACCAGGTTCAAAGCAGCGTCAATCGCCTCGGTTTCGGTCTTCGCACCCAGGATCGTTTTCACGCGGCGGATCTTTTTCTCGTCAAGATAATAGTTTTTTCGTTTGAAATTCGTTTTCATAGGAACTCCCGTACAGACAATTAGCTATTCTATACGTATCGACCTGGAGTTCAAGCCGGCAGTCCAACGGGTTCCGTATCGTTCTGCTCTAAACCAGGTTCAGATTTCGCTGAGTTCGTTGAAATGCGTATTAGCAACTTTACTCCGTGTCCTCAGCGGTGCAAGCTGCGATCGCAGTCACTTCCCAGAAAGCCTGAAAACCCAAGCAGGTTGCTGAAAGACCTCGGAGTGCTTCGACACGCTCAGCACGAACGGAAAATCACGACGATGTGACCTCGCACGTCGCTGCTTTTGACGAACTTTATCGTTGGTCGCAAACAGAAAGTGTTCTCGCTTGCGAAGCTGGTGAAAATTTTGCGTCGCCCGGACGCGTGACTCAGGTACCTCAGAAGGTTCGGTAATGACCTTGCCCTTCCGGCGGAGGTTCGGCAAAGGCGGCAAACTCGGGCTGATCGTCGAAAGGGCGCGATAGGATATTCAGCAGCGTGTCGAAAGGCGCGTAATCGTCGCGTTCCACTGCAGCGCTCAAGGCTTCCTCGACTCGATGGTTGCGCGGAATGAACGCCGGATTGACACAGCCGCATCGCCTGCGCACGCGCCAAAGGCGCCACCGGCTCGCGCGCAAGCCGCGCCCGCCAGTGGCCGCTCCAGAGCTCGTAGGCCGACGGATCGGTAAACAGCGCGCGAATCGGTTCCTCCCGGCCTAAGGCCGCATCGGCGAGGTAACGGAAAGCCAACGTGTAGTCAACTTTCTTGCCCGCCATCGCGGTGAGAAACCCGGTGGCGAGGTTGAGATCGGCCTCGTCCTCACTGACCAGTCCGAGCTTGGCGCGCATGCCTTTTAGCCAGTGGCGTTCGTATATTTCTGGAAAAGCCTGGACCGCCTCGGTGGCGCATGCGATGGCGCGCTTTTCATCAGCATCGATCAGCGGTACCAGCGTCTCCGCCAGCCGCGCAAGATTCCACTGCGCGATCTTTGGCTGATTGGCGTAGGCATAGCGGCCCCGAGTGTCGATGGAGCTGAAGACTGTCGCTGGATCGTAATGATCCATGAAGGCGCATGGGCCGTAGTCGATCGTCTCGCCGGAGATCGCCATATTGTCGGTGTTCATCACGCCATGGATGAAGCCCACGTGCATCCAGCTGGCAAGGAGTTCCGCTTGTCGGTCGCGCACGCGCTCGAGCAATGCCAGGTAAGGATTCGCATGGCCCTTCAGCTCCGGGTAGTGGCGATCGATTACGTAATCGGCCAGGCGACGCACCTTGGTCCTTCTCACCGCGGGCGGCGAACAATTGGAAGGTGCCCACACGAATATGGCTGGCGGCAACGCGGGTCAAAACCGCGCCCGGCAGCGCACTCTCGCGAAAGACGGGCTCGCCTGTGAGGACTGCGGCCAGCGCCCGGGTCGTCGGGATACCAAGCGCGTGCATCGCTTCGCCGATCAGGTATTCACGCAACACGGGCCCGAGTGCTGCCCGGCCGTCGCCATTGCGCGAAAACGGAGTGGGACCCGAGCCTTTGAGCTGAATATCACGACGACGTCCGTTGCGGTCGATCACTTCGCCCAGGAGCAGCGCCCGCCCGTCGCCGAGTTGAGGCGAGAAGCCGCCGAACTGGTGGCCCGCGTACGCTTGGGCCAGCGGCACCGCTCCCTCGGGTGGCTCATTGCCGGCAAAGATCCTCGCGCCTTCGTCGGAATCGAGAGCACCGGCATCCAGCCCCAATTCTTCAGCCAACTCACGGTTGAGCTTGACCAACCTAGGCCGCGCCACTTGCGCCGCCTTCCAGGGCACGTAGAAGCCCTCAAGTTCGCGCGCATAGGTATTGTCGAAGGCGAATCGCGCGGCTGCGGGGTTGTTAGAGACGTGCGTCATCGTGTGACTTTCCTTGGTCATTAGAAATAATCAATCCTCGGCTATCATTCTTCTCGATATCGATTGAAATATCTATACCTGTCCAGAAGAGTGTGCTCGGTTTCGATAAGCTTTGCGGTTAAGGGTTTTTTTGTATTTGGAGGAAACTGCTCTCGGGACAGAATGGCTTAACTATCAATTGTCCCGAATCATTTCAATGGTCCGGTTAGTGTCTGCTAGCCTCAATCCAGCTTGAAAACTCCCTCGCATTCTGAAATCGCGTGCGAGATAGCACCGGCCGCGCCACGGCGCAGCCTTACGGCCACAGCTCCTTGCTGGCCAGTACCGCCCCTTCCACCAACGCCTCGAGTTTCGCCCACTGGATCGATGGATGGACCTTGGCGCTGAAAGGGCCTTGGGAAAAGCCGCAGTCGGTGCCGGCAAGCACGTTTTCCCGCCCGACGAGTTTGGCCAGCCGCACGATGCGCTGCGCGACCAGCTCGGGATGCTCGATCAAGTTGGTCGCGTGGGTGACGACGCCGGGGATGAGCACCGTTCCCTCCGGCGGCTTGACGTCCCGCCACGCCGTCCATTCATGCTCATGGCGCACGTTCGCCGCTTCGAACAGATAGGCGCCGGCCTTGACCTTCAGAAATAGTGACTGGATGTGCTTGATGGGGATGTCCGTGCTATGCGGCCCGTGCCAGCTGCCCCAGCATATATGATAGCGAATGCGATCTCGCGGAATGTCCGCCAGCGCATAATTGGTCGCTTCGATCCGGGTTTCACAAAATTTCTGAAATTCCTTCAGATCGATGTTGGGCAGCAATTGGTCCCAACGCGCGGTGATCCATGGATCGTCCAGTTGGACCAAAAAGCCGGCGTCGACAACCGCGCGATACTCTTGCTTGAGCGCATCCGCGATGGCGTAAAGGTAGGCTTCCTGACTCGGGTAGTACTCGTTGCGGCGGTCCGTCTCCACGGTAATCGGCGCCGCCACCGGCATGAACGCTTCCTCCACGCTTGCGCCCGCAAGCGCCGCCTTGAAATTGGCGATATCGATCTGGAGCAGAGTCGGATCGTAGCTGATCGGTCCGGTGCACACCCATTTCGCGCTCAGCGGACGATGGGATTGCGTAAGGCGGTCATACTCTCGATAGAAGTCGGCAAAGTCTCTGCGGTCCTTGCCCCGGGATACGCCGGACTCGCCGGAATTGCCCGGCCGGCGTTCAAATCCACCAAGCCGCTCATTGATATAAATCGCGAAGCCCGACTTACCGAACTCTCCGTCGCTGACGATGTCGACGCCAACTTCGGCCTGCCGGCGCACGACCTCCGATACACCTTTCCGCAAACTCTCGGCAAAGCTTTCCCGGTCGTAGGGCTGTTTGTTTACCCTGGCGCGCATGGCATCGATAATTTCCGCCGGGCGCGTCAGGCTGCCGACGTGGGTCGTGAGAATTCTTTCCGTGCTGCGCTTCATAGTTATGCGTTCGCTACTGCTTCATTCGATTTGCCAACGGCAACAGTTAGAATTTTACACTAGAGATTGTAGAATCTCTTGGCGTTTTCTCCGAGTATCATGGCTTTGTGCTGATCCTGGATATCTTTCCGCTCGAGGATTTCATTGATCTCGTGCAACGCATCCTCCATCACGATTTCGTGCGGAAAATCAGAAGCGAACATGCAACCCTGTGGTCCGATCCGTTCGATGACATAGGACAGCGCGCTCTCGTTTCCCTCGCAACCGACGAAAAATCTATCGCTGCTAAAATATTCGATGATCGGCTTCTCGCAGCGAAGCTCGCCGTACTCGCGTTCGCGTTCCAGCCTATCGATGACCAGCGGAATCCAGCTTGTGCCGCCTTCGAGAAAACCAACTTTCAGTTTGGGAAATGCGTCCCAGACGCCGTCTTGAATCATTCCTGTCATGGCGATCGCCAGGGGGAATGGCATGCCCAAGGCGCGTGTTCCCGGGAATCGGGTGAAGCTATCGAAGCCGAGGTCACGGTACCAACCGCCATGAATCCCTATGGGACAATCCAATTTTTCCGCTTCCTCGTAAACCGGCCAAAACTCTTTTGCGCTGAGATGTTTCCTTAAGCCGTTAGACGGAACATAGGCGCCGACCATACCCAGCTCTTTCACCGCTCGTCTAAGTTCAACGACAGCGCTGGAGACATCCTGCATAGGAATCAGGGCCACCGCCTTGAACTGCGGGCTTCTTTTTAAATATTGCGCGGAGACGTAGTTGTTCCACGCTCGCGCATACACTCCCGCCCACTCGGGATTGATCACAAAACCGTGGGCAAGCCCGGCGGTGGGATAGAGAACGGTAAACTCCAATCCGGTCTTGGCCAGATAGTCCAGCCAGTGATCGGGGCCGACCGCCTCGTTGAAAATGCCTTTCCGGCGAATTCTCGGCGTATGAAAATCATCCCCCGTCGGCAGCAGGCGCCTTGCAATAACCGGCTCGGCGCTTCTCCAGGGCTCTTCGAGATAGCTGATTAACTCGTCTGCCTTTTCCATGATATGACCATCGGCATCGACATATCCTTTTGCCATAGACTGCTCCTTTGGGATGAGTTCTTAAATCGCCGTCTTCCCGCCTAACTTTGTTACCGATAGAGTTGATCGATAAATCCAGAGCGATCCAATTCCTCCAACAAACCGGTGTCCATAAACTTATCGATGGCGGGAATGGGTGAGATGTTTCGCTGCTTCGCGGTCAACTCAACGGCGAGTTTCAAGCCATTGCGATTCGGATAGGGCTTTTTTTCCAGTTCATCCGACGCAATCGTTTCATCATAGGTATCGAGAAGAATATCTCTGTTGCTCTCCAAATCCATTCTAAAATATTTCGCCATAATTTTTAGAGTCGCCTCTTGGTTTTTCTTGATGTCGCGGATCGCCTCTAAATACGCTTGCATGAAACCTCTTGCGTTAATGCGATTTTTCGCCACGTAATCACGCGATGCGACAAGACCGACGGCCGGAAAAGCAATGCGCATTTTTGAAATGTCGAGAATCACCTTGAGACCGGCTTTTTTGGCGGCGCTGGAGAAGGGCGGTGACATGATGGTTGCCTGAATTCGCCGGCCGTTGAGTGCCGCCAGGCGCTCGGGCTGAGTGCCCAACTGAACGATCGTTACATCTTTGGCCGGATCGAGGCCGGCCTCTCGTAGCGCGATCCTCAGTGCAGTGTCGGCGTTGGAACCGAAACGGCTGATCGCTATCGTCGCGCCTCTGAGGCCCTCTTTACCGGCAACGCGAAGGCAAGCCAACCACTCGATAAGGAAAATAATTGATGTGGGCCGCTAGCAACACATGATCCGCACCTTGCATCGAGCTCTGTAAAAACGCAGTCCCGATAGCCGCAAAGTGGACGCCGCCCGATAACATGGCTTGCGCCAAAACGGTACCGCCGCCCGTCGTAATCATATCGACGTCGACGTTGTATTTCTCGTAAAGACGGTAATCCTTCGCGTACCAGAACGGGATGTAGTCGAAACTAATGCCGGAAACACCCAAATAAGTTTTCGCTGCCGCGCCATCGACAGTGAACGGCGGATTCACGACAGTGACGAAAACTATCATCACCAAAAGCTTGAGTATTGACATAGATGGCTCCGTGCTTTTATTCGCGAAATCGGCGACCCGTCTCAGGTGACTTGGCGCACGCGGCTGGCTATTCTTACCGACGCGGAGAGGCGTGAGAGTTTTTACGGTTTCCAACCTGCCTGCGTCAGCTCGCTGTCCGCTTTCTTCGCGAAGCTGAAGTCGTAGGCGCGCTCGATGGGAACGTCCTTGGTGATTTTGAGGACCTCGCGGACGATGTCGAGATCGTTTTTCTGGGTTTCTTCGTCGACCACGCCGTTGGTCGTAAAAGTTCCGATCATGCCGTCGTAGGTGCGCGCGGCCAATTCTCTGTCTAACTCGGAAAATTTCATCATCGCATCCATCGCGACCTCGCGGTTCTGCTTGACCAGGCGCAGGGCTTTGAGCAGGGCGCGCGTGAATCCCTGCATCAACTTGGGTTTCGCTTTGATGAATTGGTCGTTGGTGGCGATGGTGCCCCAGGAATTTTTCACTTCTTTGCCCAGATACAAGATCTCTTTCATGCCTTGATCGAGGGCGGCAAAGCGTTCCTCCGAACTCAATAGGCCCGCATCCACGACCCCCGATTGTAGCGCCGCAAGGCGTTGGCCCGGCGGCAGCGCGAGAAACGTCAAATCTTTGTTGGCGTCGAGGCCGTACTTGGGCGCGATTTTTTTCAACATAAACGTCGCCACCGCGGCAACGCCGGTCACAGCGATTTTTTTATTCTTAAGTTCTTTGAAAGCAGCCGTACTGGGGCCGGACCATCAGCCACTGCAGCACCTGATCGGTGATCGCCAGCACGGTTTTGAGCGGCGCATTGCTTTGAGCGACGGCGACCAGGGCGCTGCTGCCGGAACCAGTGAAATCCATTTCTCCGGCCAGCACGGCTTGCAGGCCGGGGGTGGACGCCATGACGACGACGTTGAGGTCGATCCCTTCCTCTTTCATATAACCCCGCTCCTTGGCGAGCGGAAAGATAATGAACTGAAACGACTTGGACGGCAGGGTGACGTTGACTTTATCGAGGGCGAATGCCGATTGGCTGGGAAGCAACAACATGCCGATCAGCAGCGACGAGATCATAGACAGGATGAGTTTTTTCATCGTTCCGTCCCTCCGGGAGATAAAATACCGAGCAGGCAGCGAAACCGGTCACATCCCACACTATAAAAGCCAAGTTTCTATGTCGAGGGAAATTTGACGGGTTACGGGACGGTGTTTCTCTTAGGTAAACCGCTGTCGCGGAGTTTACCCTGAGTCGATAACGAAGGTCCGAAATGGCTGATCAGCTGCGTTGTTGCCATTCCGAGTTTTTCGGCGAAACTCAGGCTAAACTCCGCGAGGAATCCTTCTTCCGTAAAAGGTTGTTAACCCTAGCCGGGCAGGTAACTAATCCTCGACAGCTATGAAACGGCAGGTTGAGGCTCCGCCCTTCTTGATCAAAAGCGGCAACACGATCATCTTCACGCGATTTTTGGAAATCTGGTCGCAGTCGATCAAACACTTGCAACCGGCCATGGCCTTCTTGATTAACGCGCCGTAGCTACTGGGGTGCGGGCTGCCATGCTTATGCGCGCCTAGATCGATCACTCTTTCGCGCGCTTCGGCGGATGGCCACGGCTTCGGATGGGGGACCAATGGAGTTTCGCCACGGAACCAGTTATTGCCCTGCACTCTGGGCGGATTCACGAGGCCGCAATCGGTCATGAACAACCCGCTGCCCATCTCGTCCATCTTTTTCGCCAACAGCGCCGCTGCATCGAAGTGAATGCTCGGGGTTCTTTTATAGTAGTCGATACCAAGTTCGTAAGCGCGCTCGCGCGTGCCCCAGCCCGTGCGCAGCAGCACCTCGTCGCCGTTCTTATAGTCAGCTTGTTTGATCGCCGCCTCCATCTCATCCACGTGCAATCTCATGCGCTTCGGGAGCTCTAATGTCGAGAATTGCGGTATCCCGAAGAATTAATTTTTCGAGCGGTATTTCATCGAGCAACCAGGAAAATTTTGGGTCGGGCTGCAGCGGCGTCGGATCGAAAGGGTTGCGCTGGTGCGGCACCATGAACGGGCTGCCCGTCTCTCCGTCGAACTTCATGCGGGTCATGCGCAGGCCGTGTTTGTCATAGTACATATACTCATGCAGCCGCACGGCTGAATTTGTAAAAGGCAGAATTTCCCCGTAGCCCGCGCCTTCCCAGATCGGCATCGTCAAATCGATAAGTTTCATTATCAGTCCTCCAAAGCTACGACTCTGCACGTTGAAGCCACGCCGCGCACAACTTTCAACGGCGACACGATGATTTTGATTTTGTCCTTCTTGATCTGCCCGCAGTGAACCAGCTTCCGTACGGTCAGGATACCCTCGCGGGCAAGCTCCAACTCCGCGGCAAAATCTTTTTTCGCTTTCTCGCCGTCGTAAAGGTGCAGGTACATGCGCGCCTCAGGCGGATTCGGCGGCGGGGGTCGGCAACAGGGAGAACCATTCGGGGATAAGATGCTTGTCCGGCCATCCGACCAGCGCCGTATCGACCAACAACAAATCGCTTTGGTTCTCACTCATTCGTTTCGCCAAATATTGTGCCGCTTCCAAAGATAAATGGGGGCTGCCGAGAAGATAGGATTCGCCATAAGGTTTGTCGCCCCAACCGGTCGCGATCAGAATCGCGTCGCCCTTCGCCGGTTGAGCCGCATCGAGCGCCTTTTGGACATCCGCTTTGTCGATCTCTTCACCCTCCGACTTGGCGATGCTGATCACGGTGGTGGGCCGCAAAACCAATTTATCGAGCGGCACTTGATCGAGCCGCGCGGTCTTGCGAAAGGCTTCGAACACCGACGGCAACGTCAGGCACGTGCCCGAATCGCTACCGATAACCATTCCCTTTTCTTGATGATCCTTGGGTCCGAGAAAAAACTTTACTGATGTCGGCAAGACATCGTCCGGCATCCATTGATGATTCAATGGCATCGTCAATTCAACGAATTTCATAATCCTCCCATCCTAAGAGTTGGAAATTTCCTGTCCTTATTTGATGAATCTTGCTACATTGTCAAATCGGCCAGAACCCGCATCCGTTCGGCGGGCAGTTCCACCCAGACATGCTGCCCCTTTTTTAATTCCGCCACGTAGGGACTTGTTTCCGCGCGGAGGTGAAACTCTCCGCTATCAATTTCATAGCCGACCCGGTTGCCGGTAAATACCGCGCTCTTCACCGTGCCGGGTACAAGATTCTCACTCGCGTCGCGCTGTTCCGTATGAAGCACTACGGCCTCCGGGACGAAACATCATAGAGACCGGCTGACCCGCTTTTATAGTCGGCGGCAGCGGACAGCGGAACGGTCCGATAGAAGTCTCCACACGGCCGTAATTATTTGCCTCGTTCGACAAAGCGCGTCCTTGAATCACGTTGGTCGTGCCGACAAATCCCGCGACGAATAAATTCGCCGGCTCTTTGTAGATCTCCATCGGCGCGCCCAGTTGGACGACCTGCCCGCCGTGCATTACCGCGATGCGGTGCGATAAGACGAGCGCCTCTTCCTGATCGTGGGTAACGTACAACGCGGTAAGCTTCAATCGCTCGAAGAGATCGCGCAGCTCATGGCGCATCTCGACCCGGAGCTTGGCGTCCAGGTTGCTCAACGGTTCGTCGAAGAGCAGCAGTTCCGGCTGAGCCACCAAAGCTCGCGCCACAGCCACACGCTGTTGCTGCCCGCCGCTCAGCAGCGAGGCCGGACGCTTTTCCTAGCTCGCCCAACTGAACGAGCTGCAAGATTTCTTTTACCCGTTGGGCGGTTTCAGTTCTTGGCAGCCGATGGCGGCCATAGGTAAGCGGATAACCGACATTCTGCGCAACGCTCATATGCGGCCACACGGCATAGGATTGGAACACCATGCCGATCTCGCGCTCGTGAACCGGAACCAGCAAACCTTTTTTGCTCGAGAAGACCGGCTTATCGTTGATCCAAATCTCTCCCGAGTCGGGAATTTCCAGCCCCGCGATGCATCGCAAAGTCGTCGTCTTGCCGCAGCCGGAAGAGCCCAACAGCGCGAAGAACTCCCCGGTCTTTACCTCGAAGCTGACGTCCCGAACCGCGTCGACCTTGCCTTCGCCGGTAACGAAAGTTTTGTTGAGTCCCTCTACTCGTAACATTGAACCCAAACCCTTCGAACGTCGGCTACCAAAAATCGCTGCATATTTTGTGAGTGATCGCTGCTAAGGCATGAGAGCCTGGAGAGCTTTTCTGGACTTTGTCTCGATTGCCGGCGACGATCTCTTCAGGAGTCCACTCCAATATTTTCGCCTTGGGCATGGATTTGAGCGCTTTTGCGAGCTGAGACCGCGGATCGATAAACGTGCCTTCGCCATTGATCCGCTCTACTAGCGGCAAGCCGTCCTCTAAAACAAACGCGAGATAGAGCAACGCCAGGTTTGGACTCTTCGCCCCCTTGGGAATCGTCAGGCCGATCGAGCCGACGGTCATCACGTCCTCGAACAGCTTGGTTTGAATCGGATAACCTTCCTTCCTCAAGCCTTCGGTGCCGCCGATATTACCCGTCGCCGCCGCCACTTCTCCCAGCGCCACAGCCATGCGCACGTCGCCGCTGCTGCGCTTGATCAGCGGTTTGTTGGCGAGAATCGCTTGCAAGACTTTCTTTTGCTTCTCTATATCCCAGTAATTTTGGATCGCCATATCGCCGAGCGGGCTCGCCGGGCCGATGGAGTTGATCGCGAAGTTGCCCTTCCATTTCGGATCGGTAAACCCCTTGCCTTCGGCAAATTCCGCGTAGGTTCGCGGCAACTGATCGGCGCTGGTTTTTTTCGTGTTGTAGACGATGCCTGAGGCGAGCGTCGTCACGTCCACCGAATAAGGACGTTTCCACGGCGCGACGATTTTTGAGAATTCCTTCGACGCCTTTGAACTTTGGGCTGAAGATTTTTACCAGCGGCGCTTCGATGTCTTCAAACAGCGCGAGTCTCTCGGGCCGTCCCGCGACGTCGCTCGCTCCCGCATAAAGCAGGTCGGCATCGACGCGCCCTACTTGAACTTCAGTCAGGAACCGGGTTAACGAATCCGGACTCGTGACCGGTGTGAGACTTACCCGAGGCGTGAAGCCAAAGCGTTTTTTAAATGCCGCCTCGAACTGCTCTCCCACGCCGCGTTCTCCTGGTACTTCCCACCACAGGCGCAACTCTCCTTCTTTCTTGGCTCTGTCCAAAATCTCCTCATAAGTCTTCCCAAACACCTGGGCTAATGCCGGCACGGTGGCGAGCAAGAGAATGCCCGAAGCAAAGCACCGACTGCAAAACAATTTCTCCGACTGTCAATATTCATATTCACTCCTTTGTTGACTGATGTACTTTTTCATAACTGATTTAGCATCCCAGCCCGCTTTTTTTCTCTGCCGTTGATCCACGGAGCGCGCGGCCATGGTCACGAAAACAAATCCGCACATGTAGACGGTGCCAAGCGCCGCGGTGCCGGAATATCAGGAACATTCCATAAGAACCCACATCGCTGAAGGCAACACCATGTTTCGACCCGTCATGAGAAAAATGGCAAAAGTAAAATCTCGCAAAGTTGCGGAAAAAGCCCATAGCCAGCCATTCAACCACTGCCGGTAAAATCAGCGGCACGGTAATCGTGCGCAAGGTGCGCGCCGTGGTCGCGCCGGTGACGCGGGCGGCTTCCTCCAGCTCTTTGTGCAGTTGCAGCAGCGCCGCGCTCAGCACGCGGGTGGTGAAAGGAAGATGAGCGACAATATGCGCGATGATCAAAACCCAAATACTGCCATGGATCGGCGTCAGACGTAGATCAGAAATAGCGCAAGCGCCAGCACGACGTTTGGAACGCCCATGGGCGTTATCGCAAAAACTTCGACCCAGCGCATCTTGCGCTTTACCGAGAACCAACTGGCGCAAAACGCGATGAAGACCGCGAGCGTCGGCGCGATCACCATGAGCGTCAGAGTGTTGATCGCGCTCTGCTGCACTTGCGGATTGGCGAAGGTGCGGAAATAGCTTTGCAGACTGACCTGGCTCAAGCGCTTCGAGAGAAGGCGCTTGATACACTTTCACAAGGCTTGCCCAAACCAAAATCAGCATCGGCATCGCGTAACAAGCAATGACGATCATCACGAAAGAAAACGCGGGTATTTCCATCGGCCCAACTTCAGCTGGCGTGGCCTGAAGGATTTTCCGGTGACGACGCTGAAGCGATCCTGCTGGCGGGTGAGCCAGAAATAGAAGCCCATCAGCGACAGCGCGAGCAGCAGCAAGACGACGCCGAAGGCCGCCGCCAACGCGTAGAGAGGGATGCCATCTTCGGCCTTGGTCAGTAGATAGATGTGCACGCTGAGAACGCGAATGCCGCCGGGCACGCCAATGGCCAGCGCAGTTTCCATCACCTGGACCAACACCATTCCGAAATAGATCAAAGCGGATAAAAGCCCCGGCAATAGCAGCGGCAGGGTGACTTTGCGCAGCACGGTAAATCCCTTGCTACCCGAGGTTTGCGCCGCTTCCTCAAACTCGGGGTTCATCTGCCGGAACAGTGGGCTGAGCATCAAGAAGGCGTTGTTGCTCAGGCCAATGCCGGTGACAAAATCATTCCGTACATCGTGTAAATGTTGAGCGGCCCGCTTGCCCCTTCCATGCCAAAACTTTGGCGCAGCAGATGATTTATCCATCCAAGTCCGGGCGACAAAAGCAGCACCCAGCCGAATGCTTTCAGCATCGTCGGCACCGCTAGCGATACCAACATCGCTGAGTAGATCGTGGAACGAAAGGGAATATCGGTTCGCTCCACCAAAAAAGCGATGATCGCTCCCAACGTAAGCGACAGGATGAGAGCGCCCGCGCCGTAGATGGCGGTATTCACCAACACCTAAGCATTCTTGGGCTGGAAAAGATGGTCTCGAAATTGTCGAGCGAGATACCGGGATCCAGCGGCAGAGCGGTCGGCGGCCGAAGCTGGTCAGGAAGAGCACAACCAGCGGCGCTCCAAGCAAAAGAAGCACCACAACCGCGATGAAGATTGTCAGCAGGCGACTCTGCTTGCCGAAGCGTAGTTGAGCATTTACCACTTTGCTACCTAATCCGTATGAACCAAACCCGTACACAGCGGCTAATTTGGCCAATAGATAGTTGTTTAGCTTGCATAGGGTCTCTGTAATTAAAACGCTTTCACTTGGCGAAAGCAGCGCTTTCAACGCAACGCCTGATCAACATACTCTTTGTGTGTTTTGAGTATCTTGACCCGCCTCGAACAACCGTCAGGATGCCAACCTTGCCGGTTGATCCCAGCTAAACTTGAATGTGATGAATGTAAAATGCTTCGAAAGGCAATTCCGTCGCGACCATCATTTGCGCAAGGACTTAGTGAGCAGCTCCGAATTGTATTCAGGGTTTCGCGAAGGTCCTTATGACACCTACATCTCGTTTCTTGAGATATTCTATCTAACGCGTTAATTCAAACCATTGGCGAGCGGAAAGATAATGAACTGGGAAACGACTTGGACAGCAGGGTGACGGTGATTTTATCGAGGGCGAATGCCGATTGATCGGGAAGTAACAACATGCCGATCAGCAGCGGCGAGATCAGACAGGATGATTTTCTTCATCGTTCAGTCCTCCTGGAAATAACCTGGCGAGCAGATGCCGAAACCGGTCACGGGCCACATTATAAAAGCCAGTTTTCTATGTCGAGGGGAAAGTTTAAGGGTTGGCTTGACGGGTTGAGTTGCCCCGGGTTTCTCGGGCACGCAGCGTTTGCGCCGCAACTGTCTGCTCCGGATGTTGATCGAACATCTCGCGCCCTAAACGGCATTGGCGAGACGGTGGAGTAAGGCTTTCGTGTCCTCGAACCCGAGGCATGCATCGGTGATACTTTGACCGTAGGTTACAGGGGCATTTTGACGGCCCGCGACAAGGTGGCTCTCGATCATCAGCGCGCGAACCGGCGAACCTCTCAGGTTCTTCATGATCGCGTTAGCCACGTCGATCTGCCGGTCTGCGTCCTTGTCGCTGTTGCCGTGGCTGCAGTCAATCATGAGGACCTCGGGAAGATGAGCGGCGCGAAGTAGCCGAACGGAGCTTTCGATAGAGACAGAATCGAAATTGGGTCCGGTGTCACTGCCGCCCCGGAGCACAAGATGAGCGTAGGGATTGCCGGTAGTTTCCAGGATCGCAGGTGCGCCTTCCTTGGTGAGAGACGGAAACAGGTGGCGGCTGCGCGCGGCCTGGATCGCGTCCACGGCCACCTGGACGTTGCCGTCCGTGCGGTTCTTGATGCCGACCGGCATCGACAAACCCGATGCCAGCTCTCGGTGGATTTGGCTCTCCGCGGTGCGGGCGCCGATCGCGCCCCAACTGATCAGGTCGGCGTAGAATTGGCCGAACGTCGTATCGAGAAACTCCGTGCCGGCGGGGACGCCCAACTCAAGAATATCGGCGAGCAATTGCCGGGCGAGGCGCAGGCCTTTGTTGATGCGGTACGACTCATCTAAATCAGGATCGTTGATGAGTCCCTTCCAGCCGACGACCGTGCGCGGCTTTTCGAAGTAGACGCGCATGACAATGAGCAGCGCCTCGGCTAGCGAGTCCGCAATCGGCTTGAGCTTGGCCGCGTATTCAAGCGCGGCCCTGGTGTCGTGGATGGAGCAAGGCCCGACGACCACGAGGAGCCGCGCATCTTTGCCGTCAAGAATCGCCTCGATCGCGCGGCGCGCCTCGCACACTTTCGCTGACGTGCTGTCGGTGAGGGGAACCTCCTCGGCGAGGATGGCCGGGGAGAGCAGGGGGTGGATCTTGACGATACGTAGATCGTCGGTCTTCATATGCTGGTTAGCGCGAGAGAACTACCCTTGGTGTCAACGGCGCGCATGCCGAGTTTCCGTCGCACTTTCACCGGAACGGAAATCTGCCCTTAAGCGGTAACCTTCGATTGCGCTAATGCCATAACTATAGTTACCACGGTAATGGATGAACGGCCAATCAAACTTACGGAACAGCTCAAACTCTCCAACCGCTCGGACCGCGCTATGCCTCCGTGTTTGGGCGTTCTCTGCCAAGGCCAAAGGCATCGGGTGATGAGGCTTCAATCGCTGCGCGGCTAGGTACCATCCTGAACGGCAAGGGCGAGAAATTCTCCGGCCAGCCTCGGACCGATACCTTCATCCTCGTGTTTGAAGAATACGTAGGCATGATCCCATAACAGCTTCGATTACTATGTGATCGAATACTGCAAGCGTAATTTAGAGCGACTCCACAGCCGTTTTCTTAATTCAGTTTTTCTTTTCTTCCCTTCACTGTGATGGCGCTCCAATAAGGCTTGCGCTGAAAGCACGGCCGGGCGCTATGAGAGAATCAGAACAAACGCGCTCCGGAGGAAATCATGTTCCACGGACAAAACCAGGCCGTGTATCGTAAAGACATTTCGGGTTTTTTGATAATTTCGGAATTTGCCATCGATAAAACTCATTGTCTCAATAATTACTCCGCGCCGACAGTTCCGCATTATCGGCGAGGAACGCTATCTCGGGAAAAGCTTTTCGGTTAGAACCGGCTCACTGCGCGATTGTGCCGGCCTTCACGGAAATTATGCTGCGCCGGCTGCGATCTTGACCGGGCGACCGGTCATGATCTTTTTTGCATGGATAAAACGCTAATAAACGTCCTGAAAGGTTGATCGAAAATTGCGACATTTACCGAAGTGACAAAACAAGCGAGGGATATATGGCAGGTCATTACAGTTTTAAGACATCCGAAATCTTCAGGCTGTGCGAATGAAAGCGATATCAGACGGCGCGAAAGAAAAGTATGTCCGGGAGAAAAATGAACCGGGCCATGTGGTATCTCGTCGTTCAACTTCATATCGCAAAGGATTTGATTGGCGTCGGGTCAAGAAGCTTAAGGCAAGGGATAAAATACTTATTTCCCATGAAGAATTAAGAACCCCAATCCTGGCCGGTTGTGTAACCTGGTTGAGCGGCTGGAAAAGGAAAAGATCAAGATACCGACTAGAGAGGAGTTGATGTACGTGATCGAGTGACCCAACCTGAAGCGTAGCCCGAATGACAGTACTGGAGATTGGGAGGTTTGGTGTCTCGCGGCCGGATATGCGGCCTGGACTTTGTTTGTGCTCTATACAGGCACGGAGAGGATAAAATCAGGGAGTCTCTTAGAGGGGGCTGAGATTGGGGTTGGCTGAAGGCAAATGGTTCGGTCACATAGCCACGAAGCCCGAGATGAGTTTGGTCCTTGAAATGATGGAAGTCGCTGAGGGCGCGGATTTCGCGGAATGGTGTTTGACCGCCGGAGAGTCGGCAAAGGTCTTGCTGAGGTTATTCGAGCTTCACGGTGAAGATTGCGTAAAACATCTTCTCGGGGAGAGAGTATGATTTATAGAAGCGGAAGAGACTGCGAGGCGAGAAATATTTTATTAAAACTTCTGATGTCGTGAAGGCCTTTGACGAGGGAAAAGAGTTCGGTTATTTCAAGAGAAAGAATGATCGAATCCTGCAAGGCGGGAAATCACCGTGACGAAGGCTTCAACTGGGCGGTGATGAAGATGTTTTTTCTGCGAACCGTTTACCAGGGAGAGAGGGGATTGAGACGTTTTTAAGGGATTACGAATATATGGAATTTACGGAGGAAGAATTGCATCTTCAGTATTCTCGTGGGAGCATGACGTTAAGATACGTTTCGTTTTTTCAGGATCCGCGGGATCCTCGCTGCCGTATTTTAATTCCTTGTCGTAATAGTCGATCTTCCAGAATATCTTCCCCCGCCGTGTTCAAACGATCCGAAATCATGTCCCTATAGGGATCGTCACCTTTAGCGAAATTATTGAACAGCTCGACTTTGCGGATAAGGCCATTGGTACTCCGGAAGGGCCGCTACCCCGGGGGTCATGTACATCCCGCCGTGTCTGCCTGCGGCTCTCCTGAATGCGTCGTTTAGATCGGAGATAACGGATATGGCGTCCTCCCTTTTAGGCAAGGTTAAACGGGTTCGCGGGAGTACAAAATAGTTTGAAGTTGTCTGGATGGATGCAGTTGTCGGGCACGTCACGGAACATGGAGGCGATATCGGCGGGGTTGTAATCGCCACGGGCTGGCGAATGCACCATCCTGAAAACACGGAATTAAGCCTCCGCTCTGGAGGCGGGACCTTACCCTTCGAGTTTCACTGCAGCAGCAGTTATGCGGCCTTTTCCGTTTCGGCCTCCAAGCAGGAATGGGAGACCACAAATGTGGGAATGTGGTTATGGCAAGCAAGCGGTGTAGGCGTATTTCCAGATGCCGACCTCCTCGGCCTGACAGAACGTGGGTCCGTTTTCAGCAGTCATAGCCGTCATCTGGAATTTTACGCGCCAAATTCACTGAAGCTGGAAATCCATTTCAACGGGAGAAACGGAGCTAAGAATTCCCCTAAGAGGCCAAGGGTTGACAAGTTGTGATGATTTTAGCTAAAGACGCTGCTACTCCTCGTTCTTACTTCTTGTTTTCTCATTGGCATCCTCAGCGAACTGACGGAAGCGGAGAGATCTCATGAACTCAAAATCAAGATGGCGGCAGTTGTCTTATTCTTTGTGACGGGCTGTGCTGAAGTCCAGCGTGCGGTGCCGGCTTTAGGTCCTATAATCGCGCGAACTGGAATCAACCCGACCACTATGAATGTCATCGCTGCCGGTATCCCACTTACGGCCTTTATCGGTAATCGAGTAGCAAGATATCTAGTGAACGACCAGGAGAAAGAGCAGGTAGCTCGCGCCACGGTCGAAACAGCGGCGACCGGAAAACCACAGGACGTATCCACTTCAACTGGAGCGAGAGTGACGACAACGCCAGCTGCGGCTGATGCAAAGACTAAAACGACACGAGCGGCGACTGATGCAAAGACTAAGACGACGACGCCAGCCGCGCCCGATGCAAAGACCAAGACGCCGCCGGCGGTTGAAACGGCAGCTACGGCCACTCAGGAGTGTCGCACTGTTACTCAAACCATTGTCCTGGAGAACGGTACGCGCGATGCGGAAAACGTGACCGTCTGCAAGAGAGAAGACGGATTATGGGAATCCCGCGGTTAATTTTCAGAAGTATACTGGCAGCCACAACACTTTGCGCCATCGCCGGCCGTAGCCCAACAGGTGGTCAAGGAACGGCAGCTTATAAAAGCCGCGAGCCTAACGGCGGGGGTCGCCGATCATCGGGACTGGTGCCAGCGCGAGGTCGAAGTCGCGATCCGCGCCGACAATGCGGCGCGCTTCCGCGGCG
Organism: uncultured delta proteobacterium; assembly: GCA_963811315.1. Lineage (GTDB taxonomy): Bacteria > Desulfobacterota > Binatia > UBA9968 > UBA9968 > DP-20. The sequence goes on from CAWERH010000014.1 coordinate 20,026, forward strand.
ACCGCATCGAGCTCCAGCGCATGCTCGGGCGCGTGCGTGCCATCTTCCAGCTCGAATGCCCCATAGCGACGACCATTCGGATCAGCGGCCTGGTAGACAATGTCTTCGTCTATGACGGATTCGCCTCCGCGGAAGGCAAGTGGATTTTGCAGGAGATACCGGCGCTTCTTACGCAGGAATATATCGATGCGCCCGCCGCGGCTCCGGACCCGGCCGAACCTGCTCCGTCTCAGCCGCCTATAGCGGCCGTTCCGTCTCCATCGCCGGGCGCGCAGCAGGCGACGCCGAAAGTCATTGCCGCTGAGACCTGCGACGCGGTCGCCGCTCATCCGGACGATCCGGAAAAACCTGCGACGATGTCCGGCGTCCGCGATGAAGCGGTAGATGCTTCACGCGCTATCAACGCCTGCGCCCCAGGCGGTCAAGGAGGAGTCGGACGAACCCCGCTTCAAGTTTCAGCTGGCAAGGGCTTACCTCTTCACGGATCGCAATGAGGAGGCGATAGACCTCCTCGTCGCCGCCGCGCAGGATGGCCATGGAGCGTCTCTCGCCTATCTCGGCGACATCATGCTCTATGGCGCGGGCGGGCTGGAGAGCGAGCCCCAGATCGCGAAAAGCCTCTACCTGCACGCGGCGGAAGCGGGGTTTCAGCCCGCAGCTCAACTCGCCGCCGATATCGTTGCGGACGCGAAGCCCGAGCCCCAGAGCCCGAAGCGGACGGCTCTCACGTTTCACTACCCGGACCTGGCCAACGCCATGATGGCGGGCAATCGACCGTCTTCAGCGGAAGCATATCTACGGCGAGCTGATGGGTTACGTAGTCAATGGCCTCGCCGGCGTACGCCATGAGTGCCCCGATGCGCTTCTCAAGAAGGAGTGGGTCGCCGTAATCATCCGGGCGAGTCTCGCATACGTACACCGCGCTCCCGGCGAAGCGACCCGCTTCAACCTTGCGATGGAGCAGGGCGCCTTTGACGAGTTCCATCAGGACGCGATGGATGACGGATATGCCGTCGCCGTGAGCAAGGGCTGCACGGCGGCGGAGACAAAGAATTTCGTAACCGCCGCCGCCGCTCTTCTGGAGACTCGCGGTGATGCCTTCCAAACTCTCGCTTCGCTTGCTTGCGGCCGTTCTATGCATCGCCGCGTCGCTGGCGGTTCCGGCATCGGATATGGGGGCGGCGTTCCGCGGGTCCGGTCCCGTCTTCCGGCCGCCCGTGATGCGGGGGCCAAGCGGCGGCGGATTTTCTTCGGGGCCGCGCCCGATGATGCCGAGACAGGCGATGTCCACTGCCGGACCGCGCGCCGCCGGCAGCGGCCCAGCCGTGCGAGCGCGCCCACGATAAGTCCGACCTCGCGCGTTACGACAATGCGCGGCTTCAGCGGGCAGGTGAGCAACACCGGGAAACCGATCGTTCAGGTCAACGGAAAAAACTGGCAGATCCCGCAGCAAGGAGTCGTCTCCGCGCGTGCACGGCTGCTTTCCGGTAGTGGAGCCACAGCTGTTAATCTTCGCTGGACTCCACAGGAGAGAACGCGTTTCCAGCAAAGATTGACCGAATTCGCGAAGAAAGATTTCGCGAAGAAGATCAGACTGGCTAAAGATAGACGTGAGGCGGCTCGCCGGGCCAAACTTCAACAGGAAGCAAGACGCGCACAACTTCAAGAGCAGGCTAGTGGAAAAGCAGCGAACGACAATCGACCTCCGAGTTCGAGGTTGGAAAGCCGCGACGCAAGGAAAGTCGAACAGCAGCTCGCCGCGAATCATGTCATTCGTGCGACACCGCTGGCAACCGGGACTCACGCTTTCGCACACATACCGGCGCAGTTTCGCAAGCAGGTGATGGGCAGCTTCAGCGAGGGTACGGCGGAGACGGTCAGACTCGACGAAGATGTTGTTGTCTATAGATATCCCCCCGGGCGAAATATGCCTGGACAATACTCGCCCCAAAACCATACATTAACACCGGGAACGCGCGACGATATCTCGCCTTGCCAAGTGCGAATAGTGCGGCTAATGTCGAAGCTTGGCTGATTCCGAAAGGCACAATGGTGATTCGAGGCAAGGCCGCAGACATGACAAATGACCCATTGTTTGGGGAGCACGCTGAAGGAGGCGGTGTTCAGTTGTATGTTCAGGATCTGAGCGTAGCAACGCCGGTGAAGTAGTCCGATGCAGGATCTATCCGAGGAACTAGAGCGCTTGGTTCGTGACATTAGCAATGCAGCGGAGCATCCTTACAAGCAGAGCATTCTTACATATCTCCGTCTGATCGCAGAGAAAGGATGCCAGGCCTCACCTGATGAACGTTCGATGTGGACAACTGGCATGGTCAGAATGATTCTTGACGATGCGAACCTCTCCGAGTCATCCCTCGGCAAAAGCTTGCTTTTGTTCTGCAATGAATATGACAGGTGTGGCCTTTCGAGGTATTGATGATCCTTTGGCTAAGAAGATTTCAGTCAGAGAATTCATCTGCATGTACCAGGAGACTTTCCTGGAAGAGCATACGCAATACCCAGAGGCAATCTATGAAATTCTGCAGGAGCTCTTCACAGATGCCGAAGAGCACTACGACAATCCGGAACTGCGGGCGCAACGTGCAGGACTAGACGATTTGCAGTTGATTGCCGCAGCACAAAAAGCCAAAGGGCGTCTACGAGACTCACTGGATCGACGTTAGCTACCGAGGAGCCACTCAACTCTCTACTGGCGTAGAATGCAGTCATCCAAGAAGATTGAGTTCATTAGCCGTCCAATGAAATGATAACCATAGGACAATTTTATTCCACAAGAAGCCGCCTGGCGAAGACCGGATTAAAAGGCGGGGAGGCCCGCGCCCGTTAGGGCTGCAGGCCATTGAGATAATCGGCGGCGCGCTGCGCGTGGCTGGCGGCGGTGAAGATGGCCTTGGCGTCGCCTTTGAGGACCTTCAGCCAGCTCGCGAGATAGGCGGCGTGATCTTCGCGCGGTTCGTTCGATAGAGCGAGATAGGCGCAGAGAAAAGCCGAACCAGCTCGGCGACCAGCTCCTCCATCGCGTAAGCTTCCGAGCCGAAGCGCTTGCCGCCGAAGTCGCGGTGAGACGGCTTTCGTGGCTGATCCAGTGGGCGCTTTCATGGGCGAGCGTGGCGTAGTAGCTCTCGGCGTCCCGGAAAGCCTCGAAGGGCGGCATCTGGATGTAATCTGCTTGCGTCGCGTAGGCGCGGTTCCCGCGTGGCGGAGATCGGAGCCGGTCGCCGCGAAGAAATTCTCCGCGCTATTGATGCGGGTCACGGGATCCAGCGTCATCGGGACGGTGGCAATATTCCGCCGGTCGTTCCATGGTTTCATCCAGGAGCCGTATGTGGCTCTCATGCCGTCGCGGTCGATGGACATGATGGAGCTCAGGCGGAATTCGTGAAGTTCACGAAATCAGAGATGGCGTGGGAAATAGGATCAATTGCGACATCCAGAATATCATGCAGGTCGATTTTATCGTCTTTCAATCACGGCGTGTCCGCGGGTTCTAAATCGGCAAGTTCCAGAAATTCTCCGGCCAGCTTCGGACCGATGCCTTCATCCTCGTGCTTGAAGAATACATAGGCATGATCCCATGGCTGCGCTAGGATTCGTTGCTTTCCAATTCATCAGATCGGCGTGGCTGTATTCGGAGCGCCGGAGCCGGACGTAGCCCCAGGTTGCGGTCGGGATCAGATTGGAACTTTCCGTCTCATCCATTTCGGCCATACAGAGCGCACAATTATGCTCCCGCAGGCAATCGAAGATTTCGTCATCGAACCAGGACGCATGGCGGAACTCAAAAGCCACCGCTCGGTCCGCCGGCAAAATCGCCAAGAAATTTTGCAAGGATCGGCAAATTTTTGCGGAGATAGGGCGGGAGCTGAAAAAGAACGGCGCCCGTGTGCGCACCCAACGCGGTTGCCACACGAAATAGATACTCGACTTCGCTTTCGGCGTCTTTGAGCCGTTTCTGATGCGTAATTCTCTGCGGCGCTTTAAGGACAAAGCTAAACTCCGCCGGCACTTGTTCCGCCCAGGATTGAAGCACGCTTTCTTTGGGCAGCCGATAAAAAGTGTTGTTGATCTCGACGGCAGGCAGCCGCGAGGCGTAAAATCGCAGCATCTCCTTTGCCGCGAGTCGCTCGGGATAAAAATTCCCGAGCCAGGCTTTATAGCTATAACCGCTGGTTCCGACCCATAGCTTCATGGCAGTTTTCGCCTCGGATAAATTTCACCAGCCCATGTGCAGACGCTGGATCGAATTCTACCATTGTCGGCGGCACGGTTCATAACTTAGAGAATCTCTGAGCGGCGCGCGCTCGCGCCTTGGCAGCTTCTTCCGTGCGGTTCCTCGGCGGCGCGTTGGTCTCGAGCGAGCTGAGAAGATTACCCGAGACCGCTGCGATCTCGTCTACGGCAGCGAGGAATGCAGCCTCGTTGGCTTTCGATGGCTTGTTGAAGCCGCTGACTTTTCTCACGAACTGTAATGAGGCCGCGCGAATCTCTTCCTGCGTCACCGGCGGTTGAAAGTTAAAAAGGGTTTTGATGCTTCTACACACAACGTTTACCTCCGATGTTTGCATGCTCAAGGCTGACGCTGAGATGCCCTTCAGATCAACGCCGCCTTGGAGCTGCCGTCCATGTAGAAGGTATGAAAGATTTTGTGGCGCTGCAACAATACGACGAACGAGCGAGCGCTCTCGGGACATCGCTGGTCAAGCTGGTTTTTTAGCGCGAGAGAATTGAGACAGACCTTTGCGGTTTCTCCCCTTATTTAAAAGCGCCATTCAGGAGCCAGGCTAACCTAATGCCGGCCTGGGCAATTCTTGTTCGCACAATCGGACGGGCTTTCTCCACATAATCCTCGGAGAGCTCGGCTGATGATCCGGTGTTGTACGCGTGCGATCGGACTAGCATTAACGATTCATTGGTCCACGCTGCGGGATCACCGGCCTGCCATTGGCGACGCTCCTTTTCGGTGAGATTCGCCGTAAGCCGTTTAGCGATTTCCGTCTCGTTGCCGGTTTCCATGTCGACCAGGTTAGCGTCCCAGAAGAAGTGGAGATTGGTCGTTCTGGCCTTTGTAAGACACCGAAATACCGTGTGCCGCCTGGATCCGGGTGCGACCGGCGTGAAGCGGTTGATGCATATCGCCCACCAAGTGCGCGACGAAGTAAAGCGCGAGCCGCCTCACCGTCAGCGGCGCGTTCTTATCCGCGACGACAGCTACAAACCAATTGAGCGCTTCGACCATGCAGTCGCGCTCCGGGCAGTCGCGCGCTCGATCATAGCCGTGGCGCTCTCCGGAATCGTAACGTAATGAAGCGGATCGAATTCTCGTAGGCTTCGCCCCTCGTGATCCGGCCAAACGGCGGCATCCGCCAGGGTCAAACTCCCGAAAAGGATCTTTTCGATCTCCTTGCGTGCTTCGGTGGTGAGATCGGCCTGGGCGATCAAGCCGACGATCCGATGGCCTTTGTCGAACCAGGAAAAAGCCCGCGTAACCGTCAGCAAGTTGAAAAAGAAACGCTGACAGGAAAACAGCTGTCAGTGCGGCGAGCGCTCTTGGCATTAGGAATTCTACGCCGACGAAGGCGGGTTGTCGAGGTCGGGGCAATATCAAAGCCGAGTGCGTTCAGTTTCGCATTGTTCGCTTGTCGCCGCGTCCGTCGCAGTGTTTCTTACTGGAGAACTTCCACTCGTTGCTTCAAACGTTGCAACTCTTCTTCGCAATGGAGCTTGAAGCTGTCGCCGTCCTGGACGGCGCGCGTGATCAGGTCGGCCATATGATGCGCCGAATGCAGGCGCGCGATGTAAACGAAATCGGCGCCCTGCTCGTAGAGATCGACGGCCGATGCAATACCGTCGGCCGCCGCGATGATCTGCGCGTGCGGACAAAGTCGGCGCGCCTGCTGCAGCAGCCGCAGATTGGACGTTCCGCGCAAAATCGCATCCGAGATCGTGCACGCAACGATCCTCGCCGCATGGATCTGGGCGTGGTGCAGCGTGTCCATGTGCGCGATGTCGCCATAGAGACATTTGATGCCGCGCCGCTTGAGTTCTTGAAGCACTTGCGGATTGAAGTCGATCACCAGGATCTCAGCCGAGGACACCGTCGCCTTTCGTCTCGTTCGAGTGCAACTCGATCTCGTGAAGAATGGAGCTCGCCTCGCGGAAGCAGCCGAGAAATACAATGGCATTTTCCGCTCGGCCCTGCGCCAAAGTCTTCGTTATCCGCGCCGTTGGAGAAACCGAGTTTCAACAGCAGCCGGGCGAGCCGGCGTTGGATCTCGTGGTTGTAGGCGATGAGATAGGTCGACAAAATCGAAGTGATGGCAAAGACGAAAGTGAGCGTCGCCACGAGCTCGGCGCTGATGTGTTTTAGAGCCAGTCCCAAGGACGCGATGACCAGCGAGAACTCGCTCATCTGCGCGAGATTGATGGACGGGATCAGGCTTGCTCGCAGGCCGTTGCCGAGCCCGTAGAGCACCGGAAAAACCGCGAGCAGGCGGCTCGCCAATACAAAAAGCGACATGATGAGGGCGCCGCTGACGATCGCTAGAGTCGGCTGAGGAATTTTCATTCCGAGCGCGACGAAAAATAGCGTAACGAAAAAATCCCGGATATTGGTCACCTTGGCGATGACATCGATGTTGTAGGGAAACGTAGACATGCCGACGCCGGCGATGAGAGCGCCCATCTCCCGGGAGAGCCCCAGCCGGCGGCTGCGCCGCTCACCAAAAAACACCAGGCCAGAGCGGCGATCAACATAAGCTCCGGTACCTTGGCGGCGAAAGAAAACAAGCGCGGCAGCAGCGTACCGGCTCAAACCCAAGGTCATGAACACCAGCCCCGCGCCTTTGACGAAAGACTCCAGGAGAGTGCCGAGTTCGGGATCGTGGAGATTCGGCTGCAGCGCGAGAAAGACAATGGCCCAGATATCCTGACACACGAGAACGCCGAGGGTAATCCGGCCGGGCAAGGTCGTGAGCTCGAATTTGTCATAGAGCAACTTCACGACGATCAGCGTGCTGCTCAACGCCAGGGTTACAGCAAGGTAGAGCCAGTCGAAATTGCCGGCGCCTGGCGTAAATCCCATCAGAAATGCCAGGCCGATGCCCAGTCCGACACAGAGGAGAAATTGACTGATGCCGGTGACGAGCAAGGTCCGACCGGCGCTGAGAAGTTTTTTCAGGTCGATCTCCAATCCGATAATGAACAGGAGGAGAATCAGGCCGATCTCGGAAATCAGCTCGATGGCTTCCTTATCTTGCACCCAGGCAAGCCCGAGCTCAGGACCGATAACGACGCCGGCAACCAGATAGGCAAGAATCAAAGGTTGCTTGAAAAACTTGGCAACGAACGCGAAACCAGTCGCGATGACAAAGACCAGCGCTATGTTGGAAAGAAGGCTGTGCTGCTCCACCGCAAGATAATTACTGCAAAGCGGAAAAAAAGCGAGAGGGCGCCACGACGCGCAGGCACCTCGCTCGGAGAAATCTTGAGGGAAATCCGAAATCGTACTTGAGGATTGTCTCGTTCACAACTTTCCCTCAGTCGGTCACTCCCGGCAAACCAGGTTAACCCCTCTGGCGAGGCCGGTTGTCGAGACCGCGTTCCTGGTTCGTCGAAGCGGTTTTAGTTTTTACTGTTGGATTGAATCGGCAATCAGCGTGCCGATCTGAAATGCGCTTCGCGGAAAAAGTGCCAGAGCCGTGGTCACCTGTTCGTATACATCGGTTTTCGATCTCGCAGCGCCAGCCACCCGCGAGCGATCCGGTAGATGACCCACGCGCCGGCCGCGATGAAAACCACCATTGCGAGCGGAATGCCTATGAAAGTCGCGAAGAAAAACCCGGCGATCAGACACCAGAGCAGGGCAAACCAAAACGTCCGAATCTGCCAGCGAAAGTGTGACTCAAGGAAGGTCCCTCGCGCCTCTCCTCTTTTCAGGTAGTTGATGACAACCGCGATGATCGAAGGCACACCAAAAACGAAGGCGCCGATGATCGTCGCCGCAGTCGTTATGCCGATTAAAAGGCTCAGGGCGTGCAAGGCATAGACCACGATGTGTGACTGTGACGAGAGAGGGAGCTGGGTTGGCGATGACTGCGGTTTCTTCGGGCATGAGCATTGCCTCAGTGAATCACAGTGAAGCTCCTGATCGACCAGATGCCGCTATGCAAGCGAGACTCAAATGACGTCGAGCTCTACCAAGAATCAGCGCACTACTACCAGCGCGTCGACCGCGAAGGCGCCCTGGCCTTGTGGCAGCACGACCACGGGATTCAAATCCAATTCGGCGAGCTCGTCGCGCAGGTCGTGGGCGAGCCAAGACAAACGCGCGGCCATGTCGGCGAGGGCCTCAAGGTCGGCGGGCGGCGCGCCGCGGACGCCGGAGAAAACTTTTGCGCCTTTGAGGCTTTCGAGAGCCCGGCGCGCTTCGGCGCTGCTGATCGGTGGAATGCGAATCGCTACGTCGGCGAGGATTTCGACGAATACGCCGCCCAAACCCATGACCAGCGTCGGGCCGATCTGCTCGTCGCGCGAAATGCCGAGCAGGCATTCGACGCCTTTGATTTGCTTTTGCACGAGCACGCCTTCAATGCGCGCGTCGGGTTTTTTTTCCTGCACGGCGGCGAGCATCTCTTCGTAAGCGCTTTGTACCTCGTCGCGATCTCGCAAACCGATGCGCAGCGCGCCGAGCTCGGTTTTGTGCGGAATGTCTGCGGATGCGACTTTGAGCACGCATGGGTAGCCAAGCCTCTCGGCGGCCGCAACCGCTTCTCCGACCGATCGCGCGAGGACGGCCGGCGCGAGGCCAATGCCGTAGGTCTGCAACAGCTCGTTGGTCAATAGATAAGACGAAATTCCGCTGCCGCGTTGCCGCCGAGTTGGAGCGGCGCCGGATCGCGTCGCCGGAAGAAAACGGCCGATGGCGCGGTCGCGCTCGTTCTTGCGCAAGCGACCCATCGCGCGCACGGATTTGCGATAGTCGCCGGTGAAAGTGAGTCCGAGACTATTCAATTTGTCATACCAAACTTGAGCGGGCGGCTCGGTGGCGCGGGTGAGGATAAAGACGCGCTTGTCGTTGGCACGGCTCAGGTCGGAGATTTGCTGATACAGTTTTTCGGCGGCCGGGGTTACGGCTTCTGGGAGATTTAACCGGACACCGAGCATATCAAAATTCGGCTCTTCGAAGAATTTTTCCAGGCAGCGATCGAAAGCTTCCGGTTTCAAGCGTTGCAAGTCTTCGACGTCGAGCGGGTTGCCGAGTAAAGTCGGTTTGTCCAGGGCTTCGACCATGGTTTGTTGCGTCTCGGTGCTCAGCTCGGGCACCGTCACGCCTTCCTGCTCGGCGATGTCGCAAAGCAAGGTGCAGTCGCCGCCGGAGATCGTCATCAATCCGACGCCGCGCTCATGTTTGTCGGGTCTAAGCTTGGCGCCGGCGAACAGCGCGGTGGTGTCGATCAGATCGTCGAGGTCGTTGACGATGATCGCGCCGTGCTGTTCGAAGAAGGCATCCCAGGCAGCGGCGGAGCCGGCGAGCTGTCCGGTATGAGCGATGACGTTGCTTCTTGGCGCGTTCGGTGCGGCCGGCACGGAGAATCAGCACACTTTTGCCGTTGGCAATCGCGCGATCGAGCGCCGCGGCGAATCGCTCGGGCTCTTTCGGCGCCGCTTCGATATAGGTCGCGATGACATCGATCTCCGGACACTCGGCCTGATAGGCGAGGTAATCGGCGGAGTTGAGCACGATCTCATTGCCGCCGCTGGCGCACAGGTGAAAACCCAGGCCGCGCTTGACGCCGAAGTTCATCAGCAGATTCATCATGCCGCTGCTCTGGAAGATGCAGCCAATATTTCCGGCGCGGATATTTTTCGGCAGCTCGCCGCCCCAGATGCCAAGTTTGGCGCGCAGCGCGACAAATCCCATGCAGTTGGGGCCGAGCAACTTCAGATTCGCCGCGTTGGCTGCCGCGGTGACGTCCTGTTGCAGTTTTTTGCCGGCTTCGCCGCCTTCGGCAAAACCGTCGGCGAAAATGACGCCGGCTTTCACGCCTTTCCTACCGGCATCCTCGACGACCGAAAGCACGGTCGGTGTATTCACCGCGATCACCGCTAGCGGGATTTCTCCGGGTACATCGACGATGCTCGGATATGCTTTCAGACCGAAGACTTCCGCGCGCCCCGGATTGATCGGCACGATCTTGGAAGTATCGAAGCCGAAGTTTTGCAGGTTCTTGAAAACATTGACGGCGTAATGATTGCGGTCGCTGGCGCCGATAATGGCGAGGCGATCGGCTTCAAAAAGCGGTGCTAGAGGTTGGTCGCTGGACACGGAGGCCTCCTGAGCAAACGGATTCAAACTTGCTTATCGCAGAGGAAATTGGATGTCCAATGAAGATTGGAGTGATGGAGTAATGGAGTGTTGGAGTATCGGTCCGAACGGGAGCGCGGGTTTTCTAACCCGCGATGAAGGACGCGGACAGGAATGTCCGCGCTCCTGCTTTATACCGTCAGCAGCTCGACGATCGATTTTACCTTGTCTACCGATTCGAGCTGCTTGACTTCGCTGATCAAGGCTTCGGCTTGTTTTTCCGCGATCGCTAACTTGGCGTTGCCGCGAAATTTCTCGGTCACTTCATCTTCGCTCATCGGGTTGCGGGGATCGCCTTTGGCGACTTTGGCGGTGTAACTTAGCTTCGTGCCATTTTTCAATTCGACGCTGACCGGGCAGTAGGGGCCGGGCTCGGGGATCGATTCATCGCAGTTCACCTGGACTTTGCTGAAAGCTTCCTGGACTTGCGGTTGATTGACGCGCTCGTCGGTGAAGGTTGCCAACTCGAGCTTGCCGTCCAGGATGCACATGGCGACGACATAATTGATCGCGAACTTGCCGCGCAGGCCGGTTTTAACTTCCGGCGCGTAGTGGCGCACGTAGCGCAGTGGTGGAATGTTGACTTCCATCTTGGCCACGTCTTCGTAGCGGATATTGTGCTCTCGCTTCAAATGCAGCGCGGCGTCGGCGGCAAGAAACTGCGGCGCGCTGCAGGGATGCCATTTGAGCCCCATGCCGGGGGATTCGAGAAAATGAACTTGGCTGAGACCGGCGATCATTTTTTCGTAATCGCATTTCCCCGGACCGAAGAAAGTATCGCAAAAACCGCGCGGCGCTTCGATAATCGCGACGTCGGCGGTGAAGCCGGCTTGAGCCAGCAGCGCCGCTTCGGCGCCGTTGCGCGCGGCATTGCCGGCGTGGAACGGTTTGACCATCGAGCCCTGCTGGCGATGGATACCGCCGGCCGCCGAAGCGGCAATGCCGAGAGCAGCTTTCACTTTGGCAGCGTCCAGTTTCAATAAGCTGGCGCAGGCGACCGTTGCCCCGAGACTGCCCCAGACCGGCGTGCTGTGAAAGCCGTGATCTTGGAGGTTGGGACAATTCGCCGCCAGCTTGCAGATCACTTCGATACCGAGCGCGTAAGCGTGGAGTAAGTCTTTTCCTGAGGCGCCGATATGTTCGGCCAGCGGCAAGGCGGCGCCGATCAGCATGCTGGTCGGATGACCGACGTGAATGAACGCGTCCCAATCGTCGAAATCAAGCGCATGCGCAAACAGGCCGTTGGCGAAGGCCGCGGTGGAAACCGATGCCTTGGCGTCGGTGCCCCAGATCGATGCTTCGGCGGAAACGCCGAGGCTCTTGCAGTAATCGCGGGCGATCACCGCCGGCTGCGTCGAGGCGCCGGCGAGCGCGACGCCGAGCACGTCCAAGATATGCAACTTGGCGTTGGCGCGGGTCTTGGCCGTGAGTGTTGAAAATTCGGTTTCGGTGACGAAGCGGGCAATTGCGTCGGTAACCGGTGGAGGTGTCGCCATCTTGAGCTCCTGCCAATAGGAAGATATGAAAGTCTCTTATCCGATCTAAAAGGTAATAGGCAACTGTAAAGGCAATAGGCAATAGGAAGGCGTGAGGCGGGAGGCAACAGGCGGGAGTATGAAAATACCAAAGAGTAGGAGAAAAAGATGAAAGGTTGTTTGGACGGCATCAGAGTTTTGGAATTGGGCAATTTTATTTCGGGGCCTTATGGCGCGATGTTGTTGGCGGACTTGGGCGCGGAGGTCGTCAAGGTGGAGAATCCCAAGGGGGGTGATCCATTTCGCGGTTGGGATTTCGGCGGCGATCAGCCGAACTTTTGGGCTTACAATCGCGGCAAGAAGAGCGTGACGCTCAACCTGCAAACCCCTGAAGGCAAGGAAATCTTCTACGGTTTGGTCAAGCAAGCCGACGTGGTGATGGATAACTATCGCCCCGGCGTCACCAAGAAGCTGGGCATCGACTTTGATTCGCTGAAAAAAATCAACGAAAAAATTGTTTGCTGCTCGATTACGGGGACCGGGCCATCGGGGCCTTACGTCAAACGGCCAGCGTACGATACGGTGGGGCAAGGCATGGGCGGCATGATGAGCGTGCTCATGGATCCGCAAAACCCGAAGCCCGTCGGCCCTGCCTATGCCGATTGTCTCAGCGGCATGTTTTCCGCTCTGGGAGTGCTCGGCGCGTTAATGGCGCGCAATCGGACCGGCAAAGGCCAGCAAATCGACGCGACGATGGTCGGTTCGATCCTGGCGTTTTTAAATGCACCAGCGACGGAAACTCTGGCGCATGGGCGAGTGCCCGGTCCCTATACCCGGCCGCGCCAGTCGCAGACTTATGCCTTTGCGTGCGGCGACGGCGCGATGCTGGCGATCCATTTATCCTCGCCGCAAAAATTCTGGGAAGGGTTATGCAAGTCGGTGGATCGTCCCGAGCTGATCGAAGACCCGCGCTTCAATACCCGGCCGAACCGCCGGGCGAATTATGACGATCTCAACAAAACTTTCGCGGTGTTCTTCAAAGAGAAGCCGCGGTCGCACTGGATCGAACGGCTCGAAGCCAACGACGTGCCGCACACCCCGGTGTACAATTTAAAAGAAGTGTTCGACGATCCGCAGGTCAAGCACATGGGGATGCAGATTGCGATCGAACGCAAAGACAAACCGACGATTCAGACGGTGAAATTTCCGCTGAGTTACAGCGAAACGCCGTCCCCACATCCGGCGCCGCCGCCGGAGCTCGGTGAAAACAACGGCGAGTTTTTAAAATCCTTGGGTTACGACGAGAGCAGAATCGCCGAGTTCAAGGAGAAGGGGATCATCTGAATCTCAAGCGAAGTCTGGTCGGAATGTCATCCTGAGGCGACAGCCGAAGGATCTCGTCTTCGTGCGCGACTGAAAATGCGAGATGCTTCGCTGCACTCAGCATGACACCGAAAGGATTTTTCTGACACAACCTCGAAAGCGGCAAAAACGCCGAGCAACAATGAGGAGTGCGAAATGAACGGTTGTTTGGAAGGCATCAGAGTCTTGGAATTGGGCAATTTTATTTCCGGGCCTTACGGAGCGATGTTGCTCGCCGACATGGGCGCGGAGGTGATCAAAGTGGAGAATCCCAAGGGCGGCGATCCGTTTCGCGGCTGGGACCTCGGCGGCGATCAGCCAAATTTTTGGGCTTACAACCGCGGCAAACGAAGTATGACGCTCAATCTGCAGACGGCCGAGGGAAAAGAGATTTTTCTTGGCCTCGCCAAGACGGCCGATGTCGTGCTCGACAATTATCGTCCCGGTGTCATGAAGAAACTTGGCATCGATTACGACACCGTCAGCAAGACCAACCCGGGAGTTATCTATCTTTCGATCACCGGGACCGGACCCACCGGTCCGTACGTTAAGCGGCCCGCATACGATACTGTCGGCCAGGGATTGGGCGGCATGCTGAGCCTATTGATGGACGCAAAGGATCCACGACCTATCGGCCCCAATTACGCCGATAGCTTGAGCGGGATGTTTGCCTGTATCGGCGTGCTTGGAGCGATCGCGGCGCGCGCGAAAACCGGCAAAGGCCAGCAGGTGGATACGACGATGGCCGGTTCGACTCTGGCTTTTTTGATTGCGCCGGCGACGGATTCATTGGCAACCGGCAAGATTCCCGGCCCATACACGCGTCCGATGCAGTCGCAGACCTATGCCTTTAGCGGCTCCGACGGTTTGCCGTTCGCGATTCATCTTTCATCGCCGCAGAAATTTTGGGAAGGTTTGTGCACCGCCGCCGGCCATCCCGAGATGATCGACGATCCGCGCTTTAACACGCGGCCGAACCGCCGCAAGAACTACAACGAGCTCGCCAAAGTGTTCGCCGAGTTTTTCAAAGAAAAACCGCGCGCCCATTGGATGGAACAATTGGAACTTAACGATGTGCCGCACACGCCGGTCTACAACATGCAGGAAGTTTTCCAAGACCCGCAAATCAAGCACATGGGATTGGAAATCAAGATCGAGCGCCGGGACAAGCCGACGATCCGCACCGTGGCATTCCCGAACGCATACAGCGAGACCAAAAATCCCCATCCGCTGCCGCCTCCCGAGCTCGGCGAGCACAACGCCGAATATCTCAAGCCGCTCGGTTACAGCGATCAGCAGATCGCGGAGTTTAAGGAGAAGGGGATCATTTGACACGCAGTTCTGGCGGTCGCGTGCATCTCGCACCCGCATGTAGTTCTACCAGTTTGATGAAAACAAGTTAGGAATGCTTCGAGGACCTCAGCATGATCGAAAAAACATCATTCCTGTCAAAACCCCTCCGTTCGTTCCTTCGTCAAGCTCAGGACTGGCTCTGAGCGAGGTCGAAGGACTCTTAAAGGGTTTTTCAGCAGCCTGCTAAACTAATGATTCAGTACGACACCGTCATCCTCGGCGGCGGCGCTGCCGGTTTGATGTGCGCCATCGAGGCGGGCAAACGCGGCCGGCGCGTCTTGGTAATCGAACGCAGCGAAAAAATCGGCAAGAAAATTCTCATCTCCGGCGGCGGCCGCTGCAATTTCACCAATCTCCAGGTTACGCCGGAGAACTTCTTCTCGGCCAACCCCACTTTTGCAAATCCGCGCTGGCGCGTTACAGCCAAGCGGATTTTATTGCGATGGTCGAGCGCCATGGCATCGCTTATCACGAGAAAGAGCTGGGGCAATTGTTCTGCGATCAGTCGGCGAAGTTGATCGTCAAGATGCTCGTCGACGAATGCCGCACTGCGGCAGTGCGGATCGAAACCGCTTGCATCGTGACCGCGGTCGAGCGCAGCGCCGACGGGTTTGCGCTTCAGTCCAACCGCGGCGAAATTCGCGCGAATACGTTGGTCGTCGCCACCGGCGGCCTGTCGGTTCCCAAGATCGGCGCAACGTCCTTCGGCTACGAGATCGCCAAGCAATTCGGCCACAAGATCGAGCCTACGCGCGCGGGTTTGGTGCCGTTCACCTTCGACGCCACGGATTTAGTGCGCTATCGCGACTTGTCCGGTGTCAGCGTACCGGTTGAGGTCGCATGTCGACGCCGGAGTTTTTCCAACGCGATGCTGTTCACCCATCGCGGCATCAGTGGGCCGGCGATTTTGCAAATTTCTTCTTATTGGAATGCTGGTGAGCCACTCACACTTAACTTCTTGCCGTTAACCGATGCTTCTGAGTGGCTCAGGGCGCGTCGCGGTCCTCGCGCCGATGCCGAGCTCAAAACCGTGTTGGGGGAATTTCTGCCGAAACGCTTGGCGCAGCGACTGTGTGAAATTCAGATTCCCAGCCGCCCGCTGCGGCAATACGCGCCGCGTGATTTGCAGGAGGTGTGCGAGCAACTGCAGCGCTGGACGATCCGGCCGGAGAGCACCGAAGGCTACCGTAGTGCCGAAGTTACCGTCGGCGGTGTGAGTACCGATGAGTTGTCGTCGACGACCATGGAATCGAAGAAAGTTCCGGGGTTGTATTTTATCGGCGAAGTTGTCGATGTGACCGGCCAATTGGGCGGCTTTAACTTTCAGTGGGCCTGGTCTTCTGGATTTGCCGCCGGACAGGTTGTTTAGATCACCAAAATCGCGAACTCTGGGGCGTTAGCCATAAAGCTCATGTCCTGGCCAGAAATTCGCAACATAAATCGATCGTCATTCCGGGCAAGCTGGCGATAGCTAGCGCGACCCGGAATCCAGCGAATTTCAAAACCATCTGGATACCCGCTTCCTCCGGTATGACGGCTAAGGCGTGATAACTTTTATCGAACTTCCGGGACAGACACTAGCCTCGTAGCCGAGCATTGTAAAAACGAACGGAGTTAGGATTGAGATTCCTGAGAAAGTTCCGTTCGCGCTGAGTTCATCGAAGCGTTCTTGGCGGTTTCGACTTCCTGTTACACCGGCTTTTGCTAACGGTTGCCCAATTCCCGCTCGAGAAAATTCGCGGTCAGCGACCACGCTTGTTCGGCGAGCGCGGGGTCATAACAGTCGCCATCGGCCATGGCGAAGCCGTGGCCGGCGCGGTGAAAGAAGTGCCAATCCAACGGTTGGCCGTTGGCTTGAAAACTCGCCATCAACTTTTGCTGCACCGGAATGCTCGCGACGTGATCTTTGGCGCCGAAGTAAATTTGCGACGGACATTTGATGTCTTTGACGGCATCGTTGGGATGGCGTGGTCGTAACCGGCTGGGTTCCTCGTCGCGCACCGAGGGATAGTATCCGACAAAAGCGCGCGCGCTCGGCGTCGCGGCGGCGAAATGGATGCCGATGCGCCCGCCCATGCAGTAGCCGACCACGGCGCAACGTTTGGCGTCGACTTCCGGCCGGCTGGTCAGGTAGCGCCATGCGCCATTGAGTGTTTCAATGAATTGCCCGTCTGTGGTGGTCTTTTGCGCTTCGTGCACGCCATCGGCGGCGCCGAGCATTTTATAGAGATCGGGAACCAGGGTCGAGTAACCGAGCTTGGCGAACTCGCAGACATTCACTTTCATGTTGCCGGTGACGCCGAAATGGTGATGCACGATCAATACGCCCGGCCCGGGCTCTTGACGGTCGGGATGGGCGAGGTAACCGGGAATGCCGTCTTTCTCGGTGGACAAGTCGCGATTCAGAATCTGCATATTTTCCATCCTCCTTCAGGGGCAACTAAGGCTTGGTGTTAATACGATTAAATCGGAAAGACAACTGCGCTAACCTTTGACCGCGCCGGCCGACAAACCGCGCACAATGCCGCGCTGAAAAATCAATGTGAGAATGATCAGCGGCACGGTGGCGATGGTCGACGCCGCGGCGATCTCGCCCCAGGGCATGGTGTATTCCCCGGGAAACAGCGCGATTCCCACCGGTAAAGTTTGGACATTCGGATCGGTCATGATGATCAGCGCGAAGAAAAACTCGTTCCACGCCTGAATAAACACCAGCAGCGCGGCGGTAAGAATTCCCGGGGCGGCCAGCGGCAGCACGATTTTGTAGAGCGCCTGCAAGCGGCTGCAGCCATCGATCAGCGCCGCTTCTTCGATCTCGACGGGCACTTCGCGGAAGAAAGTCGTCAGGATCCAGATCGCGAGCGGCAGCGAAAGCGCGACATACGCCGCGGCCAAACCTTTATAGGTATTGAGCCAATTGACTGAGTCGAGCAGACTCCAGACCGGCCCGGCGATCGCGATCTGGGGAAACATCGAGAGCACGAGCAACAAGAGCAGGTAAACATTGGTCCACTTGAGACGCAGACGCGCGATGGCGTAGGCGGCCAGCGCGCTGATCACGATGGTGACCATGGTTGCCGTGCCGGCAACCACTACGCTGTTCGCGATGTAACCGAGCAGGCCGTATTTTTCCAGCGCCGATTGATAAAATCCCCAATGGAAAGATGGGATCAGCTTCGGTGGAATCGCCGTCAATTCCGACGGACTCTTGAACGACGTTAGCACTAGCCAGAGAAATGGCGTTAGGCAATATGCCGCAATGCCGAGCGAAAATAGTTTGACGGCGGTCGCTCGGTTCATACGGCGCCGCCTTGCGGGCGATTGGTCTTCAGAAGGCGCAAATAGAATATTGAAAGTACCAACGAAAGCAGGAACACCACGACGGCGATGGCCGAGCCATAGCCGATCATGCCTTCGGCGAAGGTTTTCTTGTAGCCGTAGAACTGCAGCACGTTGGTCCGGTCGGCCGGTCCGCCCTGGGTCATAATGAAAACCAGATCGAACACCCGCAACGAATCGATGGTGCGAAACAGCAAGGCGAGGAGCAATGCCGGTTGGATCAGCGGCAAAGTCACGTGACGAAATTTTTGCCAGGGACTGGCGCCGTCGACGCTCGCGGCTTCGTACAAATCATCGGGAATGGCTTGCAAGCCGGCCAGTAAAATCAGCGCCGCGAACGGCGTGGTTTTCCACACTTCGGCGACTATGATCGCAACTGAGCGCGAGATGAGGTTCCGCGAGCGGCGCGATATAGCGCGCCGCATCGCTGCCGAAAAGAATAAAGTTCAATAGCCCGTAACGATCGTTAAATAGAAAACGCCAGGTTTGCGCGGAAACCACCGTGGGGATCGCCCAGGGAACGAGAACAATCGCGCGCATGAGCCCGCGGCCGCGAAACGACTCGTTCAGCACCAGGGCGATCGCGAGGCCGAGCAGCAATTCCAGCGGGATCGTTATCGCCGCGAAGATTAAGGTCGTCTTGAGCGATTGCCGCGCCACCGGATCGCTCAGGAGATCGCGGTAGTTCTCCCAGCCGACCATTTTTTCGCCGAGCCAGGGCAGAGTCAAAATCAAGCGGTAAAAACTTAAACGGAAAGAATCGACGATCGGATAAAGTGAAAATAGAGCGACGAAGACAAAGCTCGGTAACAGCAACAATAACGCGAGGCGGTGAGAGCTTTTCATGGCATTTGGCGCTCGCGGACAAAATCCAACAGGCGATTCATGTCGCGGGTCGCGAGGGCGGCCTGCTCCTTGATGTCCGTGTCAGGCAAAGCCAAGACCGAGCTGAAATAGCGCTGCATGATATTCGACAGCGGAACATATACCGGGGTCGTCGGACGCGGCACGGCGCGTTTGAAGCTTGCGAGCAGAGATTTGAGTTGCGGGATCTTCGCGGCGATTTCATTGTCGTCGTAAAGCGCCGTGCGCGTCGGTGCCCGCCCGGTGGCGAGGGCGATGCGTTTTTGCACATCAGGGCCGGTCATAAATGCGACGAAGCGCCAGGCCAAGTCCGGATTCCTCGAATAGCGACTAATGCCCAATTGCCAGCCGCCGAGAGCAGCGGCGCCAGTCCCAACCGCGAAGCCGGGTAGCGGCGACATGCCGACCCGGCCGGCGACTTTCGAGCTCGCAGGATCGTTGGCAATCGCCCAGGCGTAGGGCCAGTTGCGGTGGAAAATCGCCCGTCCTTGAGTGAAAAGCGCGAGCGATTCCGGCTCTTCGTAGGCGAGCATGCCGCGCCCGGAGATCTCGCCGACGATGTGATCGCGCACGAAGCGCACGGCTTCGAGCGCCGCCGGTTGATCGAGTGCACTGATCATGCGCTTTTCATCCCAGAGCGCGCCGCCATTGCTCAAAATATACTCCATCATGTTGCAGACCAGGCCTTCGTACTGTTTGAACTGTCCGGAGAAGCCGACGAGCTGGCGATCTTGTTCGCGGCCAACAATGGTTTTGGCTGCCTGGAACATTTGGTTCCAGGTCTGCGGCGGCGCGATCGCATATTTTTCCAGGAGATCTTTTCTGTAATAGAGCAGGCCGGTGTCGATGAACACCGGCACGCCAAAAATGCCGCCGCGATAGCGATTCGCCGAGACCGTGGCCGGAAGAAACTTTTCTTGCTCGACGGCGGCGAAGTAGCGATCGAGCGGCAACGCCCAGCCCGCCGATGCAAACTCTGCCGGCCAAACCGCATCCATAAAAAAAACATCGAGCCGCGGGTCGCGGTTTTTGAATTTTTGCGCCAGAAGATCGTGGATCTGGGTGGAAGACTGCGGCGCGATCTCGCGAACCACTTTGACAGCGGGATTTGCCCGTTCGAAATCCACTATGGCTTGGTCCCAAACTTGAGCGGCTTCCGGTTTCCAGGTGACAAAATGGAGAACGTTTTGCTGCGCGGAAGATTGCGATGTGTCGCTGACAAAAAGAAAGGCGAGGAGGACGATGAAGAGTCTCACGAGAATCCTTCGGATGAGCGACCTTCGAATGCAACGCAGAAGCGTTGCGCGCGAACTCCGCAAAGGTCTGGCGGGTCACACCGATCGTATAACCCGAGCCGAGCCAAATCTACGGACGACAACAATTTTAAGCGGGCGCTGCAGGTAAAGGCCAGCCGAGCCATTCCGCTATGCCGCGGCCCATGATCCATTCCAGTTCATTCGCCGAAAGCGATTTCATTTCCTCGGTAAAGAGCGTCACGACTTGTTGGTACGGGCACGGCAGATGGGATAGGTCGGTGCCCCAAAAACAGCGCTGCGGGCCGAAGGCGTCGACGACGCGTCGGACTATCGGATGCAAAGTCGGAAACGGATAAGGCTCATCGACGTAACACGGCAACGCCGAAACTTTCACCGCCAGGTTCGGCCAACGCGCCAGCTTGATGGTCTCGGCAACGGCGGGTTCGAGGGATTTGCCGCGCAGCGCCGAGCTTAAGCCCATGTGATCGATGATCATGCGCAATCCAGGGTGACGCTCGGCGACGTCGCCGAGCTTGGGAACCGACGCGGGCGCGAAGGCCATCACCGGAACTTGATAGCGCTCGGCGGCATCCCAAAACCAATCGGCGGTGCCGTCTTCGAGCCATTGGCGCGTGCGTCCGGCATTGAAAGACATCCGAATGCCGAGCATGAACGGCTGATTTTTCCAGGTTGCCATCAGCGCGCGGCTTTCAGGCTTTTGCAGCGCGAGCCGGCCCATGACGCGAAAGCGATCGGGATACAAGCGCGCCGCCTCCAATGAAGTATCGTTACGATCGGCCTCCCAGGTCGGCGGCACGAGCACGCAACGCTCGACACCGGCGTTATTCATTTCGCGCAAGAGCTCGTCGTGGCCGAGTGGAATCGGTCGATGGGGCGCAGAGGCATTGCCCCTGGCGTAAGGTTTCTCCGCCGTTTCCGGCGCCCAAATGTGAACCTGAGAATCGATGATCATCATGATAGGAACGCCTCCGCATCGCTTGCGTGGTAATTTCTCTATACACTTTCTGATAGTCCGGCTGCGGCGAGCCGTCAAGAACGATCGCGGGATTTTTCAGCGCTCAGCTCAGCGATCTCATTTCAGCGCCGCAATGACCTTTTCAGCCGCTTCTTCGCCGGTGCGCACGCAGTCGGCGATGCCGACGCCATGGTAGGCGCTGCCGGCGAGGGCCAGCGTTGGAAATGAATTCAAAGCGGATTCAATTCGTTCAATGCGGGCATCGTGGCCGATGTGATACTGGGGCATCGAGTTCGGGTGGCGCCAGATACGCGACAAAATCGGTTTGGCGGTGACGCCCATTAAGCTCGCCAATTCGTCCCGAACATTTTGCTCCATCGTGGCGTCGTCGGCTCCGAAATGTTCCGGCTGCAAAGCGCCGCCGACGAAGGCGCGCAATAAGAGATGACCTTCCGGCGCGCGCCCGGGATACTTCAAGCTGCTAAACGTGCACGCCATGATTTTTCGCTTTTCGATCGCCGGCACGACGAAATCCAAAACTATCCGGCGGGCGCGGAAAATCGTCGCGCCGATAGGCGAGACTGACCGTGGCGGTGGAAGCGTAGCGGATTTTGCCCAACTCATTGGTCGCGACGTCGGCGACGGCGCGGAGCAGCGGCGCCGCATGGAGCGCCGGCGCCGCAACGATAACGGCGTCGGCGTCGAGGGATTCACCCGCCTTAGTCTGGACGTGCCATTTTTGCGTCGCGGGATTCTGATTCACCGCGCTCGCCGGCGCGTTGTAGCGAATACTATTTTCCGGTAACCGGCCGGCAACCGCATCGACCAACTCCTGCATGCCGCCGGCCAAAGTGACGAACAAACTCCAACGCGCGCCGCTGCCGGCTTCGCGTCGGCGCGCGCGGCGCCGTTGGTCCGACCACATGGACCGGATGACGCTGCGCTGATTGCGCTCCATTTCCAAAAAGCGCGGCATGGTCGCGGCGAGGCTGAGTTGTTCGGGGTCGGCGGCATAGATGCCCCCGACCAGCGGCTGCGCCACCCGTTCGAGCGCTTCGCGGCCGAAGCGGCGGCGCACGAAGGAGCCGAGGCTCTCGTCGTTATGGTTTGCCTGTGCGCGCGGCAAAAACAATTCGCCGGCCATGCGCAGCTTGCCGCGCCAGGAAAACAGCGGCGTTTGCACAAATGGCCAGAACCGCGTCGGCGCGAGCAAGAAGAAGCCTTCGGGCAGCGCTTCGAGCTTGCCGCGATGAACGATATAAATTTTTTGATAAGCGGCCTGGGTGGAAATCAGGCGCGGGGTAAGACCGAGGCGCTCACACAAGCGCAACGCCCAGGGCTTTTCGCTAATGAATGAATCCGGGCCCGCCTCGATCAGAAAATCGCCGATTCGCTCCGTTGCAATGCTGCCGCCGAGGCGGTGGGAGCCTTCGAGCAGTAACACCTCGACTCCGAGAGATTGTTCTTCATTGAGCTCGACGATGCGATGGGCGGCGGCGAGGCCGGCGATGCCGCCGCCGATGACGATGACGCGCTTCATGATTCGGTAAATCGAGGATTGAGGATGGAGGATCGAGGATGGAAAGACAGTAATCGAGGATCGCGATCCTCCATCCTCTATCCTCGATCCTCGGCCAGTTTTATTTTCTCCCGAATCACCTCGGCCATCATGCGGATAAACGTCGGATGATCGTTGGGGCAGCTAGCGCGAAGCCAACGCAGGCCCAGAGGTGTCGGCAAGCTGCTTGGCTTCGATATCGAGGTCGTAAAGCACTTCGACATGGTCGCAGACAAAACCTATGGGCGCGACCACGATTTCCCCATGGCCATCTGCGGCGAGCTGGCGAATCGTCGCGCCGATGTCGGGTTCGAGCCAAGGATCGGTCGGCTTGCCGCTGCGGCTTTGATAAGCGAGCCGCCAGTCGCGTCGGCCGAGCCGTTCGGCGATCAAGCGCGCGCTGGTTTCGAGCTGTTTGACGTAAGGCGAGCGCGCCGCCATTGCAGTCGGCAAACTATGAGCAGTAAAGATCAGCGGCGTCAATTCTCGTCGCGCTGGATCAATCTTGGCGAATGCCGCTTCGATCAATTCCACCCAAGTTTGCACGAACAGCGGATGGTCGTGCCAGCCATCGCAGTAATCGACAGACGGCGCGCCGACACCGATTTCTGCCCGGGCGTCGGCGATATTTTTCTGATAGCGCTCCCAACTCGCTTCGGTGCGGTGCGACGAGAGGATAAAACCCAAGGCATTTTGGATTCCATCGCTGGCCATTTGCTTAACTGTGTCGACGAAGAACGGCGCAGAGTTGCGCATGCCGACGTAAACCGGCAATGGACGTCCCTGGGCGTTTAACAATTGGCGCAATGCTTCTGCTTGGTGAAAAGTGATTTCGTTCAGCGGCGATTTGCCGCCGACGGCTTCATAATGATGGGCAACTTCTTCGAGCCGCTCGGGCGGGATCGGTATTCCTTTCGTCACACGGGCGAGGAATGGGCGAATTTCCTGCGGCGCAGTTGGGCCGCCGAAGGCGATGAGCAATACCGCATCGTACGGTGAACTCATAGCCGACTTGCGCTGACCCTCACCCTGCCCTCTCCCGCAAGCGGGCGAGGGTTCAAGATAAGCCGGCTTGAATCTGCATTGTTCACTTGGCGCTCAGCTCGTGGACGGCGTCGACCAGGGCGATGACGTTATCCACCGGCGTCTCCGGCAACACGCCGTGGCCTAAATTGAAAATATGACCGGGGCGGCCGGCGGCGCGGCGCAGGATGTCGGCGGCGCGGGTTTTGATTTCCTTCGGTGAAGCGAACAGGGCGACCGGATCGAGGTTGCCTTGCACGGCGACGTCGTATCCCACCGTCGCCCAGCCCTCGTCGAGATTGATACGCCAGTCCAAGCCGATCACGTCGCCGCCGGCGGCGCGGATATGTTTTAGCGCGCCGGCAGTGCCGGTGCTGAAGTTGATCACCGGGACGCCGGGCGCGATCGCGTCGATTACTTTTTTCGTGTACGGCAAAACGAATTGCTGGTAATCATCGGGGGTCAGACAACCGGCCCAGCTGTCGAAGATCTGCACGGCCTGGGCGCCGGCGGCGATCTGGCAATTCAAATATTCTGCGACGACTTTGGCCAGCCGTTCCATCAATCGCTGCCACGCTTCCGGCGCACTGTAATAAAGTTTTTTCGTGTGCAGGTAATTGCGCGAGCCGCCGCCTTCGATCAAATAAGACGCCAGCGTAAACGGCGCGCCGGCGAAGCCGATGAGCGGCACTTTGTCTTTGAGTTCTTTGCGGATTTTTTTGACTGACTCGTAAACAAACGAAAGCTCATTGGCGACGTCGAAATCTCGCAGGCCATCGACGTCGCTGGCGCTGCGCACCGGACGGTGCAGCACCGGTCCATCGCCTTTCGAGTATTCCAACCCGACGCCCATCGGCTCGAGGACGAGCAAGATATCGGCGAACAAAATCGCCGCGTCGACGCCGAGCCGCTCGACCGGCGTGACGGTGATCTCCGTGGCGAGGTCGGGCCGCTTGCACAGCTCGAGAAAGCCATATTGGGCGCGCAGCTTACGATAGTCCTCCATGTAGCGGCCGGCCTGACGCATCAACCAAATCGGCGTGAATGAGGTTGGCTCGCGGCGGCAGGCGGCGAGAAAAGAATGGTTCGTCGTTGGCATGGGTTTGAACGGATCGGGAAAACAGTAAGAAGCTTCGCGGGGAAAATCAACCGGCGCGGTGGCGCGGCGTGGCCGCGCCGATGGCGTCCTCGCCGTATTTGCGGCGCAGCTCATCAATGCCTTTATAAAGCTTCTCGAAAGATTGGCGCTGGTCGCGGCCGATCAGCGGCTCTTGCCAGCCGGTACTTTGCAGCGCGCTGGCGCTGACGCCGAGCAGCCGTACGGCTCTGCCTCGACCGAGGTTTTGTCGCAGCAGGTCGCTGACCACGGCAAAGATTTCCTTGTCGAAACAGGTGGGCGAAGGCAAGGTGCGCGAGCGAGTCAGGGTTTGGAAATCACTGTAGCGGATCTTGATCGTCAAGCAGCGCGCGAAAAGCTCCTCGCGACGCAGCCGGCCGCCCACTTCTTCGACCAATTCCCAGAGAATTTTTTCCATCTGGGCGATGGTTTTTACCGGCGTATCCAAGGTCGTTTCGTTGCCGACGGAGTGATCGTGGCGATGCTGGCGCTCGGGCGATTCGGTGAGATCCAAGTAGCGCGCTGCCAATTCCTCGCGCTGAAAAAGCTCGCCGATCGTCTTTATGCCTTTTTGATTGAGTGCTTTATGGGTTTTCGGGCCGACGCCGGGAATCATTTCCACCGCCAATGGCGCGAGAAAGTCTGTTTCCGCGCCGGACGGAACGTAGATCAGCCCTTGCGGCTTGGCCAGTGTCGCGGCGATTTTTGCCGTGACTCTGCTCGTCGAAAGGCCGGCGGACGATGGCAAGCCGAGCTCGGATTCGATGCGGCGAATGATCGCGTCCGCGGTTTTGAGCGGCGGGCCGAAGAGCCGGTCGGTGCCGGTGAGATCGACGAGTCCTTCGTCGATGGACAGGGCGTGAACCGCCGGCGAGTATTGCTCCAGGATAGCAAAGACTCTATGCGAAAATTCCGAATAGACTTTGCGACGATTGGGTAAAAAGATTCCCTGCGGGCAAAGTTTCTTCGCTTGGAAGCCGGGCATCGCTGAATGCACGCCGAATTTCCTTGCTGCGTACGATGCCGAGGTGACGACGCCGCGGCCGTTGCGGCCACCGACGATGACCGGTTTACCTTTCAGGTTCGGATCGAGAACTTGTTCGACCGACGCGTAGAACGCGTCCATGTCGATGTGCAGAAACCAGCTCATGGGTTTGTCTCAGCGCGCGTAGAGGGAATTGATAAAGCCGGAGTCTTCCAGTTTTTGTAAAAACGAGTTGTCGTAAAATTCTTCCGGCTTCATCTGCTGCGCTTTCGGGCTCTTGGCGACGTCCAAAACCGCTTGCACGGGCTCTTTGGTCATCAGCGGTAAGCGTTGAAACACAGGCAGATGCTCGTCGTAAATGGCCTCGAGCACTTGGCGGTTGTCGGTCTTCATGAATTTGCTCATTACTTTCATCGTCGTCTCTTTGTCACGCCGAATGATCGAGATCGCCTCGGTGTAGCCGCGCAGGTAGCGCATCACGGCGTCGGGTTTTTGTTGGAGGACTTTGCGCGTCGTCACCACGCTGACGAAAACAAAGGGAATGTTGAGCTCGGTGACGTTGAGAATATGCTTGAGGCCCAACTCTTGCGCTTGAAAAGTGATCGGCGCGCTCATCAGGCCGGCGGCGGCATTGCCGGATTTCAATGTGGTCAAAAGCGCCGGCGCGCTGCCGGCATATAAAATTTTGACGTCCTTGTCCGGCACCAAGCCATATTTGCGCAACACCATGCGGCCGGCGTAATCCGTACGAAGCCGCCGCCTGCGTGGCTGCAAGAACTTTGCCTTTGAGATCGGCCACCGACTTGATCGCCGGATCGCCGTACAGATGGAAGATAAATCGCGCCGCGGTGTTGGCGATGTAAACCGTATCGGCGCCTTCGAGCGCGACATCGATACCCTGGTTGCCGACGAGACCGATCTCTTCGGTGCCGCCGACGATGGCCTGGATCGCCGTCGTGGCTGCGAGGTAGTTGAGGCTGTGCTGCAAGCCGTGCTTGGTGAAAAGTCCCAAATCTTGAGCCACCCACGCCGGCGCCATCGTACCGCCGAGGGCATTGTAAACGCCGCGCAGTTGCGGCGCTTCGCCGCCGCAACGCATTGAACTGTCCCGGCGTTTGCAGCGGCAACAAGCGAGATCGCCGTACAGCCAATCTTACCGAGGTAAGCCGACGCAACATAATGATTGCCTCCTGTGCAGTCGTGAATCGTGATTCCGGTTGTGGACGTTAGGTTAGCGCTTGGCTCGCTGTCAAGAGCTGATGCGCTTGGCGAATGCGAATGCGATGGCGAACTATCCGGCAGCAAACGACAGTTTAATCTCCCGGCCGTTTGCCGCGCACCGCCGAAGAGATCACGGCCAGCGCCGTAAAAACATTGAGCACAAAAATGGTCGCGCTAAAGGAGCTCATAAAAATGCTCGGCGAGGCGCGCCAGCCTTGCGCCGACTCGATTTGGCCGCTGCCCACCCCTGCCGCCGCCAGGAAGTAGCCGAACAAGGTTGCCGATAAGGCGACGCCCATGGCGCCGCCGGTGCGCGCGGTGGTGGCGATCATGCCGGCGGCGGCGCCGAGTTTGTCCGGGCTCACGGCGCCGAGAGTCGAGCTTTGGTTCGGTGCGTTGAACAACGCCCAGCCGACACCCCAAATGATCAGCGGCAGCATGATGCGGAAGAGCGACGCGTCGATATCCAGCGTCGCCAGGAAAAATTGCGCCACGGCAACGATCGCGCAGCCAATAGTGCAGAGCAGGCGCGAACCGAGCCGATCGGAAAGCGCGCCGGCGATGGGCGCCATGATCATGATGATCACCGAATCGGCGACGATGATCCAGCCGACCTGGGACGGCGAGTAGCCCAACAGATATTGCAGGTAAAAGGGCAAGAGAAAATTGATCGCCGACAAAGTCCCGGCGACCAGGAACAGGCTCAGAATCCCCGCGCTGAACAGCCGCGCGCGAAACATCGATAAGGTCAGGATCGGGGTTTGGGCTTTGGCTTCGGTGCGCAGCAGAAGCAACAGGGAAATGATCGAAAGCGAGAAGGTGCAAAGGAATATCGGATGGCGCCACCCGCCGCGCGGCAATTGATCGATGGCGTAAATGAATAATCCGTTGGTCAGGAGCAGCAGCACAGCGCCGGGCACATCAATGCTGACTTTTTCCGTGGTCCGGGTTTCCGGCACGACTTTCCATGCGAGGTAGGCGCCGAAGAGGCTGAACGGCAAGTTGAGGTAAAAAATCCAGCGCCAGCCGATGCTGTCGATCAAAAAGCCGCCGAGGGAAGGCCCGGTGAGAAAGCCGATGTGAAACGCCGTCGAGGTGAGACCCAGGGCGCGGCCCCGTTCCTCGTGCGGCAGATTCACCGAGACGATGGCGCGGCCGTTGGCGGCGATCATCGAGCCGCCGAGCGCTTGGACGGCGCGGAAAAAAATCAGTTGGCCGACCGTCTGCGATAAACCGCAAAGGCCGGAGGCGATCAAGAAAATGACAAAACCCACGCTGTAAAAGCGCCGCCGGCCGAACAGATCGCCAAGCCGTCCCATGGTGATGATGAGACCGATGAGAACCAAATCGTAAACCAATACGGTCCATTGAATGGTTGTGAAGGGCGTGTGAAAGGTCGTCGTCAAGGTCGGCAAGACCACGGTCAGCGCGCGCTGATCGAGACCGACGATGGTCTGGCCCATGCAGACGCTCAGGAGAATCAAGCGCGAATGGCGGCGGGCTATCTGGGGGTCGTCAACGGTCATGTTGGACATCTATTCAACCTATTCTTGGCGCGGTCCTCGGACGGCCGAGAAGAAAACCGAGAGCAACGTGAAGATATTAACGACATGCACGGTGTGATTAAACGACTGCATAAAAATCGCCGGCGAGACACCCCAACTTTCCGGCGACTCGGTTTGGAGCTGCGACAGTCCGGCCGCGGTCAGACCATAGGTAAAGAGCGTTGCCGCGAGGGCGACGCCCATGGCGCCGCCCGTGCGCGCCGTGGTGGTGTTCATGCCTGAAGCCGTGCCGAGTTTGTCGCGCGGCACGGAGCCGAGGATCGCGCTTTGATTGGGCGAATTGAAGAACGCCCAGCCCAGGCCCGAAAGGGCGATGGGAAATATGATGCGGGAAATCGACGAGTCGAGGCCTAGCGAGGCGAAGAAGAACTGGCCGATGACGATCAAAATCGAGCCAAACGTGCAGAGCAGACGCGAACCGAGGCGGTCGGAGAGCCAGCCGGCAAGCGGCGCGACCATGACGATGACCACCGAATTGGCGATGATGATCCAGCCCATTTGCGTCGGCGAGAAGTGCAAAATATTTTGCAGGTAAAACGGCAGGAGAAAACTGATCGCCGATTGCGTCGAGGTAATGAAAAAGAGACTGAACATGGATGCGGTAAAGAGCCGGTTCTTGAACAGCGCAAAACTCAGGATCGGCATGCGGCGCGCGCAGTTCGACGAAAATAAACAGCGCGAGGGCCACCACAAACAGGCCGAGCGGGCGCAGCACCGTCGGATCGTGCCAGCCGACATGGGGCAACTGATTCATGCCGTAAATCAACAAACTGCAAGTCATCATCAGCAGGATCGCGCCGGGAAAATCGATGGAAATGCGTTCGACCCTTTCCCGGCTTTCCTCCAGCAGCTTCCACGCCAGCGGATGCGCCCCAAATGCCGACCGGGAGATTGATAAAAAAGATCCAGCGCCAACCGAGGGTGTCGATGAGAAATCCGCCTAGGGTGGGGCCGGTAAGAAAACCGACGTGAAAGGCCATCGAGCTCACTCCCATGGCTTTGCCTCGTTCGCTCGACGGGAATGCGATCGAGGCCACGGCGCGGCCATTGGCGGAAATCATCGCGCCGCCGACCGCTTGCAGGGCGCGAAACAAAGATAATCTGCGCCGCTGACTGCGCCGCGCCGCAGAGGGCTGAGCTGACGACAAAGAGCAGAAATCCGGAAGTGTAAAAACGCCGCCGGCCGAAAAGATCGCCCAGGCGGCCGACGGTGATGACCAAGCCGATGAGCGTGAGATCGTAGATCAACAATACCCATTGGATGGTGGTCAGACTGGTGTTGAAAGTGTGGGTCAGCGTCGGCAACGCGACCAGAAGCGCGCGTTGGTCGAGACCTACGATGAACTGGCCAACGCAAACATTCAATAGAATCCAGCGAAGGCGGCGTTGGCGCGCGGCATCGGTTGGCGGGGTTTCCATTGGGCAAAAGGGAGAAGGGATCGGCAGACGCGATTAAATTTTGTCGGCGCATAGCGCCGCACACGCGACGAGAAGCACTCGTTCGATGAAATAGTGTCCCGGAACTAAAGTTCGTTACACAAGTCGATCGTCATTCCGGGCAAGCTGGCGATAGCTAGCGCGACCCGGAATCCAGGAATTTCAAATACCTCTGGATACCGGCTTTCGCCGGTATGACGGAAAAGAGGCTCACGAGATATTTAACGAACTTCGGATACACGACACTAGCATCGGACCAGATTAAAAAAAGAGGGGGCACGTCTGAATTGGACTGCCCCCTCAATTGGAAGATTGCCGAGATTGGTTACGAAGATCTATGCGGCAACGACTGCTTCAGCTTCGTCCACCGAAGCGGCGGTGCCCTGAGTAAAACTCAGTTCGTCGCCGTCTGAGTCGATCCTTACGCGATCACCTTCTTTAAATTCGCCGGCGAGAATCTTAACCGCCAGCGGGTCCTGAATCAAACGCTGAATGGTGCGCTTGAGCGGCCGCGCGCCGTAAACCGGATCGTAGCCTTTTTCGGCGATCAAAGCTTTGGCCTGATCGGTGATCTCCAGCCCCATTTTGCGTTGAGCGAGATTCCGGCGCAGCCGCTTGAGCTGAATTTCCACGATCGATTTGATTTCTTCGCGGCCGAGGTTGTTGAAGATGATGGTTTCGTCGACGCGATTCAAAAATTCCGGTTTGAACGCGTCGCGCAACGCGGCGTTAACGCGCAACTCCATTTCCTTGCGATCCTTGCCCGCGAGTTCCAGAATATACTGGCTGCCAAGGTTCGAGGTCATGATGATCACGGTATTCTTGAAATCCACAGTTC
This sequence comes from uncultured delta proteobacterium, assembly GCA_963811315.1. Classification (GTDB taxonomy): domain Bacteria; phylum Desulfobacterota; class Binatia; order UBA9968; family UBA9968; genus DP-20. Next base: position 50,779 of record CAWERH010000014.1, read on the forward strand.
GGCCCTGACCATCGGTCATGCGCCCGTCTTCAAGAATCTGCAGCAAGGCGTTGAAGACATCGGGATGAGCCTTCTCGATCTCGTCGAACAGCACCACTGAATAGGGGCGACGGCGCACCGCTTCGGTCAAATAGCCGCCTTCATCGTAACCGACGTAGCCGGGAGGGGCGCCGATCAGGCGCGACACCGAGTGTTTCTCCATGAACTCGGACATATCAAGGCGAACCATCGCCTGTTCGTCGTCGAACAAGAACTCGGCCAGCGCGCGGCACAGCTCGGTCTTGCCGACGCCGGTCGGTCCGAGAAAGATGAACGAGCCGATGGGCCGGTTCTCATCCTGCAAGCCGGCGCGTGCCCGGCGCACCGCGTTGGACACCGCGTGAATGGCGCTGTCCTGGCCGATCACCCGGAGGTTGAGACGCTCCTCCATCTTGAGCAGCTTCTCCATGTCGCCTTCGAGCATCTTGGAAACCGGGATGCCGGTCCATTTCGCCACGACTTCGGCGACGTCCTCGGCGTCGACTTCCTCTTTGAGCATCTTTTGATTTTTCTGCAGCTCGGCGAGCTTGGCGTTGGCATCTTCCAATTCCTTTTGCAGTTGGGTGAGCGTGCCGTAACGCAGCTCGGCGGCGCGGTTTAGATCACCGGAGCGCTGGGCCTTTTGTTCTTCGACTTTGGTCGACTCGATCTTTTCCTTGAGCGTGCGGATGCGTTGGATCGATTCCTTTTCGTTTTGCCAGTGCGCTTTGAGCCCGCTGGAAGTCTCCCGCAGATTTTCGATTTCCCGTTCCAGTTGCGCCAGCCGGCCCTTGGAAGCTTTGTCTTCTTCGCGCTTGAGCGCCTGCTTCTCGATTTCGAGCTGGAGAATTTTGCGCTCCACTTCGTCGATTTCGATCGGCATGCTGTCGATTTCAATGCGCAGCCGAGACGCCGCTTCATCGATCAGATCGATCGCTTTATCCGGCAGAAATCGGTCGCTGATATAACGGTGCGACAGAGTCGCGGCGCCGATGATTGCGCCGTCGGTGATACGCACGCCGTGATGGACTTCGTAGCGCTCTTTCAGGCCGCGCAATATCGCAATGGTATCCTCCACCGACGGTTCACCGACGTAAACTTGCTGGAATCGTCGCTCCAGTGCCGGATCTTTCTCGACGCGCTTGCGGTACTCGTCCAGCGTGGTCGCGCCGACGCAACGCAGCTCGCCGCGGGCCAGCGCGGGTTTGAGCATATTCGAGGCGTCCATGGCGCCTTCCGCGGCACCGGCGCCGACTAAGGTGTGCAACTCGTCGATAAACAGCACAATCCGGCCGCTGGCTTCGGTGACTTCTTTGAGTACGGCTTTCAGTCGGTCTTCGAACTCGCCGCGGAACTTTGCGCCGGCGACCAAAGCGCCGAGATCGAGGGCAATCAGCCGCTTTTCCTTCAAACCCTCGGGCACATCGCCGTTGACGATGCGCAACGCCAAGCCTTCGACAATGGCGGTTTTGCCGACCCCGGGCTCGCCGATCAGCACCGGATTGTTCTTGGTCCGGCGCGACAGCACCTGGATCACCCGGCGAATTTCATCATCGCGCCCGATCACCGGATCGAGTTTTCCTTTGCGCGCCAAGTCGGTCAAGTCGCGACCGTATTTCTCCAGCGCCTGGTATTTTTCTTCGGGATTGGGATCGGTGATTCTTTGCGCGCCGCGAATGCTCACCAAGGCATTGAGAATCTTGTCCCGGGTGGCGCCGAGCTGCTTGAGCAGCGCGCCCGCTTCGCCGCTGTCTTGCACCATCGCCAGCAGGAGATGCTCGGTGGAAACATATTCGTCCTTGAGCGCCTCGGCTTCCGATTCGGCGCTTTCGATGATTTTTTTGAGACGCGGCGTGATGTAAGTTTGGCCGGTGGCGCCGGTCACTTGGGGTAAGCGGTCGAGTGCTTTTTGCAATCGCTCGGTCACGGTTGTCAGAGGCACGCCGAGTTTTTGCAGCAGCGATAAAACGACACCCTCTTTTTGACCCAGCAAGGCAAACAGCAAGTGTTCGACATCGATCGCCTGGTGGTTGCGTTTGTCGGCAAGGCCTTGAGCTTGTTGCAGTGCTTCCTGTGATTTGGTGGTTAATTTATCTAAACGCATAGTTACTCCCTCGCATGTTCCAGAAAGTTAAGCATCGTTCTTTGGGCTGTCAAGAAAGTGAACAAGCGCGAGAAATCGCCAGTGAAAACGGCTGGGTGGCAGCCGCTAGGAATAACCGCGCTCGCGGCTGAACGAAATCCGCTCAGGAGTCTTTTTTTGCGGGGTCGAAAAATTCGAATATCGGCGGTTCGGCGCACGAATCGCCAGCTTTTGCGCCCAGACGGTCGAGCAAAACAATCCCTTCACCGTGCCGGATCACAAAGCGGTAATCAGCCGGTTCCGTCGCCGTGCCACGCATTTTTTTGATTGTCATGCTCCGTTCATGCTGGCCGTTGATTGCGATGGTCCTAAGGATGAGTACCCCGGAGGCGAGGAATTGCTCGATATCGGCCGTGAAACTCGCGTTCGTACCTTCGGCGCAGTGCGACGTGAAGATCGTGGTTGTGTTGAGCTGGGATTGGATCAATTGGATCAGCGAACGGGCTTGGTCGTGGGCCGCAGTATTTGGGTCGGTGGGCAAGATCAATGGTGTCAGCGGGTCGATGATCAGCGTCGTGGCGCCCAGTTTCCTGGCGTAATTGCCGAGATCGGCAACGATCTTTTGCGGATCGACGCCTTTTTCGCCGCCGCCGCGCCCGCCAAAATAAGGCGAAGCATCCAGGATGACCAAATTTTTTTCCTGAATATGGCGCTGAAGGTCCCAGGCGAAAGACTCGGCGGACTCTAAGATCTCCACAGGCCGTTCGTCGACGGTGACGTAAACTGCCTTTTCTCCCATGAGCAGCGCGCTCAGCAGGAATTGCAAGCAGGCGATGGTCTTGCCCGTGCCGGATTCACCGGTCAAAAGATAAGTGCGTCCTTTGATGTAACCGCCGTGCAGTAAACGATCGAGGCCGGCGATGCCGGTGGAAATGCGCTGGGGAGCCATGGTCGATAAATGCCAGACCCGAACCGGTTACTGGGCCGGTAGGATCACGATGCCTTGGCCTTTGGTGATATCGAATTCGAGTTGCGTCGGTTTGACGTCGGTGCAACGCATTTTTTCGACGATCAAACTACGTCCCAAGCCCTGATCCTGCCAGATCATCTCCAAGACGATGGCGCCGGCAACGAGATACTCTTCGATGCCGTGCATGGAACGCTCGCCGGTGCGCGGCACCGCGTAGGAGGTCAGAATATTCGTCGTCTTCATCGAAGTGCGCAGCAGCTTGATCAATAGGCGGGTCTGGTCCTGGATGCGAATCGCGGTATCGCGCAACAACACAAACGGTCCGGCGGGATCGAGCACCATGCGTTCCGCGCCGATTTGATTGACAAACGAGGCGAGATCGCTAACCGCCTTGGGGACGTCGAACTGGCGCTCTTTGCCCGAGCCCGGAAGCGAGCCGAGGTAAGTCCCGGCATTCAAAATCGCCAGCGCTTTGGACTCTACATAGGGTTCGAGGTCCCAGCCCAACGAGGCGGACTGTTCCATCACATCGATAGGCCCTTCGTCGGCGCTCACAAAGATGCATTTTTCACCCCGCTTGAGCCCTTCCATGAGGAATTGCAGGGCAAAGATGGTTTTGCCGGTGCCGGGGTCACCGGTAACGAGGAAGGATCGCCCTTTAGGCAAGCCTCCTTCAATGAGTTGGTCTAGGCCTTGGATTCCTGTCGGCACGCGTTCTGTCTTTATCATTGACTATCCTTTCGAAAGTTTCGGTCTTTTTTCGTCTCACTTACTAGGATTTCTTTGTAAGAAGATTGGGCCACTGCGCTTGAGGTTCTCCAGCGCCTCTTCCGATCGAGGCGAGTGCGCCAGCGCCGTGATCCCAAAGCTAAGTGGGGGTAATTTGATCCTCGAGTTGGCATCTCTGCGACCTCCCCGTATTGGCTGTACCGTTGTCGTTGTGCACCGTTTATTTTGTCTGTGTCGATGACGAATGGGTCTGGATCCTGTTGAGCATGGGCTTCGGCTTGGGCAAGTTTTTGATTGAGCACTTCGATCTGCTCACGATATTGCTGATCCAGCCCGCTGGCAGAGGCGCATTGTTCCTCCAACGCCCATTCTTTCTGACTCAGCTCGGCTTGCAGCAAGGCGAGCTGGGCCTGAAATTCCGTGCGCATCTGCTCGCTTTCCTCCGAGACGGCCGCTTCGTTTTGGTTCGTCGCCGACTCCAAGTCCTTAAGACGCTCCTGGAGCATATCCCGCTCCGATTTTGCCCGGACCAGCTCATCGTTGCGATTTTGCAGAATCTGATTTTTCTCCTGGGCTTCGAGTATCAAAGATTCGATCTCGCTGCGTAGCAATTGCTCTTGACGGGTCAACGCAGGTTCGTGCTCCTGGAGAGCCGCCGGATTGTCGGCTGATTTCAGCGTTCAAATTTTCAATTTGCGCGGCATAGTCTTGGCTGATTTGCTCCAAGCGCTGATTGGCTATCAACTGGGCATGCCGGAATTCCCGCTCAAGCTCCTCGATGCGCCGCTGCAGCGAGCTTGTTTCCAACCGAGCTTTACCGAGGTCTTCGCTGTGACGCCGGCGTTCGACCTCCAGGCGTTCGCTTAGCGCAGCGGCCAACTGTGCTTCGGCGGCCGTCCGAGTCGCCTGTAGCTCATTTTCTTTAGCCCGCAGGCTCGCTGCTAGTTGCTCGCGCAAGTCGGCGATCTCGGCGTTGAGTTGCTCTATTACTTGCTGGGTTTGCTCGGTGCTCTTTTGTCGCTCCTCTAATTCACTTCGCAACCGGGCCAACTCGCCGCGCAGCTCGCCGTCGCTGGCCTCAAACTGCGCCGCCTGTGCGCGAAAAGCTGTTTCCTGCTGTTCGTGAGCGTTCGACTGCACCCACCGGAGCTCATTTTCTTTGGCTTCGAGCCGTTCGGCCAATTCGCGCTGCCGGGTTTCGCTTTGGCGCCAGTTTAGTTCGAGCTCGTGGCGGGACTGCTCGGATTGGTTATTCTGCTCGCGCCAGCGAGCACTTTCGGCGCGCAATTGATCCAGATCGGTTGCGCCCTGGTCAATAATTCCTTTTTGTTCGTCTACCTGGCGTCCGAGCCCGGCAATTTCGCCGGCAGATTGCTCTTGATGCGCGCGCAAAGCGATCTCTGCGGCGCGTAGCGTCGCTTCTTTCCCGTCCAATATTTCATTGAGACCTGCTAGGTCGGATTCGAGTTTGGCCCGGTCGCTTTCAAGCGCATGGCGCGCCGCCATCTCGATGTCAGCGGCGGACTCCAATGCGATCACACGAACGCGCCGCGAATCAGATTCGCCGCGTAGTTGGTCTAACTCGCTCTCACGCGCTTGGATGGCGCTCCGGCCGCGGGCAAGTTCTTGCTGCAGCGCCTGAATTCTGCCGTGCAGGGCGAACTCGACGGCAGTAACAGCTTCCTGGCGTTCGGTCAGCGCGCGCTCGCGCACCGCGACTTCGTGCCGCAACGAAGCAATCTGGCTCTCCAGCACGTCGCGTGTCCGCTCGGACTCCAGGGCCGCGATGGTTGCTTGCTGATGAACCGCCTCCAATTCGCCGACGCGTTGTTGCAAAGTGGCGACTTGGCCGAGCGCTTCGCGCAACTGATCGTCACGCACGTCGAGGAATTCTTGTCTATCCGCGAACTGACTGCGCAGGTTCTCGACTTCTGCGCTGACCTTGCGCTCGATTTCACTCAAAGCGAGCTGGCTGTTTTGTAAATCGTGGTCACGCTCGGCCAGAGCGGACTGCAGGCCACTGAGTTCGGCTTCGAAGCCTCGGCGAGCCTGTTCCACTTCCCCGGCCGCGGCAGTTGCGAGTTCCTGACGCTCGTCTTGGAGCTCGGCAATGTGTTGGTGCAGTTCGACGAGTTCGTCTTTAGCGCGTTGCAGCTCATTGGCGGCGGCGCCCGCCCAGACTTGTCTTTCGACCAGTTGATTCTGCAGGCCTGCGAGTTGTTGCCGCGCGCTCTCGTCGAGTTCCTGAGCCAGCAGCTGCTGGCGTTGGAAGTCGCGCCGGTTTTCCTCGAGTTCCAACCGCAACGCCGCCAGGGCAGCTTCTAGATCGCGGCAGGTTTGGCTCGAGCGCTGTGCCGCGGCTTCGCTCTGTTTCTTGGCGGTTTCCAGGTCGACGATGCGCTGGCGCAAGCCCGCTAATTCCGCGTCAGCTTGGCGCTGCTGACCCTCTTTGCTGGCGAGGAGGTTTTGCTGATCGCCGACGCGAACCTGCAGATTTTCGATCTGCTCGGCGAGGGTTTTTTCATTGGCGCTTTTGGGTGGCGACAACCTGTTCTTTTTCGGCTAGCGCGCGGCGCAGCGCGGCGAGTTCGGCCTGGTGCAGTTCGTCGACCGCGACAGCTTTGTGAGCCGCGCTGACTTGGGCCTGTTTAAGATAAAGTTCCATTAGGCGCGTTTGCGCCAGGAGGATTTCGATCTCGTTCAGAAGCAAGCGGGAAGGGTCGCTTTGGGGATAACCGGGTGTGTCCATAGAAATCTTGGGATCTGCTTCACTTCCGCGATAACGGTCCAACTAAATCATTCGGGAACAGCCGACGCCCAGTCTAGAGCCAAAAACATGCCATTGATTAATACCTGGTTTTGTATAAATCCGGGTGTTTAGTCATGAAAACAGCGTCGGTTTCGATCGACTAATCGGGTCAGAAATCGCAATTCCGGACGGAATCGAGAAAACTTGGACAAAAATGTTTGGTAGGAGAGTCAAAACGCCTGTTGCGTTTTGGGCGTCTGGAACCGGCAAAAATTGCTTGTCAGGACCAAGACGGTGACGAAAGTGGTTTGAAAAGCGCATCGGCTGTCGATAGAATTCCGCTGCATGCGCGCCTTTTTTCGACCGAACATCGCGGCGCTTGCCGGCTATACTCCCGGTGAGCAGCCGAGCGATGACGGCTTCATCAAACTGAATACGAACGAAAATCCCTATCCGCCATCGCCCAAAGTATATGCGGCGCTCAGACGAGCCATCAATCCTACTCTACGGCTTTACCCCGAACCGCTCAGTGACACCTTGCGCTCGACGGCAGCTAAGCTTTACGGCGTCGCGCCGTCAAGTATCCTCGCCGGCAACGGCTCGGACGAAATTCTTTCGCTGTTGCTGCGTTGCTTCGTTGGGCCGGGCGACCGAGTCGCTTTCCCGGTGCCGACCTATTCGCTTTACGATACGCTGGTCGAAATCGAGGACGGCAGAGCCGCGCGGGTCGACTTCCCGGCGGATTTTTCCCTGCCGGAAACATTAGCCGGGCAGAAAGCCGCCCTCACGTTTCTCTGTAATCCGAATGCGCCTTCCGGTACCCTGATCGGTTTGTCCGACATCGAGAAACTGGCGCGCGCGGTGACGGGCATTCTGGTTGTCGATGAGGCTTACGTGGACTTCGCCGAAAGCGAAGGAGCGTCATCGCTGCCACTGATTCGAAACTTACCGAACCTGGTCGTGTTGCGGACCTTTTCGAAATCATTTTCCCTCGCCGGTATGCGCACCGGTCTTGCTTTCGGCAGCGAGGAAATCATTGCCGGCATGATGAAAGTAAAGGATTCGTATAACTTAAATCGACTGAGCCTGGTGGCGGCTAACGCGGCGTTGCAAGATCTGGCGTGGATGACGCGTAATGCGCGACGCATCCAACGCAGCCGGAAGCGGCTCGGCGCGGCGCTCAAGCGCATGGGATACTTGGTTTATCCGTCCCATGCGAATTTTGTTTTGGCGCGCAAGCCTGGGCATAATTTGAAAAGCCTTTACGAAGAGCTCAAGCGGAGAAAGATTTTGGTGCGTTACTTCGACACGGCGGGATTGCAAGATTGCCTGCGGATTACCGTCGGTGCGCCAAAGGAAGTCGAAACCTTGTTAAAGCAGATGGCCGCCATCGGCGGCTGATGCATCGGCGTGCTTCGATCTCGGCCGGCAAAAGGAGGCTACGATGAGAGGTTTTCGCGTCACCGAACTGGATCACATAGTGCTGAATGTCAAAGACATCGATCGTTCGCTGAAATTCTACACCGAGGTCATAGGGCTGGAAGGCGAACGGGTTGCCGCGTTTCGGGACGGCAAAGTCGGCTTTCCATCGGTGCGCATCAACGAAACGACGATCATCGATCTTTTCCCGAGCAAAGAAAATCCTGCGGCAGCCAACGGCGAAAAATTATCCGGCAACTTGAACCATTTCTGTATGGTAACCGGAGCTGAGGATTTCGCCGGGATCATCGTTTACCTGAAGGAAAATAAAATTGCGATTCGCGAAGGACCAGTGTCGCGCTGGGGCGCGCGCGGGCAGGCGACCTCGGTTTATTTTCTCGACCCCGATGGCAACGAGATCGAGATCCGAACGTATGGGGAGCAGAAATTGGAGTGATGGAGTAATGGAATGGTGGAGTGATGGGAAAATCGCCGGCTTAGTTTAACCAATACTCCACTACTCCAACACTCCAGTACCCCAATTCATTGCCCGATGCGCTCCGCTTTGATCTTGACGATGCGCCTTCCTTCCATATCGACGATGGTCAGCTTGTAGCCGTTGTCTTCGACCCATTCGCCGCCGCGCGGAATGCGCTTGAGCTTGGCGAGCATAAAACCCGCGAGCGTGTGATAGTCCGGCGACTCCTCGAAGGGTAAATCGAAGTCGGTCTTCAGATCTTTGAGCAAGCCCGACCCTTGAATGACCATGGAGCCATCGGGCAGCCGCTCCACCGGACCGCGCTCTTCGCGATCGTATTCGTCGCGAATTTCGCCGACGATCTCTTCGAGCAGATCTTCCAAGGTCGCCAGCCCTTCGATTTCACCGAATTCATTGACCACCAGCGCCATCGCCAAGCGGCGGCGTTGCAGTTGCTTCAACAGCTCGCTGATCGGCAGCGTGCTCGGCACAAAAAACGCCGGGTGCAAATGATCGCGAATGTGAAAGTCGCTGTTTTCCTGCAAGGCTTTGAAAACATCTTTGTTGTAAAGAATGCCGATCACCTTATCCAGTTCGATTTCGTAAACGGGTATGCGGGAGAAGCCGCTATCGACGAAGCTTTTGGCGACTTCAGCCAAGGTCGCATGGGCTTCGATGCTATGAATCTCGGTGCGCGGGATCATGACGGCTTTCACCGGGGTGTCGGTGAATTCAAAAACGCTGTGGATCAGCTCTTTTTCGGTTTCGTTGAAGATACCTTTGGCGGCGCCCTCACGAATCAGGGACTTCACTTCGTCCACCGATATGAAACTCACGCTTTCGGCGTCTTTGCCGCCGAAGAGTCGGATCACTGCATTGCTGGAGGCGGTCAATGCCTTGACGAACAGCGCGCTTATGCGCGACAGAAACTCGATGGGTGGGGCGACGAAACAAGCGATTTGTTCTGAGAAGCGCAGCGCGAGCGATTTAGGCACGAGCTCGCCGAGGACCAGCGACAAATAGGAAATCGGCAGGACCACGACAAGCAACGCAACGATTTCAGCGGCGTGGGCGATGAACGGAACCGGCAGCGCCTCGATGAGCGGTTTCAGATAACCAATCGCTGCGGCACCGCCGATGGCGGAGGCGAACGAACTGATGACGGTGACGCCGATCTGCACGGTGGCCAGAAATCGGTCGGGATCGTTTTTGAGCCGGCCGACGGCGGCGGCCGAGCGCACGCCTTTATCCAAAAGCGCATCGATGCGGCTTTTGCGAATGGTGATGATGGCGATCTCCGCGGCGGCAAAAAAACCGTTGGCGAAGATCAGCGCTAGAATGATGATCATCTCGAGCCAAAAATTTTGCAGAATCATCGAGTGTCGTCTCCTATTTCCCCGGCGCTGATAGACCGGGGAGAGAAATGACGGCGGTGGTGTGAGCTTCGCCAAGCTGATGGTTATGAGCAGGCCGAGCCTGCCCTGGGAGAATTGGACATTTGAGGATGGGGAAAATTCTATATGGCCGCTGGGAAAAGGCAAGGGGCGACGTTTACGCCACCGACGGTTTCGCGTAGGATGCCGCCGGGGAGCTTCACTTGGCTGAAAAGCAGAACGAAATTTCGTCGGTGCGTGGCACCATCAGCCGCATCACCTATCAGCATCCGGAAACCCATTACACCGTCGCGCGTCTGGATGAAGACGGCGGCCCGGCGTTCACGGTGGTCGGCACCTTATTTCCGGTCGCTGAAGGCGAAGAACTTAAAGTCACCGGCAGTTGGAAACGCCATCCGCGTTACGGGTTGCAGTTCCAAGTCGATCATTGGGAAAAGATCGATCCCGCTACCGTCGAAGGCATCGAGAAATATCTCGGCTCCGGTTTGATCAAAGGCATTGGCCCGACCTACGCGAAGCGTCTGGTGGACGCTTTCGGCTTGGATACTTTGCGAGTTCTGTCCGAAGAGCCGCTGCGCATTCTCGACGTCGATGGCATCGGCGAAGTGCGCGCGCGCCGCATCATGCAGGCCTGGCAAGATCAGCGCGGTATGCAGGATGTCATGGTTTTTCTTCAGGGCCACGGCGTCGGCGCGTCGCTGGCGCTGAGGATCTATCGCGTTTTCGGCGCCGACACGATCAACCAGGTTCGGGAAAACCCGTATGCCTTGGCGCGGCAGGTGCACGGCATCGGCTTTCTCTTGGCGGACCGGCTGGCGCATCACATCGGTATCCGCGGCGATTTTCCGCTGCGCGTGCAAGCCGGGGTGCTGCACGTGCTGCGCGAAATGGCGGACCGCGGTCATTGCTACGCCGAGTCGGCATCGCTCAAGCGCAATGCGGCGGCGCTGCTCAACATCGAGGAGGATGCCGTCGAAGCTGCGGTCGATAAGCTTGCCGCGAAGCACGAGTTGGTCTTGCAAGAAGCCGGCGTTGAGGGCGTCATCCAGGTTTATCTTGAAGAGCTCTATCATGCCGAGCGACGGGTGGCGGCGGCTTTCCAAAGCTTGTTGGCGACGCCATCGTTCCTCCAGGGCGAAGTTCTCCTGGGTCCGTGGAGCCGAACCGGCGCCAATGCAGCGTGGCGCTATCGATTTAATTAGCCCCGAGTTGTTCGGGCCGTCTACGCTGACTTTGGATCCGGATCAAGTGCGCGCCACCGAGCAGGCGGTGCGGGAAAAAGTTTTGGTGATCACCGGCGGACCGGGAACCGGCAAGACTACCTTATTAACCGCGCTGTTGACGATTCTGCGCCGGGCCGACGCGCGGTTTGTTTTAGCTGCGCCCACCGGGCGCGCCGCCAAACGCATGGCCGAGAGCGCCGGCGAAGAAGCCATGACGATCCACCGGCTGCTCGAATACAATCCGCGCGAAGGCGGCTTTCACCGAAGCGAAGATAATCCGCTGCAGGCGGACTTCGTCATCGTCGACGAAACTTCGATGGTCGATCTCGCGCTGATGGATCATCTTTTACGCGCGGTGGATCCGCATAGCCATCTAATTCTCATCGGCGACGTCGATCAGCTGCCGTCGGTGGGACCGGGCAGCGTGCTGCGCGATCTGATCGATTCCGGCGTTGTGCCGAAAGTCGTGCTGCGACGGATTTTTCGCCAGGACCGCGAGAGTTTGATCGTGCGTCAACGCGCACCGGATTCTTCAGGGGCAGTCGTTGGTGTTGGGTGAAGCGGGCGACCATCCGGATTTTGTTTTTCTCGCGCGAGAATCGGAGGAAGAAATTCTTGCTACGGTCAAAGAACTGCTGCGCGAGAGCATCCCGCGCGCTTTGCAGCTGGCGCCGGAAGAAGTGACCGCAGACAATTCAAGTGCTGACGCCGATGCATCGCGGCTTGCTCGGCACGATCAATCTCAACCGCGAGATGCAGAGTTTGCTCAACCCATCGGGTCAAACTTTAGAGCGCGGCGGCTTCACGCTGCGCTTCGGCGATAAGGTCATGCAGTTGCGCAACAACTACGACAAAGGCGTGTTCAACGGCGATCTCGGCCGCATCGTCGGCATCGACCGCGAGGACGGCAGCGTCAAGATCGATTTTTTCGACAAGATCATCGAGTACGACGCGGACGAGCTCGACGAGATCAGTCTCGCCTATGCGACATCAGTGCACAAAAGCCAGGGCAGCGAATACCCCGCCGTGGTCATTCCGCTGCATACGTCCCATTACCTGATGCTGCACCGCAGCATTCTTTATACAGCGGTAACCCGAGGCAAAAAACTCGTCGTGCTGGTCGGCAGCCGTAAGGCGCTGGCCATGGCGATTCGAAACTTACGCGTGGAGAAAAGAAATACCGGGTTGAGAGAAAAGCTGGCGGAGCTGGTGAGGCCGCGCAGCCTGGTTTAGCGTCTCTCTGGGGATCGTCAAATTGCTCATCCCTTCGGGAAACCTCAAGACAGACTTGAAGCGAAAGAAAAGATCCGTCATGCGGGCCCGAAAGCCGCAGGCTGCGGCAACCAGGTTGATGCGCAGTGATAGGAAAAACGCACGGATGGATTCCCGCTAAAAGCTGCGGGAATGACGGAATCGGAAGAGGGGCCGACCTTGGCTTATGGCGAGGATGTTGAATTTTATTGAAACAGCCGCCCGAGTTTTTCACCGCTGTGCTTGATGCCGAGTTTATTTAGACAAGCCCACAACGTTGCTTGATTGCTGTTCACGACCGGCTTGCCGAGATCGCGCTCGAGATCGTCGATGGCTTCGATCATGCGCGTGTTCGTGCAGCTGAGAAAATAGCCGTCGGCATCGGCGCGGGTATTTTCTTTGACAATCGCTTTTCCATTCCTCCGGCGTGACATTGGCGATAGCCATGGGTTTCCAGCGCCAGGCCGAGCTCGTGCAAGACCGTGTAGCCGGTTTCGCTCAGATAATTCACTTCGTGTTGATTGGTGGCTTTGACGTAGGGGCTGATGAGCACGAGTTTTTTGATGCCGACGTGATCGAAGGCTTGAGTGATCGCTTGCGCCGTGGTGATGGTCGGGCAACCGCTGGCTTGCTCGACGATATCGACGATCGCTGCTCTCGTGCGCCAGGCCATTCTCCATGGAATTGGCCGTGCAGTGAAAAACGATGATCGCCGGGCTTCACATCCGAAAGCGCCTCGAGCGGCTTCGACGAGAGATGGCTTGAGCTCGCTCAGCGGCTTGCGAAATTTGCCGGTCATGCGCAGCCGGGTCGACGTGGACCCCGACGCCCGGCGGCACGTAGCGATTGAACTGCGGTTCGGTCAGGCGATTGCTCGAAGGAATGATCAAGCCGATGCGCGCCGGGATCGTCATAGTCCCGCGCCTGCCGAGGTTGTAAAACCGGCGCGCGTTGCCGTGCAGAAACGCCGCCTTGTCGGCGTCGCTGATTTCGTCGTTTTCGAGGAACTCGTTGATCTCGTGTTTGCAGAACTCGTTGTTGACTTCGTGCGGATAGTCGCTGGAAAACACCCAGGGTTTATTGCCAATGCGCTTGATCGCGTGGGCGATATCCGGCTCTTCGCCTTCGCAGCCGACAAAGATTTGGCCGGCGTCGATATGTCGGGCGAGGTATTCGCTCACTTTTTCTTTGGGCGCGGAGATCAAGGAAGCGTTTGCGCGGATCGTGTTGAATGTGGGTTTCCCAGGAACGATCGAAACGTTCCAGGCAAACCAGCATCCACGCGACGCCGCCTTCCATGAAGCCGAATTTGACCTTGGGAAATTTGTCGAAGATGCCGTTAAAATCATGCCGCCGAAGGAAATCATCTGGCCGAAGGGATGGCCGAGAGGAATGAACCGGCGCATAAGGACTCAGATCATCGAGGCCGAGATTTTCGTGCGCGCCGCCGTGAACGCCGATGGCGCAGCCAAGCTTGTTCGCCTCTTCATAGATCGGCCAATAGCGCTGGTCGCCCAGGTTGGCTTGAATGCCCGTCGAGGGCAGCATGGCGCCGCACATGCCGAGCTCTTTGACGATCCGTCGAAGTTCTTCCACCGCCGCTTGCGGTTCCTGTAAGCGGGATTAAGCCCATGCCTTTAAAGCGCGGGCTGCGTTTCATGTAAGTGTTGTACAGCCAATCGTTGTAGGCGCGCGCGACGTCGATGGCCCAATCCCGGCTGACGATCTTGCCGAAAGCAAGGCCGAGCGTGGTGTAGAGTACGGTGGTTTCGATGCCGACATCTTCCAGAAAATCGACCCAGCCGTCGGGACCGACTTTGTTGAAGGCGCCCGGTTGAAAGTCATGCAAGTTGGACGAATGAAGATGATCGAGCGGCGGAAATGGATTGAAGAAAGGGTGGGTATCGTACTTGTCGCGATACGCCGGCGGCATGTATTCGATAATATCCTTGCAGTCTTCGATCACATGGCCGTCGCCGTCGATAATCGTGTGGCCGTTAAACGCCATAAATCTGTCCTCCTCGCGGTCGGGTTACAGCTTAGGTCATCAAGGTGAGGGCCTTTTGTCAAGCTTCTCTGCTGCGCTCCGAAAAACTAAAAGTCGAAACCGAAAGACAGACACTAGCTCCCCGGTCCGCCGAACCATTTTTGGTAGAGTTGATCGTAGGTGCCGTTCTCTTTGAGCTTGAGTAGCGCTTCGTTGGTGGGCTTTCGATACGGGCTATTCGGTGGAAAAGCGATGCCGTAACTCTCTTTGCGAAAGATCGTGCCGACGGTTTGAAATTTATTCTTACCCTGGTGCGACGCATAGTAGAGCAGCACCGGCGCGTCGTAAACCACAGCGTCGACCTGAGCTTGTTCGAGGGCCTGAAAGGCGTCCTCCACTTTGGCGTATTCCGCCGCATCGACGTTGTGTTGGCGCAGGTATTCGACCGACGTGCTGCCGCGGACGCTGGCGACGCGCTTGCCGGGGAGATCGCGGGGCCGTTAATTTCGCCGTGGAGTTGCTGAACCGTTAGCGAAGAAGTCACCGCCGCGGTGAAATAAGCGATGAACACGACGCTGGCAAACATCCAAATCACCGCGATGACGCGCGCAAAAGCGGCGCGCGGCATTTGATCGGCTTGAGTCGCCAAGGTCGAGGCGGCCCACCAACAGGTCTCGAAGATGCCGGGAAAATAATTTCGATGGGCCAACATGCCGGTGGGATGGCGTTGTTCGAAAAACCAAACCAAGTGGGCGGGAATCAGAATAATTAGTAAGACCACGCCAAGAAAAGGTAAAATCGCGGCGGAAAAAACATTCGCCAACAGCATACTGATCACGTTGCCTTGAGAACTTTGCACCGGCGCGAGTATTTGTAACCCGGCGTCGAACATCGGCTGCGAAAAATCCCACTGCAGTTCGCGCGCGGCGGTGATCGAAATCGCCGAGATGCCGAGCTCGGCTTCCCGGGAATTAACGCTATCTAATAGTTCTTTCACCGTTGGCTTCACGATGAACCGCCATTTCACATTCATTTGCTTGGCGATCTCTTGCCAGAGTTCGATGCTGAAACCGGTGAGCCGGCCATTTTCTTGAAACACGAAGGGCGTGACTTCGCGCGTCGCGACGTCGAGGGTGGGTTCTTTCGATTGGGCTGCAACGGGTTCGGCGAATCCGCCTAGGAAAATGACGAGCGGGAAAAATACTGCCGGCGCGAATTTCGACCAAGCGAGCCGCCTCCTTTGTGAGACGAGTGGAGAAATGAGCGCGCGGATCACTGAACTGTGGCCGTGACCATGAGACTGGTTTCGCTGCTGCTAGCGCGGTCACGATAGCCGAGAATCTGGCGCGTGATTTCGTGCACATTGGCGGTCGAGCCACCGAATGAAACAGGTTGTCCGTTGGGGACGATCAACTCGCTGGCAGCTTCGGTGAAATCGATGGCGCCCGGACGCTCGGCGGAGAAATAACTGATGCGTGGTGTCAGGCGCAATTTAATTTGGCCGTCTGGCAATGTCGTCGCGCCGACCCGCAGCGAAGTACCGACATCGTTAAAAATAATTTGCCGGCTGGACGTAGCCGATACCGCTGGCGTAGTCGTGAAAGTAAGCGATTTGGCTCTGCGGCACTCGCGTCGCGACGGAAAAAATCGATTCGCTGCCGTCGAGCACGAGGGTGAAGATACCGTTCGAGCGCTGCACGGTAGTTCGCTTCTCGTTGGCGATGATTCGTCCCGAGGGCTGAACCGTCCCGCGGCGGATAATGACGCCGCTGGGGCCTTGCAAGATCTCTTGGCTGCTGGTGCCGCTTTCCTGGGTTTGCAGAACGACTTTTATATGACGGCGAGCTTGCGAGAGCGAGTTCGCCGCGAAACTCAAGATCAGCCAGGCCGCGATCATGAAAACATAAGCGCAGTAGGATCTTCTAGGGGTCATTGGCGTTGGACTTTGGCTAATGGCTCGCCGGCAGCATGGAGAAGTCGGTGAACTTCATCGGATCGTAGTCCGCCGGAACGGGACGCTCTTGGCGCAGGATGTCGAGGTAACCGCGCGCGATCTTGGGATTGAGGCGGCCGTCTTTGTTGAGGATCCTGATCAGCGTGGCATAAGTGTTTTCCGCCTCCGCTTGGTTCACCTTGAACTTATCGATGATCATCTTCGTGCTCTCCGCGCGATTGGCGCGCAACCAGGCGAGGGCTTCCATCACCGCCGTTACAGTGCGGCGCACCGACTCCCGATTGGTTTTGAGTTCGTTTTGCGACGTTATCAAACCAACGTAAGGGATATCCGCCAGCTCGCCTAACTGCATGAACTTCTTGTACCCGAGCGAGACCGCTTTGTCGTCGAAAGGCGGCGTCAAGACCGTGCCGACGACGCGGTTGGTTGTCAAAGCGCGAAAGCTGTCCGCCGTGCCGCCGGTGTAAACGGTCGATACATCCTTTTCGCTGATTTCGGATTTCTTCAAAAATGCTTGGAAGAAATAATATGGCGAAGAGCGGAGTCCGGAGAGCGCAACAGTTTTGCCGATCAGGTCTTGTGGCTTGTTGATGTCCTTGTGAGTGACAAACACCCAGGGCGAGGTGTCGCAGAAGCTGATGACGATGACCAGCGGCAGCCCGGCAACCGCCGCGGAAATTCCCGCCGAGACCGAGGTAAAGTAGTTGATGTTGCCGGCGACCACGGCTTGGGGCTGGATGCCGGTCGCCATCTGAATGTACTCCGACTCAAGGCCATATTTTTTGTAGATGCCTTTTTCCTGCGCCACGTAAAAAGGCATGTAGGAAAACGCTAGCGAGGGGAAACCGATTCTGATTTTGTACGGGCTCTCGGCCCCCTGCGCGTGCACGGAGCAGAGACGCCGTCAACAAGAAGCGCGACGATTCCCAGTTTCATTGTATCGCTCCCTAAGCGTTGGCTGCTTTCGCCTTGTCACTGTCCCAGCTGCGCCGCGCGGATTTCAGAGCTTTGGCTTCCGGCAGGCTTTTGAGCTCAAAGAATGCGACGGCATTTTTGCCGAGCAGTTTCTCTTTCTGCGCGAAAGAGAGATCTTTGCTGTCGACCACGTCCTTGACCGAATAGGGGAAGTGGCAGTCCCAATGGCAATAGTCCGAGGCGTACATCACGGTAGTTTCGCCGTTGGCCGCGAAACACGCGGTCAAGTCCGGTTTCCTCGGATTCGCAGGTCAACGTGACCTGCGGGCCTTTGATGATTTCGCTCGGCCGGCGTTTGAGGTCGGGCATTTGCGGCGCGAGCTTTTCGATATGCTCGTCGAAGCGCTCGGCCCAGAACGGCAGCCAGCCGGCGCCGCCTTCCATGAAGCCGACGCGCAGCTTGGGATAGCGGTCGAACACTCCTTCGCCGATCATGTGCATCATGGCGATCATCAATTCGAAGGGAAATGCGGTCATGTGCACGTAGGCATACTTGCGAAGGCGCTCGCTGCCGGCGCCCATCACGCCGGAGACGCCGAGCACGCCGTCGTGGCCGGTTTGCGGATGCACGCTGAGCGGCATGCCGATCGCTTGGGCGCAATCATAAATCGGATCGAACATGCGGTCGCCCATGTTGTTGAGGCCATAGACGTTGGTCGGCAGCATCGCCGTAATCGCGCCGGCTTTCTTGAGATACTCCAGCTCCTTCACGGCCGCTGGCGGATCCTGGCAGGGAATCAAACCGACGGCGAGCAGGCGCTTGGGATCGGCGGCGCAATATTCGATCAGCCACTCATTCACCGCCCGGCAAAGCACCGCGGCCAATTCCTTGCTCATCAAGCCGTTGACGGTGAGCGCGATCTGCGTGCCGAACAGAATCGCGACGTCGATGCCTTCTTCGTCCATGTCTTTGAGTCTGGCCGCGTGGATCGACCATGCCGTCGCGGTAACCGCGCGCTTTATCCGTCATCGGCCCGGAGACGCCGGGGCCGAGGCCTTGCGACGCCGACCAGAGACGGCCTTCCAACAAAATGCGCGAGTTGCCTTCGTTGTCTTGTAAGCGCACCGGCGCCTGGGAACGCCACTTTTCCGGCATTCGACTGGTGAGATCGACGTTGCCTTCGTAGACATGGCCGTCGGCATCGACGACCAGAACATTGTCGAAGTTGTCCATGGCTTTTCCTCCGCTTTGGTTTGCGCGTTTGCCAGTGCTGTTAAATGCTAAAGACCTACCACAGCGAAAGTCTCAAGGGCAACTATATTCGTCGGTCGCTTGCCACTCGATTGTTCAAAAAAAGGTTCTAACGACGATTTGACGACGCATATGTCAGCCTGCGGGGGCGTTAATAGCCCTGCTGATTGTCCATGATAACTGGATCACCGGCCGAAATAAGGCGTCGGTCGATAGGTGCAGTTAGTAGCCGCCGCCCCGGCAGCTTTTCGCGGGAAACTTTACGTTGAAATGTTAAGGTAGTGATGGATATTTCAATGGATTCGGAAATTTTTCGTGGTAGCCGTCGCCGGAGATAAGCCGACCCGGCTTTTTTTTATGGCAGCTAATGGCGGCTCACTTAATAGTTCGGGCGTCATCAGGAAAGCTGGAGCGATGCGAAAGACCGTTACGCTCGGCCTAATCGGAGACTACAGCCAAACGGTGTCAGCACACCAGGCCATTCCACTTGCCCTGCAACGTGCGGCCGATGTGCTAAGAATTGAGGTCGACTTCGAGTGGGTTCCCACTGACGGTGCTGCCAAATGCACCATATCGTGACCGGCTCGAAGATTCCGGAATAGCCTTGGTATACGAAGGCCATGACATGCCAAAGGGCAACTCGTGCCCCGTTCCAAAGGTAGTTGATCAGCCCTTAAGTACCCAAGTGGCAGTCCGACACAGAATGGAAAGTTTGCTGCCGCGGCCCGTGCCATCAAAACCAATAGGCGTCCACCGGAGCGGGTGCGCGTGTACGAGAAAATCCGACCAGGAATTTGGTCATACAACGGTGTCTTCCACCTTGTGGACTCCTGGACGGAACGCGATGCGTTTCGCACGGTCTGTAAGTTCAAGTTGGTCGCGGTTGAAGGCGACGAAGACTTCGAGCAACCCGTTCATGTGGACGCACAGCGACGGCGCGTAATCCCGACCCACAAAAAGCTTGAAGTTTGGAAGCGTGACGGTGCGAAGTGCTCAATGTGCAGCGCCAGCGAGAGCTTCACTTTGATCCTGTTCTTCCATTTGCAAAGGGTGGCACATCAATGACGGCAGCCAACGTGCAATTGCGATGCGCAAGGCACAACCTCGCAAAGAGCGATCACATCGAATGAAGATGACGCCGAACCCTTCGTTCCGGCGGACCGCCTTAGGCAGCCGCTGAACGCAACTTTAGACCGACGGACCTTTGTCAGACAGACCAATCGGTACTCAAGAGCGCAAGAGAGCGATCAAGGCGATGCCGCCCCGACTGGAGGCGCGATCGCCTGGGTGTCTTGCGGCGATTGCCGCGTACTTCGCGATCTGCGCGTATCTCTTCTGGCGGTCCCAGTGGTGGCTGTGGGCAGTGCTTGCTTTGCCATCGGCCGTTGCGCTCGCGACCGTGATCGCCAGGGAGGTGCGTGGCTTCCTCCTGTTGGCGGAGTGTCGCCGAGTGCTTGAACCGCGCGGTGTGCGTTTTGTCGTGGTTTATTCAGAATCTCCGACTTGGGAAGGGCGCATCCGCAGCGGCTGGTTGCCGCGATTCGGGCAAAGCGCCGTGGTGTTGAACTGGACCGTTCGGGCTCAGTGGCGACCGTCACTCGAAGTCCGCTTATTCAATCACTTCATCAAGTCAGAGCGAAACTTCAATCCCGCCGTCCTCGTACTTCGGGGCTTTGAGCGTCCGCTGGTTTTTAGATTCTATTACGCATTCCAGCAAGCAAAGGGCGGGCGACCGGAATATCTCAATGAATTGGAACAAGAGTTATTTGAGCAGACGAGCAAATCGGTTGATGCGGTCTAACCAGCCCTGCAGCCGGCGAGTGGCGTATGGTGTGATAGCTTCACGGGATTTAGAATCCCCGTTCGCCTCCGCGCCCTCGGCGCTGCCGCCCAACCATGCACCATCCGCGGCCTGCTACCCCTCGCTGTAGTGCCAGTCATTGATTGAACGAAATCCACTCTCCGGCGGCTAATTGAAACCAATGCGGCGATCCGATATCAACCAAGAGTGATCTCGCAAGCATTAACTGATTGTCTGCAAGGCAAACCGCTCGGCCGCACCGAAGCGCTCGCGTTCGCGCCGCCGAGGGCGACGAGTTGCAAGCTCTGCTCGCTACGGCGGCGACGTTGCGCGATCGGCATAAAGGTCGGGTCGTAACGTTTTCGCCCAAAGTTTTCGTTCCGCTGACCAATCTGTGCCGCGATTTCTGCGGCTATTGCACATTTCGCAAGGCGCCGGATGAGCCGGGCGCGAAGACGATGACACTCGATGAGGTCTTAGCGTGTGGTCAAGCAGGGCAAGCTGCTCGGCTGCACGGAAGTACTCTTTAGCCTCGGCGATAAGCCGGAAGCGATTTATCCGGAGATGAAGCAGTTTCTCGTCGAGCGCGGGCATCAGCGCACACTCGATTATTTGGTCGAAGCTTGCCGAGCGGTTTTGGACGAAACCGGTTTGCTGCCGCACTCGAATCCTGGTGTCATGGGCGAGGGTGATTTGCGGCGGCTCAAAGAAGTCAATCCGAGCATGGGCTTGATGCTCGAAAGCGTCAGCGAGCGTTTGTTGCTGCCCGGCGGCGCACACGACAATGCGCCGGACAAAAAGCCGGCGGTGCGGCTGCGCACGTTGGAGTTGGCCGGCAAACTGCGCTTGCCGTTTACCACTGGGATTCTCATCGGCATCGGCGAAAATTGGCAAGAGCGCATCGATTCACTGCTCGCGATTCGCGAACTGCATGCCCGATACGGCCATATTCAAGAAGTCATCGTGCAAAATTTCCGGGCCAAACCGACGATTCCGATGCGCGCTCATCCCGACGCGACGCGCGAAGATATGCTTAAGACCATTGCGCTGGCGCGGTTGATTCTCGGCGGCGAGATGAACATCCAGGCGCCGCCGAATTTGACGCCGGATGGTTACGAGCTTTACTTGGAAGCCGGGATCAACGACTGGGGTGGTGTTTCGCCACTGACACCCGACTTCATCAACCCCGAGGCGCCCTGGCCGACGCTGCAATTGCTCCAAGAAAAAAGTGCGCAGGCCGGCTTCGAGTTGAGAGCACGCTTGCCGATCTATCCGGAATTTATTCGACAAGGCGATAAATATCTTCCTCGCTTCGCTGATATCCCACATGTCGAGCGACTTTGCGGCGCCGACGGCCTGGTAAAGAACAACGGACCGCTGCGACATTTACCAGCACTCCATTACTCCAATACTCCATCGGTTCCCGGATTTTCCTGATGATCGTTGTTCTCACCGGCGGCACCGGCGGCGCCAAGCTCATCGAAGGCCTCGCCGCTGTTATGAATCCCGCCGACTTGACGATCGTTTGCAACACCGGTGACGATTGCATTTTTCACGGCTTGCACATCTCGCCGGACATCGACACGATTATTTATACATTGGCCGGCGTGAACGACGTGGACAAGGGTTGGGGAATCAAGAACGACACATTCATCACCTTGGAGCAGTTACGCCGGCTGGGCAACGACGGATGGTTCAATCTTGGTGATAAGGACCTGGCGACGCATATCACGCGAACCCGCCTGTTGAATGAAGGCCGAACACTTTCCGAAATTACCGCCAAGATTCGCCGCAGCCTTGGCGTGCGGTCGACGATCATGCCGATGTCGGATGAGCGTGTCGAAACTTTCGTCAAAACTCCGGCAGGCGAGATTTCTTTCCAGGAGTTTTTCGTCAAAGAGCACTGGGCGCCAGAGGTTCTGGGGGTCCGGTTTGCCGGTGTGATAGACAGCTGGCCGGCTCCGGGAGTGATCGAGGCGATTCACGCCGCCGATACGATTGTCATTTGTCCAAGCAACCCGGTCACCAGCATCGGCCCGATTCTCGCTGTGCCCGGAATACGCGATGCCCTGAAAATAGCCGACGCGCCGGTGATCGGCGTCAGCCCGTTGATTGGCGATTCTGCGATATCCGGACCGGCGCACAAACTGATGATCGCGTGCGGTTGGCAGGCATCGGCACTGGGCGTGGCCAAAAGCTACTGGGACTTTCTCGATCTATTGCTGATCGACATGGCAGATCACCAGCGCGCCGGCGAAATCGAGCGTCTCGAAATTCAAACGCGTGTGCACCGACATCCGCATGAATTCAGCGACCGATAAGGCGCGGCTTGCTCAACAGCTCTTGGCGTTAATCAAAAAATAGTCTAAGAAAATCCTTTCTGAATCTCTGATGAACGTCACCGCTCTTATTGCCCGTCAAAGGTTTTCGTAACGCCAAACAGCGGCTCACGCCGCTGTTGAATAGCGCCGCGCGCGAGAGTTTGGCCGAAACCATGTTCCGCGATGTGTTGAGAGAAGTGAGGGCGGCGCGCGGACTTGCGAGAACTTTTGTCGTAACGGGCGACGATCGGGTGGCCGCAATCGCCTCGGCGGCCGGCGCCGAAGTCATTCGTGAGCCTGCCGAGAACGGCGAAACCGGCGCGGTGGACTTTGCGAGAGCCGAAATGAAAAACGCCGGCTGGGAAGCGGTATTGATTCTGCCCGGCGATATGCCGCTACTGCGCGCGGCCGATATCGAAGCGATCCTGGCGCAGGTTCCGCCGGATGCTGCGGCGCCGTTTGCTTTGCTGGTGCCCTCGCACGATCGCCTGGGTACCAATGCCCTGTTGTTGGCGCCGCCTGATATTATCAAGCTACGTTTCGGCCACGACAGTTTTACTTTTCATATGAGCCAAGTGAGCGCGCAAGGTTTGCCGATCCGCTTTTTCGAAAATGAGCATATCGCGCTCGACATCGACGAACCCAAGGACCTCGAACGCTTTCTTGTTTACGATCGAGCGGATGGCGAATCCACTCGGGTGGCGCAAAGCGCTATTGGCCGAGCAGGATGCGCAGCCGGCCGGCGCTCCGGGGGTCTATGAAGCGGCTCGAGCTGATCGGTCTGGAAGGCATCGGTGAAGTCCGTGCCGGTGATTCCGTCGGCCAGTTAATTTGCGATGCTTGCGCCGCTGAGAAAATCAACCTTGCCGACAACGATGTATTGGTGATCGCGCAAAAAATTGTTTCCAAGTCCGAAGGACGCCGGTTCGGTTTGGACAGCGTTCAACCTTCGGCGCGCGCGCGCGAGTTGGGCCGAGAACTGGACAAGGAGCCCGAGCTGGTCGAAGTGATATTCGGTGAAAGCCGACAAGTGATTCGCACCGGCGGGCGGGCGTTGATCGTCGAAACCCATCACGGTTTTATCTGCGCCAATGCCGGAGTGGATCAATCCAACGTCGGCTTGCGTCAAGTTGCCTTGCTGCCGCAGGATCCGGATCGTTCGGCGCGTGAGATTCGCGCCGAGATCGCGCAACGCACGAGTAAAACTCCGGCGGTGATTATCAGCGACAGCTTCGGCCGTGCCTGGCGTGTGGGCACCGTGGATGTTGCCATCGGGGTCGCCGGCATGCACGCGATCAAGGACGAGCGCGGACTGGACGATCGTTATGGCTATCGGCTCAAGGCCGCAGTAGCGGCGATCGCGGATGAATTTGCTGCCGCAGCGGAGTTGGTGATGGGCAAACGCGATGGCGTGCCGGTCGTCATTGTGCGCGGCTACGATATCGAAAAGAAGGAGGATGGTTCGGTGAAGGAGCTTCTGCGCCCGGAGGCGGAGGATCTGTTTCGTTAGAGCGGAAAGAAACATGGAAAATTTAACTGTGGCAATTGTCGGCGGCACGGGCAATTTGGGCAGCGCCTTGGCGCTGCGTCTCGGCGCGCCGGGCGTGAAAATCATTATCGGCTCGCGCGATGCGGAGAAGGCAAAAAAGGCCGTGGAAACATTGAAACCAAATCTGCGCGCCGGCGAGTTGACCGGCACAACCAATCGAGGAGGCGGTCAAAGACGCCAAGTTCGTCGTCATCGCCGTTCCCTACGAAGGGCAGGCGCAAATGGTGCACGATCTAAAGGGCCAGCTGGCGGGTAAGATCGTCATCGACACCGTCGTGCCGCTCAATAAAGTTAAGCCATTTGTGCCGCCGGCCGGTTCTGCGCTTCAGGAGGCGCAGCAGATCTATCGGCGACGAGGCGCCGGTTATCGGCGCGCTGCACAATATTTCCGCCGTCGATCTCGGCGATGTCGATTCGCCGTTGGGCGATGTGCTGGTCTGCGGCGATAACGCCGAAGCCAAGCAAAAAGTGATGGAGATCATCGAGCGCATCGGCGCACCGCTTACGACGGCGGGCCGGCGAGCAACGCCTATGTGATCGAAGGGCTTGACCGGCGTCATTATTCACCTCAATCGGAAATACAAGTCGAAACACGGCAGCATCAAGATCACCGGCATTGCTGGCCATTGAGCAATTCCCCAACGAACCGTCCACAGTCGAATTTCGGCCGGTAGTTATTACCGGTCTCCCCAACATTTTTGTCTCCGGCCTGCGCTTATATCGATCGGGCAGACCAAATAGCGCCAACCTGTCCACCAATTATCCTCGAACCAGGCTGGCTCGTTAATTGCCTATTGCTGGTGGCAACGCCAAGGGCATAGCGAATGGCAAAGCCACAGCAAATAGTTAGATAGGTTTAGAGGTAAATTATCGGAGGCAGATTGCAGTGAATTACCAAAGACGATTATTTCTAGCGTTCTCCATTGTTGGTGCCTTGATCCCCTGGACTACGGGTTCGACGCAGGCGTCGGGTGTCAATCGGCCGCCTCATTTTCTTCCCGAGGAGCGCCGCGCCATCGAAGACTACTATCGCCAGGGGAAGAAGGGGAAAGCCAAGGGTCTGCCACCCGGCTTAGCCAAACGTGGCGGGAATCTGCCCCCGG
>CAWERH010000015.1:0-115097 GCA_963811315.1 uncultured delta proteobacterium
GCTTTGATGAGCAGCACGCTTGCGGTCAAACGGCGCCCGAGAATATCGACGGCGGTGCGCTCATTGGCGAGTGCAGTGGTCTGGGCGACCACGACGTTCAAATAGCTGACGATTCCAGATTGATATTGATTCATCGTCACCGCCAACGATTGCTGCGCGGCCTGCACGGCTTCGTCCTGCGCCTGCGCCTCGGTGCCGAGAATTCGCTGCGCCGCCACGTTGTCCTCGACTTCCTGGAAACCCGCGAGCACGGTTTGGCGGTAGGTGGCCACGTCGGTATCATAGACCGCGCGTGCTTGCTCCACTTGCGCCTTCCTCGCGCCGCCGTCAAAAAGGGTCTGAGATAAGTTAAACCCGGCGGACCAGAATCGGCCCATCGCGGAGAGCCACTTCGATGCGCTCGAACTTTCAAAACCGCCCTGGCTGTCGATCGAAAGGGTTGGGTAGTACGCCGCTTCGGCGACGCCGATCTGGGCATTGGCCGAGGCCACGGTTCGCTCCGCTGCGGCGACATCGGGCCGGCGTTTCAGCAGTTCTGCCGGTACCCCGGCCGGGATCGCCGGCGGCTGAGTCGCCAGCGGCGCTGCCGGAATGGTCAGATCAGCCGGCGCTTTGCCGATCAAGAGGGCGATGGCATGTTCCAGTTGGGCGCGCTGCACGCCGATATCGATGGCCTGGGCCTGAGTGGTTTTCAATTGGGTTTCCGCTTGCAGCACGTCGCCGCGCGAGGCGACGCCGCTGCGATAGCGGTTGTTGGTGAGCTGCAGCGATTTGTCAAAGGCGACCGCGGTGTTGTCGAGCAGTTGTTTCTGCGCATCCAGCGAGCGCAGTTGAAAATAATCCTGGGCCAATTCGGCGCGCGCGCTCAGCGTTGCCGCTTCCAGGTCCGCCGCGCTGGCTTGAGCGGTCGCTTCGCTCGATTCGACGGTGCGGCGGATGCGGCCCCAAACATCCAACTCCCAGGAGACATCGACGGGCAAGGAATGTTCCGTGAAGGTCTGGTTGTTTCTCGCCGTGCTTGAGCCGGCCGTCGCGGATGGCGCGCTGCGAGTGATGCCGACGCCGACCGTCACGGTCGGAAAATAGCGCCGCGCGCGCGGCCTGCACCAGCGCGCGGGCTTGGCGAAATTGCGCTTCAGCTTGGGCGACGTTCTGGTTTGAGATCTCGACTTGCTGTTCCAAAGAATTGAGCTCGGGGTCGGCGAAGATCTCCCACCAGCTTCGACTCACGACGTCGTCGATCGACTGGGAACTTTTCGCGGCTTCGGTTTCCTTGTAGGCAGCCGGGGTTTCGAGCGCGGGGCGCACGTAGTCGGGGCCAACGCTGCAAGCGGAAATCAGCAGCAGCGCTGCGGGAATCGCCAGGTAAAATATTTTTTCGCGTATTTCGTCACCAATTTTTTTAGGCGCACCTTCATCGTCGCTTCCTACACTGATTCTGCCGCGAGCCGCTGCCGCCTGGCTTGGCGCAGGCGGGAGAAATAAAGCCGGCATCGTTCCATGTAGAGGTAGGTGACCGGTGTGGTGTAGAGCGTCAGCATCTGGCTGAAGACCAGGCCGCCGACGATCGCAATGCCCAACGGGCGGCGCAGCTCGGAACCGACGCCGCCGCCGAGCGCGAGCGGCAGGCCGCCGAACAGCGCTGCCATCGTGGTCATCATGATCGGCCGAAAGCGCAGCAGGCAAGCTTGAAAGATCGACTCCGCCGGGCTCTTGCCTTCTTTGCGTTCCGCCTCGAGGGCAAAGTCGATCATCATGATCGCGTTCTTTTTGACGATGCCGATAAGCAAAATGATGCCGATGAGCGCGATCACGCTGAGATCGGTGCGGCACAGCAGCAGCGCTAGCAACGCGCCGACTCCCGCGGACGGTAGCGTCGAGAGGATCGTGATCGGATGGATCATGCTTTCGTAGAGCACGCCGAGAACGATGTAGACCGTGATCAACGCGGCGGCGATCAACAGCGGCTCGTTGGCCAGCGATGACTGAAAGGCTTGGGCGGTGCCTTGAAAGCTGCCGTGGATCGTCGAGGGCAAACCGATTTCGTTGCCGGCGACCTCGACGCTGCTCACCGCGTCACCGAGCGCCAATCCCGGCGCAAGATTGAAGGAAAGAGTGACCGAAGGAAACTGGCCTTGATGGGTCACCACCAACGGCACGGTGGAAGGTTGGTAGCGGGTTAGCGCGCTCAAGGGCACCTGCGAACCGCCCGGCGCGGCGACGTAAATGTTTTTTAGTCCGTCCGGGTTTTGCCAATATTGGGGCGCCACTTCGAGCACCACATGGTACTGATTGAGCGAGGTGTACATGGTCGAGACCTGGCGCTGGCCAAAAGCATCGTAGAGCGTATTGTCGATCGCTTGAGCGCTCACCCCGAGTCGCGACGCGGTCGCGCGATCGATGACCAGGCCGGCTTGCAGCCCTTTGTCCTGTTGATCGCTATTCACGTCGAGCAGTCCGGGCAGGGTTCTCAGTTTTTGCAGCATGCGCGGCGCCCAAACGAGGAGATCCTGAACGTTGTCGCTCTGGAGCGTGTACTGATATTGGGCGTTGGCGCCGCGGCCGCCGACGCGCAAGTCCTGCACCGGCTGCAGGTAAAGATTGACCCCCGGAAACTGCGCCAGCTTGCCGCGCAGCCGGCCGATGATCTGATCGGCGTTGATGCCCCGCTCGCTTAAAGGCTTGAGAGTGATGAACATATTACCGGTGTTCAATGCTCTGCCGAAGCCGCCGCCATTGAAGGCCATCACCGCATCGACGGCGGGATCGCTTTTCACCGTAGTTCGCCAAGGCCGTCATGCGGCCGCGCATGGACTGAAACGACGTGTCTTGATCGGCGACAATGGAGCCGTTGATGCGGCCCGTGTCCTGTTGCGGGAAGAAGCCCTTGGGGACGACAACATACAATGCGGTGGTCGCGGCCATGGTCAGCAGCGTCACTAAAAGAGTGAGCGGCTGATGGCGCAAAACCCAGGTGAGCGATCGCACGATATTTTTCCAGCAGCCATTGAAACAGCCGCTCGCCGCCTTGATAGAAGCGGCCGTGGCGTTCTTGATCGCGGCCGCGCAACAACTTGGCGCACATCATCGGCGTCAGAGTCAGCGACACCAGCATCGATACGGCGATCGCCAATGACAAGGTCACGGCGAACTCGCGGAACAGCCGGCCGACGATGCCGCCCATCATCAGAATCGGAATGAAAACCGCGATCAACGAAATGCTGATCGAGACCACGGTAAAGCCGATCTCCTTGGCGCCGAGCAGGGCGGCATCCAGCGGTGCCACGCCTTGTTCGAGATGGCGGGTGATATTTTCAATGACGACGATGGCGTCGTCGACGACGAAGCCGGTGGCGATGGTCAGCGCCATGAGCGATAGATTGTCGAGACTGTAACCCAGCAGGTACATGCCGCCGAAGGTGCCGAGCAGCGAAACCGGCACGGCGATACTCGGAATCAGCGTCGAGCGCCCGTTGCGCAAGAATAGAAACACGACGAGAATGACCAGCGCCAGCGAGATCAGCAAGGTAATTTCGACATCGCGCACCGACGCGCGAATCGTCGTCGTCGCGTTGAGCACGACGGAAAGCTTGACCGTTGGCGGTATGGAAGCGCGCAGCACCGGCAAAATATCCATAATGCGGTCGACCGTGTCGATGATATTGGCCCCCGGCTCCCGGTAAATGATCAGCAGCACCGCCGGCTTGCCGTTGGCCAAACCGCCGGTGCGAATGTCCTCCACCGAGTCCGTCACGGTGGCGACATCGCCGACGCGGACCGCGCCGCCATTGCGGTAGGTGACGATCAACGGGCGGTAAGCGTCGGCGTGCAAAAGTTGATCGGTGGTGCTGAGCCACCAGGTTTGCTTTTCGTCGGCGAGCGCGCCCTTGGGGCGGTTGGCGTTGGCGCGATTGAGCACGGCGCGAAGATCTTCAAGGCCGAGCCCGTAATGATTCAAAATAGTCGGATTGGCGTCGATCCGCACGGCCGGCAAAGCGCCGCCGCCGACGTCGACTTCGCCGACGCCATCTATTTGCGAAAGTTTTTGTTGCAGCACCGACGACGCCAGGTCGTACATGCGCGCGCGCTCGACAAAGTCGGAAGTCAGCGCGAGCATCACTACCGGCGCGTCGGCGGGATTTACTTTTTTGTAGCTGGGATTGCTTGGCAGGTTCGGCGGCAATTGGCTGCGCGCGGCATTGATCGCCGCCTGGACGTCACGGGCCGCGGCGTCGATATTGCGATTCAGATCAAACTGCAGCACGACCGAGGTCGAACCCAGCGAGCTGGAAGAGGTCATTTCGGTAATGCCCGCAATGCGGCCGAATTGCCGTTCCAAAGGCGTGGCTACCGATGAGGCCATGGTTTCGGGGCTCGCGCCCGGCAGCCGTCCCTGTACCCGGATGGTCGGAAAATCAACTTGCGGCAAGGGCGAGACCGGCAAGAAAAAATAGGCGAGCGTGCCGGCCAGCGCGAGGGCTATGGTCAAGAGCGTCGTCGCCACCGGTCTGCGTATAAACAGCGCGGAAAAATTCATACGCCGAGCTCTGGAGCGTGAAGTTGGCCGCGACGGCTGCGCCATCGAATTGCCCGCTTAGCGACGCGATCGAAGGCGAGATAAATGACCGGCGTGGTGTAAAGCGTCAACAGTTGGCTGAGCAACAGGCCGCCGATGATCGAGATGCCCAGCGGGCGGCGCAGCTCCGCGCCGGTGCCGGAGCTGAACGCCAGCGGCACGGCGCCCAAGAAGCGCCGCCATCGTCGTCATCATGATCGGACGAAAGCGCAGCAGACAAGCCTGGTAAATCGCATCGACAGGCGACTTGCCGCCCTGGCGTTCGGCGTCGAGCGCGAAGTCGATCATCATAATGGCGTTTTTCTTGACGATGCCGATCAATAGAATAATGCCGATCAGCGCGATGACGCTGAACTCGGTGCGGCAAAGGATCAGCGCGAGCAGCGCGCCGACGCCGGCGGACGGCAAGGTCGAGAGAATCGTTACCGGATGAATGTAACTTTCATAGAGCACGCCCAAGACGATGTAGACGGTCACCAGCGCGGCGAGAATCAAAAACGGTTCGTTGGCCAAGGAGACGCGAAAGGCTTGCGCGGTGCCTTGAAAGCCGCTCTGGATGCTCGCCGGCAAACCAAGTGTTTGCCGGGTATTTTCCACCGCTTGCACCGCCTGGCCGAGGGAAGCGCCGGGCGCCAGGTTGAAGGACACATTGACGACCGGGAACTGACCCTGGTGATTGATCGTCAACGGCGCGTTGGCGCGCTCCCAGTGAGTGAAGGTGCTGAGCGGCACGGACCCGCCGGTGTTCGATTGTACGTAGATATTGTTGAGGCGGTCGCGGAGTGGTCTGAAAATCGGGCTTCACTTCCAGCACGACCCGATACTGGTTCAGCTGGGTGAAGATCGTCGAGATCTGGCGCTGGCCGAAGGCGTCATAGAGCGTGTCGTCAAGAGTTTCTGTGTCGATGCCGAGACGCGCCGCGGCATCGCGGTCGATCACGAGCCGGACGCCGAGGCCCGCGTCGGATTGATCGCTGGCGACATCGCGAAGTTCCGGCCGCGTCTGTAATTGTCGAATGAAGCGCGGCGTCCAATCGCTAAGTTCCTTGGCGTCGGGACTTTCCAGGCTGTATTGAAATTGCGTCCGGCTCACTCGATCTTCCACCGTCAGATCCTGCACCGGCTGCATGAAAAGCGCGATGCCCTCCACTTTGGCGAGTTGGGGTTGTAAACGACGGATCACGTCGCTGGCGGAGATTTTCCGAACCGCGATGGGCTTGAGATTGACCAAGATGCGGCCGCTATTGAGCGTCGTATTGGTGCCGTCGACGCCGATGAACGACGAGAGGCTCTCGACCGCCGGGTCTTTGCAGAATGACGCGGGCAAGCGCTTGTTGGCGCTCCGCCATGGCGGGGAAAGAGACCGCTTGCGGCGCTTCGGAGATGCCGAGAATCACGCCGGTATCCTGCACCGGGAAAAAACCCTTCGGGATGTAAACGTAGAGCAGCACCGTGCACACCAGCGTCGCGGCGGCGACCCAGAGCGTGGCGGTTTGCCGACGCTAAAACCCAGGTTAGCGTGCGGCCGTAAAACTCAATCACCGTCTTGAACATGTTTTCCGAAGTTCGATAGAAGCGGCCTTGTTGAGACTCGGGTCTGTGACGGAGAAATTTGGCGCACATCACCGGCGTGAGTGTCAGCGAGACGAGGGCGGAAACCAAGATCGTGACGCTGAGCGTCACGGCGAATTCGCGGAACAACCGGCCGACGATATCGCCCATGAACAACAACGGAATCAAAACCGCGATCAGAGAGATCGTCAACGACAGAATCGTAAAGCCGATCTGCTCGGAACCCTTGAGCGCTGCTTGCAGCGGCGAGTCGCCGTCCTCGATATAGCGCATGATATTTTCGATCATGACGATGGCGTCGTCGACGACGAAGCCCGTCGAAATGGTCAGCGCCATCAAAGAGAGATTATTCAGGCTGTACCCGAGCAAGTACATGACCCCGAACGTGCCGACGATGGACAAAGGCACGGCGATGCTGGGAATCACCGTGGCCGAGAGCGTGCGCAGAAAGAGAAAAATCACCATCACGACCAAGGCCACGGTGAGCATCAGCTCGAACTGCACGTCTTCGACCGAAGCGCGGATCGTGTTCGTGCGGTCGGTCAATATGGAGACTTCCACCGAGGCGGGCAACGAGCTCTTGAGCTGGGGCAGGAGAGCTTTTATGCGGTCGACCACGGCGATGATATTGGCGCCGGGCTGGCGTTGAATGTTGACGATGACTGCCGGCGTTTGGTTCGTCCAGGCGGCGAGCTTGTTGTTCTCGACTCCGTCGATCACCGTCGCGACATCGGAGAGCCGCACCGGCGCGCCGTTACGGTAGGCGACAATCGTCGATCCGTATTGGTCGCCCGACAGCAGCTGATCGTTGGCGCCGATCGTGTAGGCTTGATGGGCGCCGTCGAAGTTGCCTTTGGCTTGATTGACGTTGGCCTGGGCGATGCTGTTGCGCAGGGTTTCCAAGGTGAGGCCGTAAGAGGACAGCGCCGTGGGGTTGACCTGAATACGCACAGCCGGCTTTTGCCCGCCGCTGATGCTGACCAAACCGACGCCGGACAGTTGGGAAATTTTCTGCGCCAACCGGGTATCCGCCAGATCTTCGATCTTGGACAACGGCAACGTCTTTGAAGTGAGCGCTAGCGTCAAAATCGGCGCGTCGGCCGGATTGGTTTTGCTGTAGATCGGCGGATTGGGTAGATCCGCGGGCAAGAAAGAGGACGCCGCGTTGATCGCCGCTTGCACCTCCTGTTCGGCGACGTCGATATTCAGATCCAACCCGAATTGCAGCGTGATCAGCGAGCTGCCGCCCGAACTCGTCGACGTCATTTGATTAGCCCCGGCAATTGGCCGAATTGGCGTTCCAACGGCGCGGTGATCGCCGAAGTCATGACGTCCGGGCTTGCGCCGGGAAAAAAAGTCATCACCTGAATGGTCGGATAGTCGACTTGCGGCAGAGCGGATACCGGCAGTTGCTTGTAAGCGACCGCGCCGACGAGCAATAGCCCCGCCATCAACAAGGAAGTTGCGATCGGCCGCAAAATAAAAGGTCGTGACGGGTTCATCGTTCAGGTCCGGGGCTGCGTCTGGTCCGCCGCGCGCGCGACTACTTTTGTGCCCGGCTGAAGTTTATCGACGCCGTCGATGACGACCGTTTCTCCCGGATCGAGGCCGCGAGCGATCGCGGTTTGATCGCCCTGAGCTAGTTTTACCTCCACGTTCTTGATCGCGACTGTGTTGTCGGAATTCACCGTGTAGACGAAAGTCGACTGGGGGCTGCGTTGGATGGCTGCGTTGGGCACCAAAGTAACGTTGTGCAAGGTGTCGATCAGGATGCGCGCATTGACGAACTGATTGGGAAACAGCGCGCCGTCGGTATTGGCGAAAACTGCTTTCAGTTTCACTGTGCCGGTAGTTGGGTCGATCTGGTTATCGATGCTCTGCAGCGTGCCGGTCGCCAGGAGCTGTTTTTGCTCGCGATCAAATGCCGCCACGGTGAGTTGTTGCTTCCCTTTCATTCTGGCGAGGACGGCGGGCAGGTTGTCTTCCGGCAAGGTGAAGACCAGCGTGATCGGTTGCACCTGAGTAATCACCAGCAAACCAGTGGTGTCGGAGGCATGGACCATATTACCGACATCGACCAAGCGTAACCCGACCCGGCCGGTAATCGGCGCGGTAATGCGACAGTAAATAAGCTGGAGCTTGGCGTTATCGACTTGGCTCTGGTCGGCTTTGATTGTGCCCTCAAATTGCCGAACCAGTGATTCCTGGGTGTCGAGTTGCTGTTTGGGAATGGAATCTTCCTTGAAGAGAGTGCGGTATCGTTCCAAATCGATCTGCGCATTGGTCAGCAACGCTTGATCGCGCACGAGCTGTCCTTCGGCCTGCGCAAGCTGCACTTGAAACGGACGCGGATCGATTTCCGCTAACAGTTGGCCGGTGCTCACCATTTGGCCCTCTTGAAACAGCACCTTGACCAGCTGGCCATCCACTCGACTCTTTAACGTGACCGTATTGAGCGCCGTTACCGTTCCGAGACCGGAAAGATAAACGTCCATATCACCGCTTTTGACTTTCGCGATCACCACCGGAACCGCCTGCGGTGTTTGATCTTGCGCGACGCGCGCTTGTCGACAATTGGGCGCTGCTGGACTGGATGCGGAATAAATAAATGGCAATGAGAATGAGCACCAGCCCGAGGACACCGAAAACCCAGCGCTTGCGCACCACGGTTTTTGACGTGCTTTTCACGGCGATCTCGTTTTGTTGTGCTCCCGCGATATTATTGTCGGGTGTCATAGAATCAAAAGTCGTGCTCCAACACGTTAGTTCTTGGTGTGGCGTGCTTGCTTGCAAATTGGTTGGCAAGCCTCATGCCAGTCCTAGAATCCCTGATCGCGGGTGCGGAATTGTCAGAAAATGAAATCAACGGCGACGACTGGCCGACACTTGGGCGACAATCGTCGCAATAATGTGTGAGAGGTTGTGGCCGAATGGTGATTGGCTGTGGCAAGCGTGCAGCTCTCGACCGAATTGGAACGGAGTACCCCGCTGGCCAATGATGCCTGCGGTGTCTTTGTCATTGGCATAAAGCATGCACCTTCCAAGATTTGGAAGAAACCTTGAGAGAACGGGAGGTACACGGAGATGAAACAATTTAGTTTGCTGCTGGCCCTAGTCGTCATTATCGCGGCCATGGGAATTTCAGGTTGCGTCATACGGGATCGTTTCCATCACGATGAACATTGGCATCACTGGCGGTAATGTCAGGCGGCATTGCCGAGCGCGCCGGAAAACTGCCGTAGTGCCATTCACGAGTTGCGTTTCTTCGCTATCGCTGTGATGGGAGAAGTCGCGCGCGGGCGCGGCTTCCAAAGCGCCAATTCCGGCGTAATATCACCAGGACGCAGGCCGGGAAATTCCCGATCCTTTACGATGTTGAGCCAATCGCGCCGGATTTCGTCTCGATGTGCGGCGATCTGTGTCGAACCCGCACCGCGCTTGAGTTCGCGCCGCAGTTTTCGCATGTCGCGGACAAGCATCAATTGATCATCCATGAGTTCGCGGGTCGATGGACCGAACGGGATTACCCGGGCGGCCGGTGGTCGGCTGGCGCGATCTGGTGATGGCAACGCCACCGCGGTCACCAGAGAAATGCTTGCGATCGTGCCTGCGATTATTAGTTTAAGTCCGCTCATGATTTGCTCCTTTTAATCTCGTCTGTCGAATCGTTGAAAAGTGTTTGCACCGCGTATATGGCGATCCTCCGAGCCTGTGATCGAAAGCCCTACCTACGAAACGATCGATGATTTCAGGTAATGTTGCGATCTCAAGAATCGACAAGAAGCGCGAGTTAGACTGTCAGCACGCTCTCCGGATATTGTTCGTCGGGTTCGGCGCCCGCCTGCATTTTATATATTTTGCTTTTGTCGACGACCAGTTGGCCATTCTCATCGAGGGACACGCCGAATCGGTCGAGCGGACGCGGCGCCGGACCTTCAAAATTCATACCGGACTTATAGAATCCGCTGCCGTGACAGGGGCATTTGAATTTGTCTTCGGCCGCTAGCCAGCGCGGCGTGCAGCCAAGATGAGTACATTTGGCAAACAGCACGTAGATCCCTTGTTCGTCGCGGATGATCCACACCCTTTCGTCTTGCTTGTATTTTTCACTGATCTCGCCGAGAGCGTAGTCCGCTGGGGCCCCTGCTTTAAATTTCGCTGCCGGTAAGAAAAGTACCCGGGGAAATGCGGCACGCACGAAGCCGATAAGAGTGAGACAGGAGAATACTCCAAATCCGCCCCAGCCGAGACGCGTGAAAAAATCTCTTCGGCTCCATAATCCGCCACGAATTTTTGACTCCATTGTAATGCGCTCTCCGCTCTTCGCAGGGCGATTATCCGCTAGTGGAAAGCAACGCGCGCGCCAACCATGGAATTTCGAGGAAAACGCAGGGCGCGCTACGCTTCGACAGAAAAAGTGGCGGCGGAGCAGCCGGCCCGCTGTGGTCAAGTGGCAATCTGGGCCGAATCGGGTCTCACCTCAAAACAAAGAAAACCTTAAATTGAATTCGGGATTAGAAATGCAGCGGCGCAGCGGCACATGCCTTGCTCTACAGTTTTTCGTGAAACGCACCGCACACACCGGAAAGGAGAACAAATTATGTAACGCAGCGCCATCGACAGTGACGCGATTAAAAGCGGACCTCGGTAGCAGAATGAAGAGGACTTTAAAACTACATCTAACGTAGGAAGGAAGGCTTATTATGAAACGGTTTGCAGCAGCATTATCAGCCGTCATGCTCGTTGGTTCGTTGGCGGGCAGCGCGCTCGCGGCGGGATGGGATCAGGATAAGGCGGGAGAAGATCAGGTGAAGGCGGGAGAGGATCAGGCGAAGAATGAGGGTAGTGAGCCGGAGTGTCATTTCAAGTTTCCGGCGATACGGCGGGGAACTCTATCCTCCGACCATCCTCAGCTGAAGAGTCCCACGACCGGAGACGTCATCGACTTCTACGGATCTTGCGATGAGAGCCCGACCAGCGCAAATCAAATTCTGGAACAGAAACACGACGAGATATTCCGATTCAGCAGGGACTACGAAAGCGAATAATGATAACGGCTTTATGACTTCGGCTTCGGTAGCTATCCCGTAAGTAATTGGCGATGGGGCAAAGGCGGACGAGATGACGATGTCGACATCTCGTCCGCCTCGTCTAACCAGCGCGCCGACCGCCGCGGAAGGTGGATGTGTTCGCGCGGACCGCGATGCGCCTGGGTACCACGCTTCCGCCTAGTGGAGTCGCAAAATCGGCATGACGGGTTTTCCTATTGACCCAGCAAATGAAAGAACCGTGAAAGCGGAGAGCTTCGCAGAAGTTCTCAGGCTTTGGTCTTAGCACGTGCGCGCAATAATTTAGCCACCAACTGTCAGTTCAATCGGATACCGTTGGGCACAACTCTTTTCGTGCGAGGCCGTTCCTTGGCGGATGGCGTTGCAAAATGGCCACATGGATCCACGCAAAAACGCCCCATAGAACGCGATGTCTTTATAGGTCTTCGACAGTCCCACCGCGCGGATCGGCACATTGCCGCGAAAGTTAACTGTGTTGAGCTGGCATAACCATTGCGCGTGATCGCGACGAGTGAATAGCAATGTCGACAAGTTCAAACTCGGCAGGAAAATTGTTGCCCTCCACGAAAGGACTCCTTCATGCGTTTTACCGTCAATGCCTTTGCGCTAGCGATATTGGTTTTTCTAGGCACGTTGGCTGCCAATGCCTCGGCTCAGGAACGGGCGCACGGGGTCTTGAAGAATAGCGATGGGAAAACTGTAGGCACGGTGGGACTTCGTGAGACCAAGCAAGGCGTGTTGGTCTCCTTGCAGATCAGCGCATTGCCAGCTGGCTTGCACGCCGTGCATATTCATGGGACGGGCAAGTGTGAAGCGCCGGCTTTTACCAGCGCCGGCGGTCATTTTAATCCGCTCAATATGAAACATGGTCTTAAAAGCTCCGACGGACCCCATGCCGGGGACCTGCCGGATTTATATGTCAATAAGGACGGGACCGGCCGCTATGAAGCGCTTATGGAAAGCATTACTTTGAGCTCCGGAAAGACTTCGGTCTTTGATGCCGACGGCAGCGCCATCGTGGTCCACGCGCTGCCTGACGATAACGCGAGCGATCCCGCCGGCAACTCCGGAGACCGAATTGCGTGTGGCGTCATCGAGAAGGGTTCGGCAAGATCGCACTGAGCGAGCCGCATTGCCGGACTTAATTTGCCGCCGCTAACCGGA
This sequence comes from uncultured delta proteobacterium, assembly GCA_963811315.1. Lineage (GTDB taxonomy): Bacteria > Desulfobacterota > Binatia > UBA9968 > UBA9968 > DP-20. The sequence continues at coordinate 12,382 of CAWERH010000015.1, forward strand.
ATGGGCAAATTCGTTTTCCGCTGTCCTTAGTTAATTTGCTTTTCGGATTGTTACCGAATTGCGATTTTCTCGCTAGCTAAGACAGAGCTGATCGCAATCGCCAGCTCGCTACGAATCTGCATCCACTGCTCGCTGCGATCCGTCCAGGCTTGCAATTCGAAGCCGATTGAATCGGGACCTAGCTTGACGACCAAAGCCTGTGGCGGAGGATCACCGTTAATAAAAGGTTGGGCGGCGGCTGTTCGTTCTAGCAGAGCGATCACGTGTGCGGGATCAGCGTCCTGGGCTACGGCGATAGGCAGCTCGATGCCATGTTGTCGGGTTGAAAGTGTCCAATTGATGAGGCGTTCGGAAATTAGTTTGCCGTTGGGCATGATGATTTCAGAACCGTTGGTCGTGCGAATAATGCTGGCGCGAATGCCGATTCGCTCGACGACGCCGGAGGCATCCTCGATCTGAACCACATCGCCGATATTGATCGGTCGCTCGAAAAGCAGAATCAAGCCCGAGATGAAATTATTGAAGATGTTCTGCAGGCCGAAGCCGACGCCGACGCTGAACGCGCCGGCCAAGATCGTCACTCGGGTCATGTCGAATCCTAAGGCCGCGACTCCGACGAAGAAGCCGACAATCAGAATTAAATAGTGCAGCGTGTTGGAAATCGCGTAGGAAAGACCGCGTTTAAGATGTACCCGAGGGTAGATATCCTCATCGAGAAGAAAGCGGATAAATCGCGAGACTAGGAAAGCGGACCCGACGGTTAGTCCGAAAGCCAGTATATCGCCCGGCGAGGTACTCATCGAACCCACGACGAGTTGCGCGTTGAGAAACTGCTGAGAGATATCGAATAGCGGATCGCGGAGCAAAAGCCTCTGTAGCATGACGAGAATCCATAAAGCCCCGGCGAGCACTTGCAGGATGCGGCGGGTGCGATGACGTAACAGTGCGCGGTGACGGTTGACGGTGCTCAGGGTACTCAATGGGCGCAGGCTCAAGCGCAATCATGACCAGCCCGTCTAGAACTTCGACGCTCGCATAGAGAATTAGCGCCAGGTAACCGCTTTCGAGCAATGCGCCGCCGAGAACGTTCGCAAAAGAGACATATCCGAAGGTATTCGCGAGCAAAGCCGCAGCAGAAACCGCCAAGGCTAAATTGCCCGCTAACCTGATTGCTCTAGGCCAGCGTATTTGATTCGAAGGCGAGCCCGGAGGGTGGGCCGTAGATCGTAGAATCCAGCCCGAAACGACCATAGCGCCGAGCATTTCCGCCAGGAACAACAGGCGCGGGAGAAACTGCACTGCGGCGGTGACGGTTCGGAGTTGATCCACAAAGAAAAAAACGATCAGCGCATATAGAACCGCGTAGAAATCCGACCGGACGAGCCGGCGCAGAATGGCCACGCTAGGTACGAAGGCGAGCACGCCGATCAGAGCCCAGAGCAGGCGTGGCGCTTGTGGAAAAATCCAACGACTGGCAAGGAGCGACACAATCAGCGCTGCGGTAAACGGCATTTCAAAAACCGGTGCGGCGCGAGACAAGGCGGTTTCCTCGGCTGGCAGTGTGCGCACCTGCTGGCGCATCCAGAAAAGCATCCCGGTCAATAGAGACAGAACGACGATGCCGAGCGCGAAGCGCATCGTTTGACGTTCAGCGTAGGCGCGTAGCGCGGTCCATTGTCGGTAAAACGAATTCAAGCTTTCTTTCTGGAAGTTTTGTGCGGAACCTGCCGCTGAACTCCAAATCGGCGGGCTGTCGCGCAGGAAGATGCGGCTCAAGGCATTTTTGCGCGCCTGGTCGATCGAAGTGAGCGCTTCGGCGACCCGAGAGTCCTGGACTCCGACCCGACTCTGTATCGTCAGCGCCAGGGCGCGTTGTTTGTCGGCTGCTTCATGCGCTTGCCGGATTTCCGCGATCACACTTTCGATGCGGTTGACCAATTCCGGCGGCGCGCTGTCATCTTTGGACGCAGCCAACGTCTGATCCCAAGTCTTTGCCAGTTCATCGAGCTGAGCGAGGTAGCGTTCCAGCTCATTCACGCGACCGGTCAGATCCTGGTTTAGTCCAGCCAGTTCGTAGCGCATCCGGTTCCACTCGCCTTCCAGACCAGCGAGGACGTCTATCGATGGGAGTTGAGCAACGATGTTGCGGCTCTCGCGCATGCGGTCGTCGATTTCCCGAGTGACCCCCGGGAGTTGTTGCATTACCGTTGCTATGCTGCGGTCCGCGGATAAATCGCCAGGTAGATCCCGAGTAAAAGCCAGAACAGTTTCTGATTCCGAATTGATGTCTGCCAGCGGTATGGGGGCCGGGGCTGCAACCTTATCCGGAGTTGAAGGAGGGTTTGCCAATGGCTGTCCCTGCGCCAGACCAATGCTAGCCCAAAGCAAAGCCGACAATAGATATCCACTCAACCGATAAATGTTTCGCGGGTTCATTCGAAAGCAGGTGCGGCTTTGCAATGCCGCAGGAAAGTATGGAGGAATCCAATAGGTGATGGGTTCCAACCGCACGGCTCATGCATGGATCGCAGTCATGGCAATTTGTCGAGATGCTTGCGCACTAATTTAATATCAGCCAAAAAGTACAGGTATTCCTTTTCCCGTTCGGCCTTCTGGCGTTGTCGAACGATTGCGGAAGGGTGAGTGGTGACAAAAATCGTCCCGCCAAATTCGCTGTCGAGACGTTTGCCCCGCTCCTTTGCAATGCGCACAACTCTTCCAAGCATGGATTGAGCGGCGGTTACTCCCAAGCAGACGACCACTTTAGGGCTAACGATTTTAATCTCCGCTTCCAGCCAAGGTTTACACGAGATCACCTGCCGTATCAGTGGTTTTTGGTGCATCCGTCGCTTTCCCCGCTGGATCCATTTGAAATGCTTGACGGCGTTGGTGACATAGACCTCCTCGCGGGGGATATTGGCCTCCTCGAGTGCTCTGTCGAGGATTCTTCCAGCCGGGCCGACAAACGGGCGACCTTGTCGATCTTCCATGTCACCGGGCTGTTCGCCAACGAATACTAATCGCGCCTGCTTCGGACCTTCACCAAAAACCGTCTGTGTCGCATGTTTGTATAAGTCGCAGCCTTGGCACGAACGAGCAGCTTTGCGCAGCTTGTCAAGCGTAAGATGCGCGGGCAGGAAGTTCTCAGCAGAAGTCTGTCGATTGATCGTCAAGAAAAATCTACTTTCAACAACTGCGGCATTTTAGGATTTCGTGTTATTTCCGAAGCCTACTTTCAGGCTGAACCCGTCCTTAGAGAAGTCATTTCGCTTCCCTTTTGCAGGATTAAACCTGACAACCGTCGATGTAAACATTTCAGATGACGGACCAGCACCTTATGAATAGGGGTTTTCATCCTTCGTCTCGTATTTTCCGCAATGAATGTGCCAGTGATTCCACGGCCTTATGAGCCCATGAAACGTCAAGTTCGAGCTCGATTTTCACACCGCAACACATTTTCGATGGGTTTGTACCGTTGGAATGCCTGCCGAAGTTGAATGGGATTGAATGGCGTAATGTTTGCTCAAGTTCTCGGTATAGTCTGTAGACTGTCAGTTCAGGTCTGAGAGGAGAATAAAATGCTTGAAGAGAAAATCGAGCGCAATGCTCTCGAAGCCATGCCGGAGGAATACCAACAACTTTTGGGTCGCGTATTGACGATTCAAGCCGACTGCGAGATCGGCGGGCCGCACCTGTATGTGAAGGATATGCTATTGACTGCCCCAACTAAAGTTAATCAGTTGATCGTCGCACGAACCGCTGCCGAAGAAATGGATCATTATCGGAAAATCGCAGTCCTGGCCGGTGAGATCGGTGTGGATACTTCTTTCTTGCTCAGCATTCCGAATCAAAAACGATATTTGGAAGCATTCCGTGGTTTGATCTCCTCGTGGGAAGATTTCGCCGTGTTCGGGTTTTTGATCGACCGCGTCGGCCGTTTTCAATTGGAAGAGTTTCTTGATTGCAGTTATTTGCCGCTGCAAAGAATCCTGCCGGAGATTTTAAAAGAGGAGATGGGTCACGTCGGTTTCGGAACCAATCAAACCGCTGACATGGCGCTCAAAGGAGGAGAGCAAAAGGAGAAAATTCAAAGGAGCATTGATTTTTGGTATGTCAAAGCCTTAGACATGTTCGGCCGATCTGATTCGGAGCGCTCCAATCGATATTGTCATTGGGGTTTAAAGCGCCGAAGCAATACTCAAGCACGTCGGGAATTTCAACAAGAAGTGGAGCCGCTCATTCAACAAATGGGGCTGGTCGTCCCCGATCCCGTCGCGGGTCGGCAGTATCTCTAATCGACCGCGATGATCGCCAAGAAGTCTCAACGCGTCAGCTACAACGAACGTGCCACTGACCGTGACTTGCATGAACAAGGGATAGCCAGGTGATCAACCATGATCATCTTTCTTCCGTATGCATCTGAACAGCGTGATATCGCCGAGATCAAGCTTGCGGTTGGTGAAAACATCGGCTGGTCGTGCGATGACTGCCATCCCTCACAATTCATACTGACAAAATTGACATACCTGGCTCACAGTGTCACTAGCGGCATATCCTCAATCGGCTCTAAGCGATATTTTCGCGCTCGATGATTTTCGCACCGGTTGAAAAAATATGGCGGCTGGCAGCGCGATGACCGCGAGGAAGGTCCCTGCGATGAACCAAAGGAATGCAGAGCCCGGAACTCCGCGGTAATTAGCTATCTTCGCTGTTACCAGCCCTAAGCAGATACTGATAGTGGAGATTAGAAGATAGGCGGTTGATGGGTCCATATGGGCCCCATTCGGCGGCATCTGCGTGATTCTTTTGGTAAGAGGCGTCTTGCAGCCGATTCCATCTCTACTGATGGCAACTCAAGACGTTGCGACGCTCATTAACTAGCTCACTCCTACGCCGCTTCCCTGTATACCTCGCACTTTTCGGACGTCCTCTGCCAGTCCGGCAGGTAGCCACAGGTGCGGCAATAGAACTGCTCGGGAATGCGGTCGTAACATCGTGGGCACATACATCCATCGTCCTTTTCGGCTTCCATCGTCTCGCCCTCTCTTTCATTAGTTTTCTCACGCAATAAACATGCCGCCGAACGAGGTTGAATTCCCGGCTATTTGGCGTAACAACAAACGAAGGACGGAATGCCTCCGAAGCGTCCGCGATTGGTTTTTAATCTTTTTGACCTTGTTGCTCCTTGATGACCGAAACGTGCCCCACGAGCCCTATTGTGCTGCTGATCGCTGGCTCGGCAAGCGGCTGATGGAGCCGCTCTCAGTATTGAGGTCGGCTTCAAAAGAAATTCCTATTACCTCTTCTTTTGATATTCTCTTAAAAATAGAGGCACAGTCATTCATGGTTCAATTAAGTCCACCGGATACTTGTCTTTTAATAGGGCAGCTACAATCTGGTAATTATTGAAAATCTGATAGGCCAATAAGTGGCAGTTATGCTCGGTGGTTCAATCGAGCAAAAAACCGTAACATTTGCGGGTAAGAGCGGTGAGTATTCGAATTCCGTGGTGGTCCCAACGGGAATCGAACCCGTGTTCCCGACGTGAGAGGCCGGTGTCCTAACCGCTAGACGATGGGACCGTGGCTGAGGAGGAAGGACTCGAACCTTCAATCGCCTGATCCAGAGTCAGGTGGCTTACCAATTAGCCGACTCCTCAAGCTGGCGGTGATAAAACTAAAAGAATTAGCCCGGAGAGTCAAGTTGGCGAATGATTTCCAGTGCCTTTTGGAGTCGCCGAATTGTGCGCTCTTTGCCAAGGACCCCAATGACATCATGAATGCCCGGACTAACGGTGGAACCGGTCAATGCGACGCGCACGGGCTGAGCGAGGTTGCCCATCTGTAAGCTGTGTTCATCGAGCGTTTCGGTAAAAGCTTGCTCAATCGCGGCTTCGCTGAAGTCGCCAAGTGCCGATAACTTTTGAATCAGACTGTCGATCGGCGCCGCGGCATCGCGTGTCAAGAATTTTTTCGCGGCTTTCTCATCGATAGTAATCTCGTCCGCCAAGTAATAGCTCGCGGCATTAACCAACTCCGTGAGGGTTTTCGCGCGCTCGCGCAGTGTGGCGATCATTTTTTCGAGCCACTCCTTGTCCTGGGGCGCCGGGTAGCCTTTGGCTTCGATAAACGGCACGATCTCCTCGGCCAACTGGTCGAGTGGGCGGTTTTTCAAATAATGAAAGTTAACCCAGAGGAACTTTTCCGGATTAAAAACTCCCGCCGACTTGCCGACGTTTTCCAGCGAGAATTTCTCAATCAGTTCCTGGCGCGAAAAGATTTCCTGGTCGCCGTGGGACCAGGCCAGTCGAACCAAATAGTTGACCACCGCTTCGGGAAAATAGCCCATATCGCGGTAGGCGGTCACTGAAGTCGCGCCGTGGCGTTTGCTTAGCCGTGCTTTGTCGGTGCCGAGGATGAGCGGCACATGGGCAAATTGCGGCAGTTCGTGACCCAGCGCTTCATAAAGTTGGATCTGCCGGGGCGTGTTGGACAGGTGATCATCGCCGCGGATGATATGAGTGATATTCATGTCAATATCGTCGACCACGACGCAAAAATTATACGTCGGTGTGCCGTCGGAGCGGGCGATGATCAAGTCATCGAGCTCGCGATTGTCAAAAACCACATCGCCTTTGATCAGGTCCTTAACGACCGTTGAGCCATCGCGAGGCGAGCGGAAACGAATGGTGAACGGTTTGTCCAGAGGCAGTTGTGGAATCACGCCTTCCGGGGGCCGGCAGGTGCCGTCGTAGGCGGGCTTGCGTTTTTCTTTCTGCGCCAATTGCCGCTTGGCGTCCAATTCAGTAGCTGTGCACACGCAAGGATAGGCCTTACCCGTGGCAAGCAGTTGGTTGATTTTATTCTTGTACAGGGGGTAGCGCTCAGTTTGATAGAATGGACCCTCGTCATAGTCGAGTTCTAGCCACTTCATGGCGTCGAGGATTGCCTGGATGGCCTCCGGCGTCGATCTCTCGCGGTCGGTGTCTTCGATGCGCAAAATGAATTTGCCGCTGTGATGACGGGCAAAAAGGTAGTTGAATAGGGCGGTGCGCGCGCCGCCGATGTGTAGATATCCGGTCGGACTAGGGGCGAAACGAGTACGAACTTGACTCATGGGGGTAAGCTAACAGTCGAGGAAAAAGGCGTCAACGGCGCATTATGAAAACGTCCCAGATATGATAATAGTGATAAATATTGCTCAACTTACGAGGAGGAGGCCGTGGATACGAGAGCTAGTGAGGAGAATGGCAGACCTATCGGAAACCCGACAGAGACTACTCCATCGCATTTCATCCGCAATATTGTCACTGAGGATGTCAACCAAGGCAAGAATCAAGGTCGGGTGCAAACTCGGTTTCCTCCGGAGCCGAATGGTTATTTGCACATCGGACACGCAAAATCGATCTGCCTCAATTTTGGCCTGGCGGCCGAATTCAAAGGCCAGTGCAACTTGCGTTTTGACGACACGAACCCGAGCAAGGAAGAGGTTGAGTACGTCGATTCGATCAAGGAAGACGTGCGCTGGCTGGGGTTCGACTGGGGTGACACGGAATTCTATGCGTCGGACTATTTTGAGCAGCTCTATCAGTTCGCGGTTCAATTGATTAAGAGTGGTGATGCCTTTGTCTGCGACCTCAATGCGGACCAAATCCGCGAATACCGCGGGACGTTGACCGAGCCGGGCAAGAACAGTCCCTACCGAAACCGTTCCATTGAGGAGAACCTCGATCTTTTTCAGCGCATGCGCGGCGGAGAATTCCCTGATGGTAGCCGCACTCTGCGGGCGAAGATCGACATGGCCTCGCCTAATATCAATTTAAGGGATCCGGTCATGTATCGCGTGCTTCGGGCGACACATCATCGCACCGGTGACCAGTGGTGCATCTATCCGACCTATGATTTCGCGCACGGCCAATCGGATTCCATTGAAGGGATTACCCATTCAATTTGTACACTCGAATTCGAGGATCACCGGCCGCTCTACGATTGGTTTCTCGATCGCCTCGGCATTCATCATCCTCAGCAGATCGAATTCGCGCGCTTGAATCTCACCTACACCGTGTTGAGCAAGCGCAAACTGCTCCAGTTGGTACAGCAAAAACATGTTACGGGGTGGAGCGATCCTCGAATGCCGACGATAGCGGCCTACCGCCGTCGCGGCTATACCCCGGAGGCGATCCGCACGTTCTGCGAGCGCATCGGCGTCGCCAAGCGAAACAGCACGGTCGATATCGCAATGTTGGAACATTGCCTGCGGGAAGATCTGAACAAGCGCGCGCCGCGGGTTATGGCAGTGCTGCGGCCGGTCAAAGTTGTCTTGGAAAATTATCCGGAAGGCCAGGTCGAGGAATTAGAAGCGATCAATAATCCTGAAGACCCGAGCAAGGGAACGCGCAAGGTGCCCTTTTCCCGGGTTCTTTATATCGAGCAGGACGATTTTTGTGAAGAACCTCCAAAGGGATTTTTCCGTTTATCACCGGGAAAAGAAGTGCGGCTGCGCTACGCCTACATCGTCAAGTGTATCGGTGTCGTAAAAGATCCGAGCACGGGGACGATTACCGAGCTTCGCTGCACCTACGATCCCGAAACCAAGAGCGGTTCATCGCAAAGCAGTCGCAAGGTAAAGGCAACGATTCACTGGGTCTCTGCCGCACATGCACTGCCGGCCGAAGTGCGGCTGTACGATCATCTATTTACGAAGGAAGACCCTGACGATGTTCCCGAAGGGCGCGACTGGATGGCAAATATAAATCCAAAGTCCCTGGAGCGCTTGAATTCGTGCTATGTCGAACCCTATCTCGCGCAGACGAAACCCGGCGAGCGTTACCAGTTCGAGCGGCTCGGTTACTTTTGTTTAGACGGCGAGGCTTTGTCCGCTGACAAATTGATTTTCAACCGCTCCGTGACGCTGCGCGATACATGGGCGAAGATGGCCAAAACCACAAAAAAATAGTGAAAGCAATATTTTCCGAGATCGCTCGACGGAACGCTCAATAACACTTAATCGCGTCCAAACTCAACGCCAATCTCTAGAATCTACTCTCCACGCTCTGAACTTTTTCGTAGGAAATCGTCCTATTATTTGCGGAATCTGCGGTTCGGTGAAAGCCATTTTTGTTCAGCCATAAAGTGTGCAATTCCGGACAAAACTGACAATTTGCGCCCCGGGAAGTTTATTGCAAATCCCGTTTTTTAGCCTTGACAACAATTTAGCGTTAACAAATTATTCTTCGCGCCGATGTTAACTCTTGCCTGGCGATTTATCTTTGGCGCAAGGATCGGTCGGTAGGAAAGAAATTGCCTCGTGACCGCACGTATTTCCGAAAATCCTACAAGCGCACTACGCAAAAGTGAAGCTTGCTATCAACAAATAGTTGCCTCGCTGCCCTTACTGGGTGGAACGTCGGACACCTGCAGGTCAGTAGGGATATTGTGAGTTGGCAATCGTCCACTTGGTGTAACTGTTGCATAGCCGACTATAAACTGCGGCACATTACCAACCATTGGCAACCATGCGCCACGAGTACGGGGCCATCCAACAACGGAGGAATAGTTGAGCAAGTGTTCGAAGACTGACAAATCTGCGCCTGAAACTCCTACATGTTAAAGACTCGCTACAACCACCCGAAAACCTCAGTAATAGACCTAGGATTATGGGTCTTAAGCCTATTCAAATCATCATTCAAATCATCGAAAAATATACGCGTGATCAAATGATGTGTGAATTTTAAGGAGGGTACTACGATGAACGTTCCCGCTTTCAACGACAGGTGCGAAAGAAAGTATCAAATCGACATCGATGAAAACGAAGTTGCCGATTTATGGCGAGACTTAAAGCCGTTTCTCGGAAAGTATGCGCTCGAACCTGTCCAGGAAATAACTTCTGTTGGCAGCGTGTATTTTGACAACGAAGACTGCGATCTTTTGCGGTTAAGCCTGCTTGGTCAATTGATGATCTTTCGGATTAGGGCCTATGAACTATTCGGTGAATCGCCTTTGCCGATATCGAATTATTGGGTAGAGGTAAAAACTGCTGACGGCGAGCGACGACACAAGAAAAGATTTCCGCTCACGAAGCCGGGGCTTTTAGGATTTCTGGCTGGCAAAGATGCCGAGGAGGGTGTATTTGATATTGATCAAACATATTTCGATGATGAGCTAGCCGCGGACTACTATAAGGAAAGTCAGGAAACCTTGCTGGGGATGGGCTTGAGCCCGATCCTGCTGGTTACCACGCAAGCGCCTGGCTTTCCAAGGCGAGGTAGACCGTCTTTCCCTCGATTGGGATGTTCGCTATTACGATGCGCGCTCGCAGCCATTCGACGACACCTCATGGAAATATTTGGATGAATTGGCAGTGGGCAAGGCTGAAAAGATCATTTTAGAACTTGAAATATTTAAAGGGAGAAGCTCCCGCTTGGTTCTCTGAATTGGAAAAGAGGTATCCCATTCGGAGAAGGGAATACTTAAAGCCCGTCGAGGGAATGGGTAGTTTGTTTCGCGGCCCAGTTAGTGAACATAAGGAGGCAAACCGACTGCTTCCCATGATCGATAGCTATATGGCAAACAGCGTTCTCGGCTGACATAAGCGACTTTCCCTAAAGGAGCATCCGTGGAACGCACCAAATGGACCATCCCCATCGTTGCGCTAGGGTATTGGAGTGCGGCGCTGACAAACGGAGCCTTGAGGGTTATTGTCCCCATATATTTTGCTTCCCGAGGCGTATCGATCTCTAAAATTGCGTTTCTTTTCTTTCTCTTCAAGTTTGCCGAAATCTTTGCTCCTTTTGGAATAGGAGTAATGCTCAACCGCTGGGGCTACAAGCGGACCTTCATAACCGGGCTCGCCATTCACAGCGTCATCTCGGCGTTTTATATGGTGCCAAACTTTTTCTTTCTTTATCTAGAAAGGTTCGTGCGCGGATTACTTTACATGGCCGACATGAGTGCGGTGTACGTTAAACATTTTTCCGCCAAAGAAAATCAGCGGTTTTTGATCAACATGATGCTCGGACTGAAAGAAGCTTCGAAGGGCGTGGGAATGATCGGTGGCGGGCTTTTGATTGCCATTCTCACGATCGAAAATACTCTGCTGATCTTTGCTGCGTTTACCGCGGTCTCTGCGCTGGTAGCGTTGAAATATCTACCCGATCTCCAGGAACAGGTTAAGATGCCCGTGCTCAAAATCTGGGGAGCGGTTGACAAGAAGATTAAGACTTTGGGTTTGAGTTTCGGTCTGCTAAACGGGGCGCTCGACGCTTGGGGTGTCGTGGTCCTCCCGGTATACTTGACACATTTGGGGGTTACGCCTACTTTCGTAGGCACCGTGATGATGGCCGAATATGTATTTCAAGGGCTGATTGTTACTTTCTTCTCGAAGTATGTGAACCTCAGATGGGAGCCGAGGAAATTGTTGATGCTCGCCGGGCTACTACTTGTCCCAGTTTCGCTGGCGTTGTCCTTTGCCGCCACACTTCATCTGTTTTTGATCGTGGTTTTCACCTATATGTTTCTGTTTAGTGGTGCGATGGTTTACTACAATCACCTGATGATCGAATTTGCCAGTGCAGAAAAAACTTCCTTGGACCTTGCCACATATACGACCCTGAGCAACATTTTCAAACCCATCGGGGTTTTCGTTTCTGGCATTCTCGTTGAATCGTTTGGATTCGGCTGGGCCTATTATCTTTCCGCGCTCTTCGTGCTTTTTTCCGCTTTGACATGTATCGCCCTGCCCAAAGCTGCAACGCAAAAGAACAAAGCTGGTAATGATTATCGAACAGAGTCTGTGACTGTCAGATGATTGAGCGGGGATAGGGCTAATGGTGAAAGCAAGAATCCTTGTAGCATTCTTTTTTTCCCTTGCAGTGTTTGTTTCTTATATTTCTCCAATAGTTTTTGCGGGTGAAGCGCGGATTCTAGTTTTCGGCAGAGTCCACGACGATCCGGTTCGATCGATCAGAGATCGGCAAGAGTTTGTCGACTATATTGCGAGTAAGATGGCGCCGTTCGGGATAACCGGCGGCAAAATCTTGGTCGTTGAGAAATTTCAATTGTTGGCGCGAGCCCTTAAAGACGGCGAAGTGGATCTGTTTCATGACAGCGTGGCCCCCACGATGATCATGTCAAAGTGGACCGGTTCAGTTCCTATCTTGCGGCAGTGGAAGTATGGAGAGGCGCATTACCAGGGAGTGATCGTCGTAAAGAAGAACAGCGGAATCAACAGCCTTGCTGACTTGAAGGGAAAAGTCATCGCGTTTGAGGAGCCGCATTCCACCTCGGCCAGTGTCCTTCCACGAATGCTATTGGAAGAGCAGAAGCTAAAATTGGTTGAGGTTAAATCTCCCGGGAAAATAAAGAACGACGCAGTGGGTTATATGTATGGTACTGACGGTAGTTCGGTAAATGTCTTGATTAGCGGACGAGCAGATGCCGCTACAACCGTCGAGCGGGAGATCGACCGATTGAAGCCGGAGATTAGAGACAGCTTGAAGATCATCGGCAAAACAATTTCTCTTCCGAGACAGCTGCTCTCGGTGCGGAAGGGGCTTGATCCAAAAATTGTCCATGGCCTAAAGGATCTGCTGATCAAAATGGATACCTATCCAGAAGGGCAGGGAGTGTTGAAGAGACAGCAGAACACGACCAAGTTCGACGAAATACCTCCAGATTCGATCGATAAGCTAAAACAGGTCGAAAAATATGTGTTTTCTTCCTTGGGTAAGGAGGTGGACTCGTGGTAATGTTCGGCCTTGGTAATGTCGGCCATGAATCCGCGGTTTAGATTTAGTCTTAGGTTAAAAATCTTTCTTGCGGCTGGGCTTTTCTACCTTGCCGCCATCGGCACTCTTACTTACCTCACAATACATTCTCAGAAAAACCTGCTCCTGGCCCAAATGGGTGAAAGGGCCACGGTAGGTATCAACCTGATGGAACTCAGTGTAACCGGCGCGTTGTACAAGCTTGACACCTTTCGGCTGGAAACGGTTGTCCGCGAAGCAAAGGCACAGCCAAATGTTGACTATGCGTATATCTTTGACAAGGAAGGCCGGATCGTCGGGGACTTCCATCCGGACCAGCGGCAACTCTTTTCTACTTTTACGGACGAGCTTGGAAAAAAGATTATCAAGTCCGATGCCGCAACTCTTGTGGATATCGATTATCAAGAGCAGATCTTGGATATCTCTAAGCCGGTTTACTTAGGTCACCAAAAATTGGGCGGGATTCGGCTAGGGTTTAATCTGGGGCCCATAATCAAGGAAATCGGCGATGCAACCTTTGGGGCTGTAGCGGTTTCATCGGTCATCTTCGTAACCGGGCTGCTCATCATCTTTGTTATCAGCGCGAGAATGACCAAACCCATAGAAAGACTCACGACAGCCGCACGACAGATCGAAGAGGGTCGCCTTGAATATCGCGTTAACATTAACAGAGATGACGATCTCGGAAATCTTGCCACGGCATTTGACCAAATGGCCGAACGGTTATTGCAAAGAGAAAAAGAGCTCAAGGAATCTCAAGTTGTCCTGCGGCGGGCCGACAGGCTATCTTCGCTTGGCCTTCTAACTGCCGGTCTCGCGCACGAGATTCGTAATCCACTGGTCGCCATCCGAACGTTTACCCAGCTTTTGCCAGAGCGTTATGACGACGCAGAATTCCGCGAGGGATTTCAGGGGCTCGCCTTGAAGGAAGTGGACCGGATTTGCGGCCTAATTAATGACCTTTTGAGCTTCGCTCGCCCATCGAAACCGAATGTAGCCCCGGAAAACATCAATGACGTTGTCGATAACATAGCGCGTATTCTCGAAAGCCAAGCGAAAGAAAAAAACGTGGAAGTGCAGCGAGAATTGGGCCACGATGTGCCTAAGGTGTGGATTGACAGAGAGCAGATGAAGCAGGTATTTATGAACCTGATTTTGAACGCTATCCAGGCGATGAATGACGGAGGCACGATCGTAATTTCAACCCGTCTTTCCGCAAAAAATGATCCCGAGTTAATCAGAGAATATGTTCAGGTTGAGATTCGCGACACCGGCATTGGTATTCCACCGGAAGACTTGGAGCATATTTTTGATCCGTTTTTCACGAGTAAAGATGAAGGGAGCGGTCTTGGCCTCGCGGTGTCCCATCAGATCGTACAAGAACATGGGGGGATTGTTACGGTCGAGAGTACGATGGGCAAGGGAACATCATTCTTTGTCCATATTCCCGTGGGCAAGCCGCTTCGTCCGGCCGTCAATGGGCATGCTCACCTGAATGAAGCGAATCCTAGTCATTGATGAATCCGAGGTTATCCGAGAGACGCTGGCTCTCCCATCGGCCGTTTGGCGTACTCTTCCTAGTCGATTCTAAATTCGCCGCGCGAACGATGGTCGAACGAACACAGTTCGGCGGTCTCACCAAGCCGTTTAATTCTTACGAGCTCAAGAAAAAATTTGGCAATTGCTAGTCCGGTGTTCGGCGCGCCGCCCCAGGGGCAATAAAGTTTTGTTATTGGGCGCACCGGTTTGCGCTCGGCGAACGCGTATTTTCAAGCGACGCAAAAAAGCCGCGCCTCGCTGACTATCGTTGGTTCCGCAATGTGAGTAAAATGGAAACTGTTGGCGCGCGGAGTCCGCCCGTTCCCACAGGTAGCGATGTCGAGCGGATGGACGACCTTTTAAAGGTCATGATCGAGTTCGACGACTTCGATCCTGGATCCGACGCCGTCGCGCTTAATGAGAAGCTACAGGTCGTTGCTCGAGATATCATCGCTAGCGAGTGCGCCATGCGGCAGACCCGCATTCAGTTGACGGGACATGAAAAGACGTGCCAAATTCGCGCGGATGAGGCACAATTGAAGTGCATCCTCAAAAATATGCTTTTAGCCGTTTAGCGCAGAACAAGATGGGCACCGACATCGATATTCATAACGAGCACGCCGGAAACAGCGTGGTTTCGTATTTGCCTAGGCGAGCGCGACTCCGTCATATCAATGAGAAAATGAATTTCTGCCGCTCCGGGTTTTGCTTGGAAATCCGCTCATAGAACGAAACTGCGCCAGGTCGACGATTGAAGTGCTGGTGATTCGAGAGCACAGACAAGAAAGCTGATATGAGCCAACCTTTGTTGCTAGTGGTCGATGATGAGCCGGGCGTCCGGCAGTCTCTGCAGATGGTTTTTAACAAGGTTTATCGTGTTTTAGAAGCCGCTTCCGCCGACGAAGCGATCCAAAAATTGACCGATGAAAGACCGGATGTCGTCCTGCTCGACATTATGATGCCAGGCGCGGACGGCCTGGCGGTCTTGAAACAACTCCGGTCGATCCATCCCGATTGCCAGGTAATTATGTTGACCGGATTGAATACTGCCCGCACCGCTTTTGCCGCGCGGGGCACAGGCGCGTTCGACTATGTGACCAAACCTTTCGACGTCGAAGAATTGCGCCTGCGTGTCGAACATGCCGTGGAAAAAGTCCAGCTATCGCGGGAACTCGAACGGTTGAAAGAAGAAGTCGGCCGCAAATACGGGATCGACAATATCGTTGGGAAATCCAAACAGATCATCGACATCTTCAAAGCCGTCAGTATGGTAGCGGCAAAGAAGAGCACGGTGTTAATTACCGGAGAAAGTGGCACCGGCAAAGAGCTGATTGCGCGGGCGATTCACTACAACAGCGATCGGCGATCCAAACCGTTTGTCGTGGTTAATTGCGCGGCATTGCCCGACACACTGATTGAAAGTGAGTTGTTCGGCTACGAACGTGGCGCTTTTACGAATGCCTCGCAAAAGAAAGTCGGTCGCTTCGAGCTGGCGCATAGTGGAACTTTGTTGCTCGATGAGATCGGCGAGCTCAACCTCGGTACGCAAGCGAAATTTTTGCGTGCCATCGAACAAGAGACTTTTACACGGCTGGGCGGCACCGATGAGATCAAAGTAGACGTTCGAGTCATTGCTGCGAGCAATCGGGACCTCGAACAGATGGCAAAAAACGCGACTTTTCGTGCCGACTTGTTTTATCGGTTGAATGTCGTCTCCCTGTTTCTGCCGGCCCTCCGAGAGCGCCGCGAAGATATTCCGTTGCTCCTCGATTTTTTCTTGCGTCTCAAGGCGCAAGAACACTCCATGGCGGCAAAGATTCTATCGCCGGAGGTGATCGACTTTTTTACTTTATATAACTGGCCGGGGAACATCAGAGAATTGGAAAACCTAATCGAGCGCCTGACGATCTTGACGCCGCATGAGACCGTGACGTTACGTGACTTACCGGTGAGCATGCGATCCATGGATCAAACGGCGACGCTCAAAGAAGATGTGCTGAGCGGATCACGCCCGTTGAGCGACGCGGTGGATGAATTTGAGCGCGAATTGATTATGAAGGCGCTGCAGCGGACGGGGTTTAATCAAACCAAAGCAGCGGCGCTGCTTGGGACAAGCCGGCGCATTCTTAAGTATCGAATTGAAAAACTGAAGATTCACGACCCCAATGAAGCAGAGGAAGAGATGAAATTACCCACATGATTTCCTGTAGTAGTAAAGCTATTGCTAAATAAAAGTGGGGCTTTATGCTAAACCATCGTGCTGCGATCTTCGTCCCAAACGCGATACCGACAGCATCAAAGTATTCGTGCCAATTTCGAGATGATCGTTGAACCGCTCCGGCACATCTTAGGACGCAATTCTCGCATCTCATGATTGAGCGTAGAAAATGGCGCACACCCGCTTAGCGAAATCTGACGACGGATCGCCCGATCATCCTAGACTCGTACGACACGAAAGCGGGAGCTGACCAACTGGATCCGACGAGGCATGCCTTGGAGGATTGAATTTAACTGTACACCTCCAGAGCGCGCAGGATAACCAGGTTGTAAATAGTTTTTCGACATGCCACTCTTTGAGTGGTTGACAAAGTGGAACGTCTCTGAACCCGCAGGCACCGTATGAAAGATAACTATATGAATTGCTAATAATTACGCTCTAACGGAATTACCGACATAGTTGGACAAATTTGTCCCGGAAACCTTATTAACGTTTCTTTATTTCAACAAAATTCCTTTTAAAATTAATCGTTTGCCACAAAGTTGACAGTGGCATATTCTTTGCTTTTTTTGCCGTCGCATGGACGCTACCAAACCTCACATCCTAATTGTTGATGACGAGATTGGTCCTCGGGAATCACTCAAGATGATTCTCAACCCGTATTACAACGTGCACATCGCGGAGCGCGGGGCGCAGGCCGTTGAAATGCTCAAACAAATTCCCATCGACCTTGTAACGGTTGACCTAAAGATGCCGGGATTTAGCGGTATTAATGTACTGGAAAAAGTGAAGCAGCATGATCCGGACATCGAAGCGATTATAATTACAGGCTACGGGTCTTTGGATACCGCCATCGAAGGTCTGCGCCTCGGTGCCTTCGACTACATTTCCAAGCCTTTTGATGTCAACCATATCCTTGCGCTCGTGCGCCGCGGACTTGATCGACGCAATGCCAAGTCGCGGCTTAAACAAGTCAAATCCGATTTCTTGTCGAACATTTCTCACGAGCTTCGGACTCCGCTAAGCGTAGTCGTCGGCTTTGTTTACCTGCTGTTGAACCAAGTCATCGGCAAACTTAGCGAAGATCAACAGAAGGTTCTAGAAACCGTTTACCGCAACTCCGAGGAACTCCTTGAGCTTATTGATAATGTGCTTTGGATGACATCGTTGAACGCTGGAGACGCCAACGCGACGATCGGGAAATTCGATGTGCGAGAGGTCGTCAATGAAACCGTGAAGCGGTACGAAAAGTCGATTCGCGACAAAGGCTTGACGCTCCATGTGGAATTGGTCGAGGGCGACCTTTCGATCGTTAGCGATCGCGCGAAAGTCGAGCGAATATTCCAGAATGTTTTTAACAATGCAGTCAAATTTACTGCTGAAGGCGGGATCGTTGTGAAGGCGCGGCAGTCGGAAAATCGCAGTAGTATCGAATTCGAAATAACGGACACGGGAACCGGCATTGAGGAAAGCAAGATCGATTCAATTTTTGAGCCGTTTCATCAAGCGGATAATTCCATGCAACGAGCCTTCTCCGGTCTTGGCCTCGGTCTGACCGTATCGCGCCGAATGGCGGAGCTAATCGGCGGTAAACTTGAAGTAAGCAGCAAGCCCAACGTCGGAACTCGCGTCACGATGACCTTTCCATCCCAAGCCCATACGGCGGCTCCTTTGGTGACGGAGCAGCGGAAATCCGCTTAACGGAAATTTCTTCGTCGCGCAATTGCGACGGCAATACATCTAATTTTTACTTCCTATCGCTCTCGTGTTTTCAATTCACCGGCGAATTTTCGGAGGGTTCTCCAAACTACCGTTCAATCACTTGACCTCGAGGCTCATCCAAGGATGACTTCGTCGATCTTGTCGACTTCTTTTAGCCGGACCTGAATATTTCCGCCCTTTGATAAACTGATTTTTTTGCCGACGTAGTTGGCGGCGATGGGCAATTCGCGGCCGCCGCGGTCGATCATCACCGCCAGGTGGATCATGCGCGGACGCCCGAGGTCGATCAAATAATCGACGGCCGCGCGCACAGTGCGACCGGTATTGAGCACGTCGTCGAAAAGAACCACGATCTTGTTGGCGATATCGAACGGGATACGCGTGTGATCGACTGTGCCGCCGGGCAGGAGTGCATTTAAGTCATCACGATAGAGCGTGATGTCCATCTCCCCGACCGGGATTTCTTTGCCGTATCGCTTCTTGATGATCTGGGCTAGCCGTTTTGCGATATGCGGACCGCGCGTGCGGATGCCTATGAAAGCGACGGAATCGAGGTTGCCGTACTGCTTCGACATATCTTTGGCAAAGCGTTCGACAATGGCTTTGATTTGGGTGGCGGTCAAAATTCGTTTGGTCTTAGACTTAGAATTTCTCATTGGCGACTCGAATCATGGTTTCCATCAATAGTTGAGCGCCGAGACCGATGTCGTCCGGGTCGGTCCATTCCAATGGATTGTGACTGATGCCGCGCTGGCTGGGAATAAAGATCATTCCGGCCGGCGTTATCTTCGCCATCTGCATAGCGTCGTGTCCAGCGCCCGACGGCATAATTTCATAAATGATTTGTTTTTGCTTACAGATTTCGCGGGTGATTTTGAGGAGCCTATTGTCCAGGGGCACGGGGTTCTCTTCACGGATCGTCAGGATCTCGACCTTGATGCGCCGTTTGCGGGAAATTTGCTCAGCGTTTTGTTTAACCTGCCGAACGACAAACGCCTTGGATTTGGCGCTCGTACTGCGAATGTCCACAGAGAGCTCAGCACGTCCCGGTACGGCATTGATCACTCCTGGCTCGATCTTGATCGCCCCGACGGTGCCGACGACCCGGCCCTTTTCCATCGAGCCATATTTGCGGCAGATTGTTTCGATGAACTCGATCAACTGCGCCGACGCTACCAAAGCGTCTTTGCGCATGTTCATCGGCGTGGTGCCGGAATGATCCGCCTGGCCGGTGAAAATAATCCTGAACCGGCTCGGCGCAGCGATGGATGTAACCAGGCCGATTCTTTTTCCGATCGCTTCGAGGATCGGACCCTGTTCGATGTGGAGTTCCAGATAGGCCTTGAGACTCTTCGGTTCGCGCTGAAGACTGTGCAAGTTGCGCTGCGTTATTCCCAAACTCGACAATACGTCAGCTAATTTGGTGCCCTGTGCGTCAATCGCGTTGGCCAAGTCTTTTGCATGCACTTCGCCGGCGATCAGACTGCTGCCCAGCGTGGAGAAGCCGAAACGGCTCGACTCTTCGCCGACGAAGCAGACGACTTCTAGCGGCGAGCGCACTGTAATTTTATGTTCGCTGATAGTGCGCACCGCTTCCAGAGATCCGATAACGCCGACCGGCCCATCGTACTTGCCGCCATGGACTACGGTGTCGAGGTGTGATCCGGCTAAGACCGCCGGCGCTTTGGCATCGGTGCCGTCATAGCGGCCGAAGATATTGCCGATGGCATCAATGTGGATTTTGAGCCCGGCCTGGCGCATGAGGTGAATCAACACTTGGCGGCTGCGCAGTTCTTTGACGGAGAATACCAGGCGGGTTACCGCGCCACGTTCGCCGATGCCGATGCGGCCAATGGCATTCAAATCGCGCATGAGGCGGCGCTGATTGATGGTCGGCAAGATGGACGGACCATTTGCGACAGCGGTCGGGAGGCGCTTCATTCGGAGCAGTTTATCAGTTTCCGAAGGGCCTGAGAATCGATTCATTCCACGCCTTAGACTGGTAGAGGTGGCTCTCGAGGACAAATTGATTTTCATCTTGTACCACCCACACTCGGGATGGCCAGGACCACCCCGAGGCGCGCCACCGGCACGAGCAATCAAAAAGAAATCAACTGCTCAATCTTATTCGAGCTTAGGACGATCGCGAGTCGCCGAATCGGAGTGAAAATGGACATTCCCTTTCGTTTTCCGCCGCGACGGAAACTCGATTTTTGTCAAGCCAACTTTGTTGGAAATGGGCTATCGCTATGTTATGACCTGCCTATTCCGAAATTCTGAAAGGTGTTGTCATGAGCGAAGCTTCCCAAAAAGTGGCTGAAATGTTGCTGGCCACAGAATCCATCGCGGTTTACAAGGACAAACCTTTCGTCTTTGTATCGGGCCGCATTTCACCGGTCTATATCGACTGCCGAAAGCTGCTCTCCTTTGCGACGGAGCGCGAATACATCGTCACCGAGTTGGCGAAAAAAGCTGAGACCAATATCGGGTTGGACAATATCGACGTCGTGGCCGGCGGTGAAACCGCGGGTATCCCTTACGCCTCCTTCGTTTCCCACTTGATCAGAAAACCGATGATCTATATCCGCAAGCAGCCTAAGGGCTATGGGGGTACCAAACAGATCGAAGGCATTTTAGAGCCCGGTAAGCGGGTGATGCTCGTCGAAGATCTGATCACCGACGGTTTGAGCAAGCTCCGTTTCAATATCGGCATCCGCGGCGCGGGAGCAAAGATGACCCATTGTCTTTGTGTCTTTGATTATGCTTCAGACCGGCTCAATCAGCATGAAGGCAAAATCAATTTAGCGAAGAACGACATTCAGCTCCATGTGCTCGCGAACTGGGACGATGTCTTGGATACCGGCCGAGCCAAGAACTATTTTACCGCGGAGCAGAACCAGCAAATCGTCGACTTTCTGCAAGATTCCGAGAACTGGGGCCGCAAAATGGGATTTGTCTAGGATTTCTTCCGCGAGGGATAAAGTGTCTGAGTGACAGGGGCAGCGCATACCGTGCCCCTGTTGGTTTTTTATGGAGTGGAGTCGTGCCCTGATCGACAGAGGTGTGACATGAAGACTTTAATTCGCAATGCTCTCCTGGTGACGATGAACGATCAGAACGATATCGTCGATCCAGGATCAATTGTGATCGACGGCAACCGATTGTCCTATGTCGGTCCGGCCGAATGGACGCCGGACGGTCCGTTCAACCGGACGATTGAAGCCGACCGTATGATCGCGATGCCGGGGATGGTGAATGCGCATTGTCACTCGCCGGCAAATCTTGCCCGCGGCATGATGCCGAGTAAGCCGCTGGAAATTTGGCGCGCCTACTACCGCGCGTCCTTGCGTGGTATGCGCGAGGAGGACTTTTATGCCAGCGCGCTGCTGGGCGGGATGGAGATGCTCAAGAACGGCGCGACGACCGTGCTGGATCACTTCGCCGGCAATTCATCGTGCCGGTTCATGGGAGCCGGCGGCGCGATCCAAGCGATGCGTGATCTCGGTTTGCGCCATGTAGTTTCGTTAACCATGACGGACAAGAACTATGAAGATACGATCCCTCTTGGGGATACCGATCCTGAGCTGAATGACGAGATTAAGCGCATGAGCGCAAGCGAGGCCAAGTCCACCCGTGATTGGCTTGACGACTGCTCGGCATTTATCGAATCATTTCACGATCCAGAAAAGCTGACGATCTGCTGTCCCGGGCCCTCCGCGGTTCAGCGTTGCAGTGATGCGTTGTTGAGCGGCTGTTCAGAAATGGCGCGCCAAAAAGACTTGCCCATGCATATTCACCTCGCCGAAACTAAAGCACAGGCCATGCAGGGCAGAAAGATCTATGGTCATTCGCTGCTGCGACATCTCGACGCTCTCGGCATTGTCGGGCCGAAGCTTTCCTGCGCCCATTCTATTTGGATCGAGGAAGACGATGTCAATTTGTTCGCCGAACGCGGCGCCACGCCGGTACACAATCCGGCGAGCAACTTGCGCATTGGCAGCGGGCTTGCGCCGGTAAAACAATTTCTCGCCGCGGGCGTACCGGTTGCGCTCGGAACCGACGGAGCCGCATCCAACGACGGACAAAATATGTTTGATGCCGTCCGTTTGGCGGCGTTAATTCATAACCAAGCCGGCAGCGACTATAATCAATGGATTGCGCCGGCGCAGGCTCTCGCCATGGCAACGCGGAACGGCGCGCGCGCTTTTGGGCTGGATGGGGGGATACTCGCAGCAGGGAAGCTTGCCGATATCGTCTTGTTGCGGCGCGATCGCACGGCCTTCACGCCATTAAATGATGTGATGAGCCAACTGGTTTTCTGTGAAAATGGCGGCGATGTCGACAGCGTGATAGTTAACGGTGAAATCGTCGTTGACAATGGCCGGCTGACGAAAGTTGATGAACGAGAAGTCCTGCGTTTGGCGGAACAAGCGCGTCAACGCCTCGATCCCTCCATTCAGCGCGAACTGGCGGCGGCGCAGAGTATGGAACCGGCACTGGCAGCGATGTATTTCCGAGTATTCGCCCAACCATAGATCAATCGAATTCGCCTGGATTGTGCTTGGAATTAACCTGGGACGTATGGATCCGGGTTGCAGGAAATATTCGCGCCTTGCAAAGGCGCATCAAAGAGCAGGTCGTCGCTTGTGCCAATCTGTGGCTTGCTCGTAAGCATAGCCAACCCGAAAGCACGTTACTTCTTCGAACGGCGGAGCGACGATCTGAAGTCCGGAGGGCAAATTGCCTTCGGTAAAGCCGCACGGAAAGCAGAGCGCGGGGAGTCCCGTCAAATTGAATGGATTGGTGAAGCTCGGCCGAAGATTTTGCTCGTTGGGGTCCATGGTCGCAAAAGCCTCGGGCGGGCGCGGCGCGCCGGGTACGGCAAAAACATCGACACGAGCGAAGTTAGCGCAGATCTGTTCGTTCAAGACCGAACGAGCCCGTTGCGCGGTTATGTAATCTACCGCGCTTAGAAAGGCTCCTTCGAGCATTCTTCTTCTGACCGAAGCGCCGAACTTCAGCGGCGTCTCTTGGTAGGTCTTCTCATGGTAAGCGTAGGCTTCGCAGACTAAAATTGTCTGGTTTGCTTTGCGCGCCAAGGAGAAGGGTGTGCCGTCGAGTTCAACAATGGCCGCGCCGAGGCTTTCCAATATTTTTAGCGCCTCGTTAAACGCGGCTTCGGTCTCCGGCGCGACACCCAAATTTTCATCAAACCAACCCGTACGCGGTACGCCGATGCGCAGACCCTGAATGCCATCTTTGAGTGTAGCTCGAAAGTCGGGCACGGCTACATCCGCACAGGCCGGATCTCTTGGGTCATGGCCGGCGATGGCTTGGAGCAAAAGCGCGCAATCTTCGACGCTGCGAGCCATTGGGCCGACGTGATCGAGCGACCAACTGAGAGGAATCACGCCGTAACGGCTGACACGGCCGTAGGTCGGTTTGATGCCGACAACACCGCAATGCGATGCCGGCGTGCGAATAGAACCGCCGGTATCGGATCCGAGCGCGCCATAGCACAGCCCGGCAGCCAATGCCGCACCGGAGCCGCTGCTGGAACCGCCGGGGATGTGCGCGGTGTTCCAGGGATTTCGCACGGCCGGAAAGGGCGCATCGACCGACGGACCGCCAAAAGCGAACTCGTGCATGCCGAGTTTTCCAAGCAGTACGGTTCCCGCAGCGGCAAGTTTAATTGCCGCCGCGGCATCTCGATCGGGAAGCCAATTTTCTAAAACCGCCGAATGGCAAGTCGTGCGAATCCCTTTTGTCAGGTAAAGATCTTTGAGCGCAATCGGAATCCCGTGTAACGGCCCGCGACCTTTCCCCGACCTCAGCTCCTGATCCGCTTGTCGCGCTTGTGCCAGGGCACGATCGGCGGTCAACGTGATAAAACTGTGAAGCTGACCGTCGATTGCGTCGATACGCGTTAAACAGGCTTCGGTGAGATCAACGGATGAGACAGCTCTTTTGCTCAACGCGCTAGCCGCTTCGGCAATGGTCAGATAGCAGAGTTCATCGTTTTGCATGGAGATCTTGCTATTGGTTTTTTTTCGCGGCGATGAAAATCGCTGCGGGCTCATCGCCGCTGTCAATGAGCGCGCGCAATTCGGCGGCCTGTTTTTTCGCCCGGTTAACTCCGGGCAGCAATCGTTGAAGCTCTTCGTCGGGGATGTTAAGTCCGGCCTGTTGCGCCAAAGTTCGTAGCTCGTCAATTGCAATTTCGTGGGCCATTTATTCCCTCTTAGCAGGTTCGCTATCTTCAAATTGCCTGTTGCTGTAGACACTTTTTATCGACGACGGAGGGTCCTGTCAATTAAATGGCACCTATCTTATTACCTTCCATTGGTGTCCTGATCTGGAATGGGTTGGCACGCGTCTCGCACAACGTTGACTAGAATCGAATCCTGCACAACTTTGTTTCGGAACCGCGCACAAGGACACGGAATTGTTATTTTTCTATTCGATAACGCTGTTCGTCAACGCAGCCCTGCTGTTCATTATTGAACCGATGGTCGCCAAAATGATTCTGCCGTTCCTCGGCGGCAGTCCGGCGGTTTGGAACACCAGCCTGATGTTTTATCAAGGTTGCCTTCTGGCGGGTTACGCTTACGCGCACTTCGGCTCTTCTTGGCTCGGCACGCGACGACACGCGTACGTGCACCTTGTTCTTGCGTTAGCCGCGTTGTTGCTCTTACCAGTTGCTCTTCCGCTCCATTGGCTGACGGCACCGACGCGCAACCCGGTGAGCCTCGTTTTGGCGGTCCTAGCGGTATCCATTGGCTTCCCATTTTTGATCTTGTCGGCCGGCGCGCCCTTGATGCAGAAATGGTTTGCCCAAGGCGTGCACAGCGCTGCCCGCGATCCCTACTTCTTGTACGCCGCAAGTAATGCAGGCAGCATCGTCGGTTTGCTGGCCTATCCGTTGCTTATGGAATCAAGACTTACTTTGAGTCAGCAGAATCATCTCTGGTTATTCGGTTACCTAGTTCTGCTGATTTTGATGTCCCTCTGTGCGTGGTGTTGTCTCCGACCCTTATCTGGTAATAGCAGCGGAGCAACAGCTCCCATCGAGCAGGCAGATCCAACGCCATCCGATTCGATGGATGTGAAATTTCCCCGGCGCTTACGCTGGGTTTTCTGGTCCTTGGTTCCTTCAAGCCTCTTACTCGGCGTTACGTCGTATCTGACGACGGACGTGGCTTCAGTACCGTTGTTTTGGGTGCTGCCACTTACCGTCTATCTGTTGTCTTTCGTGGTGGCGTTTGCGCATCCTGCCGCGGCAGCGAATAGATTTCTCATTCGACTGCAGGTATTCCTGCTCCTTGGCACGGCTTCGTCCGTATTTTTAGGCGCGACACAACCGGCGTGGCTCCTTTTACCTTTGCATTTAATTTCGTTTTTTGTGACCTGCCTTATTTGTCACGGACAGCTCGCCAAGGACAGGCCCAGCGTGCGGCGTTTGACTGATTTTTATTTTTGGATATCTGTCGGTGGTGTATTAGGTGGCGTGTTCAACGCGCTGATTGCGCCCGTGATTTTTAAAGGCGTTCTGGAGTATCCACTAGCGCTCGCCGCGGCAGCGTTTATCCGACCCTACGTTGGAGCAACTTATGATTCTAAACTGAACCGCCGGTTGGACTGGCTCCTGCCTCCCACGCTGGTTGCGTTGATTATCTTCATCACTCTGGCAATGAGACATGCCCAGATTCTACCGCCCGCTAACGACCGCTTGCTGATCTGCGGTGCCTCTGCAGCGATTTTCCTGGCCTTTGCCCACCGGCCACTCCGGTTTGGCGTCGCCATGACGGCATTGACTTTTATTTTGTTGTGGTATCCTAGTGCGGCCGGTAAAATTTTGTACGCCGATCGCAGTTTTTTTGGCTCCTATCGAGCGACTGTGGATGTCGACGGCAAGCGGCATGTTTTGTTTCAGGGAACTACCGTTCACGGCGCCCAAAACACTGACCCGCAGCTGCGCTTGCAGCCGTTAACCTATTTCCACCGAACCGGTCCGGCCGGTCAGATTTTAAGCCTGTTTGCGAAACTTCGCAGTGAAGGCCATGTCGCGATCGTCGGATTGGGCACCGGCGCGTTAGCTTGCCATGGTAGCGCGGGACAGAAATTTACCTTCTACGAGATCGATCCGCTGGTCGAAAAGATCGCGCGTAACGACAGCCTGTTCACCTATCTGCGCGACTGCCCGCCGAAGGTCGCAGTCATCCTTGGCGACGCTCGACTGTCCTTGGCCAAAGCGGCCGATAATTATTATGATCTATTCGTTCTCGACGCCTTCAGCTCGGACGCGATTCCGACCCATTTGCTGACGCGCGAAGCGCTGCAATTGTATCTCAAGAAGACCACGGCAGAGGGTATTCTGTTGGCGCATATTTCGAATCGCTATATGGATCTCGCGCCGGTGCTCCGGCGTCTCGCGCAAAACTTGAATCTCGTTGCCTACATCCAAAACGACTTTAATATTACTTCAACGGATAGCGCCGAGGGAAAATCCGCTTCCCGCTGGGTAGTGTTGGCCCACCGAGAAAAGGATCTCGCACCCTTTCTGGTAAGTCAGCGTTGGCAGCGTTTAGATGAACGAAGCACCGGCGACTTGTGGACCGACGATTTTACCAATCTTCTGAGAGTAATTAATTGGCGCTAAGGCGCAGCAGACAGTTCTACCTTTCTCTGTGTCGGACTCAACATCGGTGCAAGTTTTGTTGGGTGTGCGCCGTTACTTTTGCGGTACCAGCACCTCCCTGATTTTCGCCACGCTCTTCGCGTCCGTCTGAAATAGTTTCTTGACGATACCGTCGACTTCGGTGCCTGATAGCGGATTGATCTCCAGTTTGGATTTTTTCATCTCGGCTAAAAATTCGCCGTCTGTCATCGTCGTGTTGAAAGCGTTGCGCAGGACTTCAAGACGGTTCTTCGGCGTGCCGGGCGGCAACGCATAAGCGCGCAGGATCGCCGACGGCGCGTGAATTCCGGAGTCGATCAACACGCGTGCATCGGCGGTCTTCGCGAAATCGATGGCATTCGGCACATCGGGAATGTCGGCGGCCTTTTTCGAGTTGACCTGGATAATTGCTTTGACCATTCCCGATTCGAGCCCATTGGCCCAGGTCGTTCTGATCGACGCCCAGGTCCAACAGCCGCCGTCAATCTCACCCGCCTCGGCGGCGACGCGGATATTCGACGTGCCTTTAAAGCCTTCGATCAATTGGATCGGCAAGCCCAGCGCAGCTTTCAAAACCCGCGGCGTATCGGAATCGTTGGCGCCCGGCGCTTCGCCGCCGAGTTTCACCGGTTTCTTGGCGGCGAACCAGTCGTCGAGCGAATTGATGCCGCTGGCTTTGGTTAGAGCGCAAACGTTCTCGTCCTGCACCGGCGCGCCAAGCCACTCGAATCGGCGTCCGTCGAACTCGATGCCTTTGTCGCCCATGATTTGCTGCAAGACGAGGGAGCCAATGAAGTTGCCGATCACCAATCCATCAGGCTGTGCGCGAAAGAGGTAGTTGGCGGCGACCCGGCTGCCGGCGCCGGTCATGTTGTCGACGAGCATCGCCGGATTGCCCGGAATATGCCGGCCCATGTGGCGGGCGATAATGCGCGCATAAGCGTCGAACCCGCCGCCGGCGGCGAAGCCGACAACGATCCGAATCGTCTTGCCACGGAAAAAATCCTGCTCTGCCGCCGCCGCGTTAGCTCGTGCCGGAACGACGATGACAACGAGCAAGAACCATAGACGAAGTGTTGTGATCATAGAGCTTTCTCCGATTACGCCGCCAACTTTACCCGGTCTACTGCTTCGAGTTCAATTACCAAATCGCTAGCGCAAATTTCCCGTATGGCCGAGGGAGTACCGTCCTGGCTGCGGCCAAACCGTCAAGCCATGCGGCTCGGTTTTGACGGCAATAGTTTTGACCTGACCCGTGGCGGTGTCGAAAACGTACACGGAGTTGTCGTAGCGCCCGGACAGCCAAAGCTGTTTGCCGTCGACGCTGACGTTACCCATATCGGGACTGCCGCCGCCTGGAATGGACCAAGTCGTTGTCACTTTGCGCGTCGCAAAATCAATGACGCTGACGCTGCCTTTGCCTTTGGGCGGGCCGTATACGCGTGCGACGCCTCGATTGGCGACGTAAAGCTGAGTGCCGTCACGGCTCGGATAGAGCCCGTGCGCGCCGAGACCGGTTTTGATATGGCCGAGCTCGACGAACTTGTCGCCGTCGACGATGAAAACGCCCGCAGCTTTCATATCGGCTACGTAAAACACTTTGCCATCGGGCGAAATGCGCACGTCTTGGGGCATTCCGCCGGTGGAGAGTTTCAAATAGCCGATCACTTTGCGCTCGACGAGATCGATTTTGGCGACCGCGCCGCCATATTCGCAGGTGAAAATGGCGTAGCGGCCGTCGATGGAAAAATCGGCGTGGTTGATCCCCGAGCAATTGGGCGTGTCGATGGAATATTTGATCGCCATGGTGTGGGGATCGCGAAAGTCGAGCCGCTTATGGGCTTCGGCGACGACGATGGCGGCACTGCCGTCCGGAGTGAAGTACATATTATAAGGATCGTCCACCGGGATGTTCTTGCCCGGCTTGCCGGTCATCGGGTCGATCGGCGTGACGCTGCCGTCAGGACGGCCTTCGGCGTTGTTGTTGACCCAGAGAGTTTTTAGATCCCACGACGGCACGACATGCTGCGGGTTGATGCCGACTTTGAATTTGTCGACGACTTTCAGCGTTGCCGGATCGATGACCCAGACGTCGTTGGAGCTGCGATTGGGCACGTAGACGCGCGGCAGATGATTCGCAACGACCGGGCTGAGTTTGTTGGAGCGGATCTCGCTATAGAGGTTATTCGGATCGACGACCGGCGGCATGCCAGAGATGGTTTGAATGGTTCGGGGCGGTGATTCTGCGGCTGGTGCCGATAAGGGCAAACTGAACAGCGCCGCCAGTAGGAAAGCCGCTATCGCTAGGACCTGAATCTGACGATGCCGCATGAACTTGACCTCCAACGAGCCCGTCACCATCGGTCGAGCCGTGTGGCTCGACCGATGGCCGGATGTTAGACGAAAAATTGTCGAAATTCGAGGTTGGTCGACTACGCGGCGCTTTTTTTCTTACTCTTTTGGATCGCCCAAAAAACATTTTCGGGTTTGAGCGGCAAGTCATAGACGCGCACGCCGATGGCATCGGCGACGGCATTGCCGATCGCTGCCGGAGTCGGTGCGAGACCAGGTTCGCCGAGACCTTTGGCGCCGTAGGGGCCTTCGGGTTCGGCGCACTCGACGATGATGGGAATCATCTTGGGCACGTCGAGCGAGGTGACGAGATGATAATCGAGAAACGAAGGGTTGCGCACCTTGCCGGTGGCGTCGATGATCATCTCCTCGTGCAGCGCGGAACCGATGCCCATGGCGACGCCGCCTTCGATCTGCGCGACGCAATTGAGGGGATTGATCGCCTTGCCGACATCGTGGGCCGCGGACATGCGCAGCAAGCGCACTCGGCCGCTCTCCTCGTCGACCATGACTTCGGCGGCTTGAGTTGCATACATGTAAAACGCCGAGGCATGATCGCTGTGACCGGTCTCGAGATCCAGGTCTTTGCCGATTTCATAAGTGTAGGAAGCGTCGCCGCGCACGATGCCGTGGATGCCGAGCTTGCGCTTGACCACTTCACCGATGGGCAAAGCCTGCTGAGGTTGGTCTTTGAGAAAAACTTTGCCGTCGCCGTAATCGAGGTCCTGCACTTTGGCTTCCAGCATCGGGCTCGCGGCTTCCATGATCTGCTCGCGCGCATGAATCGCCGCGCTACGCACCGCATTGCCCATATGATAGGTGCTGCGGCTCGAGGTGGTCGACGCATCATAGGGGATCACGTCCGTGTCGAGCTGGTGCATACGGACTTTTTCCATCGGCACCTTGAGCTCTTCTGCCGCGACTTGGGAAAGAATCGTGTTGCAGCCCTGGCCGATCTCCACGGTTCCCGCCAATACCGTAACTTCGCCTTGGGCGTTCACCGTGACGCCCGCATTCGATGTCGTCGGCGAGCGCGTCGGTTTCTGGATGCAGGCGAAGCCTTTGCCGATCTTTACTCCCGGTTTGGTCGGTGGCGACGGTTTTGCCCCAATCGATCGCTTCGGTGGCCTTGACGAGGGTTTCTTTGAGACCGACCGCATGGAGCTGCTCGCCCCAATAGGAGATGTCGCCTTCAACGAAGATATTCTTCATGCGAATCGCGACAGGGTCCATGCCAAGCTGTTTGGCAATCTCATCCATTTGCTGTTCGCCAGCCCAGGCGCCTTGGGGAATGCCGTAACCGCGATAGGAACCGGCAACGGGTTTGTTGGTGTAAACCGCGTAGCCGTCGACTTTCACGTGGGGAATTCGATAAGGTCCTGGCGCGGGCAAGCTGCCGCGGATGCATACCGTCGGGCTTTTTTCGGCATAGGCGCCGGCGCCCCAATAGATGGTCATCTCTCGGGCCATCATTGTGCCGTCTTTCTTTACGCCGGTCTTCGAATAGACTACTGCTTCGTGGCGCGTCAATGTCGAGATGAAAGTTTCTTCGCGATTGAATTTCACCCGCACGGGCCGGCCGTTGGTATGAAACGCTAGGGCTACGGCAATCGGTTCGACTTTGAGGCCGCCCTTGGAGCCGAAGCCGCCGCCCTGGGCCGGATTGATGAAGCGAATTTTTTCCTTGGGCATTGCCAACGCTTCGGTGATCTCGTGCAGCGCGCGGAAAGGCGCGTCGTTGGCGACCCAGATGGTCAAGCGGCCGCTCTCTTTGTCGAACTGCGCATGGGCAGAGTGGGGTTCCATCGCCGCATGCTGAATCATCGGCACGAAATATTTTTCTTCGAGAACGAGGTCGGATTCTTTGAATCCTTGGGCGACATCGCCAGTGCGCAGCTTGAAGTGCTCGGCGATGTTGGCGTGGGATCCGGGGACGATGAAATCGACTTTGCGATATTTGGAAAAATTCTCGTGAATAGCGATCGCGCCCGGCTTGCAAGCTTCTTCCGGGTCGGTATAAACCGGCAGATCTTCGTATTCGACCTCGATGAGTTTAACCGCGGCTTGGGCGATGTCTTCATCTTCCGCCGCTACCGCCGCCACGGGTTCGCCGATATAGCGCACTTTGCCTTGAGCGAGGAACGGCTTGTCCTTGATCGACTCGCCGTGCGTCCACGGCGCGTCTTCTCCGGTCACCACGGCAACGACGCCGGGCAAGCTGCTTGGCTTTTTCGGTGTTGATTTTTTTAATTTTGGCGTGCGCCCTTGGGCTAAACAGTGTTTTGCCGTAGAGCATGTTGGGCAGGACGAGGTCATAGCCATAAACAATTTGCCCGGTAACTTTTTCGTTGGCATCGACTCGGGTGACTGGTTTTCCGACGACTGTGAGTTCCGACATGGTTTTCCTCTAAGGGTCCAAGGTTCAAAAGTTCAAGGTTCAAGAAATAGTAGGCTACGTTATGCGCTCTCGCCACGCATTACCGCGGCTGCGTCTTGGACTGCTTGGATGATCTTCGCATAGCCGGTGCAACGGCACAGGTTGCCGGACAGGGCATAGCGAATATCGTCCTCGGTGGGATTTTGATTCTCATCGAGCAGCGCCTTAGACATCATCAACATTCCCGGTGTGCAGTAGCCGCACTGGGCGCCGCCGTCTTGAATGAACGCCTTTTGAATCGGATGCAGCTCCGGGCCGATCTTTAGTCCCTCGATGGTGACGATATCAGCGCCGTCGAGCTCGCCGGAGAGCACAAGGCAGGAGTTGACCGGCTTGCCGTTCAAAAAAACCGTGCAAGCGCCGCAGTCGCCGGTGCCGCAGCCTTCCTTGGTCCCGGTGGCGCCGATCTCATCGCGCAACAGGTCGAGCAAAAGACGATGATTCGGGACTTCGCGGCTAACGCGAGTGCCGTTTAGAGTAAATTGAATATTGCTTTTTCATGGCAACCTCGAATCAAATTGGAGTAATGGAGGGCTGGAGTAGTGGAGTGTTGGGTCGAATTCCGAAACCCAGTATTCCATTACTCCAATACTCCATCACTCCATTCTTTCAGTATCTTCGATCGCGCCGATCGACCCAGGACTTCGCCGGGCCGACGGCGGCATTGAGCAGCGCGCGCTTGGTCATGACGCCGACCATGGCGCGGCGATAGTCCGCCGATGAGCGCACGTCGCTGATCGGTTTGCTCTCTCTCGCCGCTTCATCGCCGACTTTCGCGGCGAGCTCTTCGGTCAAGATCTTGCCTTCGAGCAGAGCTTCGGATTTCCTTGCGCGGATCGGCGTCGGTGCTACCGCGCCGAGAACGATCCGGACACCATCGCACTTCTTGTCGCTGCCGAGATTGTAAGCGACCGCCACGCCGATGTAAGCGAGATCCATCATGTCGCGCGGCGAAAACTTGATGTATTCGCCGACCAGCTGAGGATCGGTCTTAGGAATGGTGATCTCGGTCAAGATTTCGTCGGCGCTCATGACGTTTTGTCCGGGACCACGAAAGAACTCTTCCAAGAGCACGGTTCGTTCTCGGTCGGCGCTGGCGATCTTTGCCGTCGCGTTGAGCGCGATCAGGCTTGGCGCCACGTCAGCGGAAGGCGTGGCGTTGGCCATGTTGCCGCCGATAGTGGCGCGGTTGCGAATCTGGATCGATCCGACTTCGGCGGCGCTTTGGGCGAGGAAAGGATACTTCTTTTTGATCACCGGCGACGTCTCGATGCTGTACATCGTCGTGAGCGCGCCGATGGTCATCGTGCCGTCGCTGTTCTCACGGATGCCGCTTAGACCGGGCACGCGTTTGAGATCGACGATGTATTTCGGCAGCAGCCCTTTTTCTTTCATCGCGATGACCAAATCGGTGCCGCCGGCGAGAAAACGGCCGCCGGGGCCGTTCTCCTTCAGCAAACGGCTCGCCTCCGCGAGGGTCGCTGGTTGGTAAAATTCAAATGGCTCTGTGCGTTTCATAAAACCGCGTAGAATAGGAGTGCTGAGAACTGAGTTATCCTCAGTCCTCGGCATCCACTATTCAATCCTTTACTAGATTAAGGGTTTAAGGGCCTTGCCGATCGGCTTGCCGCAGGGTTCGCCGTCGCGCATTTGCACATGGCCGCGCACGACGGTTAGCACCGGCATGCCTTTGACTTTCCAGCCATGCCAAGGCGAAGGCTTGTTTTTGCTGTGCAGTTTGTTGACGTCGATGGTGCCTTCCTTATCCATATCGACGACCGTGATATCGCCGTCGGAGCCCAGACGAATCGCGCCTTTCTTCGGGAAGACCTGCCACACTTTGGCCGGGTTCTCCGAAGCAACTTTCACATACTGGTTGAGTGTCAATCTGCCTTTGTTTACTTCGGTCAGGATCAACGGCACGCCGGTTTCGACACCGCAGAACCCGGAGATGCAATCCCAGATTGCAGGCTTGGTCAGCTTCCCGTATATATCCGAGCCTTTCTCCTCCAAAGTGTGCGGCGAGTGATCGGTGGCGAGCGTGTCGACAAACCCTTCACGCAAACCTTGCCACAAAACTTCGGCATGATCTTGGGTGCGAACCGGGGGATTCATTTTGAGCAGTGAGCCGACTTTGTCCATGTCGTTGGGTTCGCGCAATAGATAGTGCGGGCCGGTTTCCGCGGTGACTCTCAAGCCGCGTGCCTTGGCGTCACGCACCATATAAGCGGCCTGTTTCGAGCTCATATGGAAGACGTGCAACTTGGTGCCGAAAGTTTCGGCGAAGAAGAGCGCATGGTGCACCGATTCCGCCTCGCAAATATCCGGGCGGGAGGCTTCCCAGTAGCGCGCTTCGTTTTTGTTTTCCTGTTTCAGTTTGTTGGTGCAGTACGCCATGATCTGGCGATTCTCGGCGTGGATCCCTAGCGGTAGTTTCGACTGCGCGATGTAGTCGAAAGCTTCGACGCACATGCCGTCATCGGGGAAGGGGAGATTGCCGATCGTTTCACCGAAGAAGATCTTGTAGCCGATCGCGCCGGCGGCGGCCATTGGCAGAATATCCTTGGTGTTGGTTTGCACGACAACGCCGGTGATGCCGAAATCGACGAGCGACTTGGCTTCGCCGAGTTCCTTCTTGACCTTTACCTGCTCGGCGTCGGCCGTCGGCGGCACGGTATTCGGCATATCCACAATCGTCGTGATCCCGCCGCAGACGGCGGCGGTCGAGCCGGTGGTGAAATCTTCCTTATGAGTCATGCCCGGCTCTCTGAAGTGAACGTGGCCGTCGAAGAGCCCCGGCAGGATGTGTTTTCCCTTGACGTCGATCTCCTCTTTGCCGTGGGGAAGCGAGTCATTGGCGCCGATGGCGACGATTTTTTCGCCGCTGATCGCCACGCCGCCTTGGAAGGTTTCTTCAGGTGTCACCACCCAACCGTTTTTGATTACTAAATCTGCTTCTGCCATATTTTTACCTCTCTTGTGTTTAATTTATTCTTCATTACTAACGGCCACCGCGCGAAGTCCGCGGATCGCCTGACGCTGTTCGAGATCGGCCATCACATTTTTTTTGCCCGCTTGGATATGCTCGCGAATGATCGCCACCGCCGCGCTCACGTTGCGCTGTTCCATGGCGTCCAATAGCCGCATGTGTTCCTCGTGCGCGGTGAGTCCGCGCGCCGGATCATAAAGACCGTCGGTTCGGCGCTTCAGCACGATTCGCTCGAAGACATGGCTCAGCGTGTTGGTCAGAGTCTCGTTGCCGGCGAGCCGGATGATTTGCATATGCACGTCCTGATCGTAAACCAAACGTTCGCGGGTGAAACGCTTCTGCACGTCGCGGCCGTAGGAGCTCATTTTTTTTCTGAGCTGATCAAGCGAAGCTTGGGTGAGTTTGGCGATCGCTTTTTCTACGGCAAAAGCTTCCAAGGCTTCGCGCAGATCATAGAGCTCTTCCGCCTCTTGAATTCTAATTTCTTTGCAGGTAAAACCGCGATTCGGAAGAAAGGACACATAGCCTTCTTGCACGAGCCGCGTCAATGCTTCGCGCACCGGAGTGCGACTCACGCCGAGACGTTCACTCAGTTCTTGATGATGCAATTTTTGTCCCGGCATGATCTCGTTGCACAGAATCAGATGCTTAATTTGATTGTAAACGCGGGCTGATAGATTTTCCACGGCGCGCGTTTTGGTCTTGGGTTTCTTCAGCGGGTAGGTCATTGAAATTTATTTTTGCATAAAAAAGTTTATGCAATGTTGCGGAACCTATCCGATCTGGTACTTCTTGTCAACGAAGTTTCGTTTTCGCTTGAAAAAACAATGAAAGATGATAAGGAAGCTTGCGACCTGATCGTCTGAGAGGCGATCGAAGCAGATTTTACAACGTAAATCGCTCGCCGGGCAACCGCGAACAAAAAATTCTAAGGAGGCATCGTGGCACAGACCAAGTTACAGGCCGTAGGATTGCGGCACGAATACTATCAGCCGAGAACCGGTGGCAGACTCTTGGCATTGGACAACATCAATCTGCAGGTTGAAGACGGCGAGTTCGTGACCATCGTCGGTCCCAGCGGTTGCGGTAAGACCACCTTTATCAATCTTTGTGATGGCTTGCTCAAACCGACCGCGGGAAAGATCCTGATTGACGGCAAGCAGGTCACCGGCCCGGGCACGGACCGCGGTATGGTGTTCCAGGATTCCTGCCTCATGCCCTGGCGCACGGTGTTCAAGAACGTGATCTTTGGCCTGGAATGTCAGGGCTTCGACAATACAGAGGGCACCGAACGCGCCCGCAAATTCATCAAGCTGGTCGGTTTGCAGGGTTTCGAAGATCACTATCCGCACGAGCTCTCCGGCGGTATGCAGCAGCGCTGTAACTTAGCCCGCGCTCTAACGGTCGATCCGAAGATCTTGATCATGGACGAGCCTTTCGCGGCGCTCGACGCCCAGACGCGCGAAATCATGCAGTCGGAGTTGCTGCGCATCTGGAGGGAGTCCGGCAAGACCGTCCTCTTCATTACGCACCAAATCAACGAAGCCATCTATCTTGCCGACCGCGTGATCGTGTTCGGCGCGCGCCCTGGAAGAGTCAAAGAGATGATCAAGATCGATCTGCCTCGGCCGCGCGATCTGTCGATCAAGCGCGATCCTAAATTTCTCAAATACGAGGATCAGCTTTGGACCTTGATCGAGGAAGAAGTGAAGAAGACCATGCTCCAAGACCAGGTCGTCCACAACATCAACAACTAAATTTGTTAGATTTGGAGCAGCCGCGTGCGGAGGTTTAACTCCCAAACCCTTATTCTCGTAGGGGCGACTCTCTTCGTTCTCTATCTTGCCGGTGTGCCGCTGCTCATGCTTCTCTACGGAAGCATCCGTAGTGCGCCGATAGGGGAGCCGGGAGCGACCTTTACCCTCCAAAACTACGTCAAAGCGTATTTCGATAAGGAGTTTTATTATCTCCTTTTGAATTCGGTCTATTACGGCATCGGCACGTGCGTCGTCACGTTCTCCATCGGCACGTTCCTAGCCTGGGTCAGCGAGCGTACTAATACGCCGTTCAAAAAACTTTTCACCGTGATGGCGCTGATCCCCTTCATTATTCCGGGAATCTTGAGCACCATCGCGTGGATTCTTTTGCTGAGCCCGAAAATTGGCCTGATCAATATCGTGATCAAAGAGGCTTTGGGCCTGGAGACGGCGCCGTTCAACGTCTATTCCATGTGGGGCATGATTTGGGCGGAAGCGATCCACCTCTATCCGCTGGTGTTTTTACTGATGTCGGCGGCGTTCCGTAACATGGATACTTCCCTTGAAGAGGCGGCGTTGACGGCAGGGTCGAGCACGTGGAAAACTTTCAAGACGGTGACGCTGCCGCTGATGCGCCCGGCGATGATGAGCGTGCTGTTGATCAATTTCATCCGCGGCATCGAAGCTTTCGAGGTGCCGGCTTTGATCGGCGTTCCGGCGAAAATCTCGGTCTTTACCACCAAGATCTTTTTAGCGATTCACCAATTTCCATCGGACTTCGGGTTAGCGGGCGCCTATGCGGTGACGCTGCTCGTAATCAGCACCACCGGTGTATTGCTGTATGGTCGGCTCACCCGGCGTGAAGAGCGTTATGCGACGGTGACGGGGAAAGGCTATCGGCCGAGAGTGATCGATCTTGGTGTCTTGGAAGTGGCTGACCTGCGGAATTTCTTCCTTAATTTTTTTGCTCGCGGTTATATTGCCCGTGTTCGTTCTATTGTGGTCGTCGTTTATTCCCTATTATGGTATTCCATCGCG
This sequence comes from uncultured delta proteobacterium, assembly GCA_963811315.1. Taxonomy (GTDB): domain Bacteria; phylum Desulfobacterota; class Binatia; order UBA9968; family UBA9968; genus DP-20. The sequence goes on from CAWERH010000015.1 coordinate 49,874, forward strand.
CGAGCTGATGGCGAAGATGACCTGGTCGAACTACATTTATATCCTGAATTATCCACTGGCGATGACGGCGTTCAAAAATAGTTTCATACTTTCGATCGGTTCGGCGACCTTGGTCATGTTATTAACTTCGATCATTGCCTGGATCACGGTGAAAACCAAGCTTCCCGGCCGGGCGTTGCTCGACAATATGACTTTCATTCCGATCGCCATGCCGGGTATAGTTCTTGGGCGTGAGCTTGATCTGGGTCTATCTTACCTTGCCGATTCCGATCTACGGTACGATTTGGGTGTTACTGCTTGCGTATCTCACCAAGTTCATGCCCTACGGCATCCGCGCAGCGTCGGCGTCGATGATTCAGATCAATAAAGAGTTGGAAGAGGCTTCTTTCACGGCGGGCGGCACCTGGTTTCAAACGTTTTGGAAAATCATCCTGCCGCTGTTAATGCCGGGCTTCACCGCCGGCTGGATCTACATCAGCATCATCGCGTTGCGAGAGCTGTCGACGTCGATATTGCTCTATTCCTACAATAGCACCGTGCTTTCGATCATGGCATTTGACCTGTGGGAAGGCGGGCAGTACACGTATGTGTGCGCCCTTGGCGTGTTGATGGTGCTCTTGCTGGTCGCCATGGCATTTACCGCGCGCAAACTCGGCGCCAGAATCGGCATTGCAGAATAAGCAGTTCAATAGTTAGTCTTGCGGGCGCGCCGGCGATCGATTCGTCGGCCGCTGATCGTGGAGGGCAAATGGCAGAGAAAAGAGACATGGTCCAGATCCAATCGCTGGAGAAATAGTTCGGCGAAGACCTAGAGCGCGTGCACGTGCTCAAAGGCGTGACGCTCAATATTCCGGAGGGATCTCTTTACACTTTCCTCGGTCCTAGCGGCTGCGGCAAGACCACGACGCTGCGTTGCGTCGCGGGCTTGGAACGGCCGGACGGCGGCAAGATCAGCATCGGTGGCCAAACCGTTTATGCGTCTGGCGAGCGGGTTTACGTCCCCACCAACAAGCGCCCCATCGGCATGGTTTTCCAATCCTACGCGATTTGGCCCCACATGACGGTGGCGGAAAACGTGGCCTATCCGCTGACGATCCAGCGCCGTCCGAAGGACGAAATCAAACGCCGGGTCATCGACGTGTTGAAGATCGTCGGCCTGGACGGTCTGGAAGACCGGCCGGCGCCTAAGCTTTCCGGCGGACAGCAACAGCGCGTAGCCTTTGCGCGCGCTTTGATCAATGAACCGAAAGTCATGCTGCTGGACGAGCCCCTAAGTAACCTCGATGCCAAGCTCCGCGTGCAGATGCGATCGGAAATTAAATCGCTGCAACGCAGAACCAATATCACGACCATCTTTGTCACCCATGATCAGGCCGAGGCGCTGGCAATCTCCGACCAGATCGCGGTGATGTACGGCGGCACGCTGATCGAAGTTGGCGCGCCGCAGCAGCTTTACTCGCGTCCGACCCGGCGCTTCACGGCGACATTTTTGGGGCTTACTAACTTGATCGACGGTAAGATCGTCGAGCTCAACGGCGATGGGCAGCCGGGAAAAATTCAAACCAATAAAGGTCTGCTCTCTTTTATTCCCGCGCCGGGCCTGAAGAAAGATCAAGCGGCTGTCGTGTCGATCCGGCCCGAAAATATTCCGCTATTCAAGCAGCAGCCTCAAGGTTTGGAGAATGTTTTGGAAGGCAAGGTGACCGAAGCGATCTTCATGGGCGACGCTTATCAGTGTAAAGTCGCCGTCGGCGACCACGTGTTGGCTGTCCATACGCATCCATTCAATTCCGTGAATCCCGGCGATAAAGTTTTCTTGCAATTGGATCCCGCGAGTTGCAATGGGCTTCCGGCGGACGATAAGGAAGGTATTGATGAATCCATGTTGGGGGACTAGAATGCGCCCAAGCCGAGATTGAAAGGAGAATGATTTAATATGACCGCACTAGAGGCTAGGAAATTAGCCGAAGACGAAATGAAAGCCGGGAAAACCCCGAAGTACACCGACCTACGTGACTGGTTGGAGATTGTCGACAGCGTCGGCGAACTGAAAAAGATCGATGGCGCCGATTGGAACCTCGAAATGGGTACCCTCGCCGAGCTTTTATCCCGCGAGACCAAAAGCGGCTCCGTGCCGGCGGTTCTATTCGATAACGTGCCCGGTTATCCAAAGGGTTTCCGCACTCTGTTCGCCCAAAATGCTTCGTTCAAACGCATGGCTTTGAATTTGGGCCTGGACATGAACCTTTCCAGTCTCGATTTGGTTCGCGCCTTCCGCCAAAAGCTCGTGACCCACGAGCCGATCAAGCACAAAGTCGTGACCAAAGGGCCGATTCTTGAGAACGTCGATTCCGGCGACAAAGTCGATTTACTCAAGTTCCCGGTTCCGTTCATGCACGAGCTCGATGGCGGTCGCTTCATTGGTACCGCTTGCTTGGTGACCACTCGCGATCCGGACGAAGGCTGGGTAAATTTCGGTGCTTACCGCGGCATGGTCCATGACAAAAATAGCATGGGACTTTATATCTCCCCCGGCAAGCACGGCAGCATTCAGCGCAACAAGTACTTCGAACGCGGCAAGCCTTGCCCGGTCGTCGTTTCGGTCGGCCAAGACCCGGTGCTGTTCATGGTTTCGGGTAACGAGATCGACTATGGCGTGTCTGAATTCGATTATGCCGGCGGTCTCAAAGGCGCGCCCATCGAAGTCATTGAAGGCAAATCCACTGGCCTGCCGTTCGCGGCCCAAGCGGAAATCGTTATCGAAGGTTGGATGGATCCGACCGATAGAAAAACCGAAGGTCCGTTCGGCGAGTGGACGGGTTATTACGCCAGCTCCAGCCGTCCGGAACCCGTGATTCGCGTCGAAAATGTTTACTACCGAAACGATCCGATTCTCTGTTGCGCTCGTCCGGGCCGTCCGCCGTCGGATTATTCCATCGCCAAATGTATGGTGAAGGCGGCGTTGATTTGGGAGCAGGTTGAAAAAGCCGGTGTTCCCGATGTGAGAGGCGTGTGGTGTCACGAGGCCGGCGGCGGCCGCCTGTTCAACATCATCTCGATCAAACAGCGCTATCCGGGTCATGCACGCCAAGCCATGTTGGTCGCTTCCCAAGTCCATGCCGGCGCGTACCTCGGGCGCTACGTGATCGTCGTCGACGAAGACATCGATCCGACCAACACCTTCGACGTGATTTGGGCGTTGGCCAGCCGTTCCGATCCGGTGGAATCGATCGAAATTCTTCGCCGCTGCTGGAGTGGTCCGCTCGATCCACGCATCCAACCGGGCAAGAAGGGGTTCAACTCGCGCGCCGTGATCGATGCCTGCCGGCCGTTCGAGTGGATGAAAGACTTCCCGCCGGTGGCTGAGTCTTCCCCTGAGCTTAAGGAGAAGATCTACAAAAAGTGGAAGAAGGTTATCGAAGGATAGTTTCTAAGGCGATTATTGCAGTTAAAAAGGGCGGCCATGGCTAACGGTCGCCCTTTTTTTTGCTTGTCGCCGCGCATTGCAGCCGGGTCGCGATGTTTCCATCTAAGCTGTCGGCTGCCACTACGGCTTCAGGTCGATCGCGGCTTTGAAGCTCCCGTCCATGTAAAAAGGCACCGAACTATGCTGTTGTGTGATTGTCCAGTTATCGTCGATTTTACGGAAGCCGAGAGTCGCGCGAAACACCTGTCCAGCGCATATTGGGACACCACGCCGTCGGCTTCCTTTGCGCGCAACGCGTTCGCCCAATTGTCGATCCCTGTGCTCGGGACTCAATTGATCGCGTAGCCGGGTGAATTCTTTCTCCTTGCCCGAGTGTTGCTTGCGCGTAGCGAGCCATTCGTCTCGGGAAACAACCTTGTGATTTGGCATATCGAAACCTCCTCTAAAGTTCGTGAGTGCTCGTGATCTATCCTGATAGGCCCTATCGGTTTTGCATTCATTGTGCAAAACTGAAGGGCGAAATTTGAATGTGCCGCAAACTTTTGCTTTGGTTGTCCAGCGATTGCGTCCGCGGATTGACATTCAACTGAGGCGAGTGCAGCCTTGAACTACAATCAAATGACCGAGAGGTTAATCTTTGTACTGTGACAGCTACCGTATATAGCGGCGTTCGATATTTCAGGCGAACGTCTAGGAGAGTCGCCAGGCTGCGCGGAAAAAGTGCCGTCGTCGGGTGGTGCGTTCTGGGAATCGCCGGGTTTTTCGCGCTCAACTTGATCTTTCAGGTTATACGGAAACCTGGTGAAATCTTCGCTCCGATCAGCAGCTCCTTATCAAAGAGTCCGGAGTCTATCTGGGAGAGTTACGGGACACTTTTCGAGGAGCATTCGACAAGCATCATTTCACCTGAATTTCTCGCCGCGCTGGCTCAAGTCGAGAGCGACGGGAATCCCATCGCCCGTACCTACTGGCGCTGGCAGTGGTCGTGGAAGCCCTTTGAAATCTATCGTCCAGCCTCGAGCGCGCTGGGCATGTTCCAGCTCACCGACGGGACCTTTGCTGAGGCGCGGAAGTATTGCATCCGGAATCACATGGTTTTGACCGAAGGGTCATCGTTCGATCCGAATTCCTGCTGGTTCAATAGTTTCTATACCCGGACTCTGCCGAGCCATGCGGTCGAGTTGACCGCCGCGTATCTACACCAGCGCGTAGTCGATACTCTGGCTGCTCGCGGCAAGGCCAAGGCCAGTCTGGCGCAAAAGCAAAAGCTTGCCGCGGTGATTCACCTGTGTGGATCAAAGAGAGGTGAGACTTTCGCCGCGCGCGGCTTTCGGGTCATGCCGGGCGAGCTTTGCGGGGCGCATAGCCTGCAGCGCTATCTCACTCAAATCGAGCTAATGAAAAAACAATTCGTTCGATTGGCAGGGAATTAACGGAAAGCGTCACACTTCCTTCGCAGGGGTTAAACACCACTATCGTAAGAGTCCTTGGACTGCGCTCAGGACGAACGGACGGAGCTTGATGTCGTGATGTTTTTCCGTTCATGCCGAGGTTCTCGAAACATTCCGAAGCGATCTTCAGTCCGTTTTCTCTCGATCGCGACTTTGCGCCATCAAGTTCCGTCATTGTACGGCACCGCCACGAGCTGATCCTGCCCGGATTTTGTGTCCTCGTTCCACATGTCCAGTAGTTTCTGGGTGACCGGACCAGGCTTGCCGTCACCGATCTTTTGTCCGTCCCATTCAACCACGGGAGCAACTTTGATGGAGCTGCCGATCAGCATCATCTCTGCCGCGGCACGGCCTTCCTCCACTGGAATATCGGCGATGCGGACAGCATCGAGCGCGCCTTGTTGCACGAGCCGCTGGGCGAAATCGAGAACTCGCTGGATCGTGATGCCTGACAGGATCGCGTCGAAAGGAGGATGGCGGAATACACGATCCTTGGTGACGAACGCCACGTTCATGTTGGAGCTTTCCGCTATCATGCCGCGTTGGTCGATGAAAACGCCGTTGTCGGCGCCGCGGTCTTTGGCTTCCAGGACGACGAGCACATTGGGCAAATAGTTGGTCGACTTGATGCGGGCGAAGAGCGGCGGCTTGATCGGCACCTGGCTGGTGATGAGCTTGACGCCCTGTTGATAGTAACTTTCCGGGTAAGCTTCCTGCTTGAAGACGATCACGTAGAAGCTGCTGCCAACGCATTCCGCCGGACCGAGGCCATAGCCGCCGGGACCGGCGGACAGCCAGTAGCGCACCGATCCTTCGCGCCGGCGGCTCGCCGCCGCGGATTCTAAAATAATCTGGCGCAATTGTGCTCGCGAGAAACGGCAACGCAATGCGCGCGCCGTCCGCCGATTTAATCAACCGATCCAGGTGCGGGTCGAGTTGATAGAGCATGCCATGGGTAAGCGTCGCCGTATCGAAGACGGCATGGCCGCGGTGCACCATGTGATCGTCGAGCGGTAGCACCATGAGCGCGGGATCGGTAACGATACCGCCGAGGACGCTGGAATACATCGCGTAAAAGTTCGTTGCTTTGGCGTGGACGGACTCGCCGCAGGCGGGCGAGCGCTTTTTCGGTGGTAAAAATGGGAGTTTTATTGGCGTCGGCCATCGTTGCTGGACTCCTGTCCTAAGGAAGAAAGCTCAGATCGAACAGTTGCTGGGGCGTGAGCGATTTCGCCTTGGGATCGTCTTCGGCCGCGGCATCGATCACCAACTGCATGCCTTTTACGGACAATTTGCCGTCGGCGGGTAAAGTCTGCAGCCGGTAGTCGTAGCCGGCTTCCGCCGCTTGTCGGTCGTCTATTTTCAGTAACTTCAAGGATTCTTTGATCGCTTCTTCGCGGTGGCTCACGTAGTATCGGATCGATTCCAGGTACGCTCGCGTCAGGCGCCGCGCCGTATCATTCTGGGACTTTAGATAATCGGTTCTAGCGGCGACGCCGATTTGCAAGTATTCGATGCCCTTTTCGACAAGATCGTATAGCGTGTGGTAGCCCAGTTTTTTGCCCAGTAAGACCAGTTCCGGCGTGATCACCGTGGCATCGACGATGCCGTTTTTGAGGGCAACCACGCGCGCGTCCGGGCCACCGACCTGGATGATTTGAACGTCGCGCTTGGGATTGAGCCCCATCTGGGTCGCGGCGAGTTTGACGACGAAGTCAGTATTGCTGCCGAAGCGGCTGATGCCGATTTTCTTGCCGCGCAATTGATCCGCGGAATTGATGCCATCGCGAGCGACCAGCACATAAGGCATGCGATTGTTGAGTCCGGCGATAAATTTGAGATCGGCGCCTTTCAAGACCGCGTAAACGAGCGGCGTGCCGCCGGCTAGCAACATGTCCAAACTGTTGCCGATCAAGGCTTGCACGGAGAGCGAGCCGCCCGGGATGTAGATCAACTCGAGGTGGATGCCATGTTTCTTGAAGATGCCCACGTCTCGGCCGAGATAGAAGACGGTTTCGTCGGTAAAAGCGTTATGGCCGATTTTGACCGATGTGAGTTGGCCGGCAGCGTAATCGGTCGCGGCAAGAAGCGCGATCAGGACGATGACAATTGTAACACGACAATGTCGCATGATTTTCCTCCGCGATTAGTCCCTGATGTCTTGGAGAAACCAATCGGTCGGGATCTGCTGTCCGAGGCCGCGGCGTTTGGCTTCGCGCACGACGTAGCCGGCGGTGGAGGCGAATTGCAGACCTTGGGTGCCGCTGTTGGCGAAGAAGGTTACTTGATTTTTGTCGGTGCGGCCTTTTAATTTGCCGGACATAATATCGGTAAGCAGCGGCAGGTCACTGGAGAAGATATCGACCTTGGGGTTGGCGATGCGTTTGATTTCTTCCGCATTGCCGGCGACGACGGCGGCCTCGCCGCCGATGCGCATCTGACCCTCATCGAGATGCTTGGTCGCGCGGCCCATTTTGATGACCAAATCGGCTTTCTTGACGATCTCGGGATTCCATTCATTCGATTTGACGCAGGTGAGATGCATGCCGGGTTCGATCAGCGCCGGGTCATCGACGACGACTTGGATGGAATCGGTGCACGTGGCGACGATGTCTGCGCCGCGCACCGCGTCTTCGGCCGTCTTCCACCGGGATAATTTTAATCCCCAGCTTTTGGCCCATCTCATTGGCGTAAGTTTCTCGGTTCTTTTTGGTCGGACTATAGACTCGCACTTCACGAAGTTTTCTAACTTCGTTGAAAGCGAGCAAGTAAGTGCGCGCCATGCCGCCGGCGCCAAAGATGCCGACGACGCCCGAGTCCTCGCGGGAAAGATACTTCGCCCCCAGACCGGCGCAGCCGCCGACGCGCATGTGCTGGATGATGCCGTCGTTGATGATCGCCAACGGCTCGCCGTTTCGGGTGGAAAAAACCATGACGACGCCGCAAAAAGTTCCGGGCTCGACGCAGTATTTTTCCACGGTTTTGCCTTCGGGCCATTCGAGCATGTCGGACTTCATGCGGATCGCCATGGTCTCGAAGGTCCGCGAAGCGCCCTCCATGGTGCCCCAGCGGTACATCAGCTTGGGGTCGTCATTGGGCACGAAGAAGTCGTAGCGGCCGCGATAGTTGGCGCGCTGATCGATCAAATCACGGTAGCCGGTTTCCAGGGCTTCCATGCAGCCCTTGATGTCGAGGATCTTTTCTACGGTCGGGTTGTTGATCAGCAGCATTGAGACTCTCCCTTGACAATGCGATGACGATTCTATTTCGCAGCGCGGCGGCGATTGCAAGAGCGAAAAACAAAAACGCCGCTCGGCGGCGGCGTTTGGGAATTTGCGATATGCAATGAAATGCGCTGCAGCAGTTAGCTGTCGAGCTCGGGCTTGGGCAGGGCGACAAAGGGCACGCCTTCATCGGCCATTTCCTTGGCTTCTTCTGAGGGTCGCGGTGCCGTGGATCGGGCGCTCTTCGGCCTCGCCTTTGTGAATCTGTTTCGCTTCTTCGGCAAAACGAGGACCCACGTCCTCAAAATTTTCTTTGACGTAGTGATGCACGCGGATGAGCATTTCCTTGAACTCGTCCGCCGTCGGCGGCGCCGCAGGAGCAGAAGCTTGTGGCTTGTCTTTGCCGGGGCCGGAGCCTGCTCTTTCTTCACGTGGACGGCACAAGCGTGCGGCATTTTTTCGACCTTGGTAGTGCCGCAGGTGGGGCAGGAGATGAGCTTTTTCTCGGCTTGTTTCTGAAAATCTTCAAAGCTCGGAAACCAGCCTTCAAAGCTATGCTTTTTCTTACACAGCAGATTGTAGACAACCATAAAATATCCGTCAGTGCATAGTTTTTAAGGCCACAGACGGCAGCTTGTCAAGGCCGGCCAATGCTACGGGTGATTCTACCGTGCGTAGGTGCAGAAATGCCAACCGCAACTGCCAAATAGGCCACAAAAGTTTGCGGCCATCGGCGCTCATGATAGTATGATCTTCATGGCCGACCAGGTCGCATTGAGAATCGTGCGCAAGATCTCCGAAGTGGAGCGCGGGCGTTGGGATCGGCTGGCCGGCACCGCGTCGCCCTTCTTGAAGTGGGATTGGTTGGATAGCCTGGAGCAATCGGGCTGCGTCAACGAAGAGACCGGCTGGCTGCCGCACCACGTCGTGGTCGAAAGCGGCGACGCGCTGGTGGCGGCGTGCCCAATGTATCTCAAGCTCCACAGCATGGGCGAGTTCGTTTTCGATTACGAATGGGCCGAAGCGGCGCATCACGCGGGCATTCAATACTATCCCAAGATGCTGGTCGGCGTGCCGTTTACGCCAGTGACCGGACATCGTTTTCTGACCGCGCAGGGCGAAGACCGGTCGCAGTTGATACGCTTCATGGGGCAGGCGTTGGCGAAGATCGCCGCCGACAACAAGATTTCGTCGGTGCATGTGAATTTTTGCCTTGCCGATGAGCGCGAGGCGCTCGAACAGGTGGGATTTTTCCCGCGCATGGGCATTCAGTATCATTGGCAAAATCGCAGTTTCGCCTCCTTCGACGATTATCTAGGCAGCTTCCGCAGCGACCGGCGCAACAAGGTCAAGCGCGAGCGGCGCGAAGTCGCGCAGCGCGGCATCACGATTCGCGCCTATGAAGGAGACGGAGCTGACGCAGAACCACGTGCGCACGATGTTTCGGCTGTACAAGGGCCACGTCGACCGGCTCTACTACGGCCGCCAATATCTGACCCAGAAATTTTTCGATGAGCTGCACCGCCGCTTTGCGGCTCATCTTTGTCTGATGCTCGCCGAGCGCGACGGCAAGATTCATCGCCGGCACTTTCAACATGCGCGACGATACGGCCATGTACGGCCGCTATTGGGGCGCGTTCGAAGAGCATCCGTTTCTCCATTTTAACGTTTGCTATTACTCGGCCATCGAGCATTCGATCCACCTGGGCTTGCAGCGCTTCGAAGCCGGCGCCGGCGGAAGTTTCAAGCAACTGCGCGGGTTGGATCCGGAGCACACGACCAGCGTGCACTATATCGTCGACGGCAAATTTCGCCGCGCCGTCGAGCGGTTTCTCAATCAAGAACGCGAGATGATCCGGCAAAAGCGCGACATGCTTCTCGATCGGAGCCAGATCAAGCGCATGCCCGAAGAGCCTTGAGCCTGCTGAAAAAGGCCCACTTGCTCCGTTGCGCTTGGTCCGCTTGCTGCAAACGTTCTAAGGTACGCTCGCGCTCGCGGACCTCGCGCGCCTCGCATCTGGAGCTTTTTGATCAGGCCAAAGAATTGCAATGCTTTTCAGGTTTGACGGAACCGGAATCGCGGCACTTTCCTTGACACCCTCGGGGCTTTCCATTAACGTCGGCTGCAAAGTGCCGCCGTGAAATTCTCTTGGAAAAACGTCGCTGAACCCATCTTATTTTTTCTCGCACTCTTGGTGCTTTGGGAAATCCTCGTTGAAGTGATCAAAGTCCCGAGTTTCATCTTGCCGCCGCCGCGCGATCTCTGGGTGGCGTTTTTCAAAAAGCTGCCGATTCTAGGCCATCACGCGTTGATCACCTTCATCGAAGCGTTCGGCGGTTTTATTTTTTCACTGGTGTTGGGTGTCGGCTTTGCCATCGCGGTGGTCTATTCGCGTCATCTACAAAATACGATTTATCCGCTCATCGTGATTCTTTACGCCATGCCGAAAAGCGCCTTCGCGCCGCTGATGGTGATCTGGGTCGGCTACGGCCTGTTCTCGAAGATCGCCATCGCTTTTCTCGTGGCGTTTTTTCCGATCGTCGTGAACACCGTGGTCGGACTCAAAGAAGTGGAGCCGGAATTGTTGGAGTTGGCGCGGATCAATCGCGGCTCGGCGTTTGACGTGTTTAAGAAGATTCGACTGCCCAATTCCCTGCCGTATATGTTCGCGGGAATCAAAGTCGCCATCGTGCTGTCGGTGACCGGCGCCATTGTCGCGGAGTTCGTCGCCGCCAACGAAGGGCTCGGTTATCTCGTCCTGCAGGCGAATTACAGCTTGGATACGGCTTTTGCTCTGGTGATTCTTCTGATTCTCGCGGTGCTCTCGCTAGGGTTGTTTTGGTTGACGGAAATCATTCAGCGAAAGTTGGCGCCCTGGAGCGCGGCGGTGCGGGAAGTCGAAGGCTCGTTTTAGTCCAATGTAAGTGGAGGATGGAATGACATCATGCAAGCAATGGCACCTCGGTTTAGTCGGCGCGTTCAGCCTCGCGCTGATCATCCTTGGCAGCGGCATGCAAGTGCGCGCGGCCGAATTAACTCCCGCGAATATTCGCATGGATTTTATCATCGGCGGTAAGCACGCGCCGTGGTTCGTCGCTCTGGAAAAGGGCTTCTACGCCAAGCGCGGCATCGCGGCGACAATTCAAACGAGCACGGGCTCCGCGGATACCATGCAGGACGATCGCTTCCGGCGGCGCCGATTTCGGATTCGCCGATCTGGCGACGATGATCGTCGCCAAGTCCCGCGGCGCGCCGGTGCAAGCGGTCGCTCAATTCGGTTACGTCGGCGCGACGATTGTCTGGCGTGATGAAGGGGTGATCAAAGGGATCAAAGATCTCGCCGGCAAGTCGCTGGCGATCAGCGCCGGGCAGGCGCAGTGGTTTTTGATGCCGGCCTATTGCCGCATCAATAAGATCGACTTCAAATCGATCAAGATTCAGGAAACCGCGGCGCCGATCCAGCCGGCCGCGTTGGCGACCAAGAAGGCGGACTTCATCATCATGTTTCGCGGTTCCAATGATGAAGTCGCCGAGCAGGCCGCGGCCAAAGTCGGCGTCAAGCTTTCCCGGGTATTCATGAAAGACACCGGCCTGGATATTTACGGCACGAGTTTGATCGCCAAAGACGAGGACATCAAGAAGCGGCCGGAATTTGTTCGCGCCTATGTCGAAGCAACTTTGGAAGGACTGCGTTACGCCCGGGACAATCAGGAAGAGACGCTCAAAATCCTGCTCAAGCACAAACCCGAGCTCGACTCCGCGCTGACGACCCTGCAGTTAAAGAATGCTTTGACGGAAGTATTCCTGCCGTTGGAATCGGTGCAGGTCGGAATGGGCTACATGAAGCCGGACATCATGGAGAAAACTGTTAAAGTGACCAACGAATACTTCGACGTTGGCCGCAAAGTGACGTCGAAGGAAGTTTTCACCAACCAATTCATCAAACGTTAGCTCATCAGTTTTTGAAAACCACCCCGTGCCGCCACTGATCAACGTCGCTGACGTGTCCAAAGTTTTTGCCGGCGGCGCAAGGACCGTCACCGCTCTCGATAGAATTTGTTTCGACATCGACGCGGGAACGTTCGTGTCGATCGTCGGTCCGAGCGGTTGCGGCAAGAGCACGCTGCTCAAGATCATCTCCGGGCTACTGTCTGCGTCGTCGGGAAGTGTTTTGGTAGGTGGTCAACGTGTCGATCAACCGTTGGTCAATGTCGGCATGGTTTTTCAAGCACCGGTTTTGCTCAAATGGCGCTCCGTGCTCGGCAACATTCTTTTGCCGGTAGAATTCGCCAAACTCGATACCGCCAGTCACATTGAAAAGGCCCGTGCCTTGATCAAATTGGTGGGTTTGGAGGGCTTCGAAGACATGTATCCGCACGAGTTGTCGGGCGGCATGCAGCAACGTGCTTCGCTTTGCCGCGCTTTGGTAACCGATCCGCAGTTGTTATTGATGGATGAGCCGTTCGGCGCGCTCGACGCGATGACCCGCGACGAACTCGATCTGGAACTCCTGCGCATCTGGGAAGAGCGCAAGAAAACCGTGCTGTTCGTGACCCACAGCATTCAAGAAGCGGTGTTTCTCTCCGATGTCGTCTTTGTCATGTCGGCGCGCCCGGGCCGGCTCCTGGAAACGATCGCGATCGACTTGCCGCGGCCAAGAACGATGGAGATGATGAGCACGCTACAATTCGGCGGCTATACCCTAAATATTCGTTCCCTGTTGGCTTCTGCCAGCGGCATTGCCGGCCGTTCGATCGGCTCGACCATGTGAAATTCGCCGAACACTGCGCTATCATCACATTCAGTTAGCTTCACTTGCCGAAAGCACTTCGAGTCAAATTGTCATGGCTAAGCAAAAACTTACTTACGCCACAGCCGGCGTGAGCATCGAAGCCGGCGACGAACTGGTGCGCCGCATCGGTCCCATCGCCAGGAAGACCCGCGTGCCCGGTGTATTGGCGGGCGTCGGTGGCTTCAGCGCGCTGTTCGATCTCAAGGGACGCGGCTATCGCGATCCGATTTTGGTGTCTTCGACCGACGGCGTGGGCACGAAGCTCAAGATTGCCTTCATGACCGGTATCCACGATACCGTCGGTATCGATCTCGTCGCCATGAGCGTCAACGATATTCTTACCCAAGGCGCGGCGCCGCTGTTTTTTTTGGATTACTTCGTTTGCGGCAAGCTCGATGTGAAAATCGCTGAAGCGGTCGTGCGCGGGATCGCGGCCGGCTGCCGTCAGGCCGGCTGCGCGCTGATCGGCGGCGAGACGGCCGAGCACCCCGGCGACTTTCCCAAAGGCGAATACGATCTCGCCGGCTTCGTCGTCGGTGCCTTGGAGCGAAAACAGATCATCGATCCCGCGGCGATCGATCCCGGCGATGTTTTGATCGGCATTCCGTCCAGCGGCCTGCACAGCAACGGCTACTCCCTCGCGCGTAAAGTTTTGTTTGAAAAAGCGCGCTTGAAAATTGGTCAACGCATTGCCGAGTTGGGTCGCACTCTCGGCGAAGAGCTGCTGGAACCGACACGAATTTACGCCAAGATTACGACAAAATTGTTCAGTCTTTTTCCGATCAAAGGCGCGGCGCATATCACCGGCGGCGGAATTACCGGCAATCTGCCGCGCGTGCTGCCGCCGGGGCGATGCGCAGTCATCGAGCGCGCCAGTTGGCCGGTGCCGCCGGTATTTGATCTAATCCAAAGGCGCGGCGGCATAGAGCAAGCGGAGATGGATAGCACGTTCAACAATGGTTTGGGTCTGATCTTTGTGGTCGATAAGAAGGTTGCGGACAGCGTGCTGCGAACACTCAAGCGCAGCGGCGAACGAGCCTACGTGATCGGCGAGATTCGCCGCGGCGCGCGCGCCGCGCGCATCCGCTAATCGAGGACATCCATGGCCAGGCAAGTTCCCATAGGCGTTCTGATTTCCGGCGGCGGTACCAATCTGCAAGCGATTATCGATGCGATCGAGGCAAAAAACCTCGACGCGGAAATTTGCGTCGTGCTGAGCAACAAAGCCGACGCCTATGGCTTAGCGCGCGCCAAGCAACACGGGATCGCTACTGCAGTGCTCGATCACAAATCGTTTGCCAGCCGCGAAGACTACGATCAAGCAGTGGTCGACGTGCTGCGGGCGCGCGGCGTCGAACTAGTGATCCTGGCTGGTTTCATGCGCCTGCTGTCGCCGGTGTTTATAAAAGCCTACTCGAATCGAATCATGAACATACATCCGTCATTGTTGCCGTCGTTCCCCGGTTTGCACGTGCAGAAAAAAGCACTCGACCATGGCGTGCGCTTTGCGGGCTGCACGGTGCACTTCGTCAACGAAGAGTGCGACGAAGGGCCGATCATTATCCAAGCGGTGGTGCCGGTCTATCCCGACGACGATGAAGCGACGCTTGCCGCCAGAATTCTCAAGCAGGAACATCGCATTTATCCGCGCGCAATCCAGCTCTACGCCGAGGGGCAGCTGCACGTCACCGGGCGCAAAGTTCTAGTCGACGGCCTGACCCGAGATGAATCGCCGGTGCTCGTCCTGCCGCCGCTCGAAGTATGAAGCGGGCTAAACCGATAATCATTTTCTGCGTCAAACTGCTGGTCAGCGGTGGATTGATCGCGTATTTCCTTTCGCGCATTCATATCGAACGTTTTGTTCATACGTTTGCGTCGGCGGATTATTCCTACATCGGATTGGCGCTCGTGGTTTATCTTTGTTGCCAAGTGATCAGCGCTCTGCGTTGGTTCACACTGGCGCGACCGCTAGGTATAGAGACGCCGTTTAAAGATATGTTGCGTTATTATTTGATCGGCATGTTCTTCAACCTGTTCGCCCCCGGCACGGTGGGCGGCGATGTGAGCCGAGTCTATTATCTCGTCCAGGATGAGCAGGCCGATGCCAACGGACGGTCGGTGACTACTGTCCATGCGATGATCTCGGTGTTAATGGACCGGGCGATCGGCATGGTGGTGCTGGTTTGGCTCGGCGCTGCCGGGCTATTGCTGTTTCCCGACTACGCCGTTCCGCACACGGTTCGCACTGTTACATTGTTATTCGCGTCGGGACTGCTCATCGCCGTGTTGCTAACTCCGCTGCTCCGGCGCTTTCTGCCTGAGGGGGGCCATCAGCTCGTGGTCAAGTTGCGGTTGGCCTTGAGAAGCTATCGGACTCAATGGCGCGCACTGACCGACGCGGCGTTACTTTCAGTGCTGGTTCATCTGGTTCAAGCCTGGATGCACGTGTTGATGGGCCGTGCCCTCGGACTCGACGTGCCGTTTTCTTTCTGCATCATTGTTTATCCGTTGGTAGGAACCTTCTCCGCGATTCCGATCAGCTTGAATGGCCTCGGGCTGCGCGAAGGTGGCTACCTCTATTTGCTTGCCGTGATTGGCATCGGTAGTGAAAAGGGTGTTGCGTTCGGACTCCTGCTATTTCTGATCGTCGCTCTCGATAGCTTGATCGGTGGCGTGCTCTTCCTGTTACAAAGGCAGCCGCGGCCAGCGCCCGCGACCTAATCATTTTCATTATACCAAGTAGCTTCGAAACATTGTCGCGAGCCCGAGAAACGACAAAAAGCCGAACGCGTCGGTGAGGCCGGTGACGATGATGCCGGAGCCGAGCGCCGGATCGAATTTGAGCGCCTTTAAAAGTAAGGGAATCACTGCGCCGGCAAAGCCGGCCATCAAGCCAAGATTGAAGATCATCGCGCACGCCAGCACCGCGCCGAAAGCCGGATTGCCTTTCCAGATGCCCCCCGCCACTGCAATGAGCCCGCCCGCCGCGAGGGCGATGCAAATATTCACCAGCACTTGCTTGACGATGGCTTTCCACGCCGAGGAAAATTCCAGCTCGCCCAACGCGATGGCGCGAATGATCACCGTAGCGGTTTGAGTCGCGCCATTGCCGCCGACGCCGGCGACGATGGGCATGAAGGTCACTAACGCGATGATCTCGTGCAGCGTGCCTTCGAAAATACCGACCACGGAGGCGGCGAGGGTTGCCGTGAGCAGATTCAAGATCGTCCAGGGCAAACGCAGGCGCACCGAACGGGCGACCGGGGTGAAGACGCGATCTTCTTCCTCCAAGCCGACCATCTTGTACATGTCTTCGGTACTTTCTTCGTTGATGATGTCGATGACGTCGTCGACGGTGATGATACCCTCCAGGCGGCCGCCTTCGTCGACGATTGGCAGAGCAAGGAGTTCGTAGCGCGCCACAAGACGAGCCGCTTCTTCCTGATCCATAAACACATTGGCTTTGATCGGATCGGCGATCATCATGTCGTTCAGCGTCCGGTCGGGTGGAGCAATGACCAAGTTGCGAATCGGCACCACGCCGATAAACTTGCCGACGGTGTCGACGACGTAGAGATAAAAAAAAGATTCCAGCTCGCCGCGCTCGCGGATGCGGTCGATGGCGCCCTGGGCCGTGATTGTGGGCAGGAGTGCCATGAAATCGGTAGTCATGATGCGCCCGACCGTGCCTTCCGGATAATTGATGATCTCGCGCACGGCGGCTTGGCGCTCGGGATCGAGCAGCGCGAACATCTTCTCGCGCTGCTCTTCGGGGAGGCTGTCGATGAAGAAGACCGCGTCGTCGGGATCGGCGCGGGCGATCAACCGGCCGACTTTGTCTTCGTCGATCAAGGCGAGAATATCGGGTAACAAATCCGCCGGCAGTTCTTTCAGGGTCTTGGCGGCGCGACGCGAGGAAAACAAAATATCAAAGAGCTGGCGAATCTCAGCCGGCTCCAGCCCTTTGAACAAGAGGGCGATGTCGGCAGGATGGCTTTTGCCGATAAATCTCAAGATCCGGTCCGGTGTTGCCGTGCGGAGCATTTCGCGGACAGTATCGTAATCGATCGGCGTGGGCTTCATGACGGGACTCGGGGCGCGGGCTCTAATGTCTTAGCGATCGTCCGGCGTATTTGCAAATGAATCGGCAAAAATGCCAGGTTTAATTCCAATAGGGGAATTTGCTATGTTGCAATTGGACCAGCCCCGAGAATGGGGTGGGTAAGGATAATATGATACGGGAGCTAAATTTAGCTCGACGCAAAACCAATGTGCTATTCGAAATGCTCGGGTTCGCGTTTTGGAGCCTAAGTGCCGTCGTGGGTGTAGAAGCGGCAAGCAGCGCTGCATTGGACGCGACCCGGCCGCCATCCTTCGCCGCCGTCGCGAAAAAAACCATGCCGATGGTCGTCAATATTTCGACCTCATCCAACCGCGCCGGGCGCTCGGCTTCCGCCGATCCGATCGAAGAATTTTTCAACCGCTTCTTTGGCGAAGCGTCGCCGCGGGAAAACAATCAGCGCAGTCTGGGCTCCGGAATTTTGATCAGCAAAGACGGAGAAATTCTTACCAATTATCACGTGGTCCGCAGCGCCGATACGATCAAAGTGAAATTGGCGGATCAAACCGAGTACGACGCCCGATTGCTTGGCAAAGACGATCGTACCGATTTGGCGTTGATCAAAATTAGAAAATCCGGCGGCAATCTGCCCGCCGCCAAATTGGGAACCTCCAGCCAGTTGGACGTCGGCGACTGGGTGATGGCGATCGGCAATCCCTTCGGCCTGGAGCATACCGTCACGGCAGGCATCGTCAGCGCCAAAGGTCGGGTGATCGGTGCGGGACCCTACGACAGTTTCATTCAGACCGATGCGTCGATCAATCCCGGCAACAGCGGCGGGCCGCTTGATCAATGCCGACGGCGAAGTGATCGGGGTAAACAGCGCGATCTTTAGTCAGTCCGGCGGCAATGTCGGTATCGGCTTCGCGATACCCATCGATCTGGCAAAGAAGGTGGTCGATCAGCTGCGAAAAAATGGCCGCGTCGTGCGCGGCTGGCTCGGAGTCCGCGCCCAGGATGTGACGCCGGCCATGGTGACGTCGCTGGGATTGACGCGCAACCCCGGGGAGATGGCCGTGGTTACGGAAGTTGCGGAAAAAAGCCCGGCGGCTGACGCGGGTGTCAAGAACGGCGATGTCATCGTCGAGTTCAACGGCAAAGCTGTGCCGAAGAGTCATGACTTCCCCGCAGTGATCGCCGATATCGCGCCGGGACAAAAAATTACTTTGAAAATCGTTCGCGACAAGAAAGAGCAAACCGTTGGGGTCAAAATCGGCGAGCTGCCGGACGAAGGTGACGCCAGTCAGGCGGAAGCGCGCGACCCCGAGCTTGGTCTGCGTGTTCAGCGGATTACGCCGGAAGCGGCGCGTCGCCTCGGTCTGAGTTCGGCGAAGGGAGTTTTGGTGGTCGAGGTCCAGCCGGGCAGCCCGGCGGATCAGGTGGGCATAGAACCGGCCGATGTAATCCGCGAAATCAACCAGCGGCCGGTGAGCAATGTCAAAGAGTTTGAACGCGCGACGCGCCAGGGACGGCGCGGCGATCGTATTCTGCTGCTTGTACAACGCGGCGATAACGCGGTATTCTTTGCCGTGAAGCGTAAGAATTAGGAGGAAACATGTTTGGTCTCGGTGTTCCGGAACTGATGGTTATTTTGGTGATTGCCCTGGTTATCTTTGGTCCGAGCAAGCTACCGCAGATCGGCAGCGGCCTGGGTAAAGCCATTCGTGACTTTAAAAAAGGCGTAACCGGTGGCGAAGACGAAGAGACCCCGAAGGACACGAAGAAGGACAACGCCAAAGACTTGCCCCGTTCATAATTGCCCGCCAACCAACGAATTCCCCATTGTCGCATCGACGCGATGCTCGCTCGAGGGCCTCGCTGAAAACAGAAGCGTTACTTTTAGAGTTCGCGCACGGAGTGGAAGCCGTTTTTCTCTTTTTGACAGAGTAATACGGTGTAGAGAGAGGCTTTGTTGAGCTTGTAGACTTTTTCGATTTTAAGCTGGGTCGATTTGATAAACGGTTTGAGCTTCAAATCCGTGCGCCATCCCAGCCAGCGGGTGATCGGATCCATCGCTTGGGTGAGCGAGCCGATCAGTGGCACATCGGTGGTAAAATGATTGACGATGACGATCCGGCCGCCAGGTTTACACACTCGCTTTGCTTCGGCGATCATTTGAATCGGATCGGGCACCACGGTGACCACATGAAAGGCCATCACGTAGTCAAAGGTATTGTCGGGGAATTTGAGGTCCAAGGCATTCATCTCCATGACCCGAAGATGGTGCCAGCCGTTTTCTTCAATTTTTTGCCGCGCGCGCGCCAACATGTCCGGCGCCAGGTCGACCCCGGTAATTTCGCAATGAGTGGGATAGGCGGGAAAGGACGTTCCGGTGCCGGCGCCGACTTCAAGAACTTTTGCGCCCGGCGGAATATCCAGATCTTCGATAACGCGCTCTAACCGGTTATAAAAAATCTTTCCGAAAATTTTGTCGTAGAACGGCGCAAACTCGGAGTAAATCTTGCTCTCGTGCGCCTCAATTTCCGCCATTTTTGCGACTCCAAGAAGAATAGGTGCGATAGTTATGCGTCGCGAATATCCTTAGGCTGTTTCTTGTAGAATACCGAAATATCGCGTTTGCGAAATCGCCACTGCTTCCCCTTCTTGAAGGCAGGCAGGATATTTTTGCGGGCGAATTCATTCACTGTGTCTGGGCTCATGTCCAGAATCACAGCTACTTGTTTGCTGTTGAGCAACTCCTCATCTCTTTCTAGCATGGACTCTCCCTGAACTAAACCCCGCTTATTGAGGGTCAAAAGATTTTTCTATCTAACAAGTTCACTTTAGGCTGTCAAGACAACAACTTGCGATTACCGACCAATCTCGGGAAAATCGCCACGGAAAAGAGGTTCTCAACTCTTGATGACCGATTCGTCAGCTGAGTCAACAGAGGAGCGTCTCGGCAATGCTCGGCTGCCTGGGAAAATCTATGCCTTGGCGAAGACGCGAATCGGCAGAATCATCATGTCGTGTCCGTTGAATTGCAAGCGCTGTTGCAGCGTGAACGGGGTATGATTGTGCAGCATCCGGGTAAAGACGTTTTCCTGTTGAAATACCAAGTTGCCGCTGAAAAATACGGTGCGCGGAAAGTCTTTTGCAACGGCCGAGCATAGAGATTCGAGCTCAGCGATGAGGTCGACACCCAAGTCGTAGCGGTATTCGGCATACCAGCCGAGGCAGTTGGCGAACTCGACCAGGCTTTTGAGATTATCCTCGGTGGTGCGGCGCAAACTTTCGATTTCCTCATGTCCTTTGAACTGGCCGGTATCAATGACGCCCACGGAAATAAAAACGATATTTCGATAATGATTGGGGAACAGGCGCTGAATATTCAGCAAAGTGTGAATCGCGATGCCGTCAAAATCGCGGACGACCAGAACGGCGGTCGGCGCGCCGGCGGTCTTGGCCGGCACGGGTTCGCGCAGGTTGGGTTGAAACGGGATGTTCAACAAGGTGTCGTCGAGACTCTTGAGCGCGCCTTTTACTCGATCATAGTGACTGCGCACGATTTGACAGAGTATAACAAACACCAAAGTCACCGCTAAAGTAACCCAGCCGCCTTCGGCGAATTTGGTGGTGACGGTAACAAACAGGATGATACTGGTCAGCATTAGGCCAAAGCCGTTGATGCCGAGCTTTCTGGTCCACGTCGGATCGGACCGGCGCACTGCCCACCAGTGTTGGCACATGCCGAGTTGGGATAGCGTGAAGGTCAGGAAGACATTGATGCTGTACATGACGACGAGAAGCCTGACTTCACCCCGGCTATAAATGAGAAATGCCAGCGAAGATAAGCCCATGAACCAGACGCCATTGCGGGTGACGAGTTGATCACTTAAATGGGACAAGCGGTGCGGCGCCCAGGAATCCAACGACATATTGGATAACACTCGGGGACCATCGAGAAAGCCCGCCTGGGCCGCGACGATCAGAAGCGCGGCTTCGGTGATGAGAATAACGATGACCAAGACTGCCGTCAGCGAAGTCTCGGCGCCAAAGAACATGCCGAAGATGCTCGCAAAAAGGCTCGCGTTGAGAGTTTTGCCGGGCTCATGACGAACCTGATTCAAAAGATAGCAAAGTAAGATGCCGCTCGCGGTGAAAGCCAACGAAGTCGCCATATAAAGCATGGTTCTTTTGCCGGTGACGACGCGGGGCTCACGAAGAATTTGCAAACCATTGCTTACGGCTTCGATGCCGGTATAAGTACCGCCGCCCAAACTGTATGCGTGGAGCAGAATCGCCAGCGTTGCCAGGACACCCAATCCTTGCACGTCGGACCTAGTCTCTTGGTAGGAGGCCGCGACCAGATTGGACATATTGCTGAGATGAGGGACAACGCCGAGTAGAATCGCAACCAAATGCATGACGATGAACAAAAGAAAGATTGGCAACAAAAATAAAACCGATTCCTTTACGCCGCGCAGGTTCAGTAGAATCAGCATAAAAATTAGGAAAACTTCAGCAAAAATCTTGTAGCTTTGGTAAGACTCGGGCAGAAAACTAAAGAGCGCATCCGCGCTGCTGGCGATCGAAATTGTGATCGTCAACATGTAATCGACGACCAACGCCGATCCCGAGACTAATCCAGAGCGCGGTCCGAGCAGTTTGGTGGCGACTAGGTAGCCACCGCCGCCGGTGGGGAAAAGCTCGATGATTTGCGAGTAACTGGCGGAGATCACGAACACAGTGACTATCGTCAGCAGAGCTAAGGGTAGAGCCAGATAGAAGTGCTGGCCGAGCGCCAAATAAGCTTCTTCGGGGCCATAGGCGGAGGAGCTTAAACCATCGGCTCCTAAGCCGACCCAAGCTAAGAACGCAACGAGGGAAATTTGGTGAAAAACCCTGGGATCGAGAGGGTCTTTAGGTTTGCCGAGGAGAATATCTCTGAGCGATGCGCCGCGAGTTGTTGCCACTGGATTAGACTTTGCCTTCTATCATCATTCCAACCGTTTGTGAATCACGCCGGTTTTTTCGCGCTGGCATGGATTCGTGAGTTACCAGGGGGCGTTTGACACAACGGGTATTTGGCGCGCAGTTGGTTCCTGCGGGTTTTTAAAGATTCCCCCGTTGCGTCAATCACTTGCTTGCCCTGAGAACTTCCTCTAGCATGACCGAAGTGCGCCAATCGTGCTCGAGGATCACGAATCAGGCCAACGCCAACCGGCTTTCATCCAACGTAGTTTTCCCATGAGAAAAGTTTTCAAGTTTATCGGTGTTGCAAGCGTCACCTTGGTGTTGTTCTTCATCGTGGCGAGCTTGGCGTTTTACCATTTGATTCGCATCGGCGAATTCCGCCGGTTCTTAGTCGCCGAGATCGAAAAGAATACCGATCTGAAAGTCCAGCTGGGCGAAGCCGATCTCGAAATTGGTTGGGTGACCGGCGTGGTCTTTCGCCAGGTCGCGTTGTCGGAAGCCGGCGCCGCCCAGCCCGCGATCACCGCAGAGAGCGTTACCGCACGCGTGGCGCTCAGACCGCTGTTGCAGCGAAAAATCATTTTCTACGAGATCCGTTTGCAAAGACCGGTGGCGCGCTTCGTCGCCGATCCGGAGGGGCGGATCGTTCTATTGGACAAACTGCTCAACCTGCCGTTCTTGAAACAGCATACGAGCGAAATTGAGCTCGATCTGCGCGCCCTTAGAATCCAATCGGGCGCGATTGAGTTCACTGACGAGCGGGCAGCCGCAGCAGTGGGTCGCTGGCGGCTCGTCGATGCCAGTGTCAATTTGGAGCGCGTGCGCGGTCAGCGTCTGCGCGATTTCATGAAAGACCTGTTGCGACAGAGCGTGGCCGACTCTCCCGGCGAGGCTCTGGAATTCTCTTTCCGAGGCGCGGTGGAGAACGATCTCGGCAAGATGACCATGAGAGCGGACGGGCGTTTGCTTTTTCCGAAGGATGTCCTTGAATTCCACCAGGCGCGCTGGATCGCTGATGTTGAGTTGGTGGACATCCCAGCGGCATTGGTGAAGCAATTTGCGGCGCGCCGCGCGCCCATCAAATCGATGACAGGTTATTTTGCGCAGCGTCTCCATTTGGATGGCAACGCGAACCGGGAGATACGCCTCAAAGGCGATCTCGACTTCAGGCAGTTGGGCATCGAAGCGCCCGAACTCTTGCTCGCGCCGCTCTCTGGCGCGGACGGGCGCAGTTCTTTCGAGCTCGACTGGACCCGTCAGCGCGTGCAGCTGAGACGCGTCGAGTTCCGCACCAACGACATGAAATTCTTGCTCCAGGGTGAAGTGCGCGCTCTGGACAGCGATGATCCGCATCTGAACCTGACAGTAAGCGGCCTGTCGGCGCCGCTACCGGTGCTGCGCAAGTACTTGCCCGTGAAAATTGGTCAATCACCGCGTCTGGAACGCGCTCTCGACAGCATTCAGGCCGGCCAGGTGGTGATTAAAAAGGCGGGGGTCAACGCGAGCGTCGGCGAGCTGCGCCGCCTGGCCGAGACCGGCGTCGGCAAACAGGTATGGTTCGACGCCGAGATTCGCGACGTGGCAGGCAATCTCGCTATCGATAACACCTTGCCGCTGCGTGCGGTCCAGGGGCGCGTTAAGCTCGAAAACGCGCTTGTAAGTTTTGCTGATATCAGAGGCAACTATGGCGATTCCCATTTGACGAACCTAGACGGAAACTACGATCTCGCACCGGCGGGCGGCGGCAAGATGGAGGTGCGCGCGATCGGCGATTTCAATTTGGCCGAGTTGCAGGATCAGTTGAGACTCGGGCTGCTGCCCGCGGGCGCCAAATTGGTGTCGTCCGTGCAGGAACTCGGCGGGCGCGGCAAAGCCGATTTGACGATTAAAAGCATCCCCAATACGCCGCTGCAATTCGACGGCAAGGTTGCCCTCGACAACGCCCGCTTGCGTTATGGGGAATACTCTTTGAGCGAGATCAAAGGCGATCTCCAATTTTCGCCCAAGGAGATCAAAGGCGGAAAGATTCAGGCGCAGCTGCGCGGCTCGCCGGTGCAGATTCAAGTGGCGTTGAACGATTATACGTCCGACGACGGCGGTTTCGATCTCACCGTGGAATCCACCGGTATGCGAGCGGGAGTGATTACCAGTTTGTTGCTCGATACCGGCTCGCTGCAGGATCCCGGCGTCGTGCGCGGCTCGGTGCGCTATCGGGGGCCGTTGCGCCACAATGAAAACCGAAGACTCACCGGCGATCTCGATCTGATCAATGTGCAGCTCAATATTCACCCCCTGTTGCAACCGCTGCGTGAGCTCAACGGCCGGATCAAGATCGACGAAGCAGGCATTGATTTTCAGAATCTCAAAGCGCTGCTCGTGGGAAGTCCCGCGAGCGCGAGTGGACGGTGGCGTTACAAGGAAAAGCCGCAACTGCTTTTTGATTTTGCCGCGCCGACTCTGGATGTGACTTATTTGATCTCGCAGATCGACCCTGAAGCCAGCGACTTTTACGCCAAGTTGCAAGCCTTGGGCAGGATTACCATCGGTAAGGGCCGTTTGAAGAACTTCGAATTTAGCGATCTGCGAACGGATACCACGATCGATCATCGCGTGTGGCGACTGACCAATCTCGCGGCGCAATCCGCCGGCGGGTCGATCAATGGGATCACGACGATCTTCGATCGGCCGGACACGTTGGAACTCGTCGCGGAACCAAAGATACAAGCCACGCCAATCCAATCGTTCCTCAAGTGGTTCGATATTACCAATACCGAGATGACGGGGCGCGTCAATCTTACCGGCAAGCTCGAAACTGTCGGCAAGAACGACCGGGAGCGCAAACGCAACTTGAACGGTGCGTTTAACCTGCGCATCGAAGACGGCACGATCAACCGCATGCGCATCCTGGTGCAGATCCTCAATCTGCTCGATCTGTCGCGCTGGTTTACGCTTCAATTGCCGGACCTGACCAAACAGGGCATTCGGTTTCCGTGCCATCACCGGCGATTTTAAGGTTAGTCAAGGAGTTTACGTAACGGAGAATCTTGTTGTCGACAGCAATGATCTGCGCATGACCGGCGCCGGCAAGATCGACGTGCCGAAGGATGAGTTGGACTTCGTCGTCGCCGTGCGCCCGTTTGCCGGCATCGATACGGCCCTAAATTATATTCCTTTGCTCGGACGCAGCGTCGCCGCGATCAAGAACTCCTTTCTAGTCGCAAGTTTTAACCTCAAAGGTCCGATCGACAATCCCACGATCACGCCGGCTCCGCTCGGCACGCTCACGGAATGGTTTTGGGGCGTGTTGGGGATTCCGAAAAGCATCATCGGCTTGGGTGAAGGTGAAGATACTAAGGAAGAGCCGAAAGAGCCCGTCAAGACGCCGGCGCCAAAATGACGCCCAAGCTGACTCTCTATTCGCGCAAGGATTGCTGCCTGTGCGATGAGATGAAAGACACGATTCGCCAGGTGTCGGCGAAAATTCCCCTGAACTTGGAAGAAATTGACGTTGACGGAGTCGCGGAGCTTCAAGCAGAATACGGCGCCGAAGTGCCGGTGCTGTTCATCGAGGGGCGAAAAGCGTTCAAGTATCAGGTGACGGTGCCGGAGTTGACGAAGAAGGTAAAACAAAAACGTCGGCTCTTCTTCGCGCGCTTGTTGGCGCGATAAGAAAGGAAACGTCATGACGACGAAGCTGCTTCCGGGTTTGTCCTTGCTGGTTGGTTTGGCCGCGGCAACTGGGAGTTGGGCGGCGGAGCGTCTGATCGGCGTGCAATCGGCGCGGGTCATGTCGCAGTCGATGCCGTGGATCGCCGAGGAGCCTGGCATCTTTCGCAAATACAATTTGGAATTTCCGCTGGTTTACATCGGCACTTCGCCATTGGCGACGGCGGCGATGCTCGGCGGCGACGCGCAGTTGATGATCGACGGCGGCGTCGGCCTCGTGCGCACCGCGGTGAGCGGCAACAGCGACCTGGTGTTTATCGCCGGCATCAAAAATCATCTGACCCAGAGCATTCTCGCCAAGCCGGAAATCAAACGGCTGGAGGATCTGCGCGGCAAGAAAGATCGGCGTCACGCGCATCGGCGCGACGACGCATTACTTCGCCGTGCAAGCGTTCAAGCGGCGCGGCATGGAGGCCGGACGAGATTACCAGATGATCCAAACCGGCGGCGCGCCGGAGATGCTCGCCGCGCTGCTTTCCGGCGCCATCGATGCCGGCACCATGTCGGCGCCGTGGGACGCGCGGGCGATTTCGCAGGGCTACAGTTATGTCGTCTACGGCCCGGATCTGCGAATTCCTCAGGTCGCGGTGTCGCTCATCACGCGCCGTTCTTTCATCGCGCAGAATTCGCCGCTCGTCGGCCGCTTCATGCGCGCCATGGCGGAAGCCGCGAAGATTCTGCACACCGACAAGGAGGTCGTTTTCAAAGTGTTGAGCAAGTACCTGCGCATCGAAGACCGCAAAGTGCTCGACCAGGCTTACAACGCGGAGATCAAGGCGCTCGAACCGCGCATGGAGCTGCAGAATGGAAGCGGTGCAAGCGATCCTCGACGACGTCGCGCCCACCGACCCACGCGCAAAGAAATTCAAACCGCAGGAACTCTACGACCGGCGCTACTTGGACGAGATGGAGAAGAGCGGGTTTTTCGATAAGCTGTGGGGCGTTCGAACAGAGAAATGACGAGTGCGATGGCGTGTCAAAGAGTTAGAAGCCGCGCCACTCACGGTCAGAGAGATCGGAGATCTTTGTTTAGGCTCGCGCAAATGCGGTTCGTTGACTAATCGGCTCGATAGCGAGGGCAATCGAGTTGCACTGCATTCGGATTAATTTTAGGATTGAATGCGGGGCGGGATGATGGAACGCGAAACGATTGGCTCCATTTTTTTCTCACAAACCATAGCGTTGGCCGTGCTTGTCGCGCCGCTTATCGTCGGCGCGGCCCAAGGACCAAAGCCGGGAACAGCCGGGCCGCAGACCGATAAGCCGGACTCGGCGACCTGGTTGCTAGCGGGTCGGGAAGGCCAGTGTGTGCCGTTGTCGTTGTTGGCCAAGCGGGGACCGGCCTACGCTGAAATCAAAGGCCCGACCGATTTGGCCGAGAAGCTTCGTGCCAATGGCCATGCGGCCGAGGTCAAGGAATTCAAGGCGGGTACTCGTCCAGCCGTGGAAGTGCGAGCGCCGTCGGCGGGAATTTACGTCATGTTCATTAAGAAAGAGCTCTGCGATAAAGCCGCTTCCGTCCCGGAAAAAAAATAACAGGCTAGTCTTCGTCCTCGTGACGCCGGCGCGGTCGGTCGGATTGCTTTAAAATTTTCTTGCGTAAGCGAATCGATTCCGGGGTTACTTCGACTAGTTCATCGTCGGATATCCATTCGATGCCTGCTTCCAATCCCATTTCTCGGTGCGGTGAGATGATAATGTTTTCATCCTTGCCCGCCGCGCGCATGTTGGAGAGTTTTTTCTCCTTGCAAATGTTTACGTTCAAATCGTTTTCGCGGGAGTACTCGCCGACCACCATGCCCTCGTAAACCTTAGTTCCCGGGGCGATGAAGAGCACGCCACGTTCCTGCAAATGGAAAATTGCGTAGGGCGTCGTTTGACCGTCGCGGTCGGCGACCATGGCGGCGTTGGTCCGCGCTTGAATCGTCCCATGCCAGGGTTCCCAGCCATTGAACAAAGCGTTCATGATGCCGGTGCCGCGAGTATCGGTAAGAAAGCGCGAGCGAAAGCCGATCAAGCCTCGCGAAGGCACGGCGAACTCCAAGCGCACGCGGCTCGATCCGGCATGGATCATCTTGGTCATCTTGCCCTTGCGCATGGCCAGTAGCTGCGACACCACGCCGATAAAATCCTCGGGAATATCGATGACGAGCAATTCCATCGGTTCGTTGATCGCGCCGCCGATCTCGCGCGTAATGACGGTGGGCTTCGAAACCATGAGTTCATAGCCTTCGCGGCGCATGGTCTCGATGATGATCGCCAGAGCGAACTCGCCGCGGCCGGTGACTTGAAAGGCGTCCGGCTGCTCGGTTTCTTCGACGCGCAAACTGACGTTGCGCCGTTGTTCGAAAAACAATCGTTCGCGCAACTTGCGCGAAGTGACAAACTCGCCTTCGCGGCCGGACCAGGGCGAATTGTTGGCACAGAAAAGCATGGCGATGGTCGGCTCGTCGATGCGCAGCGGCGGCAGCGGCAGCGGTTTTTCACGGTCGGCGATCGTATCGCCGATGCCGATATCCTCGATGCCGGCGACGGCGGCGATGTCGCCGCATCCGACGGAGTCGACTTCGACTCGCTTCAGTCCGCGCCAGCCGTAGACCTGGGTGATCTTAACGGTTTGCTGGCTTCCGTCGACGCGGCAAAGCATATACTGCCCCGCCGCCAGCGTGCCGTTCTTGACCCGTCCGACGGCAAGTCGGCCGACGTAGTCGTTGTAATCGAGATTGTTGGCTTGGAACTGCGTCGATAGACTCAAGATCGACCACCGGACCGGGCAAAGTTTTCACGATCAACTCAAACATCGGTTTGAGATTTTCCCCGGGTTGTTTCAAGTCGAGCGTCGCGGTGCCCTCGCGGGCATTGGTATAGACGACGGGAAAATCGAGCTGATCCTCGCTGGCGTCCAGGTCGATGAACAGATCGTAGATCTCGTCCAGCACTTCGGCGACACGCGCGTCGGGGCGGTCGATCTTGTTGATGCAGACGATCGGCGTCAGCTTGGCTTCCAGCGCCTTCTTCAAAACGAAGCGGGTTTGCGGCAGCGGACCTTCGGAAGCGTCGACCAGCAACATCACGCCGTCGACCATCGCCAAGGTACGCTCCACTTCACCGCCGAAATCGGCATGGCCCGGGGTGTCGACGATGTTGATCTTTACTTTGTTGTAGAAGACCGAGGTGTTTTTCGCCATGATCGTGATGCCGCGCTCGCGCTCAAGCTCCATGGAGTCCATGATCCGCTCGGCTACATGTTCGTTGGCGCGAAAAATTCCGCTTTGGTGCAATAGTCCGTCGACGAGCGTGGTCTTGCCGTGGTCGACGTGCGCGATGATCGCGATGTTGCGGATATCATCGCGCCGCGTGATGGTCGTTTGAGTCATTACTCATTGTTATCCGGGAGCGTTTAGGTGTTGTCAAGCGACGTTTACGCCGCATCGACGCTTGCAGCGAATCGCCTTCACGCCGAAACCTTTCCTTGCGAAGGCGCGGCCCCTAGAGTATTTTTAAGGGATACATGGGGCAATTGTCTAAGTACGTCTGGCGCTACTGGCGCTGGTACCTGGTCGGCGGACTCTGCTTATTTGGCACGGCGACGTTGGTGATGTGGATTCCCTGGTGGATCCGCGACGCCATCCGTATCGTCGAGCAAGGCGGTCAGCTCAGCGATGTCACCTACTATGCTGTACTGATCATCGCATCGGCGATCGTCCAGGGCCTGGTGCGAACCTTCTCGCGGGCGCTGATTTTCAACGCGGGGCGCAACGTCGAATTCGATTTGCGCAACGACATTTTCGCGCATCTGGAAAAACTACCGCTGTCCTACTACCACGCGCAGCGCACCGGCGACCTGATGTCGCGGGTGATCAACGATATCTCGGCGGTGCGCGTCATGCTCGGTCCCGGCATCCTCAATTTCGCCAATGCGCCGCTCTACTACGTTTATGCCGTGGCGCTGATGTTATCGATGGATGTGCGCATGACCTTGGCGGCGTTGGCGCCGTTTCCTCTGCTGATGTACGTGGCGCGCAGATTCCGCGGCCAGATCATGAAGAGCTCCCTCGAAGTTCAGCAACAAATGTCGGTGCTCAGCAGCCATGTGCAGGAGAACTTGAGCGGCATTCATGTGGTCAAAGCCTATTCGCAGGAGGAATATCAAACCCAGCAGTTTGCCGGCTTGAACAAAGACTACGAAATCAAAAGCATGGAGATGGCAAAGCTGCGCGGCATCGTCAATCCGGTCATGCAAGCCATCAACGGGCTGACGGTGTTGATTGTGATCTGGTACGGCGGCGTGCGTGTCATGCGCGGCGATTTGCTGGTGGCCGATATCGTCGCTTTCATTGCCTACCTCAATGTTCTGGCTTGGCCGACGGCGGCGTTCGGCTGGATGTTGTCGCTGGTCGAGCGCGGCCGCGCGGCGATGCAGCCGGCTCGGCGAGGTTTTGGAAACCCGGCCGGAGATTACCAGCAGCGCTGCGGCGGTGCCGGTGCACGGGCTCAAGACCGGCATCGAGTTCAAGAACGTCACTTTCGTGTATGGCCGGCAGAAGAACGGTCACGCCGCGCTCGACGGCATCGATTTCACCTTGCCGGTCGGGCGATCGGTGGGCTTGGTCGGGAGAATCGGTTCCGGTAAAAGCACTCTGGCGCATCTGGTGCCGCGGCTGTTCGATATTTCTTCCGGCCAAATTCTCGTCGACGGACGGGATATTCGTGAGTTGTCGCTGTTCGATCTACGAAAACTAATCGGCTATGTGCCGCAGGACCCGTTTTTGTTTTCGAGCTCGCTAAGGCGCAATCTTGCTTTCGGCCGCGATCAATACACCGAGGAAGAGCTGGAACGCGCCATCAAGATCGCCAAGCTCGATCGCGACCTGGAAATTTTTCCTCAGGGCCTGGATACCCTTGTGGGCGAGCGCGGCGTAACCCTTTCGGGCGGCCAGAAGCAGCGGGCGACCTTGGCCCGCGCGCTGGTGATGGATCCGCCGGTCCTGATCCTCGACGATTCGCTGTCGAGCGTCGACGCGCAGACCGAGGCGGAAATTCTGCACGGCCTAAGAGCGTTTCTTAAAGAAAAAACTTGTCTGATCATCTCGCACCGCATCTCGGCGGTCAAAGAAGCGGACGAAATCCTCGTTCTCGACGAGGGGAAAATCATCGAGCGCGGCAACCACGAGGAACTGGTGCGCCGCGGCGGCGTCTACGCCGAACTCTACCAACAGCAGCGGTTGAGTGAGGAGCTGGAACAAATCTAGATGGCTCAAGCGGAACAGCAAGAAGAGGTCCTCGGCAAAGCCTACGACGTTCGTTTAATCAAGCAGCTGTGGAAGTTCATCATTCCCTACAAACGGCTGTTTTACCTCAGCATGGTCCTGGTGCCGCTGCAGCAGGCATTCGGTTTAGCGCAGCCGTATCTGATGAAGGTCGGTATCGATCAGTACATCGGCAGCAAAGATTTATGGGGCCTGCAGAATGTGATGCTGCTGTTCTTCGTCGCCCTGATCGGCGAAACCGTCACGGTTTACGTCCAATACTATATGTCCATGCTGGTGGCGCAGCGCTGCCTCGCCGATCTGCGGGTGGCGATCTTCGCGCACGTGCAAAGACTGCCGATGAGCTACTTCGATCGCAATCCGGTCGGACGTCTGGTGACGCGCATGACCAGCGACGTCGATGTGCTGCAGGAGATGTTTTCCTCCGGCGTGATGACTTTGGTGAACGATTTCATCATGGTCTGCTGGATCGTCGGCATCATGTTTTACCTGCACGTCGGGCTCGCCGTGGTTTCGCTGGCGTTGATCCCGCCGATGGCGATCGCGATCAATTTTTTTCGCATCAAGGCGCGCCAAACGTACCGTCAGATCCGCGAGCGCATCGCGCGCATCAACGCTTACCTCGCGGAATCGATCTCGGGCATGGTGGTGATTCAGCTTTTCGCCCGCGAAGAGAAAACTTATCAGGAATTCGAAGCTCTCAATGCGCACCATCGCGACGCCTATCATTTGTCCAATCTTTATGAAGCATCGCTCTATTCGATGGTGGAAGCCGCCGGTTCGGTGAGCATCGGGTTACTCCTCTGGTACGGCGGCGGTGAAGTGTTGCACGGCGTCATCGGCATCGGCACGCTGGTGGCATTCAAGGAATATATTCATCGCTTCTTCGTGCCGCTGCGCGACTTCAGCCAGAAATACGCGGTGATGCAGTCGGCGATGGCGTCGGCGGAACGCATTTTTCAATTGCTCGACACGCCGATCGATATTCAAAACCCGAAAAATGCCCTCATACCCAAGCCCTTCCGCGGCGAAGTGGTTTTCGACAACGTGTGGTTCGAATACAGGGCCGGCGATCCGGTGCTCAAAGGAGTGTCCTTTCGGATCGAGCCGGGTGAAAGAATTGCCGTCGTCGGCGCCACCGGCTCGGGCAAGACGACGACGATCAAATTGCTCAACCGGTCCTACGATATTCAAAAAGGTTCGATCAAAGTCGGCGGCGTCGATGTGCGCGAGTGGGATTTGAAAGCGCTGCGGCAACATATCGGTGTGGTTCTTCAGGACGTTTTTCTGTTTTCCGGGCAACGTGCGCGACAATTTGGCGATGGGCGCTCCCTCGGTGCCGATGGAAAGAATCGAAGACGCCGCGCGCTCGGCCAACGCCGATAGCTTCATCAGCCGTCTCGCCGAAGGTTATCGGCGCCGGTACGCGAGCGCGGCAGCAATTTTTCCGTGGGCCAGCGTCAGCTTCTGTCGTTGGCCCGGGTGCTGGTTTTCCAGCCGGAGATTCTGGTTATGGATGAAGCGACTTCCAGCGTCGACACCGAAACCGAAGCGCTGATTCAGGACGCCTTGGAAAAAGTCATGCGCGGGCGCACCTGTTTGCTCATCGCGCACCGCCTCTCGACCATTCGCAATGCCGACCGGATCATCGTGATGCATCACGGCGAAGTGCGCGAGATGGGGTCTCATGCCGAACTCATGGAAAAACAGGGAATTTACTACCGGCTTTATCAGCTGCAATACGAGCGCGAGGAGTTGAGACTCGCCGCCAACGACGGCATCGTCAAGCTCCATGCATAAGGCCGACGATGGCGAAAAAGTGATCCCTTGTTCATTGCCTTTTGGTCTAACCCGCGTGGGCCTCAAGCAAATCTCGCATCATAGTACTGATCGGCGCGATCATGGCTGCGCTGTTTTCCGGCTGTTCGCCGGTGTACGTGCTGCGCGCGGCGTATGAGGAAGGGAAGATACTCTGGCGCCGCGAGCCCATCACGGACCTCCTCCATAAGCCGGATGTTCCACTCGATACTCAGGAAAAATTGCAATTGGTTCTGGCGGTGCGTGAATACGCGCGCGATGCTCTCAAGTTCAACGTCGGCGGCAGTTACGCCAGCTATTCTTTCGTCGACCGACCTGACCTGACCCATATCGTTATCGCCGCGCCCAAGACCGAGCTCAGGCCGTATACCTGGTGGTTTCTGATTGTTGGCAGCGTGCCTTACAAAGGATATTTCTCCAAGGCCGACGCCGAAGCCGAGATCGAGCGGCTCAAAGGCGAAGGGTTACGACACTAATCTGCGCACTTCGGCGGCATTCAGCACCCTCGGTTGGTTTGACGATCCGCTGCTCTCACATCTGCTGCGCTACGATAAGATCGTGTTGACGGAAATCGTCTTTCACGAATTGTTTCACAACACCCTCTACGTCAAAGGCGCCGGCGCATTCAACGAAAGCTCGGCCAATTTTATCGGCCATCGGGCAGCCATCGATTTTTTTCGCCAGCGGTCGGGTGAAAACAGCGCCGAGTATTCGAATGCCGTGCTCGCTTGGGACGAGGAAAAGGAGTTCGGCTGGTTTATCAACGAGGTCGTGGGCACGTTGACCGAGCTTTACAATCGGGATATCTCCGTCGACGACAAGCTCCGTCTACGCGAGGAAGTTTTCGCGCGCAGCAAAGCCGAATGGGCCCGCCGCATCGCCGATCGGCCCAACCACCGCTTTCGCGGCTTCGGTAAGCAGCCGATCAACAATGCGATCCTGATGCACTATGTGGTCTATCTCAAAGACTTCGAGTTGTTCGAAGCGGTTTATGACGCGAGCGGACACAACCTAGCCCAAACGGTCGAGTCTCTCCGCAAAGCGGTAGACCGAGGCGATGAGCCGTTCGAGTCGGTGCGTCACTGGTTAAAAAAGCACCCGAGTTCGATTTCGAAGATCAAGGCTCAACCGCAAGGCGAGCAACGATAGGAGGGCGGGTTTTCCAACCTGCCAAACTGTGTGAAAACTCTCTCGGACCCCTTCGACGCTGCTCAGGGCGAACGGATAAGTACGCCACTCTTAAAAACCACACCGTTCGCGTTGAGCCAGCCTGTCCTGAGGCGACCCAAAGGAAACCATGAACGGTGTTTTCGCACTGTCTGCCGCCTAGTGTGACCTACAGCTAGAGGATGTCGTCCTAGCTGAAGTCCCCGCGCTATCTGCTCACCAGCTTGCCGCCGTCGCTTTTTGGAATCGCCGGATCGCCTCGATATGCGCCGCCGGCGAGGTCAAGCCCGCCTTCATCGTATTCAAGCTCACGTGGGTGGCGCCCAGTTTCTTCCAGGCCTCAAGCTCTTTCACCCAGGTTTCTGCCGACCCCTTGTCATAGTGCATTCGTCCCTCGATGCCGATCTGGTCAGGATCGCGGCCGGCCTCTTTAGCGTAGGCGCGGATCTTTTCGATGGCTGCCTGACACTTTTCATCCGGGCCCATTTGAGGAAACCAGCCATCGCCAAGTTTGGCGAGGCGGCGCAGCGCACGCTCATCGGTGCCGCCGAACCAGATCGGGATCGGCCGCTGCACCGGCAGCGGGTTAATGCCGGCGTCGGTGATCTTGTGCCACTGGCCATTGTAGGTGACGAGTTGCTGGGTCCAGAGCTTGACGCAGGACGTCGATCTGTTCTTCCGAACGCCGGCCGCGATTCTTGAAATCTTCGCCGAGCGCTTCGTATTCCACCGCGATTCCAGCCGATGCCGATACCGAGGCGCAGCCGACCGCTTGCTCAAAACATCGAGCGCCGCCGCTTGTTTTGCGACCAAAACGGTTTGCCGTTGCGGTAGTATGATGATGCCGGTAACCAACTCGATGCGTTTGGTCAACCCGGCCAAGAAGCCGAACAGAACGAACGGCTCATGAAACATGTCTAAGTGACTGTAGGGAGCGCGCCAATCGGGACGGCTGGCGGGGTTGGCGCCGAGCACGTGATCGTAGGCCAAGAGATGCGCGAAGCCGAGATCTTCTGAGGCTTGAGCGTAGTCCTTGACGGCGGTTGGATCAGCAGTGATTTCGGTTTGCGGAAATACGACTCCGACTCTCATGTTTTTGCTCCTCTTTTTGTGATTGCGCCTGATAATAAAGGGAATGCCTTTAAGTGCCGCCGGGGTCCCCCTTGAATTCGAGCGGCACCGTGCGCAGATTAAGCATAGCAAACTAGCGATATTGACTTAAGCGACCTATTTCGTAGGATACCCCCGCAAAAGGGAGGAAGAAAATATGAATGGTTTTCGTACCACGATTCTCCTCGCGCTCTTGACCGCACTGGTCGTGTGGATCGGTCAAATGTTCGGCGGTCCCAATGGGGCGGTGATCGCGCTGGTCATGGCGGGCGCCATGAATTTCTTCAGTTACTGGTTCAGCGACAAAATCGTGCTCAAAATGTATGGCGCTCAGGAAATCACCGCCAACGACGATCCCGAACTTTACGGCCTGGTCCAGGATTTGGCTACGCGGGCGGGTTTGCCGATGCCCAGGGTTTACGTGATTCCCGAAGAGGCGCCCAATGCGTTCGCCACCGGGCGCAATCCCGAGCATGCGGCGGTCGCGGTAACGCAGGGTATCCGGCGCATTCTCAACAAACGAGAGCTGACGGGCGTGCTGGGCCACGAGCTTTCGCACGTCAAACACCGCGACATCCTTATCAGCACCATCGCCGCGACTTTGGCCGGCGCTATCAGTTATCTAGCGTATATGGCGCAGTGGGGCATGATATTTGGCGGCGGCAGCCGCGATCGCGACGAAGGCGGCGGCAGCAATATTTTCAGCTTACTGTTTATGATGATCGTCGCGCCGCTGGCGGCGATGTTGATTCAGATGGCGGTGTCGCGCTCGCGCGAATACATGGCCGACGACGGCGGCGCCAGGGTCACCGGCGATCCGCTCGCCTTGGCGAGCGCGTTACGCAAGCTGCACATGGGCGCGCAGAATATCCCGCTGCAAGTAAGCGACGCGACGGCCAACTCGACGGCGCATATGTTCATCGTCAATCCGCTCACGGCGAAGGGCTTGGCGTCGCTATTCAGCACGCATCCCGCGATGGAGGAGCGCATCGCCCGCCTCGAAGCGATGGCCAAAGACATGAGCTACATGCGGAGCTGAGTCGCCAACCATGCGTCATTCGTGCAGGGGCGACTCGCGAGTCGCACCTTCATTGTTCTCCAACCAGGCCGAGAGGTCCGAAAGGCTTCTCGGCCTGATTTCGTGACCCATCTCATATTCGCGGTAAGTCAAGGGAATGCGCAGGCCGCGCAGTCGCTCGACTGAATCGCGCGCGCGGTCGACTTCGATCATCGGATCCTGCGTGCCGTGCTGCACCAGCGTGGGCAGCGACTGGACAGCGTCACTCACGTTCATCTGCGACGGCAATTCTTTCGGTAGCCAGCTGCTCAACACAGCGAGCGCGGCGAAGCGCTCGGGGTACGCAAGGGCGAGACTGTGGGCCATCACGCCGCCTTGACTGAAACCGAGTATAACAAGCTTCTTGGGATCGATCGGATAGCGGGTCATGCACTCATCGAGAAATGCCAGAAGCTTTTTCTGCGAAGTCAGGATCGCGTCCACGTTGGGCGGGCCGCCCATGCTCATGGGATACCACGCGTAACCGACGGCTTCCGGGCCGATGGGTGTTTCGAGCGGGCCTTGCGGGCAAATCATCAGAAATTTGCCGCCGCAGAGCATCGGCGCCAGCCCCAGCAGATCCAGCGCATTGGCGCCGCGCCCGTGCAGGGTCAGGATCGTCGGCAAAGGTCCGGCACCGGCGGGTTGATAGATCGTGTGAACAAGCTCCACTGCTACCTCCGAAAAAATCTTTAGTCCCTCAGCTGTTCCAGCCGTCTTATCCCAAGTTTTAATGATAGACCAACGGCCCCGGCGGTCAACGCGGCCGTTATTGCGAGAGACGGCGCGATGACCCAAAACGTCGGGGCGATCACGCGACCGGGTCGAAGCGCCGCCGACGCGAGTTGATAAATCGGCCAGGCTTCGATCATGACGATGACGCCGATAAACGCGATGCTGACCATCATGCACACAGCGCCGCCGAAACTGGTGGGAATTTCCGCGGCGTTATCGAAATTAAATTTGGGATACATGGCGCCGATGCCGACGCCGATGGCGGCGATGCCGATGGTCATGAAGAACACCGTGACGAGGGATAGAAACATCATCCAAGGCGCCACGCGCAAGAGCAGATTGCTGAGAAACACCAGCAGCTCGCCCAGCACTAGCAACGGCACGAAGTTCAACCAGAACTTACTCCACAGCAAAGAACTCAGAGAGATCGGCGAGGTCTGTAAAATCCAAAACGCTTGGCCCTCCAGGCTTACGGCAGGAAAGGCGAAACGGATCGCGATGGCGCTCAATACGAACCCAGCGAGGGCGAGATTGGCGAAGGAGACGATTGTGCGGATGGTTCCCGCCGGCATCGGCGAGCGGTCCAACGGCAGCACCTTGAAGTTGTATAAATAGACGACGATCAGCGCGAGCAAAAGAAACAGCTGGGACCATTGGGTGGTGTCGCGAAGAAACGTCTTGATGTCCTTGAGCATGATCGCGCGGGTAAATTCCGGGAACGGCCGGGTGATCCGATCCAAGCCGCGTTCGAGCCAAGCTAGCTTGCGCCGGCCCTGACGCGACTCTTGCGCCTTGGACCAGCCGTCGAGATAAACGGCGCCGGAAACCCACGAGGTCACGAGCGGCAAAAACAGGGCGTAGCTGGCGAGCAAGGCGAAAAAGAGAACGGACTCGGTGTCGCGTTTGAACAGCGTGCCGGCCAAGGATTTCCGCCGACCAGCTGCTCGGCAAAAAAGGCGAGGAGGGCGTTTCCATGGCGGTCAGGAATTGCATGAAGCTGCCAAAGGATTCCGGTTGCACGAGCCGCTCCGGCTGCGAGAAACGAAACAGAAAATACATGATCAGGAAAGCAAACAGACCGATGAAAAAAAGGATGTCGCGGATTCGTTTTGCCGGCAGACAATAAACTAGCAGGTGAGTGACCAAAGTCCCCAGGGCCGCAGGGATGACGAGAAACAGCGGCAAGATGAGGGCGACCCAAAGATAGAGCATGAAACCGCCGCCGAAGACCGCTTCGTAGGCGGCGAAAATCGGCACGCTGAAGAACAACACCATCCAGGACGAATTGATCGTGGTGTTGATCAGCCGCGCGTAGAAGAATGCATTCGGCGGAACCGGCGTCGAATAAACCAGATCGAGATCGCGCGCCATGAAATAAGTCGACAACGAGGCCACCAGGTTGCTGAACAGGAGCATCGATAAAAAAGTCAGCAGGATGATCAACAGCAGTTGATACGCCAGCCCCGGTCCTAGCTCGTAGACGGTTTCAAAATAGCGCAGGACGCGCCGGATGATGAGATACGTGCCGAGCCAAAATGAAATCGCCAGGACCGCGAGAAAGACCCGCCGCGTCCACGACGCGCCGCCGCGGAAAAAGCTGTTTTTCCAGGCCAGCCAGAGGGGCGAGAGCAATAGCGCGACGGAGCTCATGAGCTTTACCTTGCCGTCACATCCTCGCCTTCTTGCTCGCGGGTCAATTCCAGGAAGACGCTTTCGAGATTGCCGTTGTTGCCGGCGCCTTGGCGATGGAGTTCGGCCATCGTGCCGCAGGCGATCAGCCGGCCCTTTTGAATGATGCCGATGCGGTGGCAAATTTCCTCGGCGACGCCGATGCTATGGGTCGACATAAAAATCGTGGTGCCGCTCCTGGCGAGATTGGAAAATAGATCTTTGAGCGTGCGGGCGCCCTTGGGATCCAAGCCGACCATCGGCTCGTCGACGATCAAAATGCGCGGTTCGTGAACCAGCGCGGCGCACACCACCAAACGCTGCTTCATGCCATGGGAATAGCTCTCGACGAGCTCGTCCTTCCACGACGTCAGTTCCAGTTTCTCCAGCAGCTCGGCCATGCGCCGGTCGAGGCGAGACGATTCGACCCGATGAAGCTTGCCGACAAAGTGCAAAAATTCGGCGCCGCTTAATTTCTCATAGATAAACGGCCGGTCGGGAATAAAGCCGGCGATCGTCTTGGCTGCTTGCGCGTCGGTCACGACATCGTGGCCGTCGAGCAAAACTTGCCCTGAAGTGGCTTTGAGGATGCCCATCATGACGCGGATCGTCGTGGTCTTGCCGGCGCCGTTGGGGCCGAGGAAGCCGAAGATCTGCCCGGCCGGCACTTCGAGGTCGAGTCGGTCGACCGCGGCGAGCTTGCCGTAGCGCTTGGTCAGGTTGATCAGTTGAATCATTGCAGTTGCTTATCCAGATGCGTTTGAGATTCCTGGATTCCGGGTCGACGCCAGATATAGCCAGCTTTCGGAATGACGAGCGAATTATATTCGAATATCTGAGATCCAGAAATGATGTCCTGCCGATAACTTCTATTTTCAGATTGCCGATCAGTTGCAGGATGTCGATCTGCCGGTCGATTTCGCCTTCGAGAAACTTGATGTGAGTCACGTCGGCGGGAAATTGATTGAGTACGGAGTCGAGGGAGACCCATGCGCCGAGCCAGACCTCGGACCAGGCGTGGTAGTAGAACGCGCCGCGCAGATAAACGACACCGACGACGGTCTTGGCGGGGATGCCCGCCGCGCGCGCCAGGGCGTTGAACAGCACGGTGTGTTCGTTGCAGTCGCCTTTTTTAGTGCGCAACACTTCGAGCGCATTGGGGATACTCACGGTCGGCTCTTTGGCGATTTCCCGGTATACCCAGTCTTTGATTTTTAGCGCGGCCCGCAGCGCGTTGGTTTCACCTTGCACGATTCTCGCGCTGAGCGCTTGGATGCTCGGGTGATCGCTTTGCAGAAATGGCGTCGCCTGCAAATAGGAAGCTAGATGCGCTTCTTTGAAGGGAAGCCTCTGTGCGCCGGCTTGCTTGAGTTCTTCGCGGCGGATTTCCAAGCGATCACTGTCGAGGCGTTGGCGCCCGCCGTTGAGGGCAAAATTGGCGAGGTTGACGCCGCTGAGTTTTAGCCGGATCGCGGCTTTGGTCTGCGCATCGGCAATCGGCGTAACCGGGATGGCGGTTTGGGCGATGATGTCCAACGAGACCGATCGCGAAGGCAGGTTTTTGGCTTCCTGAGCGCTTTGGCGCAGCAGCGATAAGCCCGCGGGTGATTCTTCTTTCAATGTGCGACCCTGGCCGTCGACCCAGGAAAGCACCGAGATGCCGCGAAAACTCTGGCGCAGTCTGATCGCCGGCTCGGTGTGGCCGTCGATCCGAATCTGCTCCCGGCCTTCGATCACGATCGTGGTTACTTGCTGCGATAGAGTCGACGGGTCAAAGGTCGAGAAAAAGAATTTCTTGCCGGTCTCCAGTTGCTGGGTCACGACGTAGGGTTTGAGCGCCGCGAGCAGGTAGGGCGCCTGGGTCAACGTGATTTGTTGCTTCGAGGTATGATCGGCCGAGATCACTTCCAAATCGAGCTTGCCTTCATGGACTGCGCCGCGCGCTTTGAAGCGGATCTCTTTGGAATTGAGCTCGAAGTCAAATCGCTCCAGGAGCCAATCTTCGTTGGCCTCCATTTCAAGCCGGGTCGCGGCCGGTTGCACGGCGCCGAGCAGGTTCAAATTCAGCACGGAGAGATCGCGCAGCGTGTAACCTTTGGTTTTGGGCGTAATGGTTTGCGAGGCATAGCCGATCTTCTCGCCGCGGTAAAAAACCCCCCACCACTCTTCGATATTTTCGGTGATTTTCTCCGTGGCGCGCAACGTGATGAGCGATGCGGGCGCGCCGAGATGGTGTTTGACAAGCCAAACATTCATCACGCCCCAGAAGAGCACGATGGCGACGCCGATGGATCGATGAAGCAGCATGTTGTAGAACGTACATGCTAAGGCCTCGGTGTGGTCGAATCAATGTCATTATTGAATCCAGCAGATGAATTTGGCGGCAAGGAAGTCATTTTCGCGGCCGACCGGATGCTCGGCCGCCTGGCTAAGTGGCTTCGCGTGCTCGGCTTTGACGTGATCTACGGGCCGCACTTGACCGGCTATGGGTTGATTCATGCGGCGCGCGCCGATGGCCGCATCATTCTGACCCGAGACCGCCGGCTCAAACAGAAACAGCCGCCGCCGTTTCTGCTCATCGCCAGCGACCATTATCGCGATCAGCTGCGCCAGATCATCGAGGAATTTCGCCTGGAAATCGGCGGGCAGCTCTTCAAGCGCTGCTTGAAGTGCAATGCGCTGCTGGAACCACGGTCTAAACAGGCGGTCGAAGCGCTTGTGCCGCCGTATGTTTTCTCGACCCAGGAAAGTTTTTTTGGCTGTCCGCGTTGTCGGAAGGTGTACTGGCCGGCGACCCATCATCAGCGCATGGTGGCGGAGCTGAGAGAGTTGGGGTTGGGTTAACGTCCAGATTTTTTCCTGCGCGAAGGATTTTCGTCAGCATGCAGCACGCCGGCTGAATCCGTTTCCCTCCTAGAAATCGCCCGGCGCGTATGTTAGAAAATGGCTCTATTGTTCCCCGGTAGCTCAGTCGGTAGAGCAGTTGGCTGTTAACCAATTGGTCGGGGGTTCGAATCCCTCCCGGGGAGCCAGATTTCAAAAAGGCTGCTTTTCGAGTGAGAAGCGGTCTTTTTCTTTTGGTAGGTAGGGTTGGTAAGTGCGAGCATGTCAAAGGGTTTTCGATAGTTAGGATTAGAGCGCCGTCTTTCCACAGGCACAGCCACTTGTCGAGGCGAATGTCGTCACTGCGATCGTGTTCATTCATCGAAGCCGATTTCCGATCGTTCGATCAAGGCCAAGTAAAGGTCGGCAAGGTACTGTTCTGCAGCAGTTTGTAGTCGGTGAGATCCACCTGCAGTGGCGTGACGGAAACAAACCCTTCTTGCACGGCTTTGCAGTCGGTGCCGGCTTCGTCGGCAAAGCCGAGATCGTCGCCGCCGATCCAGTAATATTTGCCGCCGCGCGGATCGATCCTTTCGACGATATTTTCGCTGTAATGGCGTTTGCCCATTCGGGTCGCGCGCCAGCCTTTCAACTCGTCCTTCGGCATCGGCGGAACGTTGACGTTGAGCAAGGTCTTCGGCGGGATGCCCCGTTCGGCGATGCGCGCCACCAAGGTCGCTATGAATTCTGCCGCGGCGCGAAAATCGAAATCCTTAAACGTCACCAGCGAAACCGCAATCGCGGGGATGCCGAGCAACGCGCCCTCGATGGCGGCGGATACCGTGCCGGAGTAAATGATGTCGTCGCCGAGATTGGGCC
This sequence comes from uncultured delta proteobacterium, assembly GCA_963811315.1. Lineage (GTDB taxonomy): Bacteria > Desulfobacterota > Binatia > UBA9968 > UBA9968 > DP-20. The sequence continues at coordinate 92,059 of CAWERH010000015.1, forward strand.
CCTTGTTGATCCCGGAAACGACGAGATCGGGGCGCACCGGCAGGAGTCCGGTGAGCGCAAGCTTGACGCAATCGACCGGCGTGCCGTCCACTGCCAGACGGCGTCGGCGCGAGCTCCTGCACGCGCAGCGGGCCGATGCAGGGTCAGCGCATGGCTCATCGAGCTCTGCGCCCGATCGGGCGCCACGGTGAAAATTTCGCCGGCGTTGCGCAAACTATTCTCGAGGGCGATAAGACCTTCCGACTGGATGCCGTCGTCGTTGGAGAGCAGGATGATCATAAGGCTATTTTGGCAAAGAAGCGGGTGGCGAACAAGCAAACAATGTCGGCGCCGATCCGGCTTGTTTCATTGCTCGAGCCTAAGGTATAGATTTTAGCCGGATCAAGGAGAAAGTTTCATGGCGACTGCGGAGATCGTGGCGATTGGATCGGAACTCTTGTTGGGCCAGATCGTCGACACCAATTCGGCGTGGATGGCGCAGCGGTTGACCGCTTTGGGCGTGAATTTGTATTTCAAATCGGTGGTCGGCGACAATCCCGCGCGTATGAAAGAAGTCATCTCGCGCGCGCTGGAACGCGCCGATATCGTCATCACCAGCGGCGGCATCGGGCCGACGCAGGACGACTTCACCCGCGAGATCGTCGCCGAGGTGACGGGCCGAAAGCTCGTGCAGGACGCCGGCATGCTGTCTCAAGTGGAAGAACACTTTCGCCGGCGCGGCCGGACCATGACGCCGAACAACATTCGCCAGTCTTACATGCCGGAGGGCGCGATTCCGGTAAAAAATCCGAACGGCACTGCGCCTTCCTTTATCGTCGAGGGTCCCCGCGGCGTGATTTTATCTCTGCCCGGCGTGCCCGTGGAAATGAAGTGGTTCTTTGAGAACGAAGTCGAGCCCTATCTGAGAAAAAAATTCAATCTTGCGGAAGTGATTCACTATCGCGTGCTCAAAATCATCGGCATCGGCGAAAGCGCGGTGGACGACAAGGTCGGCCATCTGATCGCCAACTCGAGCAATCCGACCGTCGGCGTGCTGGCGTTGCCCGGCCAGGTCGACGTGCGCATCGCCGCCAAGGCCGCCAATCGGGAGGAAGCGATGAAGATGATCGCGCCGGTGGAAGCCGAAGTGCGCGGTCTTTTGGGCACCGCGATTTTCGCCGCGGACGACGAAACTATGGAGCACGTCGTCGGGCGGTTACTGCGCGCACAAAACAAAACCGTGGCGGTATGCGAAGACCTGACCTGCGGCCACTTGGCCGAGCGGCTGCAAACGGCGAGCGCGGAGCAGTTCAGCGCGGGCTTTATCTGCAATAGCGAAGCGGCGCTGCGCGCGCTGCTGAAAAACGTCCCGCGAGCCAGAGAAAATCGAGTCGTTGCTCAAAGATCCGGCTGGCGTTAACCGATGAGTTGGCGTGGGCCGCGCGGGCTCAATGCGGCAGCGATTTTGGGCTGGCATTGCACGCGATCGCCGACCCGGACAGCAAGATCCAAAATCTCGCGCCGCGGCCAGACCTATGTTTGCCTCACCGACGGCAAAACATTTCTCCAGCGCGAGAGCACCAGCGCCGGGCGCGGTGCCTACGACCGCTCGCGCATGACGCTCAACGCGCTCGATCTGCTGCGCACGGCGTTGATCGAAAGGGGTCAAATAGCAGATTCTTTATTCGCTGGCCGGCAAAACCTTCGGTGCGAGAGCTTGCAAGCGATCGAAGCGGTTCTTCAGAGACTCTTGATCGCGCGCCGTCCAGAAATCGGCTTTCTCGATATCCTGCCCGACGGTTCGCTGCACGACATTTTCCGCGGTATCGCTGCCGGCGAGGCGCAAGAATTCTTCGTACTTCGGGAGAAAATTCGCGCCGTCATTTTTGAACATGGCGTAAAGTCCACGGCTCAAGAGATAACCGAAGGTGTAGGGGAAATTATAGAAGGTGATGCCGGTGATATAGAAATGCAGCTTGGAGGCCCAAAAGTAGGGATCTTCGCCGCCGATCTCCAAGACGTCGCCCAATATTCGCCGTTGCGTCTCGACCATGAGTTCTTTCAAACGCGAAACGCTCAGCGGGCCTTTTGACCCGCTCCTCATAAAAGGCTTTCTCAAACTCATAGCGCACCGGAATATCCAACAGGTAGATTGCGCCGTGGCCGATTTCGACATCCAGCATCAGTGCTTTCTGTGAATCGCTGACCGTCGGGTCGTCGAGCACCCATTCATCAGCACCTGCTCGCCGAAGGTCGATGCGGTTTCCGCCAGAGTCATCGGATAGCCTCTCGCATACGGCCGCAAGTCGCGCATCATCGCGCCATGATAAGCGTGGCCGGATTCGTGGGCCAAGGTCAGCACGTCACCCAGCGATTCATTGTAGGTCATAAAGATGCGCGATTCTTTGCTCAGCATGGAGCTGGTGCAAAAGCCGCCGGGCCGTTTGCCGGCGCGCGGCTCCCAATCGACCCAGTTTTTGCCGATGACTTGCCGCTGGAAAAAATCTCCCAGCGCGGGATAGGCGCGCGCAAACGCAGCGCCGACCATGGACTGCGCTTTTTCCCAGGACAGCTGCTCTTGACCGGCCAAATCGAGCGGCGCGCCGAGATCGTACCAGGCGACCGTTTGCCGGCGCCATGAGCCTGGCCTTGAATCGAAGAATGCGCCGGGGAATCTCGAGATTCGCCATCAAGGCTTCGAACATGGCATCGAGCGTCTTGCGCGTGATCGCGGCTTGAAACAACGCGATGTCGAGAAAGTGGTCGACGCCGCGATGGCGGTTGAGCGTCAGCCGGGTGCCGGCAATGGCATTGAGCGCGCCAGCGGCGGTGTCTTCGATGCTCTGCCAAGCGGCATTGCCGCCGTCGAAGGCAGCCCTTCGCACGCGACGATCGGGATTATCCAGAAGCGACCGGCGCTGCGACATCGGCAAGCGCTTTTGCGTGCCGTCGGGAAAGATCATGTCGAATTCGAGCTTCGCCGAAACCGTGTCGTAAAGCCGTCCCCATGCTTGCATGCCGTCGACGCCGAGATCGGTGGCGAGGATTTCTTTTTCGGTGGACATGGCGCGTCGCGCTTCCTCGCGCAGTCGGTTCAAGTAATTCGCCGCGCCTGCCAACTGCGGGCCGCGCAACGAAGGCGGTGAAGGATCGTCGTCGGCTGTCGTTTGATGGCGCGCAGAAATTCGATGCGCACTTTAGCGATCTCGGCGCGCGTGCGGGTAAGCTCGGCTTCTTCCTTGAGATAAGCCTCATTGCGCGCGTCGGAGGAGGCGAGGCAGCTGACGTAGGAGCTCGAGATGCGACATGCGCCGGGAAAGAGTCTTCGTTGCGCAGCAGAATATCGTTTCCCAGTACGGCGCGGTTTCGGCCGTCAACGCCGGCAACGCGGCGGCGGCTGCGCTGCAGGGCGGCCACGTCTTTTTGAATGGCTGCTTTGAATTGCAGCATCTCAGGGCCGTTGAATGCGGAAAATAACTCGTGAGGTCCCAGGTCATACTCTTAATTGCTTGGCGCTTGGGTTTCGGGTTTCGAATTAACCGGGTCTCAAGTTAAGACGAACCGACGCTCGTGGGAGACGTTAGATTTCAACGTGTCGTGCCGACTTCTCGTTTCAACGCTTTATGGTAAACGAGGTTGGCGGTGGCGACATCTTGAATTGCGATACCGACGGATTTGTAAAGCGTGATTTCGTCGGCGCTGCTCTCTGCCGGGTTTCGTGCCGGCGAGGACTTCGCCGATTTCGCCGTGAATATTTTCTTTGGCTATCGATCCTTCTTTGATGGCGAGCAGAATATCACCGCACTCCGCCATGATCGCTTCCCGCGAGTCGACGACGACTTTTGCGCGGGCTAAAGTTGCGCCGTCGATCTCGCGCATATCCGGGCGATGCGAGCCGACCGCGTTGATATGAACGCCGGGCTTCAACCAGTCGTTCTTGAGAATCGGTTCCTTGGCTGTGGTTACCGTGACGACGAGGTCGGCATCGCGCACCGCCGCCTCGGCGTTTGTCGGCGACTTCGATGGTGACCTGGAATTGCGGCGCCATTTCTCTGCTTGATGCGCGGCGGCGCTGGCGCCGGATGGGCTGTAGAGTTTGATTTTCTCGAGTTTGCGCACGCGAGTAAGGGCTTGAATATGCGCGCGCGCCTGAACGCCGGCGCCCAATATTCCCAGCACCGGCGTTTGCGGATTGGCCAAGACCTTCGTCGCCATGGCCGAAGCGCAGGCGGTTCGGATCGCCGTGATGTAACTGCCGTCCATCGCCGCGATCATTTTGCCGGTCTCGGCGCTGAAGAGCATGATCGTCGCAAGAATGGCCGGCAAATTTTGTTTGGGATTGTTCTGAAAATAGGTCACGACCTTCATGCCGAGCGCCTTATCCTCGTTTAAATAGCCCGGCATGCTGGTGATGCGGCCGTCAATCTGCGGCAGCGGCACGACCAAGCGCACCGGCATGACGGCATTGCCCGTGGAATACTGGATGTGGGCTTGTTCCAAGGCCGCGATCAACTCGTCGATATCAATCAGGCCTTGAACTTGTTTCTCCGACAGCAAAAGCATGCTGTGATTTTGATAGCATAAAGTTGGCGCACAATGGTAGGCATGAAGCGGGAAAGTAAAACGAGTGGCTGTGAAATTACCGAACGACAAAAGTTTGGGTTGATTACTTACTAGCTTTATCGACCTCTTCGATGGCGGTTTTGCTCTTGTCTTCGCTCTTTTTGAGCGAGTCCCTAGCGGTGTCGAGCGTGTTGAATGGTTGCGTGACCACTTCTTTGACGGCCTCTCTGCCGCTGCTGACAGGATCTTTTTTCGAGTCGCAGCCGGAATGCATCGCCACCCCGACGGTAAGCAACAGAACGATGCCTGCGATCCGTTTCATAGTGAAATCCTTCCCGCACCGAGTGCGCTCTCAAGTTGTGCCTCGCCGATTTCGCCGGCGCGGATAATTTTGACTTTGTCGGCGCTGATCTCGACGACGGTAGAGCCGGTTCGGGAGGTCAGCTCGCCGCCCTCGACAAAGACATCGATCTGGCCGGAAAAATATTGTTTTGCTTCGTCAAGCGTCCGCGCCGGCGCTTTGCCCGACGGATTGGCGCTGGTCGCCGTCAAGGGATGGCCGAGTGCTTTGACAATCTGTGTGGCAATCGGCTGGCTCGATAGGCGGACGCCGATGCCGCCATTGGAATTCAAAAGCGGTCGCGGAATATCTTTGCGCGCCGCCAACACAATGGTGAGCGGCCCGGGCCAGAAGCGCGCGATCAATGCTTCCGCGAGCCGTGGGATATCGGCGACGAGGGTGCCAAGCATGTTGCGGCCGTCAATTAACACAGGAATTGGGTTGTTAGGGTCGCGGCCTTTGAGTTGGAAAACTTTTTCGACCGCGGTGGAGCTAAGCGCATCGGCGCCGAGACCGTACAGCGTTTCAGTGGGAAAGACGATTACTTCGCCGCGCCGTAACGCGGCGAGAGCGGCTGCAAGCGGCTCAGCTCTTGTTTCTTTCACTCTGGAGCTTTCGATCGCGCTCTTCGACACCGGCCGCCATCTCTTTTTTGGCTTGCGCCAATTTAGCGCATACCGCCGCGTCCTTGCGCCCGAGGATCTGCGCCGCAAAGATACCGGCGTTGGCGGCGCCGGCTTTGCCGATCGCCATGGTGGCGACCGGAATCCCTGCCGGCATTTGCACCGTGGCAAGCAAGGCGTCAAGGCCTTTGAGGCTCGAAGAATCGATCGGAATACCGATCACCGGCAAAGTTGTGTTGGCGGCGATGGCGCCGGCTAGATGCGCCGCCGCACCGGCGCCGCAGATAATCACTTCCAAGCCGCGCTTTTCGGCGGTGGCAGCATACTCGGCGGCTTTCTCCGGCGTGCGGTGCGCCGACATGATCCGCGTCTCGTACGCGATGCCGAAGGCATCGAGCCGCTTTTCCGCTTCGCGCATGACTTCGAGATCGGAATCGCTGCCCATCAAGATGCCGACCTTAGGTTGTGTGGTTGCCACGATAGGTTCCTCCGAAATTTTTCAATTTAAGGTCTTGGGTTTTGTGGCGCGGTCGTAAAACACGATATTTTGGATGGGAGCCCTTAAACGTTTTTCAATTCTCGTTGGGCGATGTCTTTGCGATAATGCATGCCGTCCCAGGAGATTTTATCAACGGCGCGATAGGCCTCTTTGACCGCGTCAGTGATGGTTGCGCCGCGAGCGGTGACGCCCAGAACGCGCCCGCCACTGGTAAGCCAGCGGCCGTTGTCTTTGGCTGTGCCCGCATGAAAAACGAAACCGTTGTGCCAGTCCTTAAGCTTTTCCAGGCCGGCGATCTCTTTTCCTCTATCATAGGCCCCCGGATAGCCGTTGGCGCTCAGCACCACGCAAACGGCGGGGTCTTCATGCCATTCGGCTTTGACCTGGCGGAGATTTCCGTCGATGGTCGCTTCGAGCAAGGGGATAAGATCGCTTTTGAGCCGCATCATGATCGGCTGGCATTCGGGGTCGCCGAAGCGGGCATTGAACTCCAAAACCTTCGGGCCGTCTTTGGTGATCATCAACCCAACGTAGATCACGCCGCGGTAATGGATATCTTGGCTCTTTAATCCCGCTAGCAGCGGCGCAAGGATATCTCGCAGAACCCGATGATGTATCTCCGGGGTCACTACCGGTGCTGGAGAATACGCACCCATGCCGCCGGTGTTTGGTCCCTCATCATGGTCGAACACTCTTTTGTGATCTTGAGAAGATGCCAGCGGCAGCACATGCTCGCCGTCCGTTAAAACCATGAAGGAAGCTTCTTCGCCATCTAAGAATTCTTCGATCACGCAGTTTATCGCCGGCATTGCCGAAAACCTTATTTACTAAGATATCATCGACGACGGATTGAGCTTCTGCAATCTTGGCAGTAATGACGACTCCCTTACCGCCGGCCAAGCCGTCGGCCTTGATGACATAAGGTGGTTTTTGCTGAGCGAGGTAGGTTTTGGCGGCCGTTGCATCGGTGAAAGTGCCAAAGGATCCCGTCGGGATGTGGTTCGCGCGCAACAAATTCTTGGCAAAAGTCTTGCTGCCTTCCAACTGCGCCGCAGCTTTGTTCGGTCCAAAAATTCTCAAGCCGCGCGATTCGAAAAGATCGGCGATTCCGAGCGTCAGCGGTAGCTCCGGACCAACGACCGTCAGATCGATCTTTTCCTTCTCAGCGAAGTCGGCGAGTTGAGCGATTTGCTCCGGACCAATCGCCACTGATTCGGCGAGTTCTCTGATGCCGGCGCTGCCGGGTGCACAGTAGATTTTCGTGACGCGCGGGCTCTGGCTGATTTTCCAAACCAGCGCATGCTCGCGTCCGCCGCTGCCGATGACGAGGATTCTCATTGAAGAGTAGCTTCGCTACAGCCGAGGATAGAAGATGGAAGATCGAGGATCGCCATTCTCGATTCTCAATCCTCCATTCTCGACTAATGCCTAAAATGTCTCATGCCTGTGAAGATCATCGCGATGCCATGTTCATTTGCCGCGGCGATCACTTCGTCGTCTTTGATGGAGCCGCCGGGTTGAATGACCGACTTCGCACCGGCGTTGGCGGCTTCGTCGAGACCATCGCGGAAAGGATAGAACGCATCCGAAGCCACGGCCGAACCTTTGAGGTCTAAGCCGTGGGTCGCGGCGCGCAATACTGCGATCTTGGTCGAATCGATGCGGCTCATCTGGCCGGCGCCGACGCCGAGAACTTGATCCGGCGAAGCAAAAACAATCGTGTTCGACTTCACGTGGCGGCAAACCCGCCAGGCGAAGTCGAGCGCCTGATATTCGGCTTCGCTCGGTTTTCGCTCTGTGACTACTTTGCAGGCGCGGACGTCGACCGTGCCGGTGTCCCAATCTTGGAGTAGCATGCCGCCGCGCACGCGGCGCAGATCGTAGCCGCCGCCCTGGGGTCGGCTCATATCGACTTCCAACAAACGGATATTGAGCAGCCGTTTTGCCGACGAAAGCACGACTTTCGCCTCCGGCGTGAAGCTCGGCGCGATGACGATTTCGAGAAAAATATCTTTAAGCTCTTTGGCCGTCTCTTCATCGACCGGGCGGTTGAATGCGAGCACGCCGCCGAAGATCGAGACCGGATCGCACGCCTTGGCCTTGCGGAAGGAATCGACCACGGACGTCTTCGACAAAGCCACGCCGCAAGGATTGTTGTGCTTGATCGCCACCGTGGCGATATCGGAAAACTCTAAGACGGTGCTCAACGCCGCGTCGGCATCCAAGATGTTGTTGAAAGACAGTTCTTTACCCTGAAATTGTTTGGCTTGGGCGATGGACGGACCCGTGTCTCCTGTGGTGCCGTAGAACGCGGCGCTCTGATGCGGGTTTTCGCCGTAGCGCATGTCTTGGATTTTATTGACTTGAATGTTGACGGTTTGTCCCCAGCGCTGGGGCTTCTTGTCCTCGCCAAGAGAAGAAAAATAATTCGAGATCGCGCCGTCGTAGTGCGCGGTGTGTTGAAAGGCTTTGCAAAACAAGCGGAAATGGGTCTCCGGGGAGAGCGAGTGATGGTTGTCTTTCAGCTCATTAAGAATTGCATGGTAATCTTCAGGGTCGACGACGACGCCGACATACTGATGATTCTTCGCCGCTGCGCGCACCATGCTCGGCCCGCCGATATCGATGTTCTCGACGACTTCTTCAAACGCGGCGCCGCGCGCCACCGTCGCTTCGAAAGGGTACAGATTAACGACGACGAGATCGATGGGGGCGATGCCGTGCTCTTTCATCTTGGCGACGTGCTCGACATTGTCGCGCAGAGCGAGGATACCGCCGTGGATTTTCGGATGCAGGGTTTTCACCCGGCCGTCCATCATTTCGGGAAAGCCGGTGAGGTCGGCAACGTCCTTTACGGCAATTTTATTTTCGCGCAAGAGCGCGGCCGTGCCGCCGGTTGAGACGAGTTCGACGCCCATCTGCGCGAGCGCGCGAGAAAACTCGACAATGCCTTTCTTTTCAGAAACGCTGATGAGGGCCCTTTCGATCCTGGCCACTGCTGGTATTCCTCCTAAGAATTGATGTGAATGCGGGGAACTCGAGCGCTGATGGAAGTGAGATATCTCGTAAGAGATCGTGTTGGCCCAGGCTGCCATTTCGTCAGCGGAAATTTCCGCGGCACCTTGACGACCGAGGAGAACAACCTCATCTCCCTGTTGTACTTTTCGTATATCGGTAACATCGACGGTAGTCAAATCCATGCTCACTCTGCCCACCACCGGTGCTCGTTTACCGCGCACGAGAACCACAGCGTGATTCGACAAAAGTCGCCGGTAGCCGTCGGCATAACCGACCGGCAAGGTCGCGATGAGGCTATTTCTCTTGGTGACGAAGGTGCGGCCGTAACCGATGGGCGTTTTGGCGGGCGAGTGTTTTAGCTGAATGATTCGAGTGCGCCAGCTCAGCACCGGTTTAACCGCGATCTGCTTTTTCATCTCGGGCGCGGGATACATGCCGTAAAGAATAAGTCCCGGCCGCACCATCGCGAGATGGGATGCCGGAATTGTGATCAACGCGGCGCTCTTTGCCATGTGGCTGGCGGCAAAAAAAATTTTCGTGCTCTTAAGACGACTGAGCACTTGATGAAATTGCGCCAGCTGTCCCTGAGTGTATTTTTCGTTGGCGGTTTCAGCATCGGAAAAATGGGAGAACACGCCATCCAAAGTCAAGGCTTTGAGTTGGCCAATCAGCGGTAGCCAGGAGTCAATCTCAGAACTAGGAAAGCCGATCCGGCCCATGCCAGTATCGATTTCGAGTTGGATCTTGAGTTTGGTCTTGCGAGCCCGTAACGCTTTGTCCAATGCTCTCAGCGTTGCCGCTTCATGAATGACCGGCGTCAATTTGTTTCGTAAAAACTGCTCGAGTTGTTCGAGATAAACTCCGGCCAGCACCAGAATCGGTTGGGTGATGTGGGCGCGCCGCAGTTCGATGCCTTCTTCAACGGTGGCCACGCCAAAAGCATCGCTTCCCGACTTGGCTAGAGTTCGCGCGACTTCGACCGCACCATGCCCGTAAGCATTGGCCTTAACCATCGAGAGAATTTTTACGTGCGGTCCGATGGTTTTCTTAATCTGGCGCAGATTCCAGCGAACCGCGGCGTGATCGATGCAGCAGTGCGTCGGCCGACCTTTGCGAAATTTGATCATGTGAGGCGAGCGACTGGTTCGTGATTGGGAGTTATTTTACCTGCGCGCCTGCTTGCACCGGCTTTTCCGGCGTCAGGATAATCACGCGACCTTCGTCCGATGCCGCCAAGAGCATTCCCTGACTCTCCAAGCCGCGAAGCTTCGCAGTTTCCAAGTTGGCGACCACCACAATCTGTTTCCCGACGAGATCTTCGGGAGCGTAGTGGTCCCTGATGCCGGCGCAGATCTGCCGCTCTTCCGAGCCCAGGTCTACGTTCAAAACCATCAATCGATCCGCGTTCGGATGGGGCTCGGCGGACTTGACCGTTGCGACTTTAAGCTCGATTTTGCGAAAATCATCGATGGTGATCATTGAGAAGATTCCTCGGCAAGCGACGGAGTTGTAGGACAAAAATAACAGATGCAAGGAAGCAAAAAAAGCCAATCGAAGTTGACATGCAGGGTTTGGTCTATTATTAGTAGTAATCATTACTAATTGAGGGAGGGTTTACTATATGGCAAAAAGTTTATCGGGCACAAAAAGTCACGGGAACCTGAAGGAAGCCTTTGCGGGCGAATCTCAGGCGAATCGACGCTACCTTTATTTCGCACGGGTAGCGGACATCGAAGGCTATCCGGACGTCGGCGGCTTGTTCCGCGACACTTCGGAAGCGGAGACCGGACACGCATTCGGGCACTTGGATTTTCTCAAGGAAGTAGGAGATCCCGTCACCGGCGTTCCCATCGGCACAACGTCGAAGAATTTGAAGTCGGCGGTAGAAGGCGAAACCTACGAATACACCGAAATGTATCCTGGCTTTGCCAAAGACCGCGCGTGACGAAGGTTTGTCGGAATTGGCTGAATGGTTCGAAACTCTGGCCAAGGCGGAAAAATCTCACGCGGGACGATTCGCTAAAGGGCTCGATACTCTCGGCAGCTGATAGAGCCGGCGAAACTATGCATCGGGTGGATAGGGTTGGCGCAGTCGACCCTATCCACTACGACGCGCGAAAGTAATCCGCTGCGGTGACGCGTATCTGAAAACGACTTCGGAATTGAACTTGAATGCCCGCGGCTGTCAAATAGATTGGGTGATAAGTGACTGAAATGAAAAAAGTAGTTCTCGAAGATATTCTGGGATTTGCTGCTTACGAGAAAGTACGGCAAGAATTTCGCCAGGACATCATCGAAAAGAAAAAGCAGAGACGGGTTGCCGTCGGCGACAAGATTTCCATCGTGTTCGAGAATCGTGACACGGTGATTTTCCAGATCCAAGAAATGTTGCGCGCGGAAAGAATCGGCGACCTCGACAAGATTCGCGAGGAGATCGCGGTCTATAACGAGCTGATTCCGAACACGGCTGAGCTGAGCGCGACGATGTTTCTCGAAATCGAGGACCAAAGCCACCTACGCGATGACTTGCTCAAGTTTCTTGGCATCGATGAGGCCGTTTCCCTTAAGGTCGGGTCGCATGTCGTGCCTGCGCGTTTCGAGGAAGGCCGCAGCAAGGACGACAAAATCAGCGCCGTGCAATATCTGCGATTTCCGTTTGACTCGGCGGCGCAAGCGGCATTCGTCGGCGGAGAAAAGGCCGAATTGGTGATCGATCATCCGAACTATCGGGTCAAGGTCGCATTGACTCCCGAAGTACAAAAATCCTTGGCGGAAGATTTGGCGGCATAACCGTGTCGAAAGTGCGCACACAAGCGAGAAACACCAAGACAACTCGAAGTTGTTTGGAATGCGGTCAAAGGCGACAAGTCGCACCCGACTGCAGACCAAATCTACGATAAGGTGCGCAAACAGCTGCCCAATATTAGCCTCGGCACCGTTTATCGCAATCTGCAAAAACTCGTTGCCGACGAAAAATTACAAATTCTCATCCTCGGCCGCTCACAACATTTCGATCCCCTGGTCGGACGGCATCAGCATTTCATCTGCGAAGTTTGCGACAGTGTGTTCGACGGGATCGTCGATACCGAGAACGATCTCAAGCCGGCCAAACTGCCCCATGAAGGATTCAAAGTCACCTCTCATCAGCTAGCGTTTTACGGCACCTGCAAGCATTGCGCGTTCGTAACGGCGCTCCGCAGTGCGAACTTAACTTGTAAACTTTCAGTTGCAGCGATAGAGTCCGGCCTAGTCAGGTGGCTGACATGGCTGATGTCTACTTTCCATTTGCATTCGTAACGAAGCTTGATCCGCATTTCCCGCAATTCGCTCAAAGACGTGGCGTGCCGCTATCATGGTGCCCCTACGACGAGCGGCGATGCCCGCCGGCGTACATCCATTTATGGCTGCTTCGGAACTTTTTTGAGGATAAAGAGTTGCGCGGTTCGGCCGGCAGAAAGGTTTCGTTGATCGTTGCGGAGGAAAAATGAGACGGCGTAATTTTGTCGGTTTGGTTGGCGCCGCATTGTTGTTGTCTTTGCGCGGCCTCGCCGACGCCGTTTGCAATCCTTCGCTGGTGCGTTTGTTTCAGCAAGGGAAACAGCTGATACAAGCGCGCGGTGGGAACGGCAAGAGTCCGGCCCTCGGTTCGTTCTTTTTACAGTGGTATGGCCATTCTAGTTTTTTGATCCACTCCGGTAGCCAAACGAAGATTGTCGCCGACCCCAATCTTGACGTGACGCCCGGCATTGCCGCGGACGCCGTCACGGTGAGCAACGATCATTTTACTCACAACAACACCGGCGCGGTGACCGGCAACCCGGTTATTCTCAGGGGTATCACATTCAAACAGACATGGAATCCGATCCGTACCAGCGTGAAAGACATCACCATCGTCAATATTCCCAGCCAACGCGGGCCAAGCTGGGGCGCGGTGGCAAATTCGATCTTCGTTTATGAGATGGGCAGTCTATGTTTGGCGCACCTCGGCAACATTGGTCATCTATTAACGCCGGAACAGGTGAAAGTCTTGCAACGGGTCGACATCATGATGGTTCCTATCGACGCGATGACGAATCTCGGATTCGAAGACGTCATGAAGGTCATTGATCAAGTAAAGCCGCCGATTGTCATACCGATGCATTACGACGTTGCCCGGCAAGCCGAACTTTTCGCGGCCTTTGCCAAGGAACACTATTCGGTCAAGCGGTATCCAGGGTCCCAGCTGACATTGAACCGTTCCATGCTGCCCAAAACCACGGAGATCTATGTTTTGGCACACCCACGCCCGGCGGCCTTCGGCGAATAAATCCGCGCTCGACCCGTGCAAGAGCGCTCAGGCAAGTTGATGTTTTGGTCCGTTTCCCTATAATGTCCGAGTTTGATTCGGTGTTCGAACCAACAGGCCTCACGTGAAACCGAAAGACATAGAATTTTTTCGCAATCTGCTTAGCCAACGAGTCGACGAACTGCTCTCTGAAGCCGGTAAGGCCGTGGAGATCATGGACGAGGACGCGAATTTTCCTGATCCGTCGGACCGTGCCACGATGGAATCAAACCGTAATTCTATGCTGCGCATGCGCGACCGTGAGCGCAAGCTCATCTTCAAGATCCAGGAAGCTTTACAACGGTTGCAGGAGGGTGAATACGGGGTCTGCGAAGAGTGTGGCGAGGAGATAGCGATCGAACGGTTAAAGGCGCGCCCGGTGACCACGCTTTGCATCGAGTGCAAATCCAGCCAAGAAACTGCCGAAAGGAAGGCTAAACGCGTTGTCTAAATCCGAAGCCCGCAAATTCATGAAAGTACGAAAGGCCGTGATTCCTGTTGCCGGCCTCGGCACTCGGTTTTTACCTGCCACCAAGACCGTGCCCAAAGAACTGTTGCCGATCGTCGACATTCCCTCGATTCAATACGTCGTCCAAGAGGCGGTCGACGCCGGCATCGAAGAAATCATCTTCGTCACCGGCCGCGGCAAGGACGGGATCGAGGATCATTTCGACGAAGCCCCGGAGTTGGAACAAGTACTCGCGGATCGCGGTCAGCCCGAAATGGTCAAAATGCTGCGGGCGTATTGCCGAGATGACCGAAGTCGTGTCGGTGCGCCAGAAAAAGCCTCTGGGTTTGGGACATGCGGTGTTATGCGCACGCGATTTGGTCGGCGACGAGCCCTTCGCCGTATTGCTGGCCGACGATTTGATCGACAGCGAGGTTCCCTGCGTCCGCCAGCTGTTAAATCTCTTTGAAGAGACCCAGGAATCGGTCATCGCGTTGATGCAAGTTCTGGAATCTGAAGTGCCACAATATGGTGTGATCAAAGGCAAAGAGCTCAAGCCGCGCCTGTATCAAGTTGATGCGACCGTGGAAAAGCCCGCTGTCAAAGATGCGCCGTCGCGCTTGGCCATTATCGGCCGCTACGTGCTGCGGCCTGAGATATTCACGATCCTACAAAATCTTCCACCCGGTCGCGGCGGCGAAATCCAGCTTACCGACGGATTGGCCCAGCTGGTGCGTGAGCGCAAGATTTTCGGCTGCGAGTTTCTCGGCGACCGCTACGACATCGGTGACAAGTTTGGTTTCGTCCGCGCAACCGTCGCCTACGCGTTGAAAAGGCCGGACTTAAAAGATAAAGTTCTGCAGTATTTAAAGACGACCATTCAATAAATTGTTGTGGGGCCGTAGCTCAGTTGGGAGAGCGCTAGAATCGCACTCTAGAGGTCGTCGGTTCGATCCCGATCGGCTCCACCAATTTCTAAAAGGCGGGTAACAACCCGCCTTTTCTTTTTTCCGGCATTGACTTAAACGGATGGCTGTGGAAATAGGGACGAGTATTGACTCGGCGAGTTGTACTGTCAGGAGGAATGGATGACGAACTGGCTTTGGATCGGCTCTTCTGCTCTGCTTTGTTTTCAGTGGATTGTGATTCATTTCAGCGGAAGCCATCCAGCGCCGGAGCTGCAAGCTTTGAGCTCGGGAGTCGCCATCTTCGGCGCGGCATTTATGCTTTCCTGGGCCGCGGAACTTGCGCAAAAGGATATTCCCCAAGCGCTCGCCATCGCGCTGCTCGCTTTGATCGCGGTTTTGCCGGAATACGCCGTCGACATGTATTTCGCGTGGAGCGCCGGTAAAGACCCCAAGTACACTGCCTTCGCGATGGCGAATATGACCGGCGCCAACCGTTTGTTGATCGGCGTCGGCTGGGCCGCCGTCGTTTTAACCTATTGGTTGAAGAGTGGTAAGCGCGCCATCAAACTGGAGCCAGGGCACAAAATCGAAATCCTGTATCTCGGCCTGGCGACCATTTATTCTTTCGTGCTGCCGTTCAAAAGTCGGATTGACCTTGTCGATGCCGCGGTGCTGATCACGATTTTTGTTTTCTATATGCGTGCCGCGTCAAGAGCCGAGCATGTCGAGCCGGAGTTGGAAGGTCCCGCCGCCATGATCGAGGGTTGGGGTGAGAGTGCTCGTCGACTATTGACCGCGGTGTTTTTCCTGACCTCCGGCTTCACCATTTTTATTGCTGCGGAGCCATTTGCCGAGGGACTTCTAGCCACCGGCCGAACTTTCGGTATTGAAGAGTTCATTCTCGTTCAATGGCTGGCGCCGTTAGCTTCGGAATCGCCTGAGTTTATTGTCGCTATTCTGTTCGCGCTAAAAGCCCAACCCGGGACCAGTATGGGCGCGCTGCTTTCTTCCAAGGTCAACCAATGGACCCTCTTGGTCGGCATGCTCCCGGTGGTCTATTCCATCTCAGCGGGCACCACTGGCGGCATGCACATGGATAGCCGCCAGGTTGAAGAAGTGTTGTTGACTGCGGCGCAGTCGCTGTTTGCCGTGGTGGTGCTGGTGAATTTATCGTTCTCACTTTTTGAAGCGACCGTGATCTTTATTTTGTTCTCAACCCAACTCTTATTTCCCGATCCGAAGTTTAGATTCTATTACTCTTTCTTCTATATTGCTCTGGCTGCTGGCTTATTACTCTTTAAGAAGGATATTCGGAGTGGCCTTTGTGATTTATTCTCTCGCACCTCGGTCGCTCCGGCAGTGGAAAAACACTGAGATCGTCAATCGCTATCTGCGGTGCTTCAGAGGAAATGCATGGGATTGAACACCACCCGCATTGTGAAACAACTCGGTTGGCGGCGGTTTTCGCGCCTGGTTTGGAATCTACCGAGCTTTTTTCAATTATTTTCTCGCTTAATCAAAGATGAGCGCGTTGCGTTGGGTCCGAAGCTCGTGGTGCTCGGTGTAATCGCTTACATGGCTCTACCCACCGACATCATCCCTGATTTCTTCTTAGGTTTGGGTCAACTGGACGATCTAGTCGTGTTGTTCAGCGGTTTGAAGCTGTTCCTGCGCCTCTGTCCGCCGGAAGTCGTGCAAGAACATTTGCGGACGATTTCCGCAGGAAAATAATAATGGGTAAAATGGCTCGATCGCTAGTTGCTTTGGAAAACGGGAAAAATTAAGAACTTAGCCTGGGCGCTAATGTTTGGCCGCGGCTTTTTCTTCTTTGATGTTTTCGTGGATCAGCCGCGGCACGCCGCCGCAAGTGAAGCAGCGCGGCGGCTCATATTTAGTTTCGCCTTCGGGATAGCGCATAAATCTTTTATAAAACGGCTTCTCTGTGCCGACGAAATCGTCGTAATAAAAGGCTAGCTTGCCGCACTCGCTGCATTGTAAATATTTCGCCATCGTTATTCCTTCCAACCACCTCTGGTCTACGAACTTACGGATGATCGGCCGCCATTATCCAAGTACGCCGCAAAAAAACGACTTCATCACTGAGCATCCATGCTGCCCGTCGCGGCAACTGTGACGTGGCAAAGAATACTCACGAACCCGGACGAGGTCAATACGTAGTCGAGCCCAGACGGGTTGAGATGACATCCTTCGGCGATACCAGATAACTCCGGGAATCTTTCCCTTCGATCCGATTGTAGCGAACTCTACCTGAACACTACCAATATACCGGACGGTTGAGAATTTACAAATTTGTTGCATGGGTTACTAAGGCGATTTCGTTGAAGGCGGCATAGATTGCCGCACAGTAAAATAACTTAGCTAAGGGGGAATAAATATGGCGATCAAGCTGTTTCAATCCCAAACCTCGATGTTTTGCGAGAAGGTCCGCCTGGTATTCGCGCTGAAGAAAGTGCCCTACGAGATCGTCGATGTGCGCAAAGACGACCGTAAGTCGCTGCTCGAATATACCAACCAGCGAAAAGTGCCGACGGTGAACTACAACGGTGAGTGCGTAATCGACTCGACGATCATTTCGGCCCGTCTCGAAAAGGATCATCCGGGAAACAGTATCTACCCCGAAAGCGCGGCCGACAAAGGCTTGTGCCTGGCGTTGGAAGATTGGTCCGACGAAGTGCTGATCCTGGCCAACCATGCGATGCGCCGCGCCGAGACGCCGGAAGCGCGCAAAAAAGCCGAGGACCAGTGGGACGCGCACTTCAATATCCTGGACCAGATCTATACCGGTAAGAAATTCATATTTGACCGCATGACCATCGCCGACATGGCGATTTTTTCCCAGCTCCATTATCTCTACACCACGGTGAAATACGACATCCCGGCCAAGTATAAGAACGTCAACGCGTTCATGGAAAACATGCGCCAGACGTTGAAGCTCAAGTCGCTCGCCGATAGCTTCGAGGCGCAGTCCCTCTAAGCCGGCGCCATGAAAAAAGACGTGATCATTCCCCGCTTGGGTTCGAGCGACGAGAGCGACGAGGTAAGAATCCTGCGCTGGCTGAAAACGCCGGGAACCGAAGTGAAGAAGGGCGAGGCGCTGCTCGAAGTGGAAACGGACAAGGTCAACGTCGAAATCGAAGCTCCGGACGATGGCCGGCTTGACCCAAATCAGCGCGCAGGAAGGCGACTTCGTCAAGTTCGGCGCGGTCGTCGCGGTCATCGATAGGGAAAGCTGATTTCCTGCCAATTGATCCACAGAATAACCAATACCCTGGGTGGGCCGCTAATCAGGAGCGTGCGAGGCGCGCTCCTGATTGGGGCAAAACCTCAGACCTTAGCTTGTTGATCTTTCCGAAAAAGTCGCCTTTGCCAACGCCGCGCAGCGGAGTATTCGTTGGGCGATCTCGGCTGCGCTGCGCGCGGCGGTCATCATTGCATCGTAAAGATTGATGGAAGAGCGTTATTCGCTGCTGTTCTATCGCACCTGCTGGGCCGGATGTCTGCTCGGGTTCGCGGCAACTTGCTATTTCCTGCTCGGTCTCGCGGGATATGTGCAGAACCCGGTATTGAACTTCTCCATCGCCGCGGCTTTTCTTGTTGCGGAATTGTTTTTTCTCGGCCATTTCGCCGCCATCCCGAGTCAGACCGGTCGGGTTGGTGTCGCGATCTGGGCTGCGATTCTCGTCATTCTTATCGTTGAGTTTATCCTCGGCGTGCTGCCGCCGACGAGCCGAGATGAGTTAACGCATCATCTGGCGATTCCCAAGCTCTACGCTCAGGCCGGTCGCATTATCGAAGTTCCCATGGCGCCGTATGCGTACTATCCGATGCTGCTGGATATGCTGTACACGCCCTGGGTTTATTGGGGCCTTGATTTCGTACCCAAATGGATTCACGCGCTGTTCGCGTTTCTCACCGGGCTGCTGCTCTACGCGGAGTTAAGCCGGCGCATGAATCCGATCTATGGCTTGCTCGGTTTCTTCTTTTTCATTTCAACGCCGGCAGTTTTACGGCTAAGTCACTGGGGCTATATCGACCTGGGCATCACCTTCTATACCACCGCGTCTCTGTTGTGCCTGCTGCGTTGGCGCGAAAATCGCGGCGCCTTGCGCTGGTTGGTGCTCGCGGCGCTTTCCCTCGGTTTTGCGCTCGCCACCAAGCCCAATGGACTGGTTGCCGCCCTGGTGCTGAGTTTGTTGTTCGCTTTAATCCAGGTGAAGCCGCCGCGAGAAAAATTGCGCCACAGCTTCGGTGAACTAGGTCTTTTCGGCGGCTTCGCGCTGCTGCCATTTTTGCCTTGGCTCGTAAAAAATTGGTTTCAAACCGGCAATCCGTTTTTTCCGCTGCTGGGAAACTGGTTTGCCGGCAAGACTTCTACGGGTGCGGCAGCGGTAGGTTTCGGCGGCCTCGGGATCTTCGCCAAGCGCGAGCTGCTTTACCACGAAAATGTGTGGCAGATCATCGGCCTGCCGATTCGGCTTTTCTTCAGCGGCCAGGACGACAACCCGCAATTTTTCGACGGCGTGTTGACGCCGGTTTTGATTGCGTTTCTGCCCTGGGCGTTCAAGGGCAAGTGGCTCGAGGAAAAAAAACTCCTGGCCGGTTTCGCGTCCTTGTTTTTTATCTACGCGGTGTTTCTTGTCGATTTGCGCATCCGTTACGTCCTGGTGATCGTGCCGCCGTTGGTGGCGCTGCTGGTTTACGGCATCTTCAACGTTTACTTGCGCATCAAACGTCCGGTGTTTCTCGTCGCAGTATTGTTATTCTTCGCGGCGTGGCATGGCACCTACCTGTGGCGCTATTTCGAAGCCGCGGCGCCCCTCCCTTATCTGTTCGGCAGCGAGAGCCGCGAAGCCTATCTCAGCCGTGCGCTGCCCGAGTACTCCGCCTTTCGTTATATCAACCAACAGACTGTGGCGACGGCGAAAATTTATCTTCTCTTTATGGGCCGGAGAGCGTATTATTGCGACCGAGAATACTTTCATGACAGCGGCGATCTGCCGGGGTTTTTGCTCGGCGCGGTTCGCAGCGCGAAAGACCCGGAACAAATCGACCAATCCTTGAAGCAACAAAAAATTACCCACCTGCTGATGCGCGAGGATTTGCTGGCGGCGTTCTTAACCAACAATCTCACTCCGGACCAGGCCCAGCGGTGGCATGAGTTCGCCGTGAACCGGCTCAAGCCGGTATTCCGCGAGCGCGGCTATTCCGTCTACCAACTTAATGGCTAGTCACTGCGAGATCTCCATCGTCATTCCGGTTTTCAACGAAGCGGCGGGACAGGAATTTTCGGCACGCGAAACTGCGCTGCTGCATTTCATGGAAATGAATACTCAACCTTGGGTGTCGAAGGAGAATCCTCTCGGCTATCTCTGGACCGGAGATCTCATCGAAGCGATCGACGCTGGAGCTATTTCGATAGATTTCGTCAAGCACGAGATTGCTGCAGGCCACGTGCGCCCTTCGCTTATGTATCAGGTGAAAACCGTATCCAAGACGCTCTCCTGCTTCCACGGAAGGCGTGGCGAATGGATACGAAATTCTTTATTTTTACGGTCTCTGACGAAACATCCTGGGTCTCTGTGGCTCCGTTCCGGGCATCGGCTCCGCGCATTGCTCCGCGAGGCCACTAGAACACCTACCCCTCTATGACTGGTTTTTTAGATAAGGCGGAAGAAAAGCCATTTTTTTCTCGGAATCCGCCTCAACCTTCGCAACCGAACGCGCTCCAAGTTGGATGTTTATTTTCTCCATTGGAGGATTAGCGAATTCAGAAAGCAGAAGGGTTCATGTTAGCTTTTATCTTCGGCGCGATCGTCGGCAGTTTTCTCAACGTCTGCATCGCCCGGATACCCAACGATGAATCAATCGTCCGTCCGCCATCTCATTGTCCGAAGTGCAAGGCGGCGATTCCGTTTTACTGTAACATACCTTTGCTGAGCTACGTATTTCTGCGCGGCCGTTGCCGCGCTTGCTCAGAGAGTATTTCGCCGCGTTATTTTTTGGTCGAGCTCTTAATGGGACTCTTCGCGCTGGCGCTCTATTACCGTTTGGTTTCGGCTATGAATTTATTGTTGGGTTTGTCTTTGTCGCGGCGCTGGTCGTGATTTCCTTCATCGATCTGGACGTGCGCATCGTGCCGGACGTGATCAGTTTGCCGGGAATTGTCTTGGGGTCGGCTTTTCGATCGTCGGCTATTTTACGGTTGGCCCACCAGCGGAACACACAACTATCCCTTCACCTATAAGTTCGTTCATCGGAATTCTCACCGGCGGTGGTTCTTGCTGGCGACGGCGTGGATCTACGAGAAATTTACCGGCGTCGAGGGTATGGGCGGCGGCGATATCAAGCTGCTCGCGATGATCGGCGCCTTCCTGGGGTGGCCGTCGGTCCCGGTGACCCTCTTTATCGCGTCGATACTCGGTTCGGTCATCGGGTTGATTTGCATGGCGATCACCGGCGCCGGTCGCCGGCTGGCGTTACCGTTCGCGCCGTTCCTCTGTTCAGGAGCGATATTGTTCATCTTCTTCGGCGAAGATTTGATTCAGTTGTATCTCCCATCTTAGTCAAGTTTGCCTGTCATGCCGGTGACGCTCTTCACCGCTGCGGCCATCGGGTCGATGGGTATGGTGAAGATCGCTGGCGTCGCCGTTCCGCGCCGTTTCTGTGCTCCGGCGCGGTCATCGATCTTTTCTTCAACAACAACATTATCCAGCTCTACTGCCTGCCGTCGTCCGGTTCACAAATCCTTGACACTCGAGGGCGGCGGCGTTGGCCTGCAAAAAGGCCAATTCGGTGGCTCTTGACACTTGGCTTCCATCGGCGCAGTACTCTGCGCGGGTCGTGGAGGCGGACATGAGCATTGAAACCAAAAAAACCGGATTTTCGGTAATCGAACTCGTTGTGGTACTCGCTTTCATGGCGAGTATCTCCGCGATTGCTCTGCCACGCTGGACGAGCTTGCTACCAGACTATGCGCTGAACAATTCCCTCCGCCAGGTCCAATCCGAATTGCACCACATCAAGATGCGCGCCGCTGCGGAAAACGTGAGCTTTCAGCTCGCGTATCTCCAAGACGCCGTCTCGTACACGATTCAGCGAAATACCACAGCGCTCACGACCAAGCCGTTGGCCGAGGGAACGACCATCACAAAGGAAGGTTCTATTTCTTTTTCTCCCGCGGCACCGCGAGCGCCAATCGGATCCGGTTGCGCAACCTCAATGGTAGCTGCAAGCAGATCGTGGTCAGCCCCACCGGCAGGGTGCGAACTTGCACGCCGGCTAACTGCAGCGCGGACTGCTGACCCATGGAACCATAAACGTCGCGTACGAGGCTGTGACGGGTTTACCTTCAATGAGTTGCTGGTTGCGATGAATCTGATCGCGGTGGTGGTACTCGGCTATTCACTCAGCAGTATCGGCGTGACAGGCAACAAACGGTCAGCAGCAATTCAACCGTCGCCCTTCATTTAGCGCAGGACAAGATCGAAGAGCTGCAAGCGCGTCCTTGCTCACGGATGTAGATTTGTGCCCGAGCGGAGGCGATCATGGGTTGTCGGCAAAATTCGGCGTAGCCGGAAACTTCGATCGCTGTTGGAAAGTGTTTCCATCACTGCTCGACGTCAATCTGAAACAGATCGACGTGACTGTCTCCTGGCAAGACCACACGCGCGTCACATGACCTTAACCGCCGTGACTTATGTCGGTGACTCATGAAGCGGCCATTCCGACAAAATCAGAGGGGCGTGACGTTGATCGAGCAGTTGATGTCTTTGCTGCTCGGCGCCGCGATGATTACGTCCCTATACGGCTACTTTCGTCACGAGCTCTACCGATTCGTGTCCCTGGAAATAAAGACCTCGACCTTGGAAGACTCTCGCGGCGCGCTGGATATCATGGTGCGCGATCTCAAAATGCCGGCTCTTGGGGTACCGGGAGCGCGCCGGCGGAAACCGGCGCGGCCGACGATCCGAGCGGTGACACGGATACGGTTTGCAATCGTGTTTACAGCGCGACCCCAGTGCTGCTTCACGTTCAGATGGATCTTAACGGCAACGGTAACTGCGCCGATAACGATCCTCGGGAAAACATTCGCTATGAGATCACCGGGCCGACCGCAACTTGTCCGGGACCTTACGTTATCCGGCGCAACGGCGACTGCTTGGTCGCCAATGTCGTGCCCGAGAGCGTCGGCAAACTTTTTACCTATTACGATGCTGACGGGTACGACCTCGGCGCTGCGCCGGCCGCGGCGGCGATGAAGCGGGTCAGGATTGCGTTTGCCGTGGAAACCAAGAATCCCGACCGAAAAGCGGCGGC
>CAWERH010000016.1:0-139917 GCA_963811315.1 uncultured delta proteobacterium
CCAAAAGCCCTAACCACCGAGACGGGACCCGGCAAATCAGAGCAAATCAAACTGGCACAACCACCACCAGTCCGAACAAACAAGCTCGACACACTGTTGAGTTCTCAAAAGACACCCGCACACCAATCCACAGCCGTTGAGCCGCAGTTCGGGGCTTGTGTTCCCATCGTACGCCACAGAGAACGAGGTTCTCGGCGGCCCCGGAGGGAAGATCAGCGGCCTGGTGACCGCTCCCGAAGGGCTCGTTCTGTCCGGCGTCTCGCTGACAGATGAGAAGTTACGCGAGCGCTTCCGCCAGGGTCAAATCGCCCCCCTTGCAGCGCTCTGACCAGCGAAGAACACCGAAACGGTGCGCTTCACGCGATCCTCGCGTGCGACGAACGGTCGCCCAGTCGCGGGCCTGTCGCACGCGGTTGCCGGCTGCGGAGCAGCCTGTTGACCAGCGCCGACGTCGCCCTCAGGACGAGCCGACGGAGCGCTCCTCGTGCGGCACCGGTTCGTCCTCTTCACGCCGAACGGCATCGTGTGACCCCGGCCGCAGTTCGTGGTCCGCGCCGGACGGTCTCCCGCCCGTGGCCAAGTGGCGCAGCATGGCGTTGTAGGCCGCCAGGTCGGCATCGCCGTCCGCGTCGGCGCGGCGATCATCGCGGCGAGCCGACCGCTCGTCCTGCCGAGACCACTGCACGAGCAACACGATCACCACCAACAGCAGGGGAAGCTCCCCGGATGCCCAGGCCAGGCCGCCTCCGGCCTGCTGGTCGCGCAGCGGGTCCGTCACCCACGGCAGGGCCAGCGCCCGGTAGAAGGCACCCCCGATCACCGTGCCCGCGCCCATCAGGGCGACCCCGAAGAAGGCGTGGAAGGGCACGGAGGCGAACAGGACCCCGAGCCGTGCCGCCGGAGGCAAGCGCCGGGGCGCCGGATCGATGCCGATCAGCGGCCAGAAGAACAGCAGGCCGCTGACCAGGAAGTGCAGGTTCATGAAGACGTGCGCGCCGTGCACCGGCAGCGCCGCGGCGAAGAGCCCCGAGAAGTACAGGCCGTAGTAGCTGCCGACGAACACGGGCAGCGCCACGAGCGGATGGGTGAAGAACCGCGCCCACGGCGAGTGCACGGCGGCCAGCAGCCACTCACGTGGACCGGGTGGTCCCGCTCGGCCGGCCGGCGGCAACGCCCGCAGCGCGAGCGTCACCGGAGCGCCCAGCACCAGCAGGATGGGCACCAGCATCGAGAGGATCATGTGCTCGGCCATGTGCACGCTGAACATCGCCGGCCCGTAGCGTCCGATGCCGGAGCTGGTGGCGACGAGCAGCGCCGCACATCCGCACAGCCAGGCGAGAATCCGGCCGACGGGCCACGCATCACCGCGGCGGCGCAGGCGCCGGACTCCCGCGAGGTAGGCCGCCGCCAAGACGAGCGCCGCGGTGCCGAAGATCAGGTCGAACCGCCAGTCGAGCAGCAGCCGGGCCGCCGTCGGCGGGGCAGTGAGGTCGTAGCCGATCAGCACCTCGGTCCGGGACGGCGGCCCGGCGGCCGACGCCGGGGGCGCACTGCGGCCGAGCGCGACCGCGAGACCGACCGTCGCGAGCATCAGGACGATCTCGACGGCGGCGAGACGCACCAGCGCTCGCGCCTCCCCCGCGGCGGCACGCGCCACCGTTCGCCTGCGGTGCACGAGCCCCAGCAGGCCGAGCGCGCCCAGCGCCACGGCCTTGCCCACCACCAGCGCGCCGTACCCGGTGGTGAACAGATCGGCCGGCGCCACGCGGACCAGCGCGTTCACGACCCCGGTGAGTCCGACGACCACCCAGCACACCAACGCCATGCGGGAGAATCGAGGCACGGCCGTCGCGAGCGCCACTGCCCGATCGGGTCCCCGCGCGGCCGCAGTCGCGAGCACCGCGATCAGCCCGCCGACCCAGAGGCAGGCGGCGAGCACGTGCAACATCAGGCTGTCGCTGGCGACGTCGTGTGCTCCACCCGACGCCGAGTGGCCCGTCAGGGTGACGGGCAGCGGTCCGAGCAGCGAGAGGCCGAAGGCCACCACCGTCCACCCCCACCCGAGCACGGTCCGGCAGGCGGCGAGCACCACCAGGGCGATCAGGGCCGTCGCCAGCCACGCCGTCGCGCTGCTCAGCCGGGGCACGGTCTGGGCGAGCAGCCCCACGTCGAGTACCTCGTCGAGCGGCCTGCCGAGCGTGTCGGCCACCGTCAACGGCACCATCAGCGCGGCCGCCAGCGCCCAGACGAACGCGGCGGCCGCGGCGGAACGCACGGCACGGTAGCCGGCGACGTCCAGGAACCCGGAGCGCTGCGGTGGCACCAGGAACGCGGCGAGCAGCAGCGCACCGACGGCGACCGCCATCGAGATCTCCGCGAGGGCTCGTACCGCGGGCAGCCCGATCGTGGTGAGCCGGTCCGGGTTCGACAACCCGGGCACCGCGTCGACCGGCCCGCCGACCACGAGCGTCAGCACGGCGGCGATCAGGGCGGCCAGCACGGCCCCCGCGCCCACGAGCCCGAGGACACCGGTCGAACCGCGCCGGGACGGGGTGCCGGGTGGGGCCGTCGTCTGCGCCATGGCCCCAGGCTATGCCCGGGGCCCGACAGGAACCGCGATCGGCAGCCGGGTCAGGACGCGTTCGACGTCTCGGCCGCGGCGCCGAAGAGGAATCCGCCCGCGTCCGACGGGACGCCCTCGACGAGATCCGCGACGACACAGGTGATGTTGTCCGGCCCGCCGCCCTCGTTCGCGAGCGCGATGAGGCGGTCGACGGCGTCCGCGGGCTCGGCGACGTCGGTGAGCACCTCGTGGATCTCGTCGGCGTCCAGCACCGCGGTCACACCGTCCGAGCAGACGAGGAAGCGGTCGCCGACCCGACCGTCGATCGGGAAGAGGTCGGGCTCGGCCGGACTGCCCTCCTGCAGCGTCCGGACGAGGACCGAGCGGCGCGGATGATCCGCCGCCTCGTCCGCGGTCAGCCGGCCCTCGTCGATCAGGCTCTGCACCAGCGTGTGGTCGTGGGTGAGCTGGTGGAGCTCACCGTCGCGCAGCAGGTAGGCGCGGGAGTCGCCGACGTGCCCGACGCCCACCCGCGTGCCGTCGAGCAGCAGCGCGACCAGCGTCGTCCCCGTCCCGCGCAGCGCCGGATCGGAGTCGGCGACATCGGTGAGCCGTTGCGCAGCGGTGTCCATCGCGGTGCCGAGAGTGCTGAGCAGGTCGACGTTCTGCAGGTCGACCCCGTCGAGCGAGGCGTCGACCTCGGCGATCGCGTTGATCGCCACCGCACTGGCCACCTCGCCGTGCGCATGCCCGCCCATGCCGTCGGCGACAGCGAGAAGGCGCGAGCTGGTGTAGGCGGAGTCCTGATTCGCGGCACGGCGCCGCCCGATGTCGGACCCGGCCGCCGAGCGCACCGTCGGAGTCATGGGCCTACCTTCTCAACAACCGCTCGGGCCCCGCTCTCCGGTACTGGTGTGTCGCTCGAACGGGTCCGATCGGTGACCTGCCGCAACGTGCTCCGCCGCCGCATCCGCTAGGCTCGATCCGCGGCGCCGAGCGCACCGCACAGCCTCCGTAGCTCAGCTGGATAGAGCAAGAGCCTTCTAATCTCTAGGTCGCAGGTTCGAGTCCTGCCGGGGGCACTCACCCTCACCAGCGGATTTGTCTTCGGCGAGCCGCATAGTGATCCACAATGACACGGGTGGTGACACGAGCCACGGTAGACTCGTGTTATGGCAGGGGCCAGAGCGGGCAGCGAGAAGCGGGCCCGAGGTTCGATCGACGTCCTCCCCGGCGGTTCGCTGCGCGTCCGCGTGTACGCCGGCGTGGACCCCGTTACGAAGAAGCGGCACGACCTGGTGGCTGTCATCCCCGCCGGTCCGAAGGCCGAGGACGAGGCCGAACGGCAGCGGCTCGACTTCCTCCGCCAGATCGAGGAGCGCCGCAACCCTCGGACGAAGGCCACGCTCGACCAACTACTGATGCGCTACCTGGACCAGTTCGACGGCGCGCCAGGGACGAAGTCGCTCTACGAGCGGCACGTCCGCAACCACATCTCCCCACTGCTCGGACCCGTGAAGGTGGCAGCGCTCGACGCCGACGCCCTCGACTCCTTCTATATGGAGCTGCGGCGCTGCCGCCGCCACTGCACGGGCCGGCGCTCCATCGACCACCGCGTCGAGACCGAGCACGAGTGCGACGAACGCTGCAAGCCGCACCGCTGCAAGCCGCTCAGTGCCTCGTCGATTCGGCACATGCACTTCATCCTGTCCGGCGCCTATAAGAAGGCCGTCCGCTGGCGGTGGGTGAGCATGAGCCCCATGAGCCAGGCGTCGCCGCCCGCCGCGCCCGACGCCTAACCCGCAGCCGCCGAGCCCGGAGCAGGCCGCGCGGATCCTGAACGAGGCGTGGCGCGATCCGGAATGGGGCACGTTGCTGTGGCTCGCCATGACGACCGGCGCTCGCCGCGGTGAGCTGTGCGCGGTCCGCTGGTCGTCGATCAACCTGGAGCCAGGACGGGAGACTCTCTGGCTCCGCCACGCGATCACGCGGACCGAAGCTGGCTGGACCGAGGGCGGCCTGAAGACCCACCAGCAACGGCGGATCGCACTCGACGAGGAGACCGCGGCCATCCTGGGCGAGCACCGCGACTTGTGGGCCGAGCGGTTCGCCGCCCTCGGGTTGCCGTTCAACGAGGACGGATACGCGTTCGCGAACGTGGCTGACGGGACCGAGCCGCCGAGCCCAGACGGGGTCACGCAGCGATACGAGCGCCTGGCCGACCGACTTGGTATCCGGACCACGTTCCACAAGCTGCGGCACTACTCGGCGACTGAGCTGATCCTGGGTGGGGCTGACATCCGGACCGTGGCCGGGCGGCTCGGGCACGCAGGCGGCGGTACTACGACTCTGCGCTCATACACGGCTTGGGTATCTGAAGCAGACCAGCGCGCGGCAGTCCGCTTAGCCTCTCGCATGCCAAAGAGAGCTGCACGTCCGGGTAGTGCGGGCTGAGCAGAACCGCGTCGTCACGCGTGTCAACGGATCCTTAAAAATTGCCCCTCTGGGTTCTCGGAATTTTGACCCCTCGGGTGGTCTGTCAGTCCTGGTTGGTGCGGTTCTGCTTGGCGAGGAGCTCGCGGCGTTGGCGGGTGCGGTAGGAGTCACCGGTGTGAGGATAGGACCTTCGCATGGCGCGGGCGGGAATGGGGTGACTGGCACCTGCGGCGCGACGTTATGCCTGACTGCCTTCATTTGTACAGGATGCCGTCGACAACTGACGCCGCGTGCCGTCCAGTGCGTCATTAAATGGCCGATCTCGATATTGACTTCCAATATGGTCCGGCACTGCGGGCATTGAAATACGGTTCTCGACGCCGGCTCATGGCCGCACTTCGGGCAGCGAAGCTTAGCAATTACGCCCACGTGATCCTCTTATGCAATGACACCAAGCAGGCTGTCATTCTGAGGAGCAAAGCGACGAAGAATCTGCTTTTGCATTTTCCGATTCCGACAAAAACCTTAAAGCAAAACAGATCCTTCGGCTGCGCCTCAGGATGACATCGCGAGGCGCTCCTATTCATTGCGCTGCCATGCTTACGCGGTTCGCCGCTCCACTTCGTTCAAAGACTTTTCCAACTCCTTTTCCAAGTCGCCGACCTCGAAGCCAATCGCACGAGCGCCGTCGAGCGTCGCGATGCCGATCATCAACATATCCAAAGTTTCGCGCGGCGGCGGATCGTTGGGGTGATCGTAAAGATAATGATCGACGCGCTGCTTGAGCGTAAGAAAATCCCGCAGGCACACCGCCGGCGGGAGATTTTCTACCGGCCCCGAATTAGCCGTTGACGGCGTAAAAGCCACGCCGCCGGGCTCGACCAGCGCAATTTGGTTGCCGTTCTCGAAGAACAAAATCAGATAGATGTCGTTGGTTTCCGGATGGACTTTCTCTTCGAAAGCCACCACCGTGGGCCACGGCAACGGCAGGTTCTTGCCGGACGCGACGTCCAACAAAACCGCACTAGCGTCGTCGTAAAGCACGCATTGCTTATGCGCGTCGGTCCATTCGCGCACCTTGATTCTCGCCTGTTCGATAATATCCATGGTACTCCCAATCTAAATCAATAATTGCACCCCGCCCGCTTCGACGCTAAGCTGTTTCGACTTTAGCGTTCGCCTTCCATGCGCACTCGTAACACCTTTTCAGACACAACCTGGCAGTGGGCTTTTACGGAAAGCGGTTCCCACGAAATTGCCCGCAGTTACGCAATCGAGTGACCGACCATGCCTTCCACTGATCTGTTCGAAGCCGCTCTGATCGAGCGGCGTAGCCTGCGCTGGCTCTTGTTGTTCTATTGTCTATTTATTGTCTATGGCACGTTTATCCCATTTAAATTTACCGACGATGCCGCATTCGTGCAATCTCAATGGTCGCGTTTTTTTAATCCTCCTTATGCCGATGGCGTAAGACAATTTTCGCTTTCGGACCTGGTCAGCAATATCCTCCTATTCGTTCCCTTCGGCTTTCTCTGGGTGGGCAGTGATATCGGCAAAACCATCTTCAATCGCCTTTGGGCGGCGTTTTTTGTCGTCGGCATCTTAGGCGGATTGTTCGGCTTGGCCATCGAGTTCGGACAACTGTTCTCTCCCGGCCGTACTTCGTCGCTGCTCGACGCGCTCTGTAATGGTTCCGGCGCCGCGCTTGGCGGTCTCGTCGGTTGGGTCTTTTTTCGCTTGCTCAGGGGCCGGTTAGGGACCTCCGCCATTGCCATTCTACACCATCGCCCGTCACTAGTGCTCTTAGGATTGTATTTAATCGTCTACAGCGTGGATGCTTTCTATCCTTTTGATGTCACCTTGGACGTTTCGACGGTGTGGGACAACGTCAAGCACGCGCGCTGGATTCCCTTCACCGGAGGACTGCGTCGCTATTGGCTCGACCTGCTCGTCGAAAAGGTGCTGCTGTTCGCGGTGGTCGGCTATCTCTCACGCGTCAATCTACAAAAAACATCCGCCATAAACCGCGGCCTCGCCGCCTGGTGGCTCTGTGTCATCGCAAGCTTGGCGATTGAAATCGGCAAGCTCTTCTTTGCCGGGCGCTCGCCTAACGTGGAAAATTTTATGCTGTCGTCCTTGGGCGCGTTACTCGGCATAGTCCTGGTCTATCCCCTCGCCGCAACCAAGCTTTGCCGCCGCCGGGCGTTCGCCTTCCTCATGACATCGATCATTCTGGTAATCGCGTGGGCCGAGCTGTCGCCCTTCGATTGGGTCGGCTCCATCGACGAATGGCATGCCCGGACCGAATCGATCGAATGGCTACCGCTCAGCGCCTATTATCGCGCCGATCCCCGGCCGGCGCTTTTCGACCTCCTCAAAAAACTTCTGCTTGTCGGTCCGTTCGGATTCCTGCTTGCCCTGCGAGTTCAAACCAATGCGGCAGCACACCCGCGCTTGCTCGCGACCGTTGCCGGTCTTCTGCTAGGAGCTTTATTCGAAGCGGCGCAAATCGGCTTGCGCTCCCACTCCGCGTCGACTACCGATGTCTTACTATTCGGCGCGGCTTCGTGGTTCGGCGCCTTTGTATTCGAAAGATACTTGCAGCTCAATAAATTTCACAACACGGCGTCTAACCGATATGGGACTTGATCTTAATCTTCGCTTGAAGATTTGCTGATCTAATCAGCTCGGCAAATTTAGAATTTAGGAAAATTAGTGAAGTTCATTGACACTTTGGAACCGCCCGGGTCTCGGTCCGAAGTATTCGCGGCCTCAATCTGCCGCTTGGATTCGCGACATCTTGTATAAAGCGGACTTTATATTCCAGCGGGTGACTAAAGTTTTGCGGTACCGAGTTCGTACAGCGGTAGTCAAATTTTGTTCCAGCCGCCCAAATACCCTCGTACTTAAATGTTTGTCGGCAAATTTCTCTCTCGGCTCCGTCGCCGACCTCGGCAGCGTAACAATGAGATCTGTCATAGGAAATACACATGTTAACTTGGTAATTGATCGAGGAGGCAAGATAACCGTCAAAGACTATGCCCCGGGTGTGGGCATCGGGGGGGCACACGCTGCGTTCAACCTCGCCGCCATAGTCTCTCATTTCGCACTTTGACGCATCGGTAATAGTCTGAGTCATCAGTATTCGTTCTTTAGTCCGCAACAGATTCCCGTCGATGCAGAGTTCATGGCCTGGAACGGCGGTGGCTACACGAAGATCCGGTCCATGCAAGACGTATTTATCTACGTCTGCGTAGACGGTCTCTTCGAATGAGGAAATACTTGGGCGGATCGATTCCGGGATGACGATTACGTATGGATTATCCGATGTCTTCCCGCTGCCGGAGGACGATTGCAACCGGTCAGAGAAAGTACCACTCGCACCCGTGTTCTTATTCCGGTGCCGGCTGCAGAGGGGTTGCTCAGAGTCTCCGGTAGTCCCGCAGACGCTCCGGTAGCGACTCCCCCAATATCGGTTACAACGTTTCCGAGACCCGCCATTACGTCCTTTTCATTAGAGGATGATTGAGCCTTATTTGCTGATTGAGCTCCAGGCGTAAGTGTGCCGGTGGCTTTGTCCGCGGGGGAGCGTGATTTCCGTGGCACGCTGCTGGCGGCGGGATGGGGCGCAATCACGGGTGGGGGCGTGAAACTTATCGCAATTAGCGCGCTCTGATTCGCGAGTCGCAGACTTCGAAAATTCCAGATAAGGAACTAGATGCAAGC
Source organism: uncultured delta proteobacterium (assembly GCA_963811315.1). Lineage (GTDB taxonomy): Bacteria > Desulfobacterota > Binatia > UBA9968 > UBA9968 > DP-20. The sequence goes on from CAWERH010000016.1 coordinate 8,726, forward strand.
CGATGGAAGCAACCAGAAAGAAATGGAACCGGTTTATATGGCGCATCCAGCGTGAGATTCGCGCTATTTCACCCAATGAGATCAACTGTGCAGCTATACGATAGCGCGAAGTGAAGCGTCAAGGAGCGGACGTGCTGCTCGAGGAAAATAGCCTTGACAGATCGTAGCACCTCCGGCTATTACCGGCTTCCGAAACCTCGTGAGTGAATGGCCGGCCGCAACCTACGTCTAACTTTCAAAACGGCGGACCGCCACCGATAAAAAGGAGACTTCATGAAGAAACTTTTATTGGCTCTTGTCCTGTGGTTTGCAGTCGCGGGAATCGCCGTTGCCGCGGTCAATATCAACACGGCAACGAAAGAAGAATTGACTTCCCTGAAAGGCGTCGGCGACAAGCGCGCCCAGGAGATTATCGATTATCGAAAGAAAAACGGCGACTTCAAATCGGTGGACGATCTGGAAAAAGTCCCCGGTATCGGCCCCGGCATCATGAAGCAGATCCGCTCCGAGGTCTCGGTAACGGGCAAGACGACGACCACGAAATCCGCCGACACCGGCGCCAAGACTAAAGCGGCCGATGCGGCAAAAACGAAAACCGCGGACACCAAAAAAGCCGAGCCCGCTAAAGCGGGCGAAAAATCGAAGGCGGACGAGAAAGCGGTCAAGAAAACTCCCGACGCCAAATAAGAAAAAGCAAAGAAGCAAGCGAGCTTCGCTTGGCTCGAACAACCCCCGTCGGCGGCAACGCCGCGGGGGTTGTTTTTTTGCCGGCGGTCGTTAGGCTGAAGCTACGGACAATCGAAAAATTTGCCGAACGGAGAACTAACGATGCGCCTCGATGACGAACCGGAAAGTCAGAACGTAGAAGATCGCCGCGGCTTTCGCGTTTCGAAAGGGCTTGCCGGCGGCGGACTTGGGAGCATCGCGATCGTGCTCGTGGCGCTCTTTTTCGGCATCGATCCCAGCGTCATCTTACAAGGCGACCCGCAAACCAACGTTTCTCAGGAACCGATCTCGCCACCGCGCCAATCCGGCGCGCGCGACGAGGGTCGCGAGTTCGTCGCCCGCGTGCTCGGCAGCACCGAGCGCACCTGGGGCGAGATTTTTCAGCGCGCCGGGCGCGAATACAAGCAGCCGACTCTGGTGCTGTTCACCGGCCAGGTAAAATCGGCCTGCGGCTTTGCCCAGGCCGCCGCCGGCCCATTCTATTGCGGCAACGATCAGAAGGTCTATATCGATCTCGCCTTCTACCGCGAGTTGCGCGAGCGCTTTCATGCTCCGGGCGACTTCGCACAGGCCTATGTGATTGCGCATGAAGTCGGCCACCACGTGCAGAATCTGCTCGGCATCATGGAAAAAACGCAAGCGCGTCAGCGCCGCGCAAGCGAGCGGGAGGCCAACGCGCTGTCCGTCCGCGTTGAACTGCAAGCCGATTGCCTGGCCGGCATCTGGGCCAGCTTTGCCAATCGCGAACACAAAATTCTCGAAGAGGGCGACATCGAAGAAGGCTTGAACGCCGCGGCGCAGATCGGCGACGACACGCTGCAAAAACGCGCCCAAGGCTACGTCGTCCCGGAAGGATTCACCCACGGCAGCGCCGAGCAACGCATGCGCTGGTTCCGCCGCGGCATCGAGAGCGGCGACCTCAAGCGCTGCGATACCTTCGCTGCTCAAGGCGTCCTCTGACTTGCGCAACTAAAGCTTGGCGCGCGCTTTTAATTTCCGCTTAACCCCTGCTGTGGTAGAATTCGTGCCGTCCGATAGTTTACGAACGACGCACGGAGGGCACCATGGCAAAGACCTGGATCATCTGCATCGACGGCACTTGGAACCAACCCGGACAAAAGGACCGCGACCCGGTCACGGCAAAAGAAGAAGCAACACCGTCCAACGTCGTGCGCACATGGGAAGCGCTTGCGAATGACCCGCTCGCCGCCGACTTTTACTACGGCTCGATCGCGCCGATAAAACCGAAAATTCTTTTCACGGGCGTCGAAGGCGAAGTTATTTATTTGGCCGGCATCGGCACGACCGGCACCGTGGAAACACATATTCTCGAAGGCGCGACCGGTACCGGCACATCGGAACGCATTCGCGACGCCTACCGATATCTCGCCGAACGTTACCGCCCGGGCGATCGAATTTACGGCTTCGGCTTCAGCCGCGGCGCCTTCGCGATCCGCAGTCTCGCCGGCTTCATCGATCTCGCCGGTATGCCGAAACAACCGCGCGCCTTAAAGGAAGAGGAAATCTTGGAAATCTACGACGCCTACATGGACGGTAAACTCGTCGACAAAGCGCGCTACGGCACCATCGACACGATGATCGATTTTATCGGCGTCTGGGACACCGTGGGCGCGCTGGCCTTCGGCCGGACCCTCGGCAACTTTCATCGGATCAATCCGGGCAACGTCAAGCGCGTCGCCCATGCCCTGGCGCTCGACGAAGAACGCGCCCGCTTCGAGCCTCGTATTGGGACCCGCCCGCGACGGCGACCACGCAGGTCGACGAAGTCTGGTTCAGCGGCTGCCACACCAACATCGGCGGCGGCTACGTCGACGCCAATCTGTCCAACATCGCTCTCTTCTGGATGCTTCAATCCGCGCGCGATGCCGGCTTGCCCCTCGACTCGCGCGGCATCGCCGGCTTCGATCTCAAAGATCCGCGCGGCCTGCAGCGCGACTCCTACAAAGAATTCTACGCCGGCATCGGTCTCATCGGCGGCATCGCCCAGTCGCTCAATCTCAAACGCGAACCGCGCGCCATCCGCGCCGGACAACGAATCCATCAAAGCGTTTTCGATCGCATGCAGGAATCGTCCGGCCAGCAGCCCTACGTTCCGAAGGCACTGTTTGACGGTAAGGCTGTATCGGCGGAATCCAATCCCGGCATCCAACCTTGGGGCGGGTTTTAGTGACATAGGACTGAGTAACGAGGACTGAGGACTGAGCGTTGAGAGCAAAAAGAACACAGCTCAATTACTAACTTTTCTTTGTTTACCTACCGATGCTCGGAGCCCACCGACAATTCGCGCGACTTCCTCGGCTTGGCGCAACAAGCTATGAAACTTTTGCTCTTCAAGATAACCGACGTCGAGGGCAACATATAACTGCGAGCGAACCTCCGCGCAAGAAGCTTTAGCGGTCGAGAGGAATTGGTGGAACTCTCCTCTTCCTCCTCGTTCAAATCCTTCCGCGATATTGGACATGATCGACACGGCTGCTCGCTGTATTTGTCCGGACAAACCAAAGTCACGTGCAAATGCTCCTATCCGGGTGATTTCATAGATTTCGCGCGTCAGTACTCGGGCCTTCTGCCACGCAATCAATTCTTCAAACCGTTCAATTCGTGCCGCCACCGTTCCTCCCGACCGACGACTCAGTCCTCAGTCCTCCTTGCTCAGTCCTTCCCACATCAACTCCGCCGGGTGCTTCGCCTTGCGCCCCGCTAGATGATCGATCTGTTGCCGGCAGGAAATTCCCGGGGCGACGATTTCCACATCCGCGCCGGCGGCTTTCACCGCCGGCGCAAGGCGGCGATTGCCGATGTTCACCGAAAGATCGTAGTGCTCTTTTTCAAAACCGAAGGAGCCGGCCATGCCGCAGCAGCCGGAGTCGACTTCGGTCACTTCGTAGCCGGCGGCTTTGAGCATGGCGATCGTCGGCGCGGTGCCGACCAGAGCTTTCTGATGGCAGTGGCCGTGGAGCAGCGCCTTCCTTCCGTTGCCTTTTGACTTCGAGGCGTAAGCTTGCCGGCGTTTTGTTCTCGGGCAGACGAATTCTTCGAGCAGAAAACTATTCGCCGCGACTTTCTTTGCGGCTGCCGTGGGTAAAAAGTCGGGATATTCGTCACGCAAAGTCAGCAGACAGGAGGGCTCCAGGCCGACGATCGGCGTTCCCTTTTCGGCATAGGGCGCAAGCTTGTCGACGTTCCAGGCGGCATTTTCCTTGGCCTGGCTAAGCATGCCTTTGGAGATCATCGGCCGGCCGCAGCATTTTTTATCGACGAGCAGGACTCGATAGCCGGACTTTTCCAGAAAGCGCGTCGCGGCAATGGCGACATTGGGCGTGTTAAAGTTGTTGAAGGTGTCGTGAAACAAAACCACCTCGCCTTTCGAGCCGTCGCCTTCCGGCTTGTGACTTACGAAACCAGTCTTCGAAAGTTTCGCCGGCGAATTGCGGCAGCGGCCGGCGCCGATCGATTCCGGTAAACGCTTCCATCAGCCAGCGATTCAGCGCCGAACCGGCAAGCCAATTGGAGATGGGCGCTAGCTTGGAGCCGACACGATTCAACGTCTCGATGCCGCCGAACAGCCGGTTGCGCAGCGGCAACCCGTTGGCGCGATGGTAATGATCGAGAAACTCATACTTGAGCTTCGCCATGTCGACGTTGGACGGACATTCCGCTTTGCACGCTTTGCATTCGAGACAGAGATCCATCACCTCATAGAGCCGCTTGCCGGTAAATTCCTCGTTGCGGAACTTTGCCGGAGAGCACGTTTCTCAGAGCATTGGCGCGCCCGCGCGTCGAATGCTCCTCATCGAGCGTGCCCATGTACGACGGACACATGGTGCCGTCGAGTTTTTTGCGGCACTCGCCCATGCCGCTGCACATCTCGACCGCGCGCACGAAGCCGCCCTGCGCGCTAAAATCCAGCGTCGTGCGCGGCTCCCAGGTTTTATACTGCGGACTGATCTTCAGCGACTCGGTCATCGCCGGCGCATCGACGATTTTTCCAGGATTCATGAGATTCGTTCGGATCGAAGGCGCGCTTGATTTGGCGAAACGCATCGTAGAGCGCCGGACCGAACAGCTTGGCGTTGAAGTGGCTGCGCGCCAGGCCGTCGCCATGCTCGCCCGACATGGCGCCGTTGAATTCGAGCACGAGATCGGAGATCGCGTTGGCGATGGAAACCATCTTGTGCATCTCGCTCTCTTCCTTGAGATTGATCAGCGGGCGAATGTGCATGCAGCCCACCGAACAATGGCCGTAGTAGCCGGCGATCGGTGTCGTGGCGCGCGACGACTTCGCGAAAGCGCTTGATAAACTCCGGCAGCTTGGCCGGCGCCACCGCGGTATCTTCGACAAAGGCAATGGGCTTCTTGTCGCCCTTCATGCCGAGCAGCAAACCGAGGCCGGCTTTGCGCACGCCCCAGATCGCTTTCACTTCTTCCGGCTTGAACGCCTGGGTCGCCGCGTAGCCGATCTTCTCGCGCTTGCGCAGTTCTTCGAGCTTGTAGACCTGCTCTTTGACCTCGTCTTCGGTTTCGCCGGCATACTCGACCATCAGCAGCGAATCAGGCGTTGCCTTGGACGAAACCCAGCTTGCGCGATTGCTCGATGTTGCCGCGCGCGAGATTGAGAATCATCTTGTCGGTGGACTCCATCGCGTAGGGCGCGGTCTGCAAGACCATCTGAGCGCACTCCAGCGCCTCGATGTCGTCGTTGAAGTGAATCACGTCCATCGCCGTCCACTTGGGTTTCGGCACCAGGCGCATTTTGGCTTCGACGATGGTCGCCAAGCGTGCCTTCGGAGCCGACGATCATGCGCGATAAGATTGAATGGCTGAGGCTTGACGAATTCGTCGAGATTGTAGCCGGAAACGCGCCGCATGATTTTCGGATAGCGCGCGAGAATTTCGTTTTTGTGCTGCTGCGCCAGCCGAAACACTTCGCGATAAGCGCGCCCTTCGATGGTGTCGGCTCGGCTCTTGCGCTCGACCGCGTCCGGTGAAAGATCTTTCAAGCACCACTTCACTGCCATCGGCAAGCAGCACGGTCAGTTCGATCACATGATCCAGAGTTTTGCCGTAGGTGAGCGAATGGGCGCCGGCGGAATTGTTGCCGATCATGCCGCCGATGGTGGCGCGATTGGAGGTCGAAGTGTCGGGACCGAATTGCAGGCCCTGGCCGCGCACATGAGCGTTGAGTTCGTCTTGCACCAGCCCGGGCTGCACGCGGCACCAGAGCTCTTCTTGATTCACTTCCAAAACGTTGTGCATGTATTTGGAAAAATCCAGCACGATGGAATGACCGACCGCTTGACCCGCCAGCGACGTGCCGCCGCCGCGCGGCAGAATCGTGACGCCGAGCTTATTGGCGATCTCGATCGCCGCTTGCACATCGCTCTTTGTGCCGCGGCACGACGACGCCGATGGGCTCGATCTGATAGATCGACGCGTCGGTGGAATACAGCAGCCGCGAATAGCGGTCGAAGCGAATATCGCCCTCGATGCGCTTTTTTAACTCCGCTTCGATCTCGAAATAATCCCTGCCCATTTTCACACTCATGACTGCCCCCGCAATTCAATCAAAGTCAGGCGATCCATAGCGTCGTCCCAACATTGAACTATTGAACCTTGAACTTTTGAACGACTATTTTATCCCCACCGTAACACCAGAACACCCATGACCACCAAGGCAGCGGCGACGCCGTCACGCAGCGTCACCACTTCGATACCCTGGAGCAGCACCTTGGTCAGAATGAAACTGATGATCGGTTGGGTATTCCAGATCGGCGCAACCACCGACGCCGGCGCGTAGAGCAACGCTTTCAACGTCAGGATCGAACCGATGCCCTGCAAGACGCCGGCGCCGACGAAACAAAGAAAACTGCTCAGCGGCAGCTTGTGCCACTTGAGCTCGATCTTGAGCAGCCGCCCCAGTGTGAGCAGCAGCGCCAACCCGGTCGCATGCATGACCAGCGCGCCCAATACCGGCGGCCCGCCGAGATCCGTGCCGAATTTCTTCAACACCGGCACGATGCCGTAGCATAGCGTCGCCATGATCGAAGTCAGCGTCAGCGTGCGCGCCGCGCCGCTATCTTTGCCCTGCGCATCAGTCGTGGTGACAAAGAAGACCCCGGCAATAATCAGCAAGACGCCACCCAGCACCGCCGGTGAAAGCGTTTCGCCGAGCAGCAATGCGGCGAGCAGCACGGTAATCAGCGGCGATGAGTTATTCAGCGACTGGGCGCGCGACGCGCCGATCTGCGCGACGCTCTTGACGAACAGCGTCCGTCCCAAATAGGCGCCGACGATTCCCGTCGCTATGAATACGGCCAACGGCAGCGGCGCAATTCTCTGCGCCATCAGATTGCCTTCGAGCACCGCGGCGAGCACCAGCGTCAGCAAGATCGTTGCCTGCTGATACAACGTCGCCGCGCTGACATCGGAACCGACCAGGCCCCGTTTAACCAGCACGGGACTCGATCCCCAAAACAGACCGGCAATGAGCGCATAGAAGATTCCCGTTTCCATCGGCTGCGCTGGGCCTAACCGCGCAGCGCTGCGCGCGCCTGATCGAAGATGCTTTGAAACATCGGCTTGGTGAGCTTGCCGGTGAAAGTGTTTTGTTGGCTCGGATGATAAGAACAGATCAGTTTCAGTCCGTCCGCCAGTTCGATCGACACCGCATGGCCGAACTTCGGCCGCGGCTTAGCCACGGCGCCGCCGTTTTCCTGGTAGGCGGCGAGGAAGGAATCGAAGGCAATCTTGCCGAGGACGATCACGACTTTCACTTGACGAAAGATTTTCAATTCTTGCACCAAGTAGGGCCGGCACCGATTGAATTCATCGAGCGCCGGTTTATTGCCCGGCGGCGCGCAGTGCACGGCTGCGGTGATGTAACAATCGCGCAGCGTGAGACCGTCGTCGCGATGGTCGGAGTTGGCCTGGTTGGCGAATCCGGCGGCATGAAGCGCGCCGTAAAGCCAGTCGCCGCTACGGTCGCCGGTGAACATCCGGCCGGTGCGATTGCCGCCGTGCGCGGCCGGCGCCAAACCGACGATCAAGACGCGCGCTTCGGATCGCCAAACCCGGCAGTGGCTTGGCCCAATAAGTTTGGCCATGATAGCGACGCGGCGGTTTCTTTGCCGACGCTTCGCGCCAGCGCACCAGGCGCGGACACTTGCGGCAAGTGATGATCGTCCGCTGGAGTTGTTGCAGCGTGTCCACTACATTTCAGTTAACACAAGCCTCATAAAAAAAGGAGGCTGCGCCAAGCCGTCGAGATCGCCATCATTTGCGATAGCACCTTACAGGCTTCTGAAAAGGAGAGCAGTGGCGGGAAGAGCGAACGTGCGCGGTTAAGAACTTTCGCCGAGGCGCGAAGAGTAAGCGGCAGCATCACCGCTGCCACGTCCGACCGAGTTGCAATATGTCAGTTTTTTTCCTTCATTATTTCTCGACCTCAACGACTCGTCAGCAACAAACGTCGTAAATTCATTGGCTTCCGATTGGCCAACCCATTGCTCGATACGCATATACGCTTCGCAGATATTGGATATCGAGACGGGGAGGAGGAAGAGTCAATGGCACAATCGAAAAGAAAACGAATTCGATCGGGCGCGCAGCCAATATGTCAGGCGTGCGGCTGTGCAGATAAATTCGATTTCAACGTTCCTGATGAGCTGTGGAAAAAAGTCGTCTCGAACAAACTTCGGAATAAAGCTATCTGGCTGGAGTGTTTCGACGAATGTGCATTCCAGAAGGGCATCGACTATTCCGTCTCGATAGAAACATTGTACTTCGCCGGGAATCAGGCAACGTTCCAATTCCAGACCGTCACTGCGCATGCTGCCTAAGCGCAGTTTCCTTGGCGCCGTCTGACCGTGCACTCGTTGCACATTTCACCGATCCTGGGTGCCTGTGATTGTTCAATATAGTCGGGATAGTCGGCGGGCCACTGTGAGCAGTTGCTGCAAAAATGATAAATCTCGCATTCTTGTTTTCGTCTGTAAGTCGCTGCCATCGTTCAACTTTTCTATAAGATTTCGTTGACGCCCAGTCATGTCAAGAGGAGTAGCCGAAATTATTCTCACATCGTCAGGGTGTCATCTGTGCACCAGACACAGTCTCCTTGCCGTTATCTATCTTGGCTAACAGAAAAAATAGCCGCTCCGTACCCCAAAAGGTTACCTTGACACTGACTGCCACAGGCAGCTACTTTCACCAGGCATCGTGTTGGCCGCCGGTTCAGATCCATCCCAGCGCTGATGCGCGACTGTGACGGCGGCAATAGTAGAAGCGAGCCTATTCCGGGACCTACGCTACCGTTTTCGTTCGGTGAAACAGCCCGGAAAAGCAGTTCACGTAAGACGGCCGAGTAACGGCCTATCTCTCTCCGGAAGTTTTCATTGCGGGGTGTTCAAACGAAATCGGCGGATAATTTTATATGAGATAGATCGCGACGACGCGACTGAGCCGCTATGACCACTACAAACTTGATGGTCGGTAGCCATGATTACCGTTTCGTTCTGCTGTCGATCGTGATCTCGATCCTTGCCGGCTATGCCGCGCGCAATTTGGCCGAACGAGTCAGGGACTCCCGCGGCGGGGCCTGGCTTGCCTGGTTGGTCGGCGGCGCAACGGCGGACGGCCATCGGCATCTGGTCGATGCACTATACGGCAATGCTCGGCTTCAGCTTGCCGATTTCGGTGCTCTACGACTGGCCTACCGTTTTTTTTTCGCTGTTGTTCGGCATCATCGGCGCCGGCGCGGCGCTCATCGCCGCGAGCCGCAGTAATATCGGATGGCTTCAGGCCTGGGGCGCCGGCATCTTTATGGGCGGCGTCGGCATCTCGGGCCTGCATTACAGCGCCATGGCGGCGATGCGGATGGAAGCCATGCGATCATTATTCCCCCGCTCTCGTGGTCCTTTCGATCGCGCTCGCGATCGTGATTTCCTCACTGGCGCTGGCGCTGACGTTTTTTTTCGCGATCGCCGCGTCGGCCGCAGCGTGCGAAGCCACGGGAGCGCACTGCTGCGCGGTGCGGCCAACCCCGTCATGCACTACACCGCGATGGCAGCGGTGAGCTTCACCCGTGCCGCCAAAGTCCCCGAGCTTCACCCATACCGTCAGCATCTCTTCCATCGGCATTATCGGGATCAGCATCGTCCCCATCATGGTGTTGGTCGTCGTAATATTGACCTCGGTGCTGGATCGGCTGCGGCAGGCAGCGGGCGCTGCTCGACGAGTTATTCGAACAAGCGCCGCAAGCTGTCGCTTTGATAGACGCCAATGATCGGGTCTTCCGAATAAACCAGGAGTTCACCCGGCTTTTTGGCTACACGCCGCAAGAGACTCTCCACCACCGACTGAGCTCGCTGACTGTACCGGAGGAATCGCGAGGTGAATATGAGCGTTACGCTGCCATGTCGGCCCAGGGGCAACGAGTGGACGCGGAGGCGGTACGCAAGCGTAAGGATGGGAGCCGCCTAGATATGTCTGTGATTCGCGTGCCGGTCTCGGTCCCCGGGAAAGAGGTTGAGGTCTACGCGATTTACCGCGACATCACCGAGCGCAAGCAGGCGGAAGAGGCACTGCGCTCGTCTCAGGAACAATTGCGCGCTCTCGCCGCATACCTGCAATCGGTCCGCGAAGAAGAAAGGACGCGCATCTCACGCGAGCTTCATGACGAGATCGGTCAGGGGCTGACCGCCATTAAGCTGGCTCTGCAACGATGCACCGCCGGACAATCCGGCGCAGCGGCAGATCTTGAGCAAGCACTCGATCTGGCCAATGAGCTGATCGGCCGGGTGCGCGACTTATCCCTGGAGCTCCGCCCGTCGATGTTGGATGACCTCGGCCTATTGGCCGCCCTCCGCTGGCACTTCGCGCGTTACACCGCTCAATGTAAAATTGACGTTGATTTCAAATACACCGGTCTCGACGATCGCCGATTTTCACCTGAAATCGAAACCGCCGCCTACCGGATCGTCCAGGAGGCGCTCACCAATGTCGCGCGTCACGCGCAGGGTCGACAAAGTGGCGGTGGAAATCGACGCGGATCGGGACCGGCTGCGGATCCAGATCAAAGATCGGGGAGCCGGTTTTGATCCCGATTCCCTGCCCGCGGCTCGGACCGCCGGCCTCTCCGGCATGCGCGAAAGAGCCATCATCTTAGGCGGCAAACTGGAAATACAATCGTCTTCAGGCGCTGGCACAGTTTTGATCGCCATTTTGCCATTGAATATCACGGCGAGCAGCGCTTGAATATTGGCTGGGAGGCGTTGGAACGAACAGGGTACCCGAGGTTTGAGCGGAGAAAGGTCATGGAAAAAACCGTTGCAAGAAATCCCACAGACCTGATTGCCAATCTTCCGTGGGGCACCCACTGCTGCAATTTCTATAAGGCAAAGGCCGATTTATTGGGAATTCTCACGCCTTACTTTAAAGCCGGGTTGTTAAACAACGAGCTTTGTCTGTGGGTCACTGCAAACCCCCTCCAAGTCAAAGACGCCATAAGGGCGATGAGACTGGCCCTACCGAGATTTGATTCGTACCTAAATAAAGGACAGATCGAAATCTATCCGTATAGCGAATGGTACCTTAAAAACGGCGTTTTCAGTTCGCGCCCAGTGCTCAACGCATGGATCGATAAATACCGCGAAGCCTCGGCCAAGGGCTATGAGGGCATGCGGCTGACCGGCAATGCATTTCGGCATGAAAAGACGCCGTGGAAAAAGTTCGTCGACTATGAAGCAGAGTTCAACCGGACCATCAGCAAATTTCGGATCAAGGCTCTTTGCACCTATTCCTGGGATCTGTGTAGAGCATACGACGTGAGAGATGTCGTTAAAAACCACGGCTACGCGCTGATCCGGCGAGGGGCCTGGGAGGTTATCGAAAACTCGCAACAAAGGTTGCTGGAAGAACGTGCGCTTGAGAGAGCGATGACGGAGCTGGAAAAACGGGTCAAGCGCCGCACCACGGAATTACGAAAAATCAACGACAAGCTGATGGCGGAGATCGCCGAGCGCACGCAAGCCGAAGGGGAATTGCAAAAGTCGCGCGAGCAGTTGCGCGCGCTGGCGGCCTATCTCCAGTCGGTGCGCGAGGAAGAAAGAACCGGCATGGCGCGAGAGCTCCATGACGAGATCGGTCAGGCACTGACCGCGATCAAATTGGCCCTGGAGCGAAACGTCTCCAATCCATCGGCGGCGACGCCGGCCGCTCTGACCCAAACGCTCGCTCTGGCCAATGAGCTCATCGGACGGGTGCGCGACCTATCTCTGGAGCTCCGCCCGGCGATGTTGGATGACCTCGGCCTGTTGGCCGCCCTCCGTTGGCACTTCGACCGTTACACCGCCCGAACTCAAGTCGCCGTCGATTTCAAACACAGAGGTCTGGAGAAGCGCCGTTTTTCCCGTGACATCGAAACCGCCATGTACCGAATCGTCCAAGAGGCGCTGACCAACATCGCCCGTCATGCGAAGGTCGACCAAGTGGCGGTGGAAATCGTGGCGGATAAAAACATGCTTCGTATAGCCATTAAAGACCCGGGCATAGGATTTGATCGCGATTCCGTATCGGCTCGCGCCACCGGCGGTCTCTTCGCCATGCGCGAAAGGGCGATGAGTTTAGGAGGACACTTGACTCTGGATTCTTCGCCGGGTGCTGGTACACTTTTAGCGGCTGAACTGCCGTTGTGAATTTATCCCACTGCGAATGCCGCCCGCAGTTGAGCGAGACATCTGACTGACAAGATATGACATTCGAATCGTCCAAGACCGACGCGTTCAAAGAGATCACCGTCGTCCTCGCGGATGACCACAAAGTCGTTCGACAGGGTTTGCGCGCTATTCTCCAAGCAGAACGTGATCTGCGCGTTATCGGCGAAGCAGGGAGCGGCCTCGAGGCGATCCGATTGGTCGAGCGCCTTCGACCGAACGTGCTCGTGCTCGACCTCATGATACCCGAGCTCAACGGCCTCGAGGTCACCCGTCAGCTCAAAAAGCGTTTGCCTAAAATCCGCGTTGTCATTCTCTCTATGCACAGCCATGAATCCTACGTCGTGGAGGCGCTGAAAAACGGCGCAGCCGGTTACGTGCTAAAGGACTCCAGCGCCGACGAACTGATCAAGGCGGTGCGCGAAGCCGCGGTCAACCGGCGCTACTTGAGCCCGCCGCTTTCAGATCTCGCGGTTGACGCCTACGTGCACCAGGCGGGAGCGCTAGCGACGGATTCGTACGAATCTTTGACCAGTCGCGAGCGCGAGGTTTTACAGTTGGCGGCCGAAGGTCTCACCAATACAGCCATCGGCAAGCGGCTCTTTATCAGCGCGCGCACCGTAGAGGTGCACCGCGCCAACATGATGGCAAAGCTCGGCTTGCACAACCAAACCGATCTCATTCGCCACGCGATAAAACGCGGCCTCATCGCAAACGATTGAATTGCTCTGTCGAGCAATATCGAAGAGAACGCGCAAATACGTCTGCTCTTTGTGCAAGTCGTGAATATCTTCTACACGGTGAAGCGCGCTTTAGCGGGCTACTCAATTCGTTAAATACGGTCCGAACGCGGTCTAATTCGGTTCCCACCGCCGAAGACCCATTTGCCTGCAAATTAATTATAAATCCAGTATATCGAACCGATAATGTAGCTCGACCTCAAGCTCATCCACGCCTCCCCTTCCTGTTCCGACAGACGCCGCCTAAGACTTACGGTCCATCTTACTCGAAATTACGTACAGTCCCGTAGCAGAATCGCGACTCGCGTCTGATAGACTTTCGCTTGTCAACCAGTCGATTAAGGCGAATCCACTATAACTGAAAGGCATTTCGAGGCTGGAACGGGTCGATACAAAATAACGCTTAAACCTACGGTATAGTAATAAAATTGGGTTTGGAGGTACTGAGGGTAAATGACCGGCCAACTAGATCAATGGTTACAACTAGCAGAGATCGCAAAGATGTTTGGGTTGAGCGAAGAATCCATTAAACGGTTGGCAAGGGCGCATGGCTTTCCGCTGCGCCGATTGACGCCGCATGCGACTCCCGGAGTATTCCAGTCCGAGCTCATCGCCTGGTTCAAGGCTCAGCCGAAAGTCGGACCTCCGATTCGTGTAAATCGCCCGCGCACACGTAAACATTCGAACGCTAAGAAGCTAAAGGATGACAAATTGGGCTCAGATCGTTAATCCATGTCAAACGGTGAATTAAGGTCTCATCTTCGTCGTAGACGGGAATTTTCCCCGGCCTTTTGAGGGTGCGTGTCTTACCGCTATGCGCGGATTGGGGCTGGAAACCCTCGTCGAGACCACTGCCGTAAATCACAACGCGACCAAGACAATCCTATCCGCTCCATTTGACGGCGACTGACTACAATCAAAACAAGATGAAAGTTCTCATCGTTGATGATGATGTGCTGAACCGCAAATATCTGCGGGTTCTCCTCATGCAAGAAGGCCATACGGTGTTCGAGGCCAATGACGGGATCGAAGCACTGGAGGTCCTTGAGCACGAACGGGTTGACGCAGTGATTGCCGACATTTTGATGCCGCGCATGGACGGCTATCGCCTCTGCCACGAAATCCGCAAGAACCCGGCATTCAATTCGCTTCCCTTCATTGCTTATACCGCGACTTACACCTCTTCATTGGACGAGCAAGTAGCGTTGGATTTCGGCGCCGATAGATTTGTCTCTAAGCCGGCCGTCCCTGAAGTAATTATCAAGGCCCTTCACGAGGCGGTGGAAACTAGAGGAGCCCGAGCCAGACCGTTCCGAAAGGTCGACGAATTAACAGCGATGAAAGAATATAGCGAGACCTTGGTTCGCAAGTTGGAGGAGACCAACGCGGAACTTTCCGCTGCCAATCACGCGCTAAACGAGCGCGCGGTTCTCGCCGAGTTCAATGCTGCTATCAGTAGCGCGCTAAACCATAGAGAGCCTATTCGCGTCATTTTACAGCTCTGTGCGGACGCGATGGTGCACCACCTCGATGGTGCGTTGGCCCGTATCTGGACTTACAACCCAAACGACCATGTGCTTGAGTTGCAAGCGAGCGCGGGAATGTACACGGACCCAAACGGCGGCGACGCACGAGTGACCGTCGATAACTTTGAGATCGGACTCATCGCCTCCGAGATAAAGCCCCACCTGACCAATTCTATGATCGGCGATGCCCAGGTCAACGACCAGGAATGGGCCAAACGTGAAGGCCTGGTCTCGTTTGCCGGATATCCGCTGATCGTCGAAGAACGACTCGTCGGGGTGATGGCGATGTTTGCAAAAAAACCCCTCAGCCAAAACACCTTGGATGCAATGGCCTCCGTGGCCAATGGTATTGCCCTCGGCATCGAACGCAAGCTTATCGAAACTGAGTTGCGCCAGAGCGAAGAGCGATTCCGCGAGCTGGCGGAAAACATCCGGGAAATATTTTTCATCGCGGGACCCGACGGCACCCCGGTCTACTATGTGAGCCCGGCTTTCGAAGAAATAAGCGGCCGAAGCCGCAAAGGTTTTGAGAATAATCCCGAATTCTGGCTCGAGTTGATTCATCCCGATGACCGGGCTCGCGTCGACCAAGCCCACAGGGCCGCTCCGGAGAGGTTTTACAGCGAATACCGAATCGTCCGGCCTGATGGTTCGATTCGATGGATCCACACTCGCAGCTTCCCTGTCCGGGACGACTCCGGAACAATAGTGCGACTCGTTGGCATCGCTGAGGACATCACCGAGCGAAAGCGCGCCGAGCAGGCGGCTCACCAAAATTTCGAGCGCATACGAGCTTTGCATGAAATTGATTCGGCGATCACATCAACCCTTGAGTTGCCGGCTGTTTTAAGCTTGTTATTGGAAAAACTCGAGATCTTCCTGCCCCACGACGCCGCAACGGTGCGGTTGTACAACGCGAATACTCACCAATTGGACATCGTCGCTTCTCGGAACATCAACGAGCAGGAATGGACGAGGCATTCATCCAACCCAAAGCACGCACGAACTCCGAGCTGGATCGTTTTTGACTCCAGAAAACCTTTGGCCGTTCGCGATCTCAAGAATTCTCAAACGCCTTACGATGAGATGTTCACTCGGCAAGGCATGATCTCCTTCCTCGGTGCGCCCCTGATTGCCAAGGACGAGGTGCTTGGAGTTCTAACGCTTTACGGCAGAGAGGAACATGACTTTACCGGTGAAGAAGTCGAATTTCTCTCAACGGTCGCAGGTCAGGCGGCAATCGCGATCTATAACGCCCGCCTCTACGAACAGACCAAAAGACAAGCCGGCGATCTACTGGAGCAGGAACGCATTCAGCGCATCCTGAAAGAGCTGAGTCAGGACATCACCAAGATGGACGTCGATGCCCTTCTGGAGAAACTTACCAGCACCATCCGCGAAGTCTTCAAAGTCGACGTCTCCGACGTGCGCTTTCTCGCGGGCAACAAATGGGCCAACATCACTATCGCCAGCCAAAACCTGGTCCAGCGACTCCCTGAAGGCGGCGGGTCCCGGGGCGCGACGGATTGGGTCGTCAAAAACCGCAAACTGATCGCGATCGAAGACTATCAGGAACGGAAGGAATTCACGCCGGGCCGAGTTACCTACATGTTCGGCGTGCGCGGATTTCTCGCGGCGCCGTTGTTGGCTAAGAACGGCGAGGTGATCGGAGTGATTCGGGCCCTATGCAAGGAGCCCCGGAATTTCACCGCGCAAGAAATCGACCTGTTCGAACAATTCGCCAACGGCGCCGCGATCGCGGTCGAGAATGAGCGTCTGTACATCGATCTGGAAAGATCCAACAAAATCAAATCTGAGTTCTTGAGCATCATGTCCCACGAGCTGCGTACGCCGCTAAACGTCATCCTGGGGTACGCCAGTCTCGCGCAAGATGATTCCGCCAGCGCGGCGAATCAACAGCACCGTCATGCAGCGCAGAAGATCGAAGTTCAGGCGAGAGAACTGCTCGACATGATCAACTCGATCATGGATGCATCTCAAATCGAGTCAGGAGCGATCGGCATTACGAAGCAAAAGATCCACGTCGGCGCGCTATTCGAGCAATTGCGGGCGGCGTACGACCCCAAGCGGCAGAAAGATATTGACTTGGTTTGGCGGGTGCCTGATAACCTTCCCGACCTCGTGACCGATTACGATAAGCTTCAACGCATTATGAGAAATCTCATCGACAACGCGATCAAGTTTACCGAGTGCGGAACGGTAACGGTGTCGGCGTTCGGAGAAGTAGCTGATTTGCCGGGGGGGACGCGCGCCTCGTCCTCTGAAGGTGACACGCCGCGAGCACTGCAGAACAACATAGGCAGTGCAAACGACGCCATGCGCGGTACAAGGCACGTCGAGTTTGCCGTGCAAGACACCGGCATCGGTATCGCTGACGAGAACCTGCCGCACATTTTCGACGTATTCAAACAAGTCGATAGCTCGACGACGCGGGATTACGGGGGCATCGGCGTGGGCCTCTACATCGCGAAGTCGTTCATTGAACTATTGGGCGGGCAATTGCGGATTTGCAGCGAAGTTGGAAAGGGCTCGACATTTACGGTGCGTATCCCTTGCGATTCTTGACGACTCAAACCAGTCGACGCTTCCTATGTCGAAGCCGATCCCTCTACTCAAGCCGAACGATTTCGCAACAAATGCGACAACTAAACGTCCTGTAGCGGTCGCACAGCAACACCAAACCTCCGCTTTCAGAATCGCGCCTCCGTGCTAACATAAAAAGGCAAGCTCGTGTTGCCAGGTTTGGGCCTTTATCAGTGAGCTTCGCATTTGGATTGCCTGGCCCGGCCCATTACACAGGAGGTGGATCATGGCGATCAATGAGTTCCGCATCGAACGCGATTCGATGGGCGAAGTGCGCGTGCCGGCGCAGGTCTACTACGGCGCGCAAACCCAGCGCGCCGTGGAAAATTTTGCCATCAGCGGCATCGGTTTTCCGGTGAAATTTATTCGCGCTCTCGGCCTGATCAAATTCGCCGCCGCCAAAGCTAACGAGGGTCTCGGATTGCTCGAAGCAGCGAACGGCTGAAGCCATTTGCGCCGCGGCGCGCGAAATTATCGAAGGTCGGCACGATGAGGAATTCGTCGTCGATATTTTTCAAACCGGTTCCGGCACATCGACCAACATGAACGCCAACGAAGTGATCGCCAACCGCGCCCTGGAGTTGACCGGCAAAGCGCGCGGCGGCAAGGAAGTTCATCCCAATGATCACGTGAACATGGGTCAATCGAGCAACGATGTAATTCCGACGGCGATCCACGTCGCGGCGCTAGGCGCGATTAGCCAAGAGCTCTTGCCGGCAATGCGCCGGCTGCATAACGCGCTCAAACAGAAAGCCGAGGCTTTTGACTCCATCATAAAGATCGGCCGCACCCATCTTAACGACGCGACACCGATCCGCTTGGGCCAGGAATTCAGCGGTTACGCGCGCCAGATCGAGCTCGGCGTCGAGCGCATCGAGGCGGCGTCCAAAGGCCTCGAAGAGTTGGCCCTCGGCGGTACCGCGGTGGGCACCGGAATCAATACCCACCCGGAGTTCGCCCGACGCGCCATCGAAGTTATAGCCGAAACCAGCCACCTGCCCTTCCGCGAGGCACAAAATCATTTCGAGGCGCAAGCCGCAAAAGACGCAGTCGTGCACGTGAGCGGCGCGCTCAAAACCGTCGCCGTGAGTTTGATCAAGATCGCCAACGACCTGCGCTGGCTCGCCTCCGGACCGCGCTGCGCCATAGCTGAAATCGGCTTGCCGGACACCCAGCCGGGCTCGTCGATCATGCCAGGCAAGGTCAATCCGGTGATCTGCGAGTCGGTGCTCCAGGTCGCCGCGCATGTGATCGGCTGCGACTCGACGATCACGCTGTGCGGCCTCTCGGGCAACTTCGAACTGAACGTGATGATGCCGATCCTCGCGCTTAAATTGCTGGAAGCGATAGAATTTCTAACTAATGTGATCAACGCCTTGACTGACAAATGCGTCATCGGCATCGAGCCCGACGAAGCGCGCTGCCGTGAGCTCGTCGAGCTGAGCCTCGCCATGGTTACCGCGCTGGTGCCGGCGATCGGCTATGACGCCGCGGCCAAGCTCGCCCACGAAGCGTTAACGAGCGGCAAAACGATTCGACAACTCGCAGCTCGAACTCGACGTCGTTCCCGAATCCCGTTTAGACCAGCTGCTCGACCCGCGGCGTATGACCGAACCGGACTGAGCGAAGTAACCCGGCGCGGCGTGCAAACGTTAAATATTTCTGCTATAAGCCAAAAATGTACAAATGAAGCTCGAAGCGGCGGACCAAGTCAAAGACGCGAGCGCCGCAGCGCAGTAGGTCGCAACTCGCATCCATCGTCGCCCACTGTTCAATTTTCCAGTTAATAAGATCGCGGTTTCCCCGTGCGCAGACAACAAGGGGAAACCGCGATTGTGTGTCAGCTCGGTGCGGATGCCGATTGTGCACTAACTTGACAGTAAACTCTTAACCATATTAGTTGAAAATGAGATCTCGCAAATCTTTAAAGCCAAAGGAAAATACTGTCGTGGCAGACAAAACTCTTACACTCGATCAGTTTCGCACCTTGCGCAAAGACAACTGGTGGGTACAGCCGCTGCTGGTCGTTATCGGGCTCGGCGGCTTCGTTGTCTACTCCACCTGGGCGGCGCTGCAAAATGCTTATTATTATGCGCCGCCTTATCTTTCGCCATTCTACTCGCCGTGCATCGCCGCGAACTGCGAGCATGTTACCTTGCCGCTCATCGGCTCGTGGTGGACTTGGTCGCCGGCGTTTTTGATCCTAGGGATTCCCGGCGGCTTTCGCGCGACGTGTTACTACTATCGCAAAGCTTACTACCGATCGTTTTTTCAATCGCCACCGGCCTGCGCCGTACGCGACGCCGCCAAGAGCTACAGCGGTGAAACCCGTTTCCCTCTTCTACTGCAAAACGTCCATCGATATTTTTTCTATCTCTCGCTCGTCATTCTGGCTTTTCTCTGGTGGGATGCACTTCTCGCCTTCCGATTTCCGGACGGTTTCGGTATGGGCGTGGGCACGATCGTGTTGATCATCAATGCCGCCTTGCTTTCGCTTTTTAGTTTCTCCTGCAACTCTTGCCGGCATGTCTGCGGCGGTTATTTAAATTCCTTTCATAGCGCGCCGGGCAAATACAAAACCTGGACCTTCATCAGCAAGCTCAATGAAAAACACATGGAGTATGCCTGGGTCAGCTTGATCTGGGTGGGGCTGACCGACGCCTACGTGCGCTTGCTTGCCATGGGCATGATTACCGATCTGAGGTTTTTCTAATGGCCGAAGAGAAATACGAAACTCACGAATACGATGTGGTGGTGATCGGCGCGGGCGGCGCCGGCTTGCGCGCCGCGGTAGAAGCATCGGCGCTCGGCGCGAAGACTGCCTTGGTGTGTAAATCGCTCCTCGGCAAAGCGCACACGGTCATGGCGGAAGGCGGTATCGCCGCGGCGATGGGCAACGTTTATCCGGAAGACAATTGGCAAGTGCACTTTCGCGATACCATGCGCGGCGGCAAGCTGCTCAACAATTGGCGCATGGCGCAAATCCACGCCCAAGAAGCGCCGGACCGCGTACTCGAGCTCGAAGAATGGGGCGCGCTCTTCGACCGCACTCCTGACGGTTTGATTTTACAACGCGACTTCGGCGGCCATCGATACGCTCGCCTCGCCCACGTCGGCGATCGCACCGGACTGGAAATGATCCGCACCTTGCAACAGCACGCTGTCCACAAAGGCATCGATGTTTACATGGAATGCAACCTGCAAAGGCTGCTCACGGACGCAGGACGAATCAGCGGCGCCTTCGGCTATTGGCGCGAGAGCGGCAAATTTATTTTATTCAAATGCAAAGCCGTGGTGCTCGCCACCGGCGGCGGCGGCAAAGCGTGGAAAGTGACGTCGAATTCCTGGGAGTACACCGGCGACGGCGTTACCATGGCGATGGATGTCGGCGCCGACCTGATGGATATGGAATTCATGCAGTTTCATCCGACCGGCATGGTCTGGCCGCCGAGCGTGCGCGGCATTCTCGTCACCGAGGGCGTGCGCGGCGACGGCGGCACTTTGAAGAACACCAAGAACGAACGCTTCATGTTCAACTATATCCCGGAGTTCTTCAAAGCCGAGACCGCCGACACCATCAAAGAAGCGGATGCCTGGTACGAAGATAAGCGCAACAACCGGCGCACACCGGACTTGTTGCCGCGCGACGAAGTCGCCAGAGCGATCAACTCGGAAGTCAAAGCCGGCCGCGGCACACCGCACGGCGGAGTCTTCTTGGATATCGCGTCGCGCCGTCCGGCGGATTACATCCAGCGCCGCCTGCCGTCGATGTATCATCAATTCAAAGAGCTGGCCGATGTCGATATCACCAAAGATCCGATGGAAGTCGGCCCGACCTGTCATTACTCGATGGGCGGCGTGCGCGTCAACGCGGACACCACTGCGGCAACGGTCGAGGGACTTTTTGCTGCAGGCGAAGTCGCAGCGGGGTTGCACGGCGCTAATCGGCTGGGCGGCAACTCGCTGTCCGACTTGCTGGTCTTCGGCCGGCGTGCCGGCATGTATGCGGCGGAATACGTGAAATCCCTTAAGGGCTCGCTGTCGATCAACAACGAACAGGTCGAGGGCATCGCGCGCGAGATGCTGGCACCGTTTGAAAACAAGGGCACGGAAAATCCCTACACGATCCACTCCGACCTGCAAGATTCCATGCAAAATCTGGTCGGCATCATCCGCACTGAATCGGAGCTGAAACAGGCGCTGGAGATTATTCAACAACTGAAGCGGCGCACGCGTAACGTCAAGGTCGAAGGTAACCGGCAGTTCAATACCGGCTGGCATCTGGCTCTGGATCTGCACTCGCTGTTGACCTTTGCCGAAGCGGCGACGTTGGCGGCGATCGAGAGAAAAGAAAGCCGCGGCGGTCACACGCGCGACGACTTTCCGAGCACGGACGCAAAGTTCGCCAAAATCAACATCGTGGTGCGAAAACAAGGCGACGGCATGACGCTCAGCCAGGAACCGTTGCCGGAAATGCCCGACGAATTGAAAGCGCTGCTTGAGGAGAAGAAGTGATGGCCGATCAACAAGTTCATATGCGGTTGTGGCGGGGCGACGCCAGCGGCGGGGAGTTCAAAGATTACCGGATCTCCGTCGGCGAAGGGCAAGTCGTGCTCGATGTCGTGCATGCAATCCAGGCTCAACAGGCAAACGACTTAGCCGTGCGTTGGAACTGCAAAGCCGGCAAATGTGGTTCGTGCAGCGCCGAAGTCAACGGCAAACCGCGCCTCATGTGCATGACTCGGATGAATCTCTTTCAACCCGGCGAAACCATCACGGTGGCGCCGATAAAGACCTTTCCGATCATCCGCGATCTGGTCACCGACGTGTCATTCAATTTTAGAAAAGCTCGCGAAGTACCGGCCTTCAAACCCAAGCCGAAAGATCCCGACGGCAAGCGCCGCATGTTTCAAGAGGACATCGACCGGGTTCAGGAATTTCACAAATGCATCGAGTGCTTTCTGTGCCAAAACGTCTGCCACGTCATTCGCGACCATGAGGACAACAAGCAGAACTTTGCCGGACCGCGCTTATTTGTACGCCTGGCTGCGCTAGAAATGCACCCGCTTGACACCAACGACCGCATGGAGCTGATCAAACAAAAGGCGGGACTGGGCTTTTGCAACATCACCAAGTGCTGCACCGAGGTCTGCCCGGAGCATATTCACATCACCGACAACGCGATCATCCCGCTCAAAGAACGGCTGGTCGACCGCTACTACGATCCCATCGCAAAACTGCTCGGTCTGTTTTCTGCCAAGAGCAAATAAATAGGCGGCGCTCGGTGTGGTAAAATCGAGCGCCGCCGTAAGTGGAATTCAGAAACTCTAAGAGAGAGCTAGATTTGCCGATGCGGTTAAATCGCCATCAAGATCGTTGCTTGCGGCGCATGTACATCTTCACCCAATAGTCATAAAGCGAGGCCACGGTGAACTGTTCGACGATGTTTTTTCTCAACGCCGATTCATATTCGATCGTAACGTCTTGGTCCTCTTTCTTGACCGCTAACACCTGACCGCCCTTTTGATCGACATAGCCGCCGAGCGCGCGGAGAATCTCCGGTAGCGAGTGCGCTTCACTGCCAACACCCTTGCCTTTGCGCTTCGACTGCTCCTCCGTATCGATACGTTCGATGTCGGATTGCGAATAATGCAACTCCAATGCCCCAGAAGTAGCCTCGGGCCCGCGGGCCAGCTCAGCCTTTTGTCGGCGCAAAGACTGCCAAGCGACACGCAATGAGAGTTCCGGCTCGGGAGATTGCTTTTCGGCTTTTTTCTGAGCGATCACATGAACCCCCGTGGATGCGATCGTCATTGAGAAAGATTCGACTTTTAGTGTTTCGAGCACTTGCCCAACCGGACGGAGCAGTTGGGCATAGTTGGATACTTGACTCATGGGAAAACGTTCTCAATCTGGAGTTAGTAGCCGCCGCTATTTACGACGGCGCGTCCGCCTCACCTGTTCAATCGTAACATTGGGACGCCGACTCGCCGACGATCTTTTGCCCGCTCGCCGAGAGATATTCAACAGTAAACATGTGCTCATCCCTAGCTAAGGTCACCGGTCTAGCAGCTTTTTGATCAAGCATACCGCCGACGGTTTGCGCGACAGAGTGCGAATCGGCCATTTGCCCGAGGTTCGGCGTTTTTCTTGATGCTCGACTAGTAGCGATAATCTTCCCGGATAGTGTGAGATTACGTAGCTTCGAAATGCGCGCCATCTCTAGGCAAGACGACTCGCGCGTTGGAGGTACATGCGCACCCAGAGGTCATATAAGTCGGATGTTGCGAGGGTTTCCTGCATTCGGCTGCCTAACGAAGTTTCATACTCCACGGATAGAAAATCGCCAGCCCAGGAGATTCGCAACAACCGGGCAAGTTTCTGCGTAAGGTAAGCACCAATACAGCGTAACAACTGTGACAGCCTAGATGGATCCGCCATATTGGTCGTTTCACCGCGTTTCGCCCGGCCTTCGATTTCCAGCCGTTCGACATCCTTTGGAGTGTAATTGAGTTCGATCCGGGAAGTCGCTGTTTCATTCTTGGCTTGTGGCGCGCTGGTCAACGTTGGTTCCTGGCTGGCGATGTCGACCCGAGTCGAACGAAGATTCTCGGGGCTTACGCGCTGCGTCGTCGTGACCGAATCTTCGATCGCCGCGGCGCCGCGAATCAAATAGGCCGCACCGGCCGGCTCCATCTCGAAAGTTTGGACGTTGAGTGTTTCTAACGCCTGGCCTATTGCCCGTAAAGGTTGTGAGTAGTCAGCAATGTCGTACATCGAATCTCCTCGCCTCCAACAAACCTTTTAAATGGACAAAACTTTCAGGTTCCAGCCCAATTGATACGTTTGTATTTACTAATAAGTCATTAATTTGTCAATGCTTTCTACTTTTATGCTACTACCGTTGGGGAAAAGGAACTACGCCTCTGGTCAGCGGCACGGGGCAATAACCGTCTTCACGGAGTAAGGTCGCATGCTAATTTTTGCGCAATCTAAAGGCGTTGGCGGCCTGCAGCGAACTCGGTTTTGTCGAGGCATCTTCGGATGACGGCTCGTCCGGATCGTGATCGACTTTCAGTCCCGCGAGCTTAATTTTTAGCCGCAAGTTGTTGGCACTATCGGCGTTGATAAGCGCTTGCTCCAGATTTATTTTGCCTTCTTTGTACAAGGCAAACAGCGCCTGGTCAAAAGTTTGCGAGCCCTCCTGCACGCCTTGCTCCATTCCTTCCTTGAGGGTGTCGATCTCCCCCTTCTTGATCAAATCCTTGATACGCGGCGTATCGATGAGAACTTCTAAAGCGGGCGTTCGTTTGCCATCCACCGACGGAACCAAACGCTGAGAAACAATCGCCCGTAGATTGAGTGAGAGCTGCAGATAAATCTGCGCGTGACGCTCTATCGGAAAGAAATTCATGATGCGCTCGATCGCCTGGTTGGAGTTATTGGAGTGCAGCGTGCCCAGGCACAGATGGCCTGTTTCGGCAAACGTCATTGCCGCTTCCATGGTCTCTGTATCGCGGATTTCGCCGATCAGAATCACGTCCGGCGCCTGCCGCAAGCGTATTCTTCAGCGCGGACTTGAAACGAATGGGTATCGAAGCCGACCTCGCGCTGGGTGACGATCGATTGCTTATGCCGGTGCACGAATTCGATCGGGTCCTCAATGGTAATGATATGTCCGGCTTCGTTTGCGTTGCGATGGTCGACCATCGCCGCCAAGGACGTCGACTTGCCGGAGCCGGTCGCGCCGACCACCAGCACCAAACCGCGCTTCGACATCACGATGTCTTTGAGAATATCCGGCAGGCCCAGCTCGTCCAGCGATGCAATTTCGGCTTTGATGCGGCGAACCACCAAGCCGACGGAACCGCGTTGCTGAAAGATGTTGACGCGGAAACGAGACACGCCCGGCAGCGACATCGCCATGTTCATTTCCATGGTTTCGGCGAATTCCCGTTGCTGCTTTTCGTTCATGATCGTCATCGCGATCCCGTGCACTTCTTCAGGCGTGAATAAGCGATCGCCGTCGGGTTTGATCTTGCCTTGAATGCGATACATTGGCGGACGGTTCACGGTGAGATAGAGGTCCGACGCCTCGGTCTGCACCATGGTTTTAAAATATTCTTGTATGTCCACCAGCGCCGCTCCTGTGAAACTCTCTAGAAATATAGTCTTAGGACCGGCCGCCCGCCGCGGCTGCCGGCGCCACAGCGCCGAAGAGGTTTGGGTTCATGCTCCTTGACAGCGCTTCTTCCTTCGTCACGATGCCGCGCGACACCAAGTTGATCAGCGCCATGTCCATTGTCTGCATGCCGTCCTTTTGGCTGACTTGCATCGTGCCGGGGATCTGATGGATTTTGCCTTCGCGGATCAGGTTGCGCACCGCCGTGGTGCCGATCATGATCTCGAGCGCCGGCACCCGCCCCCCCGATTTTTTCTTGAGCAAGGTTTGCGTGATGACGGCCTCCACCGATTCGGCGAACTGAGCGCGAATCTGCGCCTGCTGTGCCGGGGGAAACACGTCGATGATACGGTCGACGGTTTTCGGCGCGCTCGAGGTATGCAAAGTTCCGAACACGATATGACCCGTTTCCGCTGCCGTGAGCGCGAGCTGAATCGTTTCCAGATCGCGCATTTCGCCGACCAGAATAATGTCGGGATCCTCGCGCAAGGCAGAGCGTAAAGCGTTGGAAAATGATTGCGTGTGCGGCCCCAATTCGCGCTGGTTGACCAAGCATTTCTTGGACTGATGGACAAATTCGATGGGATCTTCGACGGTGAGAATATGACCTTCGAAGCTCGAATTCAGATAGTCGACCATCGCCGCCAGCGTCGTCGATTTACCGGAGCCGGTCGGACCGGTAACTAGAATCAGTCCCTTTTCCTTTTCGCAGAGCTGCTTGAGGATCGGCGGCATGCCCAGTTCTTCGAGGGTGAGAATTTTCGTCGGAATCGTCCGAAACACCGCGGCCTCGCCCTTGCGCTGCATGAAAACGTTCACACGAAACCGCGCCAGAGCACTCAACTCGAAGGAGAAATCGCATTCGCGGGTTTCCTCGAAGGTCTTCCGCTGAATGTCGCTCATGATGTCGTAAATAAGCGCGTGAACCTCCTCCTTGTTCATCGGCGGATAATCAAGCTTTTTGAGATCGCCATTGATGCGCACCATCGGCGGCTCACCGGCACTCACATGACAGTCCGACGCCCCCTGTTCCACCCCAAAAGCCAATAACTCAGTGATATCCATGCTCGCCAACTCCTTTTGAATAGTCGCTAATTTTACTATATCGCTGCGGAGGGCGGTAAAGATTTTTTGTCGGTGCGCAGCAAAAAGGGGCGCGCAATATCGATACCAGACGAAGCGCGCTCTCCAAAGCACCCACGATAACTATAGAAATCTTGATTTCTCGTTGAAAAGTCTATAGTTATGCAATGCTTAGGGCAGACTAGCGGTTATGGAAATTGACAAAATTGCGCTTGTAACCGGCGGCGGAACCGGCATCGGCAAAGCCATCGCTCTACAATTGGCCAAAAATGGCGCCAAGGTAGCAATCGCATCCCGCGATCGTATGCACATCGAATCGGCCGTCGCCGAATTCACGGCACTGGGACTAGCGGCGATGCCTGTGCAGATGGATGTGAGCAAAAAACCCGATGTCAGCCGCGCCGTAGGTGAAATCGTCAGTCGCTGGGGAGCTATTCATATTTTAGTGAACAACGCCGGCATATCGGGACTCAGCATGATCGATGACCCGGGTGATAGTAAATGGTATGATATCATTAACACCAACCTGCACGGACTTTATCTCGTCACCAAGAGCGTTCTGACGCACATGCCGAACCACAGCGGTGGTCGCGATCATCAATATTTCATCGGTGCTGGGCAAGTTTGGCGTCCCCGGCTATACCGCCTATTGCACAACTAAACATGGCATGATCGGCTTCAGCCGAGCGCTGGCGCTCGAAGTCGTCGACCGCGGCATCACGGTCAACACGATCTGTCCGGGCTGGGTTGAAACTGAAATGGCAGCGCTGGGGATCGCTGACACCGCAGCGCTGCAAGGAATTACTCCCGAGGAGTTTAGAGCGCAAGCAATCGCCGACGTGCCGATAAGGCGATTCATCGAAGCCCAAGAAGTCGCCGAACTTGTCGCCTACATTGCCTCGGATGCGGCTAAAGGCATTACTGGCCAGGCGCTCAATATTTGCGGCGGTCAAACCATGATGTGAGACCGGCGACGCGAGTGCCGTACGATTGAACGAGGGAAACGTGAGCACTGACAAAATCATCGTGCGCAATCCGGGGACGCTGCAGGTCGTCGGCGAATTGCCGGTCGCGCAAGCCGCGGATGTCGCGGCTGCCGTGGCGCGCGGGCGCGTCGCCCAGGCGATTTGGCGGCAGACCAGCTTCGCGCAACGCGCCCAAACCCTCTACCGGCTAAGGGACCTATTGCTCGACGAAGGCGAAAAACTCGCCGATATCTTGACCTCGGAAACCGGCCGGCCACGCGCCGAAGTTTATGGCAACGAGCTTTTTTATCTCTGCGACGCGATCGGCATGTGGGCGAAAAACAGTGCGGCCTATCTTCGACCTGAAAAAATCCGGCCGAGCTTCCCGTTACTGAAAGTAAAAAAAGTTGTTTCCGTCTATCAACCGCGCGGCGTGATCGGCATCATCAGCCCGTGGAATTTCCCGCTGACCTTGACGCTCGGCGAAGCCATTCCCGCGCTCATGGCCGGCAATGCCGTCGTCATCAAACCTTCGGAATTGACGCCGCTGTCGGCGCTCTTCGGCGCTGAAATTGCCGCCAAAGCCGGCTTTCCGGAAAATCTTCTGCAAGTCGTTGTCGGGTACGGCGCCACCGCCGAAGCGCTCATCGATCACGCCGATATGATCGCCTTTACCGGCAGCGTGGAAACCGGCAAACGGGTGATGCGCCGGGCAGCGGAGCGCTTGGTGCCGGTTTCTCTGGAACTCGGCGGCAAAGATCCGATGATCGTTCTAAAAGACGCCGACCTCGATCGCGCCGCCGGCGCCTGTGTGTGGGGCGCGCTGATGAACTGCGGCCAAACTTGCACGTCGATCGAGCGCGTCTATGTCGAAGCACCCGTGTATGGGCAATTTGTCGATAAGATCGTTGCGCGCGTGCAAGCTATCCGCCAGGGTCCGAGCGAAAACGAGGTCGAGGTCGGCTGCTTGACCTCTGAAGCGCAACTCAAAAAGATTGAGACGCAGGTTGACGAAGCTCTAGCCAAAGGCGCAAAGGCATTGACCGGCGGGCGGCGCAATCCCAACCTGCCGGGATATTATTACGAGCCGACGGTTCTGGTCGACGCCGACCATTCCATGAAAGTCCTAACCGAAGAAACCTTCGGGCCGATCATTCCTATCGTTAAAGTCAACGATGCCGAAGACGCGCTCCGCATGGCGAATGACTCCCGCTACGGTCTGAGCGGGTGCGTTTTCTCCCGCGACAAAGCACTTGCCCAACGGCTCGCCGAGGAAATGGACAACGGCTCGATCTCGATCAACGATAGCTTGGTAAGCTTTATCGTCACTGACGCGCCCATGGGCGGTCGCAAAGACAGCGGCTTCGGTTATCGCCACGGCGCCGCCGGGATACGCAAGTTTTGCCAGCAAAAAACCATCGTCACCGATCGCTTTGGACTCAAAGACGAGTTCCCCTGGTATCCGGCGACAAAAAAGAAATCCGCACAAATCCGCCACCTGCTCAACCTGCTCTGTCACACCGGTTGGAGTCATAAACTGCGCGCGCTCAAGGGACTGATGAAAGCCTAGCTGCTTGAACTCCCGGAATGATTCGACTAAGTAAAAGAGATATTCTAAGCGAGAAAGCGACCATAGGAGAATTTCATGGCCAAAGATCTACCTAGTTTTGTCGCCCAGGAAGGGGCGAAAAGAGAAGGCTCCGTTATCCGCGAGAAAAACTTCGTTGATGCCAACAATTACGAAACAGTCGCCTACTTGAAGCACCTCGACGTACGCAACGAACCGAAAATGGTTCTGTTCGAAAATGTGCCGGCACTGAATGGGCAAAAATCTGAATTCGCGATGTTTTACAATCCCTGGGTCACGCGCCAGTACGTCGCCGATTCCCTCGATATGGGCGATATCAAATCACCGATGGACGTGAGCCTTGAAGTCGCAAGGCTCGAACAACAACAAGGCAAGGTCGAAGTCATCGCGCCCGAAAAAGCGCCGGTTAAGCAAGTCGTCCTGACCGGCGACAAGGCCGACCTCCGCGTGCTGCCCATGCCGATGCATCAAAAAGGCGATGCCGGCCCGTATCACACGATGACCTGCGCAATGAAGGGGCTCAACGCAGATTTCTACGATATTACTTTCACCAAGAATAAGTTTCATGACCCGAAACACATGAGCTTTTCGGCGCACAAGCATCACCATTTGGAAGCGATGGCTTGCGAATATGAAGAGAAGAATCTGCGCGCACCGGTGATCGTCATCCTAGGCCATCATCCAGCATTTTATCTCTCCTCCTGTGCGATGACCGCTATGGGCAACAACGACTATATGACTGCGTCGGCCTTTCTCAAGGAACCGCTGCGGGTCACCCCGTCGACCACCTGGGGCGAAAAGTTTATGGTGCCGGCGGACGCCGAGGTGATTATCGAAGGTGAAATCCTTCCGGGAGTGCGCCAATCGCAGAATCCCTTCGGGGAAATCCTCGGTTACGCCCAGCCGAAAATGGACGTGCCGGTGATCGAAGTGACCGCGATCACGCACCGGCGCGGCGGCATCGTCGAAGATTTCTGGCCGGGCCACATGGACCACTGGAATCTCGGCAGCATTCCCAAAGAAGGCAGCACCTACAACGTCATCAAGAAAAATGTCCCCGGTATCAAGGCGATCCATCTCCCGGCCTCGGGCTGCGGCCGTTGCATCTGCTACATCTCGATAAAGAAAGAATTCGAAAACGAGCCCAACAAGGCCGGCATGCAGGCCTTCGTCGAAATGCCGAATCTAAAATTGGCGGTCATCGTCGACGATGACATCGACCCCTTCAACGAGCGCGAAGTCATGTGGGCCGTCGCTACCCGCGTCCATTGGGACAAGGACATCGAGATCATCCGCGAAGTGCAAAGTTTCCGCGGCTGGCTCGGCGACACCGTCGCGATCATCGATGCCACCATACCGCTCAAATCGAAGGACGAATGGCCGGTGCGCAACGAAGTCGAGGCGGCCGCTTTCGAGCGCGTCGCAAAATTCTTCAAGTAAGAGGAACAAGGCATGGCGGACAAGATCAAATTCATCTACAAAGCGACGTGAACCACTTGCAGGAAAGCAAGAAGTTTCTTGCAAGCCAAAAAAATCGACTTCGAAGAGAGAGAGTACGGCAAGAACCCGTTTACGGAAAAGGAGTTGCGGGAGATCATCGGCGATGATCCGATCGAGAAGTTTCTGAGCACCAGAACCTCGCTTTACAAGGAAAGAAACATGAAGCTCAAACCGCCGTCCAAAGACGAGGCGATCAAGCTCATGCTCAAGGATCCGAACTTGCTCAAGCGCCCGGTGATCATCAAAGGGAAAAAGAAACTGACGGGCTTTAACGAAGCCGCAGTCAAGCAACTGCTCTAGTCCAGCTCGAATTCCGATTCAAGATTTGGATTTGATTCTTATATTATTAGCGGAAAGTTTGAGCCATGGCTGAAGAAACACTATCCGGTTTAAAACTGTTCAATCGCGGCAAAGTGCGCGACATCTATGACTTGGGCGACAAGCTCTTGTTGGTCGCCAGCGACCGCATCTCCGCCTTCGACGTGATCTTGCCGACTTTGATTCCCGATAAGGGCAAGATTCTCACGGCGCTGTCGGTCTACTGGTTCGACGTGATCAAGGACATCATTCCGAACCATTTGATCACCACCGACGTCGAACAATTTCCCGCCGCTTGCCGGCCGCACAAAGCCAAGCTCGAAGGCCGCACCATGCTGGTCAAGAAGAGCACGCCGGCGCCGGTGGAGTGCATCGTGCGCGGCTATCTCGTCGGCTCGGGTTGGAAAGATTACCAACAAACCGGCGCGGTGTGCGGTATTCCGCTGCCGCAGGGATTGGTGGAAGCCGCGCGTTTGGATCAGCCGATCTTCACGCCATCGACCAAGGCGGCGGTCGGCGCCCATGACGTCAACATTACTTTCGATGAGATGGTGACCAAAGTCGGCAAGAATAGAGCGGAGAAGATGCGCGATGCCACCATCGCGATTTATAGCCGCGCGAGAGGACTGGCGGAAAAAAAAGGCATCATCATCGCCGATACGAAATTCGAATTCGGCATCGAAGGCGACGACATCATCCTGATCGATGAGGTTCTCACTCCGGACTCCTCGCGCTTCTGGCCGATGGATGGCTACAAACCCGGCAAGACGCCGGACAGCTTCGATAAACAATTCGTGCGCGATTATCTGGTCAATCTTCCCTGGGACATGAAATCGCCGCCGCCGGAGCTGCCGCCGGAAATCGTCAAAAAAACCCAAGAGAAATATCTCGAAGCGCTCAAGCGGCTGACGAGCTGATTCTAGCATTGCCTTCCGCCGCTTGCCGGCGAGGCGCATTCCGACTACGTGCGTTGGCAGCGCAGCAGCATCTTTTCCACCAATCGCGGTCGCCTTCTTCTCGTCGTAGTCGTGCGGAATATGGACAAAGCCATACGGAATGTCGAGATCATTACGCCGGATGTGATCGAGCATCACATACATGGAAAAGTTGCAGACGTAGTCGCCGGCGTTCGCTGATTTCCCTGCTTGATTTCCGACTTTCAGCGGTAAAGTTGTCTTGAGCCGCTGCGGTCCATGCAATGAAATTGGCTTCGGCTTATTCTTCCGGCGCGCGCGGCGGCGATTGATCGCCTGCGATTCCACGTCGATGCGCCGCCGCGCGCTCTGGCCCAGGCCAAGAACCATATCGGGCTTAAATCGCATGCAACGCTTCGACAAACTGCGCCCGGTGAAAACGCACGGGGAAGACAACCTTTTTCAATCCTGCTTGTCGCGGTAGCGACTTGATGATTCGCGCCGTAATGTTGTCGCGGAACTGCCGATACGGGCCAAAGCCGTAAAGCAGAATGCGCTTGGGCTTGTTCATTGAAAGAAAGATCGCTCAATGTTCAGCCGCTAAAATGCAACTGGCCGCCTCGGGGCGGCCAGTTGGCTGAACATGAACTGCGACTTGTTATTAATCTTTCGGCGCGGCTCGCAACACCGGACTCGGAGTTTCTCCCGAACCGCTCGAACCCACTTCGTGATAAATTTTGGCGCCGGTTTGTTTGAATTCTTCGGCTTTCTCTTTCATGCCGGCTGCCAGCGCGGCCTGCTCGGTCACGCCGATCTGGGCCGCGTAATCGCGCACGTCCTGGGTGATTTTCATCGAGCAGAAGTGCGGTCCGCACATGGAGCAGAAGTGCGCCACCTTGGCGCCTTGCGCCGGCAAGGTCTCGTCGTGAAATTCGCGCGCGGTCTCCGGATCGAGGCTCAAGTTGAATTGATCTTCCCAACGGAACTCGAAGCGCGCCTGGCTCAAGGCGTTGTCGCGCATCTGCGCGCCCGGATGTCCCTTGGCCAAGTCGGCGGCGTGAGCCGCGATCTTGTAAGCGATGACGCCGTCCTTCACGTCTTTCTTATCCGGCAGGCCGAGATGTTCCTTCGGCGTCACGTAGCAAAGCATCGCCGTGCCGTACCAGCCGATCATCGCCGCGCCGATGGCGCTGGTGATGTGATCGTAGCCGGGCGCAATATCGGTGGTCAGCGGGCCGAGTGTGTAGAAAGGCGCCTCGTGACATACTTCCAATTGCTTGGTCATGTTCTCGTGAATCATATTCATCGGCACATGACCCGGCCCTTCGATCATCACCTGCACGTCATGCTTCCAGGCAATTTCGGTAAGCTCGCCGAGCGTCTCTAGCTCGCCGAACTGGGCTTCGTCGTTGGCATCGGCGATCGAACCCGGACGCAGGCCGTCGCCGAGCGAGAACGCCACGTCGTAGGCTTTCATGATTTCGCAGATATCTTCGAAGTGAGTATAGAGGAAATTTTCCTTGTGATGAGCCAGGCACCATTTCGCCAGGATCGAACCACCGCGCGAAACAATGCCGGTTACCCGATTCGCCGTGAGCGGCACATAGCGCAACAACACGCCGGCGTGAATCGTAAAATAGGAAACGCCCTGCTCGGCCTGCTCGATCAACGTATCGCGAAAAATTTCCCAGGTCAGGTCTTCGGCCTTGCCGTCGACTTTTTCCAGCGCCTGGTAGATCGGCACGGTGCCGATCGGCACGGGTGAATTGCGTAAAATCCATTCCCGGGTTTCGTGAATATCCATCCCGGTGGATAGATCCATGACCGTGTCGCCGCCCCAGCGGGTTGCCCAGATCATTTTTTCGACTTCTTCTTCGATCGAAGAAGCCACCGCCGAGTTGCCGATATTGGCGTTGATCTTCACCAGGAAATTGCGGCCGATAATCATCGGCTCGCTTTCCGGATGATTGATATTGGACGGAATGATCGCGCGGCCGCGGGCTACTTCATCGCGGACGAACTCGGGCGTGACGAACTTGGGAATAGCCGCGCCGAAACTGTAACCGGCGTGCGTGCGGCCATTGCTCGCGCCGTTTTCGAGCGCCTGTTGCCGGCCGAGATTTTCCCGAATGGCGATGTATTCCATTTCCGGCGTGATGATTCCCTTTTTGGCGTAGTGCATCTGCGAAACGTTGCAGCCGGGCTTGGCGCGCAATATCGGCCGGCGCGCCGCATCCGGGAAACGTTCGGTTTGAGCATCATTGGCTTTGCCGTTTTTCTTAACCGTTGGCTGATAGCTTGAACCAGGAAGTTCTTCGACATCGCCGCGTCCTAGGATCCAATCGAGCCGCAGCGGTTTCAATCCTTGACGGATATCGGTTTCGACGTTGAGATCCGTGTACGGCCCCGAAGTATCATAAATCATGATCGGCGTATCGGGCTGCGCTTGCCCGTGGCCGTTACCGTTGGCGCCGTGGCCAGCGTGGGAGAGCTCCACTGCGCGCATCGCAACGCTTACGTCCGGCCGGTGATGATTATGAACGTAAACTTTATGCGATGCCGGGAGCGGCTGGGTGGTAAGACCGTTTGGCTTCGTGCCGTTTTCGTTTTGGGAGTTTGCCATGATTTCCTCCTTCGGGTCCGGATGTAAGTTGTCGCCAGCGTGCTAAACGTGCCTGTAGGGTTTGACGTATTCTTCGTACAACCCTTCTTTGCCTTTTTCCGCAAGCTCTTTGGATCGATCCATCAAAACTTCCTTGGTTTCAACAAATTCTTTACGAGTGAAACCGAGATTGCCGGGATGCGTTCCGGAATCCATGCGAATCGCATCGCACGGACAGGCTTCGACGCAGAAACCACAATAGATGCAGCGTAGCGTGTCGATCTCGTAGCGAATCGGAAATTTCTCCACCGATTTGTCGGGGTATTCGCCAGCCTCGATGTAAATACAGTCAGCGGGACAGGCCGTCGCGCACAGAAAACATGCGGTGCACTGCACTGACTCATCCGGTTTCAACGTTAACCGGTGCCGGCCGCGGAACGTATCCGGATAAGGGTGACGTTCTTCCGGATACTGCACGGTTATCGCCGCTTGAGCGCGGCGCGCTAAACCGAGTTTTTGCAAAATGTGAATCGTTAGATTACGCCAGAAACGGTAGCCCGTCAGCATCAGGCCGCGGGTGATTTCCGGGAAGTAAAGACGCTCCCAGACGCTCATTTGTTCGATGCGTTTCATGGATTGATCCGGAGCTAGCCGCGGGCGGCGGTGCAAAGCGACAATGGC
Source organism: uncultured delta proteobacterium (assembly GCA_963811315.1). Lineage (GTDB taxonomy): Bacteria > Desulfobacterota > Binatia > UBA9968 > UBA9968 > DP-20. The sequence continues at coordinate 43,884 of CAWERH010000016.1, forward strand.
TTCGGCATTGACTGCCCTTTGGGGTTTACGGTTACGTTTGAGTTATATAGACCATTACCGGGGGTGTCAAGGAATTGTAAATCCGGAACTTCGAAGGCAATTTTGACCACTGATCGACCTCAAGTTCTCGATCAGCTTAAAACCCCGCGAGCTTCGCGCCGCGCAGCTGGGCATCCATGATTCGATGAGAAATCAAAACAATATTGACGCCTAAGAATTCCCTGCGAGATCAATGCCGGCTACCTAAAGATCAGCCCGATATGTTATCCTTGGTGATCATCAATACCGTCCGAGCGGGAGCTTTAATCGCTGCGGCTTGATTCCAGCAGCTTGCTGCGAAGCCTTTGGGGCCGACTCTTCGATACCCGCAGCTTGCTGCGGGTAGGTCATTTCCCTCGCAAGCGGCAACTTGAACCGCCATGAAAGCTATTTCGTCACCCCCACGTTTGGGCGTCGGTCGAAGCAGAAGTGAGACTCAGTGCCTTTGATTCCGCAACAGCCGATTGAATTTGATTCTCAAGGGAACGAAGTCAGAGCCGACATACATCGTTCTTCATCGTTAAGCAGCCGGATGGCGGTCGGAGCCGCCTGGATGGTGCTGTTTAAGTTTATCGACCGGTGCACTGGAATAGTAAGTACGCTCATTCTCGCGCGCCTTCTGCTCCCCGAAGACTTCGGCTTGATAGCGCTCGCGAACACCGTGATCGCAATGCTGGAAATCCTCGGCGCCTTCGGGCTCGAAACCGCCCTGGTCCAGCGTACCGATGCAACCCGGGATGACTTCGATTCAGTCTGGACGTTTAATGTGATCTTCGGTCTTAGCCTGGGGTTAATCGTCGGCGGACTCGCTTGGCCAACGGCACAGTTCTACAACGATCCGCGGCTGGTTTCGGTAATGCTTGTCTTGGGTCTTCGCCAAGCGGTCCACGGATTCGAAAATGTCGGTGTCATTTCGTTTCGCAAGGAGCTGCAATTTGACAGAGAGTTTAAGTATCTCGTCCTTACGAGACTAACGACGACCTTGGTTTTTACGATCCCGTTGGCGCTCGTACTACGAAACTATTCGGCATTGCTTGCGGGTACTCTCGCCGGAACCTGTATTTCCGTCATCCTCAGTTATCTGTTTCACCCTTATCGACCTCGTGCCTCGTTCGCTGCCCTAGGGCGGTTGATGAACTTTTCGAAATGGTTACTGTTTACCAGCTTCATTGAATTCATTTACTCACGTGCGGCTCATTTGATCGTCGGTCGATGGGCGGGTCCTGCTGCGCTCGGATCGCTCTCGTTGGCGAGTGAAATTGCAAGCGTCGCAACACGGCGAGTTGGCGGCGCCGATAAACCGTGCCGTATTCCCGGGCTACGCTCACCTCAAATCCGATCCGGCAGAATTACGACGGAGTTACATCAAAGTCACTTCGGCGGTCATTCTGCTCGTGATGCCCGCCGGAGTTGGACTTTGCCTTTTGGCGGAGCCGATCGTTTTTTCGCTGCTCGGTGATCGATGGCGCGAAGCGGTTGATGTGATCCGAGTCCTGGCCCTTAACGGTGTGCTCACCGTATTTCTTAGCACTGCGCACCACCTCAATCTCGCCGCGGGCATGTCCCGTTCAACCAGCATGGTCTTAGCGGCGCATGCCGGTATCACTATTCCTCTGATGCTTTGGCTGGTACCGACTCGCGGAAGTTACGGTGCAGCGATCTCGATGTTGATAGCCTCCATCATGACAGCGCCGTTCAACTTTTATTTGCTCAGCAAAGCGATCCGGTTTGGATTTCGTGACCTTCTCACTCTCCTTTTCCGACCAGCAGTAGGCTCGCTCTTGATGGCGGGCGCGCTCCTCACGGTCCAATTTCATTGGCCTACTCCGGTAATACTTTCAGGTCAGCTCATTTATATAGTCGTCTTGTCGCTAATGGGAGCAGCTCTGTATGCCGGAGGCGTATTTCTAATCTGGTACAAACAAAAACCCACGGATTCTGCCGAAGCTTGGTTTTTGGAAAAGGCTCGTTGCTTGCTTCTCGATAGGCGCCTTTCTCGCCCTCCCCCACCTAAAGCCAATCGATGATCGTTATCCGTCCCCAGCGATCTGCGCGCGTTGCAACCTGATGGACACGCGCTTAATTACATGGTCGTCTTTTGACCCCTCGTGTGCGCCATCGGCATGCGCTCGAGACCTCATATACCCAGTCAAGCAACCCATTCGATAAACGAGTGCAAATATGCCCGTTTTAGTCGGTTTTTCCATGACCAAAAGTCGCAAACGGTCGAAACAAGTTTAGTCTAATCTGTCAGTGAGTGTTATCATGATCTCGTGATTTTTCGGTAGGGTCTGAGCATGCCGTCCCGGACACTCAACTTTAGCATGGCATTACCATTGCGATATTCATAAAGAATTTCCAACTACAGCTGCCATTTCAAGCTTTCAGTCGCCCACGGTGCCGAGATGGCGGCCGTGATCACGGAGCACCGAGGAAGACGTTAAAGAGACCAGGATGAGCACGCAAAACCTATTGCCAGTTTCACTCACTCGTTCTCGGGTTAGTTTTCGAGTAGATCAGCCGCCTACGCCTCTTTCTAACAAGCAAAAAAATGCTCTGTGGAGCAAAGAACATGATTTATGATCTACTCAGAGTGCGGGCTGAGTGCGCTCCTGAAGCTGTAGCGATTCGTGCGCCTGGCCGTTGCGATCTTACTTACGGTGGACTGCTTGGGCAGGTTGACCGCGTGGTGGAATTTTTGAATGCCAGAGGAATTCACCGTAGCGACCGTATTGCAATCGTGCTGCCCAATGGTCCAGAGATGGCGGTGGCATTTTTCGGTGTCATCGCCAGTTCGGTTTGTGCGCCATTAAATCCGGCTTATAGCCGCAGCGAATTTGAATTTTATTTTTCCGACCTCAATCCAAGAGCATTGATTGTTCAATCGGGCACGAACTCTGCCGCTATCGAAGTCGCTGAAAAGCGCCGCATTCCAATCATCGAGTTATTACCAAAACCTGAGGCCGCCGCCGGTATCTTTGCGTTAAGAGGCAACGAGCAGCCGCTAACTTCAAATTTTGGCTTTCCCCAAGCCGACGATATCGCGCTGATCCTGCATACCTCCGGGACAACTTCCCGCCCCAAGATGGTCCCCTTGACCCATGCAAATCTTTTAGCCTCAGCCCGTAACATCGCGGCAACATTGCGGCTGACCGAGGCAGATCGCTGCCTCAACGTGATGCCGTTGTTTCACATTCACGGGCTCGTGGGCGCGCTGCTTTCGTCGGTGATCGCTGGTGCCAGCGTCAATCTGTCCATCGGGTTTCGACATCGAGCAGTTTCTCTCCTGGCTGAGACGCTTTTCAGCCGACATGGTACACGGCGGTTCCGACGATTCATCACGCTGTCGTCTCGCGCGCGCAAGCGGACCCAGCGGCGCTCAGAAATCATTCGCTCACGATTCATCCGTTCTTCATCTTCCGCGCTACCCGCCCGCGTCATGCAGGGATTGGAAGAACTGTTCAACGTTCCTGTCATCGAGGCTTACGGAATGACTGAGGCGGCGCATCAGATGACTAGCAATCCGCTGCCGCCCGGTCAGCGCAAGGTCGGTTCGGTGGGACTAGCGGCGGGACCGGAAGTATCCATCATGGATGAAGCCGGCAACCTCTTGTCTCCCGGTGAAATTGGCGAGATCGTGATTCGCGGCGCCAATGTCACGTCAGGTTACCTAAACAGTTCAGAGTCCAACAACCCAAGCTTTGCGCGTGGTTGGTTCAGGACGGGAGACCAGGGATATCTCGACAACGACGGTTATCTGTTCATCACGGGGCGTCTCAAAGAAATCATCAATCGGGGCGGAGAAAAGATCTCACCACGCGAAATCGAAGATGTGATTTTGCAACATCCGGCGGTCGCTGAAGCCATCACCTTCGCGATGCCACACGAAACCCTTGGGGAGGATATCGCCGCCGCTGTGGTGCTGCTGGAAAACGCAGCTGTCACCGAGGGGGAGTTGCAGCGATTTGTTGCCGCTCAGCTGGCGGAATTCAAGATCCCGCGACTGATCCTATTTGTCGATGAAATTCCCAAGAGCTCTACCGGTAAGCCCGAGCGAGTTGGCCTCGCGGAAAAGTTTGCTTCTCTTCTTTCACTGCAGCGAATTCACGAGTTCCTAGCTCCCCAGACTCAGGCAGAAAAAACTTTGGCGGCCATCTGGTCGACAGTTTTGGGAGTAGAGCACATTGGTATCCGGGACAACTTTTTCAATCTGGGCGGAGACTCGATCCGGGCAACGCAAGTGATCTCTCGAATACGCGAGTTGATGCAGATCGAGTTGTCGATTTCGAGTTTCTTTGAGACCCCCACAGTGGCGGGTCTCGCGGATCGGATTGAAAAGACCCGTCGGACCCGAGCTGCTGCAAGTCCGACCCATCGTGCCGGCTACGAGGAATGAAAAGTTGCCTCTTTCCTTCGCCCAGCAGCGTCTGTGGCTTCTCAATCAATTAGAACCGGCAAATCCGGTTTATAACCGATCCTTAGCTCTGCGGCTCGCCGGTAAACTCCAGCCAGAAGTCATCGAGCGATGCCTCAATGAGATTGTGCGTCGTCATGAAGTATTGCGCACGAATTTTCAGGACAACGGTGACGAAGCGGTACAAGTCATATCGCCGAGTCTCACAGTAGATCTGCCATTAATCGACTTAAGTCATTTGCCTGATAGTGAACGAGAGGCCGAAGCCCTCCGTCAAGCCAGCAGAGAATCACAACAACCTTTCGATTTGACTCGGGGAGCTTTGTTGCGGACCCGTCTGTATCGATTGGGCGAGCAGGACCATCTGTTGTTATTTGTCACTCATCACATCGTCTTTGACGGCTGGTCTGACAGCGTGCTGTTGGGAGAGATAGCGGCACTCTACCCGGCGATTATTAATGGTAGTCCCACACCGCTCACCGATCTTCCAATCCAATATATTGACTATGCTACCTGGCAACGACAGCAGAACGACAAAGCAACTCTAGATGCAGATCTGTCGTACTGGAAGCGGCAGCTAAACAATTCTCCGCCTTTACTCAACCTTCCGACCGATCGGCCGCGGCCTGCTGTCCGGAGCTGCCGCGGTGCTAGAAAGGTTTTTACCTTGCCGGCGGTTTTGTCCAAAAGCTTAAAGGAACTCAGCAGTCGCGAACAAGTCACCTTGTTCATGACGCTGGCGGCCGCCTTTAACATCTTACTATACCGCTATACAGGGCAAGAAGACATTTTGGTGGGAGTGCCAACGGCGGGTCGTAACCGAGTTGAGACCGAGCCACTCCTCGGGGTTTTCATTAACACTCTCGTACTGCGGACGGATTTATCCGGCGAGCCGAGCTTCCGTGATCTGCTGCGTCGAGTACGCGGCGTTGCTCTGAGCGCCTATACCCATCAGGACTTGCCGTTTGAGAAGTTAATTGAAGTATTGCAACCCGATCGAGACTTGAGCCGCAATCCGCTGTTCGACGTTATGTTTCAGCTGCGCAATACGCCTCACCAGGAACTGGCTCTCCAAGGATTAAGAGTTGACTGCATCGACCTCGATATCGGGGTAGCAAAGTTTGATCTGACTTTGGAGGTTATCGACGAAACCGAAGGCCTGGTGTGTCGGTTCGAATACAGCACCGACCTGTTCGACTCTGCTACGATCACTCGCATGGCAGAGCATTTTCAGACTTTGCTTGAAGGGATCGTGGCCAATCCGGAGCAGCGAATAAGTGACTTGCCGTTACTCACACAGCAGGAAAGACATCAACTCTTGATCGAGTGGAACGACACCGAAGCGGATTATCCGCTAGACAAATCCATTCATCAATTGTTTGAAGAACAGGCCGAGAAAACCCCCGACGCCGTGGCGGTGGTCTATGAGAACCAGGGGCTCACCTACCGAGATCTCAATGCCAAAGCCAATCAATTAGCGCACTATTTGAAAAAGCTGGGCGTCGGGCCCGATGTCTTGGTGGGCATCTGCGTCGAGCGATCGCTGGAGATGATGGTTGGCCTGTTAGGTATTGTCAAAGCCGGCGGCGCCTATGTGCCATTGGATCCGAGCTATCCCAAGGAGCGTCTGGACTTCATGCTCGAAGATACGGATGTGGCGGTGCTGCTGACCCAAGAGCATTTGCTGAAGCTGTTTGCGGATCAAAATAGACAAGTTATTTGCCTGGACAGAGAATTGAATGACGTTGCCAACGCGAGCCCGGAAAACCCCGCCCGTAGCGTCACGCCAGACAACCTTGCCTACGTGATTTACACTTCCGGCTCCACTGGAAAGCCCAAAGGAGTCACCATCCCTCATAGGGGAATTCTTCGGCTGTTATATGGCGTCGATTACGTGCAGTTGGATGACCACCAAACGTTTCTCCAGCTTGCGCCTTTGTCCTTTGATGCCTCCACCTTCGAGATTTGGGGTCCGTTGCTCCATGGCGCCAAGTGTGTCCTCTATCCCGGATCAGTTCCAACTCCCACTGAGCTCGCAGAGTTTCTCCACCAACATGGCATCACCACTCTTTGGCTCACTGCGGCCTTGTATAACGCCGTGATCGAGGAGGCGCCGCAGGCTCTGCTTGGGATCCAACAACTGCTGATCGGTGGCGAAGCTCTCTCCGTAACCCATGTCCTGCGTGGCCTCGCACTGCTGCCCAATACTCAGATCATCAACGGCTACGGTCCCACCGAGGGCACGACCTTTACTTGCTGTTATCCCATTGCACGAGATCTCACCGATCAACCCGTAACTTCGATTCCCATCGGGCGACCGATTGGCAACACCCAGGTCTATATTTTGGATCAGCAGCGAAACCCGGTGCCGGTGGGCGTTACCGGGGAGCTCTATATCGGCGGCGATGGACTGGCCCGGGGTTATCTCAACAGACCTGAACTAACGGCGGAAAAGTTTATTGCCAATCCGTTTAGCACTCAACCGCACGCCAGGCTCTACAAGACCGGCGATTTGGCGCGTTATCTCGCTGACGGGAACATCGAATTCCTAGGGCGAATAGACGATCAGGTAAAAATCCGTGGATTTCGCATCGAGTTAGGAGAAATTGGCACCGTGCTCGCCCAACACCCAGCCGTCCGAGAAGTCGTGGTGTTAGCCAGAGAAGATAGTTCAGGGGACAAAAGGTTGATAGCCTATGTGGTTTCAAACCAGCAACCTAGTCCAGCCACCAATCAATTGCGAAGCTATCTCAAAGAGAAACTACCCGACTACATGGTGCCCTCGGCTTTTGTTTTCCTCGACAAACTCCCACTAACTTCCAACGGCAAGGTGGACCGTAAAGCTCTGGCGGCGCCCGATCAGAGCAGACCAGAGCTTGAAGAGAGCTATGTAACCCCACGAACCCCCGTGGAGGAGGTCGTAGCGAGTATCTGGTCGGAAGTCCTCAACCTGGAAAACGTTGGCATCCACGATAACTTCTTTGACTTGGGCGGCCATTCACTGCTTGCCACTCGGGTTGTTTCCAGAATAATAGTGATATTTCAGATCGAGCTACCGCTTCGCGCATTATTTGAAATGCCGACCGTGGCTAGCTTGTCGGACCACATCGAGGCGATTAGATGGGCAGGGGATGAAAATCAACCGATTGCTCGAGACGGCCTCTATCAGAAAGAACAAATAATACTGTGACAACCCGCGAACTTCTGGCGCACCTGCGTAAACTGAACGTTACGCTCTCGGCTGATAACGGCCAACTCATCATTAACGGACCGAAAGGAGCGCTGACGGCGACGCTGCGTGCTGAATTGATCGCATGCAAAGCTCAAATCCTCAAGTTTTTACCGATTGCTGCGCTTCCGTGCAGCGCCGACAGAGCCGAGACTGCGCTGCGGCAGAGATAAGGATCTTCCACTTTCGTTTGCCCAGCAGCGGTTGTGGTTCTTGGATCAGTTGGAGCCAGGCAGCACTGTTTATAACGTTCCAGTTGCTCTTCGTGTCAAAGGGCCACTGGATGTTGGAATCTTGAAACAGAGTCTTGAGGAGATCGTGAGACGGCACGAAGTTCTGCGGACGACGTTCTCGATCGTAGAGGGCCAACCGGTTCAGGTCATCGCGCCGTCGCCGAGTTTTTCTCTGCCTGTGCTGGATATCAGTCACTTCTCTGAGGGCGAGCGTGAGGAGGAAGCTCAAAGGCTTGCGACGGAAGAAACTAAGAAGCCTTTTGACTTAGAGCATGGGCCTCTCTTTCGCCCCGCTGTAATCCGGCTTCGTGAAGACGATCATGTATTGGTATTGACCCTGCATCACATTGTGTCTGACGCGTGGTCTATGGGCGTGCTCTACCGCGAACTATCCGTTCTTTACCCAGCATTTGCGAACTCGGAGCCCTCGCCTCTCCCGGTCCTGCCGATTCAATATACCGACTTTGCGACATGGCAGCGGGACTGGTTACAGGGCGAAGTCCTCGAAACGCAGCTTTCCTATTGGAAGAAGCAGCTGGAGGGAGCCCCTGTTGTATTGAATCTACCCACCGATCGACCGCGACCGACGATACAAAGTTTTAGAGGCGCAAGCCAGTCTGTAGAGCTATCTACCGAACTGACTCAGGGGCTCAAATCGCTCAGTCGTAAAGAAGGCGTTACGCTTTACATGACTCTGCTGGCGGCGTTCCAAACCCTCTTACATCGTTACACCGGGCAGGACGATATCGTGGTCGGTTCGCCCATCGCTAATCGTAACCGGGTTGAGATTGAAGGGTTGATCGGTTTCTTTGTCAACACACTAGTGTTACGCACGGATTTTTCTGGAAATCCTACCTTCCGCGAACTGCTTCCGCAGGTGCGGGAGCTGGCGCTGGAGGCCTACGCTCATCAAGATCTGCCATTCCAGAAGCTAGTGGAGGAGCTACAGCCAGAACGCAGTCTCAGCCACTCGCCGCTGTTTCAGGCGATGTTTGTTTTCCAGAATGCGCCTAGTACGGCACTGAGGTTTGAAGGTCTCAGTGTCAGTCCCGTAAGAGTCAGCGGAAAGACGGCCAAGTTCGATCTAACCTTAACCTTGCACCAAGAGTCACAAGGGTTGAGAGGATCGTTACAATACAACACGGACTTGTTTGATGCGACCACGATCAAGCGCATGTTGGGTCATTACCAGACTTTGCTAGAAGGCATCGTCGCCGACCCCGGCCAGAACATTGCGACTCTGCCGTTACTCACACCGCAGGAAAGACATCAACTCTTGATCGAGTGGAACGACACCGAAGCGGATTACCCTGCTGACAAATCCATTCATCAATTGTTTGAAGAACAGGCCGAAAAAACTCCCGACGCCGTGGCGGTGGTCTATGAGAACCAGGGGCTCACCTACCGAGATCTCAATGCCAAAGCCAATCAATTAGCGCACTATTTGAAAAAGCTGGGCGTTGGGCCCGATGTCTTGGTGGGCATCTGTGTCGAGCGATCGTTGGAAATGATCGTCGGCCTGTTGGGTATTCTCAAAGCCGGTGGCGCTTACGTACCGCTGGACCCAGGCTATCCGAGGGAGCGTATGGAGTTCATGCTCGAAGATACTGAAACTCAATCTTACTCACCAGCAGCGGTTGTGAAGAGTTTACGACGCACATTCAAAGATATCTGTTTAGATAAGATTGGGAAGAGATTAGAAGCGAGAGTGAAGAGAATCTTTCTGTGTCAAACAACTGCAGACAATCTCGTTATGTAATCTACATTTCAGGGTCTACAGGAAACGACAAAGGGGTAGAAATTACACATAAAGCGCTTTGCAATCATATGCACTGGATGCAAGCGCGTTTTCCTCTGACTGTGCCAGATTGAGGTTTTGCTGAAGACAATTTTAGCTTAGATGCTTAGGTGTGGGAGTTTTTTGCGCTTTGTCTTAAAGGAGTCACAGTATAATTATGGCTAAAAGAGGTAGGACATCAGGACGTAGGCTAATAAATAAAGCTGATTACAGAAGAAGCAAGTAACGATTCTAAAACTAGTATAGTAGTTGCTAAGACTACTATAGAAAGAAAAAGGAATGGGAGAATAGAAGAAAGATGAGAAGGATTTTTTGAGGAGGAGAGATATAATATAATGAATAAAAGAGAAGATAATTAGATTAGGTTAAGAAAATAGAATAATGTAATATATAAGGAAAAAAGGAGGAGTGAATAGAAGAAAAATTTTAAAAAATATAAAAGAGATAGAGAATTATAATAATGTTAGAATAGGGAGAAGATAGGCAACACCCAAGTTTATATTTTGGATAAGAAAAGAAAAAAGGTGAGGGTGGGAGTAAGAGGAGAGATATATATAGGAGGAGATGGAATAGAGAGGGGTTATCTCAAAAGACCGAAATAAAGGAGGAAAAGTTAATAGATAATATGTTTAGAAATGAAATGAAAGAGAGGATATAAAAGAAAGGAGATTTGGAGAGTTATATAGATGAAGGGAATATAGAATAATTGGGAAGAATAGAAGATAAGGTAAAAATATGTGGATATAGCATAGAATTAGGAGAAATGAATACAGTACTCAAAGCCCAAACACGATAAAGTCTTAAAATGTATTAGCTTTTTATCAGATATTGGGTGACTTAGGTTATTGATTATTATGTAGAAGTTTAAAACGTAAGCAATATAGAGAAGAATGGAGAATTGCGAAGTTATCTCGAAGAGAGACTGCCCAACTACATGATTCCGGTCGCTTTTGTCTAGAGAGCGAAACTCCCACTAACGCCAAACGGAAAAATAGACAGTAAAGAATTATTGATTTCCAATGCCCAGAATTGAGATTGCATGTGTCGCAGGAGAAAGTTGCGATCGGCGGACCGTTCTCAGGGCGGAAAATCAACGCGGTCTGTTTGGACCGAGATTGGAACACGATCAGCAAGGAGGATTCCCACAATCTTCCGCGTGCGGCGCGTTTGGACCACTTGGCCTATGTCATCTATACTTCGGGTTCGACCGGCCAACCGAAGGGCGTCGCCATCGAGCACCGTAATACCGTCGCTTTCTTGTACTGGGCAAAGAGTGTCTTTACGACCGACGAACTTGCAGGCGTTTTGGCGTCGACATCGATTTGTTTCGATCTATCGGTTTTTGAATTGTTCGCGACGTTGAGTTGGGGTGGAAAGGTGATCCTCGTCGAGGACGCCTTGGCGCTCAACGAGACAGCGTCGCTGAGCGAGGTCACGCTAATCAATACCGTACCGTCAGCGCTGAGCGAGTTGCTCGCTAACGACGGCCTGCCCCGTTCGGTGCGCACCGTCAATCTTGCCGGTGAGCCGTTGGCGCCTGAACTGGTGCGGCGGATTTACCAGGGTGGCGCGGTCGAAAAAGTATACGATCTTTATGGTCCGTCCGAGACCACGACTTACTCGACTTTTGCTTTGCGCACAGACAAAGGTAGGGCGACCATCGGCCGGCCGATCGCCAACACGAGAATCTATATCCTCGACGCCGCTCTTGCGCCGGTGCCGATTGGCGTGCCGGGTGAGCTTTATATCGGCGGCAGCGGCGTGGCGCGCGGTTACTGGTGCCGGCCGGAATTGACGGCGGAGAGATATCTCCGCGACCCTTTTGCAGGCAAATCCGGCGCGCGCATGTACCGCACCGGAGATCTCGCACGTTATCTCGCGGATGGGAATATCGAGTATCTCGGCCGCGTGGACAATCAGGTGAAGTTACGCGGCTTTCGGATTGAACCCGGCGAGGTAAACGCCGCCTTGAATGCCTGCCCGGGGGTAAAGGTTTCCCATGTCTTGGCCCGGCGGCAAAAAACGGGTGAGTTGGGTCTTACCGCCTACTATGTCGAAAACCCAATGGCGGCAACTCCACCCACGGCTGCCGATTTGCGCAGGTTTCTCGCGGAGCGATTGCCGAATTATATGATGCCGGTCTCCTACGTATCCGTACCGACAATACCGCTCACACCCAACGGCAAAGTCGATCCTAAGGCTTTACCCGATCCCCAAAACCAAGAAGCACAGAATCACTACGAGTATGTCGCGCCTCGCGATGAGACGGAAACAATTCTTTGCAAGCTGTGGGGCGAGATATTAAAGCTCGATCGAGTGGGCATCGACGATGATTTCTTTGCCATTGGCGGCCACTCGCTGTTGGCAATACAAGCGATCGGGCGCATACGCGCCGCGTTACGGATGGAAATACCTCTACGAAACCTGTTTGAAGCGCCGACGGTACGCGGACTTGCACAATTGCTGCAAAAATCCACGACGAATCCGCCGAGCCCCGATGTGCCCGCGATTTCCCGAGCAGCGCGCGAGCGCTACAAAGTGAAACTGACGCAATAGGCAGTCCATCTTTCGTGAAGCCCGGTACCATAGAAAATCAAGACTTTGCCAACGACGAAGTCTACGCTTTACCCACGTCCTTTGCTCAACACCGGTTGTGGTTTCTTCATCAACTGGAGCCCGATAGTCCCGCCTACAATATCTCCGCCGCCTACCGATTGAAGGGCGCTCTCAACGTCGCTGCGTTGGAGCAAAGCTTTACTGAGCTGATACGGCGCCACGAAATCCTCCGCACAACTTTCTTGCTCATCGACGGGGAACCCATGCAGGTAGTTGAACCCGATCTCGGCGCTGAAGATGGCGATTGAAGATCTCCGGCTGCTGCCAGAAACGGAGCGTGGAGACAAAATTCGGCGATTGTTGGCGGAAGATGCAGCGCGACCTTTCAAACTAGATCAGAGCCCTCTGCTTCGGGTCGCTCTCTTACAGCCTGCGGATGACGAACATATTCTGAGCTTAGCCATGCACCACATCGTCGCCGACGGGTGGTCGATGCCAATTCTCTTCCGCGAGCTTGCGATCGTTTACGGAGCCATTTGCCGAGGAGAAGCATTTTCGCTCCCGGATCTAGCAATTCAGTATGCTGACTATGCCATCTGGCAAAAAGAATGGCTGCAAGGCGACCACCTCGAAAGACAACTTTCCTATTGGAGAAATCAACTCAACGGCGCCCCGGTACTCAAACTACCCACCGATCGTGCAAGACCAACTGTTCAATCCGATCGCGAAGCGAAATACTCTTTCGATCTCTCTTCTGATGTTTCCGATCAGCTTGAAGGCGTGAGTCGTCAAGAGGGCGTCACGCTCTTCATGGCCCTGTTGGCAGCGTGCCAAACCCTACTCTATCGCTACACCGGGCAAGACGACATTTCGGTGGGTACTCCAATTGCCGGCCGAAGTCGGACAGCGACAGAAGGCTTGATTGGTTTCTTTGTAAACACACTGGTCATGAGAACAAATCTTTCTGGCGTACCCACTTTTCGAAATCTCTTGGCTCGTGTGCGAAATGTTGCTTTGGAAGCCTACGAGCACCAAGAACTTCCCTTCGAAAAGTTAGTCCAAGATCTCAATCCTGATCGCACTCTCAGTCACACTCCTCTCTTCCAGGTCATGTTCACTTTTCAGAATGTTTTAGAGCCAATATTGGATTTGACTGGCTTAGCCGTGAGCCGATTAGAGATGCCGCTTAATAGAATTGCGAAATTTGATCTGGCCGTTACAGTTACGCAAGCACGATAGTGCACTGACCGTGTCGTTATCTTACAACACCGATCTATTTGAGAGTGGCACGATCCTCCGGATGTCGGAGCATTTTAAAACCCTGCTACAAGGAGTAGCAGCAAATCCCGACCGGTCACTCGGTGAGCTACCGCTTCTCACTCAGACAGAGCATGACCACTTCGTGATGGTTTGGAACGACACCGTTAGTGAGTATCCGAGAGAGAAGTGCATTCACAACTTGTTTGAAGAACAGGCGGAGAAAACCCCCGACGCCGTGGCGGTGGTCTATGAGAACCAGGGGCTCACCTACCGAGATCTCAATGCCAAAGCCAATCAATTAGCGCACTATTTGAAAAAGCTGGGCGTCGGGCCCGATGTCTTGGTGGGCATCTGCGTCGAGCGATCGCTGGAGATGATGGTTGGCCTGTTAGGTATTGTCAAAGCCGGCGGCGCCTATGTGCCATTGGATCCGAGCTATCCCAAGGAGCGTCTGGACTTCATGCTCGAAGATACGGATGTGGCGGTGCTGCTGACCCAAGAGCATTTGCTGAAGCTGTTTGCGGATCAAAATAGACAAGTTATTTGCCTGGACAGAGAATTGAATGACGTTGCCAACGCGAGCCCGGAAAACCCCGCCCGTAGCGTCACGCCAGACAACCTTGCCTACGTGATTTACACTTCCGGCTCCACTGGAAAGCCCAAAGGAGTCACCATCCCTCATAGGGGAATTCTTCGGCTGTTATATGGCGTCGATTACGTGCAGTTGGATGACCACCAAACGTTTCTCCAGCTTGCGCCTTTGTCCTTTGATGCCTCCACCTTCGAGATTTGGGGTCCGTTGCTCCACGGCGCCAAGTGTGTCCTCTATCCCGGATCAGTTCCAACTCCCACTGAGCTCGCAGAGTTTCTCCACCAACATGGCATCACCACTCTTTGGCTCACAGCGGCCTTGTATAACGCCGTGATCGAGGAGGCGCCGCAGGCTCTGCTTGGGATCAAACAACTGCTGATCGGTGGCGAAGCTCTCTCCGTAACCCATGTCCTGCGTGGCCTCGCACTGCTGCCCCATACTCAGATTATCAACGGCTACGGTCCCACCGAGGGCACGACCTTTACTTGCTGTTATCCCATTCCACGAGATCTCACCGATCAATCTGTAACTTCGATTCCCATCGGGCGACCGATTGGCAACACCCAGGTCTATATTTTGGATCAGCAGCGAAACCCGGTGCCGGTGGGGGTTACCGGGGAGCTCTATATCGGCGGCGATGGACTGGCCCGGGGTTATCTCAACAGACCTGAACTAACGGCCGAAAAGTTTATTGCCAATCCGTTTAGCACTCAACCGCACGCCAGGCTCTACAAGACCGGCGATTTGGCGCGTTATCTCGCTGACGGGAACATCGAATTCCTAGGGCGAATAGACGATCAGGTAAAAATCCGTGGATTTCGCATCGAACCGGGAGAAGTAATTGCCGTGCTCAATGCCCACTCTGGGGTAAAGACTTCCCACGTCTTAGCTCTCCCTCAGAGATCGGGTGACGTGGGACTTACCGCCTACTATGTAGAAGATAATGCCGCAAGCAATCCACCCACGGCTGGAGAGCTGCGAGGTTTTCTCGCAGAGCGATTGCCCAATTACATGATCCCGGTCGCTTTTGTCTCGATAGCAAAACTTCCACTTACGCCTAACGGCAAAATTGACCGTCAGGCTTTAATCGATTCCCAATGCCAAGACATTCAGAGTCGCCACGAGTATGTGGCGCCTCGAGACGAGACGGAAGCAATTCTTTGCAAGTTGTGGGGCGAAATATTGAAGCTCGATCGGGTGGGTATCGATGATGATTTTTTTGCCATTGGCGGCCATTCGCTTTTAGCAGCCAAACTGTTTTCACGCTTGGATGAACATTTTGGCCGCTCGCTACCGCTAGGCGTATTATTTGCCGCTCCCACGGTACGGGCACTAGCGGATCTATACAGAGCCTCCGTAGGGCAGAAAACGCGCGCGCTCGTGGCTCTCAGAAAAGCCGGCTCCCTGCCGCCGGTATTTGCGGTGCCGGGCGTGTTTGGAAATGTCGTGGGTTTCGCGGAGCTATGCCATGAGTTGGGGCCGGGGAAGCCCTTTTATGGGTTACAATCGGTGGGACTTGATGGCAGCGAGCCACCGTTGAGTTCTATTGAAGAGATGGCGGTTCTCTACATAAGCGAAATTCGCACCGTGCAACCCCGTGGACCGTACATCCTCTTAGGTGCCTGTTTTGGCGCCACTGTGGCCTATGAGATGGCTCATCAACTTTTGGCCCAAGGTGAGAAAGTGGCGTTTCTCGGACTGCTGGATCCAACTCCGCGTGAGGGCAACGATTTGCGCGAGGGTCCTTCGCCCATACCACGAGCTTTCAGACGAGCGGCCGCTCTTGGCAGTCTAGCTTTGGGACGATTGCATCTTTACGCCGAAGAGGTAAGACGAATTTCCGGCAAAGACCGACTAAAATATTTCATGCAAAAGTTTCACATCCTGAGCAGGTTAGGCAAAAAAACCCAAGGCTTAAATGGCGCCCGTCGAGAGCTAAATCAAATCGAGGTGTATCACGCCAACCTCGCCGCCCTTGATCACTACCGGCGGCTGCCGCTGGACGGCGCATTGACAGCTGTCGAGATCTTCCACACGGCCAGACTTGGCCGACGAAAGGAAAGAGATCCAGTCAATTGGAACACATTCTGGAGCGGCACTATCGTTCAACATAGAGTGCCCGGCAAGAACTCCGGCGATATGCTGAGCGGGAGCAACGTAAAAATTCTTGCCACTCTGCTCGCCAAGCGACTGTCTGAGTCTCTGGGAGCAACCTCGGCAAGCCCTGTCGCGCGACAGGCAAACCACACAAGCGGCACTGAACGGACATAAAACAACCGGCCGCTCTAGGATTTTAACGGATTCTAACTTAGAAACGCAGGTCTATACTCTTTTCAGCATCACCGCATAGCATTCGATTAGCCTACGGCATCACTCCGAGTCATACTGGAGCACGGAATAAACCTCGTGCGGCTTGAGTTTCGCGCGGCCGTTTAGAAATGACAGTTCGATTACAAATGCGCATTCGACAACCGTGCCACCCAACTTGGTCACCAACTCGGCCGTGGCCGCGGCGGTTCCACCTGTAGCGATTAAATCATCGGCGATCACGACGCGGGCACGCGCCGGAATCCCGTCGATATGGATCTCTAATTTGTCCGTGCCGTATTCCAACTCGTAACTGGCGCTGTGAGTTTCGTAGGGCAGCTTACCGGGTTTGCGCACCACCGAAAAGCCCGCGCCTAACTTGTACGCCAGCGCCGCGCCGATGATGAAGCCGCGCGATTCAATGCCCAACACGGTATCGATCTTCTGGTCCCGATACCGCTCCGCCAAAATATCGATCGTTTTACCGAACAACGCGCCGTTGCCAAGCAAAGGCGTAATGTCTCTGAAAACGATTCCGGGTTTGGGGAAATCCGGAATATCTCGAACGGCCCGGCGGATGCTCGCGATGTCTTCACTCATGACGATGAACTCACTCCTGACATAGATTGAATTATAAAATCTGCTCTCAAAAAATAAAATCCAAGCCGCTATCGCCAAACCTGGCGCGCGGTCTCGACCACCGTTTCCAACTTGCGCTTTTGATCATCTTCGCTGATCAAATTACCCACCACATCCGACGAAAAACCGCATTGGGGACTCACCGCGATCTGTTCCAACGGCACGTATTTGCTCGCCTCGTCGATGCGCCGGATGAGTTGCTCGACGGTCTCCAACTCCGCTACTTTCGTACTGACCAAACCGAGCACGATAATCTTCCCTTTGGGCAGAAAGCGTAAAGGCTCGAAGCCGCCGGCTCGCGGCGTGTCGTACTCAAACAGAAACCGGTCATGCTTCAGTTCATTCAAAAGCCGCTCGGCGATATCATCGTAGGTGCCTTCGCGGTGCCACATGCTGCGCTGGTTGCCGCGGCATAGGTGAATGCCGAAGGTCACGTCGTCGAAGCCTTCGAGCAGCGCGTTGTCGGCGCGCAGCGAACGGCTGAAATTTTCCTGCGGGTCCTCGCCGCGCGCGCGCATCGCCGCGAGCGACGGCGGATCGACATAGGCGGTGTATCCCGGCGCGTCGATTTGAACGTAGCGGCAACCGACTTCGACCAGTCCTTGGATGATCTCGTGTTCGACCGCGACGACATCGGCGACGAATTCATCGAGTCCGGCATAGACCGATCGGGAATTCTGCCAATCGAATCTCTGGCAAATCCGGTCCGGCCCGATCAGCGCCACCTTACCGGGCTGGCGCGCCACTTGTTTGAGAAAGCGAAATTCTTCCATCGGGACATTACGCGCCAAGCGCAGCTTCTCGGCGGCGGGCCGCCGCTGTGCGACCGCAGTGCCCTTTTGTTCGCCGTGATCGGGAATCTCCCAGCGTCGCAACGGGCTACCGCCTGCGACGCGTTGCTCATAAAATTTGAGACTGGGCCGGCCGGCATCGTAGCCCACGACCGATTCGCCGAAACTATCCTGGAAATTGAGCCGGCGATATTCGCCGTCGGTGACCGCCGATAAACCGATCTCCTCTTGGAGCTTGACGGCTTCTTGGATACAGTCATCTTCGATGCCGCGCAGCTCTTCGAGTGTCATCTTGCCGTCGTCGAAACGGTTACGCGCAGCTTTTAATTTCGCCGGTCGCAGCAAGCTCCCGACCACGTCGGTTCGGACCGTCGCCAGTTCCTTCATCCTGGTAAATCCTCAACCATTGGGCGCGACATTATCGGATGCCGGCGTGCAGCACAACTGCGGTAAGTAGCGCAGTGGATTTTGCGCGGCGTTGTTTTTGCGAATTTCAAAATGAAGGTGCGGCCCGGTGACTCTGCCGGTGCTGCCGACTTTGCCGACAACGTCGCCGCGCTCGACTTTTGCGCCATCACGCACGAGATTGATCTGGTTGTGGGCATAAACCGACACCAGACCGCTGCGCGTGGCGAATGATCACGATATTGCCGTAGCCGCGCAGTTGATCGCTGTAAATGACTTCACCGCCGTCCACCGCCAGAATCGGCGTACCTTCTGCTGCGGCGATGTCGATACCGTCGTGAAAACTTGCGCCGCGCGCGCCGAATCCTGAATTGATGGACCCTTGCACCGGCCAAAGGAAAGTCTCAGCGGCAATTTCCGGCGGCGCGGCGTCGCGCATCGATGGCGGACCTGAAGGCGTAATGATCTCCACCGGCAGCGGCCGGTTCGCGTCGGGAATGAGCAGCCGTTGCCCGACGCGAATCTGGGCCGCGTCTCGAATGCCGTTCAGCCGCGCCAGTTCGTCGTAGCTCACATCGTAGGCTTTACCGATGCGGTAGAGATTTTCGCCTGGCTTGACCACATGATAAATCGCGCCGCTCCGTTTCGCCGGCGCCGCGGGCCGGCTGCTCTGCTGCGGCGCGCAAGCGCAGAACAGCACGAGCAGAAACATAATTTTCGGGATGGCGTTGCGGGCGAGATCCATCGACTGTCCGGTCAATCTGCGCGACTCATTCGGCATCACGACGCAACCCAAGAAGCCCGCGAAGGCAGATGGGGCTTCATTCCCGCCAAGCGTATTTGCCCAGGAGTTTGACGAATTTACACTCGCCGAGACGCTCTTCCTTGAAACTGTAGCGGGTGCGCGTAACCCGCACGAGTGTTTGGGCCTGCTCGTCGCCGACCGGAATCACCAAACGACCGCCGATCAAGAGTTGTTCGAGCAATGGCTTGGGCGGGTGCGGCGCTCCGGCAGTCACGATGATCCCATTGTAGGGAGCGTGCTCGGACCAACCGATGGTGCCATCGCCCACATGGAGCGCGATATTTTGATAATCCAGCTGATCGAGCAGGCGGCGCGCTTTGTGCGACAAGGCGCGGATTTTTTCCACGGAGAAAACGTTGAAGCAAAGTTCCGCGAGGAGCGCCGTCTGATAACCCGAGCCTGTGCCGATCTCCAAGACCTTTTCGTTGCCCGTAAGCCGCAGAGTTTCGCTCATCCGCGCCGCCATATAGGGCTGCGATAAAGTTTGTTTATCGCCGATCGGCAACGCGCTGTCGTCATAAGCGCGGTTAACCAAGCCGGGATCCACGAACCGATGACGGGGAATCTTCCGCATCGCCGCGATGACCCGACTATCGCTTACGCCGCGCGCGATGATTTGTTCCTGGACCATCCGCTCTCGGGCCCAGGCGTAATCATAAGAAATCGTTTCGGGAGGTTTCACGCCTAAGAGATCAGATTATCGGTATCGGCCAAATTCAACCAAAAATCACGCTGCCAATCCGCGGCCACAGAAAGGTTTACCACTTCACGGGGAAAATTTACCATAGCCTGGGGCAGATTTTCCACTCCGGTGAAAGCCTTGAGGCCTCCACGCCAAGGAGGCATAAATCCGTTGGTAGCAAAACTACAAAGCGGGAAGCGAGGGTCGTATACTCGTGGAGCGCTCAAGAATCGTGAAGCGTATCTCGTGATTTTCCTTGAACGATACACACTCTTAACTTCGCATCGCGACGAACTCGTGCTGCGAAATTTTCCCGATGCGCGACTGCGCGAGATTTCGTGTGCGCGACCTCGAAGAATTCAACCGATGTTGTCGAGCGGCGTCGAAGGGATGATCGGCATCACCCAGGATTCGCTCTTTGGCCCTTTGATCGCCTTCGGTCTCGGTGGCATTCACGTCGAAATTATCAACGGCGACTGCTTTCGGGTTACTCCGATCAGCGATCGCGACGCCGGCGACATGGTGCGAAGCATCCGCGGATACCGGTTGTTGCAAGGCTTCCGCGGCCGGCCGCCCGGCGATATCGCGGCGGTTGAAGATCTGCTGTTGCGAGTTTCCCGTTTGGTCGAAGAACTGCCGGAAATCGCCGAGTTGGATTTAAATCCGATATTCGTGCTGCCGCCGGGCAAGGGTTGCATGATCGTCGATGCGCGCATTCGCGTCGCCGAATAGACGCGACGCAATCACACGTACCAGGAGAAACTTTTGTTCCGGTTTCTCGCTGTGCGCCAGCGATGCAATGGCTCGCTAAGCGCGTGACGCGCAGCCTTTTTTCGTAGTCGGTGGCGTCGTCGCGCTCTTCGTCATGGCGATAGTGATGCAGCAGGATATGGCGTGAAATCAGTTCGATCGGCGGAATCGCGCGTCGTGATAACGCCGGCGAAGCTAACGGAGTTTCGTGCCCTGCAGACGCATTTGCGTGCGGATTCGTCGCGGCGGCAGCCTCCGCCGGAAGTTCTGCCATCTCCGGTCCCGACACTATTGTTGGTTCGTGCGACGTGATCATTCCGTTTGGCGTCGGCGCCGATTCTAGACCTTTCGTCTGGGCGACTGCCGTCGTCTCCGCCTTGATTTCGGGCTACGCCAAAGATTGCCGCATAAATATGATCGCCGACATCTTTGCCGGTAAACGCTTCTACTAGGGAATTGACAATACCCGAAACAATGCCGCCGATCCTGCCCCACAACGCGCCGCCGATGACTCGCGGCGCCATGCCGATTTGATCGCCGGTCCAGTTACGGTAAAACGTCGCCACGATCGGCAGATGTTGCAGCGGATTGATGATGTCGAGAAAGTCGCCGAAACTAAAATCGCCGTCCTGCCAGGCGTGAAAATTTGCCGCGGCATTCTCTTTGACCGGCTGCCTGGCCGCAGGAGACTTCCGCGCTGGTTTTGCTGTTTGCTTCGTCGGCGATGTTCGAGAAGGACGAACCGGATTCTATCTTTGCCGCGCCATTGCGTCGTGATTGGGCGGCGCGGTCAGCCGTTGGCGTTTCGCCGACGCGCCGTTGTGAAGCCGGAAGCTCGTTGTCGAGGATCATCGTCGAGTCACAGGGTCGAATCGAGTAGCGTGGGACTACTGCTGGTAGCCGTCGCGTCGTGAAATAGCCGAATCTCCACGCGGCGGTTCGCGCTGCGATTGACCGGGTCGGAATTGGGCCGGCGCGGCCGACGATCGGCGTAGCCCTGCACGGCGATGCGCGCCGGATGCACGCCGCGTTCGACGAGGTAGCGCGCCACACGGCTGGCGCGCGACGCCGAGAGCTCCCAATTGGACGGAAATTCGAGCGGTCGCGATCTTGAGACTGTCGGTATGTCCGCTGATCGCCACGGATAAATTCGCCTGAGCGATCACGATCGAGACCACTTTTTCCAGCACCGGCAACGCCTGCTCGCGCAAGTCCGCTTTCCCCGAGGTAAACGGCACGGTATCCTTGAGCGACAAGACGATTTCGTTAGTGCCCGACTCGATCGTTACGCCGTCACTCAGTCCCGCCTCGGCGACGAAATCGCGTAGGTCCCGTTGCATCACTTGCCAGGATTCCTGGCTCAATGGGTCCGGCGCCGGCACTTCGACCGGCGGCTTTTTGGTCGCGATCGCTTCAGCCGCAACCGCCGATTTTGCCGCCGGCGCAGCAGGTTTATTCGTCACGTACCAGCAAACCAAAAATCCCAGCAGCAACATGGTCAGATCAGTCAACGTGATCATCCACCAATTGCCGTCATCCTCCGTGGTCGGTACCGACCTCAATGGCGCGATCAATCCATCGCGCGAGTGCGCTGGCGCGACCGTGGCGGACCGTCGAATCGAGTGTCCGGTCATTGCGATGATCGGTGCGCCGGCAGTCCGGGCGACGTCCAGTACGGCACGCGCAAACGTTCGGTGGCGAAAACCGGTGGCGCAGCGCTTGACGTGTCGATCAAAGAGTTAGCATTGCCGTGCATGATCGTCATCACCCAGTCTTTGCTCACGCGCATTTTGGTTTCGCGTTCGACCGCCGCCGACTGCAATCTCGCCAAAATCGGTGCGACGATCACGTTGGCCGAAACCGCTCCATAAAGCGTCGTCAAAACCGCCAAGCCCAGTGCCGCCGGTAACGTTTGGGAATCTTGCGTGGACAGATTGCCGAGCAGCAGCACCATGCCAATCAAGGTGCCGATCAGGCCAAAAGACGGCAGCAGCTTGCCCATCGCCAATAACATCTGCCGATGAATTTCATGCTCGCCGAGATCGGTGAGCATGCGATATTCCAGACGGGCGCGAATCGATTCCTCGCTATGCAGATCGACCAACAGCTCAACGCCGTATTTTAGAAAGCCGTCCTTGAGATGAGCTTCCTGATTTTCTAGGCCGCGCAGCCCTTGCAAACGGTAAAGCCCGCTGAGCCGGCGCAGCTCGGCCATATGGCTCGCCAGCGTGCTCTCGGGCGCCGTGAGTAATTGGCGAATCGCGCGCGCCAGGCCGCGCAGTTGTTTTTCAGAAAACGAAAAATAGCTCACTAGGGCGGCGCCGCCGAAAGTGATCAGCAAAGATAGCGGATCGAAGAATCGTGGATTGAATATCGCCCCGAGCGCCAATGCGAAAAAAACGGCGCCCGGCAGCGCGAGATTTCGGAACACAGCCACCTCCGGACCGGCGGCTCATGTAAAGACCTATAGCCAGCGCGCCGATGCCGCTGCTGGCTTCCGCAGGAAATATGCCAGGGTGACAGGACTCGAAATTAAAAGAGAATCAGAGTTTCGCCAAGGCCGAGGCGGCAAAAATTTCCCCATCGCCGCTGCTTCCCGCGCAGATGTTCCGCACGGCGCAGCTTCCGTGCGGAAGCGACGAAGACAAGGGTGTTGGAAACTTGACGCTCAGTGGCGGAATTTTTGCTCGGTAAAATCGCCGGCAGCGCGCCTAAACCGCGCGCTCGATGAACAGAGAAGCATGTGGGGTCGGCGCGCTGCTACCCAGCGCCTCGCGGATCTTCCGCGTCGTTAGGATCTCTTTGCCCAAGTTTTCCAGGCGCGCCGCGAGCCGGGGGATGAGAGTCGCGTCAACGGCAAGCATCTGCTCGATGAGGCCGCGCACGGCGTGCCGATCGGTCGCCAACCACTCGTCTTCGAGGCGCTCCAACCGTTGCAACACGTTGCCGCGTTGCGTCACCCATTCTTGCAAAGCTGCCGGTTCGGTCCCGGACTCAGTCATCAACGCCTTGCCCTCGGTCACCAGCGCGGTTAACGCGTCGACGATGCCGTGCATCAGCGTTTTCCTTCCGCGACCTGCTTGCGCTGCGTTGCGATGGCTTCCTCCCAGCCGGACTTGAGGGTCGACAGGAGCGAGACGACGACGATGAGCGGCGCCGGATCGTTTTTCACATTGGCGAGCAAAATCTGCTCGAGCATGTAAAGGTACAGCGCCTCCAGATTGTTGATCAACTCGCCGCCGCTCTCGTAGTCGAGACTAATCAGGAACTGGTTGATGATATCGTTGGCGCGCAGAATCTCCCGGCCCTTGTCGGCCATGTCGTTTGCCGCCATGCTGGCCTGGGCGCGATTCAAAGAATCGATGGTCCCTTGATAGAGCAGCAGCAGCGCCGTCGCGGAGTCCGTCGTCGTCACTTGATGGCGTTTATACGCTTGCAGTTGACGTAGTTTGTTCATCGGTTTGTGTCCGAAGCTAATTGCCGTTGAGGGCGGCCAACTGCTGGTTTAAGAAATCGCTCTGGGATTTAAGGCTGCTGACGATCTGTTCAAGGGCGCTGAACTGTTGCGTCAGCCGGTCTTGCAGGGCGGTCACTCTCGCGGTTTCTCTCTCGATATTTTTATCGATGCGGTCGATGTTGCTCTGGACACCCTTTTGGCGCGAGGTGAGAACACCGTCGACGGCGCTGATAAAATCGTCCACGGCGTCCGGAATGCGTTTGCCGATGCCGTTCTGTACGATCGTAAACAGGTTGCTGACCGCGGTCGGGTCTGCGGCGAGAGCTTTGGTCAGCTTGCTGTCGTCGAGGGCCAGCGAGCCATCCTTTTGGAAGCTGATGCCGACGTCGGATAGAAACGTCAAGCCGGAGCTGTTGCCGCCGGGCGCCGACACTTCGCGGCGCAGCCGGCTGATCACGCCGCGCAGTGAGGCATCGCCGGCCAGCGACCCCTGCCGCTTGGTGTCGGGGTTCACGGTAAACTGGTCGTTGACGAGCTTGTTGACCGCGTTGTAGCTATCGATAAATTTTTTGATGGAAGCCCCGATCGCGCTGGTGTCGCCCGCGACCGTAACGGTGCTGGTCACGTCCGAAGCATCGATCACGCCGTCGTGATTTCCCTCACGGAGCAGTCCCAGAGTCACCCCGGGAAGCACGTCCGAGATCGTGTTGCCGGAGCGAGTAAGCGTTAGGCCGTTGACCGCAAAGACCGAATCGGCCGCGGCTTGCACGATCTGGCCGCCGGCGACGAACGGATCGGTGCCGCCGCTCAGCGTGCCCAACACGGTCACTGCGTTGGCGATGCCGGTGTCTTTGCTTTGCAGCACCAGACGATAGTCGGGGATCGCGCTCGAACCGACGTTAATGATGGATGCGTTGACCTTGGCGCCCGAGCTATTGATCGCTGTGCGCAACCCGGCAAGGGTGTTATTGGTGGCGTCGATGTTGATCGTGGTTGCCGCGGTGCCCGTCTGTACGGTCAGCGTGCCGATGCCGATGGCATCCGTCTGGCTGGCAAAGGTCACGGACTGCACGCTTTGCGCTCTTGCCAGGCGATCGACGGTGACGGTGGTGTTGCCGATTTGCGCGGTCGCATCGGCGGACGCAGTCAAGAGCGTAGCGTCGCTGCTGCTCGCTGCGCTCTTATTGAAATCGTTCCCCAACGAAAGCCCCTGGGCGGCGCTTTTCAAACCGCCGAGACTGCCGGCCAAAGTGGTATAAATGGCCCCACGCGCCTGCAGCACAGTTTTTTGACCTGTCATGATGGTGATGGGCCGACTTTCGGCCGCCACCAAGCCAGCGATGAGTTCTTTGGTATCGAGGCCGGTGATCAAGCCGCCAAATTGAACGTTTGCCACATTGTTCTCCTGCCTATTTCATCGGTAAAGGGCGGCAACCCTTTAATAGTTGCGATGCTGTCCTCACACCGCATGCTTGCTGCCCGGGTTAGTTCACCTGGATCGAAAAATTTGCCGATCCTGAAAAGTTTTTGCCGAAGAAAGTCGACGGGTGGTCGACTTTTTGATGGCTTAGGATTTTATCGACAGCACGGCGCCCTTGTGCTCTTTCAATTGCCGCAAAAGATCCAGCGCTTCCTCCGACGGAATTTGGCGGATAATTCTGCCCGACTTGATATCGACCACTTTGATGATTTCCCGGCCCGTTTCTTCATCAGCTGAAAATTTGAGTCCCTGAAGCAAAAATTTGAATTCATTGACGATCGGCGTAACCACTGCACCGGCTTCGCCCGGATTTGAAGCTGCTTTAGGCGTCGCCAATGCGGCGGCGTTAACTAACTGCTCGACCTGGTCTGTCGCCGCGCTATCTGCGGAGATCGCCGGTCCACCTGTGGTAAGATCGGCTCGTTTTGTCGAGGTTGCTGGATGACTGAAAGCGCCGATCTCGGTAGCGATCGAGCTAATTTTCATTTTGGGCCCCTAAGTGCCGGGGGAAGGCGAGACTCGCCCTCCCCCGGTTATCTATGGCTATCGCCCAATTATCCTTGAAGCAGCGTCAGCGCTACTGAAGGCAACTGGTTGGCCTTCGACAAGACCGAGACACCGGCCTGGATCAGGATCTGCGTCCTGGTCAGCTCTGCGGTTTCTTGCGCCACGTCGGCATCCTGGATGCGCGAGCGCGCGGCCGAGAGATTTTCTGACGTTACCGACAGACTCGCTACCACCGACACGAACCGGTTCTGGACTGCGCCGATGCTACCGCGAACCCGGCTCAGCTGGCTGAGGCCGAAATCGATGGTCTGGATCGCGTCATTGGCGCTCGAAACGTTGGAAACGCTGAGGCCGTTGACCCGCTTTGCGGTTGCGGTCGTGTTGACAACTGCCGTCGTAAAGCCCAGCGACATCGCCCGTCGCGGATGACACCACGGACAAGGTCTTGTCCAAATCGACACTGAGGGTGAATCCAGCGTTGAAGGTGCGCGCCGCGGTGCTCGCGACGATATCGCCAACGCCCACGCTCGCCGTGGTTTCACCGAGACTGATCGTACCACCGCTCGACCGGGTGAAGGTGACACCCACTGAGTTGGTCGCAGCGACGACGCCGGACTGGTTGCTGAACCCGTTGACCGTGGCGACAAACGTCGAAGCGCTAGCCGCGTTACCGGTGCTAAGAGCGATCGTCAGACCGTTCAGGGTCAAGGTCTGCACTGCGCCGGCCGTCGTCAGCGCGATGAAACCCGTGTCGACAACTACCGTCTGGTTGTTTTTGAGCGCCGTTGCCTTGCTATCCCCAGAGCTATTGTTGATCGCGTTGATGACGCCTTCGATGGTCGTCTGAGCGCCGATCGCCACCGATACGCCATTGACAGTGAGCGTCGAGGAGCTGGTCGAGACCGCTCAAAGCCGTGCTGCTCACGGAGTTACCCTGCAGGACCTGGGCGCCGAGATCAGCGGTGGCCACGCTGGCAATCGAAAAACTGATCGTTTCATTCGCGTTGGCGCCGATCTGAAACTGCGCGTTTTGGAAAGAGCCGTCGAGTAATTTGCGGCTATTGAACTGCACGGTGCTCGAGAGCCGATCCAACTCGGCCACGATGCTGCTCACCTCGGCGTTCAACGACGATCGGTCGCTGGCGCTGTTGGAGTCGTTGGCCGACTGAACCGCCAACTCGCGGGCACGCTGGAGCAGGTTAGAAACCTCATTCAACGATCCGTCTGCCGTCTGCAAGGCGGACGTGCCGTCGTTGGCATTACGTACTGCTTGATTGAGACCGCGGATCTGCGTGGTCAAGCGATCCGAAATCGCCAATCCGGCTGCGTCGTCGACCGCGCCATTGATGCGCAAACCCGTCGACAACCTTTGAATAGACCTCTCCAACCCTCCCTGTGCGCGCGTTAAATTGCGCTGCGCCGTAAGGGCCGAGATATTAGTGTTGATAATCAGAGACATATTTTTCTTCCTCCATGATTTTTTAATTCCGGGGTTTCCTTTCCCCAGTAAAAAATTGATCGGCGGAGTTTTGACAGACTTTAATGTGGCGGTTCTGCAGACAATCGGGCCATCGGCGGCGTGTCGAGGAAGGCAAAACCTCAATGAATGCGCGTGCTCTTCGCGGCAGGCGATGCTATGAGCCGGTAGGCGCAAGCAGGTCGCGGCCGGCGAGTTCCGCGCCATAGGCCACTCTTCCCGCCAAGTCACGGTAAAGCATGGCTAGAGTGTCGTGGGTCAAACCATCTTCGCGGAGATAGGCTCCGTCATCCTGCCAAAGCGATCCGGTCCATTTAGAATAAAAATGAATTCCGCTTGCGCTTGCTCGCGCCATCGGGGTGCCAACTGGAGGCGCGGTAGATCATGCGCGATTTCGGCGTATAGAGCGATCCGCCGGCCGGCCTGTTTAACGGCCAAACAAAAATCGATATCGTCCAAACGATTTTGCAGCAATGGGTTAAGGCCGCCGAGCGCGCAAAACAGCTGCCGCGAAACAGCAAGGGAAATTCCCGCGCGGCGAATTCGCGCCGCCTCAGAGCGCCGCAAAATTCCTCGGGCAAGAAACGGTAGAGTGAAAACGGGCTCTGATTGACGTCGAAGGCGGTGCCGATATGCCACAGCAAGCCGTTGTTGTGCAGCACTTGCCCACCGACGATACCGCAGTCGGCTTCCTGCTCCGCCACTTCGAGCAACCCGTCGAGCCAACCCGCTTGTGGAGTCAGGCCGGGCTTTAAGAACATCAGATACTTGCCTCTGGCGCGGGGCACCGCGGCGTTGCAGGCCATGGCGTAATTCCACGCCGGGTTTCCCGGAATAATCGTCACGTCGCCGCCCAAGGACGAGAGGATTTCTTTAGTCTCATCGCTTTGCGCGCAATCGACGATCAGCACTTCATAAAGCTCCGGCGCTGAATGCTCGGCGATCCCTTGCAGCGTCGCCAGTAACATTTCCGGCGCGCTGTCATCGACGGGAAGAACGATCGAACAGGAAACCGTCACCGGTTCTGGCGCCATCAACGGGGGCCGCGGTTGCTCGTTGCGCGCCGCGATCGACCGCTCGACCAATTCGACGATGCGTTCCATCGTCCTGTCGTCCCGGTAAGTGAAGTTGTCGGTCCAAGTACCGTTCGACCTTCGCCGCAGTCTCCGGCGGCACGCCGTTGTCGAGAATCGCGGCGATTTGTTCACCGAGGTTTTCAAAACCGAACACTTGCAGCGCGACGCCCTTCTCGGAGTACGAATACGGCTGATCCGGCAAACGAACTTCCAGCAACGGCTTGCCGAACGCCAGGGTTTCCAAACCGGTGGTCGAGTTGCCGACCGTGATGCAAACTTCGCTGGCGCCGATCAGCGCATAGGTATCGACATCGTGCACGCTGATAATCGACCGGTTGTTCTTGAAATTCTCCAGCGCCCGATCGATGAATTCTTGGCCGGTCGCCGGATGCCATTTGAAAACCGCGACGATATCGCCGCGATCTTTCATCCAGCGCAGGAAATTTCCCGGCTCGAAGGGATGATAATTTGAATGGGACATCAGGAACAACAAGATCCTTTTACCCTTCGCTATACCCAGAGCAAGCGCGGGTACCCTCAACTGTAGCCGGATCGGTAAACTCTTTTTTCGCGTTCCAGATGTGGGTATTGCCCAGCGGATAAATCTTGTCGTCGCTGCAACCCGCGCGCATGAGGATCTCGCGGCATTCATCGCCCCAGACGAGGCACGCCGTCGAATAGTCGGTATGGAAGCGATAGTAATGAACGTCGGCGTAATACAGGCCTTCTTGAAGCGTGAAATAAGGAATGCGGTGAAGATGCGACAAATGACCGAGGATCTTGCCCCAGGGGTTGAGCTCATGCAGGGCGAACAACAAATCCGGCTTTTCGACGGCCAGCATGCGATCGAGACCGTGATAGTTTTCCACGGCGCCGCGGATGGTCTTATCCTGGATCACGATCGGCACCGACTGCAATACCGGATTGGACGAGAATTTTCTCCTGCAGCACCGGGCGAAGCTCCGACATGGCCTGAGCCACGCGCTTCGCGGTCTCTTCGTCGGCGTAATCCAACACGTGCCGGTAAGGCAGCTTGGCTTCGTTGAGCGTGATCTCGAAGGCGCCTTCGGCCGCCGCCGTGAAATAAACCACCTCCATGCCCTGGCCCGCCAAAGCCTCCATGATCGGCACGAGAAAGCGGTTATGGTGCGGCAACGCGATAAAGCACAAAACTTTTTTTCCGGCTAATGTCTTCATAGGGTCTCCTAGGCCGCGGCGCGCGCGCGGCGAGTCGCGAGGTCGGTAAGAATCCGCGCGAAGCGGGGCCGCGGCAACCAACCTTGCCGATCCACGACTCGATCAAGGCGGGAATTTTTTCCGGGCGCGGTTCCCAGCAAAAATATTCCTCTTGGAACCCGGACTGTCCCATCGCCTGGCAAATGATCGTCGGCTTGCGGCAAAGCGCAGCGCGCTCGGTAGTCGTGCCGGCGAACGGGCGAAACCACGAGATCCGCCAGCTGTAACAACAAGCCGACGCCGATCCTTTCATCGATCAGCACGCGCGGCAGGCGGCGCATTTCCTTTTCATAGCTGCGCAGGACGATTTCCCGTTCGGGATACTGCCGGCGCGTCGTCTTCGCGTCGACGCGCACGACCACGGTGAATGGCCGGGCGAGGCTTGCGAGCGCCTCGAGAATCTTGCGCGCTTCCCAGAGAAAGGCGACGTGATGGGGAATCAGGATGATAAACTCGTCCCAGGAAATGTTGAGCATCTCGCGCATCTTGGCTTCGCTCTCCAGATAGGCGTCGACGTATTCGTCCTTGCCCGGCACCAAGCAATAACTTTCTTCCCACACGAGGACCGACACTTGTTCGGCCCGCGCCAACCCTTCGCGCACGAGAAAGTCTTTCGACCACTCGCTCTTGACGGCGTAATGATCGGCAGGCAAGTGGCTCAATGGTATTTTTGTTGCCGAGCGGGCTGACTTCCAGGCCGACGACCGGGATACCTTTTCGTCTGGCCTCGGCCACGATCCAGGTGTACAAGCCGCAAGTTGCTCGGGTGTTGTTGTCCACCGCCATCAGCGGCGCCACGACCACGTCAGCCTCGATGGGATCGCTGGGCTGGGCGCCGAATAGCTGCAGCGAACTCAAGAAAGTCATCCATCGCCAAGACCTTCCAGAGCGGCAACGTGCTGCCGGGAATATTGATATTGGCGGTTTCGCGAATCATCTCGTCGGTGGCGCGAAGCCGGTCATCGACCGTAACGCCCGGCGACTCGATGGCGACCAATTGGGTATCGAGGCCGAGCTTCTTGGCTTCTTGCACCGTGTCCTGTCGTGCGTCGGCGATTCTCACCCGCCACTCGCCGTGGACGCGCAAGCGGTCGGCGAGCCGGAGAATTTTTGTTTCGCTGTAGCCGAAGTCGGCCTCGCCGACGGCAAACAGAACCGTCGGCGGCGTACTGCTTCGAGCGCGCGGCCGGCGGCCAGCGGCGCCACGGACTCGAGCACCGACACGACGTTAGACTTGTTTGTTTTTGCGATTTTTTTTACTCATGCACGTGAGGTCTCCTGCCTCAGGCGCGGCGAAAAACCGGTTCTACCGGCTCGCCTTCGAGGCTTTCTCTAACGTTGCCTGCCGCCACGGCGCGCGCCAAGATTTCCATGGCGCTCCGATAGACCCGCAGGGTCGCATCGATATCCGCGGCGCTGTGGCTGAAGCAGATATTTTGCACGCCGGAGAACAGCACGCCGCGTTTCAAACATTCCTGCATAAACAGACTTTTCATCAACAGCGATTCCTGGCCCTGCTCGTCGCGAAAAGCCGCAACCGTGCGCGGCGGCAGACCCTGGCATTCAGTCAGCTTTGCCAAGCCATATTCGCGCGCTAAAACCTGATAGCCGTCTTTGAGACGTTGCCCCTGTTCCCACAGATGCGCGATCACGTCACGCTCGCGCATGACGCCGATCGTCGCTTTGGCCGCGGCCAACGAGACAGTTTCTCCGCCGAACGTGAACGAGAAGAAAATCTCGTTGAACAACTCCATCACGTCGCGCCGGCCCGACGATCGCCGAGAGCGGAAAACCATTGGCCATCGCCTTGCCGAAGCAAGCGAGATCGGGCGTAACGCCGAAATGCTGTTGGGCGCCGCCGAGGGCGATCCGAAATCCCGTTACCACCTCGTCAAAAACCAACAGGGCGCCGTGGCGTCGCGTGAGCTCTTGCACTTGGCGCAAGAAGCCGGGAATCGGATCCTGCACGCCGATCGGTTCCATAATCACCGTGGCAATTTGATCGGGATATTGAGCAAACAGTCGGGCCAGACTCTCGCTGTTGTTGTATTCGAACGTGAGAGTCAGCTCCTGCACCGCCCGCGGCACGCCGCGCCGGCGCGTCGTCGTGCCGATGTACCAGTCCTGCCAGCCATGATAACCGCAGCAAGCGACCAGTTCCCGTCCGGTATAAGCCCGCGCCACGCGCACGGCCGCCGAAGTCACATCGGAGCCGTTCTTGCCAAAGCGCACCATCTCCGCGCAGGGAATGATATCGACCAGCATCTCGGCAACTTCGACTTCCAACGGGTGCGGCAAAGAAAAGGTGCTGCCGTCCTGCAATTGCCGGATCACGGCTTCAGTCACCGCGGGATAATTGTGACCGAGAATGATCGGTCCAAGGGCCATTGCATAGTCGATATATTCGTTGCCGTCCACGTCCCAAACATGACTGCCGCGACCGCGCGCTAAATACACCGGCGCGACCCCCTGGACGAACTGGGACGGTCCTTTGCTGAAGGTTTGCGAACAACCTGGAATCAGGCGTTCCGCCTTGGCCTTGAGCTCGTAGGAACGGCTAAGATCGCGCGCTTGAGCCGGCACCGGCGGCTCGTTGAGAAAGGACTTGTAGTAGCCCTCATTGCGCGCCACCGCGCCGTTGAGTTTAGCCATGGTCGGGTCCTCATTTAATATTTGAAGAATGTCGTGAAAGCCAAAATGAGCACGGCCGTTAAAATGCTCGTAAACCGCGCGGACAAAGGCTAAATCGCAGGGCTCGTCGACGGTCCAGCGCAGACTGCCGAGCGCGGCTTTCACCGCGATATTCGACGCTGGAAACGCGGAAGCGTTCAGAGTTTCGCAAGTACGGTGTCACGTGCTCGCGCTCGGTGGCGAGCTGGGCCTGGCGCCAGGCTTTTTCCAGCGCGGCAAAGGAAAACACCTCGGTATCTAAACCGTCTGGGTAAGTGGCGCGCAGCGTATTCGACGCGTAGTCGCAGGAATCGGCGAGAAATACTCGAACCACCTCATCGATCACCTCGGCATCGATCAGCGGGCAATCCGCGGTGATGCGCACGACGATCTCGGCGCCGAGAGATTTTGCCGCTTGATAGTAGCGGTCCAAAACGTCGTTCTCGCTGCCGCGATAACATTCGATCTCGTGCGCCTGGCAAAACGCCGCCACCGCATCGTCCCCTGCTGCGGTCGACGTTGCGACGAGAACCCGCCGCAGCGTGCTCGCCTGGCGCACCCGTTTGACGACATGCCAGAGCATCGGGTCGCCCGGCGATATCCGCCAGCACCTTGCCGGGCAAACGCGTCGAGCCCATGCGCGCTTGGACGATGGCTACAATATTGCGGTCGGCCAATGCGGACTCCCAAATTCGATCCAGCGTTTTTCCGTCGCCGAGGCTTTAGCGGCGAGGGCGATCTGTAAAACCTTCGCGCCGTCGAACACATTCGATTCGGACGCTTCGTCGCCATCGACGCAGCGGAGAAAATGCGCCATCTCATCGACGTACATCTGATTGACCTGCCAACCCACTGGGTTATCGAAGACTTTCCAGCGCCTGCTCATGGGCTGAATAAAAGCGCACTTGCCCGGCGCCAAAATCCCAATGAATCGTCCCCTCTTCGCCAATGATCTGGCAGGTACGGCTATAGGCTCGTTGAATGTAATCGAGGTGAATTTCGCCGACCGCGCCGCTGGCGAAGCGCAACAGCAGGGCCGCGGTATCTTCGGTGTCGATTTCGAGATGGCTGAGCTTGTCGGCCATGCAGACGGCGCTCGTGACCTCGCCCAACAGCCAACGGCTGTAATCGATCTCGTGAATCGCGTCGAGGATGATGCCGCCGCCAAGCTCGCGCCGTGCGCTGTAACCCCGGCGGTAATCCTCCGCCGGATGCCAGTCGGGCAGGTACTGACCGACTTCCACTCGGGCGGCGATAACCCGGCCGATGGCGCGGTCCGTCAGCAGCCTTTGCACCATGCGCAAGCCCGGATGAAACCGCAGATTGCAGGCCACAAGAGTCGAGAGACCGCATTCTCGTACCAGTTGGAGCAATTCTTGAACCCCCTCCCAGGTATGAGAGAGCGGCTTTTCAATAAACAGATGACAACCATGCCGTGCGGCATCCGCTGCCAGCGGAACATGCAGTGACGACGGTGCCGCGATCACACAAACCTGAGGCTGCAGATCCCAAGCTGCCGAAAGACCGTCAACGGTCACAACTCCCATACTTGCCGCAACGTCTTCCCGTCGCGTCGGCTGCGGGTCAAACGCGATGATGTCGTTGATGCCCAAAGCCGCCAGGTTCTTGATGTGGCGCTTGCCGATGGAGCCGCAGCCGATCACCAAAAAGCGCGGCGTCGACCGTTTCGCGTCGCTATGCACCCTTGCCGTTCACTCCCGAGACCAAGTAGTGGCTGTGCAGATCCTTGCGCAGCAGCCAGGCACCGATGCGTTCATTCTCGGCGACGTCCGGATCAAGCTGCTTGGTCGCGTGATGGGCGGTTAGCATGGCAACGGGATGATACAGGCCCGAGGACCGAAATAATTCCGCGTAGTCTTGCTTGTAAGTATAGACCGCCGCCGTCCTGCAGATGGTGATAGGGCACGCGCAAGCGGTTCACCGGCTGAAAATCGCCGACGATCAGAAAGCCGCCATCGCGCACCAGGCGGTCCACTTCGGCAACCGACCTGAAGAGAGTCAGCCGATCGATCCAGTGAAAGACGAAGTTCACAATGACCAAATCGTAGCTTTCGTGCAGCGGCACCGCGTCGGCCGTGCCGCGGACAAAAGTGATGAATGGAAAATTCGCGTGGCCGTCTTGGATCGCCTGCGCCGAAGGCTCAACGGCAAGAGTGCGTGCGCCCGTCATCCGGTGAATCGCCGCCAGGCGCGCACCGTTGGCCGCGCCGACTTCCAAGACGGACAGCGGACGCAGACCGTAAAGTTCCAGCAGTCGCAGCGGTAAATCCACCTTGGGGTCGAAGGCCTGGAGCGCGTCGCGGTTGCGGGCAAACCAACTGTCGCCTTCCGATCGAATAAAAACCTCATCCTGCAACATGCTGTCCGTCCCTCATTTTACGCTTCGTTGACCGTCAACTCTGTCCCGCCGACCAGGTCCCATGCCAACGGCGTGCCGCGTTCGATCGCGCGCGTCGCCTGGCGGCCAAGAACGTCGCCGAGATAGCGCGTGTGCAAGCCGTGGCCGGGCCGGATCGAGCGCACGTTGTCCGCGGTCAGCGTTTCCCCCTTGCTAATGTCTTTGACAACGAAGAGGGAGCGGCGAAAAACCCTGCTCTTGCTTTCTAACTCGCTCACTCCGTAGCGCACCTGCCCCAGAGCCTGTTCGGCGGTGCGGATCGCGTCGACCATCGCTTTGAACTCATCCGGCTCAAGCGAAAAAGCACTGTCGGGTCCTTGCATGGCGCGCGACAAGGTAAAATGCTTTTCGATGATCGTGGCTCCCAGGGCCACGGCTGCCACCGCCACAGCGCTCCCCAGCGTGTGATCGGAAAGCCCCACGGGCACGTCGAAGGCGTCGGCCAGGTGCGCCAGGCAGCGCAGGTTCATCTCCCCCGCCGGCGCAGGGTAAGCGCTGGTGCACTTTAACAAAGCCAACTGAATCCCGCCGGCTTCGCGGAAACTGCGTACCGCTTCGTCGATTTCACCAAGCGTGGCCATACCGGTGGACAGGATCACCGGCTTTCCGGTGGCGGCAACGCGCCGGATCAGCGGTAGATCGACGACTTCAAAGGACGCGATCTTATGCGCCGGCACTTGCATCGCTTCGAGAAAGTCGACCGCAGTGGAATCGAACGGTGTGGAAAAAAGATCGAGCCCGATTTCATCGGCGATCCGTTTCAGCTTCGGCTGCCAGTCCCAGGGCGTATAGGCTTCGCCGTAAAGATCGTAAAGCGTGCGGCCGTCCCAGAGCATCCCGCCGCCGACGCGAAAATATTCGTTCTGCGAATCTATCGTCAGGGTATCCCGAGTGTAGGTTTGCAGCTTGATCGCATCGGCGCCGGCGTCCTTGGCGGCGTGCAGAATGCGCACCGCCTGAGCAAAATCTTGGTTGTGGTTGGCCGACATCTCCGCGACGATATAGACGTCCGCGCCGGCTCCCACCGGTCTCCCGGCAATGTTGAGGCAGCGAGATTTCGTTTCCATGGTATCTGCTTGGTTACGAGCCTTTCACCCATGCGCGCGTTTGGCGACGCTGCCAGTCGCGGCGACGACGCTGGCGGCGGTCTTACGCCAGAGCCAGATTCTGCCCTGTCCGAATTTGCCGATGGCCGGCAAGGTCAGCGCCAACTGATTTACCGGCGCGTCGTAGTCGGGCTCGATGCCAGCGCGCGCCGCAGCGCTGGCATTGACGATGCGGCTGAGAAAATAATAGGTCGAGCTAAAGTAATTGATCGCTACCAAGCGTAGGCCGGGAACATTGATTTCCTCCAGCTCGCGGTCGCGCAGATAGCGGTTGTGCCACGGCGCAACGATGGCCGGCAAATCGACGCGCGCGCGCAGGTCATTGAGCTCGTCGAGCCCGTCCTGGCTGTTCTCGCACATGACGTAGATTCCGCCTTCCGTCAGGAGTTCGGCTATGTCACCAATCGCTTTTTTCTGCGCCGGCCAGTCGGGCAGATTGATCAAGACGCGCTCGGTATAAATCAGGTCGAATTTTTCCGCCAAACCGGCGAGACTTTGCACGTCGCCGACCTGAAAGCGCACCGAACCCGTCAGTTGCTGATCATCGTGCAGCGCTTTTGCCGCAACGATCATGTCGGCGGCGTAGTCGATCGCCAGGATCGTGACGTTACGAGACCGCGCTAGTTCGATAGCGGTGATACCGTTGCCGCATCCTACTTCGAGAATACGCATGCCGTCGCGCACGTAGCCGGCAATGGCAGCCAGCTCAATTTGCTTGGCGATCACGTCCCGAGTTCCGGCCCACTGCCCCAAGCCAGCGCGGCTGTTCCAGAAAGCGCGAACATTACCCGTAGACTCGTTGTTCTCGCCCGAGCCTAGTTCGCCAATTTTGAGCATAGTTTTCCTTGCCTCCTATTCGCGTTGCGGCCGTTGTCGTCCACGCCGCCCGCGCGACCATGCGCGGTCATCGCCGCAATCACCCGCTCGCTGCCTCGACCGTCGATCAGTGCTTGGCCTCTGGCGCTCATGGCTGCGCGAACGGTTGGCGCATTCATCAACGGCGCGAGTTTGGCCAGAATCCGGCTCGGCGTCATTTCTGTGTGCCAGCCTAGATTCACCGATATCTGCGCTTGCTCAAGTTGAGCGGCGACCGCCCGTTGATTGTCGGCAAGGACGACGTTGAGCATCGGCACTCCCAAGAATGCCAATTCCCAACAAGTGCCGCCCGCTCCGGCAATCGCAATATCCGCCCACAGCATCAATGCGCCCATGTCATCGACCGCAGTTTCAATAATGACTCGCCGATCTGCGCACGCGATCTGGCGTAACGCTTCCAAATGCGGGTTCATCGGACCGACTAGAATACGCGCTCGCAGCCCGGGGTCGTCCAGGCCAATCAAGGCGTGGATGATGATTCCTGAAGCGTTGTCCGGATCGCTGCCGCCGAGGGTCACGAGAATGTTGCGCGCCGTTATGTTGTTGGTTCGTCGCGCCGCCCCGTAGCGGAGAAACTCAGGGCGGATCAAAGCGTATTGACACGCCCAACAGAAGTTTTGCGTCCGACGTCAAACCGTAAGCAAGTTGCGGTGCATGAATGCCATGGTTTAGGACGATGTCGGCGTCGTAATGGCGCAAATGCGCGTTATCATCGACCACCAGCAACCAAGCCGGCGAAGCGCGCAATTCGGTCTGGTAAGAGGCATCGAAATGATAGCCGTCGATAACCACCCAAGGTGACGTCCCATAAGCCCGTTCGAGCTGTTCGATCGTCGACAGCATCTGCTCGCAATCGCCGCGGGCGGGATAGGGCTTTTCGAGTTCAATCAACAGCGCGCCGGCGGCATCGATGCGACGGCGCATCGTTGGCGCCGGGCAACAGGAAGCAAAGCGCACCGGGCCGCCGCGCGCACGCCACGCCTCAACCAACGCGAGGCAGCGCAACACATGTCCCGTCCCTTGCGCCGTGCTCGCGTCAGCGCGCACCAGCAGCGGCGGCAGATCTTGATTCAACGGCATAGGCGCTTATCACTTTCCACAGGGCTTCGATCACATCTTCGACGTCGTCGTCGGTCATCGCCGGAAACATCGGCAGAGAAAGAATTCGTTCGTAAGCTGCCTCGGCGACCGGACACATGCCGGCACAGGTCGCGAAAGTCTCGCGGTAGTAGGGATGCAAGTGCACCGGTAAGTAATGCACGTTGACGCCGATATTTTCGGCGCGCAGGGCGGCGAAAACCCGCGCTCGATCCGCATGGACGCGCGCGCTGTCCAACTCGATCACATAGAGATGGTAGGCGTGGTCGATATCGGCTTTCACCCGCAGCGCGTGCAGCCCCGGCAAGCGCGCGATCGCCAGATCGTAGCGCTGCGCAATCGCGCGCCGTCGCGCGATCCAGCGCGACAACTTTTCGGTCTGGCTCAGACCGAGCGCGGCCTGGATATCGTTCATCCGGTAGTTATAACCCAGCTCAACCATGGCGTAGAGCCACGAGCCGACCTGTTCACGCTCGAAATGATCCGAAGTGATGCCGTGGTTACGAAACCGGCGCATGGCGTGGGCCGTCTCGAAACTGGCGGTGGTGACGACTCCGCCTTCGCCGGTGGTCATCGCCTTGACCGGATGCAAGCTGAAAATATTCAAATCGGCGAGCGTGCCCACCGGGCGGCTCTTGTAGGCGCCGCCGAGAGAATGGCAAGCGTCGGCGACCAGAGCCAGGCGGTGGCGCTGCGCCAGCTCACGCAGCGCATCGTAGTCGCACGGCTGACCGGCATAATCGACGGCGATAATCGCCCGCGTGCGCGGCGTGATTTTATTCTCGACATCGCCCACGTCGATCAGCAGAGTCTGCGGCTCGACATCGGCAAAGACCGGGGTCGCGCCCCTGATAGACGATGCAATTGGCGCTGGCAGCAAACGTCATCGTCGGCACGATGACTTCATCGCCCGGGCCCACTCCGAGCACGTGCATGGCGGTGTGCAAGGCCGCGGTGCCGCTGCTGACCGCGACGGCTTCGCCGGCGCCGGTCAACGCCGCGAAGGCGCGCTCGAACTCAAGTCCTTTCGGTCCGGTGGTCAGCCAATCGGAGTTGAGCACGTCGACGACCGCGCGGATGTCGCGCTGATCGATGCTTTGATGCCCGTAGGGCAAGAGCCGCTCACGCACCGGCGCGCCGCCGTCGATCGCCAACCGACTAGGCATGAGAATTCACCAATTGCTGGAGCTCTTCGACGCTGAGCCAGCGCGGATTGTTGTCGCTGCTGTAACGAAACCCTTCGGGACAAGCACGTCCACCGTTGCTGTGAACCCGGCTGTTGGCCGATGCCGAGCGAATGACAAAGCAATCGTCATATTCCATGGTGTTGCGCGCGTCATCTTCCGGCACCATGGTCTCATGGAGTTTTTCACCGGGGCGCACGCCGACGACGTCGAGCCGGCACTCCGGCGCGATGGCGCGGGCCAGATCGACGATGTTCATGCTGGGTATTTTCGGTACGAAAATTTCGCCGCCGTGCATGCGCTCAAGACACATCAGGACGAAATTGACCGCCTGTTCCAGGGTAATCC
Organism: uncultured delta proteobacterium; assembly: GCA_963811315.1. Lineage (GTDB taxonomy): Bacteria > Desulfobacterota > Binatia > UBA9968 > UBA9968 > DP-20. Next base: position 83,318 of record CAWERH010000016.1, read on the forward strand.
AGAAGCGCGTCATTTTGATGTCGGTCACCGGCAGAATACCGCTTGCGCGCATCTGCTGGAAAAACGGAATGACGCTACCGCGGCTGCCCATGACGTTGCCGTAGCGCACGACGCTAAAGCGGGTCCCGTGGTGCCCCGAGTAGCCGTTGGCGGCGACAAAGAGTTTGTCGGAACAAAGCTTCGTCGCGCCATAAAGATTAATCGGATTGGCCGCCTTGTCGGTACTGAGGGCGATCACCTGTTGCACGTTGCGATCGATCGCCGCATCGATCAGGTTGGCGCGCGCCCATCACGTTGGTCTTGATCACTTCGATGGGGTTGTATTCCGCCGTCGGCACCTGTTTGAGCGCCGCGGCGTGAATCACCACGTCGACGCCATCCATCGCCCGATAGAGCCGGTCCTTATCGCGCACGTCGCCGATGAAATAGCGCATGCAAGGATATTTTTGCTCGCTAAAGATTTGCCGCATGTCGGACTGTTTCAATTCGTCCCGGCTAAAAATAATCAGCTTGCGGGGCGTATCGTCGCGCAAGACCGTCTCGACGAATTGTTTGCCGAAAGACCCGGTCCCTCCGGTAATGAGCACGACCTGATCTGCGAGCAACGACGACTTGAGTTCCATGATTTCGACCTCACACGGCGCGGTTTCGATTGCGCGATTTCACATCGGCCCGAGTACCGGCGTCAGGGTTTTGACGCCGAGATTGAATCTTGACGCGCCTGGCCGCGAATACCTTGTTTGTCAACGCGTTGAATCAAGCGGTGCAATACCCACGCCATGGGAGTCCTTGCGCCGGGAGCGGCGTTGGTTGCGCGCCGGCGCCGCGCGGCAACCAAATACGAAAGCGCGAACCCGAGCCAAGCTCGCTCTCGAAGGTGAGTGCGCCGCCAAGCAATTCAACCCAACGCCGCGATAGATACAGGCCGATGCCCATGCCCTCGTAGCGCCGCCGATCTTCGTCATCGACCTGGCGAAAGCCGTCGAAGATCATTCCCTGGTGCGCGGCGTCGATGCCGATGCCGGTATCTTCGACGATGATTTCCGCGCCCCGTTCGTCGATCCCGGCACGCAGTGTAATTTTCCCGCCATCGGGGGTAAATTTTGCCGCGTTGTCGAGGAGCTGCCCAAGCACTTGCTTAACTCGTCCGCGATCGGTGACAAACAGGTGACGGCCGTGATCGTAGTTCGCAGCGAAAACTAGTTTCCGTTTGCCGACGACTTGGCGCATGGTTTCGGCGGCTTCGTCGAGCACTTCGGTAAAATTTATCGGTGTCGAGATGTACCGTCAGGGAACCGGTCTCCATCTGTGAGATTTCCACCACGTTGGAAATGAGCCGCATGAGCATGTCGCCTTGAAGGACGATCTTGTCGACCGCGTTGCGCATCTCCGGAGCTACCGGACCGAGCGTCTGTTCCGCGATCAGGTTGGCGTAGCCGTTCATGACGAACAACGGACTGCGCAGTTCGTGCGACACGGTGGCGAGAAAACGAGCTTTCACTCGCAGCGCCTCGGCAAGCTTTTGGTTGGCTGCCGTCAAGGCCTCCGCCCTTTCCTCCGCATCGCGATAGAGCCGGGCATTCTCGAGGGCAACGGCGACAAAGCCGACAAAGATGTCAACCAGGGTAATATCGCGCGGCGTCCACCGTCGGATGGTTCGCGAGCTCACGCACAGCACTGCCAGGCGCTGTCCGGCCCATTCCACGGGCACGATCAAATGAGATTTAAAGCCGGCGGCGGAAAATAAATCTTTCTCCCAGGATCGGTGCGCCTTAGCGATATCCTCGACCACCATCGCTTCGCCCATGCGCAGGACCCAGCCAATCAGACTCGGTTCCAATGGAAAGCGGCGGCCGCTGAGCACGGTAAACCCGGCGGCTCCCGCCGCTTCTAAAAATGTGCTGCGCGGCACAAACACGTGGGCGGCGTCGGCCTCGACAATCGCCATCATTTGCGCGGCAATGTTCGGATACAAAGCGTCTAAACCGGCGAGCAGCGCAAGTCGCTTGCCGGCATCCATGACCTTGGCGAAATCGTCGAGCGTCGGGGCATCGCTCGATCCAGCGTCGGGCCACGGCTGCTCTGGCTTTACGGCGGACGCCACTGGCCTCCCGCTTGGGAGAGTTTCGCCCTTGTGGGCCACGCCGCGTACTGTTTCTTTTAAGGTTGCCGGTGCAATATCGAGCATTTTCCGGAAAGTATCGACTTCGCCGCTTACCGCATCACAGAGCGCGCCGGCGCTCTCCAGGTCGATACCCAGGAGATTCCAAACTTCAGCAGCGATAGACTGCGGATCACTTTCGACGCCGTAGCCGATTTGGTAGCGATCGCTGAGGCAATCGGCGACGTGGACAATCGCGACGGTTTTACGAATCATCGGGTCAACATCTTCCGGCAAGGCCAATGGCCAATGATGGTAACCGACCGCGTGCCATAACACAGCGGGTAAATTCCATTTGCGCGCGACCGCCGCGCCCGCTGTGGGGTGATCGGTGCCGAGAATGCTCCGTTCGGCTTCGATCAAATCAACGCCATCGCGCTTCGCGTTTTGCACCGCCGCGATAAATTCATTCTTGAAAAAGCGATAAAAAAGCGTCTTGCCCATGTCGTGCAGCAAACCCGCGATAAAAGCCTCTTCAGCGGCTTTGTGATCGATGCGCCGGGCAATCCGGCGCGCCCAGACAGCGCAGCCCATCGAGTGCTCCCAAAGGTCGCGCAGCGTGAGCACCGGATTGTTGTCGTTTGCCAAGGTGCCGAAACTGAATAGGGCCAGAGCCAACGACGATATGGTATCGATACCGAGCACCGGGACGGCTTGGGTGACGGTGGTCACCGTCCGGGATTGGCCGTAGTAAGGCGAGTTGGCAATCCTCAGCAAACGCGCGGTGAAGGCCTGATCCTGCGCGACCACGTCGGCGATTTCCCGCGCGCCGGCTCTTTCGTCGCGCACCAACTCAAGAATTTTCGCTGCCATGGGCGACAATGGCAGCTCGGTGACGCGCTCTAAAACTCGTTGGACGGACAGCATAATCGTTCCAAATAAGAATCGGCTGCCGGCAATCTCTCTTAAGGGAGTCCAGGGTAATAAATCCGCGCGAGCGGACCGCGAGAGTCACGAGCCAAAGGAATCGCGTAAGGAATTCTCAACGGCCTCGGCGACCGCGCTTGGGGAGGGAAAATCAAAGGTCCGGCGCGCTGGCGGATAACAAAGAATGGCGCAAAGGATAATTTTCGATCACCATCTGAATGCCCAGCAAAGCAATCGGATTGACGACCAGCGGTCCTTGGAGATTGACCGTGGTCGCTTCGAGACTGTCGCGCACGGTAACGATCAAGAGTGGCACCAGATCGGCTCCGCTGGCCGCGTGTAAGCAAGCCAGCAGTTCAGGGAACACCGGCAACTGAAATTCTACCGAGAGGAGATCCGGATGAATCAGCGGAAAGGACAGCGTGCGATCGACACTGTCGATCACAAAAAACGGCGATTCGCTGCCATCGCCGGGATTGAATCGGCTGAATCTAAACCGCTGATCCTCGGGAAAGCCGGGGAGCCCCTCGGCGAAATAAATCTCTTTCCCCACCAGGCTGGCCGCTGAGCGATCGGCCGCCCTGGCAACGCGAGACACGGTCTCGTCATTCATGCTTTTCTCCTATGGTTTCCGAACGCGGTTGCCGCCGGATAGGATTTCGTCATTCATGGCTTTTCTTGGAGCTGTCCCCGGCGAATTGTTTAAGCGCATCTTCGATTCTCCTATCGTTTCCAAACGCGGCTGCTGCCGCGCGGTTTTCCTCTTTCATGGCGTTGATAATTTCCCCACGTAGCACTCGCACCTCGCGCGGCGCATCGATTCCCAGGCGAATCTGGTTGCCGCTGATCTCGACCACTTTGATGACGATATCTTTGCCGATGGTGATGCTTTCGCCCACCCGGCGGCTCAAGATTAACATAGTGCTTAACGCAGGAAGTCGAGGAGGGTCGGCTGAAGCACTTGGGAAGCCGATTGCAGCGCGGCCTGAAACGCGTTCTGGAAACGCGCGAAATCCGAGTAGGCCGACAGCACGTCGGCATCTTCGATCTCGGAGCGCTGCCCGACGGTGCGGTCCTTCAAAAGCCCCAGTGCATCGTTGGAGGTCTGCGCGCTGTTCAAGCGCGCGCCGATCTCGGCACGAAACGTAAGAGTTTGGTCGAGTGCCGCGTCGATGCGGCCGATTTGCGCTTGCAGTCCATTGGTATTGGTCTGGGCCTGCTTTAACACCGCGGCAGGTTCGCCCAACTGCGTGGAGCCGGCAAAACCGATATTTGCTGCCGCGATCGTAATGTCGCTGGCGCCGTCGGCGAGTCCAGTGAGCGTAATATTCGAAATCGTGCTGCCCGCCGCATTGAGCGTACCATCGGCGTTGAATTCCAAAGTACCTTCCGGAGCGACCTGATATAAGCTTCCCGGTGTCCCGCCGGTGATCTCAGATGCTTCGGCAACCGCGCGATACTTATAAGTCGTGGCACCGGTCTTGGCGAAAAGGAAAGTAAGATTGTGCCCCGTGCCGCGATCATCGAACACCGTCACGGGGACGGCAAAGTCCGCCTCGCCCGTCAGTGTCGCGGGCGGCGCTTCCGTGCCCACCGCATTGGCCGGCGAGAAGCCGCTCCCGGCGACCGTCGCCGCATCTAGATTGATCGCCAAAGTGAGCGCATTGGCAGAGCTGTTGCCGCGCAGCGCGGCTTCCAGATCCTGCAGAGTATCGAAAATCCCTTGACCGCCAACCACGCCCGCGCCTTGATACACTGCGCTGCCGACTAAATTGATCTTGAGCGAGCTCGCCGCGTTGGTTTGAATCGCGACCTCGCCGTTGTCGCCGCCGTACTGGACGCGGCTCGCCCCTTCTGTGAACGGCGCGGTGCCGTTGATAAATCCGCCAAACAAAAAACGATTTTCTATTTTAGTATTGGCCTGCGAAAGAATTTGCCCAAGGATCTGATGGACTTCCGTGGCGCCGGCCAGGCGCTCCGTCGGTGAATGGATGTCGTTGGCCAACGACAAAGCGATCTCCTTCGCCCGCTGCAGACCGGTCTCGACATCATTAAGCACGGCGTCCGCCTGCTCGAGCAAAGGCTGCGTGTTGTCGATATTGCGTTGATACTGAGTAAGAGTTTCCTCGAAGCCGCGCAAGCGCAAAGCCCGAGTGGCGCCGATGGGGTCGTCCGACAAATGATTGATACGTCGCCCCGTAGTCACCACTTCTTGGGCTTTGGCGAGGCGCTGAAGGGAGCGCTGCAAGCCGTCGGTGACCTGTGTTGAAATCGTTTGCTGGGTGACTCGCATCGCTACCTCACCATATCGATAATAGTTTGATACATTTCATCGGCGGTGCGCACCACCAACGACGAGGATTCAAAAGCGCGCTGGAACTGAATCAGCTTGATCATTTCCTCATCGATGTTGACGCCCGACGTGGACTCTCGGCGTGCCTGCGTGTTCGTCAGCAGGGATTTTTGAAAGTCGGCTCGTGACTGGGCCGCTTGCGCGCGCGCGCTGATGTCGCCAACCAACGCGAGAAAGTTGTCTTCCAGCGTGACTCCGCCCAAAGCGGCGACGTCGGTCGAGCGTAGCCCGATCAAGGCCAGCGCGTTGCGATTGTCGCCGGGAAGCGCGCTTGCCGATGCGGCCGCCGCGACCAAACGCGGGTCCGCGGCCAGCGCAGCATCCACCTCGACATTCGCCGAGGCTCCGGCCGTGGTTGCGATCGGGTTGAACAGGTTGCCGCCGGCCACGCCCGTCAGGGTAAAACCGAGCGCATGTTGAGTGTTGAACTGGGTCACCAAAGTTTGCGCGAAGAGATCGAGCCGGTCGATCGCTTCCTTCACTTGACCGTCGCGGGCGGCAAGCACCGAGCCAATTTTGCCGCTCGTGATCAAGGCGCTGGCATCGAAGGATGAACCGTCGGGACCGCGATAGGTCACGCTGTGCTGCCCGGCAGCGTTGATTGCACTGCTATCGAGCGTGGCGAAGCGTGTTCCGCCGACCAACAGCAAACCGCCGATGGTGACGGTTACTTGACCGTTGGCCTCTTCGCGGGCGGTGGTCCCGGTCAAATTGGTCAGCTCCTGCAATAGCGTCTGGCGCTGATCGCGAAAATCATTGGCCGGTTCGCCGGCCACTTCGGTGTTCGAAATTTGCTGGTTTAACCTGGCGATCTGCTCGGTTAGATTATTGACGCGCTGCGCGGCGCCCTGAATATCGCTGTCGAGATTGCTCTGCAGTGAGGTAAGACTTTGCCGCGTTTGGTTGAGATTTTCTCCCAGCGCGCGCGCTTTGGCGATCACGCTGACGCGCTCGGTCGTGCCCGCGGGATCGTTCGACAGATCAGACAAAGCCGCAAAAAATTCGCTGAGGGCGCCGGTCACTCCGCCGGAGCTCGGAAAAGTCTCCTGGATACCGTTGAGCGCCCGGCTTTGCGCATCGCTGTAGCCGACGTCGCTGTTCAAACTGAGCAACTCCGCCTCGGCAAAATGGTCGATGATGCTCGACACGCCGGCGACATCGACCCCTTGCCCGATAGAAACCCCGCCACTAAATGACGGGAATGCCGATACCAAATTGACCCGTTGCCGGGAAAATCCCGGCGTCGCAGAATTGGCGACATTATGCCCGGTGGTTTGAATCGCCAGCTGCTGCGCTTTGAGCGCCTGAGCCGCCAGCGATAGTGTGGAAAGAATGCTCATGGGAGCTAGACTTTGCTTTGCAACAACGCCGACGCCGGCCGCTGGCGCTCGGCAGCGCCGTTCTCGCCATAGGTCGCCAGTACCGGCTCCATCAGCGGGCTTAGCGCTTCTTGAATCAGATCCACCAAATTCTCCATCAAACCGTGGAGATGCTGCTCGTCGGCTCGCAGTCGGACAAAAGTCCGGCGGGTTTGTTCATGCAAGCGGGTCAAGCGCGTGCGCTCGGGCGATTGATTGGGTAATGCGGCAATGACTTGGCGCAAGCGCGGCGCAGCGCTGAAGGCATCACTTTGCGCGACGATGCGGCTACGGCGCTGCTCCAGCTCGCCGAGCGAGCGCAGCCACGCCTCACGCGCTTCGATGTGCGCGAGCAAATCGGCCATATTCCAGGCGACCAGCGCGTTTTTTTGCGCCTCAAGGTTGCGGCACAACGTTTCACCGAGCGCCACCTCGTCTTCGAGAACGTCGGCGAGCTCGTTGAGATCATTGTTCATCGGCGGCTCTTATGTTTTTTCCAGCAGACGTGCGACTTCGCTACGCACGATGCTCTTGGAAACATCCTCGGAGTCCGCATGAAACTGTCCGGTCTCGATCTGTTCCTTGATGTGCTGGACCTTATCGGCACGCAACTCGTCGCCCCGGCGCGCCAACTCGGCGATGCGCTGCAAGTCCCGCCCTTGCGTAGAAATGTCGACCTTTGTCGACTCGCCGGACTGCTGGGCTTTGGCGGTGCCGTCCCGGCGCGCCGGGTTGATCGCCTTATCGTTTTGTACCAATTGGGAGAGCTCGGTTTCGGCCGGGCCTGTTTGGGTGATTTTCAAAACTATCTCCTTTACCGTGATTCTATCGGCGCGATCGCGAAAATCTTAAAACCGCCTTCAGCCCTTTGCGCTCCAACCTAGCTGATTTTCACAACTTTAGTATCAAACCGTCGAGCGAATTTTAGTCCCTTTGGTGAGCTCGCCAAGCAGGCTTTCCGGGTCGCTCGGCTGGCCCGCCCGGCGCACTTCGAAATGCACGTGAGCGCCCGTGGCGCGGCCGGTGCTGCCGACCAAGGCGATCGCCTGGCCGACCTCGATGCGGTCGCCGACGGAAACTAGATTTGCCGAATTGTGACCGTAACGGGTCACCAGACCGCCGCCGTGGTCGATTTCGACCAAGTTTCCATACCCCGGCACCGGTCCGCTAAAGCTGACCTTACCCGGTGCGGCCGCCTTTACCGGCGTGCCTGCCGGGGCGGCGATGTCAATGCCGCTGTGGAACTTTTTGTCGCCGCTAAAGGGGTCCTTGCGCATGCCGTAAAGCGAAGACACCACGCCGTCGCTAGGCGTGGCCGTTTCGCTCGGCGTCCGCGCCCGCGGCGTGATCATTTTATCAAGCGCCTTCTCGACGGTTTTGGCGAACCCGCTGGAGTCGCGCTTGGCCATGGCTTTGGCGATCTCGGCATCCATCATCGAGGTGTAGATATCGCGGCTGAGCGACTCCGACTTCTCACCGAAACCGCTCTTGCGGCAAGGTCGCGCGCATTGCTTTTAAGACTTCTTGATAGAGAAATGAAACAAACTCCTGCGCCACCTTTTGCCTTTGGGCCGGGTCAGCGCTCGCCATCCGTCCGCTCAAGGCTTGGGCTTTTTTGGTCAGCGCGCTGTCGAACGATAGCTTGCCAAAACCGCCGATCGTTTTGCCATCGGGAAAGTCCACTACATCACCACCAGCTCGGCTTGTAACGCTCCCGCTTCGCGCAGCGCTTCGAACACCGCGATCAGATCGCGCGGCGTCACGCCCAGAGAGTTGAGCGCCTGGACGATTTCGCTGAGCGAAATCCCATTGCCCCCGGGAATTTCTATCAGTTGACGGTTTTCCTGTTCCTTGACCGTCAGAGTGGTATCCGGCACCACCACGGTTTCACCGCGCCCGAAGGGGTTGGGCTGGGAAACGATCTGTTCCGTTTTGATCGTGATGTGTAGCCCGGCATGAGCGACCGCCACCGGCGCAATCCGCACGTTTTTATCGATGATCACCGTGCCGGTGCGCTCGTTGACCACGATACGGGCCGGATTGTCCGGCGCCACCTCGATCGATTCCAGCGCAGAAATAAAGCCGATCGGATTGCCTTTGAAGTTTTCCGGAATATCCACGGCAATGACGCCCGGCGACAGCGCCTGCGCGGCGATGTTCATTGCCGAACGATTCAAGGCTTCGGACATGCGCCGGGCGGTAGTGAAATCCGGCTTGCTCAGATTAATCATCACTTGTCCGTTTTGACTGATCACGTTTGATGGAATGCCCCGTTCGAGCAACACTCCGGCGGTGATGCGTCCCGCGGTCTGATGGTCCTTGCTGATCTTTGCGCCGACTCCGAGCGCGGTGTAACCACCGCCCAAGCTCACCGGCCCCTGCGCCACCGCGTAGACTTTGCCATCGGGTCCTTTAAGCGGTGTCAGAAGTAATATTCCGCCCGATAGACTGCTGGCGTCGCCTACCGAGGAGATGGTTGCGTCCAGCCGTCGTGCCCGGTTGCACGAAGGCCGGCACTTCCGCCGTCACCATGACCGCCGCGACGTTTTTCACCTGGACATCGTTGGGATTCACACGGATATTGTAATCTTGCAGCAGATTGGCCAGCGTCTGCACCGTGAATTCGGTATTCTGTTTGTCTCCGGTGCCGGTCAAGCCGGCGACCAGGCCAAAACCAAACAATTGATTGGCGCGAAATCCTTCGATTTGCCCTAGATCTTTGACCCGGGCCGCGTTTGCGGAAAGGCAAAAGGCAAAAGTAAAAAGGCAAAACGACAAGCCAGCCGCAGTCTTGCGCGCTAATAACCGAATTGCTTTAGCCGTCCGAGTTTTCATTTTTGCCTTTTAATTTTTAACTTCACTAGAACGGCCACACGAAATCAAAGATCCAAGTGCCCCAGCCCGAGCGTTGTTTGTCGTCAACGACGCCGAGACCGCCGATGGTGATATTGGCGTCGGCCAGCTGCGAAGACACGACCACGTTGTCGCGGCTCACATCCTGCGGACGCACGATGCCGGTAAGCGTGATGAACTGCTGTTCGTGGTTGACCAGCAGTTCACGGGTGCCTTGCACCACCAGATTGCCGTTCGGCAACACCTCGCGCACGACCGCAGTCATAGTGGCGGTCAGTTGACCGCTGCGCGTCGTCGAGCCTGAGCCGGTGTGGCTGTTGTCCGCCGTGGAAGTCAAAAGATCTTCGCCCAGCTTAAACAAGTTGAGAAATTTCTTTTTACCGAAAAACGTGCTGAGGCCGGCATTGGCGCGTAGAGCTGCGCGACAGATCGGTGTCGGCAGTGTTGCTCGCCTCGGCGTTCTCGACGATGCGCACGGTGATGATATCGCCGACCCGCAGCGCTTTCTTGTCGCCATAGAAAAACACATGGTCATCGACCGGCCATAACGAGCCGCGCGACACCGGCTTGCATTGGGATTGTGCGTATCGGTCTGGCCCAGACGGTTGACTTCCTTGGACATCTCCGACAGCGGTCGGCTTGGGAAAAAACCGCTTCTCGAGCATATTCCCGCAACCGCAGAGTAGTACCGCCATGCCGAGCCCGAGTAACGCTCGCTTCATCAATTGATCCTCACGGTGCGTTCGTCGACCACCACGCCGCGGATGAGCTTTCCCGAAGATGGGTTTTTCACTTGAATCGTCTCGCCGATTTTACCCGGCTCAACGGTCAAGCCCGGCGATTCCACGCGCAGGTTCCCGGTTTCATAAACCAGTGTTATCGGCGCGCCCCGACGCATCAGCGTCGGCCGGTCCACCGATTTCTCAGTCAGTATTTCGTTGATTTCAAGGGCGCGCGATACCTGCTGACCGGCGACCGCGTCAATGCGTTTATACGGTCGCGCGTGGAGCGAGGAAACGTCGCGGCGTTCCAAGCGGATATCTTTGGCGTAAACCAAATTGCGCGCAGCCAGCGGCGTGGAACTCACCACGACTTCTTCGAAAATTCTGATTTCCGCTTTAATCCACAGGCGCTGTTGCTCTTTGCCGGCAGCATCGACGGCAAGCAAAAAATTGGTGGTTCCGGGCGTTATTCCTAGGTTTGGTTTGAGCACGCGATAGGCGAGTGTCCGGCCGGCAATGCCACCGGTGAAAAACCCACCACGCGCAATTCAACGTTCGCCGATTGCCAGGGGCTATGTTTCAAAACGTATTGTTTGAGAACTTCTTCCGCTCTTTGCGCGGTAAGAAGCGCCTCCTGAGTCGCCGCGGCACACGGCGTCGCGCATAGCCAAGCTGTCAGCGCGATCGTTCCCAACCAGCCCTTAAATAATTTCATGGGCGTTTATCCCTGGACCAAATTGTTAGCGGTCTGCATCATCTCATCGGCTGTGCGAATCGCTTTGGAATTGATCTCGTAGGCCCGTTGGCTGGTGATCAAGCCGATCATTTCTTCGACCACGTTGACGTTCGATCCTTCGACGAAGCCTTGGAGTAAAGTTCCCAAACCGTCCAGGCCGGGAGTTCCCGGCGTGGCATCGCCCGAAGCTTGGCTCGGGAGAAACAGATTGCGCCCTTGCGCAACCAAGCCGGCGGGATTGATGAAACGCGCGATTTCGATCGTGCCAACCTGCTGCGGTTGGGTCTGGCCGGGCAACGAGACCGAGACAATCCCGTCGACGCCGACGGTAATATTGAGCGCGTTGGCCGGTATGGTGATTTGCGGTTCGATGGCAAATCCATCGGAGGTGACCACCCGTCCCTTGGCTGTCTTTCTTGAACGCGCCGGACCGGCTGTAGGCGGTCTCGCCGGTCGGTTGCTGCACCTGAAAAAAGCCGTCGCCTTCGATGGCAAGATCCAACGCGTTGCCGGTCTGCTGCAAGTCGCCCTTGATGAAAAGCCGCTGGGTCGCCACCGCGCGCGAGCCGTGGCCGACCTGAAATCCCGTAGGGATTTCCTGTCCCTGAGCGGACGCCGCCCCCGGCGCTTGCAACGTTTCGTAGACCAGATCCTGAAAATCGACCCGGCTGCGTTTGAAACCGGCGGTCTGGACGTTGGCCAAATTATTGGCGACGACGTCAAGGGTCAGTTGCTGCGCTTGCATACCGGTCGCAGCCGTCCAAAGTGCTCGCATGACTATCTCCTTATCGCTTCGAGTTTACTGCGCCGCCGAGGCAATCATCTTTTGGGTGATCGAATCCATCAATCTCATGATGCGCTCGTAGGAATCGAATTGACGGTGGATCGAAATCAAAGAGATCATGCCGTCCACCGGGCTGACGTTGGACTGCTCGAGACTGCCCTGCACGACGCGCACGTTGCCGGTCGCCTGGTCGCTGGCCGTCCGGATGTTGCCCGGGTCGGTGATAAACAGGTTGGAGCCTTCCTTGAAAACCTTAGCGGGATCTATGAACCGAACGAGTTTGAGTCGGCCGATGTCCCCCTGGTCCGAACGCACCGTGCCGTCGCTGGCGACTTCGATCTTATTGCCGCTGATCAGCAGCGGCCCGCTGTCGCCCAGCACCGGTTCCCCCTGCGGAGTCATCAGCGTGCCGTCCGATTTTAGCGTGAATCCGCCATTGCGCGTGTAGCGCTCACCGCGCGCGGTTTGAATCACAAAGAAACCGTCGCCTTCGAGCGCCAGATGGAATGGATTGCCGGTGCCTTCCACTGCGCCCTGCCCCAGATTGGTACGCTGGGCTGCGACCGCCACAAAGCCGCCCGGCCGGTCTTCCGACGCCAGGCGCCGCGCCAGCACTTCACTGAAAGCGAGCCGCTGCCGTTTGTAACCGGCGGTGTTGACGTTAGCGAGATCTTGCGACGCTACGTCCAGGTGATGCATCTGCGCCACCGAGCCGGACAGTGCTTTATACATCGCTGCGTCCATAGTAATCCGTACTTCAAAGCAATTTGCATACCCGCCGCCGGTAAAATAAAAGATTATCGGTCACGCGCTCGGTCAACTTTAATTTACCCTGTGCGGGAAGTATTTTACGCATGGATGCCCGTGAATTGGCCGTAATCGTTGTTTTGCTTCGCCGCTTCGCTCGCCGCCTTGCGAATAACGTCGACCAGACGCATCGGATAGGGGGAAGTTTTTTCCTTGAGGGCGGCAGTTTTTGCTGGGCTGTCGAATTCCACTTCGACGCTCGGTTCCTCGATCTTACGTCGCGCCGTGTTCTTCTTTTCTTTGCCCGCCATTTTTTGCAACTCGCGAACAATCTGGACTTGCGGCAACGGCAAATTCAGCATCGCTGCAACCCGCTGCGGTTCCTGGCCTTCGCCCAGCAGCAGCGCGGCGGCGGTATATTGATCGGCTTTCTCCACTCCCGGCTGCAGCATTAAACTGCGCAGGCGCTGTTCGGCGCTCTCGGCCCGAGCCAACAGCGATTCGAGATTTTTCTGCACCAACTCGAGGGACTGAAAAAAGCTGCTATTGGTCAGCTGTGCGGTGCGCAGCACTTCCTCGAGGTGGGCGAGATTCTGGTCGCGGCGATTGGGGGTGGCTTGCCGTTGACGCCACTTGACCACGAACCCAGCCGCCACGAGCAAACCCGCAAAGCACGTTATAACAATCAGCGTAATCATAAGGTCTCCTGTTCTTTTACTTCTGGCGCACTGGCAACCTCGCCGGCGCCACGCTAGCATGCGACAAAGGTTTCATCCGTTCGGCGTTCGACTGCTGCCCCATTCATTTCCGCCCGTCGGTCGCCGGCGTCGACAGCGAAGCTTTCCGCTGCCACGATATCCGTCAGCAGGATGGGTCTGCTGCGAGATTTGCCTGGGCGCGCGCCGGGATTTTTTCTCTTGGCAGTTTTGTCACTGGTGTGGTTTGCCACTTGGGACTCTTGAGCCGCGTCGGGAGGATTTTCCGCAGCGATCATTTTTTGCAGTTCGCGAACCATCTCGACCTGGGCCAGCGATAGATCGAGCACGTCGGCGACGCGCGCCGCAGGATGGCCGGCGTAGAGCAACAGGGCAGCCGCATGATAAAATTCCTTGTGCTGGCCCGCCGGCGTTGCGCCGTGGCTGGCCAATTTTCGCTCCGCCGCCGCAGTGCGCTGTTCGAGGGATTCCAGGTTTTTCTGTATATCGGCGAGAGCACTCGAGCAGCTTTGCTTGGTCTGCTCGGCATTTCGTTCAACCTGTTCTAGACGCTCAAAGGTTGCGGGATTGAAAATCCCGAGCGTCGCCCAGCGACGCCGAAACATCCAGATGGCCGCCGCCAATAACAGCAAAGCCGATGCCTCCATTAGAATCAAATCCATACGTCTCTCCTTTCTGAGCTCATTCGTGGGTCATGCCTTGATGTTAAGATTTTTGCCTTTGATGTTGCTTTGTACGGGTGCCGCATCATCGTTTGCCGGGGTTGCCTGTTGGCCTTCAGGCACGCGCTGTTCCTCGTCGGGGTCTTGCCGTCGCTTCTGGCCGTCGGCGACATTTCGCCGCCGTTCCTTGCCGAACTGCCCGGCGCGGTCGAGGGGGATCGACGATGGAATAATCCGCTGGATCGAATCTGCCATGGCACACCTGCCGTTATTCTTCTCGTTGGCACTTTCATGGTTAAACACGCACCGGCTTCATCGCGGCTTGGCCTTTGCGCTCCCCGGAACCTTTCGTGCCGTCTTTCGCTTTGGCCGCAACCCCCAGCGCGCCGCGCAAGCGTCCGACCGCTTGACCAAAAATTTGACAAATTCTGCCTTCGCTTAAATTCAGAATCTCGCCGATTTCCCGTAAAGTCAGCTCTTCGTGATAATAGAGCGTGACCACCATCCGCTCGCGTTCCGGCAAGCCGTCCACGGCAGTCGCCAATTTTGTGACGAGATCCTTATTCTCGACAAAGTTCGCCGGATCGAAATGAATATTCTGATTGTAGCTTTGCTGGGTACTTTCCCAATCCGCCTCTGAAGTAATCGAGAGATCTTCCAAACTGAGCAGCAAAGCGTCGTTGACTTGCTGATCGACGCGAAAATAATTGTCCAGCGGGATGGCCAATTCCTTCGCCATTTCTTCAGCCGTCGGTTCGCGCACGAATTCGCCGGCGAGCTTGGTGCGCGCCGCTTCGAGCTTGCGTCCCCAAGAACGCACCGAACGGCTTACCCAGTCGAGGGAGCGCAAACATTGCATCACCTCGCCTTGAATGCGGTAGCGCGCGTAGGCCTCGAACTCGACGCCGCGCTTGGGATCGAAGCGCTCCAGCGCTTCGAGCAAACCGACAACCCCGGAATGGATCAGCGATTCGAGATCGACGCCCGGCGGCAACCGCCGGTGAATTTTTTCCGCCACGAAGCGGACCAACGGCAGATAACGCTCCCGAGTTTCATCGCTTGCCGGGTCCAACTTGAGGTCCACCGCCGGAGCCCCGCTGGAAGTTGTTTTTTTGGCGGTTTTCATTACGCGTTTTTCTCAGCCTCGAGCAGACGGCGAAAGAAGAACTGCACGTTACCTTTCACTTTGATGCGCTGCGCCGAATCGGCGAATTGGTCGGCCAAAGCGAAGAACGCCCGACTCGACGGCGCATCCGCAGCCATGCTGACCACCGTGCGCGCCTGCGCGACGGCGCGCAGCAATTGCGGATCACGCGGAATCCAGCCGAGAAAATCGAGAGAGGCGTTGAGAAACCGCAAGGCCGCGCCCGAAAGCGTCTCGAACAGGCGCATCGCCTCGGCGCCGTCGACGACGTTGTTGGCAAGAATCGAGAACCGTTTTTGCCGATGATCCGAGGTTAGGACTTTGATCAATGCGTAGGCATCGGTGATCGAGGACGGTTCCGCAGTTGCGACCACGACGATTTCTTGCGCGGCCGTGGTGAAATAGGTGACCGCATCCGAAATCCCACTGCCGGTGTCGATCAAAACCAGATCGACCTCTTGAGTCATGACGTCGAGCTCGGTCAGCAGGGCAATTTTTTGCTCGGTACTCAAGGCGGTCAATGCTTGCACGCCGCTGGCGCCCGGCAGTAGCAAAACTCCGTCGCGATTGGCAATAATGACTTCGCTGAGGCCGACCGTGCCGGCAAAAAAATCTTCCAAAGTATGGACTGGTCTGACGCCGAGAAATAAATCGAGGTTGGCCAGACCCAAGTCGGCGTCGATCACCAACACGCGCTTTTTCTTGCGCGCCAACGCAGTCGCCAAATTAGCCACCACATTGGTTTTGCCCACACCGCCCTTGCCGCTGGTGATGGCGAAAACCGGCGCCGGCGCGAGTGGACGGTGGCCGACGCGCTGACGCAGTGGCGGCGCGATCATCGACACGGCCGGCGCTTGACGCAGGTTGTCATTAGCTGTCGCTTCAATCATAGGTGTCGACCCCCGTCAGCAGTAGACTAGCGAAGATTTCCGGCCGCGCGATCTCGAGATCACCGGCAAGATTTTGTCCCAAGCTCAAATAGGAAACCGGCAAAGCCGCGGTCAGAATTGCGTGCAACAGCGGCCCGAAGTAACGACTTTCGTCGAGCTTGGTAAAAAATAGCGATTGAGGTTCAATGGGACGCAGACTGGTGATCCAGTCGGCGAGATTGTTGCCGTTGGTTTCGGCGCTCAACAAGAGCGTGCGACGCACCTCAGTTAAACCCTGGAATAGCTTAGCCAACTCCTTGACGCTCAACGGGTCGCGCGGATTGATGCCCGGCGTATCAATCAACACCAAATCGCACTCTGTGAGCCGATCGAGAGCGCCTTTCAAAGCTTTGCGATTGCCGGCGCGCTCGTATTGCACACCCAGTACACCGGCATAGACGGCCAGCGGGTCGCCGGTGGTAAGCCGGCCTTCATCGGCGCTGATCCAGCCGATCCGACGCGCGCGGCATTGGCTTTCGCTCACGGTAAGCTTGATCAGATTTAACGTCTTGCCGACGCCGGTCGGTCCGATGAGCGCGAGGCGATCGCGGCGCGCGGCGATTTGTCCGCCGGTCGGCGCCACTTGGGAAATCGCCTGAAACCAGCGTGCGCGGTCGTCGCCGCCAGGAATTTGGCTCATCGTTTCCATGAGTGTTGCAATCAGCTCCGGACTGAGACCGTGCGCCACCAAAGCCTTGACGATCTTGTCTTGATGATTGAGTCCGGGGGCGAGCCAGACGAGCATCGATTTGAGCGCTGCCAACTCATGACGCAATTCGTCCATCGGATAGGGCTGGGCTTTGAGTGGCGCGGCAACTTTGATTTCGCTCTCGTTTTCCTCTTCCGCCGGCCATCAGCCAGCGCCGTGATCTCTACCCCGCCGCCCAAATCCTTCGGCAAATTTTTGGTCTCCAGGATCAGCGCGTCGGCGCCCAACGAGGTCCGCACCGCGCGCAGCGCTTCGCTCATGCTGCGGCCCCAAAAACGTTTATGATTCATCGCCCCACCGGATGATACCGAGAGATTGAATCTTGACGCCGTCGGCGACTTCGTTATGGGACAACACGGCAACCTGCGGCATGTAATGACTGATCAATTGGCGTAGGTGACGGCGCACGCTGGCGGCGGAAAGAAAGACCGGCAACAGGCCGCGCTTGGTGAAACTTTCTACCGAGCCCTGCACCGCAGTCATGATCCGCTGCGCCGCTTGCGGTTCGAGTGAAATGCCTTCCTGAACCCGCTCGCGAATCATCCGTTCGATCTGGGGATCGAACGTCATCACCGGCAACAGGCCGTCGACGCTGCGATAGGACGAGGTGATCGTGCGCGCCAGCGCCTGGCGCACGTGCTCGGTCAATTCGTCGGGGTCTTTGGTATTGGGCGCATAATCGGCCAGGTTCTCGATGATGGTGAGCAAGTCGCGGATCGGCACCTCTTCGCGCAACAGGTTCTGCAAAACTTTTTGCACCCCGCCCAGAGTCAGGTGATGCGGGATCAATTCCTCGACGACCTTCGGATGCTCCTTGCCTAGGCCGTCGAGTAAACGCTGCACGTCCTGGCGCGTGAGCAACTCGGGCGCATAGCGTTTGACCAGCTCGGAGATATGCGTAATCAGCACGGTCTCAGGATCGACCACGGTGTAGCCGAGGGTCTCGGCTTTCTCGCGGTCGGCCGACGAGATCCACAGGGCGGGCAAACCAAACGCCGGCTCCTGCGTCGCTTCGCCGACCAGTTCGCCCTCGTTGTGCGCCGCGCCGGTGGCATTCATCGCCAACAACCGCGCGGGTTTCAACTCGCCTTTGCCGGCCTCGATGCCTTTCACCAAAATCACGTATTGCTTGCTGCCCAAGCGGAGATTGTCGCGAATATGAATCTGCGGCACGAGAAAACCGCGGTCGGCAACGAACTGGCGGCGCAGCGCGCGAATGCGCTCCACCACCGCACCATGCTCACCATCGACCAGCGGTATCAGTTCATAGCCGACCTCGAGCTCGACCAGATCCACCGACTGCGGCCGCAACGGGTCTTCGGTTTGTTCCGTCGGCGCTTTGATCTCAGCCTCCAGCTCTTTTGGTTCGAGGGGGTCGCGCGCGGAGACGTAGTAGGCGGCTCCTCCCATGGCGGCGGCCGCAAGGAAAAACGGTATCGCGGGAAAACCGGGAACGACAATGAACAGCGCCAGAACCGCCGCGACGACGTAAAGCGCCTTGGGATTCCATAACAGCTGTTTGGTTATCTCTACGCCAAGCTCGCCGCCCGACGCTGAGCGCGTGACCACCATGCCGGCGGCCGTGGAGACGATCAGCGCCGGCACTTGACTCACTAAGCCGTCGCCGATGCTGAGCAAACTGTACAGCCGTGCCGCGTCGCCGCCAGACATGTCCTTCTGCATGACGCCGACAAAAAAGCCGCCCAAGAGATTAACCGCGAGGATGATCAAACCGGCGATGGCGTCGCCGCGGACAAACTTGGATGCGCCGTCCATGGCGCCGTAAAAATCGCCTTCCTTCTGAATGCGCTGGCGGCGCTGACGCGCGTCGGTTTCGTTGATCAAGCCGGCGTTGAGATCGGCGTCGATGGCCATCTGTTTGCCCGGCATCGAATCGAGAGTGAAGCGCGCCGCCACTTCGGCGATGCGGCTGGCGCCTTTGGTGATGACGACGAAATTGATCACGACGAGAATGATGAAGACAATAAACCCGACCGCGTAATTGCCGGCGACGACGAACTGGCCGAACGCTTCGATCACGTGGCCCGCCGCCGCACGTCCCTTCTTCACCGTGCAGGAGAATCAAGCGCGCCGAGGCCACGTTGAGGGCCAAGCGGAACAGCGTGGCAAACAGCAGCACCGAGGGGAAGGCGGAGAAATCGAGCACCTCCTTGACGTAGAGGGACACGATCAGAATCGTCAGCGACAGCGCGATGCTCGTCACCAGCGCAAGGTCAAGCAGAAACGCCGGCACCGGCAAAATCATCATCATGATGATGCCGATGACGCCGACCGCGGGCATCATTTCGGTCGCGCGGGAAAAATATGATTTTTGTTGGGCTGTTGCCATCGGCTATAAATCTTGAACTTTCGCTTGCGCTCGCCGGCACCGGCGCGCGATTGCCGCGCCGCAGCCGATACACGTAGGCCAACACTTCCGCGACCGCACGATAGAGCGTCTCGGGAACTTCGCGCCCGACTTCCACTTGACTGTAGAGCAACCGCGCCAACGGTTGGTTCTCGACGATCGGAATGCTTTTCTGCCGGGCGATTTCACGGATCTTTTCGGCGATGAAGCCGGCGCCTTTGCCGAGCACTCTCGGCGCGCTCATTTCGCCGATCCGATAACTGAGCGCGACTGCAAGATGGGTCGGGTTGGTGATGACCACATCGGCTTTGGCGACTTCCGCAGTCATGCGCCGGCGCGCGAGCTTTTGCCGCAGACTCTTCAAATGGCCTTTGACTTGCGGATCGCCTTCCTGCTCGCGCAACTCTTGCTTGACGTCCTGGTGCGTCATGCGCAGTTGCACGTCGGTGCGCCAGCGTTGATAGAGAAAATCGGCGCCCGCGAGCGCCGAAACCCCGCCGACGATCCAAGCAATCAGTCTGGCGCCGGCGTGACTGGCGTAGAAGTAAATATCTTGAACGCCGAGGCCGCTGAGAGAGATCAGCGCCGGCAAATCGCCGTAAAGCACGACGCCGCCGAGCAATCCCAGGCCACCGATGACGATCAGCGCCTTGAAACTCTCGGCAACCGTGTCGACGCTCAACAATCGGCGCAGTCCGGCGAAAGGATTGACCCGGCTGACGTCGATCTTGATCGGTTCGGCGGCCATGACAAAACCGCTCTGCATGAATCCTGCGCCCAAGGCGAGCAGCGTAACCCCGCCAAAAACCGGCAACAGAATCGGTGCGAAGAGCATCACCCCTTGCATCGACAGCTCGATCAAATCTTCGTTCGCCAATGGCTTCATGTGGCCCGCTTCGGCGAAGAATCCGACGAGGCAGCGCTCAAAACGCACCATCAACTCTTCTCCGCCAAAGCGGAGCGCGACCGCGATGGCGGCCAGGGTCACCGCGGGGATCAAATATTTAGACCGCGGGAACTGTCCCTTGCCGCGCGCTTCTTCGCGTCGTTTGGAACTTGGCTCTTCGGTCTTTTCGGAATTATCGTTGGATGATTCTTCAGCCATCGGAAACTTCCGGTGTTCGGCGCATGCTCAACTGCCTATCGAACTCCGCCGGGAATACCGACCATTAACGGCAACTGGCGCACGACAAACCACACGAGCGCCGGCAACGACAACATCACCAGGAAAATGGCAAAAGCGAATTGCAAAGGTGGCGCGACCATAAAAACGTTCATTTGGGGAATCGCCCGGCTCAAGATCCCCAGCACCACGTCGCTCAAGAGCAAACCGATCAATACCGGGGCGCTGACCCTGAGCGCGATAACGAAGATTTCTCCGGTGGAATTGACCAACCCGGCGGCCAAGCGCGCGAAGAATTTTTCGCCGGCCAACGGGAAGACGCTGTAGCTGGAAGCGAGCGCTTGAATTAGCAAATGATGGCCGTTTAAGGAAAAGAAAATCATCCCGGCCATGATTTCCAAAAAAGCCGAGAAGATACCGGTGCTGCCGCCTTCGTGCGGGTCGACCAATTGGATCAAGCCCAGGCCCGATTTACCCTCGATTTCTTGGCCGGCCAAACGCATGCCGGCAAACAACATCTGGGCGAGCCAGCCAAGCACCAGACCGAGAAAAATTTCACCGCCCAACCCCAGCGAGAGCGACAGAACGGAGATGCCGTCGGGCAAGGCAACAATTTGGACCAGCGGATAAGTCGCAATCGAGAGCAATACGGCGACCCAAACCCGGACCACGACCGGCACCGTCCGGCTACCCCAAAACGGCGCGGCGACGATCAACCCCATGGTGCGGCCGAAGACCAAGAGGAAAGTCACCACCTCGGGCCAGCGCTGGCCTATGAATGTGGTAAGTGAATTCATCGGATGAGTTCAGCCGATTACCGTCGGCAGGCTTAGAATCATTTGTCGGGTAAATGCCAAATACATTTGCAGCATCCACGAACCGAAAAGCATGATCGCGGCGATCGTCGCGATCACCTTGGGCACGAACACCAAAGTAAAATCATTGATCTGGGTGGTCGCTTGAAAAATGCTCACCGCTACGCCGGCGACCATGCCGAAAAGGATCGTCGGACCAGCGACCATACCGCCGACCTGTAACGCATGACTCAAAATGTCGATGAGAGCTTCCGGGGTCACGCGAAACTCCTGACCAGTGAACCGACCAACAGATTCCAGCCGTCGACCAAAACGAACAGCACCAATTTGAAAGGCAGAGAAACCAAGACCGGCGGCAAGAACATCATGCCCATCGACATAAGGATGGATGCGACGACCAAATCCAGAACCAGAAACGGCACATAGATCATGAACGCCATCTGAAAGGCGGTCTTCAGCTCCGAGATCACGAAGGCCGGGATCACACTCGTGGCCGGTACTTGGCTCACGTCGAGATCTTTTTCTCCGGCGATTTGCGTGAACAGCGCGAGATCGGCTTTGCGCGTCTGCTTGAAGAGAAACTCGCGCAACGGACCCCAGGCTCGTTCGATAGCGACCTGCGGTTGAATCTCGCGCTTGGTGTAAGGCGTCACTGCCTCGACCTCGATCTTCTGCCAAACCGGCGCCATGACATGAAACGAAAGAAACAGCGATAAAGCGATGATGATCTGATTCGAGGGAGCTTGTTGCGTGCCCATGGCCTGACGCAAGAACGACAACACGATGACGATGCGCGTGAACGAAGTGAGCGTGATCAAAACCAGCGGCCCAACCGAGAGCAAGGTCAGGACGATGAATATCTCCATCACCGTGGACATCTCGGTGCCTTTGATGGGACCGGTCAACAGGGCCAAGGCCGAGCCGTTCATGGTTCGACAGCGTCTTTCTGATCCTGCGCCCGATCCGTCGGCGTGATCGCATGCGGCGTGGACCGATTGCCCTTGGCCAGGAGAGTGATGCTTTGCGGCGTGATGCCGAGCAGCAACGTTTCGTCATGGAGCTTAACCAGCGCCAACGACGACTGCGCCGTCAGAGGCATGGTGCCAAGATGCTCGAGGGCTCCGGCCAAATTGCTGCGCCGACCCAATGCCGGTAGGAAGCGTTGCATCAAAGCGCTCAGGCCTTGCAGCCCGCCGGCGTTTTGACTCGATGGCGTCCGATGTTTGAAGCTAAATGGAAACACGCAAAGCCTTATTGAATGAGAAATTCCTTGAAATAAATGTTGCTGACGAGTTTCTTGTCGCCGACCGCTTCGCTGATCTTCTTTAGCAGTTCTTGGCGAACCTTGTTCTTGCCTTCGAGATCGCTCAGGTCCTCGGCTTTGCGCTCACTGAGATACATGATGACGCTGTGGCGAATCTTGCCGCTTAGCTCTTTGATCTTTTCCTTGTCGTGCTCGTCTTTGACAGCGAGGCTTAGAATGGTGCGTAAATAACGCGACGGCCCCGGTCCGGCGAGGTTGACGACGAAGACATCGAGATCCGCGCCGACCTCGTGCTCGGGTTTATGCTCTTCGGTTTTTTTGGCGTCCTTGCCAGCCGCGACATCCTTCGGCCGAATGAAATGCGGGCAAAAGATCGGGCTTGAGAAAATAGACTCCGGCTCCGCCCCCGCCGAGAAGGACCAAGACTCCGGCAACGATGATGATAATCTTTTTCATGGGCGGCTTCGCTGATGGACATGTCGCAACCGATATGCCAAAGCAACCACGAAAAAAGACTCAGAGAATCGAGAGGTTAGAATTTTTCTCCGGCGGCGGCGTCAACAAAGAAGATGCCGTCGTCGGGATCTTGACGGTCGTCGCAGGGTAACGAAGACGCCGGAGATAAGAGCGAAAGGTCCGAGGATTGGACTCTCCGCTTGGTATAACCACGAGGTGCGACGACGCTCGCCTCGACTCGATCACGACCTTGGAGTCATTCTAGAGAAGAAATTTTTCCACGGCCTGGACCCGTTCCAGCAAGCGCAAAAGATGAAACGGCTTGGGCATGTATTCATTGGCACCGAGTTCCAGAACTTTCTTTCGGTCACGCTCCGAAGCGCCGGCGGAGACCACAATGATGTAGGGTGTTTTTTCCTGATGGGTGCGATGGATTTGGCGCAGCACTTCAAAACCGTCGACCCGCGGCAGCATCAAATCGAGCAGCACCAGATGAATTTCTTCCCGCGAGAGAATTTCCAACGCGCTCTGGCCGTCGTTGGCTGTGCGCACGTGATAGCCATGGCGCATGAAATAGAGACTCAAGAGATCGCACAGCGAATTATGGTCCTCGACCACCAATATCACCAGTTTGTCCGGTGCGGAGCGTGGTGCCGTCGGCGCTCTTGCCGGCGCGCGACGGAAACGGAATGACCACGCCGCGCGGACCGTTGGCCGCTGCCTTTTGTTGCGCCGCGCCGCGCCGCTGATCGCCAGTCAACCGCTCGCTCTGCGCCGGTGCGAATTTTTTTGCGGCGCGCTTGTGAAAACCGAAAATTGGCCGTACCGACTCGATTTCATCTTTGATTGCGCGCAGGGAGGCGCTCCAGTCGTCCGGGCGCAAGCCCAATGGGCCGTGTAATTCGCCGAGCGATGCGCCACGGTCACCGCCTCGGCCGAGCGCTTCAGCTTCGCAAACCGCGTCCGCGGTTTGCACGATGGCGATCAGATTTCTGCTGTATTCGCCCACCGTTGCCGGGAGCATCGCGAGGCGCCGATGATGCAAGCAGACGACTTGATCGAAAGCCTCCGCCAATTTGACCTGGCGACTCCACTCCTGGCCTGCTTGGACGTGATCCATGCCCAAAGCGAGAGTTTCCGCTTCGGTCGAAGGGAGGATTTTTTCGCGCGCCATAGCGAGCGCGTCGAGATAACGATCGAGATCCTGGCGCGCCAGAAACACCTTGCCGATATCGTGAATGAATCCGGCGGCAAAGGCGGCGATGGGCGAGACACTGCCAAGTTGGAGAGCAAATCGCCCGGCGACCGCGGCCGACCCCAACGTGTGTTCCCACAAATCGCGCAGCGCAAGCATTTGATACGGGTCCTGGAAACGCTCTTCAGCAGGAGGGGTCCCTTCCAGCGCAAAAGCCGCGAGTCCCAGCGCCAGCGGCTTCAAATTATCCAAACCCAGCACGTTTACCGCCTGGCCGATCGTCGATAACCGTTGAGTCAGACCCGGGGCAAAGTTGGCGATCCGCAAAAGCCGGGAGGCAAATAGAGGATCACCACTGATCGCCTCGGCAAAACTCTGTACCCGCGCGCGGTCATTATTAGCGATTTCTACGATCTTGCGACCCTCTACCGACAAATAGAGCTGGCCGATCTGCTCGCGCACCTGGTTTACAAAGGCGGTTGGTTGATTCATCCATTAGAGATGATCGGCTTGTCCCAAAAAGCCTTTAACATCGCTTAAGTTTCATGGCGGTAAGGCGATCAAGACTACAGGGGATTCACCCCCTATCATTCGCCTCATTTCGGCATTGGAAGGCTTGAGAACCTAGATGTTCGCAGTCATTGGTTACGTAATCGTTTTCGGCGCTATTTTGGGCGGTTTCGCGATGGAAGGCGGCGCCATCGCAATTCTGATTCAACCGGTCGAATTTATGATCATCGGCGGCGCCGCCATCGGCGCCTTGGTCGTCGGCACACCGATAAAGATTCTCATGGCGATGCTTAACGGCATCAAGAACGCAATTCTCGGTAACGGCTATTCAAAAGCAGACTACATGGAGCTCTTTGCCCTGATGTTCGAGCTTTTTTCGGTGATGCGCAAAAGCGGCGAAATGGCGTTGGAGAAAGACGTTGACGATCCCGCCAACAGTGAAATTTTCAAAAAATATCCGAAATTCATGTCCAATCACGCGGCGAAAAACATGCTCCTCGATTCGCTCCGCCTGGTGATCAGCGGTTCAGCCAACGCCGAAGAACTAAGTCATCTGATGGACGAGGAAATCGAAACCCACGAAGAAGAAGGCCGCCAGCCCGCGGCGGTTTTGACCAAGACGGCCGATGCTCTCCCTGGCCTGGGTATCGTCGCCGCGGTCATGGGCATTATCATCGCCATGGGCGTGATGGACCAGGGGCCGGAAATTCTCGGTCACAAGATCGCCGTCGCCCTGGTCGGTACGTTTGTCGGTATTCTGGCTTGCTACGGCATATTGCAGCCGCTGTGTCAAAAAATGGAGCTTTTGCTGGCCGAAGAGGAAAAATATCTAATCTGCATTAAGACCGGCATGCTCGCATACCTCCATGGCGCCGCGCCGATCATCGCCGTGGAATACGCGCGTCGGGTCGTATTTAGCACCGAACGTCCTTCCGCAAACGAACTGGAAGATGCCTGCCGCGGCAAGAAAGCGTCCGCATCCAATGGCTAAAAAAACCGGCAAAGACGCGCCGCGCAGCACAGCAATAACGACAGACCCATAATCATCATCAAAAAGGTCAAGGGCCATGCGGCACACCATGGCGGCGCTTGGAAAGTGGCCTACGCGGACTTCGTTACCGCGATGATGGCGCTGTTTCTGGTGCTTTGGATACTCGGCAACTCGAACAGCAAAGAAAAAGCCGTCATCGCCCACTACTTTCGCGAGCCTGGCGTCTTTACCGGTTCCCGCGGCGTGATCCCGCGCGGCGGTGAAGATAAGCTCGGCGCCGGCATTATTCAGGCAGCCAGCATGGAAGTATTGCGGGCCGCATTAAAAGACGGTTTCTCTGGGCTAAAGGAGTTGGTTGGCGCGGAAGACCAAGTGCCGATCACCATCACCGAGGACGGCATGCTGATTGAAATTATCGACAAGGACAAGCAAGCTTTCTTCGAATTGAGCAGCGCGATCATCAAACCGACCATGCGCAAGATCCTCGAACTGATCGTCAAGGAAATTAAGGGCACTCCCAATAAATTGGTGATCTCCGGCCATACCGATGCGCGCCCCTACCACGACGATTCGTTTTACTCCAATTGGGAGCTGTCGTCAGCGCGCGCGCTCAATACGCGGCATATCTTGCAACAGCTCGGACTGCCTTCTGAACGCTTCGAACAGGTGACCGGCTATGCCGACCGAAAGCTCCGCGTTCCCGACAACCCGCTCAGCTCGGAAAATCGCCGGATCAGTATTTTGATCAAAAAATTAACCAAGGAACCAATGAAGGCTGAGGCCGAGACGCAAAAGCCAGGCACGCCGCAAACTCAGGCGCAACCCGCCCACTAGGATCGAGGCAGTCCTGCGCTGCCGACGACAAAGATCAGCAAAGACTTAGCCCAAATTTTCGATGCGGCGCTCGGGACTGACGACGTCAAGGATGCGAATTGCGAACTTGTCTTTCAAGACCACCGCTTCGCCGTGCGCCATGAGCTTGTTATTGACCAGAATCGACAAGGGTTCGCCGATCACTTGATTGAGTTCGACGACCGAGCCTTGATTGAGCTTGAGCAGATTTTCTATGGTCAGCCGGGCACGGCCCAATTCGACGGTCACCTGCAGCGGCACGTCCATCAATAATGACAGATCGACTTGGTCGCCGTTGCTCGGGTTTCCGTTGGTTTCTTTTGCCAGTTCTTCCATCGGCGTGGGATTCCTTTTTTGTTGGTTTTACGTTGTGTGCGGCTGTGACGTAATGAAAACTTTGTTGCCGTTTCGTTGCGCGCCCTTGCCGCTGAACTTGCGTTTGCCCTCGACCCAGAGCTCGATATCATCCAAACCGGGGACATTCAGTTGAATGATGTCGCCGGAGCGCAGCCCCATGATCTCGCCGAGACTCATATTGACCACATCGACGACCGCTTGCACGTCAAGCTCGATGTTCAACAGCGGCTGGCGCGCGCGTTTAAAGAGCCCGAGACTATCCGGGTTTTCGTTCATCTGGATCCCAGTCTTCAATTGGTCGCGAAACTCTTCGATGGCCGCTAAAGGCAATGAAAAGAGAATCGAACCGCTGATCGGCGCCATGTTGAGACTATAGGTGGCTAGAATCATCGGATCGTTGGACCCGGCGACGTTCAGAAGATAAGGATTCAACTCAGAGCGGATGTAACGTCCCTTGAGCGCAATAACCGATTGCCAGGATTCTTCCATGCCCTTGAGCATGGAGGCCACGAACTTACCCAAGAAAGCGCTCTCGATCGGCGTAAAATCACGCCCCTCAACCAGGGTTGCTTTGCTGCCGGTGCCGCCAAAAAACAACTCGACCATCATGAACGCAATGCGCGCTTCGACGACAAGAATTCCCATGCCCCGCAAGGGCTCGAGTCTTATCAGATGAATACTGGCCGGCAAAGGCAAGCTTTGCAGGAGCGTGCCGTAAGTTACGACTTCCATGCCGTTATAGCTGACATCCACCGATTTGCCCAACTGGGTAGCGTACATGCTTTGCAGTCGGCGCGAAAAGTCATCGAGAATGACTTCTAACCCCGGCAATCGACCGCGCGTGGAAATGTCGATGCGGCTAAAATCGTAGGCCTTTACCTCACCGGGTGCGCTCGGAGCAGCAACCGCCTCCGCGCGTTGCGAGTGCCGGGCCGGCGCAACTTCCGCAGTATCGCTTTCCAGAGTAGAAATACCGCCGAGCAAGGCATCGATTTCTTCTTGGGAGAGGACTTGGGCCATAGTGATTTGATGAGTCCGCTACTGTCTCCGCCAACTTTTTGACGTTCTCTTGTCAAGTCTAAATCGGCAAATATCAAAAATTCTTGAATTTAGTAGCTGCCGAGCCAAGGGAGCAAGACGAATGCCAAGTTGTTGGCATGTGCGGCGCCGTGAAGTTTCATTGCCAAGAGCAGCCAGATGAGAAGTTTGGAGTGCGCCTCTGCCTCTGCCCGGACTCAACTCGTTTGCCGAAAAATCACTGCAACTGTTGATCCGCTGTCGTTATAAGATCCGGCACGCGGCTGCGCCAATCATCCAACCATCCGAGCAATTCGTCGTGGGGCATCGGCTTCGCGATAAAATAGCCCTGGGCCAGATCACAATGCGCGCCGCGGATAAAATCCCAATCCTCACGGTCTTCCACGCCTTCGGCCACAACCGTCATGCCGAGCTGTTGGGCGATGCGCTGACTGCCTTCGACAATCGCCTGCATTTTGGGATCGTGGCCGGCGCCATGAACAAAACTCAGATCGACCTTCAATTCATCGAAGGAAATATCGCGCAACTGTGCCAGACTCGAATAGCCCGTGCCAAAATCATCGATAGATAGCCGGAACCGTTTCAGCCGGAGTCGGGTCAAGACCTCGAGCACCGCCATCGGATCTTTCATTAACAGGCTTTCCGTCACCTCGAGGACAATACCGGACGGCGGGACCCCGGCGCGCGCGGTTTCGAACGCGAGAAACTCGGGAAAGTCGAGTTCAGCCAAATCGTCCATCGAAACATTGACGGCCACCGACACATCGACGCCGGCTTCTTGCCACGCGCGTTTGTGAGTCAATGCCTCGCCGACAACATACCGAGTGATTTGTTCGATCAGGCCGTGAATTTCAGCGACGCCGATAAATCGGCCCGGCGCGATAATCCCGACCTTTGGGCGAAGCCAACGCACCAACGATTCGACGCCGACAACCCTGCCGGTCGTGACTTCCACTTTCGGCTGATAAAAATTGACCAACTCGCGATTGGCGATAGCGTCACGGATCTCGTCGGCGGTCACCGGCGCGCTGGCCGGCTGATATATCAGAGGCTCGTGCGTGAGCCATTGTTGCATCAACGACTCGACCGCAATTGGCCGCACCGGTTTTTCAAGGCAACCGAGGAAATTCAGCTTTTGCACGCGGGCAAGCTTTTTCACCATATCGATAACGCGCGCGTCTTCACCGCTGACCACGACCAGGCCGCCGCGATAGCCAATCTCGGCGAGACGGCGAAAGAACTCCACGCCGTCCATGTGCGGCATGCTGAGATCACAGAGAATAAGATCCACCAGTGCATCGTCGCCGATCATGTAGGTCAGTGCCCGCATCGCGTTGCTGTAGCTCTGAATATTTCCGACGCCGTTCTTCTTCAACGCCGATTGGAGCACACCAACGGTCGACGGATCGTCATCGACGATCAATACGTTTGCGATCGATAGATCTTTCATACAGGGTCTGTCCGGAGCTTAGGTCGCAGCTCAATGCGCTGCAAAGTTACCGCGCAGCCAAAATGCCCGCAACCTATTGTTTCAACCACCTAACAATAATGCCGCAGGGCGGCTCACGCGATGCCTAATAGCTCGGCGCCGGGCGCTTCTTCCAGGGCAACGTCGCCATGTTCTTTGATACCGGGATGCGTTAGTGCTTTTGCAAGATCTTCGATACGCAGGGGCTTACTCAGATAATCGTCCATACCGACGCCCAGATAACGTTCCCGATCGCCCTGCAGCGCGTTGGCCGTCAAAGCGATAATCCACGGCCGATTTTCTCCCAATCGCTCGCGAATCTTTACCGTCGCTTCGACGCCGTCCATCTCGGGCATCTGTACGTCCATCAACACAACATCATAGGCTTGGCGCTCCAACGCCTGCACCGCCTCCCGCCCATTGCATGCTACGTCGGCGCGATAGCCCATGCGCTCGAGTATTTTCAGCGCAACCTTTTGGTTTACGACATTGTCCTCGGCGAGTAAGATCCGCAGCGGATTGCGCTTGCCCAATTCCTTATCGATGGGCGCCTTGGCGGCAACCGCTTTGGCCGGCGCAAGGCCGAGCACCCGGGCCAAGGTGTCGAAGAGCTGCGCCGCTTTCACCGGCTTAGTCAGAAATGCCGCAAAAGCGTCGCTCTTGGTCTCGTGCCGACCGGTCGATGTGAGCATCACTTTCGGCGTCGACTGATGTTGCGGCAAGGCGCGGATCCGTTCCGCCAATTCCACGCCGTTCATGTGCGGCATTTGCATATCGAGCAAGATGACATCGAAGCCTCCGTTGGCGCCGAGAATATTGAGCGCCTCCTGCGCCGAGACCGCGGTGACCACTTGCATGCCTTGCGACTCTAGCTGCCGGGTCAGTAACCTTCGATTGACCTCGAGATCGTCGACGGCGAGTACTCGCTTGCCCGCTAGCTCTGCGCGCCTTTCCGCCGTGCCGCTACCCTGCGCAGGCTTGCCGACGATCGTAAATAAAAACGTCGAGCCTTTGCCCAACTCACTTTCGGCCCAAATTCTTCCGCCCATCAGTTCTACTAACTGCTTGCAAATCGCCAAACCCAATCCAGTGCCGCCGTACAGGCGAGTTGTCGAGCTATCGACTTGCGTAAAGGACTGAAACAAGCGGTCCATGCGATCGGCGGGGATACCGATGCCGGTGTCCTTGACCGAAAATAACAGCTCGCTCTGACCTTCGCTGCGCAGAGCTCCCGGTTTAACCTCAACGAGGACTACACCCTGGGCGGTAAACTTCACCGCGTTGGCGAGCAAGTTGACCAAGACTTGCCGCACCCGCGCGCTATCTCCGACTAAGCCCCACGGCGTAGCGGCGTCGATCGAATGCACCAACTCCAGGCCTTTTTCATTGGCCCGTGACGCCACCAACTCCGCGGCTTCTTCAACGCACTGGATCAGCGCGAACGGCGCCTGCTCCACTTCCAGCCGGCCCGATTCTATCTTGGAAAAATCGAGAATGTCGTTGATCAATTGCAACAAAGCGTCGCCGCTACTGCGAATCGTATCGGCACACTCGCGCTGCTCGGCATCGAGATCGGAGTCGAGCAGGAGTCCGGTCATACCGATCACGGCATTCATCGGCGTGCGGATTTCGTGGCTCATGTTCGCCAGAAAGTCACTCTTGGCTTGGGTCGCTGCCTCGGCCACCGACTTGGCGCGGGCCAGCTCTTCCGCCTGCTCGAGACTGGCTTGATAAAGTTGCGCATTGTGAATCGCCATCGCGGCCTGGCTCGCCAGAAGCTTGACGAATTCGACGTCTTCCTTGGTAAACTCGCGCCGCTCACGGGCCCAGAGCGACAGCACCCCCATTGCTTTGCCTTTGGCAACCAGCGGCACGCCGAGATAGGAGATCATGCCGTTGCGCCGATAGAACTCCGCATCCGGACAGCGCGGGTCATCGGGCGCGTCGCTTATCAGCAGCGCGTCGCGGCTTTTGAAAACCAGTTGGGCAAAGCTGGGCTGGCGCCACGAAGTTAACTTCCTAAGCTCTTCGGCGGGAATATTGCGCGCGACCTTTAGTTCCAGTTGCCCCGACGCCGGTTCCAGTAAACGGATCGTCGAAGCCGCCGAAAACGGCAAAAACACGTTGATCTTGGCGAGCAAGAAATCGAGCACGGTATTCAATTCCAAAGTCGAGGTCGCGGAAACGTTGATCTCGTGCAGCGCCTCCAGACGCGCCAGATTACGCTGGCTCTCATTGGCCAGCCGAGCCTTCTGAATAGCGATACCGATCAGGTGGCAAATTCCTTCGGCCAAACGGATTTCCGCAGCGCTGATCGCGCGTTCGCTGCGACTCGCGAGTTGGACGAATCCCAGGATTTGCCGGCCGCTTTGAATCGGCAGAAATAAACCGATGCGGGCGCCTTCTTTCTTGAGCGTGCGTAGGCCATCGCACTCTTGAATATTCGCGATGATCGACGGCGCGCGCAATCGAGTAACGCGCCGGCTTTCTTGTCGCTTGCCCTGGCGCTTGATGTTGTTGGGATCGTTGTATCCGTACGTCGCCGCAACTTCGATGATATTTCCCTCCAGATCGGTGACCAGCGTGGTACCGAGGTCAAAGCCGCAGGCGATCACACACCGCTTCAAAAGATCGCCGAGAATCGTTCGCGGATCGCTTGCTTCCAAGATGACCGCGCTGATTTCCTGTTGGAGCTGGAGGTCCGCAAAACTCGCTTCGAGTTTTTCCTCATCCTGTTTACGCTGAGTGACATCGAACATGACCCCGCGCAAGCTGCCGGGCGTGCCGTCGTCGTTGAGAATCACGTGGACGATGTCACGCAACCAGACAACCCGGCCATCCGCCGCCACGGCACGGTATTCAAATTCATGATTGCATCCCGCCTCGGAAAGTTCGTGACAGGAAGCGATTGCCCGTTCACGATCTTCGGGATGTAAGATACTCCGCCAGAAATCCTCTTCAGTAAGCCAGCGCGACACCGGATAGCCCAAGATCGTTTCCGCCGCCTGACTGACGAAGGTAAATTTCCAGGTCCGCGCATCGGCCTCCCACACAATCGCCTGGACGGACTGCACCAGCTGACGGAAGTTATTCTCCGCGTCGGCCAATTGCGCCGTGCGGCGATGTACTTGCTTCTCTAGTTGGACATTAAGTTCGCGCAGATCTTGATCGGCTTTGGCCGCGCCCGCGGGCTCGGACTCACTCATCCATTCGACCCGATTGCGGCCCAAATTCTTCGCCCGGTAAAGCGCGCCATCGGCGGCAGCGAGAAGCGATTTCATATCGTAGTTTGCGCCGGCAATTGTTGAGCTGACACCGAAACTGGCGGTCACCGGGATCGGTCCGGCGGAGATCTTCATGGGTTGATCACTCAAACTGGCACGCAGCCGTTCGGCGATCAAGATTGTTTGTTCGGTGTTGCAATTGGGCGTGATGACGACGAACTCTTCTCCGCCGTAACGGCCGAGGCAATCATAGGACCGCAACCCTGCGGACAAACGTCTGGCCGTTTCTTGCAGTACCCGGTCCCCCTCGGCATGGCCGTATTCGTCATTGATGCGTTTGAAGTGGTCTAGATCCACCATGATAACGCCAAGCTGTGCTGCTTCGCGGGCCGCGCGTGTCAACTCCGCGTCGAACCGCTCTAAAATCGCTCGGCGATTCCACAGGCCGGTAAGAAAATCGCGGGTCGCAATAATCTCAATCTGCGCTTGCTTATCGAGCATGCTCGTGCTGCAAATCGAGAATTCTTTGCCCGGCGCGCAGCCGCGCGTAAAGCTCCGGCGTGCGAAACGGTTTGATGATAAAATCATCGGCGCCGGCCTCGAGCCCTTCGACCAAGGCGCTCAACTCAGTCAAGGCGGTGAGCAAGATCACATAAACATAATGTTCCTGCTCCCGTGCGCGCAGTTTTATGCAGATTTCCGGCCCGGTCATGCCGGGCATGAGCCAATCCAGAATCGCGATTTCCGGGGCGTTGGGCCGCTGCAATGCGGCCCACGCCTGGTCGCCGTCAGTCGTCGTCTCCACTTCGTAACCGAGGCGCGACAACGCCGCGCTCAGCACGCTGCGATTGGTAGGATCATCATCCGCGATCAAGATTTTCATCGTGCGTTTTGCGACCTTATCGGAGTGGGTCTCTGCAGGTTTCAGAAATCGCCGTCCTTATCTCTCTTCGCCGACGAATTTCCCCGGCGCATGGCGTAACGCTTCGAGGATGGCTTTGACCCGCGCAAAGATCGCCGACATGCGTCCGATTTCGCCAGCGACGCTATCGGTCCGACCGTTGCGGCCGGCGAGCTCGACCTGCTGCGCCAGCGCCGAAAGCGTCATCGCTCCAACATTGGCGCTGCTGGATTTCAAGGTGTGAGCCTCCCGGGTCATGGTTTCGGCATCGCCGCCATCAAGGGCCTGACGCAATTGCGCCAGGCGCGTTGGAGTATCGTCGAGATAAACATCGATTAACTCGACGAGAAAATCCGCGCCATAGTCATCGATCCAGTCCTTGGCTTTAGCCGCGATTTCTTTTTCAATGTTGTCCAGTTCCATAGTCGTCCGTGCCTATGCAGCGCGCCTAGCGCTGCGCTTTATTTGATCTCTAAGAATCGCCTTGCGCCGCGTCGGTGAGCGGCAGGAAGACCGAAAAACAACTGCCCTCGCCGGGAGTGCTTTCGACCTCGACCCGGCCGCCATGCGCTCGCACGAGTTCCTTGACGATATACAGGCCCAAGCCGAGGCCTTCGCGGTTTTCGCTGTTCTCCAAACGATGAAATTTTTGAAACAACGAAGGCAACTTTTCGGGCTCGATTCCCGGCCCGCTATCGCGGATGGAAACCACGGCGTCGTCACTGCGCGGTTCGGTGATCACGTCGATGCGTCCGCCATTGGGAGTAAATTTAAGGGCGTTTTGCAGCAAGTTGCCGAAAACCCGTTCGAGCAGAAGCACGTCGCCCATGAGTCCGGGGCAGTCGCGCGCGTCAAGATTCAATACGATCGACCGTTGCGCCGATTCTCTACTGAAACGTTGAACCAGATTGCGCAGCAGCTCGGTCAAATCGATCGGCCGCCGATTGACATTGAGCTGCCCCGCCTCGATGATTGAAATATCGAGGTAGTTGGTGACCAACGACTGCAGCAGGCGGGCATCGTCCATGATGCGCAAATGACAGCGCTTGACCAATTCAGGTTCGGCTTCATGCTCTTCGTCGACCAACAGCGAGATACAATTGGAGATCAGCCCGACGGGATTGCGGATGTCGTGGGCCAGCATCGCCGAGAATTCCGCGCGCTGCTGTTGCAGCGCTTTTTCCACCGTTAAATCGCGATACATCGCCATGATCAGGCCGGCCTCGTCGTCACGGCCGCGCAAGAAAGAGCAGCGCGCTTCCACCGCTAGTTTGCTGCCATCGGGGCGGAGCAACTCCAGTTCATGCGTCCACGCCGGTTGCTTTCCCGCTCGGGCGCGCTCTTGCTCCCGCGCCGCGTCGGTGTATCCGCCGGCGCTGAGATAATGACGCTGGGATTTGCCAACGAGACTCTCACGCGAGCGCTGTGATAGAACTTCAAAGTTTTGGTTAACGGCGATGACCGTGCCGTCTAGAGCATAGGTCACCAGACCAATGGCTGCGTTCTCGAATAGATTTCGGTAGCGCTCCTCGCTGTCGCGCAATTTAGCCGTGCGCATCTCGAGCAGTTCTTCGACCCGAAACAAGGCGCGCTGGCGCATCGCGGTCTCGCATAAGTGCAGCAGATATTCGGGCAAAACCGGCTTGGGCGCATAGTTGTCGGCGCCGAGACGGAGCAGATCGAGCGCATGTCCCGGCGACGTATCGGTGGTCAGGACAATCGCCACACTGGTTCGTCCCGGTCCCTTGATCGCTTGGAGTAAGGCGGTCCCTGGTATATCCGGCAGGTCGTAGTTCAGAATGACCAACTGCGGCTGATCCGTGCGCCATTGGCGCAACGCTTCCGCGCCGTTGACGGCGTAGTGTCGCGCGGTAGCCATGCTGGCCAAAGATATGGGTCAACAGTTCCGCTTCGGCCGCATCGGGCTCGACGACCAAAACGCGAGTTGCGGATTGGTTTTTGCCGTTACCCAGCAAGTCGCGCACCATCTGGCGCAAAACCCGAGGCTCATACGGCGCCGAAAGAAATGCGTCGGCACCGAGTTGCGCGGTGATCTCTTCGGCGTCGGCGCCGGAAAATGTCGCCGACACCACCAGGATCGGAATCCTGTTGAAGGCCTTATAGGCGGAAGAGCGCAACAGCCGGCAAAGACGCCAACCATCGATGCCGGGCATATAAAGATCCGTGATGATCACATCAGCGCCGCGCTGACTCAACTGCGTGAGCCCCTCCTCAGCGTCGAGACAGGAGAGGACCTCATAGCCATCGCGCGTCAAGATTGACGTGGTTAGGCGCAGCTGGAAAGGATCATCGTTAACAACTAGGGCAATCGGCTTCAGATTCATCGTTAACACGTAAGCACATTATGGATGTCCCGGCTAAAATTTCCCGTTGGCGTTCGAGTAGACGTATCTCCGGACAGCTGAGGTCTTTACGCATGAATCGAGCCGATAAGCCAAGGCTTTGGAACTAGGTGATATTGGGTTCAGTCGCAGCGCGAAAGTGGACAAGAACGATCAAGGCGGGGAGAAAAATGTCCGCGAAAGCACAGCGTTGACACAAAAAGGCACTTTTATCATGGGAGTTTACGGACGGACTGAGTTCGTGGGGGATGGGGAGCACGATCACGAGTCACGATACGCTGCGGGAACTCGATCGATTCGGACAGGCGGCCTTCCCCGAGCAAGCTCACGACCAAAGGCTGACCGTCATATGCGAAAGACGCTTCGCTCAGCAGGACGTGGCGCGGGAAGCGCAGCT
This sequence comes from uncultured delta proteobacterium, assembly GCA_963811315.1. Taxonomy (GTDB): domain Bacteria; phylum Desulfobacterota; class Binatia; order UBA9968; family UBA9968; genus DP-20. Next base: position 119,381 of record CAWERH010000016.1, read on the forward strand.
GAAAGTCGCTGCCGTTAACGATGTGAGGCAAGGAGAGACGATTAGAGCCGCTTAAAACACCCTTGATGTTACCCGAAATGATGTTGATCAATTCGCACAGGACGTCCTGTACATCTTCCGTGCTCGCGCTGTTTTTGGCGACACCGAACATCACTTCGGCGGCGTGACGCGCCAGAACATACGGGCAATACAACCAGACCCCCAACTGCCAATCGCCAACGATCTGCGCGCAAGCGGCGATGGGCTGGTCCATTTGCGCCGGTAGAACAGCATCGCTCCGGTGTTCGAGTTCTTCACCGAGCACGATTTTCCAAGTTTCCTCGGTAATTTGCTTAAGCTCTGTTTGGGCGAATTTCATTAATCCCTCCTAGGCGGCGTTCAATTGATAGTAGGCGCTGTTATTCACCTGAACCCGCTTGAACGACTCGTCAAGATTCAATGTGGTTTCAGCGCCGCCCAAAAACATGTAACCGTCCGGACTCATCAGCCTGCGCACCCGCGCCAAAATCGGCTTTTTGGTTGCCACATCAAAGTAGATCAGAACGTTGCGAATGAAGACGATGTCCATCGTCGCCAGCGCCGGCCACGGCTGGGCCAAATTGAGCTGGCGAAAATCGATGGCGCGACGCAGGTCGTCTCTAATTTTCCATTCGGTGCTGATTTTTTCAAAATACTTCACCAACAGGGTGGCCGGTAGGCCACGGTTGACCTCGAGCTGGGAATAAAAGCCTTCGCGGCAGCGGTTGAGCATCTGGTTGGAAATATCGGTCGCAGTAAAGTTGATTTTCCAGGTCGAGAGTTCGGGGAAGTGTTCGCGCAGCAGCATCATGATCGAATAGGGCTCCTGTCCGCTCGATGCGGCAGCGCACCAGATATTGATTTGTCGTTGCGCGGCGCGGCGTTTGATCAACTCCGGCAGCACTTTGGTTTTTAGCAGTTCGAAAGGATGAATATCGCGGAAAAAATAGGTCTCATTGGTGGTCATCGCTTCGACCACGAGCCAATTGAGTCCGTTAGCCGGTTGCGCGCGCAGCTTCGCGATCATATCCGACAGGGAAGCAAAACCTTCACGGCGCGCGATCGGTTGGAGACGCGACTCTACCAAGTAGGCCTTGCCAGGCTCCAAGTCGATCGCCGCCTGCTGGTAGATGAAGTCTTTTATATAGTGAAACTCAGCGTCTGAGATAGCCATGTCCCAAAGTCTCTCCCTTGCGCCCTGGCGCTGCTTCTCGTCCGGCTGCAACCCGCCTGATGATTTCGCCGGCAATTTGCTTGAGCGGCAGCACGCTATCGGCCAACCCAGCCTGGGCGACAAATCGCGGCATACCCCAGACCACACTGCTGGCTTCGTCTTGCGCCAGGATTTGTCCTCCGGCGTTGTAGATCAATTCGCAGCCACGATAGCCGTCTTGCCCCATGCCCGTGAGTATCACCGCGAGCGACGCCGCGCCATAAACTTTCGCCACCGAACGGAACAACATGTCGACGGCCGGGCGGCAGGAGTTTTCCGGCGGCTCCTGCTGCAGTTCGATCCGTGCGCCGATGGCTGTCTTGCCGAGAACCATGTGATAATCGCCCGGTGCGATCCAAGCTTCTCCCGCGCGAAGCTCGGCACCGGCAATGCCTTCTCGCACCGTCAACGCGGTCTTTCCGTTCAATCGATCGGCCAGGAATCGGGTAAAGATCGGCGGCATGTGCTGGGCAATTACGATCGGCACTGGAAATCCGCTGGGAAATCCCGGCATCAACTCCGCCAGCGCATTGGGACCACCGGTCGAGACGCCAATGGCAACAATATCGATGCGTTGCTGCCCATGGTGCGCGGCTCTGGGCGAACGCTTCGCATTCATCAACGCGGGCGCCGCAGATGGTGCCGCGCTCAGGCGCAACGGCTCTCGAACTCCACATAAAGCCTTGATTTTGGGAATCAGATCCTGGCGAACTCGCTCCATCCCGAGCGCGGCACTGCCGACATTGGCCGGCTTCGCGACATAATCGTTGGCGCCCAACGCCAATGCATCCATGGTTGTCGTCGCGCCGCGCTCGGTAAGCGTGCTGAACATGATCACCGGAAGGCGCGGGTAGCCTTTGCGCAATAGTTTTCAGGGCTTGGAGTCCGTCCATCTCGGGCATCTCGACATCCAGAATGACAATATCGGGATTGACTTGGGGAATTTTTTCCAGGGCGATCCGGCCATTGGCAGCAACACCCGCGACTTCGATCCCAGGGTCGCCCGTGAGAATGTCCGTCACCAACCGGCGAATCACCACGGAATCATCGACTATGAGAACGCGAATTTTTTTCATTTTTGCTTTACGCTTTTGAATTTCGCATTGTCGCAGGACCCATTCGAACCGTTGCCGAGTCGCCGCGATCTTTCACTGGGAGCCATTGCACGTTTTCGCTCGATTGGACCATGTAGCGCGTAGCCGCGTCGGCTTATGGCATCAGACCGAGTAAGGCCAACTTGTCGGCGATCACCTCTTTGGTAAATGGTTTCATCACATATTCGTTGGCGCCGGCTGCGAGAGCTTTGGTCATTTGAGCGATTTCCGTTTCGCTCGTAACCATCATCAACGGCACGTCGCGGTAATTGGGATCGGCGCGCACGTAGCACAGAAAATCGTAGCCGTTCATTTCAGGCATGTTCCAATCGACCAGCATGACATCCACGGCTGCCGCTTCCTTGAGGCGCTGCAGCGCTTCGATGCCGTGCTGCGCTTCGACGACATCAAAGCCCATTTCCGAGAGCATTTTCTTGATGATGCCCCGGATCGCTCGCGAATCATCGACAATAAGAGCTCGCATTAGTCCTCCGCTGTCAGCACGGTGTAACGACGGGGTCGCCTTACCATCTTGCTTTATCGGCAGCTCGTCGCAAACCCACCAGCTTTTCACCGATCTATTCCCAGTATGAACAATTCGACTTCACAATAACTCTTCGGCTGCCGGAACGGCTCGAAACGACGCGCTGCTCCGTGGTGGATGCGGCCCAACGGCATCCGCACGATCTCGTTGCAAACCCGAGCTAGCAGCGGGCCGCTCTAAATCATCGTACTTGAACTGTCCAACCAGGTTCTTCATCTCGGTGGCCATCTGTGCAAGCTCCTCGGACGTCTGCAGCACAGCGGTTAACCCGTCAGCCGTTTGCCGCGTCCGGGTCATCACCTTATCGCTAATCAATCGCGCTACTTTGGCACTTTCCACGTGAGCGTTATTTAACGATCTGGTCATCTCACCGGACGTCGCCCGCTGCTCCTCTGCCGCACCTGCTATCGTGCTGGTTATTTCGCTGATCTGATTAATAACGTCACCAATGTGCCGAATCGCTCCCACCGCATCTTTTGAATCCTTCTGAATCGCACTGATCTTACGGCCGATGTCCTGGGTCGCCACAGCCGTCTGTTTGGCCAACTCCTTGACCTCATGCGCGACTACCGCAAACCCCTTACCAGCTTCCCCCGCTCTCGCAGCCTCGATCGTGGCATTGAGAGCCAACAAATTGGTTTGTTTCGCGATCGAGTTGATCACCTTAAGGACATTGCCGATCTCAGCGCTTGAGTTACCGAGATGCTCTATCGTCACGTTGGTTTCGCTAACGATGGACACGGCTTGCCCTGCGATCGTCACCGAATCGGCGGTTTGTTTGGCAATCTGCAAAATGCAATCGTTCATCTCTTTTGCCGCTCCGGTCGCCGTCCGAACATGTCCCACCACTTCCTCTGCGATCACAGCGGCTTCCTGTGCCTCTATTGCAGTTTGTTCGCCGGTCTGCGCTCATTTCAGTCGCGCTCATGGTCAACTCAGTGGAGGAAGCCGCCAGCACTTGAGCATGTTGTCCGATCGACGTCACAATGCCGCGGATCTTCTCGACGAATATATTGAACCACCGAGCCATCTCGCCGATTTCATCTTGTCGGCCGACGTCCAGCCGCTTAGTTAGGTCACCTTCTCCCTGAGCGACATCCTGCAACAGGGTAACGGTTCGACCGAGCGGCCCGGTAATATATCGGGCGAGCGAAAAGCTCAGGAACAAAGCCAGGCCAACAGCTGAGCCCCCGGCGATAAGCATCCATCGTCGCCACGCCAGGGCCCGAGCCTCCTCGGAGGTGGCATGATTATGAGTTTGCGTCGTTCGCAGCGTGCTCAGCTCGACAAGAATCTTCCTCGCGCCCTCGAATTTCGCCGTACCGTCGCCCATGGACAGATCGATCGCATCGCGCCGCGACTCCGGAGTATCCAGCGAGAGAGTTTTCACCACCTCTCGGGAAGCAGCTTGCCACTCGCCAAACGCCGCCTCGAACGGCGTCCAACGGTTCTTTTCCTCGGAGCCGATCGAAACCGCCTTGTACTTGTTCCAGTGATCCAAAGCTTCGGCAATCTTACCGGCAAGCACCTTCATCTGCTCCTGAGCGCCGGGCGTGGAAACGCTCATGAACATGAGACTTCGCTCCGCCACCAGGACCTGCTGCATATTGCGGTCAGTCTGCAAGAGATAATCGACCGCCGGCGCATTTCGCGTGGCCAGCACCTGAAACGCGTCGTTTACCCGCGACAGCGCCCACACCGCGAACCCGCCGACCACGCCCGTGACCAAAGCCATCGCGCAGCACGCCAACATCAATCGGGTGCGAATCGAGCAGTCGCCGAGTCGCGAAATAATTCGTTTCATACAATCCCTATTTTTTGTTTAGCTTTTCCAGTTGCGATAGATTAACGCCGGCAACCAAGACCCCGATGGTCTTCCCGCCATCTTGCACCGGCACCGAAATCTGAATCTGGTAGGTTTGTGCCGACTCGTCGAATTCCGGTTTGCCTTGCCACGATTTTGCGCCGCCGAACGGCACGTCGAATTTGGCCTGGCCCTTGTGAATGTAACTCGTGGTCTTTTCGACAAAGGCTGCCTTCTCGCCTTGAGCTGCGCTTAGAAACGCTTCGGTATACATCCCGCCGCTGGCATCAACCCTGGCTTTTAGGTATTTGCCAGCGGCGTTATTTTGAACCTCTTTTACGACATCGTCGGTGCGCCGAACGGTTTTCCACTTGCCGTTGTCCATTCCGGCAATCGGACCTTTGCCGTTCTGTTCGACCACCGCTTTGACGATCGCCGGATCGGCGGCCCACCCGGTAATCGCCGTCTTGAATCTGTCCAATTCCGTCTGGATGGTAGACGTCATTTCAAAACTACCCGCCCGTCCAAAGGCCAAAAGCACTATCGCTACGGCCCCAACCAGAGGCATCATTTTCTGATTCATACGAAACCTCTTTAGGTTAAAGAACCATGACATCGTTTTTTCTCTCCTATTTCTCAATCCAAGTTTTAGAGTGAATGCATAGCGACACCCTCCGGTCTGAATGTTGAGCGATTTTGTGTGCGCGCAGGCGTCGACGGCGCTCGCGGAGAACGCGGCTCACCGCTCACTGCCGACGGCGCGTTCTGCGTTGCGTCGCCGTACTTGAACTGTCCGACTAGATTCTGCAGCTCCGCCGCCATGCGCGCCAATTCTGCCGCCGCCGTCTGCGTGTCAATCGCCCCGCTCGCCGTACCTTTGGCCGCCTCCGCCATCCCCATTACGTTCTGCGCGATCTCATCCACTCCCCTCGCCGCCTCCGCCACGTTGCGGCTGATCTCGTTGGTCGTCGCCGATTGTTCTTCCACGGCGCTCGCTATCGTGTTCGAGATGTCATTGATCTGATTGATCACCTTGCCGATCTCGCCAATGGCCTCCACCGCCTCGTGCGAGCTCTCCTGAATCGCTTTGATCTTGTGGCTGATGTCCTCGGTCGCTTTGCCCGTCTGCTTGGCGAGCTCTTTCACTTCGTTGGCGACCACCGCGAAACCCTTGCCCGCTTCACCCGCTCGGGCGGCTTCGATAGTCGCGTTGAGCGCTAATAGATTAGTCTGCTCGGCGATCGAGTTGATCACTTTGATCACCTGGCCGATCTCGGCGCTGCTGTCGCCGAGCCTGCTCACCGTTGCATTGGTCTTGCTCGGCCACTTGCACCGCGGTGTTGGCCACCCGCGCCGCCTCATTGGCATTCTTGGCGATCTCCTTGATCGACGCGCTCATCTCTTCGGTTCCCGTCGCCACCGTCTGCACGTTCTTGCTCACCTGCTCGGCCGCCGCCGAGACCACACCAGCTTGCGCGGAAGTCTCCTCGGAGCTCGAGCTCATCTGCCGGCTCACAGAAGTCAATTCCTCGGCCGAACCTGCCAACCGGTGGGTGTTCTGACCGATGGTCGACACGGTAAAGCCAATGTTAGTTAACGCTTGGTTGAGCGCCTCCGCCATCTTCCCGATTTCATCGTGCGAGGCTATATTCAGCCGTGGTGTAAGATCGCCTTCTGCTACTTTCTGTAGTAATTGCATCGTCCGCATCAAGAGCGGGACGATGCCACGGATGATGAAAAGACTCAGCGTCAGCACGACTAAAGCCACGGCCACGCCGCCGCCAACCAAAATCCACAGATTTCGACGCATTGCTTGTCGGACTTCGGCTTCGTCTTTCTTGCCAGTTTCCGTGGCCATCTCGACGATTTTATCGATGGATCGGCGATGTTGCTCATACAGCGATTGCATAGTATTCGTCAAAACCGTTCGCGCCTGTTCCCGATCGCCGCGTTGGAGCGCCGGAACAAACTCTCTGTCACGAACCGCATAAAATTTATTCGCCGGCTCATAGGACGCGACCAAGAGTTCATTTTTCATCGTTCCCGCCGCCAAGTCCTGACGCCAAAATTCATGGCGTCTCTCATACTCCTTGCTAAGCTCGTGGCCCCGTTCAACGAAACGCGCCAGCGCCGCCGAATCCTTCTCCTCCATCATCTGAAGCACGATCAGGTAGGATTCGATGATGTACTCGGGTGGCGGGAGAATGTCCGCGATCAGGTCCTTTCCCTGCGCGATACGTTGGTAGTAAGGACCATGGACTTTAACCACCGTGATGGTGTAATAGGCGAAGCCACCGAGTAAAATAAAACCGAGCAGCGCGCTGCCCGTCATTAAACCCAGCTTCGCTTTGATCGTTTTAGACCCCATAAAAGAGCTCACTGCATCCTTCCATTCGCGCCCGGCGATCGCATGGATATTTTAACCATCTCCGAGTCGCCCGTAGCTTCGCGAAGCCGTTGACGCGCATACTGCGCTCCGTATTCGTGTTTTGTTTGCGGCTGCGCACCAAATCGCTTCTTCTTTGTCTTTTCATTTTCGCTGCACTTTCGTCTGAAATAGAACTACAGCGTATGCAGTATAGCTCCGGCCGGTCGAATGGGCGGCACCATCCGCGCACGCGCGACATTCGACGCACCTTTGACTGAAAGCTCGTTGCCGTGTCCTGCCGGCTGCGCACTCTCACCGCTGTCGCGGTACTTGAACTGCCCGACTAGATTCTGCAGCTCCGCCGCCATGCGCGCCAATTCTGCCCGCCGCCGTCTGCGTGTCATTCGCCCCGCTCGCCGTACCTTTGGCCGCCTCCGCCATCCCCGTCACGTTCTGCGTGATCTCATCCACTCCCTTCGCCGCCTCCGCCACGTTGCGGCTGATCTCGTTGGTCGTCGCCGATCTGTTCTTCCACTGCGCTCGCTATCGTGTTCGAGATGTCATTGATCTGATTGATCACCTTGCCGATCTCGCCAATGGCCTCAACCGCCTCGTGCGAGCTCCCCTGAATCGCTTTGATCTTGCGGCTGATGTCCTCGGTCGCTTTGCCCGTCTGCTTGGCGAGCTCTTTAACTTCATTGGCGACCACGGCGAATCCTTTGCCGGCTTCACCCGCTCGGGCGGCTTCGATCGTCGCGTTCAGTGCCAAAAGATTAGTCTGCTCGGCGATCGAGTTGATCACTTTGATCACCTGGCCGATCTCGGCGCTGCTGTCGCCGAGCTCGGCTCACTGTTGCATTGGTCTTCTCGGCCACTTGCACCGCGGTGTTGGCCACTCGCGCCGCCTCATTGGCATTCTTGGCGATCTCCTTGATCGACGCGCTCATCTCTTCGGTTCCCGTCGCCACCGTCTGAACGTTCTTGCTCACCTGCTCGGAAGCCGCCGACACCGCACCGGCCTGGGCCGAAGTCTCCTCGGAGTTCGAGCTCAGCTGTTGACTCACTGAGTTCAACTCTTCGGCCGAGCTCGCCAGCTCTTGGGAGCTCTGGCCGATCGACACTGATGATGCCTTCGAGCTTTTCAATAAAGGTGTTGAACCACAGACACATCTGGCCGGTTTCATCCTGGCTGCTCACTTTCAAACGCGCAGTCAGATCGCCTTCGCCCTGCGGCAATAATCCCGGAGCATCTGCACGGCAAGCATGATGGGACGGCTCAGCCCGCGAACCAACATGAACCCTAGTGCGCTACCAATAACCAAGCGCTGAAAGGATTAGACCAATTATCCAACTCCGTGCGTTGGCATACAGTGAATCGCCGCGCTGACTGGCCTCCTGGGCTCCTTTCACATTCAGAGCAACCAGTTGGTCGAGCCCCGATGCTGGCTTCGTCAAATTGTTTCTGCGCGTTACCCCGCAAAAGCGCCTTGGCTTCGATCGTTCTTGTTTTGACGGGAAAATTCGATGACCTTGCTATGCTCAGCCAAATACTCCAACCAGTTTTTCTTGAAAGCATCGTAGAGCTTGCTAGCTCCTCACCGAACCTGATCAACGGCTTCATACTCCGATTGATTTTTGTGAAACACCGACGACAACGGTCTCCATGTCTTTCTCGTACTTTTCCATTTTCTGATTTTTCGATTGAGAAGAACATGCTGCATCTCCGCGATACGAAAGTCTGAACGTGATTGGTATTCATATCCGACGTAGCCCGCACACTGGGTCAGCCAGTTCTTTTCCATCTCCGTCGAGGTTTCTTTCATGGCTGCTAACTTGCCTATACTGTAAACTCCCAGAACCGCCATGCAGGATAAGCATTATAGCCGACCGTCGCTACGATATTTTACGGAAAACCGGAGATCTTTGAATTTTTCACATTTTTGAAACTCCCCGTTTGGACATCGACCCGCTTGAAAAGCTCAAAAAATCTCTTTCAGCCCGAAGTATCGCCGAAGCTTGATCGTTCAGTGCTAAGAGTCGACGATCTTTTCCGTCATGCTTCTACGTAGCCATTGAGGCTCGCACTCTCGTATGAATAGACTATAGCGTATGCAGCGTAGCTCCGGCCGCCCGAATCGGCGGCGCCTTCCTCGCGCGCGCGGCAGTCGACGCACGTTTGACTGAAACCTCGCTGCTCTGCCCTGCCGGCTGCGCACTCTCACCGCTGTCGCTGTACTTGAACTGCCCCACCAGGTTCTGCAGTTCCGCCGCCATTCTGGATAACTCTGCCCGCCGCGATCTGCGTGTCGGTCGCATCGCTCGCCGTACCCTTGGCCACTTCCGCGACTCCCGTCACGTTCCGCGTGATCTCGTCCGCTCCCTTCGCTGCCTCTGCCACGTTGCGACTGATCTCGTTGGTCGTCACCGACTGCTCTTCCACCGCAGACGCAATCGTGTTCGAGATGTCGTTGATCTGTTTGATCACCTTGCCGATCTCGGCAATCGCTTCCACAGCGTCCTTCGTGCTGCCCTGGATCGCTTGAATCTTGTGGCTGATCTCTTCGGTCGCTTTGCCGGTCTGCTTGGCGAGTTCCTTGACCTCGTTGGCGACCACTGCAAATCCTTTGCCCGCTTCGCCCGCTCGGGCCGCTTCGATGGTTGCATTAAGCGCCAATAGATTTGTTTGCTCGGCGATCGAGTTGATCACATTGATCACCTGACCGATCTCGGCGCTCGCTGCGCCCAATTTTCCTACCGTACCGTTGGTCCGCTCCGCCATCTGCACGGCCTTGCTAGCCACCCGCGCTGCATCGGTGGCGTTTTTGGCGATCTCTTTGATCGATGCGCTCATTTCTTCGGTGCCGGTCGCCACCGTCTGTACATTCTTCGTCACTTGGTCGGAGGCCGTGGAAACCACGCTGGCCTGCGCCGAGGTTTCTTCCGCGTTGCTCGCCATCCGTTGACTCACCGCGGTGAGCTGTTCGGATGAACTGGCCATGCGCCAGGTTTCTCGCCCAATGGCGCCGATCGTGTCTTCCAATTCTGCAATAAAGCCGTTGAACCAACCGCCTAAGGCGCCGATTTCGTCCTCCCGCTGAACATCGAGCCGCATCGTCAAGTCGTTAGTTTCCTTGGCCCGCTGCAATAACGCGTTCATTGCCGCCAGAGGCCTAGTAATCTGCCGGCGGAGGAGAATCGACAGGAGCGAAAACAGAAACAGGAACATGACTCCTTCTCGCGCTAAAAGAATTTCCCGGCTCTCTTTCATCCGTTCCTCGACCGACGCCGTCGACATGCCCAACGAAACGGAGCCGACGACTTCACTGCCCTTCTTCGCCGGACGCTCAGCGATCACGGCACCAGCTCGATTTTTTGCGTCGCCCGCCGATGCCACGACCTTGCCTGAGGGATCTTTGATCTGCAGGAAACGAATGGAAGTGTCACTGGCGAAGGCAGTAGCGACAGCTTTGAGATTGTCCTGATTGAACGTGAAAAGAGGAATGGCGACGTTCACCGCGAGCAATTCCGTTAGCCGAGCGGCTTGATGCTCCACGCTTTTGACAAGGAAGCGCCGCTCCCATATCGATCCGACATAAATGGAAGCGGCGGAGATGATCAACAAAGCCACGCCCAATGTGAGACTGAAGCGGAACGCAAGGTTCTTGCGCCAACGGTTAAGCAACTTGGCAGCGTTATCGGTACTCATATAAGATTCCTTGGCCGCTTGTTGATTATTTCGCTGAAACCACGCCGCGGTGCGCGAGAATTTTTTGCCCCTCGGCACCGCCAACAAACTCCAAAAAGCGCTTCGCGGTCCCTTGCGGCGCACCCAGAGTCACGACTCCTCGTTCGTTAAAGAACTTGTATTTGCCGTTCTGCACTGCCTCAGGGGAGGGAGAGACGCCGTCGATGCTGACCGTCTTGACGTTGTAACGGTCGCTCAGGCTGGTGCCTACGTTTACAATGCCGACCGTGGTTGGGCGTTTATCCAGGGCGTCGAGCACTTCGCTGCCACGCACCAAAGGGATAGCGTCGGGGGTAATCTGCAGAGTTTTGAAACACGTCATCTTCTCACGGAAAGTTTCCGTGTTGGCGTCATCCTTGTTCCGGGTCACAACCATGATTTTGCCATCGCTGCCGCCGACTTCCTTCCACGATTTGAGCTTACCGCTGAATATATCGCAGACCTGGGCCTCCGTTAGATTGGTCACCGGAAGGGTTTTGTTCACCGCCACCGCTGTCGGCGTCCGGCCGACGATCTTGTACACGAGTTTTCCTTTGTCCGCGCCTTGCGGCTCGTCGGTGACCAAGCCGATGTTCAGCCGTCCCATCTTGACGCCTTCCATTCCTCCCGTGTTGCTCATGCTATCCATGTGCACCTGGATCGAATCCGACGGGTTCTTGGCCAAATACGCTTTCGCTATTTCCGCGATTACCTCGATCAGTGACCCCGATCCTCCAACCACGATTTTTTCCTGGGCCGCCAAAGGTGCAACGCCGACGCCCCAAACTACCAATCCGATCATTACTAGTTTCTTCATTGTCCTCTTTCTTTTCCTCTCCTTTTCCTTTTTTATTCTGCCCCAGAACCCAAATCTCGCTTGCTCACTGAAACGTCCCGTAGCTCGGCTTAAGCAACACAACCCATTTCATTTACCGCTCATGGAGCGCGGATTCCGCAGTTTTAGATATTGCGCGTGATGAAAGCGCGACAGCAGCGCCGGTCCTGGGCTGCTTTCGCTGCTGCGCTACCGGCTGCATCCGCTGCCCGCTGTCACCGTACCGGAACTGCCCGACGAGGGTCTGCAGCTCCGCTGCCATGCGCGCCAATTCTGCCGCCGCCGTCTGCGTGTCATTCGCCCCGCTCGCCGTCCCTTGGGCCGCCTCCGCCATCCCCACTACGTTCTGCGCGATCTCCTCCACTCCCCTCGCCGCCTCCGCCACGTTGCGGCCGATCTCGTTGGTCGTCGCCGATTGTTCTTCCACGGCGCTCGCTATCGTGTTCGAGATGTCATTGATCTGATTGATCACCTTGCCGATCTCGCCAATGGCCTCCACCGCCTCGTGCGAGCTCTCCTGAATCGCTTTGATCTTGTGGCTGATGTCCTCGGTCGCTTTGCCCGTCTGCTTGGCGAGCTCTTTCACTTCGTTGGCGACCACCGCAAAACCCTTTCCCGCTTCACCCGCTCGTGCGGCTTCGATGGTCGCGTTGAGCGCTAATAGATTGGTCTGCTCGGCGATCGAGTTGATCACTTTGATCACTTGGCCGATCTCGGCGCTGCTGTCGCCGAGCCTGCTCACCGTTGCATTGGTCTTCTGAGCCACTTGCACCGCGGTGTTGGCCACCCGCGCCGCCTCATTGGCATTCTTGGCGATCTCCTTGATCGACGCGCTCATCTCTTCGGTTCCCGTCGCCACCGTCTGAACGTTCTTGCTCACCTGCTCGGAGGCTCCCGAAACCAAGCCGGTTTGCATTGAGGTCTTCTCGGCGTTCCCGCCCATGCGTCGGCTAACGCCCATCAGATCCTCCGCCGACGCGGTGAGCTGCTGGGTGTTGCGGCCGATCGCGCGGATAATTCCCTCCAGCTCGGCAACGAAGCTATTGAACCAACCCGCTAGCTCGCCAATTTCGTCTTGGCGCCCCAGTTCGAGGCGGGTCGTCAGATTGTTGCTTTCCTTGGCGGATTGTAATGCGCGGTTCATCTCTTCCAGCGGCCTGGTGATGTGCCGTCGCAAGAGATAGGACAGTAACGAAAACAGCAGCGCATAGACCGCGATCTCTCTGCCAATGATGAGCTTCCATGTGTCTCTCATCTGCTCGTCGATCGACTCGGTGGACCGTCCCACCGAAACCGAACCCACGACCTCAGTCCCCATCTTCGCCTGGCGCTCAGCGACGATAGTCCGATCGAGAACTTTTGCTTCGCCCGCGGATGCCACCACTTTGCCCGCGCCGTCCTTGATTTGGAGGAAGCGAATCGAAGAATCGCTGGCGAATGCCTTGGCGATGGAATTGAGACTATTCTGATTGAAGGTAAAGAGCGGACTGGCTACATTCACCGCGAGCAATTCCGCCAGCCGTACGGCTTGATTCTGCACGGCCTGGTTCAGCGAGCGCTGCTCTAGCACCGACGCCAAATAGGTCGATCCGGCCGAGATGAGCAGCATTGCCGCGCCAATAATAAGAGTGAAGCGAAACGCGAGGCTGCGGTGGAAACGATTGATCGAAACTGCAGTAGGGCCGTTCATACACCTCTCCTTGAGCTGGGCTACTTAACCGGGACGATGCCACGGCTCGATCTTTGCGCCTTCGATGCCGCCGGTGTTACTCATGCCGTCCTGCAACACCTGGATCGCTTCTGACGGATGTTTCGCGATATAGACTTTGGCCAGATCCTTCATCTCCTCGATCAGCGACCTCGATCCGCCGACGATCACCTTTTCCTGAGCAGGGAGCGAAGCGACGCCCACGGAACACAAAAGTGTTACGACTACGATAAGTTTCTTCATTATCTCTTGCGCCTCCTGAGCTCTCGTCGTTTCGCTCTTCGCGCCGCGCTACCGGGCAGAGCTGGAGAGCGCCGGCCCTATTGAATTTCCCGAGAATCTTTTCCCCCGCGCCACTGGTCACAAAATCGATGAACCGTTTCGCCGTTCCCTTTGGCTCGCCAAGAGTCACGAGACCGACTTCGTTGTAATATTTGTATTTGCCGCTTTTCACGTTGCGTCGTAATCGCCTACCATTTTGGCGCGCCCTGGCGTTTGCTTTTTTCGCCGCCTCGCTAGGAAAGGCTTACGATCTTTTCCATGTTAAGAACCAAAAGCAGTCTATTCTCGAGTTTGTAAGCGCCGCGGATGAGCTCGCGCGCCTCCCCTATCAGGGTTTCAGGGGGTCGCTCGAAAGCGTCCTCCTCCACTTCCAGAACGTCACCGATTTCATCGACGAGGAGACTGACCGCCTCGTCGTCCGTGCGCACCACGACATTCATCGGCAAGCGATCGGCCGCGCGCTCTGGAAGTTTGAGTCGGCGGCGCAGATCCAGTGCCGTCACGATCTGCCCGCGCAGGTTGATCAGACCGGCAACCACCGCCGTCACCAGAGGCACCGGCGTCATCTCCTGGTAGCGGATGACTTCCTGGACCTGGCTGACCTCTACGCCGAAAAGCTGGCCATCGAGGTAAAACGTCGCGAGTTGCTTCACGTCTTTCATAGATGTTCGCTTTCTATGCGGCTTCGGCGTGCGCGAGATAGTTAGGGTCCACCGACTCGATGGCCGCGCGCACATCGAGGATATCGGTCACCCGCCCTTGGACCACGGCGGTACCCATGAAATTGCCCCGCTGATAATCGCTTTTGACCGTGACGAGTTCCTCAACAATGTCCATAATCTGATCCACCACCAGGCCCACGCTTCGCCCACGGTCGCGGTAGACCACCACCTGCAGCGATTCTTTTTCGTTCTCTTCACCCCCGGCGCTCCCGGAAGATGCGAGACGGACGAGCGGCATGATTTCGCCCCGGTATTGCACGACTTCGCGTCCGCCGCTGCGCTCGATATCGGCGCTGACAAACTGCTCGAGGCGGGCGACCACCGCGAGCGGAACGGCAATCCGGTCATGGCCACACTGGCACAGGAGCAATGCCTGGCGCTCGCTGTGAAGATCTCGCGACGGTGCCGCCGCTTCGGCCATAATGCGTTCCCGCCCCTCGGCGACAACATTGGCGCTTTGCGAGATACCGATGACATCGAGGATGAGCGCCACCCTGCCGTCGCCCATGATCGTGGCGCCGGAAAACACCGGCAATCCTTTCAAATGCTTGCCCAACGGCTTGACGACGATGTCTTTAGAGTCGCTGATGCCGTCCACCACCAAACCGAACTGACGGCCGTCCGCCTGCAACACCACGATGTTAATGTTGCCGTCCTCGACAAGTTGGCGTGCCGGCAACTTGAGCTCACGGCTCAAGTAAACCAGCGGCAGCAATCTGCCGCGCAAGCGATACACCGGCGCGCCGTGGATCATCTCCACCCCCTTGCGGGCGAGTTCACCGTCGAGGCGAACCAACTCGAGCAAACTGACCTGGGGAATGGCGTAACGCTGCTTGCCCATAATCACCATCAGGGCGGGAATAATCGCCAACGTCAGCGGAATCTTGACCTTGAGACTCGTGCCCACGCCCAACCGGCTCTGCACGTCGACGTTGCCGCCGATCTTTTCTATATTGGTTTTCACCACGTCCATGCCGACGCCGCGACCGGACAGCTTCGTCACCATTGCCGCGGTGGTAAACCCCGGCAGAAAAATCAGATTGACCATCTCGCGCTCGCTCATGCGCCCGGCCTGCTCGGCCGTAATGATTCCCTTTTGCAGCGCTTTATCGCGAATTTTTTCCGGATTGATGCCGCCGCCATCGTCGCTGATTTCGATATTGACTTGGCCGCCTTCATGATAGGCGCGTAGATAGAGGCGCCCCTCGGCGGGTTTACCGGCCGCTATCCGGTCCTGGGGGCTTTCAATACCGTGGTCGACGGAGTTGCGCACGAGATGCGTCATCGGGTCTTTAATCGCTTCGATAATGGTGCGGTCCAATTCGGTTTCGGCGCCTTCCATTTCCACGCGCACCTGTTTGCCGCAAGCCACGGCTAAATCGCGCACCACCCGAGGAAATCGATTCCAGACGTTCCCGATGGGTTGCATGCGCGTCTTCATGACGCCCTCTTGCAACTCGCCGGTGACCAAATTGAGGTGCTGCGTCGTAGCCATAAACGTGCTGTCTTCGTGGGTGGCGGCAAACTGCATAATCTGGTTGCGCGATAGCACCAACTCGCCGACCAGATTCATGAGTCTATCGAGCAAGCCGACGTCGACGCGGATGGTGCTGTCCGCCACGGCGGCGCGGGATTCTCCCTGGCTCTGGAGAGTCTCCAAAACTTCGGTGGGCTTGATGGCTCCCTGTTGAACGAGAATTTCCCCGATCCGGCGCGGATCGCCTTTGGCTTGTTCCTCCAATGCGTGGTCAATCTCCTCGAGTGCAATTTGCCTTTGATTGATCAGCATCTCGCCAAACTTCGGTCCCTCCGGCGGAACTGCCGGGGCCGCCGGTTCCGGAGCCCGCGGTGTCTCGTTCTTGGTATTGGCCGCTGGCGAAATCCTTTGCGCTTTCGCGGCGGACTCGCGGAAGATCGCCGGGGATGGCAGCGGCGCCGTCGACGGCGGGACAGTCACGGCACTCGCTTCGTCAAGCTTTTGTAGAGAGCGCAGGGTTTCAATCAACGCCGAGTCATTTCGTTCGCCCTCATGACCGTTGGCTTCGATGCTTGCGAGCATTTGGCGCACCGCATCGACCATCGCCAACAGCGCATCGATGATCTTGGGACTAACTTGCAGAGTGCCATCGCGCAGCAAGCTCAGCAGGCTTTCGCCGACGTGGGTAACCGACTCGAGCTTGCCCAAGCCGAGAAAACCACAGGTCCCCTTGATCGTGTGGATGGCGCGAAAAATACTGCCGAGAGCCTCCTCGGATGGATTCTTTTCGATCGCGACGAAATCCCGGTCCAGACGATCGAGGTTCTCGTAGCTTTCAACCAGAAATTCTGTAACGATTTCGTCCATGGGCTAGCGTTCCTTCGCTAAACTGTCCGCAGCAGTTTTTCTCCGCCACCGAGGGCAACGCCGCTGCTCCAGCGCGCACCGGATTTTCTCGTAGGCAGTCCGCAGGTCGGTCGATGTTAAGGTGCCGCAAACGCGGCCGTCGGAGCCGCGGTCGAACGGGAGCGCTGCCTGAGCTCTGCAGCATGCCCTTTTTACGAAGACGTTCGATCAAGGTGGTCCGGTTGAGCCGGAGCAGTTCAGCCGCCATCGTCTTGTTGCCGCGCGCGCGTAACAGCGCTTGCTCAATGAAACCGTTTTCGATTCTTTCCAGCATGCCGTCCAAGTCGAGCCCTTCCGTCGGCAAACCCACTTGGGTCGCGCGCTGGTGCTGCGGCACCGAATTGTGGATGACATAGTCGGGAAGGTCACTCACGTGGATGATCCCGTCATCGTCGAGAACCACCAGGCGCTCCACCAAATTCTCCACTTCACGTACGTTGCCCGGCCAGCTGTATTGTTCGAGCGCCGCCATCGCCGCGCTCTCGAGCTGCAACGCCATCTTGCCTTTGCGCGCGCCGTGACGGTGGAAAAAATAACGAATCAGCAATGGGATGTCGCCGTCGCGCTCGCGCAAGGAGGGCAGGTCGAGCGGTAACACATTCAACCGGTAGAAAAGGTCCTCGCGGAATTTACCTTCGTGCATCGCCAACCGCAGGTCCCGGTTGGTTGCCGCGACAACGCGAACATCGACTTGCACCGCGTGATCGCTACCGACTGGTTCGACTTGCCGGTCCTGCAGCACGCGTAATAATTTAACTTGAAGTTTGGGACTCATTTCGCCGATCTCGTCGAGAAAAAGAGTGCCGCCGTTGGCGAGTTGGAAGCGCCCCTGGCGCGCGTTGACCGCGCCGGTAAAAGCGCCGCGCACATGGCCGAACAGCTCGCTCTCGAGCAATTCTTCGGGGATGGCGCCACAATTCACCGGAACAAAAGGCCCAGCTTGGCGCGCGCTCAATTCATGGACCGCCCGCGCCGCAAGTTCTTTACCCGTACCGCTCTCGCCGGTAATGAGCACCGTGGAATAGTTTGCGGCGAGTTTTGCGATCAGGCCGCGCGCAAATTGTATGCGCGGGCTTGCCCCGACCAGTATGTTCGCAAGATCATCGACATTTCTTTGCGCCACCGACAAGTTTCCCGTGATATCTAGCTGCATCAATACTCCTTGCTCGTTTGCAATTACCCTGCGACCCTGGATCCGAAAGTGAAGTCACAGCGCAAGCCCAATGCCATCGGCAATTTGACACTGCCGGATCGGTCTAAGTGATTAGACATTCACGCAATCGTTGGCGATTTGACGGTGACGCAACAAATCCTTCGAGCGGCAAGAAATTAACGATGCGCCCGCGGACGTTAACAATTTGGCGTTACAAATTTGTCCTAGGCCTGCTCGCGAATAGTGAAACGCTGCGCAACTTCCGATTTATACGACGATTTTTTTATGAGTCCCACATGCAATGGTGGCCACAAACGAGGGAATCTTGACGGTCCACGGATTTAAATCACGCCGGACCAGTTCACCGTCATCGTTACCTGGAGGCGCTTGTGAACGCGACGCCTGGGTGAGCAAAAACTTCCTACGAATTTTTGCCAGACAGACCCAGCGCCCGCCAATTTATCTAGCCTGGGCTTGATCTCTCCCAGAACACTCCACTCCCAGTTGTCACTCGCGGCGTTACAGCAACATGGTTACGCTTGTCCTAAACAAACCTTTCTCCATAGATCCAACCACCCCGCTGGTAGTCAAAAATTACTCCTACAGGATCAAGAAAACCGGCCTGAGCCGTTCTTGTCTCCGGTGCGAGCCCGAATTTATTCGACGTCTTCGCCATCTTATTGAGAACCGCTTGAAGACGATTGCTTTCATCCTTCAGGCAATTTAACTCCTGGGCGATGAGAGATGACAATTCAACGTATTGAAACCGCCTAGGGCGTTCCCGGCAAATCTCACCAGAACCTTCCGCTGGAGGGGTGCGAAATTTTCTCTTAAATTGTTCAATTTTAGACAGAAATCATTTATTAAGCGCGATATTGCTTGGGCAACTCAAAATGGCTAGGTTTACAGAACCCCTAGTCCTACGACACTTGAATCAAAGCATCCTTACGAAAAGCATCCGTCAGGAGAACGTCATCTTAAGATAGGCCAAAATATTCCGGGTGAAGTCATCGCAACCGGCCAGGCGATTATTATCAGCGCCATCTCCAAGGAGACCCCATGCTACGACACGCTGAGCTTCACCGTGAGAAAACGGAAAGCGTTATGGACTGGTTTCCAAACTCGTTGCGATAGGGTTTTCGGAAGCACGATCGTAAACAATTTCCTAGCCAATCATAAGAAAGGAGCGAACGATGATTCAAGTAATTATTGCCGATGACCATCCCGCACTGCGTCGAGGCCTCAAGGGAATCCTCGCGGAAGAAAGCGATATGGGGATTGTCGCAGAAGCCGCAAGCGGAAACGAGTTGTTGGATAAACTCCACAAAACCGCTTGCGATGTGGTTCTTTTAGACATCAGTATGCCCGGCCGGGGCGGACTCGATGTGCTCTCGGATCTGCGCCGACAATACCCTCGAACTCCGGTGCTCGTCCTGAGCGTCTATCCGGAGGAGCAATTCGGTTCTAGGGTATTGAAGGCGGGGGCGGCGGGCTATTTGAATAAACAAGCCGCCTCGGACCAGTTGATTAACGCCGTGCGAAAAGTTTGCGCGGGAGGCAAATATGTAAGCCCAAGCCTCGCCGAGAAAATTGCCGGCGATTTATCGACCGATACTCATTTACCACCCCATGAAACACTGTCCGACCGCGAGTATCAAATATTTTGCATGATCGCCTCGGGAAAGACGGTCAGCGAAATCGCCCGCGAGCTTTGCCTGAGCCAAAAAACCATTAGCACGCATCGCTCCCGGATCTTAGACAAGATGCAGTTGCGAACCAACGCCCAACTCACTTTCTATGCGATTCAGAATCATTTGATCGGAATTGTCCGTTCCCCAATGGCGAGGCCAAAACGATGTAATGTTGCCTTAGTTCGATCGAAGAATCAGAGAATCGCCTTTTTTACACCGGCACATGCAGGGACGTGGTATAAGGAAGCGTTATTTATCTTTGCATGATGGCAAGGGAGGGCGATTCTTTTGCAATTTCGCGGCGCCTCGGGAGGCACAGGCAGGTTAAACAATCCCACTCAACCCATCCGCCCGGAATCTGTTTGCCGGTCAATATTCATTGTCGGCGAACATCCTTTAATGCAAAGGATCAATGCCCTGGTGAGCCGAGTCGCTGGCGCCGACGCCGCGGTCATGATTACGGGCGAAAGCGGCACGGGTAAAGAAGTCGTCGCCCGCACGATTCATAATCTCAGTCCCCGCGCCCATCGCCCTTTTGTCCCGATCAACTGCGCCGCGATTCCCCACGAACTCCTGGAGAGCGGGTCATTCGGCCACGCACGCGGGGCATTTACCGGTCGCACGCCGCGCGTGCCGGGATGCTCCAATTGGCTGAAGGCGGCACGGTCTTCCCGACGAAGTCGGCGAGATTCCCTTGTCCCTGCAACCGAAGATGCTTCGCGTGCTGCAAAATGGTGAAGTGAGGCCGGTGGGCTCCGACTACGCAAAGGCAATCAACGTCGGGTGATCGCCGCGACCAACAAAGACCTCGCCCGCGAGCTCGAAGCGGGCACCTTTCGCGAAGATCTCTTTTACCGCCTTCAGGTTATTCCGATTCATCTTCCACCGTTGCGCTCGCGGCGCTCTGACATCGCGCCCCTCATCGCCCATTTTCTCGAAAAAGCCAACCGCAAGTATGGTGTATCGGCGCAGATTTCCGAAGAAGCCAGGGTTTATCT
>CAWERH010000017.1:0-35215 GCA_963811315.1 uncultured delta proteobacterium
CGGGACAAATTCTTAGGATTTTTCCATCGCCCGTGCGATGCGATTTTTACCGACTTCCACCACTTGATGCTGTGGGAAATGGAACTCGAAATTGACATCGCTATCGCCTGGCCATCGACCTTAACAGCTCCTTGCGCAACCAATCGCCGCGCTTCACTTGTCGACTTCGCAAATTTAAGCTCGTCCACGATCAATCGGCAAATCCAAATTGGTTCTGGCGCAGAAAATTGCGTTCGAATATCCGTCGGCGTGGCTTTTTTTTGGAATTTTGCCTCGAAATAATTGAGCGCCGTTCCGCCGCAGGTCACCATGAAAACGCGCGACCAGTTCCATCGCGAGGTTTTTTTTAACCTCCATCGGATGCAGCAAGCCACTGTCAACTTGCGAACGAAAAGATTGAATCTCCTTTAGTTCGCGGTCGCTGAGCAATTCGTAATAGCGCCACATGAGCTATCCGAGATCGACATCTTTTGCCAAACATTTCTTCTGGCGGATCGGTTATTCCGATGTAGTTGCCCAGAGATTTGCTCATCTTCTGCACGCCATCTAAACCTTCGAGCAGCGGCATCGTCAATACGACTTGAGCTTCTTGCCCGTACGCGCGTTGGAGCTCGCGCCCCATCAGCAGATTGAACCGTTGATCGGTGCCGCCGAGCTCGACATCCGCCTTCAGCATGACCGAGTCGTAGCCTTGAATTAGCGGGTAAAGAAATTCGTGGATGCTGATCGACTGCTGCTTTTGATAGCGCTGTTTGAAATCCTCCCGCTCAAGCATCCGAGCGACGGTGTACTTCGCGGTGAGTTCGATCATCGAGACCGCGTCCATTTTTTCCATCCATCGATGATTAAATTCGACGGTCGTTTTCCGCGGATCGAGAATTTTAAAAATTTGCTCCTTGTACGTTTCAGCGTTTTTCGTCACCTCCTCGCGCGTCAACTGTTTGCGGGTTTCGGATTTCCCGGTCGGATCGCCAATCATGCCGGTAAAATCACCGATCAAAAAAATCACGTCGTGGCCGAGCTCTTGAAACTGCTTCATTTTCTGAATCAATACGGTATGCCCCAAGTGCAAATCCGGAGCGGTCGGATCGAAACCGGCTTTGATACGCAGCGGCCGGCCCTTTTTAAGTTTGGCGATGAGCTCATCTTCGGGCAACACTTCTACGGCGCCGCGTTTGATGATTGCGAGTTGGCTTTGCAGATCCGCCATACTCAGTGCTTCGCTTCCCAATGAACTCTCAGCCGGCGAATTTCGCGAGCTTTGCCGCTCTCGTCGTCGATATCGACGATCACGCCTTGCAGCACGACATTGTCCTGCGCCACTTCGAATTGGCGCGGCAATTGGGTAATAAAGCCACGAATAACGGTTTCCTTTTCCATTCCGATCACCGAATCGAACGGACCACACATTCCAACATCCGTGATATAGGCGGTGCCCGCCGGGAAAATCCGCTCGTCAGCAGTCTGCACGTGCGTGTGCGTGCCGTAAACGAGGGACGCTCGACCGTCGAGATACCAACCCATTGCATATTTTTCCGAAGTCGCTTCCGCGTGCATGTCAACGATGACGACTGGCGAGTTGCCGCCGCGTTCTTTGAGAATTCCATCGACGCAGCGAAACGGATCCTCCACGTGATTCGGCATAAAAACGCGGCCCTGCAAATTGATCACCAGCGCGCGCAGTCCGTTGTGTTGCCAAAGACACCAGCCCTTTCCCGGCGCACCAGCCGGGAAATTTGCCGGTCTGATCAAACTTTCCTGCTCGTCTAAAAATGAATAGATTTCTTTCTTTTTCCAAATGTGATTGCCGGAGGTCATTATTTGGACGCCCGCGGACAGTAACTCTTTTGCGCTTTTGAGATCGACACCCATTCCACCCGCTGCATTCTCCGCATTGGCGATTGCAAGGTCGATCTCTTCCTTTTCGATGAGTGATGGGACGAGGTCCCGTACCGCGCGCCGGGCCGGCCGTCCCATCACATCACCGAGAATCATTACCCGCATTCAGTTCGATCCTTATTTTGCGTAATCGACCGCACGCATCTCGCGAATCACCGTGACCTTCACCTGCCCCGGATAGGTCATCTCGTTTTCAATTCTGCGCGCCACTTCGCGCGCCATGCGCGACGCTTCGTCGTCCGATACGATGTCATGCTGCACCATGATCCGGATCTCGCGCCCGGCTTGGACGGCGTAGGATTTTTCCACGCCTTTAAACTCGTTTACGATGCGCTCGAGTTCTTCCAAGCGACGCGTATACGTTTCCATCATCTCGCGCCGGGCGCCGGGTCGCGCGCCGGAAAGCGCGTCCGCAGCGTCGACCAATGGCGCCAGAATCGTTTCGGCTTTGACATCTTCATGGTGCGCGGCGATGGCGTTGACGATCTTCGGCGACTCACCGTACTTGCGCGCCAATTCCGCGCCGATAATCGCGTGTGAGCCTTCGACCTCGTGATCCACCGCTTTGCCAATGTCGTGCAAAAGCGCGGCGCGGCGAGCTTGCTTTTCGTTCAATCCCAGCTCTGCCGCCATCGCGCCGCAAATGAATGCTGCTTCGATGGAATGCAGAAGCACATTTTGTGCATAACTGTAGCGGTATTTGAGCCGGCCAAGGAGTTTGATGATCTCCGGGTGAACCCCATGCACACCGACGTCGAAAATCGCTTTTTGGCCCGCCTCCCTGATCGACTCATCGAGCTCCTGCTCCGATTTGCGCACCACCTCCTCGATTCGGCCAGGATGAATACGCCCGTCCGAGACCAATTTCTCCAGGGACAGCCTGGCGATTTCTCGGCGAATTGGATTGTGCCCGGAAATTATGACGGTCTCCGGCGTGTCGTCGACAATCAAGTCGATACCCGTCGCCGCTTCGAGAGCACGAATATTGCGACCTTCGCGACCGATAATCTTTCCCTTTAGTTCGTCATTGGGCAACGGAAATACCGTTACCGAGCGCTCCGCGACAAAATCACCGGCAAGCCGCTCGATCGCCAAAGCAACGATCTTTTGGCCTTTGCGCACCGCTTCTTCTTTGGCTTCTTCTTCGACCACTCGAATTCGCTTAGCTGATTCATGCTTGGCTTCGTCTAGCATCTGGTCGATCAAACTCTTTTTTGCTTCTTCGCGGGTCATGCCCGCGACTTGTTCGAGTTGGCGTCGCGCTTCGTCTACGTGGCGGTCGCATTCAGCGGCCCGGTCTTCGATATTTTTCTCCCGTGATTTTAGCGATTGCTCACGTCGTAAAAGTTCTGCCTCACGTTTGTCTACGCCCTCGATTCGCTTGTCGATGCCCTCTTCCTTGCCGATCAAGCGCTTCTCTTGATTCTGCAGTTCCCGCCGTGTTTCGCGTACCTCCTTTTCGAACTCGCCCCGCTCTTTGAGCACACCGTCCTTCGCTTGAATTTCCGCTTCTTTTTTTATCGCGCTAGCGTCTTTTTTTGCCTCCTCGATAATTCGAGCGGCGCTATTTTTCGCCGCTTCCGTTTCTCTCTGCACCTGCTTGTTGCGTATGAACGCAACGATCCAGGCGACAATGAGTCCGCCGGCTAATCCGGCGACTCCCCATAATAGTCCTTGATCCAAGGTAAGCACCCCCTTTCAAATGGTTGAACCGATCGGCGCAATCCCAGCTACTGCGTTAAATGCCGCAGTCGATTACCCGTTTTTCCGTGATAATGTACTGAACTTTCCGATCCCACTTCTCAGCCGCCAATCTTTCTACGAGCTGAAACTCATAAGCTAAACCAATAAAAATACCTCTCAATCGTGCCAATAGGCGGTCGTACCAACCATCGCCCCGGCCCAACCTATTGCCGCAACAATCGAAGACCACTCCGGGAACAAACACGACCAGACTTTTTTGATCGGTCTCGATCATCGGCCGACAGGAATCCGGTTCAAGTACACCGAATCTCCCCGCCACGAGCTGAACCGGTGAGAAAACTCGATATAACCATGGCTCCTCCGTCGAAATCATTCTCGGGTAAAAAAGACATTTCCCCGCCGCGAGCGCATGCTCCAGTAGCTCTCGAGTATCGACTTCGTTTTGAATCGGGCTGTAAAGGGCCACCGAACGGGCGGCGAGATAATGGGGTAGCTTGAGCGCCTGCGCCTGAATCAGGCCGCTCCATAAAGCAGATTCGGCGTGATCTAGTGCATTGCGCCGGGAGAGCACATCACTGCGCAAAGCATTCCTATTCTCGTCCTCGACAGCTCCGTACATAATTTCTTCGGGAGCGGTTTGGAGAGATGATGAGATGAAACTTTGCTGGAGAACTTTCGGCTAGAGATCTGAACGACGATTCACAGCAGTTGGCCCACGGGACCACCGCCCATCAGACCGATCCAAAGCGGGTGTCACTATGGCCGGCGTCAACGGTTTATCCATGTACGCTTCAGGATTAGCCGTAACGGGCTGCCGCATTACTAGCGAATCGAACAATAAACATACCCAACGGATCAGATCCATTGCTATCGTGCTTCTCCATTCTCTCATCTGTCCACACCCGCCTCGATTAAGGCTCATTCCGTTTTCGATCCGTTACGGAAAGTGATTCACCTTAACTGGCGTTAACCCTCCTCCGACATTGTCACAGACAATTTTTTGGACAATTGGTCCAAGCGAATCATAATTGCGTCATGCGCGTCTCTGAGACGATGATACTCGTCGGCGATGTTAAGCGCGGCTAACATGGCAACATTGGTCTTCGCCGACGATTTCGACTGCATCAGCTCCTGCATTTTGCTGTCGACGTAATCTGCAACTTTGAGCATGTAACTTTCATCCGCATCGCTGCTGATCGTAAACTTTTGTCCCAGAATAGTGACATCCAAAGCCTTTTTCATGTGGCTTCCAGTCGTTCAGTCGGTAAGATCCAAACTTGCAAATTGTCCGATAATTTTGTCCAATTTTTCCCTTAGCTCAATCCGCTCGCGCTCGTACTGGCGAATTTGCCCGCGCAGGTGATGCCACTCGCTTTCTTTCTGCTCGAGTTTTTTTTGTAAAGATTCCTTTTCTCGCTTGGTTCTCTCATGTCTTTCGAGGAGCCGATTGACCGTCGCTTCAAGTTGCTCAAGGTTATCGAGTGGCATGTTGTCTGCACTGTGAAACTTCATGTTTGAGTTTAATTTTAACCTAACATCTTGTCAAGCCGATCTTTGGAGCCGGCCATTGGCTGCCAACTGCCTGAAATAAGAGCGATAGTTTTGCAGTTGGCGGCTCGCCACCGCCACTTACACGCACTTCTGAAAGACTTGATTTATCATCTTTTGTCCTCTGGTGGCTCGTCATAACCCAAGACTGTTTCCCATGGAATATTGCAGTGTGCGACCACCAACGTATCGTATTTTTCCCACCAGGCCAGATCGCGGCCTTCGCGGCTGAGGAAGCGTACCATTTGCAGCAGGTCGTTAATCTCGGACGGCCGCAGGGCCGGTTCAAAAGCCGGCATGACCCCGCGCCCCTCAGCGATGAGTTTCCTAATTTGGTTGTTGCTTTTTCGCTGCACGGTTTCCCGGAAGTCCGGCGTTTGCACTGGCAAGTTAACAGCGGTCGGACCATCACCGCGGCCGCTGGGGCCATGGCAACTATAGCAACGCTGCGCATAGAGCGCGTCCATCCGTTCATTGCGCCCGCAAGCGGCACAAAGCATCAAAAGACCGACGGCAACTCTGAGAATTCTATTCGAGTTCACGCAAAATAGCCGTACCACAGGCCGGTCGCGCTTCCAAGAATACGAACCCAGATGTTTGACACGGAATTAATCTTCGTGCTACGGATCGGCATCGGTGACGACTATGCATCACTTATCGCGTTTCGGCGTTTCGCTGGAGGAAGATTTGTTAGCCGCATTCGACCTGAGCATTGGCGGGATGGGTTACCAAAACCGCTCTGAGGCGATTCGCGATCTGATTCGTGACCACTTGATTCAAAAGAAGGTTGGGCTGAGCGATACCGAGGTAATCGGGGTCGTCACCCTAGTTTATGACCATCGCGTGCACCGGCTAAGCGACCTTTTGGCCGACATGCAGCACAAAGCCGAAGTTGCGGTCAACGCCAGCCTGCACATTCACTTGGACGAACATAATTGTTTGGAGGTGATCGTCATTCGCGGCCGCGCCGACAAAGTTCATGAGATCGCCAGCAAACTCATCGCCACCAAAGGGGTTCAAAACGGTAAGCTGGTAACCACGACACCGGAGATGAAGCACTAAAATTTTTTTGCGCGGGAGTAACACGAAAGCTAAAATTCATACTATTCCGGAGGATTCTGACAGCGATGCGACGACAACTCTCGGTACCTTGATATTGGCGCTGAATGTCGCGATTCAGAGCCAGCCCGTGCTAGCCCAACAGACTCAAGCGACACCACCGAGCCGGTCGAAGTTTACGTTTGGGGGCAGCAACCGACCTCGGCGGCAACTGAACAAACGCGATGGGAAAAAGACCTGGAGCTTCGTCCGACCAACACTCCCAGCGATGTATTGCGACTCACGCCCGGGTTGATCATCGGCCAGCATCATGGCGGCGGCAAAGCCGATCAAATTCTTTTTCGCGGATTCGACTCTGACCACGGCACTGACTTCGCGGTTTTCATTGATGGCATCCCGGTCAACATGGTCAGCCATGCCCACGGCCAAGGATACGCCGATCTGCACTGGCTGATCCCTGAAACCATCGAGAAAGTTGAAATTTACAAGGGCTCCTACTTTCCTCAACTCGGCGACTTCGCGACCTCAGGCGCCATGAACATCATCACCAAGAAGCGTGATAAGGACAGCACGCTCACGCTCAGCGGCGGCAGTTACAATACCCAGCGCTACGTCGGCATTTTTGCACCGCCCGAGGGAACGATCCTGAGTCCGTACATCGCCGGCGAGGTTTACATGAACGACGGGCCGTTCAAAAACCCCAATGACTATATTCGCTATAACATCCTCACCAAGTTCGGCCTCTTGCAGACCGCAAATTCAGACCTGAGTTTTATGGGAACCTTTTTTAAGACCGGATGGAACGCTTCCGGCGAGGTTCCCGCGCGTGCGGTGCGCAGCGGTGAGATCGGTCGCTTCGGCTCTTTCGACCCCAGTGAAGGCGGAAAATCCGAACGTCAGAACATGAGCTTGATCTACAATTACGCCGACGCCAACCAGTCATTCAACGCGCAGACCTGGATGTCCTGGTACAGACTCCAACTGTGGTCGAATTTCAGCTTGTTTTTGAACGATCCCGTCAACGGCGACGGCATCGAACAAAACGACAAGCGCTTTTTAATCGGCAACAACATCAACTATCGGCGCAACTACAATCTCGCTGGTTTGCCTATGGAAACCTTTGTCGGTTTCCAGAGCCGCTTTGATCATATTCGCGTCGGTTTGTTTAGCCAAACCGACCGCCGACGGACGACTAAATTAGGAAACATCTCGCCCACACTCAGCAACAACGACATTCAACAAACCAATCTCGCCTTATTTGCCCAACAGGAAATCAAACCGACCGATTGGCTACGAACCCAAATCGGCGTGCGCATGGACAATTTTATTTTCGATGTTAAGCAAAAAGGCGATCCGACAGATATCGTCGATCCGATCTCCGGCGATGGCTCGGCGACCATCGTAAACCCCAAGCTCAATTTTATCTTCACACCCTTCAAAGATAACAACGTCGCCAAGTCCACCGACCTTTTTCTCAATTTCGGCGGCGGCTTTCACAGCAACGACGCCCGCGTATTCGTTCAAGACGACGACAAAAAAATCCCCCGCTACTGGAGCGGCGAGCTTGGGGCGAAGTCGCGCTTCTTCGACCGCTTGGACGTAACTCTTTCCTATTGGCGGTCTTATCTGGAGAGCGAGCTCGTGTTCGTTGGCGACGAAGGCACCTTCGAGCCCGCCGGCCCGAGCCGCCGTCACGGCATAGAGAGCGAGTTCCGCTATGACATTTTGCCGTGGCTATCCTACGATCTCGACCTGTCTTACACCTGGGCAAAATTTATAAATGGCGACCACGTCGCGTTGGCGCCACGGTTTCTCGCGTTTACCGGAATAACCGCGCGCCACGACTCGGGCATTCAAGCGCGTTTGCAGATGCGCCACATCGGCAGGCGTTACGGCATCGAGGACGGCAGCATCCTGACGCCAACCTCGACGACCTTCGATCTGTTTTTGAAATATATCTGGAAGCGCTACGAGTTCTTCGTGCAGTTCCAAAACCTAGCAAATAAGAAGTGGCGCTCCGCCGAGCATGTGTTCGAGTCGCGCACCCCCACCGAAGTCGCATCGGCCGCGCCCGGACAAGTCGACGCGCATTTTACACCTGGCGATCCGTTCACGGTGAAGGCGGGCATCACAATTCACCTTTGGTAGAGGAAAGGAAAATCTACGCCAACTCAATAACCAGCCCTTAGTTCTTTCAGCGCCACCTGGGGATCTTGAGTCTCGCGTGAGCTAGCAATTGATTATGCAAGCCATAACAAAACCAGACAGCATCGAGGAAGCTTCCAATCGCACGGCGATTTTTTCCATCGTTTGTAGCGCCCATTTCGTCAATCACTTCCAGTCAGCCATGCTTGGCGTGATCTATCCGCTGATGATGAAAGAGTTGGGCATGAGCTACATCGCCATCGCTTCACTCGCCGCGGTGTACAATACTCTCGGCAGCGTCTTTCAAGCCGGCTACGGGTTTGTCGTGCCCTACGTGCGCCGCGGCGTGATCCTGGGAGTGGGCAATTGTCTCTTAGGCCTCTCGGTCGCCGCTAGTGGGTTTGCGTATAATTTTAATCACTTCTTCACCGCCCGTCTGGTTGGCGGTATCGGATCCAGTCCCCAGCATCCGGTTGGATCGAGCTTGCTTGCCAGTCACTTTGCCGGCTCGCGCGGCAGCGCCCTGGCTTTTCATTCTACTTCAGGGCAGCTCGGCAGCCTATTCGCGCCGCTGACGGCGGCGTTGTTGGTTACCTATCTTGGCTGGCGGGGCGTCTTCTGGGCGGTCGGAAGCTTCTCAATCGCTATGGGCTTGATCTGCTTCGCCTTCCGCGACAGCTTGCGGACCCGCCGTCAAGATCAGCCAAAATCGCGGTTCGTTCCCCAAGGTTGGGAAGCTTATAAGACCTGTCTCAAAGACAAAAATATTCTCCTCGTCTCCCTGGTTTTCATGGCTGGCGCCGCGGGTCGCGGCCAGGATATTAACGAAGTCTATATCATTCCGCACTTCGTTCATGATTTCAAAATCAGCATCACCTACGGCGCGTTTCTCTTTCACCTTTATTCAGGTCGGCAGCCTGATCGGACCTTTCGTATGGGGCTGGATCTCGGATCGCTTCAATCGCAAACTGGTGATTCAAGCGTCACTGTTGATGTCGGCCGTATGCACGCTCTGGCTGGCGTGGCAAGAAACCGTCTCCGCCGGACTTTTCGTGAATCTGGTCGTCTACGGCGCCGCCGTCACTTCGCGCCAAACGCTCACCCAAGCATTGCTTAGCGATCTGGTTGGTGAAGATCTCTTCGACGCAGCCTTTAGCCTCTATTACTTCATCGGCTTCGTTTCGATCCCGTTCTGGACTGTAATCACCGGCGGCGTGATGACCAAATACGGTTTTGGACCCGCCTTCACGGTGATCTCGACTTCCTATTTGCTCGCCATGGGTCTTCTGGTATTTCTCCGTGCGCCGGCGAAAGCACGCAGCGCGAATTGACCGGCCATGTTTAATTTAGTCGGAATTCGGGGAAACACTCAGCGCACGGCTCGAAGAGGAGTGAGAAATGACACCTTCGGCGTTTCTCTCTTCGCCTCTTTGGTCATTCACGTCTTGGTAATTCTCCTTGGCTCCAACCTTGTCCGTGATAATAATAAGTCACGTCAGCACGACTATTTTCCCATCGATTTAGTCGAGGTTCCCACGAGGGATAGTCCGCTGCCAACCAAAAAAGTCGAAACGCCACCTGCGAAACCAATGGAGAAACTCAAAACGCCGCCGCCGGCTGACGAAAGCTCCGAGCGTTAAGTCGGAATCGACGCCGCCATTGCCACCGATCAAAGAAGATCCGGCGAAACCGCTCGAAGCCAAGCCGGTTGCGCCGGCAAAACTCGAGCCTCCTCCAAGCTTTGCTTCCACAGCGCCCATCGAGGGCGGAGGCAGCGAGGCCGGCGCGGGCAATCTTTTTGGCAAAGGGGATGTTGGCGTCGTTCCCGGTACCGGCACCGCCGGCGGGGGCGGCGGCACAGCTGCGTCAGGATTGGGACGTGGCTCTGGCGCGCCAGGCCTACCGGCGCAGTCGATTCTCAAAACCAACCGCGAAGCCAAACCAATTCAAATCGTGCGCGCTGCCTATCCGCCAATGGCGCTGCGCGCCGGCCTCGAAAGCGATGTGGCGCTGAGAATTGAAGTGGACCCTGCAGGAAACGTCACCAAAACGGAAATCACCAAGAGCGGCGGCAGCGGTTTCGACGAGGAAGCGCTCAAAGCCGTCCAGCAGTCGCGCTTCGAACCGGCGCAGCGCGACGGCCACAGCGTCCCCGCGGAGTTTACCTACGTCTATCGTTTTCGTTTGCGGAAATGAGGCACAATTAGTGACGCTGCACGATGAGAAAACTTAGCTAAATGCTACATTTCGGCGCCGAGGGACGTGCCCGGCACAAGATAATTGACGACATAGTCGTAAACCGATTCGCTTAACGGTGTGATCGGTTTCGCGTAGCCTGCGTCGAGTAATTTTCCAATATTCGCCTGAGTGAAGTACTGATATTGCTCACGGATCGATACCGGCATGTCGATATATTCGATGCGCGGCTTTTCGCCGAGCGCAGCGAAGACGCAACCCGCCAACTCATTCCAAGGATGGGCAACTCCCGAGCCGATATTGAAAATACCGTTTGCCGCGCGATTGGCGGCGAGATGAAGTGTCATCGCCACCGCGTCTTTGACGTAGAGAAAATCGCGGCGCTGCTCGCCGTCGCGGTACTCGGGACGGTAGCTTTTAAACAACCGAATGACTCCGGTCTCTTTGATCTGCGCATAGCTCTTGCGCACCACGCTTTGCATCTCACCCTTATGCGCTTCGTTGGGACCGAACACGTTAAAATACTTGAGCGCCACGACGTGATCCAACCAACCCTGGCGCAAGGCGTGCAGATCCATCATCTGTTTGGATCGGCCGTAGGGGTTTAACGGTTGCAATTTGTCGAGCGCGCCGAGATCGCGATCGTCCATGCCGGCGCTGCCATCACCATAGGTCGCCGCGGACGACGCGTAGACAAACCGCACACCTGCCTTAAGCGCCCAATCGGCGAGATCTCTGGAATATTCAAAATTATTCCGGCGCAGATAATCTTCGTCCATCTCCGTCGTCGACGAGCACGCGCCCAGATGAAACACAAAGTCGAACTTGCCGAGCGCACCGGACTGAACCTGTCCAAGCAAACGACCAGGCTCGACGTAGTCGGTAAACTTCAGCGCCGCCAAGTTTTCACGTCGCCCCGCGCGAGCGGCGAAATCCGCAATGACGACGTTCGTACAACCGCGCCGGTTGAGCTCCCACACCAGCGCGCTGCCGATAAAACCGGCGCCGCCGGTGACCAAGACGCGTTCTTGCCGCCAAAAATCCTGATCTTTGTCGACGGAGGACATGGCTCGGATGTTACGCGAATCTCAGAGATATTTCATCTATCGGCGCTGATCAGTTCATCGACTGCCGGATTGTTTGACTGGTGCCGGCCAACTGTGTAGCATGAATTTAAATTTCGTGCTATCAAAGCAGTACACCAACCAAACGGATTGAACGAAACTAGGAGGTAAACCATGGCCGATTCATCACACCAGCATCACGGCGACCAGCAACATTCGCATGACCCCCACAATTGGACATCGTCGGAGTATGTTTCCAAATGGGCGAAGGGGCAGGATCCGAAAGAAATCAATCGACAAGAAGCGTTCGGCCTGCTGGCAGATACTATTCCCTACGAAAAATCTGCGCCGATAAAAATTCTCGACATGGGCGCGGGTTACGGCGCGTTAACCAAGTTTTTGCTCGAACGCTTTCCCAACGCCACGGCCATTTGCCAGGACGGCTCGGAAGAAATGGCCAAGCTCGGCCGCGAGCGCATGAAGCATCTGGCTGGCAGGTTCGAATATGTCCTGTGCGATTTCAGCAAACACGGTTGGAGCAAACTTCTTCCCGGACCTTTCGAAGCGATCGTATCGTCGATCGCGATCCATAACGTCGGCAGTCCAAACATCATTCGCGGCATCTACGAGGATGCCTACACATTGGTGAAACCCGGCGGCTGCTTTTTAAATTTCGACCGACCCCGGCCTCCCTGGGAAGATCAGATGCAATGGCTGCGCGGCGCGGGCTTCAAAGACGTGCGCAACTTTTGGCATGACGCAGACCGAGCGGTGTTTGGCGGATTTAAGTAGAGTAGACGATTCGCTGCTATCTCCACGCTGCATTCTTGCTGGCCGTTGCATCGTGCAACGTTGACCGGGAGTTTGTGAGTCCAGCGCAAGAAATCGGTTTCAACCGCATTTGCCACCGTATGATGACCCAGTGAATCGCTGGCTCAAGCCATACAGAGAATAGCCGCCGAGGGTCGATCTATTCTGACCGCGTCGCGAGCAAAGAAACGAACCGATGACACGTCCATGGACCTGGAAATTGACGGCGCTTCTAGCGTTGCTACTGGGGTTTTCTTCCTGCGGACGACAGGAAGAAAAGAAGCCGGTCGCCACCGAGAAAAAACTCAAGATCGTCACCACCGTGGCGCCGATTACCAGCATCGTCGAGAATGTCGCCGGCGACAAGGCTGAAGTCGCCGGCGTTATTCCTGAAGGAATCAATTCCCACACCTTTGAGCCCATTCCATCGGACAGCAAATTGCTGAGCGCCGCCGATCTGATTATCTTCAACGGTCTTGATCTTGAGACACCGACGCTCAAACTCGCCCAGGCGAATCTGAAGCAAGGAGCGGCGATCTATACCCTCGGCGACAAAACCATCAAAGAGGGCGAATACGTTTTTGATTTTAGCTTTCCCAAAGAGCAGGGCCATCCCAACCCCCACCTCTGGCTTAATCCCGAATATGCCATGCGTTACGCGACCCTCGTGCGCGACGAGTTGGTTCGCCTCGATCCGAAGAACAAGGACGCCTACGAACAAAACGCAGGGCAACTGCTTAAGAAGATCGAAGCGCTGGATCAGGCGATCAAAGATGCGATCCAAACGATTCCGCCCGACAATCGTCGATTGCTCACCTATCACGACTCCTGGCCTTATTTCGCTCGGCGCTACGGCTTCCGCGTGATCGGCGCCGTGCAGCCTTCCGATTTTGCCGATCCGAGCCCCAAGGAAGTCATGCGGCTCATCGACCAGATCCGCAAAGAAAAAATTCCCGCCGTATTTGGCTCAGAGGTGTTTCCGAGTCCCGTGCTGGAACAGATCGCAAAAGAAGGAAAGAGCAGATATATAGATAAGCTCCGCGACGACGAACTGCCCGGCAAGCCGGGCGATCCGCAGCATTCTTACATCGGTATGATGATCGACAATATGGCGATTATGTTCGAAGCTCTGGGCGGTTCTGCCGAGGCGTTGAAAAAAGTCGATCCGGCGCCGGTCTCCGGTGCCCATGCCGACTACCGGAGAAAGAACTAGAAGCTGATGAACCCACACGACCACCGGCCCGGCGATCCGCACAGTCTCCATCCATCCGGCGTCGAAGAGAACCTATGGGCTAAAGCCGGCAAGCGTCCCGCTCGTAGAACTGTCGAATGTCAGCAGCAACTATGGCAACACCGTCGCGCTGCAAAATATTTCGCTGAAAATCCGTCCCGGTCAATTTATGGCCATCGTCGGACCCAACGGCGGCGGCAAGACCACGCTATTGCGCACGATGCTCGGCATGGTGCCGGTCGCGTCCGGAAACGTCCTGCTGCGCGGACGATCCGCTCACACGATCTTTGCTGGAACGCATCGGCTACGTGCCGCAACTGGAAACCATCGACTGGAACTTTCCGATCACCGTCGAGGAAGTGATCGCCATGGGCTTCTTCGTCAAGAATCGTTGGTTCGGCGCCATCGGCGAAAAGGAAAAAAGCAAACTCGACAACATCATGGAGCGTTTGAATCTCGCCGGTCTCGGCAAACGCCACATTCGCGAGCTCTCCGGCGGCCAACAGCAAGCGGTATTCATCGGCCGCGCGCTGCTCGGCGATCCGGAACTGATTTTGCTCGACGAACCGGCGTCGGGACTCGACATCCGCTCGCGCGACGACGTGATTCACTTTCTGCACGAGATCAATCATCAGGGCGTCGCCATCGTCCTGACCGCGCACGATTTGAATTGGGTAGCCGCTCATTTGCCTTGGGCCGTGTGTCTGAACCATCGGATGATTGCCGAAGGCCCGCCCAACAAAGTCTTCAATCCCGAAGTCTTAAAGGAAGCCTACAGCGGCGAGCTTGTGGTCATCCACCAAGACGGCATGGTCATGATCGGCGAACGCCCCCACGCGCCGCACAACTAACCTCAATCATGGTTCCAATAGTTTCAATCGTTCCAGTCGTTCCAAGTTCAGTTCAGAATCAATTCCCACGTTTGGAACAATTTGAACCCTTGGAACGTCTGGAACGCTTCGAAGTGGAATGTCTTTTTTAGTTCCGTTTGAATACGAGTTTTTCCGTAACGGCTTTATCTCCGCGGTGATCATCGGCGCGCTCTGCGGCTTCATCGGCGTCTACGTCGTCCTGCGCCGCATGAGCTACATCGGCCACGGCTTGTCCCATGCCATCTTCGGCGGCGCGGTGCTCAGCTATGTTTGGAACATCAATTTTTTTCTCGGTGGTGGTCTGTGGGCGCTCCTCGCCGCTGTCTTGATTCACGGCATCAGCCACCGCCGCTGGGTCGGCGCCGACGCCGCCATCGGCGTCGTTACGACTTCGAGCTTTGCCCTCGGCGTGGCGATCATTTCCACGCACCGCAGCTTCACGCGCAATATCGAAGCTGCGCTCTTCGGCAATATCCTCGGCATCACGCAGCGTGACGTCTGGATCGTCGTGCTGATTGCACTCGTCGTGTTTGCCGCGCTGTTCGTCATCCGTCGGCCGCTGCTGTTCGCCACTTTCGATCCCGAAGTGGCAGCGGCTTATGGCGTCTCCACTGGCAACCATCGATCTCCTGTTCGTCATGTTGCTCGCGGTCACCGTCCTTGCGGCAACGCAAATTCTCGGCGTCACTTTGGTTGCCGCCGCGATGGTCATCCCGCCGGTGATCGCGCGCTATTTGACCCAGCGCTTTCAAACCCTCCTGATCGTCTCGCCATTGATCGGCGCGTTGTGCGGCGCCGCCGGCATGTTCGCGAGTTTTTATTTCGACGTTTCTTCCGCCGCGACCATCGTGCTAACGTCGGCGGCGCTCTTCATCGTTGTCGAGATCGCCTTATTGACGCGCGGCAAAAAGCCGGTCGCGCTACACGACCACTGAGAGCTGCGGCGCTTGATCATTGAAGGTGCCGAGGTATAGAATCCGGCCCAGTGGTTTTTCCATGAAAAACGCGCCACAACGATCCCCTTCGACGATCACCCGCTGCACCTCCGCGTTTTGGGCAGCTTCGTTTCTGTTTTTTCTGCTCTACTCCGCGCCCCACCGGGTGCATCATTTTTTTGAGCAAACTGCGCCGCACAGCCACGACCAATCGCACGACGATCATCACCAACCGAATCATCACGACAACAAAGCGCACCAACGGTTCCGATTGCGTATTTCAAGTCTCGGCAAGCCGCTGCACCATCGGTCTCGCCGCACAAATCCAGCCGCTGGTGCTGATGCTGTTTGCCCAGAGCCCACTCGTTTTTCCCAAGAGCACAAGCCCAGAGCAATCTCTCGCCGGCTCATTTCAAATCCGCGCTCCTCCGCAAGCTTGACCGTTTTCACCTAACTGCAAATCTCAATCATGCATGAGAGACCGCGCATCGGCTCAAGCCGATCAGCGAGGTATCTCTTAGTTCTGTGCGGGCGGCATCACTGGAGGGCCAATTGAAATGAATCCATTTCTCAGGTGGAGATCATTTTTCCTGATCTCTTTTATTTGCCTGTATCCTTTATCTATCTTTGCCCACGATGGTTGGGTGGAAATCTCGCCGACCATCGTCGAAAAGAACCAGCCGGCTACGATCGCGCTCATTCAAGGCAATCATTCCAACGAACATAAGAGCTATCGCATCGCCGGCAAATGGGATCAAAAATATACCACCCTGGTCGTCGTCGATTCGAAAGGATAAACAATATTCATTGACCGACCGTTTGATCGATTTCGGCGAAGACGCGGAGGCCATCGGTCCCAAAGGTCCGAAAGGATTTTTCCTCGCGTCGTTCGTGCCCAAGGACGAAGGGTTGTACCAAGCAGTCGGGCGCCAAGCGCGAACGCTTCAGCAAGGCGACGGACCGAAGATCGTTACGGTCAGAATCGCCAAGACCGCCTTTGCTGCCTTCAAAGCTCCGACGGTTTCTGCGGCAAAAAATCTCAAGGGGTTTGATCGTATGATCGCTGGTGACGATGCCGTCGAGTTCATTCCGGTGAATAATCCGCTAGCGGTTTTCTCCGGCGGTTCGATGACATTCGAGCTGCGCAAAAGCGGCAAACCGATTTCCGGCCAGGTGATCACTCTCGTGCGCCGCATCGATGGGCCGGCCTCGGTGCAAGAGCGCGCGACCGACGAAAAAGGCCGGGTCACTTTTGCCGTCGGTCCGGCCGACTCCTATCTTGCGCGCGTGAAGATCGACGAAGAAATTTCCCGGCCCGATGGTCAAAAGGACAAAGCGAGCTATGAATCGACTTATGTATTCCAAGTATTCAATCGTCCTTAGCGTAGCGCTGATCGCGCTCTCGTTGGAGATTGCCGGAGGAAACGCTATGGCGCACGCCTACCCGGCAGTTTCGATCCCCAACAACGACGCGACCGTGAAAGAGCCGCCGCGTGAAGTGCGCATCCAATTCACCGAACCCATCGAGCTCGCCTTCAGCCAAATCACCGTGAAGGGGGCCAAGGGCGAAGTCGTCAGCCAGGGCAAAGTGCGTCAGGTGGCGAACGACACGCTGGCTATCGACCTTCTTCCTTTGGCCGCCGGGAGCTACTCCGTCGAATGGCAGGTGCTTTCCGTGGATACCCATATTACCGACGGTACGTTGCGCTTCACTGTAGCGACCAAGTAGAAAAGTCATGACTGGCCATGGAAACAGCCGCATCGGCGCTCAGTTACATCGCGCTCGCGGTATTTTTAGGCCAACTCGTCGCAGCCGGCTTTCTGCTGCCCCAAGGCCAACCCGCGACGCTACGCCGATCGCTGCTGAAATGGGCAACCGCTTCGCTGATTCTATTTCTATTGGTCTCAGTGGCGTCACTCATCCTTCAGGGCAGCAAACTCCAAAGAGGATTTCCGTCCAGTGACTTGCTCTGGCGCTATCTCACGCTGACCCAGAGCGGCCAAGTCTGGCTAGCGCGAGAAATTTACGGCGCATTGCTGCTGTTGTTGATGGCGCTAGTCACGCGCAAAAATGCCGGCGGCAACGTCCTGCGCGCCGCGGTACTATTTGCTTTGCCGCTGATTGTAAGCCGAAGCCTGACCAGCCATGCTGTCGCGGTTCGTGAGGATACCGCGCTCGCGGTGAGTGCGGACGCGCTTCACTTGCTCGCCACCGCGCTTTGGGGCGGCGGACTCGTTGCCCTTTGGCACAGCCTTGCGCTTTGCTAGAACAGAGGGCGGCGAAAGCCCTTCGCTCGCAACCGCGATGGTCAACCGCTTCTCACGGCTGGCTCTCGCCAGTGTACCGGTGCTTTTTCTCACGGGCCTGTATCAGAGTTGGATTCACGTCGGTAGTTTCCCGACGCTTTACAATACCGATTACGGTAAAGTGCTTTTGCTGAAACTGACGTTTTTCGCGCTGATGTTGAGCATCGGTGCAGTCAATTATTTTTCGACGAAGCCGCTGCTGGCGAGCGCCGACAGGATTACGGCTCAGGCAAGCAAGCAAAAAGCCTTGCGGAGAATCGGTTTGGAGAGCGTTCTCGGACTTGCCATCTTCGGCGTCACCGGCCTGCTCACCGTGCTGCCGCCCGGTGTCCACGCGGTGCATCAAACCAGCGCCGCGCCGACCGTCCGCCGGACCGCCGCCATTACAACCCTCGGAAGGCGCGCGCGTTAAAATACTATCGCCCGCGCCGGATCAAGTATTCGCCGGCGATCGAGTCCCGCTCAAGTTCAGTTTGATCAAGGGCAAACGCGGCCATCACGTGCACGCCTACATCGACGGCGAGCTCATGGGTATGTTTGAGAGCAAACAAGGGACATTGAATGGCGTCGCGCCGGGCCGGCATACCTTGGAACTTCGCGTCGTGGCAGCCGATCATCGAACGGAATTGGCGGCGAAGGATCGTGTCGAATTTATCGTCAAATAACTCGAGGAGAGTCCAATGAGAATTTTAAATTTAGTTGCGGCCATTGCGACGCTCGGTTTTGTCGGCATCGTTACCGCCGCTCAGGACAGCCACGACTCCCATGAAAGGGTATGGACATGCCGGCCAAGGCGGAGAAGACGCCGGCCAAGACTTCGCTCAAGCCCGCTCAAGGAGCCAGCGTGAAAATCGTCTCTCCTAGAGCCGGGCAGACAATAAAGGGAGATGCTGTGCCGCTGGAATTCAAGTTGACCAAAGGCAAAGTTGGCGAACATGTCCATGCGTACGTCGACGGCGAAATGGCCGGTATGTTCAAAGGAGCCAAAGGAACATTGAACGGCATCAAACCAGGACAGCACACCCTCGAACTGCGCGTCGTCACCAGCGACCACAACACCGAGCTAGACGCGACCGATAAAGTCACGTTCACAACCAAGTGAGCGTAATCACTTAGGCAGGAATATGGCCATGAAAATACTTGATTCGAATCGACAAAGAAGCGTTTTTTATCTTACTGTCATTTTTCTTTTTGCCGCCTGCAGCTCGGATCTCACGCTGCCGAGCAAGGGGAATCGCACTGCGGCGATCCAATTCGGCCCGGAGATCTCGCTCGGTAGGGCCGAGGCAAACCCCGCTGCGCCTTTTTTGCGTCTTGCTCCTGATGGCCGATTGTTTGCGATCTGGACCGAGGACGAAGCGGCCGAGCAGACGAAAGCAAGCAACGCAGCGGCGCATCACTCATCCGGCAAGATGGCGCCCTCGCCGCTGCGCAACGCATTTTTGGCGGCATCGGCTGACGGCGGCCAAACATGGTCGCGAGCCAAGCGCGTCAACAGCGTCAAGGAGGCGATCCAGAGTGAGGAGAACGGACCGAAGGTCGCCTTCGGCGCCGATAATCGCACGTACGTCGTGTGGTCAATTCCCGGCGAAAAAGGCGACAAAACGCGGGCCAATATCCGCTTCGCCATGGATGATGGCAAGGGCGGTTTTACGCGCGCCGCGGACTCTCAATGAGGTCAAGGATACGGCGCGTTTTCCCATCATCGAATCTTCTCCCGACGGCAACCTGCTGGCGGCCTGGATCGACCGCCGCATCGACAATCCAAAACCGCGTCAGCTCTACTTGATGCGAATCGGTAGACGACGGCCAGGCACTGACCAAGAATTACCCCGTAGGCGAAGGTTTGTGCGAATGCTGCAAGTTGGGCATCGCTTTCGCCGACGGCGGCAAGAAAGTCTACATGGTCGATCGCGAGGTCGACGACAAGCAAATTCGCAATCACGTCTTGCGCAAATCGACCGACGGCGCGCGCGACGTTCGGCGAGCCGGTGCAAATCAGCGACGACGGTTGGCAAGTCCCCTCCTGTCCACACTCCGGACCAAGCATCGGACGCGACCGCCGCGGCTGGTTGCATGTGGCCTGGTTCACCCTCGGCAGATCGGAGCAAGAGGCCGGCATCTATTACAGCGTGTCGAAAGACGACGGCGCAAGCTTCGCGCCGCGCGTCCTCGTGCACGCCAACACGGCGCCGGAGACGCTCTACAATAATTTAATCGTCGGCGATGACGATACCGTTTACCTGAGCTGGACAAACATCGACGCCGACAATCGAGCGCAAATTTACCTCCGAACGCTCGCGCCCGATGGCCGGACGTGGAGCCCGATCCAACAAGTCAGCAATGCCAAAGGCAACGCCAGCCGGCCGGTTTTGGCCTTACAAAAGAATCAATTACATATCGCCTGGACGGAAACCGACGGTGAAGCTTCACGCGCCGTCATTCGCACCGCAAGGATCGCACCATGAAGCTCGTAAATTTAGCTTTAGCCCGCTGCCGGCCACTAGCGTCCATCCTGATTTCGCTCGCACTTGCAGGCGTCACGGTCATCGCAGCGGAATCTAATCTGAGTGCGGCGCAATTGATCCAGCAAGCCAGTCCTAATCCGGGGCCGGCCGTCGGCCGGAGCGCCATCGCGTTTAGTTTGCAAACCCTCGACGGCAAAGCCGTCGCATTGGAGACTTTTCGTGGCAAACCCCTG
Organism: uncultured delta proteobacterium; assembly: GCA_963811315.1. Classification (GTDB taxonomy): domain Bacteria; phylum Desulfobacterota; class Binatia; order UBA9968; family UBA9968; genus DP-20. The sequence goes on from CAWERH010000017.1 coordinate 20,472, forward strand.
GTCTTGAATTTTTTTGCCAGCTGGTGCGATCCCTGTCGCGACGAAATGCCGTTGATCAACGAACTCGCATCCGCAGCTACCAAGGACGGTTACAACGTGCTCGGCATCGCGGTCGAAGATACTCGCGCCGCGATCACCGAATTCAGCAAAGAGGCCAAATTGGTTTTCCCGATCGCCTTGGATTTGAACAACACCGTCAAACGCTCCTATCGCATCTTTGGTCCGCCGGCGACGTTTTTCATCGATGGCCAGGGAATGATCCGCGACATGGTGCTCGGACCGCTTACAAGGGAGCGGATGCGTGAAGCGATGATCAAAAGCGGCGCTGCGCCAGGAAAAATCGTATCAGGTCAGCCATGACCATCGCGTGTGTTGCAGGACGCTGCGCGCCCCGCGCGGTTGAATGATCGCGTGACGCCGGGTTAGATTGAACGAACGTGATTGCCATGATCTCGACCAGCTATATGTGACGCGACGTCTTTTAACCCATGCATACATACAGAATGCTATCCGTAGCGACCGTGATCGCTTTTCTGGCGGTCGTGGCAATGCGCCACTCAGCAATCGGTTATCCGCATAGCCAATCGGATAGCCCGGCAGCGATAGTCAGTTCATTTCTTAAAGCGACTCAGGCCCGCGACTTGGCAACCGCCTACAGTTATATTTCCAGCGCCGACCGAATCGTCCAGGACAAATCAACCTATATTCAATCCGACGTAAGCTTAAACGGCTTTGCGCTGGAGCTGGCGAGACGGCTGACCGCCGGCATGGACGTTTGGATCATCGAGCAAAAGATCGGCCCGACCAAAGCCCATTTTGAAGTCGGCTACCGCGTGCCCACGGCAGACGAGCTGTCACCGCGGCTTTTCGACTGGAATCCCGACAAGCTCAACCGGCTTTCATCCGCGGAGCAATCGGCGCTGATCGAAGCCGTTGAGAATCTCAAGAAGAGCCCAAACAAAATCATGCTCGAAGGGCGCGATACCTTCGATCTGGTTTTGCAAGCAGACGGCTGGAAAATTTATTTTGATTGGAACTCGCGGGCGAGGGTCAATTTCAGCACGCCCGACTCCGGCTCAAGGGAATTGGCGGTCAAGTTCCTGCGTAATAACTTTCTCGTCAAAGCCGAGGAGCCTTTCCAGGTCGATTTTCGCATCTCCAATCGAACCGACCGCGAAATCACCACCCGGCTCAATCATCAGTTCGCGCCTCAGCGCTTGGCAAACAACATCGATATGATTGCCTGCGGGTTGCTCGCGCCGCTGCGCCTCGGCCCCCATGAAACTCGCGATCTATCGAGTTCCTATCTTCTGCGCGGCAAACTCCCGGCGCAAACGCGGCTGGTAATTATTTATGATTTTAGCTCCGCAGCGGGGCCAACAAAATGAAACCCGGCCCTATGAAAGAATTGGAAAACTGTAGTCGCGCGATTCCATGAAGAACCGATTTCATCTGGCGCTACTGCTTCATATGGCTTTGATTCGAGTTTTCTTGGCCGTTGGAACCGCGCAGGCGGCCGAACGACCGGTTGATTTGCAAGATCCCATGCAGGTTATTTCCGCCTACCTGCGGGCCACTTACGCGCGTGACTTTGCCGAGGCTTATCGCTACGTTTCCAACGAAGATCGTAAAATCCGCGACTTGAACCGCTACGTGCGCGAGCGCGGCGCCTACAGTGGTTTTACTCTCGAAGCCGGCAAAAAACTTAGCGAGGGCGTCGAAATCACAACCTTGCGGCAAACCGAATCGAGCCGACGACTGCAAGTATCGATCAAATACCGGGTCCCTGATCCCAAAAAGCTCTCGCCGTTATTGCTGAATTGGGACCCCTTCCGCTTGAACTCCCTATCGCCGCCGGACCGCAAACAACTGCTCGATACCTTGGAAAAGCGACGAAAGGAAGGCTCATTGGAGATGAGCGAAGGCGTCGAGACCTTCGAGTTGGTCAAAGAAGGCGCCGAGTGGCGGCTATTTCTGAACTGGGCCGCGGGCGTGAAGATACCGATCCGCCTCGATCTCACCAAGACCGCCGATCTCGATGTCAGGCTGTCAAAGAATCAGTTCGTCGTGCAACCCGGAGATACGTTCGAGATTTTGCTTCGGATCAAGAACAAAACCGACCAAGTCTTGGTTGCGCGTATCGGTCATGTCGTCGCGCCCCAGGACATCGCCGATTATCTGGACTTCGTGCAGTGCGGCTTTCTTTTGCCGATAACCCTGCAGCCCGGAAAGGAGCAGGAATATTCCGGCACCTACATGCTGCGCGGCAGCCTGCCCGAAGGCATCCGGCAACTCGCTTTGACCTATGATTTCAGAATTCTTAAATAAGCGGCTTTGGCGACCTGGGCGGTGCTGCTTTGGCTTTTTTGCCCAAGCGTTCTCTCCGCCCACGAGCAAAACCCGCCAAGCAATTTTCTCAAAACCGCGGCGGCCGTCAATGTGAAAGCGCCGGATTTCGTGCTGGTGAATCAGGACAATCAACGCTTCGAATCGAGCCGATTGCGCGGCAAAGTTATCGTTTTGAATTTTATTTTTACGACCTGCACCGACGTTTGTCCGATCTTTACAGCCAACCTGGCCGCGCTACAGCGTAAACTCAATGACCGCCACGGCACCGACTTGTTTTTCGTCAGCATCACCACCGATCCCGAAATCGACTCCGCCAAAGTGCTGAAAGGTTACGCCGGGCGTTACCGCGCGGATCTAAAAAATTGGGCTTTCCTAACCGGCTCAGAAGCCGACCTAAAGGCGGTCTGGACGGCCTTCGGCATCCGCGTGATCAACAAAGGTCGCGGCCTGGTGCAACACACAAGCCTGACCACGGTCATTGACCAGGGCGGAATCCGACGGGCCAACTACCTTGGCGAAAAGTGGCAGCTCAAGGACCTTGAGAGAGACGTCCTCGCCTGGCTCGATAAAAAACCCTGAGCAGTTTTCCTGCGAATCTAGCGACCCTGTAATTTTTGTGGTTAATTGCCATTAGCAATGATCCGTATTTTTGTGCGTCTAATCCCTATCGAGGTTGAAAAACTATGAAACATTTCCATCGCAGGTTCGTCCTGGGAGTTTTTCTTGTACTGGCATTGACTGCCCTTGATCTCAGTTTGTGCGGCATGCGCAGTCCCGCTCGCGCGCAGGACTCGATTTTCGAAAACAAAAAGATCGTGCCCTTCGTGCCGTCGCCGCAAATCGTCGTCGACAAAATGATCGAGCTTGCCGGCGTCAAGAAAGGCGATGTGGTTTACGATCTCGGCTCGGGCGACGGCCGCATCGTCATCGCCGCCGCAAAAAAAGGCGCGCGCGCCGTCGGCTTCGACATCGATCCCGACCTGGTCGCGGAGTCCCGCGCCAATGTTAAAAAGGCCGGCGTCCAAGAATCCGCCGAAATTCGCCATCAAGACATCCTCACGGTGGATCTTTCTCCGGCGTCGGTGGTTACAATGTATTTGCTGCCCGACGTTAATTTGAAGCTCAAACCGAATCTATTGAGCCAGCTGAAACCCGGCTCGCGGGTGGTTTCACACTCTTTCGACATGGGCGACTGGAAACCCGACAAGGTCGAGCGGGTTGATGGCCGTACCATTTATCTCTGGATAATTCCCGCGCAGCGCCGCGCTAGCACGCCGGCGTCGCCCACTTGATAACTACCGATACCGATCCATGCCGTTCTCTGCCAAGAACCTTCTAGCAACTCTCTTCGCTGCAGTGGTCTTGTTGTTGCCGCTGCTTTATATGGTCGAAAGCACGCGCGGTCGCCCGGCTGAAGAACCGACGCGCGTCCTGTCGCGTTATTTGAATTTTCTTTACGCCCGCGACTTTCGTCAAGCCTATCGATTTATTTCCAGCGCGGACCGCCAGCTAAAAAAGCCGGAAGACTACGCGCGCGAACGCGGTTCATTTACCGGCTTTACTTTGGAGGTCGCGCGCAAGCTCGCTGCTTCGATCCAGCTCAAACCAGTCGCCGAACAAACCGACGGCAATAGCAAGCGCATCAAGCTGGCGATGAAACTGCCCGACGCCACTGGCGTCGCCGCGCTGTTGCTCGACTGGGATGAAAAGCGCCTCAATTCACTGCCGCCGCCGGAGCAAAAAAAAATTATCGCCACCATCGATCGCCTCGCCCACGATAACCAGCTACCGATGATCGAGGGCGAGGAAGACTACACGCTGGTGAAGGAAGGATCCCAGTGGAAAGTATTTCTCAACTGGGCGGCCGGAGTCCACGTGAACTTCGCTGCGACGCTGCCTGCCGACAGCGCCCTCGCTGCCGAACCGATCACCAAGGCAACCGTCGCCCGCTCGGGCGACGTCTTCACGATTGGGTTCAAGGTGAAAAATCGTGCGCAACAGGAGACGGTGACGCGCATTAGCCATCACGTCGAACCGCAAGAGCTGGCGCAGTACTTGGATTTGGTGGAATGCGCGCTGCTGTTGCCCGTGCGCATTCGTCCCGGCGAAGAACAGGTCTATAACAGCACCTATCTGATTCGCGGCGACCTGCCTGATGGCGTCAAAGATCTTAACGTCACCTATGAGTTCAAAGTCGAACGTTAGGTATTTTATTGCCGCTTTAGTTTTCGGCGCGACTCTTTTGCCTCTGGCCGCGAGCGCCCACGTGCCCCTCCCACCGCGAGCGCCGGACCAGATCGGCCGCCGCGAAGCGAAAACTGCGGTCGCGGATTTCAAGCTGGTCGATCAAGACGGCAAACCGTTCCAATTCAGTAACAACCGCGGCAAAATCGTTCTCGCAACGTTTATATTCACCACCTGTCCCGATGTCTGTCCGTTTTTAACAGCCAAATTCGCCGCCATTCAGCGAATCCTCGAAGAAAAGAAGAACGACAAAGATCTTCTGCTGCTCAGCATAACTACCGACCCGGAGCACGACAGCGGCGCGGTTCTGAAAGGATACGGCGCGAGATTCAAAGCCGATTTTCGTAACTGGAAATTTCTCACGGGCTCACGCCAGAACTTGGCGAAAGTTTGGAAAATCTTCGGCCTTAACGTCACCAAAACCCAAGCCGGCGATGTCCAGCATACGACGCTGACTACGCTCATCGACCGCCACGGCAACCGCCGCGTCGATTATTTCGGCGATAAATGGCAAGACAAAGAAGTGCTCAAAGATATTCAATGGCTGCGCACGCAGAAACGGTAGACCGCGTTGGAAATATGACCGACATAAAAATTTCACGCTGCGTGAGCCCGGGCATGCCGCGAGACGTGTCTATTGTCGCAAAGGCCCGTCCGTTCGTGCTGAGCCCGTCGAAGCATTGCTTAAGCTTTATCGCCGTTTTGATTTTGCTGTTGCCGTGCGTTTTAGCCGACGTACTCACTTGCCGCCCAAAGCGACTCCGGCACACTGGAAATCCGGATCAAAGACCATCGCGACGCCATCGGTGACTTCAGCAAATTTAATATTACGATCGATAAAATCCTCGTGAGTCCAAAGCCGGGACTCAAAATCTGGAAGACCGGCTGGAATGAGCTTTCCGTTTCGAGCGACCCGATCGACTTAACCAAGTACATCGAAAAGGCTAGCGCCCGCGTGTTTCGCGCCAGCATTGAATCCGGATCTTTCGACGCGTTCCACTTGAAGCTGAAAACCATCGCGGGTGTGTTAAAGAAAAACCAGAACAACCTGCCGGTGAAGAACACGATTGGCCCCGTCAAGTTGTCGTTCAACGTGCCGCCTCAGGGCGAAACGGTGTTGATCATCGATCTTACGGTACTGGACATGTCCGATCATCCGCCGCGCGGCTATGAGCTGGCGATCCAGGGCTATGAACTCTTTACCAACGGCAAGTTGATTCAAAAAATACCGCCCGGCTAAGACTTCGTGTTGATCAGTCCATCAGAAACGGTCCATCAATCCACAACCCCTCCCTGAACTATCGAAGGCGGTAAAAATCCGCCACCCTAGAAGTCAAATACTAACGGATTGTGGTTGGCCCAGGGGATTCGAACTGAATTTCTGGTCAACCATCGAGTTTGCCTCTTCAAATGTCCTGGCACATACCTTGCCCTCCTTATGATTATCTTTCGGTGCAGGAGGGCTCGATGAATCCGAAAAAAGATATTCTAGCAATCGGCGCCATAGCCATCGAGTCTCGGTTTGGGAAAGCCAATCTTACTCGCGCAGAACACTCCAGGCGGACCACAAACACCGTCAAGACCGGGAGGACCTACCGGACCAACGGTTCCACAACCAGATCCTGGTGTCCCTGGTCCAGGGCCGACCGTTCCAGGACCGGGCCCAAGTCTGCCCCCTACGGAGCCCCAACCCGGACGGCGTCTGCCCCTCAACCCGACCCTGGTCTTCCTCGCGAAGTTGAACCGACCATTCCTGGTAAGCCCGCGCCCGGCCTGCCACAACGCGAACCTATCCCTGGGCGTCCTGGCACCATTCCCGAGCGAACGCAGGTGCCCAATATGGCTCCCGAAGATATGGTGATAACCCCGAGCCACGTAAACAAAGCGCAGGACGCTCTAAAAGCAAACGGCCATAATCCCGGCACGGGCGGCAAAATGGATCCCGCGACCCAACAGGCGCTCCAAGAGTTTCAGAAAAAGAACAACTTACCGGCGACCGGAGTTCTGGATGAAAAAACTGCCGCGAAGCTTGGGGTAAATCTTAAAAACTAAGTAATTACAGGGTAAATTAACTCGATGAAGAACTGACAAGACAGTATCGCGATTGCCGATCAAACTGATTCTTCTGGTGAGTTTCGTCTGATAAAAATGGGGGCGAATCTTCCGATTCGCCCCCAAAGCCAGCTGCGCGGTTCCCTCATACATGCCCAGCCCTGCCACATCCCCCTTGTGCCGCTACCGCAATGCCAGGAATATCACAAATCCAAAGTCGAATGCGTGTCATCCAGAACAACCTGCGCAGCCGGCTTTATTTCAGCGCTCCGGATAAATTGACGTTGATCAGATTGAAAGCTTCAATCGCAGACTAGTAACCGAGCTCGACTGGACATTGCCAAAAAGTTTCAGAAACGGCCTTTCCAATCGGAGTCTGCAGTCCGGGCGTAGCATTCAAAACTGCTGGAATCGAATGGACGAGTATGGCAACGGTGGCTTGGTCGCCAAATATGCCGTCTTTGATGGTAACATTGACGTTTGGTTTCCCGTTTATAAGTATTTCATCCCGAGGGTTGGGGGCGTCAAGATAAAATTGTACCTCTAACTCCACGCAAGTTTTTCCATTTTTGAAGCAACGTGCCACCTGTCTCGTCCCCCCCACCATACCGGCCTCGACCTTTATATGCTGCGTCGCTGCAGCCCTTTCGGCGACGATGGGCTCGATGGATTGAGAAATTTTATCAGGCCGATATGTCAATCCCATCTGCTACAAGAGCCGCTGACTCCAACAATCCCATATGTCCGAATATGGTTTTTCCGAGTCCGGCTTTGAATTCCTCTAGGCTAAGTCCTGCACCAACTTTTAACTGTAATTGTTTGCGGCGCAGCGAGCTATTGACGACTCTCTTTACCCGTACACTTTCAACCTCGAGACAGGCGGCGGCGAGATAGACTACTAGACTGTCCATGACAAAGCCCGGATTGATGCCCACCCCCATGATAGAGACTCCATTGGCCTTGGCCACTTCATCCAAGCTCTTCGCCAACTCAGGATTCTGCAGCGAAGGGAAAGCGAGCTCTTCCGCGGTTGTGACCACATTCATTCCTGCGCGCGAGGCCGATTCGAGTTGTGCATGGATGGAGCGTAGAAAAGATCCTGTCGTAACCATGGCGACATCGGCTTTGATCTGTTTCATTAATGCCGTCGGGTCGTCTGTTACCTGCACGCCGACGCTTTGCTCGAGACCTATTACTTCACCAAGGTCTCGTCCTACTTTCGACTTGTCGGAGTCAATCGCTCCGACTATCTGGAGCCAGTCTTTGGTGAGTGCATATTTCGCGACTTCGCTGCCGATCGCCCCGACGCCATAGAGGATCGCTTTGATCCTGTTGCTGGCACCCCAAGGACGTGGGGCATTGCGATTCATCATTAACACCACCTGGATCGAATAGAATAAAAACCGAAGATATCAGGCGTATGAAAGATTACGCCTGCGTCTCCAGAACGCCCGAAGCGCGGTTGATTTTCAGCGCGAGCTGTCGATTACGCAGCTTTCTTTTCCTGCCAAACTTTGAGCAATTGCTCTTGTTCTTTTTGGTCGAGATGGCCGAACGCCTGCAGCGCTATGTCAACATTAACCATCTTGCTCCAAGCATTGATCAACTGGAGGGTGACAGGCCCTGGGACTTTGTTACCGATTCTTAGGCCATTTACACTTTGCACCGGCACTATGGTTGGGCTCGTACCAGCGAGAAAAGCCTCGTCGGCATTGTATAGATCGTACGGCGTGAAATCTCCTTCAACCACTTTAATTCCTAAGTCGTTAGCCATAGGCAGAACGGTAGCTCGGGTGATGCCTCCTAGAACATTTTTGTCGGTTGGCGTACACAGCATTCCGTTAAGAACCAAAAAGAAATTAGCGGAATTCGTCTCGCTGAGATTTCCGTTGATATCAAGCATTAATGGAAGGCACTTTGGATCTACCTGTCGAGCCTCGAAGAGAGCTATATTGTGGTTCATCTTATTTGTGATTTTTGCTTTCGATTCTAAACATTGGGGCGGTATCCGTCTCGTTGAGGGGATGACTAGTCTGACACCGTCAATGAGATGTCGGGCGAATTCTTTAAAGTCAATCGGCACGCAATAGATGGTTACAGTTGCCTGTCCTTTTGGACGATTGCTGCCATCCATAAAGCGTGTCCCCCGGCTTACAATTTGCCATACGGCGTACTCGTCGTTTTTTTCTAAAAGATGTTTATTCTTTTCAAAAACTTCCAATGTCCTCTTCTCCATCTCGTCCAGCGAGAGGCCGCAATTTATCCGTGTATAGCAAAGTGACCTGAAGAGCCGTTCGGTGTGCTCTCTCAACTTGAACAGCTTGTGTCCGAACGTCCGTGTAACATCATAAACCCCGTCGCCTGACGTGAACCCCGCGTCTCCCACCGAAACCTTTGCTTCACTTTCGGCAACAAACGACCCATTGAGATAAACTATTCTTTCAGCCATGTCTTTCCTCCATTATTTACACCAAGGATTTACCGGTGTCGTGCCTAAGTAAATAACCGGCAATCATTTCTCGTCACGGCAGCGGTCTGGCCTCACGGCCTGCAGGCGTCGAAGTGTCGAGGTGGCTGAGCGCCTGCGCAACGATATCGACTCCTACCAACTCGCTCCATGCCCGCTGGAGTTTTCTGATTACAGGTCGGGACCGGGATTTTTGCGCAGTTTATTGTTGATTTTAGAGACAGGAATCATGACGGGTGTAAGACGTACGAGCCGTTCGATAAACGATGTTGTCAGCCATTGGACTTCCTGCTAGCCGCATGGATTGATTCTGTACGCGATTCTTAGCCAGTATCAAACCGTTAAGCTCCATGTCAACTTCAATTTGGTTTTAGAAAAGACCTAGACATTCCCAAGGTGTTGGGATAATCAGGCTCTTGGTTTGGCCGGCTATTGAAGAAGTTGGGATAGTGGATTCTTCAATTCAACCTGCCCGCTTGCTTGTCTAGGGAGAGGACTGCTCGAAAGGAGAAAAATAATGACTAATTTTGTGGCGTCGTCAGTCTTTTTATTTTTTCTTTGGGCACCTGCCTTTTGCCAGGATGCGAAACTCATTGAGGCGGCAAGGAAAGAAGGGGGAAAGATCGTCGCCTACGGATCGCTTCAGGCCGAGATCTTGGAACCGTCTAAGAATGTTTTTGAAAAGAAGACCGGGCTCACTTTAGAGTACTGGAGAGCGTCTGCGACGAAGGTGATGGATCGCGCGGTCAACGAATACCGAACGGGAAAACCGCTCTTCGATGTGCTTTTTATCCCGAGCAACGAGGCCAGGTTTCTCCTCAAAGATGGCATGATAGTCAAATATCTACCCCCCGCCGCCAAGGACTTTCCCAAGGAAGCCATCGATTCAGAGATCGGGGTGATTCACCGAAGGGCGGTTATAGGTGTGGCCTATAATAGTAGCATTATCAAATTCGCCGAAGTACCCAAGTCTCTTGAAGAGCTGGTGAATCCCAAATACAGAGGGAAAATAGCCATGCCTGATCCGACCCAGCACTCAACCACCGCTCAGTGGCTTGCAAGCTTGTATAAAATTTTGGGTAAGGATAAATCGGACAAATTTATTCGTGACTTGGCTGCCATGAAACCCATTCTTCTCGAGTCCCTCTCACCCACCGCGGAGCGAGTCAGTACAGGGGAGACACCGATTGGAATCACGCAATTAAATTCGGTGTTTCTCTATAGTCAAAATGGCGCTCCAGTGGACTATGCGCGACTTGGCAAATTCCTCGGGGACCAGAATCTCTTGGTCCTAGGCAGCAAAGCACCTCGTCCCAACGCTGGAAAGGTATTTATTGATTACTATCACAGCGATGAGAGTCTGAGGATCATTGCCAAGGCAGGTGAGTTTGTCACGAGAGCAGGAATTTATCCGCCGTTGCCGGACGCCGATAAAGTTCAGTTCATTCCGATGGATGAGCTGGACGAGAAAGGCTACGCTGATAAGAAGAACGAATATCGTAAGCTTTTTCTACAGTAGACCTGAGGCCCCTAGAGCTATGTGTTGATCGCGGGTCGATCGGTCTTCTCGTACGCTACAAAAGATCTTCTGAGAAACGTAATCGATTGGCTACCTCGGCGTCGTCACCGGCAGGATCGTACTGGGGAGAAAAAACTTGTAGCCCGATTGGATGGCGATTAAGCTCACTGCGTTAGTCCGCTGGTGCGAATGGCTTCGGCGATCCTGCCGACGGCATTAGGACAATGGCTTCGGGCAACCAGCAAAAGTTCCCGCGCTTCCATATCGTCGCAGTCAATCACCCAGGTACTGCCGAGCAGCACGGCTGCATTCGTGACATCAGAAGAATGATATTTTCTAAGACAGTCGTAGCTCGCGACGTCCAGAAAAATCTTCAGTCGCATCCCACTAGTGTAGCCGGTTTTGTGAGTAAGAAGTCACCTATTTAATCGCTGACACCGAGCTTTTTTCGAGCGTGTCCAATATTGAACCGAAAAAGATCCGCGTTGGGATATCAACGATGTGAACCCTCCTTTCTTTTCTCATTGCACGGCTTGTGCTGCCTGAGTATTTGCCTGGCGCTGTCAATTAGCGTGACTCGCTTGCCTGAGATGCGGCCATAAGACCCGCGAGACCGCACAGCGTAGTCTTCATAAATGCGCATAGCCTCCGAGTAATCTATGCCTTGATACATGGTGCCGAGATTACTGACGATGACTTCGTACTTCACTGGATCTTCCTTTCGTTCCGGTAGTCTATCCGAGTTCTCCGGCCCTGCCCGAATGTCTGGATCATTCTCTATTTCCCTGCTGCACCTGCAGCCCGCAGATAGCGGGACGACGAACAGCGATGCGCCTGTTCGAGCAAAAAAATGGCAAAAGCCCGCATAGGCGCGGGCTTTCTCGAGATGGGACTGCTGCAGCTATTGAATTGACCGGCCAAAAACAATCCGGTAAGACTTCAATTCAGGCAAAAATTATCGGGCGCAGTCGCGCATGAGGCTTTGTTGCAAAAACGCTGCTGCGGTTTTCAATTTCGTCCGGGGCGACCACACAACATGCACAATGTGCCATGACTCTGTCCGTTCGCCGCTTGCTTCCGTATTCATTTTTCATACGAAGTTACTTTGGCAATTTCAGAAAATTCCTCAAGACGATACGGTAAACTTCACCTATTTTTTACCCAAGAACAAACGCGCGACGTAAGCTCCTTCGATTCGCCAAAAATTATGGTGTGAGAATAGCCGCCCGAGGCACACGATGTGGAAAACCCTGATGGCAATCTTCTAACGTCTTTCACCATCATCGTGGGTGAGCCAAACGACTTCGTTCGTCCCATCCATGATCGGATGCCGGTGATCCTGCGGCGAGAAAATGAAGAGAATTGGCTCGATTGCTCGACGACTCCGTTTGATAAGGCCGAATCGACTCTCCAACAATTTCCCTCCGACCTTTATGGGCGCGCACATCACATCGACGCGGGTCAATAACACGCGATACAACCTGCCCGTTGCGGGACACCAGCGGATATTTAGTGGCAGCGTGCCTAAGCATTTTTTGCGCCTTCCCAAAAAGTTTTCAACAGCGGCTGTTGATAAGTTGTTGATTACCGGCTTGCCTCTACGGAGGAGAAGCGAGAATAGAGCGTATCAGCTAATAGCCAACAAAATAAGCATCAAATCGCTCGTTAATTAAATTAGTTACCCATTTTCCTATGACACGGGCAGTTTCTACTTGGATGCCTTTGATAGCTCTTCATTGACAAAGACTGACAATAATAGGCGTCAAATGCTTTTTTATGCATTACTTATCCACAGCATGTTTCCTGTCTTCATGCGAATTTTTCTCTTAAAAAATACAGTGTTATCCTACGAGATTGAGTTAAAATCGCCTACCGAACGGCAAGTAGTGGGCACCACTTCAGGTGCGGTAACTATGGCGCATCAACGCAAAAACAAAGATCGCTTTTTTAAAGGATTTGGACGATGGCAAGGGCATCGATTGAACCACTACAAAGACTATCGTTTGAGCGGCGATGCAGACCCGGTGAGCAACCATGCTCCGAATTGGTATGCGACTGGACGCATATGGGTAAATCGGTCTAGCTCGCGTAATTTCTAAGTCAGAAGGACATCGACTGCCGGCGTGCTACGTTCCGTGACGCCGGCTCAGATCGAAGAAGTGAAACTGCGCCGGCTCGGAGCATTATCGACGAAGGGAAAAGACTCACCAAGGGAAACGCGCCGCCGATCCTCGCGGCAACCATCGACCGATTGAAAACAGGGGCGCGTGACTTACACGATCAAACGCTGACGAGTTGATACGATGGGAGAAGAAAAAGAAATTCTTCTCCGCGGGAAGGTCTGCGCCTTCTTGATCGGCCGGTAATGGGTGACTCCTTGTGTTTCCGTATTCTGGTGAGAATATGGCACCATCCCGGTCGACCCTTCAGATGATGCAGGTGACGAGGGCGGCATTTCAAGCCGTTGCGAGCCTGAATGAACAGGCCACTGACCCCAAGAGCCACACCCTCGTCAAACTCCCTTTACAGGATTCTTTAAAATCCTGCTACCTGCTAAATTCCAATGGTAGACCCCCTTTTCGTTTCGGGCCTTCAGCACACGTACAGGCACTCACCAACAATTAGAGCGGAATCAAAATCTACCCGGTTGATTCAGCCAGTTCACCATGTAATTGAGCTGGTTTATTGCCGAATTGGAATACTGTCCTGGGACCTTTTCGCAGGGCACGCAGGGCGGACCTGTATGTGCAGCCCCTTCGGTAACCACAAAATCTTTGTCGGCACTCGCGGCGTTTTCATAGTGGATTTCGTTGTCGCTGATGAAATAGTGTCCGCCCGAAGTGAAAATAAGCAACGGCACCGTGATCCGTCGAAGATGGTCGACGGTGACATTATTGACCGAATCGATGTCCAAGCCATCCATGGAATTCCACGCGCGGATAGATCTCAAAGACAGAAAGGATCTGACAGTCAAGAACAGCGTACCGTTAGAGTAGGAGGCATTATTCGCCGCATCTTCCGGTTGAGGAATGCGCACGCTTTCCACTTTGCAGCAGTCCTGTATAGTGCCGTCATTCTTGAGCAATTTACGCGGTTTCACCGTGCCGTGTTGAATGCTTAGATCCAACTCAGAGAGGCGCGCGTTATCTCCTCTAGGGACAATGAAGGAGGCGTCATCTGTGGGATTGCCGCTTGCTTCGATTTCGCGCAGTTTGGCCAAAGCTTCATCGATCAATACGTTCATCCGGTCTGCCTGAGCCTCAAAATACCTTTTCTGAAAATTCGGCGAGTAGTTTGAAGAGCCGTTGGGGTTGTAGCCGTTCTTGGGATTAAACGGATCAAGATTAGGATTTATATTGGGAGCGCGATTATTGTTCAAGATCGCATGGTCGTTAGTCACGGCGCCATTTATGGATCTTATCGAATTAACTCCATATCCCGGGATCGAGTCATTAAGTATGAGACCATCTGCCGGAGGCAAACCCGCGAGGTTATTACCGCATTCAACAAGTTTACCCAGTCCCTGGCACACAGACTGTCCGTTTTCGGCAACGTCTTGATAGAAGCTCATCAAAGGTCCCCCACCGCTTGCACCAACCAGCACGACCTTGGTAATTCCGGTCTGGCCCTTCAAGGCATTCACTGCCGCCCGCACATCAAGAATTATCGTTTCCCATCGGATCGCATCTTCGTGGCTGACCCCATACCGAGGGTTCAGGCACAACGCCATGAACCCTCTAGCGGCCCAAGTGGTACCGCATCCCAGAGAGTTCGATGTAGGATGACCAACTATAATCCCGACGTGGGAGTAGCTTCCCGAGTCCGGTGTGTAGAGCGCGCCCACGGCATTGCTGCCCAGGTTGATATAACGCGGATTGCTCTGGGCGAATGCCGACTGCGCTGGAGCGAGAGAAAAAACGCCAACTATTGCGAGGACGGCTAACAAAAAATGTGTTGTTGTTTTCATTCTTTGAATCTCCTTCTCGACTCGAAAATTTGTCCGCGCTAGCGGCACAGTTAAGGTTAAGGAACACGCTACTTTTCTTACGGCTTCTAATACCTCGCCCTTAGCCATTCGGCCATGAAATTCCCCCATGCAAACAGGAGGAGAGC
>CAWERH010000018.1:0-66560 GCA_963811315.1 uncultured delta proteobacterium
AGTACTGCCGCCCACCCATGTTTCCTCTTATGACGGGAAAAGTAAGCTTCATATTCCTAAAGATCTTCATCAACAGCTCTCGATATCCCATGCAACAGCTGTCTTTCTAGCATTGCCTCAGCTGCATTTACAATAGCGATAAGAGCTGATTTACTAATTTTATACAGCTTAACAAACCTGCAAGAACAGCTGTCAAAATAAAAATGGAGAGCTGTAAAATCGTAATCGTGCTACGTAAGCTTTTGATTTAATTAAAATAATCGGAAAAATCGGCGAGTTCCTACGACATGATCGGCTAGAAGGCATTGAGCACCATCGGTCTTCCAATCGGCTACACCAAGGGCTCGCGTGAGGGGAGAGATTTGCAGGGGTCGGATGAATTACTCCGGTGACAAACGCGCATTGGATAGTAAAAGAGACTGTTTTACCAGTCCTCAACCAAGCTCTTTGATCGCCTGCTGCAAATAGCTCTGATCGATATACTTGAACGGATCCGGCGGCGGGCCTTTAATCTGGTCGGCATAGATTTGCATGGTAAACTTCAATCCTTCGAGATTGATCTCCGCGTTGGGATGCCAGATGCGATTGGCGATGTAATACTCCCAGCCGCGGCGCGCCAGCTCCGGTTTGAGCGGAATTTCCTTGGTAAGGAAATCGATCGCAGCTTCTTTGTTGGCGTAGAGCCAACGATGGGCGCGCACGGCGCCTTTGAGGAAGCGGACCAGCAACGAACGGTTCCTTTCCGCCCAGCCGCGCTTCACCGTGAGAAACGACAATTGATAGTTAGGAAAGTAATCTCTGAAGTAACCGAGGACATTGAAACCTTGCCGCTCGGCGTCGTAGTCCAGCGGCACGACCAGATAAGTCGCGCCGATTTGACCCGACGTCAGCGCCGCCAGATTAAAACTGCCGCCGCCCACCGCCAGCAGTTTGTAATCCGCGGGATAATCGAGGCCGTTGTTTTTCAGAATTCGCTTCAGAACATTGGTGGCGCCGGAAGTGAGAACTTGCACGCCGATGGTCGCGCCGCGTAGATCTTTGATGCTCTTGTAATTCTTTCCGGCGACGAGCGCTTGGGTCAGGCCGTTCACCACGCCGCCGACAGCCAGCAAGTCGGCGCCGCTCGCCGCCGCGGCAATGGTCGCGTCCGCCGATCCGAGCGCCAGATACAACGACTCGCTCACCAGCGCTTGCATGGTAATGGCGGTGCCACGCAGCAAAACCGGCTGCACCTCCAGGCCGCCATCGTCGAAGAAGCCTTTCTTCGTCGCGAGCCAGAACATATTAGTGCCGATGGTTTTAGTTCCTACGCCGACGGGGAACTTGAGCTTGTCTTGCGCTAGCCCAGGAGAGATACCCACTCCGAGCATGGCGCCGATCGATAGAACCAACGCAAAGATTTTCCTTGATTGTCGCATGGGCGATCATACCTCCATCGAGAAGTCCTGTCTCCCGTTGCAGCGCCGAGCGGCGAGCAGCACACCATAGGTGATCCGCGAGATCAGCGTCAAGATGAAAATGACCGCCGGCATGCAACCAATCGCGGCATTCACCTTGACAGCGACGCAGCGATCATGATCTACGAAAATCGACCGTTCAGCCGAGAGTTCTTTTCATGAGACCGCGTGCAAAGCCGGACTTTCTCCTCGCCTTTCTCCTGTGTTGGGGAATGAGTCTCGCCGGCCCGGCCCAGGCGCAAAAACTGCGCGTTGCCTACACCGCTTTTGCCGGGACCTTTACGATTCTGTGGGTCGGCAAAGACGCCGGCTTGTATCAAAAGCACGGCGCCGACATGGAGCTGCTTTACATCGGTTCCAGCACCAAAGCCGTTCAGGCGCTGCTCGGCGGTGATATCGATATTTTGTACAGCGCCGCCGGCGCGGTGGTCGACGCCAATCTCGCCGGCGCCGATCTGACGATGATCGGCTGCCAGTACGACCGCGGCCAAACCTCTTTCTTCACGACGGCGCCCGTCAATAGCATCGCCGCGCTCAAGGGCAAAGCCGTGGGCGTCACCCGTTTCGGTTCCTTTTCCGACTTCGTCGCGCGCCACGTGCTGAACCGATCCCGTCTTCAGCCGAACAAAGACGTCGCCCTGATCCAGCTCGGCGGCACCCTCGAAATCATCGCCTCGATGGAAAAGAACTTGATCCAGGGCGGCTCGATCTCGTTGCCACTATCGTTGAAAGCGCGCCAGCTCGGCTTCCGCGAGCTGCTCACGACGGAAAGCCTGGCTCTGCCCTTTGACTATGGCTGTTTTATCGTCAAGAGCGCGCAAGTGCGCGCCAAGCGCGAAGAGCTAAAGAAAGTTCTGCGCGCCACGGTCGCGGCCTACGACTTGGCGCTCCGAGATCCAGTCTTCGCCAAGAAAACCATCGGTAAATACACTCGGACCGACGACGGCGAAACCCTCGACGCGACGTACAAAGAGAACGTTAAGGATTACGCTTTGCGGATTCCCTACGTTTCTCCGGCAGGATTGAAGTCCATCGTCGACTTTCGCGCCGAAGGCGCTGCCGAGGTAAAAAAACTGGCGCTGGAAAAAATGTACGACAACTCGCTGCTGCAGGAAATTGAAAAGGAATCCCCGGCGGCCAAATAGAAAGACCTGAAACATGAAAATCGGATTGTTCGATCACATGCAAAAGCACGACGAGCCGGCGCGCTCCTATGTCGATCTCTACAAAAGCCATCTGGACGTCGTCGAATTCGCCGACCAGGCGGGCATGGATTTTTATTTTGTCGCCGAGCATCACTTCGACATGGGCTTTTCCGAGTGTCCGAGCCCGGGAAGTTTTCTCGGCGCGGCGTCGCAACAGAACCAAGCAGATTCGTCTCGGCCCGCTCGTCTATGTGCTGCCGTTGTGGAATCCGATCCGCGTCGCCGAAGAAGTCGCCTTGCTCGACAATCTCACCGAAGGCCGTCTGGAGTGCGGCTTCGGCGCCGGCATCGGCCCGTTCACTTTCGCCGCCTACAATATTCCCTGGGATCAAAAACGCGAAATGACGCTGGAAGCGCTGCAAATTATCAAGGGCATCTGGACCCACGAATCGTTCAGCTTCGAAGGGCGCTACTTCAAGTGCAAAGACATCGACTTGTCGATTCCGCTCGTGCAAAAGCCCCATCCACCGCTGTGGATGCCGACGCGCAGCAAAGACTCCATCGAAGAAGCGGCGTCGAGCGGGATGAGCACGGTGCAATGGGTGCCGTCGGGAATGAAAGCAGTGCGCAAGGCTTTTGACGAATATCGCAAGGCCTATCGGCGTGCGCGGCCCGTCGGCAAGAAACCGCACATGGGCTTGATGCGCGAGATCTACGTCGCCGAAAGCGACCAGCAAGCGCGCGCCGAAGGCGAATATCACTGGAAGAATTTCTGGGAGCGCCGCGGCGGCGCGCGTACTTACGGTGCCCACGGCTCGACCGGTTTATCGACGATCCTCGACGGCAGCCGCCGGCAGGAACTGATGGACATGGAACACTCGATTGCCGAAGGCTCGTTTATCTGCGGCTCGCCGGAAACCGTCGTTGGACAAATAAAGAAGATCGCCACCGAAGCGGGCGCCGATACCTTTCTCGGCGAGTTTACGTTCGGTGAGTTGACCCAGCATCAGGCGATGAATTCACTTGGGCTCTTCGCCGAGCAGGTCATGCCTGAGCTCAAACATTCGACATCGATGCGTTAAATTTCCCCAGTGCCGATGCGCCGCAAGGTGAATTCTACCGTGCGTGACACAAAGACCGATCTCGACGCCAAAGGTTTCGCCCAGAAGAAAAAGGAATTTCAAGAAATCTTTTTGCGCTAGATCAGCGCACGCAGCGGCTTTTTGCCAGCGAATCAAGGCACTAGGGATCGCACAATGGTTGGAAGAAGGCTTATCGTTGAGCCAATTCCTTGAGCGCCTGCTGCAGATAACTGCGGTCGATATACTTGAGCGGATCGGGCGGCGTAATCTTCGATTCTTCGGCTAAGATTTCCAGCGCGACCTTCATCCCCTCGGTATTCAATTCCAAGTTCGGGTGCCAGATCCGATTGGCCGTATAATATTCCCAACCTTTGCGCGCTAGCTCGGGCGCAATCTGGATTTCCTTGGCGAGAAATTCCGCCGCTGCTTCTTTGTTCGCGAACAGCCAGTGATTGGCACGCAGCGCGCCCTTGATGAAACGCACGAGCAGCGCGCGGTTTCTTTCCGCCCAGCCGCGCTTCACCGACATCACCGTGAGCTGATAGTTGGGAATATAATCTTTGTAATATCCGAGAACGTTCATGCCCTGTTCCTCGGCGGCATAAACCAGCGGCACGACCAAAAACGCCGCGGCAACCTGCCCGGACGCGAGCGCGGCGAGATTGAAATTGCCGCCGCCGACCGCGAGCAGCTTGTAATCGGCCGGATATTCGAGCCCGTTCTTCTTGAAAATGCGCTTGAGCGTCGTCGTCGCACCCGAAGCGAGGGATTGCACGCCGACGGTCGCGCCGCGCAGGTCCTTGAAGCTCTTGTATTTTTTTCCCGCGACAATCGCTTGGGTCAAGCCATTGATGACCCCGGCGACACTCACCAGATCAACTCCCCCTACCGCGGCGCTGACCATGGCATCCGCGGAACCGAACGCGACGTAAATCGATTCGCCGACCAGAGCCTGCACCGCGATCGGCGTGCCGCGCAGCAATACCGGCTGCACATCCAGGCCCTGTTCCTCGAAAAATCCTTTTTTGGTCGCCAACCAGAGAAGGCTCGTTCCGAGGGTTTTTGTGCCGACACCGATGGGGAATTTAGTCTTTTCTTGCGCCGGCAGAAGACTGGGCAGCGCTAACGCCAGCAACACTGCCACGCATAGAATACGCCGCAAGATCATTGCGCCTCCGCATTGACCGACGCGTAACACGTTCGAACATGACACGCACCACGAGCATGCTTATTGAATCATGCGCCCGCAAGTTCCGTAGCGGCAGGAATCGCGGGCGCCCGCGGCGCGGTCGAGCGAACTGATCAACGCCAGGCAAGCGGCAATCAAGCCCAGACAACCGCCAACCAGAAAGGCGATTTGATAGTCGCCGAAGTGCACACGAACCCAGCCACCGAGGATGGCCGCGGAGGCGCCGCCAAGTTGATGAAAGACAAAAACCAGGCCGAAAATTCTGCCGACTCTTTCCGCGCCGAAGCAACGCGCAATGATCGTCGTCGTCGCCGGCCCGGAAGCATACCAATCGAGGCCGTAGATCACGGCGAAAACAAACAGCGCCGTCGGTTCGTTGACAGAACGGCAAAATAAACAGCGACGATCCGCGCAGCGCGTAAACCACCGAAAGCACTTTGCGCGGATCGATGCGGTCGACCAACCAACCGGAAAACGTCGTGCCGATAAAACTCGCGCCGCCCATGATTCCCACCGCCGCCGCCGCGGTCATTTGCGGAATCCCTCTCTCGATCGCGTGCGGGATCAGATGCGTGCCGATCAGGCCGTTGGCGGTCACGCCGCAGATAAAAAAACAGCTGCTCAAAATCCAAAAAGTCGAAGTCTTGAACACCTCGGAAATCGCCGAGATCGAAATCGGACGAATATCACCGCGCGCGTAGCGACTCGACAACTCTGAATCGCATCGAGCGCTTCGGCCGATCGATAAGGTTCGAGCCCCACCTCGGCGGGATTGTCGCGCATCCAAAACCAGATGGCCGGAATCAAGCACGGCGGAAGCAGCGGCCATGGCGACTAACGCGGTGCGCCATCCGGAGCTAACGATGATCGCCATCAACAACGGCAAATAAACGACTTGTCCGGCCGCGTTGGCGTTGGTCATGATACCAATGGCGAGACCGCGCCGGTGCACGAACCAACGACTTGCGATGCTGGCTCCGAGCGCCGGCGTCACGCCGGTGGCAATACCCAACACGACGCCCCATAAAAGGACCAATTGCCAAAGCTGCTGGACGAAAACGGTCCCGACCAGTCCTACCGCGATGGTCGTAAGACAGCCAAGAATCACCCGGCGCGCCCCAACGCGGTCGATCAACCAGCCGCCGATCGGTGCGAACAGGCCCAACAAAAAGAGATTTAGACTTGCGGCGGAGGCAATCGCGGTTCGCGCTCCAGCCAAATTCCGCTTCCAAAGGATGAATCAGAACCGACGGCGCCGAACGTATCCCCGCCGCCGTCAAATTGGCGAGAAAACTCAGCGCGACAATGAACCAGCCATAGTAAAACGGCGTTGAGAACGGAGGCCGGGCGGCTGCATCGGACTTGCTCATGTCCATCGTCTAACACAAAACTTCCCAAGGAAAAAAGTCATACGACACATCAGCATGCGGCACTGCGGGGAATCAGAATTCGGCCATGAGATCTATTTCAAAGCTGTCACCCCGAATGTTTCTATCAGGGGTCCAGAGTTCGCCTGGATTCCCGCTAAAAGCATGCGGGAATGACGTAATAAGAATTCCCAATTACGCAGCAAGCTGCGGAAAATTAACCCATGAGATTAAACGAATAAGAGCTTAAGGAATGACTTCGATCGCGAGCCGATACGCGGGCAAGCGATAGCCGTGCGTTAGGGCGGGAAAATCTCGCGCATAGGTCAAAAACGGCGTCTGGTAGTTCCATGGCACTTTGTCTTTGCCCTTGTAAATTGCCGGATAAAGATCGATCAAATGCGTGCCCGGCGGTCCGGTAGCGACTAGATTTATGGTGACGTCGCCGTTGCTGTTAAAGCCGCAAGCGTAACCGATCGCGGCGTTGTCGTAAGTTACCGCCAAGGTGTTGTCGAGCTCGGTCCAACCGACGCCTTTGATTTGCACGGTAAAAGTCTCGCCCACTTTCATCCGCTTCGGCAAAACTTTCACCAAACTCTGCTCGACATAATAGGGCACTTCCATGAGCACGCGCTCGCGCGAAGCGAGCTTGACGGCGTGCCAGCCGCCCAGATCGTCGGGAATCTTGAACGTCGCGTGGAGCGATCCATCCGGCTTGGTCGTCACTGTCGATAGCGGCAAGGTATCGAGGTTCCAGCCGCTCGGCGTCATCCGATTGCCGCGTGCCGTGACGAAAGACAAAATCACTTCGGTGTTCGCCGGCAGTCCGGTCGCGCGCAAAGTTGTCTGCGAATGAATCTTCCCCATTGGCGGCGTGAGCGTGGCTGCTTCCGACGGCTTCGAGCCTAGCGTGGTGCGCGGCGCGTCAATTTTGAGTTGCCCGACGCGGCCGGCATCCGGCCACTGCAAAGTATCGGCCGGCGGACCCGTACCCTTGGTTAGCGCAAAGACAAAGCGAAACTCCTGTTGGTTGTCGAGATGCGAGTAAATATAAGCCTGCGGCGATTGCTGCGTGTTTAGATAAGCTCCGGGCGCGTAGGCGGTGCTGTTGTTAAGTTGAATAATGTGTCTTCCCGGCGTGCCCGCAGCACGGATCTGAAAAACTGCCGTGCCTTTGGTCGTCACCGCGGAGATCTCGCCGGTGTAGCGATTGTCATAGCGCAGCGCCATGAATTGTTCGAAGCCGCGCCAACCCATGCCCTTTACCGTGACCGTGATCGGAGTGCCCACCGGGCCTTGGGCCGGTGTGATAGCGGCGCTCCGTAATATCCGAAACCCACCACGCGCCGCGTCCCGTCCATCGATCACGGCATAAAGATCGTGCACCTCACCGAAATCTTCCGGCGCGGTGAATTTTGCGCTTACCCGCCCTTGCGCATCGACCAGCGCGCTGCCGAAGGCGACGCGTTTCTCTTCGTACTTGCGCTCATGATATTCGACATTGTCGATGGTTACCTTGGTTGCGTACTCAGCGTCCACGGTGCTCCAAAAAAAATCGACCTTCTTACCCGCCGGCAAACCGTCGCCGGTAACCGTGAAAGAATCGCCGACATAGCCTTTTACCGGTTCGACTTTAAGTAACTTGATCGGCGCGGGCGCGCCGTTGGATTTGCTGGACTGCGCAAGCGCAAATGACGCCACAACTCCGAAGTGCTCGATCAGCGACTCATTGAAGTCGGTTGGCCGCCGGCGCACTTCCGATGAGCACCAACGCGATAACCGAAGACCAACGGCCAGCGCCGGACAAAATCCAGGGGATTTAAACACCTGCCGGCTGTCAATCAATGATTCTCACCCGGCTATCGGCGGTCTTGGCCTTCTGATGCGGCGGAATAAACGTTGCCGTGCGGCCGTCTTTGGCCGCAACCGTGATGCGATAATCGAAGGTTCCGAGCGGATAGTCCGGCGGAATATCCCAGGAGGTATCCCACATCCAGGCGGAGTCCGGCATCGCCGCGCCGCCGCCGCGTATGGCCCATCGACCGGGGATTTCTTCACCATGCGGCAAAATCAATTTAATTGCCGCGCCGTCTTTATCCGTCACACGCTTGCCGCTTTTGGTATCGAGCACCTCGAAGCGCACGACGATGCGCATGCCGCGCTTGAACACACCGCTTTGAATACACGGCTGCGTCGGGGTGAAACCGTACTTGCTCGGCCCCGTACTGGTCAACGTCTCGACATAAAAAAAGAATGGCCCGACGGGTTCGTAATACGAGGCTGGCGTCGTGAACGTCGGCCGCGGCGGCTCCCGGCGCGGGCGGTGGCGGCGGGGCTTCTTTCTTGACCCCGAGCACGAGCGCCGTTTGATCGCTTTGAGTCGCGGTAGACGGGCCGCAATTGAGTGCCATCAGCGGCGCAAGCGCCAAAACTCCGCGAGCAATTCGTTTGTGGAGCCGTGTCTTGATTGCCATCGTTATTGCCTCCTCATGGCCTTCGAATGGGTCAGTCGTCGCGCAAGCGCATGGCTCGATGTAACATAGGGGACGACGCTGATTGCTGTCAAGTAAGGATCGGCGCTGGCGACTTACACAACTTCCACAGAATAGAGACGGGCATTCTCGAGGGTGATATCCAGAACGACACGACCTTTAACCGCCATATCCAGAGTGTGTTCGGTATCGTCGATGCCGGCGAGCGTGAATGATTTTACTTTGCGATCGGCCTGAACGATTTCGACGATGATTTTGCCGGCCGTGCAATCGGCGTTGATTTTGAGCCGACCTTTTTTGCTCTCCATCGGCGTTGTCGCTAACCGACCGTGGGTGGCCCAAGCGTAGACAAACCCGTCGCGGCGCAGCGTCGCTAGCCCGATGCAAAAACGATGACGCTGCGCGTCGTAGTCATTTCCCGCTTCGCCGACGCCGTGGCTGAAATTGGCGCCGCCGTAATACAGACGAATCGCGTCATCGAGAAACAAGGGTTGGCTCGCCGTGGTGATCATCCCGGTGTCCCAACCCGTCGAGCTCAGAGGAATCAGCGGCACGTCGGACCACCGTTTCCAGTTCTTACCGTCGGCGCTACCGGCAAGAAACACTTCAATCTTACCTTCGTGCGTGCCGCGCTCGATTTCATAATCGATAAAAAACAGCCAGAGCAATCCGAGATAGCCCTCGCCGTAGTTAAAACCGCAAAGGCCGTAAAAATCCGCCCACTCAAAACCTCTTTCGCGCGCAAGCCGATCGTCTTCGGCATCCGGCGTCCAAATCGTCATCGGTTCGGTCCAGTGAATAAAATCGTCGCTTTCGGACCAGCCGACACAGCGGCGAATCCGTCCTACGTCATCGCATTCGTAAGTTTTCACATGACTAACAAATTTTCCCGTGCGCGTGTCCATGAATACCGGTGCGACGTCGCTGTACCAGGTCTTACGATTAATCTGCGCGGGAAATTTTAGCAGCGGGATGACGGGATTGGCTTCGGCGGATTTGAAGTGAACCCCGTCTTGAGAAAACGCCGCGCCATAGCCGCGATCGGTATAGCCAAAAAGCTTGTAGGGCCGGGCGCGGTCTGCCGGATCTTCGATCACAGTCGGCATGTGAAAATCCAAGACCACGTTGGACTTCAGCGAGCGCTGCGGCGCCGGATTGGCACACAGCTCGCCGCCGTCGGCCGATTCCACCGTCGGACCGACCCGCGGGTGCTCGACGGCGAGTCCATCGAACAGCGGCTTCTCCCACTGAATGCCGTCGCGCGAGCGCGCGTAAGCCACGTAAACCCCGTGGGCCTGATACCACATCCGGTAGAGCGTCGTCTTGACGACCGAACCGTACAAATACGCGAGCACCCCTTCCCAGGGATGCTCCGGCACAATCAATGGTTCGCCGTGTTTAACCGCTTCGCCCTGCTTGAACTCAACGTTGTCGAGCGTAGCGATATGATCGGAATAGGGAAAAATGATTTTCATGTCCGTTCATGGCGCGATCTAAATATTGTGCGGCTGACGTCACGCGGACCGTCCAGCACCCATTCGAATTGCGCATCATACGACATGACCTCACAAGTCCTTCAACGCCGGCATTACCCGCTCGGCGAACCGGCGAATATTCTTGAGCGCCATTTCCTGGGGCATGCCGCCGAAATGAAATGTGCCGGAGAACGTCGTGATGCCGGCTTCTTCGTGCCAGCGCTGGATCGTGTCGATGCAGCGCTCCGGATCGCCGACGATGATGAAGCCGCGCGCCATGTCCGAGCCGATGTCGCGATTGGTGAGCTTGCGCTCGGGATCGGCCGCGTGATGAATATCGCTGTAGTTTTGCATGAACGGCGCCGCTTCGCGCATGCCGCGCTCGAAGCTGTCGGAAACATAGATGTGAAATTTGCCGAGCACTTCGCGGCCGACGAAGTCGTGGCCGTTGCGCGCCAGCTCGTCGCGGTAGATTTTCACCAGAGCGTGCAGGGAATCGGTCGAAGGATGGACGAACGGAACGGTCATCAAATCGAAATCGTTTGCGCCGGCATAGCGAAAAGTATCTTCCGAGCGGGTCGCGCCGACCCAGACGCGCGGGTGCGGCCGCTGCACGGGTTTGGGCAAGATATTGACGTTCTCGTAACTGAAGAACTCGCCGCGGAAATTGACCGGCTGGTCGGACCACGCTTGACGAATGACCTCGATGCTTTCTTTGAAACGCGGCGTGGCTTCATTTTGGCTGACGCCGAATTTTCGATATTCGACCGGTTCGCTGCCTTTGCCGACGCCGAAATCCAGACGGCCGTTGGAGATGACATCGGCCATCGCATAAGCTTCGGCCAGATCGAGCGGATTGTGCAGCGGCAGCACCGCAACCGCGATGCCGAGGCGAATGCGCGAAGTCATCTGCGCCGCGGCGGCGAGAAACGTCGGCGGATGCGGCAGCGTGCCGCCGTAGCCGCCAAAATGATGCTCGGTCACCCAAGCTTGATCGAAGCCGAGTTTTTCCACCTCGACGATCTGCTCGAACATACAGCGGTAAAAATCCGCCAGCGGGCCGTCCAGCGCCGGCATGTAGGTGGGCAGAATGTGGATGCCGAATTTCATAGCGCAGCGCTCCGGCTAGAAAAGAATCGCTTTCAGCTTGGCCATGATCGCCGGATCGATCTTGAAGATCCCTTCGACGGTCTTTTTCATATCGTCCGCCGTCACCGGCGCCAGACCGATTTTCGCTTTGTCGGCTTCGGCGATAAACTCGCGGTCGTTGACGGTTTCCTGTAGCGCCTTCTGCAAAATCTGCGCGCGTTCGTTCGGCGTGCCCGGCGGCAGCGCGAGGGTCTTGGTAATCTTGCTCGGATAGTGAATGCCGTATTCGATCAATTGTTTGCCCTCGGCGGTTTTAGCCAAATCGATGGCGAGCGGGACTTTCGGCAAATCCGCAAAGGGCTTCGGCACCGTCTGCAAAACGATCACCACCGTGCCCGACTCGATGGCTTTCTGCCAGGTGCCGCGCATGGAATCCCAACCCCAGGTCGTGCCGTCGATCTCGCCGCTTTCGGCGGCGATGCGCATGTCTGCCGTGCCTTTGTAACCGGAGATCACCTGGATCGGCAGATTGAGCGCGGCTTTAATCACTTTGATGACATTGTCGGTGCCGAAGGCGCCCGGACCGGTGGTGCCCAATTTCAAAGGCGTCTTGGCGGCGAACCACTTATCCATACTATTGACGCCACTCGCCTTGGTCAGCGCAATCGCGCTTTCGTCGCGCGCCACCGCGCCGACGAAAACAAATTTTTGCATGTCGAATTCGACTCCCGGCTGTCCCATCGCCTGGCTGTAGGCGAAGCCGCCGCTGAAGTGTCCCATCGTCAGCCCGTCCGGCTTGGCGACTTTGAAGATATGATTGGCCGCGAGCAAACTCCCCGCGCCGGTCATATTCTCGACCAGGATCGCCGGATTGCCGGCAATATATTTCGGCATGTGGCGCGACAGCATGCGCGCCAAGGCGTCGTAACCGCCGCCCGGCGAGAAACCGACGATGATGCGAATGGTCTTGCCTTGGTAGAAATCGGATTGGGCGATGGACCTTTCGGCAAAGCCGCAGATCAAGATCGACAACAGGGTGAGCATCATTTTAGTCATCATCACGTCTCCTTCCCATCAAGCGAAAACGCTCTTCATCGGCAGTCGAGCTTGGAGCGGTCCAACGCTAGTGGAACGGACCGCTTGAGCGTCAAGCGCATGAGCGAACCATATGATGTTCTATCGCGCACAAGCTGAGGCTCGCCTGCGGCTGACGGACTTCGCCTGAGGCACTCCCAGAGAGAAACTCGTCACGGTCGATATCGTAGCCCTGCTGTCCTTCAGCGAGATAATCCTGCCAAACATGCAGTGGTTTGAATCCCAATACCCGGCGGGCTTTGGCAGAGTCGACGCAGCTCCAATGGCTGCCGGCGGCTTTTTTGATTTTCGCGCCTTTCGGAAGATATTGTTTTACCAACTCCAGAGTCGATTGAATCATGCAGTTTTTCGGCGCCGAGGCGATAAACACTTCGTGCCCGGTAAACTTTCCTTCGAGCGCGAGGCGGCACGTCGTCGCGGCGTCGCGGGCGTCGATGTAGGTCCAAAAGCCATTCGTCCGCGTCGCGGGATTGCGCCAACGCTCGCGGAAACTTTCATAGCCGAGATCGAAATTGACCCCGGGAAAACGCAAACTGCTGACGGTCATGTCTGGGTGCACCGAAACGATCGAATCGGCGATCTGTTCGCCGAGCACTTTTGAAAGTCCGTAGGAATCCTGCGGCTTGGAAGGATGATTTTCGTCCAGCGGCAGATAATCCGGCGCCCAGAGCTTCACCGCGTAGATAAATCCGAACGCCGCCGTGCTCGACGCCAGGACAACCTTTTTTACTTTTAGATCCGCCGCCGCGCGCAAAACATTGTAGGTCGCCGCCACGTTGTTGCTGAGCGTCTCCGCGTCCGGCGCGAGGTTAGGCGCTTGATAGGCGCCAAGATGAATGATGCCGTAGGCGCCCTTCAGCGCTTCGAAGAGATCGCCGGAGTGACGCAGGTCGGCGAGCCAGCTCGGGCACAATTTCTCCCGCGGCGGAACTTTGTCGAGACTCAAAACCTGATAGCGATGGTCGAGTAAATCGCGGATCACGAACTGTCCCAGTCGACCACTGCCCCCCGTCACAACAACTTTTTTCATTGTCGTGAAAATGCTCCTCCGCTCATGCAGCTTCGACGTCTTGAACTTTTTGAACGGCTTGAACGATTTGAACGTGTTTTTTTAACTTTCAGCGCTTGGGAATCAGAATATCCTTCAGCTTGCCGATCAGCGCCGGATTAAGATCGTAAAGGCCTGCGAAAGTCTTCGCTGTCGTCGGTCCGTCGATCGGCGCGACTTCCAGGTCGGCTTTCTTCGCTTCCGCCACGAGCTCGGGATCGCGCAGGGTTTTCACGAACGCTTGCTGTAGGATCTGCAATCGATCCGCCGGCGTACCCGGCGCGACGGAATAGGGAAACTGGTAGACATGCACGTTGTCCGCCACGCGCAGCAGTGTGCGCGCCTCTTCGCTCTTTGCGTAATTGATCGCCAATGGGATTTTTTTCAAATCGGGATGGGACTTGAGCGTCGCCTGGAGCACGACGCGGATTTTTCCCGATTCCATCTGGCTCCGCCAGGTCACTTTGGTCGCCTGCCAGGAAGCGCATAGTCCATCGACTTCGCCGCTTTCCACGGCGAGCCGAGCTTCGGCGCCGCCTTTATAGCCCTCGACCATTTCCAGCGGCAGGTTGAGCGCCTCCTTCAACAGCTTGGGCACATCGGAGAGACTGGTGCCCGGGCCGATGGAAGCGATCTTCAACGGCCGCTTTGCGGCAAACCAGTCGTCGACGGTTCTGATGCCGCTCTCGCGATTGAAATGGCACGCGGTATCGTACGGCCCCGGTATGCCGACCCAGCCGACTTTGCGGCCGTCGAACTTGGTCGCTTCGTTACCCATGACGTGCTGGAGAATCAACGGCGAGGCCCATGCCGCGATCGTCAGCCCATCCGGCTTGACCCGGTTGTAAAGATGATTCGCGGCGATAATTCCCCCGGCGCCGGGCATGTTCTCGACGATCCGGGTCGGATTTCCAACGAGCTGTTTATTGATATGGCGCGCGATCAGCCGGGTGTATTGATCGTAGGTCCCGCCCGGCGAGTAGCCGACGATGAAAGTCAGTGTCTTGTCTTTGAAAAAATCCTGCGCTCGCGCTGCGGCCGGAGAGCTGCCGACGAAGCTCGCAGTAAACAGAACAACCAACCATAGTTTAGATGTCTCAGTCATGATGAGCTCCTTTGCATCGAGTAACCCCGCGATCGATCCCGTGCTGTTAAATCGCAATTCCGAACCAGATGGGCTCAGCGCAATTTCGAAATTACTATATCTCCAGGTCGCGTACCACCGAGAGCGTAAAATGATTGACAGATAAGCAACCGTGCGTCTACCTTCCGTTGTCGGCATTGTATGAATCGGCTTAGGAAGTATTGGACAAACTAAAATGAGCAAACCCAACGAATCTGTCGACGACCGTCAGCGGCGCTGAAGCCGTGGTCGAGATGCTGCGCCTGCATGGCGTTGAGATTATTTTCGGCCTGTGCGGCGACACCAGCCTGCCGTTCTACGACGCCCTGGCGCGCCTGCCGCACGGCATGCGCCACATTCTGGCCCGCGACGAGCGTTCCGCCGCCTACATGGCCGACGGCTATGCCCGTGTGTCGGGCAAGGTCGGTGTCTGCGAAGGACCGAGCGGAGGCGGCGCGACTTACATCTTGCCCGGCCTTGCCGAAGCCAATGAATCGTCCGTGCCGGTGCTGTGCATCAACAGCGATATTTCGGTGGCCGCGCGCGGCCGCTATACGCTCACCGAGATCGATCAGGGCGCGCTCATGCGCCCGGTGACGAAATGGAACCGCGTGCTCGACCGCGCTCAGGACATACCCCGCGTCTTCCGCCAGGCATTCAATCAAATGACCACCGGGCGCCCCGGCGCGGCGCATATCGCCCTGCCCTTCGATGTGCAAAACGGCGTCGTCGAGCGCAGCGAGCTTTGGGGCGATATCACGTTGGGAAAATATCCTGCGCGCCGGGTCGCGCCCGATGCGGCTTCCGTCGAACGGGCGGCCCAACTGCTGCGCGATGCGGCGCGGCCGGTGTTCATCTGCGGCGGCGGTATCATGATCGCCGGCGCGGAACCTGAGCTACTCGCCCTCGCCGAACGATTGTCCGCGCCGGTGGCGACCACGATCAGCGGCAAAGGGAGCATCGATGAAGAGCACCCCCTCGCCGTCGGCGTGGTCGGGTCGAATGGCGGGACGCCTGAAACGCGGGCCATCGTTGACGCCGCGGACTTGGTCGTCTTCGCCGGCTGCCGCGCCGGTTCGGTGACCACCGAGCGTTGGCGCCATCCCGCACCGGGAACGCCGAAGGTGATTCATATCGATGTTGACGCGAATGTGATCGGCGCCAACTACCGCGTCGATGCGCCGCTGGTCGGCGACGCCAAGCTCGCGCTCGCCGCCCTCGATCAAGCTCTCGCCCCTTTGAAACGGCCGCTCGATACCGCCGGCGTAGAAAAAGCCAAGGAACAAAAATTCGCGAAATTTTTCGCCCTCGCCGAGTCCGACGACCAGCCGATCAAACCCGAGCGGGTCGTCGCCGAATTGACTCAAGCACTCGACACCGACGCCATTGTCGCCGCCGATGCCGGCACGCCTTGCCCGTATCTTTCGGCTTTTCATCCCGCGCGGCGAACCGGCCGCCGGATATTTTCCAACCGCGCCCACGGCGCGCTGGGCTATTCCCTTTCCGCTGCCATCGGCGCCCACTTTGCCGAGCCAAAAGTGAAATGCGTCTCGGTCATGGGTGACGGCAGCTTTGGCTTTACTTGCGGCGAGCTAGAAACCGCCGTGCGTTACAAATTACCGATCACAGTCATCGTGATTTCGAACAGCACCTTCGGTTGGATCAAAGCGGGACAACGCGCCGGCTACGGCCAGCGCTATTTCGCCGTGGACTTTAGTCCGGTCGATCACGCCGCCGTCGCCACTGCGTTCGGCGTCAAAAGCTGGCGTGTCACCGACCCAAAAGATCTCGGCAAAGTATTGAAGCAAGCACTGGAGTTCGGCGGACCGACTCTAGTGGACATTGTCTGCCAGCCGCTGCACGAAGCCAATGCGCCGGTGTCGGAGTGGATTGCTTGAAGAAGGCATGAGGCGAAAGGCGTGAGGCGCGAGTGAAGATAGGCAATTTACCGCGACTCTCTCCTCCGACCTCAAGCCTCGTGCCTGAAGCCTCACGCCTACTTTTAATTTTCCAACCTCACCTTAGTCCCCAAATCGGCACAGTCTTCATCGGTCTTGAGACCCGCGGCGCGGATGCCGTGGGCGGCGAGCTCTTCGTCACGCTCCTGGGTGTCGCCGGTAACGCCGACGGCGCCGAGCAACTCGCCGTCTTTATCGCGGATCAGCATGCCGCCTCCTTCGGGAAAAATCTGCTCGTCGGAAGCGCGCATCAAGTACTGCATAAACAGCGGCCGCTCTTCGGTGCGCATGCGTACCAGTGATGACGAGCGGCCTAAGGCCAGCGCCGCGTAGGCTTTGCCGTAAGCCATCTCGAAACGCATCATCGCCGAGTCGTCCGCTTTCTGAAACGCTTTGATCTTTGCCCCCGGCTCGACGACGATAACGCTGAGCGGTCGGCACTTGAGCTCGCGTCCGCGCGCAAAAATTGCCTCGATGATTCGGTTTGCTTGCGCTAGCTTGATCATGTTCGTGATCGCTTCCTTCCTTGCCGGTTCGAGATTCGCCGCGAACCGGGGGGCAACTCCCACCAGGAGATTTCCGACGCGCTTGATCGTCGTCAGTTCTCCAACAATTTTTTCATTCGTTCGATGACGTCGCGCGGCTGCACCATAATCTCTTTGGCGGTGGCTTCGAGCTCTTCGCCGGCCAGCGGATCCAAGTCCCACTTGCGCTTTTGCGCGTCGGCAATCAGCGCCGGGTCGCTCATCGCTTTGTTGAAAGCGTCGCGCAGGATTTTCACACGCTCCGCCGGCATGGCCGGTGGAGCGATGAAGGGCCGGCCGAGCTCACCCGAGGACAGCACCACTCTCGCCAACCGTTTGGTCGTATCCGCCGTTTTGTATTGGTCCATCAACTCGTAAATCGTCGGCGTGTCGGGAAGTTTCGGATAACGCTTTGTCCCGCTTTGAGTCAGAGCGCGGACGAAACCGTTCTTGATCCAGGTGCGCGTCGGTTCGCGGCCGACATAGGCCGAGACCGTGCCGGCGCGGCATTGCACTTCGCCTTTCTCGATGGCCAGGTTCATATCGCCGCCGCCGCCATAACCGAGCACCATGTTGAGCTTCACGCCAAGCCCTTCTTCGAGGAGCCGGGGCAGCAGATAACCCAAACCGGCGCGCGCCAATGCCGCGCAGCGCGGCGGATCTTTCGCTGCGCGCAACTCGTCGATGGTCTTGTAAGCCACGTCGGTGCGCATAAACAAAACTTGATCGACCCGCTCCGGCGAGCCGATCCAGGAAAATTTCGGCCAATCGAACTTGACCTCCTTCGAGCCGAGCAGCTGATCGATGTAGTTCGCCGGATTGACCACGCCAAGAGTCAAGCCATCGGGTTTGGCGACGTTGTAAATATAATTGGCCGCGATGATCGCTCCCGCGCCGGGCATGTTTTGCACGACGACGTCGGGATTGCCGGGAATGTGCTTGCCGAGATAGAGCGCGA
Source organism: uncultured delta proteobacterium (assembly GCA_963811315.1). GTDB lineage: Bacteria > Desulfobacterota > Binatia > UBA9968 > UBA9968 > DP-20. The sequence goes on from CAWERH010000018.1 coordinate 18,003, forward strand.
CAAAACGCCCCCAGTCATCCATCGCCCCGCCCGGTCGAATTGCCCACGATCAGCCGGATGGTTTTGCCTTTGTAGAAATCTTCCGCTCCGGTGACTGTGCCCTGAGTCATGAGCGAAATCGCGAACAGGATTGGCAACAGTAGGGCGATTCTTTTCATGGGACCTCCGTGGGTGACTGCCACTTTATCGCCTGACGAGAGTAATGACACGCCATCTTTCGCTGCAAACGGACCTCAACGCTCGGACTGGGAGTGAATTATCGAGATGTGGTCATTCTACCGAGCCGCAAGTGTTACCGGCAAAACCGAAGCGACCTTTAATCCGCCATAAGCCTCGCTGTCAAGGAACAATCGAAAATCCGCCGGCATCGTGGCGCTCTGGCTTTAAGCATATTTTTTGGTCAAGCTAATGCTAGGAACCGTTGTGGCTTGAACACATCGATGAGTGCCGGAGGTGAACTATGCAAAGCAATGAGGGTGATTTTTGGGAAAGCGTTCGCAACCTCAAAAAATCTTCAACGGACAAAAAGATCGCCGGGGTGTGCGGCGGTTTCGGCGAGCATACGCCGATGCCGGCGTGGCTGTGGCGCGCCCTGTTTCTGGTCTTGGTTTTCTTGTGGGGCACTGGCCTGGCCGCCTACCTGATATTTTGGATTTGTATGCCGGCGGCAGACGAGCCGCAGCAGGCGAGCTCTAACTAAGCCGCGGCTCGTATCGCCGTAGTTCGGTTTGTAGGAAGCGATTGGGGAGGTGCATGTGATGAAGCGCTTCGGCGCGACGATCTTGAGCTGGGCTTTGCTGTTTTGTCTAGCGGGAAAGTCGGCCCAAGCGGGCGACGCCAAGCAGACAGATGCGGAGTGGAAGAACGCCACGGACGCCGCCAAGAAAGATGCGCAGCTGACGGTTTACCATACCCGCGGCCCCTTCGATAAACTCTTCGCCGATTTCAATAAGCGCTACCCCGCGATTCAATTTCTTTCGGCTTCCGGGCGCGGCGGCGAGCTGATCTCTAGAATGATGAGCGAAAAACGAGCGGGCAAGCATTTGGTCGACGTCTATCTCGGCGCCAGCGGCACGCCCCTCGACGTGCTCTATCCGGCAAAGATGCTCGAACCGATCCCGTCGCTGTTACTTTTGCCTGAGGTCCGGGACCAGTCGCTCTGGTTCGGTAAACGCCATCACTACGGCGATCCCGAAGGAAAATACATCTTTGTCTACGAGGGCGTGGTGCGCTCGGATATGGCCTACAACACCACGCTTGTGGACGGGAAGGAAATCACTTCTTATTGGGATCTGGTCAAGCCCAAGTGGAAAAGCAAGATCGCCGCCATCGACCCCAAGCTCGCCGGTTTTCCCGAAGGATTTCTTCAGTTCGCTTTCTATCATCCCGATCTCGGCGGTAAATTTCTCAAGCAACTCTTCGGCGACATGGATATCACCGTGTCACGGGACGGCCGGCAAATCGTCGACTGGCTCGCCACCGGCAAATTCGCCATCGCCATCGGGCCGTCCGCCAGTGATGTCCAAGCCGCGATGAAATCAAGCCTGCCGGTGGCGCGATTCGAGCCGCGTGCTTTCAAAGAAGGGATCTATATGCGCGCGACCCAGGGCTCGCTCAGTGTCATCAACCGAATGCCCCATCCCAACGCCACCAGAGTTTTCGTCAATTGGCTGCTATCGCGCGAAGGCCAAAGCCAATTTCAAAATCATTTTATGCGTATCGATCCGGTTTTTAGCCTGCGCGACGACATTCCGGTGGATTCGAGCGTCGAATCCTACCGGCCCAAGCCCGGCGACAAGTTTATGCCGGTGTACCGTTCCGAGTACCGCAATCTTGAGGGCGCCTACAAGTTGATCGACGAAGCACAGAAGCGCTAACGAACTATCCGAGCAGTAAGAGCTAGCGCCGGAGTAATCCAGAATCTTCTCGCCGATCGTCTCACCCACAGCTCTTTGGCAGGGCTGAAAAGTTCTGAGTGCTTTAAAAACACCTCGCGGACGGAAAATCATCAACGATTTCAAATCCTCTCCGCTCATTCTGAGCCGCCTCGAATTCCTCGGCGAGAATTCTTGAGAACCTCACAAAAGGGGGCTTTCATATGGTCTGACCGTGCGATAAAAAGAAAAGAAGCGTCTTGTTTTTTGTAACCGGTAAACCGAAACGCCGCGGCGGTTAGATCAGAAGGGCCGCACATGAGAAAAGTCACGCTTTATAGCTCCAGCCGTTCGTCAAAAGCGACGCCGGCAGCCCCGGCCCGTCAATCGGCGCAGCTGGGAAATCCTGACCCGCCGCGCGAGAACGCTGGCGCGCAGGTTCGCAACCAAAGCCCGGCTCGCGCTTGCGAAATTTCTGCCGGCGCTATGAGCGGCCCATGTGGGTGACGACCGCCGTGCTGCTTTCTTTGCTGGTGGTTTTTACCAATGCCTGGATCACGCCCTCGCCCCGCCAGATTACCCAGCAAGACATCGACGGCGCGGTGCTGCACAGCCTCGATCATGGCATACTTCCATCTCCCGCGGCGAAGGCGTTTAAAGCGATTCAGCCGTCGGTCGTTCGCGTGCGTCGGATGGAACCTGACAAAAACGGCGGGTATGTAGAAAGAGGCGTCGGCAGCGGTGTCGTTATCGTCGATAAGGGCACGATCCTGACCAATCTCCACGTGGTGTTTGGCGCCAAGCGGGTGCAAGTCGTCTTCGCCGACGGTCTCGAATCCGCAGCGACCGTCACCGGCGTGCGGCCAGAACATGATTTGGCCGTGCTTCAGGCGGAAAAAATTCCCGACGATTTGGTCGCGGCGACCATGCGGTCCACTGCCGACCTGGCGCTTGGCGATCAAGTCGTCGCCGTGGGATTTCCTTTCGGTATCGGTCCGTCAGCGACCGCCGGTGTCGTGTCTGGTTTGCGCCGCGAGTTCCTGTCTCCAGAAGGGAAAAGGCTGCTGACGAATCTCATTCAGTTCGACGCGGCGGTAAATCCCGGCAGTTCAGGCGGACCCTTGGTGACGACACGGGGCGAAGTCGTCGGCATCGTAACGGCGATTTTGAACCCGACGAGCCAGCGTTTCTTCGTCGGCATTGGCTTCGCCGTGCCGATTGAAAACGCCGCGGCGGCCGTGGGCGTGCCGCCGTTTTAAAATTTAGCGCAAAAAGAGGATACCCTGCTTTGATACCCTATGAAGGATCCGAGCCATTTGCCGATGAGCTAAAGGAATCATGGATAACCGAGACACCAACCACAACGAAGTCGCTTCCCTCATGGAACGCGTCCTCTATGAAGTGAAGAAAGTTATCGTCGGCCAGGATCATTTTCTCGAGCGCGTGCTGGTCGCCGTGCTGGCGCAGGGCCACCTGCTCGTCGAAGGCGTACCGGGACTGGCCAAGACGCTGACTGTCAAGACGCTCGCTCGAGCGATTCGCGGCTCGTTCAAGCGCATTCAATTTACCCCCGATCTGGTTCCCGCCGATTTGGTCGGCACGCGTATCTACAATCAAAAGACCGGTGACTTTGCCACCTCGCTCGGACCGGTATTCACCAATTTGCTACTCGCCGACGAAATCAACCGCGCGCCGGCAAAAGTGCAGAGCGCGCTCCTCGAAGTGATGCAGGAGCGCCAGGTCACCATCGCCGGAGAGACGCACTACGTACCTGAACCGTTCTTGGTCATGGCCACGCAGAACCCCATCGAGACCGAAGGCACCTATCCGCTGCCTGAAGCACAGGTGGATCGTTTTATGATGAAGGTGCTGGTCGGCTATCCCACCGAAGAAGAAGAGTTCGTCATCGTCGACCGCGTGACCGGCACGGCCAACGAAGTCGTGCCGATCGCGAGCACCGAACAATTGAACGCGCTGCAGCGCGAGTGTCTGAGTGTCTATGTGGACCCGTCGCTCAAACAATACGCCGTGCGGCTCGCTTTCGCGACGCGCGATCCGGATCGCTTCGGCGTCGGCGACGTGGCAAAATATTTGTCCTTCGGCACTAGCCCGCGCGCATCGATCAACCTTATCGAGGGCGCGCGCGCCTTAGCGTTCCTGCGTGGTCGCACCTACGTTTTGCCCGAGGACGTGAAGGACCTGGTGCCCGATGTCTTTCGCCATCGGCTCGTGCTGACTTACGAGGCGCTGGCCGAGGGCATCACCGCGGATCTTTTGATTCGCCGGATCATGCAGCAAATATCGGCGCCCGATAAGCCATTGGAGACTCATGTCAAAGTGGCGGCGGGATCGTAGAACCGTGATCGTGTCCGTGAAACGTGATCCTGAATTCATCACGAACACGTGCCACGAGCACGAAGTAAACGAACTGACGACTTGAACCCATTTAGGTTATTGTAGCGATGAACCGATTCGAGCAACCTTCCCGCAACCCCGGCGCCGAGGAGATTCTGCGCCGTCTGGAGTGGACGGTGCTCCGCCGTCTCGACGGCCTGCTGTACGGCGACTACCACACCTTGTTTCGCGGCTTCGGTCTCGATCTCGCCGATCTGCGCGAGTATCAATATCACGACGACGTCCGTTACATCGATTGGAACGTCACCGCGCGGCTGCAGACGCCCTATGTGAGAGTCTACAACGAGGATCGCGAAGTGACGGCATGGTTTCTGCTCGACTTGAGTCCGTCCGTGGACTTCGGCGCTCGCGTGAAAAAGCGCTCCGTAGCGACCGAATTCGTCGCGCTGTTGGCGCGTCTCCTGACTCGCCACGGTAATCGCGTCGGCGCGCTGTTCTACGGCGACAGCGTCGATACCGTGATTCCGGCGCGCACCGGCCGGCGCCATGCGCTGCACATCCTGCATCGAATCCTATCGCGAACCGTGCCGGCGCGCTCGTCGGCGACCAACCTGAGCGAATTTTTCACCACCGCGCTGCGCATCATGCAACGACGCTCGCTGGTATTTGTCGTTTCCGATTTCATCAGCGCGCCGGGCTGGGCCAAGCCACTCGCCTATCTGGCGCAGCGCCATGAGACCATCACCGTGCGGCTCTACGATCCGTTGGAAATGGAACTGCCCGATCTGGGCATGATCACGATGCGCGACGCCGAGACCGGCGAGCAGTTATTCGTCGACACCCACAATCGCGGCGTTTAGAAAGCGCTTCGCAAGCTTGGCCGAGCGGCGCGAACAGGAGCTGCGCGCGGCGTTTCAGCAGGCCGGAGTTGACACGCTCGAGTTATCCACCGACGACGATCTCGTCGATGCGATTCTCCGTTTCGCCGACCTGCGCAAGCGGCGCAGCCAATTGGCCGCCGGCGGCCATCTGCCCAAGCACTTGGTAAGAGGGAGTCATGACCTTTTTCTGGCCTGAAATGCTGGCGGCGCTCGCCCTCGTGCCCGCGCTCATCGCAGGTTACTTTTACCTGCTGCGCCGCCAGCGGGAATCCGCGCTCAAGTTTGCGAGCCTGGGCATGGTGAAAGAGGCGATGGGCCGGGGGCAGAAATTTCGCCGCCACCTTCCGCCGCTCCTGTTCCTGATCGCGCTGATCGCGCTGATCGTCGCGGCGGCTCGTCCCGCTGCAATCGTGAGCTTGCCTTCGCGATACCAAACTATCATTCTCGCCATGGACGTTTCCGGCAGCATGCGCGCCGTCGACGTGCAGCCCAGCCGGCTTGCCGCGGCGCAAGCCGCCGCCAGAGCTTTCGTCGCCGACCAACCGGCCAACGTGCGCATCGGCGTGGTGTCCTTCGCCGCCACCGCCTCGGTGGTGCAAACCCCGACCCACAACCGCGAGGACATCGTCGCCGCCATCGACCGCTTTCAACTACAACGCGGCACCGCCATCGGCAGCGGCATCATCGTATCGCTGGCAACGATTTTCCCCGATGCCGGCATCGACGTGAGTTCGTTTATCTATGGCCGCAACTCGCCGCGTGGCATGCCCCTCGAGCAGGCGGGCAAATCGGATAAGCCGGAGTTCAAACCGGTGCCGCCCGGCTCCTACACGTCGGCCGCGATCATTTTGCTTACCGACGGCCAGCGCACCACCGGCCCCGACTCCATCGAAGCAGCTCAACTGGCGGCCGACCGCGGCGTGCGCGTTTTCACCGTCGGCTTTGGCACTCCGGCCGGCGAGACCATCGGCTTCGAAGGTTGGTCGATGCGCGTCCGACTCGACGAAGAAACGCTCAAGACCATCGCCAACATGACCCGCGGCCAATATTTTTATGCCGGCACCGCCACCGATCTGAAAAAGGTCTACGACTCTCTCAACACCAAATTCCTGTTTGAGAAAAAGGAGATGGAGATCAGCGCGCTGTTCGCCGGCGGCGCCGGGCTGGTCGCGCTGATTGCCGCTTTCCTTTCACTGCTGTGGTTTAATCGCGTGTTCTAAAGCAACGGCGGCATCATTTACGTCCGTTGCGCCACGGCTGAGTTTTGCAACGGTCTCGCTTCAGGAGCGCTCGCCTTTAGATTGTTCTCGGCGGCGCAAAATGTGCAAGCACAGCACGAGCGCGAGAATCAGCACCGTCAACAGGCCGAGCTCGATCATCGCATTGTAAAACCCTTCCGGAGTTTCCTTCGCCAACTTCGACATTTCTGCCGTCAAGACGAGAATACGACGGGTTACCGCAATCAGCCCGACCACCAAAAAAGGCTCCGGCTGCAGCACATGCTGGCGGAAGGAAACTTGGACGGTGTACAGCACTTCGACGAAGATGATGATGAGCAGAATGCGATCGAGCAGAAAGACGACGTTGTCCGTCAAAGTTCGCAGGAATAGGTAGTTGCCGAAATACGCCATCTCGGTGACCAACAAGCTCAAGGCGATCGCCGTCAGCAGCAAACCGAGGCCGACGTAAACGGCGTCTTCGGCGTGGCCGAACCAGAGGGTGAGCCATTCTTTGAAAGCGTTGGTCTGTTTTGCACCGTTGGTCATCGGTAGATGCCTCCCGTGGCCCAAAGTCGCTCAAGATGTCGCCACAGAGTCATTGTGGCATTTCTGCTTGAGAAATCTCCCCCTCGATTGGTTTTATGAATTCGCTAGGAGACGTGTATCTAGGCTGGATAAGTATCGAACAAGTCCGAGCCAGACCGGTCGGTCTCCCGGTAAAGCCTCGGCTGTGCTCTTCGTACTTTGCCGATAGCGGCCATCACAACGTTCGTCGATCGTCGTTGGGGCCAGCGGTGGAGAGATCACTCCTCTGCCAATCTCGCTTTAGCCTATACATCGGCATCTCCGTCGCGATAGCGAAATAGGCCATCGAACGTACCGTCTGTCCGATGCCCCTCGGGCACGTCGTCCATTGGATTCGCAAAGCACTTGCCAGGTATCACTTCTTAATCGGCTTCTGGTCGCAATCTCGGCGAATAACCGTGACTCCAACGAGCGCTCTTCGCTTCGGGTCGTTCTTCCGGTGTTGCCATAGTGCGCGGCAGCAGCTCCTTCGCCTGTAGCTCGCAACCCTATAAGCCCAAGAGCACCGCTATGAGTCTTCCAGCTCGTAATACTCTTGCAGCGGCCTTCGCCTGCAATTTTCCAGAACGACTTCCGATACGCCGGGATCACTCCCGTCACCTTGAGCACGAGTGCGATGATCCACAATCCGCGTGGCCATTTGCCCGGCGGTACGCTGATGCGTCGCCAGCTGTAGGGATCTTCTCGTCGAGCTGGCTCAGCGAGCTTGGACTATGCGGATTATGCGCCTGCAGCAAGCCGACCATCGCCACGCCGATCCCGGAGGCTTGGATAAATTTTCGCTGCGCCTCGAACACGCCGCGGTCCTCGCCGTCGAACCCGACGATGAAACCGGCAGTGACATGGAGTCCGTGTCGGCGGATGCGCGCGAGCTTCTCCAGAGGGCTCCCCGGAATATTTTGCATCTTCTGGGTGGTCTTCAGCAGCTTGGGGTCCGGCGTCTCGATGCCAATGAACACGTGGAAAAAACCGGCCTCACATGCCCTCGAGCAACTCCTCGTCGTCGGCCAGATTGATCGAAGCTTCGGTGTAATAGTGAAACGGATATGGTGCAGACGGTTCCATGAAGCGAGCTCGGCAAGCATGTCCTTGGCTTTTCGCTTGTTGCCGATGAAATTGTCGTCGACTAAAAAAATGAAACCTTGAAAGCCAAGCCGTTCGACTTCGGCCAACTCGGCGCAGACCTGCGCCGGGGTTTTTGTGCGCGGCACGCGGCCGTAGATCTCGATGATGTCGCAAAACTCACACTTGAAAGGGCAGCCGCGCGAGAATTGCAGCGCCATGGTGGCGTAGTCGTTGACGTCGGGCAAAAGCTCGAAGCGGGGAAGCTTCACGCGCTCCATATTCGTCGCCGAGCCGCCGTGATATTCCCGGCCGCGACGATCGGCGCGCAAGTCGCCGATCAAACGGTCGATGATATCTTCCGCTTCGCCGAAGCAGACCCAATCGGCGTCGGCCCAGGCAGCCTCCGGCAACGCATGAGTGAACGGCCCGCCGACGGCGATCGGCTTGCCGCGCGATTTCGCATTCGCGATGCACTCGCGGTAATCGTCGCGCTGCGCCATCATTACGCTCAAAAAGATCACATCCGCCCACTCCCAATCCGACTGCCGATTCTTCAGCGACGTTGCGATCGATCAGGCGAACGCGAAAAATCGTCCGGCAAATAGCTCGCGATGGTGAGCAAACCCAGCGGCGGCATGATCGCCTTCCGCCCCCAGAGGAGTTTTACCGAGCGCGCGGTATTCCAAAAAGTCTGCTCGGGAAACTTCGGATAGAGCATTAAGACATTCATAGACGGCCGGCTGATTTTGGTCGAGGAGAGTTGTCCGGTTGCGGCTTGGGCCCGATTCTATTTCGTTTTGCGCCGGGTTGGAAGGCAAATTGAACCGCAAAAACCTTGTGTTTGGGAGCAGTGTTTGCAAATGTTGGCGGCAAACCCGACCGTCATCGATCGAGAGGTAAAAGAATCATGCCGCGAAACATTTGGGCGCTAATCAGCTCGTTTTGTTTGACGCTCCTGATCGCTACTAACGAATCATCCGCCCAGACCAACCCGATCTTCATGCAGCTTAGCCGCGCCAAGAGCGCGCTCTACAAACCGGACTCCGGACCGGAGCCCCGCGTCGGCATTGTCGTCATGCATCGTGAGTCGAACTACCTGAACAATGTCGCCTGCGGCGAATTTGCCAAGCGCGGTTTCATGGTCTTGTGCATGAACTCGCGCTTTGAAAACAGCGAGTCATCGGTCAAGTGGGAATTGATTCCGCTCGACGTGGCCGAAGGCGTCAACTACTTCAAAAAACAGCTTGGCGCGAACGGCAAAATCATTCTCTACGGCCACAGCGGCGGCGGCGTCACCATGAGCTTTTATCAAGCCGTGGCGGAAAACGGCCCGGCTGGTTTGCCAGGGACCGAACAAGCTCGTCCAATGCGGCACCAATCTGCAAGGTCTCGCGCCCGCCCACGGCGTCATTCTTTCCGACGGCCACCCGGGAAATCCGATCCTGCGCCTGCGCAGCGTCAATCCCGCGATCGTCGACGAGCGCACCGGCCGAGCCGATCCGAAGCTCGACCCGTTTGCGGCGCAGAACGGTTTCAATGCCAACGGCGCTTCGCAATATTCCGAATCGTTCAAGAAAGCTTATTTCGCCGCGCAATCCGCCCGCATGAACCGCTTGATCGATATCGCGCTGCGGCAACTGAAGAGCATCGAAGCGGGCAAAGACGTTTACAGCGACGACGCGCCGTTCAATATCCCGGGCTTCGACAACGCGCGCTTGCTCTCCCTCGACTCGAGCATCCGCCACACCACCGTGCAGCCCGAAAAACTGCTCAAGAACGACGGCACCGTCGTCAAGCAACTGGTCGAAAGCGTCTCGCCGCCGCGTCCCGAGCTCGCCAAGCTCAACCGCACCTTCGGCGAAGGCGCCCGAGGCGGTTTGACCATCCGGTCTTTTCTGAGCAGCAACGCGATCCGCTCGACCAACTCGATGGACGAAAAACAGATCGATCTCTGCTCCACCAACAACTCGACGCCCTGCATGTTGCAAAACGTCACCGTCCCGCTGCTCGCCGCCGCGCACCAGGCCTCGTTTCAGAATTTGATCCAGGAAGTCGAGATCAATTACATGAATTCAAAGAGCGCCGACAAGGACTTCATCGTCATCGAAGGCTCGATGACCAGCATCGGCGCCTGCACCAACTGCGCAAAGCCCGCAGCGGAGTACGCCAACGCGAGAAAAAACTTCTTCGACTACGCGGCCAAGTGGATCAACGATAGGTTCTGATTCAGAATTGACATGGCATCGTGAACGGATTGATACGGCTTCTACCGCTTCTTAATCGCGTACACACAGGCCGCCTCAACGGAGCTTCAGCCCAGTTAGGCCGGTGAACCACGGTTCAAGCCGAGCTGCGCCGGCCTGACGCTTCGTTTGCAATCTCCCGCTATTTCCGTCAAATACATTTTCCTAATTGTAGTTATGCGACATTTGAACTGGCTCCTGCTCGCGGTTTTGTTGATTTTTGGCTGTGCCAAAGTCGTCGGCGTAGATCAAATCCCCCCGGTAACTCTCGGCGAGGCGACATTTTTTCCAACCATCGAAGCGCACACGGATGCGCCGATCATGGCGGGCAATCGTGTCGATGTCTTGCTCAACGGCGATGAAACGTTTCCCGTCATGCTGCGCGATATCAAATCGGCTCGGCAGACAATCACGTTCGCTCAGTATCTTTACGAGGACGGTGCGCTAGCGCGGCAGTTTGCCGAGGCCTTCGCAGAGCGATGCCGGGCCGGCATAAAAGCGGACATTTTGCTCGACGACCATGGATCGGGCCAAACATCCGGCGAAATCATCGCCTTGATGCGCGATGCCGGGTGTCGGGTGGAATTCTTTCGCAGAGTCGAGGCGCCGGCGATTATTTTTCCGTGGAAACTGCTCGATTATAACTATCGGAGCCACCGGCGCATTCTGGTGATCGACGGGCGGATTGGCTTTACCGGCGGCTATGGCATCGCCGATTCGTGGATCGGCGACGGACGCACGGCGGAGCACTGGCGCGATACCAACGCGCGCATCGAAGGTCCGGCGGTCAAATTTCTGCAAGCCGCGTTTGCCGAAAGTTGGCTGCAAACTACCGGCATCGTGATCGGCGGCGAGGGCTATTTTCCACGCCTCCAGCCGAGCGGAAACGTAGCCGCGCAAATCGTCCGCAGTTCGCCGGCGGGAGGGAGTTTTCAGACCTATCTGCTTTTCCTGATCACGATCAACTCAGCGCGAAAATCGATCTTGATCACCAATCCCTATTTTATTCCCGACGATGTCATGACCGACGCCTTGCTGAAGGCCGCCGCCCGCGGCGTCCGCGTGATCGTATTGACCCCCGGCGAGATCGACAGCCGGCTCACCTACACGGCAAGCCGCAGCCACTACGGCCGTCTATTGCTGGGCGGCGCTCAGATCTTCGAGTACCAGACGGCGCTTATGCATGCCAAGACGATGGTCGTCGACGGCATCTGGGCGACTATCGGCAGCACCAACTTCGATAATCGCTCCTTCGCGTTGAATCAGGAATTGAATCTCACGATGTACGATGCGCCGCTGGCGCGCCGTCTGGAAGAGATTTTTCAAGCAGACTTGAAACACTCGAAAAATATCACCTATGAAGAGTGGAATTCGCGCAGCATCTTCGAACGGCTCTTCGAATTCTTCACCTTTCCAGTAAAAGAGCTGCTGTGACGCGCCTAGCGCGCCCGATTGCTTAAGAATCGGCGCTATCCTGGCTGCGGACCTGCCGGGCGGTAAAACGCCGGCAGAGTAAAGCGGTCGCGACTGGAATCAATAAAAGCGCCAGAACGAGAAGGATCGAGCTTTGCAGGTCCGGTCGTCGCAGGAAGTTTTCGAGCTGTATACCGAACAGAGTCAGAGTGACAATTCCGGGAATCCTGCCAAGCACCGTCGCCAGGGAAAAATCCGCAAAGCGGATGCCTGAGGCGCCGACGAAGAGATTGACCACCGTGAATGGAGCTATGGGCAGTATCCGCATACTGAGAACGGTTAGAAAGCCATGGCGACTGGCGCGGTAGAACAGGCGATGGAACCTCGATCGAGCCAATTTTTGTACCCACTCTCGTCCCATGACGCGGCCGATGCCGAAGCCGAGAGCCGCGCTACAGAACCATCCGGTAAAGCCATAGACGTTGCCCAGCAGCGGTCCGAAAGTCACTATCGTCGCGACATTTAGAACCATCACCGGAAACAGAACGAGACCGCCCATCAGGTAGGCGGCGATCACCCAGAAGAGCGCTGCCGGATGATCTTTTACGGATTGCTGCCAGCTAACAATTGTTTCGAAATCAACGCTGTCCTTGAGCGGGGTCAAACGCCAAGCGAGCGATATTGAGAGCAGGAAGAGAAAACAAAGCGCCACTTTTACCAGCGCCGCTTTGCGTTCACCAAACCGCGTGGATCGGAGCACCTGCTCAGCGCTATCGTCTAGCATCCTAACATCCTAAAACGCCCACGGGTCGTGAACAAGTGTCGTCGTGCTGAATAGTGTTACAACTCGAAATCGGGGACCTCGCTCGAGCAAAATCGACGACAGTTCCGCAAATCGCTGCGTCGCCATTAAAAATAGGTTTTGAGGCTAGTGGACAAGGTCACGTTCAGGACACGCTCGGACAGGGCTCGGATATTCTCCGAATTCGTGCTGCGGTCTCATGAATGAGCAGTGCCTGAGCTGGTCGAAGGAACCATGGAGTTTTCACACAGTCTCGCTCAGAATGACATTTGTGGAGTTGTCATCCTGAACCTTCGGCCGTACTCAGATGAACTCCGTGAAGGATCTGATTTTGAAATTGAGTCACTACCCGCAGCCAAGTCAAGTTGACAATTTCCCTAGGCCGGTGCTATCTGCAAAATTCTGCAGTGCTCGATGAAACGCCTCGCAGTTTTTTTAGTGCGGCATTTCAGCCGTAACTCGGAGCGATCCGCGAGCATTGATCAATGTTCCGAAGCGCCGCGATGCCAACCGTCGTCGGCAGAGGAGGATCCCATGAACCAGCAAATTAGAATCATCGATGGCGACGGCCATATTTTCGAGGACGGCGAGGGCATCGCGCGGCATTTTCCTTATAGCGCTGCCGGCGGCCGGCTAAGGAGCGGTGTGTTTCCTCTGAACAGTCACATTCAATATTCATTGACCCGCACTCCGCCCGGCGCCTTCGCCACGACTCCCGACGGCCGGTTTCAAAACCCCGGTCCCGAAGGATGGCTCGCGTTCATGGATCAGATCGGATTCGACTACGCCGTGCTCTTTCCTACCGCCGGCCAGCGCATTGGCCGCATCGTCGACCGAGACTATGCCTTGGGAGCGGCCCGCGCTTACAACGACTGGCTCGCCGAAACTTATCTGCGCCGCGATTCCCGTTTCAAAGGTATCGCGCTACTGCCGATGCATGACGCCGAAGCGGCGTTGGCGGAGTTGCACCATGCCTATACAGAGTTGGGTATGTGCGGTGTCCTCTTCCCCGCTACAGGAGTGCATTTGAATCTCGGCGCCAAGCCGTATTGGCCGGTGTACGCCGAAGCGGCTCGACTCGGCTGCCCCATAGTCGTTCACGGCGGCGGCCATTGGGACCTGGGCATGGAGACGATGAACGTTTCCACCGGCGCCAATGCCATCGGTCATCCCATGTCTCTGGCGATCGCCCTTGCGGAGATGGTATTAAACAACCTCTTCGACCATTTCCCCGGCCTGCGCGTGGCTTACCTCGAGGGCGGCCCGCTCTGGTTTCTCATGGCCCTCGAACGTCTTTCGCGATCCTACGAAGCGGGAATCCCGATCAATCCGCGCGGCGAACTATTGCACTTGCCGGAGGGACAAACCGTCGCCGACTATATCCGCACGCTGATTCAAGCCGGTCGTCTGACAGTGGGCATCGAGGGCGGCGAATCAGACCTTGCCTACGCGATCAAGGTCGCAGGCGAGCAAGCGTTCATGTTCTCCTCCGACTTTCCCCACGAAGTAAACGTTCAGACTGTCCGGAAGGAGATCGGCGAACTCCGTGAGCGTGAGGAGATTAGCGAAGCGGCCAAGCAGGCGGTCCTGCGCGGGAATGCCGCCCGGTTCTACAAGTTGGACTCGGCGTCACACTAATGGGCGGCAACCCGCGACTGCAAGCAACGACCTAACCTGGCGCAACGCAGCATGAATAAATCGAATAAACCGATGCCCTAACGACGGCACTGATCCGTATTCCAAGTGTCCCAACGATTTGACGAAGCGCAGCGGTTAACGGCTGGAACGATTGGACCCTGCCATTAGCAACCCCCCAGGTTCGGAGCGCGCACTCACTGCGCGAAAGTCGCGGCGGAGAATGCCACCGCTAGCAAACTTTTGGACTACGCGGTGAAGCGGATTGACGGCAGGTTTTGATTTCACGCACAGTCCATTCAACGCAACGCCGAATTAACGACGATCTTTGCAGGTTCGCTGCCGAGTTTAGAGACCCATCGACGGCCGCGATTCCTGAAAGGCGCAAGCGCGGAAATGGTTTATTGACTCTGGACGCTGAAGCATGATCGCGTGTGGCAATATGGCAATCCGACTCACCATACCGTCACAAGCGCGCCGCGAAAAGGTTCCGAACTGGCGCAACTCTACAAGGCTCCCCGCACTAAACGGCAGCGCAATCAAATTTCTCAAGGCTCACATTCTGTCTACCGTCGAAATGACGGCGCAAACGATCAAGTAGCATGAAACTCCGACATTGCCGCCGGCCTGCTTACGTACGAATGTTGCAATTAAATAGCGGGCGGTTCCGCCCCGTTTCCTAAGAACGACGAGGCATCCGGACAGAAAGGCTGCGTCGCAATTGGCGACAAGGCCGTCACAAATAAGAGCTATGGTGTAGGCTCGATTCTTTGTAGTACGGCCCGCCCTTTTTGATTCGAGTACTCTTAGGCGCTTTTGGTTAAATTGCGCCCCAGACGGCACCATTACGAATCACTGCAACAATAACAAAGCCTCCATGTGATCCCGCCGATTCCAGCTACGACTAAAGCCGTGGCGTCTGGCACATCGCTTGCGCTTCCGACGCTTACTTAATGAGCGCGAGTCATGCTCCACGAGCAGCTCTACGCAAACAGGCAAAGGATCATCGCACTCTGCCTATTGGCCAGTGCCATTTCGCATTTTCGCAATGGGCTTGCAAGTCCTCGCACGTGAGCGCTCGGCGCTTGAATAAGATTATCGCAACGAGCGCATAAAAGAGGAGTCGCATCTGCGTATGCTGATAGGATACTAACAACACCACCCATTTCGACCTCTCCGATTCCTACCCTCTATCCTCACTCCAGCAAGGCATGCTGCTGCATTGTCTCGATACCCAGGGAGAAGGAGTGTACGTCGATCAGATATTGTGCGTGCTGGACGAAGAGATTGATGCTCCCGCGCTCGTTCGCGCGTGGCGGCGCGTTTTCGAGCGGCATCCCATTCTTCGCACCAGCTTTAGCTGGGAGGGAATTCAGAGGGCCGATCCAGAATGTTCATCGCCAGGTTGAAATTCCCTTTGAACTGTTGGATTGGCGCGATTTCACCCACTCGGACCAACAAAGGCGAAGCGAAGAATTGATGGAGTGCGATCGGCGACATGGCTTCGACTTATCGAAAGCTCCGATCACCCGGCTCAAGCTCGTACGATGCACGGAACGTCAATACAAGTTGCTGTGGACCTATCACCACATCCTAGTGGATGGCAGATCGACAGCCTTGATCATGGACGAGGTGTTTCAATACTACGAAGCATTCCGTGACGGTTGTGACGCCGAAATCCCGCAACCCCGTCCCTATCGTGATTACGTCGACTGGCAGGAAAGCCAAGATTTCACGCAATATGAAAAGTACTGGCGGAAAACCCTCGATGGATTTCGTTCACCCACGCTGCTCCGTTTACCTCCCGTTGAAAAAAATGACTATGAGGTGGATCAGATTTTCGCGGCTCAGGAGTTAACTATACCCGCCGACGTAACGGCCCGTGTGGATGCTTTTGCCAAAGCACAAGATTTGACCCTAAATGCCATGATTCAAGGTGTGTGGTCTCTCTTGCAGCATCACTATAGCGGCGAGGACGACATTGTCTTCGGCGCTACGCGGGCCTGCCGTTACTCATCTGTCAAAGGCGCCGAATCCATGGTCGGTTTATTTCTCAATACGCTGCCGATGCGCGTAAAACTGAATCCCCAATCGCGCATCGTTGACATCCTACGGGATCTCCGCAGGCAGC
Source organism: uncultured delta proteobacterium (assembly GCA_963811315.1). Classification (GTDB taxonomy): domain Bacteria; phylum Desulfobacterota; class Binatia; order UBA9968; family UBA9968; genus DP-20. The sequence goes on from CAWERH010000018.1 coordinate 34,207, forward strand.
AGGTCGAGCTACGCGATTATGAGCAAACTCCGCTACGCCAAATACAAACATGGAGCGAAGTCGAGCGCGGCAAGGCGCTCTTCGAGAGCATCGTCGTCTTCGAGAGCATGCCCCTGGACGGTCCGTTACGGTCCAAGGGAGGAGAATGGTTGAATCGCCGTTTTCAACACAGAGGCCAGAGTCACTATCCATTGACTTTCGATGTTTGCGTCGACTCACAACTTTTTTTACGCATCCAGTATGACCGGCGGCGCTTCGACGACGGGTCTATTGAGAGGATGTTGGGGCACCTGCAAAATTTGCTCGTCGGAGTGATTGCCGATCCGGAACAGCGAGTATCCGATGTAGCGATGCTCGGCGCGGCTGAGAAGCAACAGCTTCTCAGCCTTTGCAACTCTACGAAGTGCGATTATGAAACCGACGCCTGTCTGCATGAGCTTTTCGAACAGCAGGCGGAGCGTACTCCCGATGCCGTGGCGGTTGTTGTCGAAGAGCGGCACCTCACCTATCGAGAACTCAATCATCGCGCAAATCACGTCGCCCGAGGGAAATCCGCGCCCTCGGCGTAGGCCGAGGCGGTCTTGTCGGTCTTTGCGTCGAGCGTTCTTTGGAAATGATCGTTGGCATCTTGGGCGTGCTCAAAGCGGGTGGAGCCTATGTTCCGCTCGATCCCATATATCCCAAGGACCGGCTCGCCTTCATGATGGCGGATGCCCGAATTGCCGTGCTTCTTACCCAAAAAGAACTAACGGCAACTTTACCGGTGCATGATGCCCAGGTTTTGTGTCTCGATACGTTAGGTCGCGCAGATGCAACCGTTGCGAATCCACTTAACGGAGTCACGCCTGAAGATCTGGCTTACGTGCTGTACACTTCCGGCTCCACCGGAAAACCCAAAGGAGTTCAGGTCACCCATCGAAATGTTACGCGCTTATTCCAGGCCACTCGTGGATGGTTTCGTTTCGATGCGACCGATGTCTGGACCTTATTTCATTCTTACGCTTTCGACTTTTCCGTTTGGGAGATATGGGGAGCGCTGCTCAACGGCGGCAAGCTGGTGGTGGTGCCTTATTGCCTAAGCCGGTCGCCTGAGTCGTTCTACGAGCTTTTGTCAAAACAAAACGTGACTGTGCTGAACCAGACGCCGTCGGCGTTCCGCCAGCTCATCGATGTTGAACAATCGACCGAACAAAGGCGCGAGTTAGCCCTTCGCTACGTGATTTTCGGCGGCGAAGCATTGGATTTTATCAGTCTCAAGCCGTGGTTCGATGCTCACGGAGACCGGCAGCCGCAGCTCGTCAATATGTACGGAATCACCGAGACGACTGTGCACGTCACCTATCGTCCCATAACCGCTGCGGACACCGGCGCAGGGACCGGCAGTTTAATCGGTGTGCCAATTCCTGATCTCAAGCTCTACATTCTAGACGGCTACCGCAATCCGGTACCCATCGGTCTCCCTGGGGAACTCTATGTCGGCGGAGCAGGAGTCGCAAAAGGCTATCTCAATCGGCCTGAACTCACCTCCGCCCGTTTCATCGCGAATCCCTTCGACCCTCAATCGGAGGGAAAACTCTATTGCTCCGGCGATCTCGTTCGCCGCATGCCCAACCGGGACATCGAATACCTGGGGCGCATCGACACGCAGACTAAGATCAGAGGCTTTCGAATCGAACTAGGCGAGATCGAAGCGGTGCTACGGCAGCATCCCAAGGTCGAGCAGGTCGTCGCCACCGTGCGAGAGGACGTTCCAGGCGATCAAAGGCTCACAGCCTATGTGGTTTCGCAAGAGAAACTATCGCTACGGGTCGATGAGTTGCGGGCTTACGCCAAGGAAAAGTTGCCGAACTACATGGTTCCCGCCGCGTTCGTGATGTTGGACGGCTTCCCGCTCACGGCCAATGGAAAATTGGATCGCGATAGTCTGCCGAAACCCGACACAAAGGGCTGCGAGCAGGAAAATGCCTTTGTCGCGCCGCAAACCGATTTGGAAAAAAAGCTTGCTGCCGTGTGGCAAGAACTGCTCCAGGTGCGCCAAGTCGGCGTCCACGACAATTTTTTCGATCTCGGCGGCCACTCACTTCTGCTCATTCACCTCCATAGCCATCTCAAGAAGTCGCTTGGCGTGGATCTGTCCGTCGTTGATTTGTTCGAATACCCAACTGTCAGCACATTGGCAAAGTTCTTGGGACGAGAATCCTATGATTCCCCTCACACCGCGAACTACGAGCCGCACCAGGCTCAAATCGAGCAACGCAAAATGCGCATGGCGCAGCAGCGGCAACAACGCCGGCAGCTCGCCGGAAAAACATGACGGCGATGAAGAATCCCTTAACCTTGGTTGAGACCACCGGCCTGGAGATCGCCATCATCGGCATGGCTGGCCGATTTCCCGGCGCTAAAAACATCGATGAGTTTTGGCGCAATCTGCGGCACGGGAAGGAATCGATTACTTTTTTTTCGGATGAAGACCTAAGGTCGGCCGGTGTAGACCCATCGTTATTGGGCGACTCCAAGTACGTCAGAGCCGCGGCGGTGCTGGATGGCGTCGATTCGTTTGATGCCGCTTTCTTCGACTGCAATCCCAGAGAAGCCGAATTACTCGATCCGCAACACCGTCTGTTTTTGGAAACCGCTTGGGAAGCCATCGAAGACGCGGGCTATAACACCGAGGCGTATAAGGGTGCGCTTGGGGTCTATGCCGGGGCCAGCAAGAGCAACTATGGTCATAGTCTTTCGTCCGATTCGCAATGGGCCGACGCGGGCGGCGCTTACCAACTGAACATTTCGACTGGCGGAGATTTTTTGCCGACGCGCGTGTCCTACAAACTCAACTTGCAGGGACCGAGCATCAACGTTCAAACCGCATGTTCCACTTCGCTCGTAGCGGTCCATTTGGCCTGCCAGGGCTTGCTCAATGGCGAGTGCGATATGGTTCTGGCGGGAGGTGTCTCGGTAAGTTTTCCGAGGAGGCTTGGCTATCGCTATCAAGAGGGAATGATCCTTTCTCCCGACGGACATTGCCGCGCCTTCGACGCAAAATCACAAGGCACTGTCGGTGGCGAAGGGGTTGGGGTCGTTGTTCTTAAACGACTGGCGGACGCCATCGCCGACGGCGATTCGGTGCATGCGATCATCAAAGGCTCTGCGATCAACAATGACGGTTGTCAGAAAGTTGGCTACACGGCACCCAGCGTGGAAGGCCAAGCCAAGGTGATACGAGCGGCTCAGGTGATGGCTAACGTCGAACCGGAATCGGTCAGCTATATTGAAGCCCACGGCACCGGTACGGAACTGGGCGATCCCATCGAAGTGGCCGCGCTGACAAAAGCTTTTCAAAGTAGAACACCGAACAAAGGCTTCTGCGCCATCGGTTCGGTGAAAACGAATATCGGACACCTCGATGTAGCCGCTGGCGTGGCGGGCCTAATCAAGACCGTCCTGGCACTGAAGCACAAATTGCTACCGGCGAATCTTCACTTTGTCGCACCTAATCCCAAGATTGATTTTGAGAACAGCCCTTTCTACGTCAACCATCGTCTTTCCGAGTGGCAACCCGGCACGACGCCACGGCGCGCCGGAGTGAGTTCCTTCGGTATCGGCGGAACCAACGCGCACGTTGTTCTCGAAGAAGCGCCTGTGGCGGAGACTTCTCTGTGTCCGCGTGGTCGCCATTTGCTTCTGTTGTCGGCCAAGACAGAACGCGCCCTCGAACATGCGACGAAAAATCTCGCCAGTTATTTGAAAGACGCATTCCGAAGCCAATCTCGCCGACGTTGCCTATACGCTACAAACAGGACGCCGGCGCTTCGATTACCGCCGGGCTATGCCGTATGCAGCAACGTCGAAGAGGCGGTGAACGCTCTGGAATCGCTCGATCCAAAGCGGGTGATAACAAAGCATAATCAGACTCGCAGGATGCTTCGGTTGTATTCATGTTCCCCGGACAGGGCTCCCAGTACGTGAATATGGGAGCCCGTCTTTACGAGGAAAATACCGTGTTTCGCGGTGTCGTCGATGATTGCTCCGAGGTGCTGGCGTCGGAGTTAGATATTGACTTGCGGCACGATTCTTTTTCCTAGGCCATGCGCGGCCAACTCCGCCGAAAAGAGCTTGACCGAAACCTTCCTTACGCAGCCGGCGCTGTTTGTGATCGAGTATGCGCTCGCTCAACTCTGGCTTTCGTGGGGCATACGGCCTCACGCCGTAGTCGGCCATAGCTTGGGAGAGTATGTCGCCGCATGTGTGGGCGGAGTGATGACGCGCGATGATGCTTTACGCTTAGTGGCGGCGCGCGCGCGTCTGATGCAGGATCTCCCCGGAGGTGCGATGTTGGCGGTGCGCATGCCGGCGGCAAAGCTCGAACCGCTCTTGTGCTCTGGAATTTCCCTCGCGGCGGAGAATGCTACTTCCAACACTGTGGTCTCCGGGTCTTACGACGCCATTCAAATTCTGCGCGGCCAGCTTACGGAAGTCGGCGCCGCCTGCCGGCTACTGAAGACGTCGCACGCATTTCATTCGCAGATGATGGATCCTATCCTGGAATCCTTTGGAGAACTGGCGAGAAAGGTAAATTTTTCGGCTTCGCGAGTGCCGTGGGTATCGAGTTTGACGGGGGACTGGATCACTACGGCACAAGCGATCGATGCGAGCTACTGGACCCGACAGCTGCGCGAGCCCGTTCGATTCGCCCAAGCCATAAAAAAACTGGTTCAAGACTCTGAAAAGATTTTGCTTGAGGTTGGTCCCGGCACGGCATTGGCTACATTCGTTAAGCAAGGCAGGGACAAGACAGCAACAACGTCCGTTCTCACCTCGATTCACCAAGGCGAAGACGGGAATGGGGAGATGGATTCGATGTTCCAATCCCTAGAACAACTCTGGCTTGCCGGGAAATCGATTGATTGGCAACGCGTCTATGGCGACAACTGCCGGCGCCGACTCCACTTGCCCACCTATCCCTTCGAACGGAAGCGCTTTTGTATGGATGCACTTGCTGGTCGGGTCGCCGAGGCAAAAAACCTATCGGCTGCAATAGAGACGGTAACCGTGGATTCTTCCGAGCCTGCGAACCAACTGAACCGGCAGGGGGACCCCATTACGGTCGCAAGTTCGCTTGGTGAGCTGAACCCAGCCGATCTTAAAGCAGACGTGCTGGTAAGATTACAGGCGCTATTTGCGGATCTTTCCGGTCTGGAATCTTCTTCGCTGGATGTCTCGGCCAGCCATATGGAGCTGGGATTTGATTCACTGTTTCTGACTCAAGCCAGCGCGGCGATTGAGAAGACCTTTGGAACCAAAGTGACGTTTCGCCAACTCCTCGAGGGGCTGACTACCCTCGATGCGTTGGCGGACTACTTGGCGCCGTTTCTTGCAGAACTACAACAACCGGAGAAAACAGCAACCGCGCTGCTACGATCGTTGGATTTGAAACCGACTGGGTCCGCTGGGATTTCAACAATCCCAACGATCTCAAACAACGGCTGCCATGACGCCGGCTTAGAGAATTTGAGGGACCCTGACGCGGGCGCGCTGGAGCGGATTTTCGCAAAACAGCTCGAACTGATGTCACGGCAACTCGACATGCTGCAAAATCAGCGAACCGAGCATGAGAATGCCGACGTAAAGACAGCGTCTTCGCGACGCGAAGAACTGAAACCGGACTCGATGCTATCTGGAAGACCGCGTCCCCATACCGACCATGCGACCACACACACAGTAGCGGTAGTGAATCCCAGTTTCCGCCAAGAGTCGAAGGGCTTTGGTCCGTACAAACAGATTGCCACGGACGACGCCGGAGCTTTGACTGCCCGTCAACGTGAAAATCTCGATGCATTCATCGCCCGTTACACCGCACGCACGCGCGAATCCAAGCGTCTCACTGCGGAGCACCGCGCCCACCTCGCCGATCCGCGGACCGTGGCTGGATTTCGCCGCCTTTGGAAAGAAATTGTCTATCCCATTGTCACCACGCGCTCGACCGGTTCGAAGCTGTGGGACGTGGACGGCAATGAATATATTGACTTGACCAATGGCTTCGGCGCGATTCTCTTCGGTCATGCGCCCAAGTTCGTAACTTCGGCAATCGAAGCCCAACTTAAACAAGGCATGGAACTTGGTCCTCAGTCACCGCTTGCCGGAAAAGTAGCGCGCCTGTTGTGTGAACTAATGGGGACGGAGCGGGCGGCCTTCTGCAACACCGGTTCGGAAGCCGTGCTGGCAGCGATTCGCGTGGCGCGTACTGTCACCGGGCGAGACAAGATCGCAATGTTCACCGGCGCTTACCACGGCATCTTCGACGAAGTCGTCGCGCGTTCGGTCGGCGCCAATGGAAACCTTCGATCATTGCCCGCCGCGCCGGGTATTCCAACGAACATGACCGAAAACATAATCGTGTTGGACTATGACAGTGCATCCTCCCTGGAGATTCTCCGCACGCGCGCGCGGGAAATCGCAGCTATTATCGTTGAACCCGTGCAGAGTCGCAGGCTCGCGCTGCAACCCAGGGAATTTCTCCATGAATTGCGCAGGCTCACGGCGCAAACCGGAATTGCGCTGATCTTCGATGAGATCGTCAGCGGTTTTCGCGCGCATCTTGGCGGAGCACAAGCGTTGTTCGGCGTCGTCGCCGATATCGCTACCTACGGAAAAGTCATCGGTGGCGGTTTGCCGATCGGCGTCGTCGCAGGCAAAGCCCGATTCATGGATGCCCTTGACGGCGGCCGGTGGAATTACGGTGACGATACGGCTCCCGAAGTGGGCATGACGTTCTTTGCCGGAACCTTTGTGCGCCATCCCCTTGCGCTCGCCGCCGCTTGGGCTTGCTTGAATCATTTGAAAGAACAGGGCCCACAGCTGCAAGAACAATTGAATCAGCGCACGGAGCGATTGGTCGATACTCTTCGTATCCACGCCAAACAGGTCGATTTGCCGGTCCGCATCACCCACTTCAGTTCGCTCTTCTCTCTAGAGTTTCCCACTGATTTACCCTGCGCAAGTCTTTTCTATGCGTATATGCGCGAGCAAGGCATTCATCTCTGGGAAGGCAGGCTCGGGATTCTCACGACCGCCCACACGGACGAGGATCTCCACCGCATCGTCGAAGCTTTTAAACATAGCGTCGCCGAAATGCAGGAGGCCGGATTTTTTCCGGTGTCCGGTGCTGAAACGAGCAGCCAACCGATCGATGTCGCTAAAAGCACAGGCCGATTTAACTTGACTGAGGCGCAACGCGAGCTTTGGCTGGCGGCACAAATGGGCAACCATGCGTCCGCTGCCTTCGTAGACTCCGTCACATTAAGCCTGCGCGGTCGACTGCAACCCGAAGCACTGACGAAGGCCGTGAATGAGGTTGTCGCGCGCCATGATTCATTGCGCAGTACCTTTAGTGACAACGGTCTTGAACGGCTGGTGACGGCGGAATGGGTGCTCGACATCCCCTTCATCGATCTTTCCGGTTTGGAGCAGCGTGAAAAAACCGCTCGATTGACCGCCTGTCATCGCCGATGAGCGCGGGGAAATATTCGATCTCAGACGCGGTCCGTTGCTGCGAAGCCGCCTCATAAAGCTCGCGGAGGACGATCACGTTTTGTGTTTGACCACGCATCACATTGCCGTCGACGGTTGGTCACTGGGAGTCTTACTATCCGAGCTTGGAGTCATCTATTCGACGGTGTGCAAGGGCGAACCGCACGGACTTCCAGCGGCCGTCCAATTTTCCGACTATGTCCGCTGGGAAGAAGGCCGGCGCCAGTCCGGCGATAGTGCCGCAAGCGAAGCGTACTGGTTGGAAAAGTTCAAAGAACCGGTCCCCATCCTTGATCTGCCTCTGGACCGGCCAAGACCGGCGGAGAAAACCTATGATGCCGCGCGCGCGCAGTTAGTGCTTCCATCATATCTCTGCAAAGAACTCCGCCAGTTGGCCGGGCGCCGCGGCGCGACGATGTTCTCGACGCTACTGGCTGTGTTCAATGTGTTGGTGCATCGTTTGACGGGGCAAGAAGACATCGTCGTCGGTATTCCCGCTGCCGGCCAAATGGCTTTCGGCGGGCACGATCTGGTCGGCCATTGCGTCAATTTCTTACCGTTGCGCGGGCACATTACCGGCACTATATCCTTTGAGGATTACCTTGCTGCGACAAAAAGCTCAGTGCTCGATGCCTACGATCACCAGCACTCCACCTACGCGAGCTTGCTGCAAAAGCTCACTCTACCGAGAGATCCGGGTCGGTTACCCTTGATGTCCGTGAGTTTCAATTTAGATCGGGACCGCGGCATATCAGATTTTGACGGTTTAACCGTAGAGGCTTTCGATCAATCGCGGATAGCCATCAACTTCGATAGTGAAATCAACATCGTCGATTCCGATGCCGGCATCAAAGTAAACTGGCACTATAACGTTGATCTTTTCGATGCCCCGACCGTCCGGCGATGGCTAAGTCACTTCCAGACTTTGGTCGCGGCCATTGTCGCAAATTCTGCGCAGTCAATTTCCGAGCTGGCGCTGCTCACGGATGACGAACGGCACCAGCTCTTGGTTCAATGGAATGACACTGCAGTGCCTTTTTCCACCGATTACGCGGTGCACAAGCTGTTTGAAATGCAGGTCGAGCGTGTCCCGGAATCGACCGCGGTGGAATTCGAGGGGAAGAGACTGACGTATCGAGAACTAAACGCCCGGGCCAATCAGCTCGCGCATCATCTCAGGCATCTGGGAATCGCCAGCGACAGCTTGGTGGGAGTGTGCATCGAACGGTCGATTGAAATGGTCACGGCGCTTTTGGCGGTTCTCAAGAGCGGCGCCGGTTATGTTCCGCTGGATCCAGCGTATCCGGATGAACGGCTTGACTTCATGCTCGGTGATGCCAACGTTGCCGTCTTATTGACGCAAGAACGATTGCGCAGCAGATTCGAGCACCCTGCTTCAGACTCCGCGCCCACGGCGAGCGCCAATCAAAATTGTCAGCATCGACGCGCAGGAACAGAGAACCACCCAAGCAGACACGCGGAACCTGCTAAACGATAGCGTTCCCGAAAATCTCGCTTACGTGATCTACACCTCCGGCTCCACGGGAAATCCCAAAGGGGTTGAGATTACCCACCGCTCGCTGGTCAATTTCCTCATTAGCATGCGCGACCAGCTGCCCTTCGGCGAACGGGAAACGTTACTGGCTGTTACGACCATCTCGTTTGACATTGCCGGTTTGGAAATCTATCTCCCCTTGATCGTCGGCGCCAAGGTTGTATTGGCAAGCCGCGAAGACGCAGCCGATGGAACAAAACTACTAAATCGTCTGACGGAGCATAGCGTGACAGCGATGCAAGCTACGCCAACGACCTGGCGTCTCTTGCTTGAAGCCGGCTGGCAAGGCTCTGTTCGATTTAAGATTCTTTGCGGCGGCGAGGCTTTCGCCGCGGATTTAGCCGAATCACTGCTTAAGCGCGGCATGGTGTGGAATCTCTACGGGCCGACGGAAACGACCATCTGGTCGATGGCACACCGCGTCGCTCCAGGAGAGGGTCCGATACCGATCGGTCGCCCTATCGCCAACACCGAAGTCTATGTTCTCGACACCCACCTGCAACCTGTGCCCATCGGAGTCGCTGGAGAGCTATACATTGGCGGCGCCGGTTTAGCGCGCGGCTATCATAATCAATTTGAGCTTACGGCGGCGAAATTCATCCGAAACCAGTTTACCAATGATCCCTCGGCTCGTTTGTATAAGACCGGCGATCTGGTCCGTTATCAATCCAATGGCGCGATGGAATTTATCGGACGGATCGACAATCAGGTCAAGTTGCGCGGATTTCGCATTGAACTGGCAGAGATAGAAAATACCCTGGGGCAGTATTCGAAAGTCAGGGAGGCCGCAGTGTTAGTTCGCGAAGACCGCCCGGGCGATAAACGGTTAGTTGCCTACGTCGTCCGGCGGCAGAATCATCGTCTGACCATCGACGACCTCAAAAGCCATCTCAAGAAGAAACTACCCGAGTTCATGGTGCCGTCGGTGTTTGTTGTACTCGAAAGCTTACCGTTGACGCCCAATGGGAAGGTCGATCGAAAAACGCTACCCGTTCCGGCTGACAACCGGCCGGAAATCGTCGAACGATATCGAGAGCCACGCTCAGGCATGGAGGAGATGCTGGCAGGTATCTGGGCTGAAGTGCTCAACGTGAAAAGAGTCGGGGCTTGCGACAATTTCTTCGATTTAGGCGGACACTCGCTGTTAGCAATACGGGTCGTGCAGTGCATTGAGAAAAGAATCGGTCGGCCCGTTCGTATGGCCGATATCTTCCAAGCGCCCACCGTCGAACAATTGTCGAAGCTCTTAGACAATAACCCACCTGTCGCTTCGTGGTCGTCGCTCCTCCCTTTGCAAACCAAAGGTTTCAAGGCGCCGTTTTTCTGGGTCCATGGAGACATAAGCGACGCTTACTTACCGCGTTATCTGGATGCAGAGCAGCCTTTGTATGGATTAAATCACCAGAGCACAGATGGCCAGCGCGCCCTCTATACGACGGTAGAAAACATAGCGGCTCACTACCTCGAAGAGATATTGACCGTTCAACGCGGTGGGTCCTATCGACTCGGCGGCAATTGTTTTGGCGGCCTAGTCGCTTTCGAGATGGCAAAACAGCTACAAGCGCGAGGGCAAACGGTAGACCTGCTAATGTTGCTCAATCCCACCTGTAATAACCCTGTCCACTCGTCTAACCCGTCCTCAGGGTTTTTACGAAATAATGTTTCCCGTTGTCACCAGGCATTTCAATCGGCCAAGCATCACAATGCGCGTTGGTTAATCAAAGGAGTTTTAAAGCTCATCGCGCACGCAACTTCATCGCTCATTGGCGCCGTCAAGAGACCGATTCAAAAAGCCGTATACAAGACTTACCTACGATTCGGCTTTCCCATTCCGGTATCGCTGCGCAGTCCCTACATCTTGGATATCTATGCACGGGCCACAGCAGGCTACACCGTAAAGGAGTACTCCGGCAAAATAGTCCTCGTTTTTGGTAATGACTATCCTCAGCATCTTCGCATGGATTGGACCAAGCGGAGCACGGGAAGCGTGAAAATGCATGAAGTGCCCGGTGATCATGACGGTGTCCTCGACGACATCAACGTCAAACTGTGGGCGCAACAACTCGCAGCTTATCTCTAGTCGCTCGAAGATCATCAAACAGGTCTCAAAAGAGCTGTCGGACCAGCCGCGCTTTTTGCGAGTCGCGGTAATAACGCCGGGTTGTAAATCCTCGTCGACTCCTCGTGGAGCGCGGCGTTCTTGCCGAGGTCCTTTGGCCACGGCAGCCGAATCATCAAATTCTCCACGCTTTGCACGAAGCTAAGCAGTCAGATCGCTGGAACTATGGAACCTCGAAGTAGAGACGCCGCAAATCCGCACTAAAGCATGACCACACTCTCGATAATTTTCATTTTCGTTGCATGTTTCGCAAACTTGCGGCAATCAGAGTGTAGTCGAATTGCGCAATTTTCATGGAGGTATCGAACTGATGGAACGCTCGAAGTTGCTTTTCTTTGCGATTCTTCTAGCCGTCGTCTTTCCCCAGACGGTCAAGTCCGACGACGTTATTCGCATCGGCGTCATCGCCGCGACTTTCGGCTACGCGCCGGTTTTCGTCGCCAAAGAAAAAGGCTTTTTCAAGCGCGAAGGTCTTTATCCGGAGATCGTCATCATCAGCCGGAACGAGCAAATCGTTCAGGCGCTGATCTCCGACTCGCTCCAGTTCGGCAACGTCCCGCCGAATTTGCTGGCCGTGCTGCTACAGCAAGGCAACCGCGACATCAAACTGATCGCCGGCTCGTTCAACGGCACCACCTACTCGCTGATCGCCCTGCCCAAGTACAAAAAAATGGAGGACCTCAAGGGCGGGACCAAGTTGGCCATGTCGGGTATCACTTCTGCCGCCGCGTTGATGATGAAACAGATGCTCAAGGAGCGGGGCGTTCTTTATCCAAGGGATTACAGCTTATTGTCGATCGGCGGCTCGACGCCGCAGTTCACCGCGCTGCAGAGCGGCCAGGTCGACGCCGCTTTGCTGGCGCAGCCGCTGAGTATCATGGCCGTCGAACAAGGTCTCAGCAATTTAGGCGACGCCTACAAGCTCATGCCCGACTTCCAGCTGTCGGCGATCGGCGTACGCGAGGGATGGGCACAGAAAAATCGTGGCGTCGTGCTGCGCTACTTGAAGGCGCTCGTGTCTACTTACCGATGGCTGCATGACAATCGGGAAGAAGCGATCAAGATCCTTCCCGGCATAACCAAGCTCGACCCAAAATATATTGCCAAGTCCTGGGAGACGTACACGCAGACGCAAATCTGGCCGCGCAACGGCGAGGTCAACTTGAAAGGCGTGCAAGCGGTGCTCAATCTGATCGCCGAGGAAGGCACGCTGAAAAAGCCCGTGCCCAAACCCGAGGAAATCGTCGATTCCAGTTATCTCGAAGAAGCCAGAAAAGCGCTGCCCAGGTAAAAGCGATTGGCGCTAGGTCGCTGGAACCAATGGAATACATGCCATAAATCCCAGAGCAGTCACGAGCCAACAACGTCCTCGAGCAATCACGGTAAACGGCAAAGCGAAATCTGCAAACCGGAAACCGGATAGATCCACGCTTACCTCGCTCTATTGCTAGTGCAAATAACGTCAGAAACCCAAAGCGGCCCTAATCGACCAACCTACCCGAGCGCTTTGCTCCGAACCGTTAGTCGGTTCTCCCGGCGCCAACACGCTCTCCTCAAGCCCCTTCGCTCCTTTAGCTTTCAAGTAGGCTTTAGCGGCCGGCGTCAATCCCGTTACGCCTTTGAAGGAAGCGCCGGCGGCGATAGCATCCGTGACAGTGGCCCCCGTCATCCGTGCTCGATTGAAGTTTGCGTGATCCAGCTTGGCATTGGATAGATTCGCGCCGGTTAAGTCGCAATCCTCCAGCAACGCATGACTCAAGCAACAACCCTCCAGATTGGCCGCCCGGAGTTCTAAACCGGAAAAATTAATAAAGGATAAATAGAGATTGCGCAGATCGACTCCAACTAAACTTTCATGGTTGTAAACCTTCTTCAGTATGAGTTTCAGATCTCTTCCGTTTGCCATTTTGGCCTCCATAAAGTTTGAGAATGAATGCGTGCCCAAAGGTTGCGACTATCTCCTCATCGCGGAAACCTGCGGATCGTTGAGCGCTTTTCTTTTGATCTTCCGCGTCGACGGCAGAAAAAGAATGCCCACGGACCGATGCTCCAGGGCTTTCGTCAGGGCCGGGTTAATCTGAGCAGAGGTCGCCAAAATGATTGGAACGCCCTTAGCCAATGCCCAACATTCGTGGAGAACGGCTAATCCTGCTCGATTCGGGTCATTGAGATGGACAATAATGAGATGAGGCGGGTGAGGGTAAACGAAACCCCATGCTTTATGGACCGAATCGCAATGAATGACATCGTAGCCTTCTTTGGAAAGAGCGCCCAAAATGACAGCGTCCTTGTTATCGTCAATCAGTAGGATTTTTTTTATTTCGTTCGGTGGTATCCATGCGCTAAGTGTTTTTGCCAATGTTTTCTCGATTTGTTTGTGTAGAGTCTCCATCTCGAACCTCCTTGCTGGGTATTCTCTGGCGCGTCTCTAGGACGCACCCATTTCTGGTTATTCCACGCAGTCTGGAACCGCATGGAACCGGAGAATCTCGGCTAAATGCATAAGGATTTTACGGCTCCTTATGCGCTGGACCGAGGAGGTACGGAGTGAATCAAAGATTGAGAGCAGACTGAAGAATGTAAGTCGGCGGTCTTAAGAGAACAGCTGTTGGAAACTTGAAAAGAACCCGAAAATCCTGAAGCGCGCTTGGCAAATCCGTTTCAACTTCGCCGGAGTCTCGCGCAAGTTGACCTAGCTCGGAGAGGTCTTCATTGGTTGTCGCTAACAGAATCGTCCTACTTCGGGATTGTTCTGCGTTGTCGAGCGGCAGGTGAAAGGCCGCCTGTTGATTGTGCGAGAAGCGAAATTGTCGCAACAGAAAAAATCTATTGGACTGGAGGGCAAAGCCGAGGAGACAGAAAATAATGAATATGGATAACTTTTTAAGCAATTTCGGTAATTTCAATTAAACCAGACTGCGCTGGCGAACTCAACATCGTCTTTGTTCGACGGCGCCAGGGGCGAGAACGGAAAAGTTTAACCTGGTCGCGTCCAAATGTTTTGACCGGAGCGTAGCGATTGAACGGCTTGAACGATTGGGACCTCCAATTAAAGATACATAATTTTTCACGGAAACGCCGCCGCTACTAAGCACGATAGCGCCGTCTGTCAAGTGACTTGACGGCCCAGGGAGCCGTGCTTATTTTTTCAAGCACAGGAGGAAAACACTATGGAACTAGTAAGATTTGAACCATTTGCGGGTTTTGGCAATCTTCGGTCCGTGCTCAACGATTTATTCGATGAGAACCACGGTCGCTTGCCGACACAACCGAGGATATCGAAGTGGTATCCCGCGGTCGATGTTTTGGAAAGCAAGGATTCGTACTTAATTCGCGCCGAGCTTCCAGGGATGAAAAAAGAAGACATCAAAGTGGAAGTTAAGGACGGAGCTTTGGTCCTCAGCGGGGAAAGAAAATCCGAGAAGCCGGCTGAAGGCGTCGAATACCGTCATGTAGAACGAGTCGCCGCAAAGTTCTGGCGCTCATTCTCCCTGCCCGAGACCGCCAAGCAGGATGGCATCGAAGCCACCTACAAAGACGGAATCCTCGAGGTACGCGTGCCAAAGGCGGAAGAGGCCAAACCGCGGCAGATCGAAATCAGCGTGCATTAATTAGGTTCCTAAACCGCAAAGAAAGAGGGAGGCAAATCGCCTCCCTTTTTCTTTTAGCCTGTTCCAGCCGAGCTTGCATACCAGACTTGGAACGGAGCGAAGCGATGGAACTGGAACCATCGGAACGCCAAAATCAAAGCTTCGCTCGATCCCGGCGCTTCACGCGACGATATGACGCGTGAGGTCGAGATTGGCGGTAAAAGCCTCCGGCGGAGGAAGGTCCACTGAGGAGTTGTAAATAGTCAGCGGAATGGCCGATTCGTGGAGCGAACCGTGCGAGCGATAGCCGGGCTCCAGCTCCTCCGTCGGCGATTCGAGTTCGCCGAAAACCGTTTCGGCGTCGCCGAATACCGCCAGTTCACCGATGCGTTCCGCCATGAGGCCGAATTTCGCCGCGGCGTCGTGGCGCGGCAGCACCGCTTCCACTCCCGTGAGTCCCATGAGGGCCGCCGCGACTTTGCTCTCGTCCTTCGGTGACTTTAGCCAAACCCACGCTGCGCCGCCGAAGGTCCGGTGATGCTTCACGTATCGATCTTTTTCCGCGGAAAGCGCAAAGCGCACTTCGGCTCCCGAATCACGGCAAGCCTTGAAAAGATCCCAGCAGCGCGATTTGTAATTCATGCCGTGGTCGGCGGTGAGCAAAAACGCCGCGTCCGGCGCGGCGGCCCGGGCTTCCTGCAGCAGCTGATCGAGAGTAGTCAGGTGCTCCTTCGATTCCGGCGCGGCCGGCGCCCAGGTATGCATCGGGTAATCCGTCGTGTGCACGTATAGTAGACCGATGTCGGGGCGATGCTTGAGAATATCGACGGCCACCTGCCACAGCCAATAGTTGATCTCGCGACTGTAGATGTTCGCCGGTTTGCCGTAGCGCTCGATCCATTCCGCAGGCGGCGCCTCGGCGGCCACCGCGATCTCCGCGCCGCGCCCGAGGAGATGGATCGTTTTTACTTTGCACGTCAGCAGCGCCGACTTTACGCCGCGCTCGGCGGCGCGCTGAATGATCGTCGGGACGCAAATAAAATCGGCGTTCTCCATGTAATCGGCTTCGCCGGTGTGTTCGTTGAAATAGGAGTTGCCGGTGATGCCATGCTCTTTGGGCCATGTGCCGCAGCAGATCGACGCGTTGTTGGCATTGGTGACCGTCGGGAAAACCGCGCTCACCGCGTTTGGAAAAACCATGCTCTGCCATGAAGCGAAAACCCGGCAATGGGCTTGCTTCCATATAGTCCATGCCGAGACCATCGTACATGCCGATAACGATCCGTTGTTTACCAATAAGAGTCATGACCATTCACCTCCAAGATCAACCGATTTGTCCCGAGATAAAATCACGGGTAAGGCCCGATCGCGGGCTCATGAATATTTCCTCTGTGGACCCCTGCTCGATGATTTCTCCGTCGAGCATGAAGATCGCGCGATCGGAGACGCGCCTGGCTTGAGCCAAGTTGTGGGTTACGATCACGATGGTGTAGCGCGGCTTGAGCCCGAGGACCAGGGCTTCGATTTGTTGAGTTGCCGCCGGATCGAGAGACGAGCACGGCTCATCCATGAGAATGACTTCCGGCTGGTTGGCCAGGGTGCGCGCCAGACAGAGACGCTGCTGCTGCCCGCCCGACAGCCGTTCGGCGCGCTCGCTCAGCCGGTCTTTGACTTCGTTCCACAATCCCACCTGTTCTAAATAACGCCGCGCATACTCCACGGGCTTGGCGCCATTGAGAAGGCCGTGATAGCGCGCGCCGAACAGCACGTCCTCGAGTATGCTCATCGGAAACGGCACCGGCCGTTGATGAATCAACCCGATGCGCTTGCGGATGGCTGCGGGATGAGCGCCGCGGTCGTAGAGATTTTCACCGCGGAACGCCACGGCACCCGAAAGTATGCGCCCCTCCGGGATAAGTTCCAGGGTTCGATTGAGCACCCGAAGGAGCGTCGACTTGCCGCAACCCGACGGGCCGAGAATCGCGGTAATCTCGCCATGCGGAATCGAGCACGCGACGTTCCTAAGCACAACCCTTTCGCCGTAGGCTGCCGAAACGTCATGCAAAGAAAGCACAATCGGCGCGCTCTCCGGCTGTGCTTGGCGCGCCGCTCTGACGACGGCGGTGCGATCGCTGCCGCGCCAGTCCAATCCCGCCGATGTTTCGCCCGACGCATTCATCGGCTGCTCCACCGTTCTTGCCGGCTTCTGATCAGCATGACCGAAAAGTTCGCCGTCAGTAAAAGTGCAACAAGTATCAATGCCGTGGCGTAGGCTTGATCAAGCGAGCTGGCCTCGCTGACGAGATAGTAGAGATGGCTCGGCAAGGTCATCACCGGCGACGACAGATCGAGCCCGCTCCGGGCGATCACCACACTCGCGGTCAATAACACCGGCGCCGCCGAGCCGAAAGCATGGCCGGCGGCGAGCACGACCGCCGTCATGAGTCCGGCGCGCCCTTTGGGCCAGACGTTTTTGCGAAAAGCATAAAGCCGGCTGACGCCGAGGGCGAGGGCCGCTTCGCGATACTTCGCGTCGACCGCGCGCAGGGCTTCGTAGGCGCCGATCAAAATAATCGGCAGCATCACCAAGCCCAATGTGATTCCGCCGGCGAGCAGAGAAGTGCGCATTCCCAAAAACACTACCAAGAATGAATAGCCAAAAAGTCCGTAGACGATCGCCGGCACGCCGGCCAGGCACTCGGCGCAAAAACTCGCCGTGCGTCGGAGCCGATCCGACGCGCTGTATTCCGTGAGATAGATCGCGCCGCCCACGGCAAGCGGCAGGGAAACCGCCAACCCGATGACCACGAGAGCAAGCGAACCTTCGATGGCCGGCCGGATGCCGCCGGAACTGCCGAGCGGAAAGCCCCGCGGACTCTGCCACAGCAAGTCCCAGGTGATCGCGGCAGCGCCGCGATAGAAAAGAAACATAACGATAGAAATAGGCAACAGGAAACCCAACAAGCCGGCGCCCCAGCCAACCGCTGTGAATATGCCGTCTTGCCACAGGCGCGTTCGTTCGGTTCGTAATAGCGAATTAAGCCGCGGCCATGCAGCATCCTTCGTTTGAGCCAGCCGATCACGCCATTGACAATAACGATCACAACCATCAGAACCAACGCCGCGGCGAATAGCGCCTGTTGTTTCGGCGAGCCGATGCCCGCTTCGCCGAGCTCGGTGATAATCAGCGCAGTGATCGGTTGTCCGCGATCCAGGAGCGATGCCGGCACCGCCACCGAGTTCCCCGCCAGCATCAACACCGCGAGCGTTTCTCCTAACGCGCGCGCCAATCCGAGCGCCACCGCGGCGAACATTCCCGGCGCGGCGTGCCGAACCAGCACCCGCAACGTCATGCAGCAGCGATTCACACCCAGGGCGAGGGCGGCTTCCTTGACGTCGAACGGAACCGCACTGAGCGCTTCTGCGGAAGTCGAAGCCACGAAGGGTAAAATCATTACGGCCAAGATCAATCCGGCGGCGAGCAGGGATTCGCCCGTCGCCATTTCAAATGTGCTTTCGAACCATGGAACCAACGTCACATAGCCGAAAAAGCCGTAGACCACCGAAGGAATGCCGGCCAGCAACTCCAGACAGGGTTGGAGCATTTTCTTGATCGCGGACGGCGCGATTTCCGCGAGGAAGATGCCAATGCCGAAACCCAGTGGAGCCGCGAACTGCGAGAGCGATCGATGTGACCGCCAGGGTGGAAAGCCAGGCGTGGCGCACGCCCAGGCGGGCGGGCTGCGACAGCGGCTCCCACGGATCGGCGATCAGCAAACCCCATAAGCCGCTTGGCGCAAACAGCGCCGGATAGGCTTCCCGCGCCACCATTATCAGCGCCAGCAAGAGCGCGGCGAATCCGGCAAGGAGCAAAACTAAAAACGCTAATCGCGCGAGCGTTTCTTCGAAAGACTTATCCCATCCGGCAAACGGCGAACGCGCCGATGAGGAACGAGCGAAAAGATTTCCGCCGGCGCTAAAGACGGTCAATTAACGCTCCGCGACGGCACATAGCCATGCGCGACGACGATCTTCTGGCAGCTATTGAGCACGTAATTGACAAAGTGCCGCACTTCCGGCGCGGGTGCTCCCTTGACAACCATCAATAACGGCCGCGCCAGCGGATAGACGCCCTTGGTCACGTTGTCGTCCGTGGGCGCGGTGTTCTCCAAAGCAAATGCCTTGAGATTCTTGTTGTTCAAGGCAAGGCCGGAAGAAATGTAGGCGATGGCATTGCTGTTGGTCTGGAGTTTTTCCAGCAGCGCGCCTTGGGACGGCAGCTGCAGCGCCTTGGGCGAGAATTTTTTCTCGCCCATGATCTTCTCTTGAAAAATCTCGGTCGAGCCGGCACCCGAGTCGCGGGTCAGCAGCACGACCGGTTTAGCCGGCAGGCTGCGGTCGAGTTCCTGATAGCTCTTGATCTCTCCCGAAAAAATCGCCGCAAGCTCCGCCGCCGTGAAGGCCTTTTTTCGACCGGCCAGAGGATTTCGCGTGTTGACCGCGATCGCCACTGCATCTTTGCCGACCACGTGACTCTGGTGCTCGCCAAGCAATTTTTTCTCCTGGTCCTTTAAATCGCGCGAGACCATGCCGATGTCGACAACCCCGCTCAAGAGCGATTTCACACCGAATCCCGAGCCGCCGCCGGTGACAAAAACCGTGGTCGTTGATTTGGGCAGCGCAGCGTCCAATCGATCCCAAGTTTGATATTTCTCCATGAACTCACTGCTGCAATTGGCCATAATCGGCAACAGCGTGGTCGATCCGCCGGCGCGTATCGTCGCATCCTGATCGCCGGCGGCGGCAACGGTAACCATCCCGACAATCATTCCGAAGCCCGCCAGCAACGACAAAAAGCTTTTCATGGCAATTCATCCTCCGTTCTTACGTGCTCGATAAATTCATCGAGAAAAAACGATTTCACCCGTTCCTGCATGAAGCCGGGCCAATCTCGCTTGCGACAAGTAACGCTGCGGTTACGAGCGAGTTAACATCATTGTGACAAGACCGCGGCGGCGCGCCTGGAGCGAGCGACCGGATCTTTGTCGCGTGGAAGTGCAAGAGTGGGTCAATCGCTATGGGCTTTCCGAGAAACAGGCTCGCAGACGCGAATAGACGCGGCGAATTTCGTTGTTTCCTCTTGAACTCAATGGTGAATCTGCCTATGGATCAAACTCGGGAAAATCTAGCGCTTATCCGTTCATTCCGCGCAATTTAGAAGAATGTCTTTACCAAAGGGGGCTACTATGCGCCGGTTTCACTGCAATCGGGTTTTGGGCGTCACGTTTTTTTATCTGTTGCCGGCACTGCTTGCGGTGCTCGGGGCCAGCGCCGCTTTTGCGCAGGCGCCGTTTTACCAGGGCAAGACGATTACTCTCATCATCGGCGCCGGTCCCGGCGGGATGGGTGATTTGCGGGCTAGAGCTCTAGCATCGGTCCTCGCCAAACAGATTCCCGGCAATCCGACCATCACTTTTCAATATATGGCCGGGGGCGGCGGTCGAATGGCGGCCAATCATCTTTACACCAACGCCCGCGCCGACGGTCTCACCTTATTCCGTATTTCGAGCAGCATCGTGCCCTATGCCGTCCTCGGGGAATCAGGCGTTCAATACGATATCGACAAGCTGATTTACCTCGGCACCACCGAACACCTCCTCTACTATCTCTTCAATACGCGTACCGAGGCGGGTCTCAATACTTTGGCTAAACTCCGCGCCGCCACAGGTGTCCGCATCGGCAGCGCTCCCGTGGGCCATACCGGCTACATACAAAGCCGCATCACCGCCTACCTGCTCGATATGAAAGAGCCAAAGATCATTCCGGGATACGAAAACGAGGACCTCGATGTCGCGTTCGCGCGCGGCGAAGTGGACGCGCAAGTCGCTTCGACAGGCACGGTCATCGAACACGATTTGGTGAACAAAAAGTTGGCGGATTTCCACGCCGCCATCGAGATACCCAAAGGCAGGAAGGATTCCCGTTTCGCCCATCTCAACCTCCCGGATATCGAAACCTTCACCAAGTCGGAAAAAGAGAAAAAACTCTTGAGCATGATGCGCGCATTCAGATCGATCGGCACCGCTCTGCTCCTGCCTCCGGCAACTCCCAAGGATCGCGTGGAAATTTTAAAAGCAGCCGTGCGCAGAACCCATACGGATCCCGCATTCATCAACGAGTACCGTAAACTCACCGGTGGAGATGAGCCCACGCCGCTGATGCCTGACGAGCAGGCGAAGGTGGTCAAGGAGATTCCGCGCGACGCCGAAACGATAGAGCTGTTCAAAAAATTCGCCGGCACCGGACCTCTGCCGTCACGATAGAATTGTCGACTGGCGAGTCAATGGACGAGCGGAAGATCGAGCCGGTCATGGTGAGCCCGTCCGAATCACTGAACCATTGAAACGTTTGAAACGACTGACCGAATCCGCCGGCTTCGGTCGGTCTATTTCCGTCCGATCTGCATCATAAGTTTTTCCCACGAGTCGATCTCTTTCTCATATTTTTCGGTCGTCAGTCCGCGCTCCGGGCGCCAGCGTTTGAACGGCCGCTTGTTGGTCGCGCTGCCGTAATAGAATTTTTCCAGCACCTTCTGCCGTCGGGGCCCAGGAGCAAATCCGCCATCAAAACCGCGGCGTGGGGATGGGGCGGCTTCAAGGCGATCGCCGCGCTGCCGACGTTGTTCGGCACCAGATCCATCGGCACCCACTCCAGCGGCGCGCCTTTGGAGGCCGCGAGGAGCGTATGGCTTTCGAAGATCGCCGGCGAGGCGACGATCTCGCCGGAGGCGATCACGTTGACCAGCGCCGGCGCGTCGATCGAATACAGTTTGATTTGCTGCTCTTTGAGCTTCTTGACGAACTCTTCGCCCTTGGACTTGACCATCGCGCCGATGCTCTTCGAGCCGGTCGTCGAACCGATGCTGATGCCCATCTTGCCTTTGAGCTCCGGATGCAACAAACCGTCGAAGTTTTTCGGCACCGCCGCCTTGGGCAGAAGATTCTTATTGTAGGTAAAACCGATGTACGACTCGCGCGCCAGCGCCCAATAGTAAAGCCCCTTGCCCGCGTCTTCCTTGGCGTCGTCCGGATAATTTTTGAGCACCGGCGAGTTGTAAGGCTGCAGCAACCCCGAGTCCCGCATGAACATGAGATTGCCTTCGGTGGTCTCGATGGCGTCGGCGATGAAGCGCCCGGCTTTGTATTCTTCCTCCATGCGCACCATCAGGTCCGCGCCGCCGGCGCGAAAGGCATCGACCTGGATGCCGGGATATTTGGTTTCAAAAAGTTTGATGAGCTCCTTGTACGATCCTCCCGCCAGCGAGGTGTACCACATCAACTTTCCTTCCGCCTTCGCGCCGGCATAAAGCACCTGCTCGCGGTCCGCGCCCATATAGCTCGCCAGCTCTGCCAACGACGCCGGCTTGCGCGCCTGCAACCAAGC
This sequence comes from uncultured delta proteobacterium, assembly GCA_963811315.1. Classification (GTDB taxonomy): domain Bacteria; phylum Desulfobacterota; class Binatia; order UBA9968; family UBA9968; genus DP-20. The sequence goes on from CAWERH010000018.1 coordinate 56,441, forward strand.
CTCCGAAGGTGAAAATAAAAGAGCAAAAATGACGAATGGGATAAGTCTCATTACGTCCTCCTTTTCTTAGCTGGGCTATATCCTTGGCAACGATCGACTGTCAATGCAATATCTCTTTCAACGGAATGCATGGATTGTCATGGAAATCTTCGATGGCGGTCCGAAAAATGACGTAGGGGCGCACCTGTGTGTGCGCCCTCTTCGAACGGGCGGACACGCAGGTCCGTACAAAATGTCCACCCTATTTGTACCGGCCATGATTTGTTTTAATAACATCACGCCGAATTTTTTTTCGGGGGTCCGGTTCCCATCTCCCTGGATTCCCGCTTAATGCATGCGGGAATGACAGAGCTTGGATGGTGGAGCGTCTTTAAAGCGGCGACCTGCGGGGAATCGAGTCACTTAGATGAACGGCTGGAACGATTGGAACGCCTCAGCCAAACAAGTTCTTTGCTTCTCTCTCGGCATTTGATGTAAAGGATTTGCCATACGGCAATGACGGAAAGATCGGCGGTTCGTTTGAGCGCAAAATCAGTCTTCCTTTTAAGTTTCCCTATCGCCTTGCTTCTCTCGCTTGCGAACGTCGGCGGAGCGGCTGAATCGCGGCCAGGCGAGTGGGACAAAACGCTTAAGGCGGCAGAAACCGAGGGCGAGGTTGCGGTCTACGTCGTCGACTATCCCAGGTTCACCGTCAGCCAGTTTCAGAAAGCGTTTCCCAAGATCAGGCTCAACCAGATAGACGGGCCAAGCGGCCCGGCGCTCACCTCTCGACTCATGGCCGAGCGGCGGGCGGGAAAATATCAAGCCGATCTCTATATTGCCGGACAAGGGACCCATGTTTCGGTTTTGTATCCGGCAAAAGCCCTGGCTCCGATGCCTCCGGCTTTTATCTTGCCGGAGGTGAAAGACGAGTCGAAATGGTTCAAGGGCAAGCATCGTTTCGTCGATCCTGAAACGCGCCACTCGTTCGTCTTTCAGGGACATCGCGGCCTTTACATCTCCACCAACACCCAGCAAGCGAAGGCGGACGAAATCAAGTCGTGGTGGGATCTCATAAACCCGAAGTGGAAAGGAAAAATCATCGGCTACGACCCGACCGTCGCCGGGGTGGCCCGCAATGTTCTCTGGTATCTCTATATGAATAAAGCCCTCGGTCCGGAATTCATCGGCAAGCTGTACGGCGATATGCAGTTGACTTTGAGTCGCGATCATCGCCAGCTCGTCGATTGGTTGGCCGCCGGGAAGGCGGCCGTCTGCGTTCCCTGCGACGACGCCGAATTGGCGAGCGCCAGAGAGCAGCGGCTGCCTGTGGAGTCGGCAATCCAAACTCTGAAAGAGGGCGACTATATCGCCGGCGGACAGGGAGTGATCAGCTTGATCACTCCGGCGCCTCACCCTCATGCGGCGCAAATCTTTCTCAATTGGTTTCTTTCGCGCGAAGGACAAAGTTTGTTCCAGGAGCAATCGGTGAAGTCCGGCCAGCGCAACGCCAACTCTCGGCGCACCGATATCGCCAAGGACGTCATCGCGCCCGAATATCGCTTGAAGGACGACGCGGTTTTCTGGGAAAACGGGCCGAACGTCGATCAAGAAACCGCGGAAGCGACCAAGCTGCTCAAAGCGATTCTCGCGAAGCGACCGTAGGAAGGACAGCAATCATGCTCTCGAAAGAAGAAAACGAGCTGTTGACCCGGGTGCATCCCGGCACGCCGATGGGGCGTTTATTCCGGCGCTATTGGATTCCCGCTCTGCTCTCGGAAGAAATTCCCGATCCCGATGGGCCACCCGTGCGCGTGCGCCTGCTCGGCGAAGACCTCGTCGCGTTTCGCGACACTGAGGGGCGGATCGGCCTGCTCGACGAGCACTGCGCCCATCGCGGCACTTCACTGTTTTTCGGCCGCAACGAAGAGTGCGGCTTGCGGTGCATCTATCACGGCTGGAAGTACGACGTCGAAGGCCATGTGCTCGAAACCCCGGCGGAACCTGCCGGCAGCCAGCTGAAGAGCAAAGTCCATCACACCGCGTATCCCTGTGTCGAGGCGGGCGGCATGGTGTTCACCTTCATGGGCGCCAAAGAAGAAATGCCGGTGTTTCCGACCTACGCCTGGCTCGGCGTGCCGCAGCAGCAAATTTACATCGCCAAGAGTCTTTTGGAGTGCAACTATCTTCAAGCTTTGGACGGCGACTGCGATTCCGCTCACTTGAATTACCTGCATAGAATCTTCAAGCCGGACGGGCGCCACGGTTTTCTCAAGTACGAAGATCAGTCGCCCGATTTTGAAATCGACGAAATGGACTTCGGCTTCAGGGTCGCCGCGATCAGGAAAATCGCACCCGACAAGAATTACGTGCGCATCTCACAATTCGTCATGCCGTTCATCGGCTGCGTTCCGGTCGGCCGCGAGATCGACGGCAAACTCGACGGCTTCAAAGCCGTCTACCAGGTTCCCGCCGACGACCATACCAGCTGGCGCTACGATTTCTTTTTCAAATGGGCCAAACCGATGACCAAGGAGGATTCATCGAAGCGGGATTTCGTCGGCGCCGACTACCGCAAGCTGCGCAACATCCGCAATAACTATCTCCAGGACAGGCAAGTTCAGAAAACCGTCAACTTCACCGGCATCGAAGAATTCTTGAATCAGGACGCCTGCGCGACGGAGAGCATGGGTCCGATCGTCGACCGACGCAAAGAACATCTCGGCGCAAGCGATTCGTACCTCATTCAAGTGCGCAGATTTTTGCTCAAAGCTGTCAGGGATGTGCAGGCGGGCAAACCGCCCCCGGGTCTGGTCTACGATCCCGCTCAGGCTGACTTCGCACGCATCCGCTGCGACGTTGCTTATTTGCCTGCCGGCGTCTCTTGGCGGACGCTCTTCGAAGACAAAAGCGGTCAAACGGAAACCGGCTAATACGCAAACGGAGGAACACGAACGATGATTATCGATATACACGGCCACGTTTCAGCGCCCACGGAATTATGGGCCTACAAGGCGAACTTACTTTCGGCGCGCGGCGCGCACGGGCGCGGCGGGGTCAACGTATCGGACGACGAGATCCGCGCCGCGGCCAATCGCAAAGAAAACTGGGCGAAGGGCCATCTGGATTACCTGCGCGACCACGGCACCGACGTCCAGCTCATTTCGCCGCGGCCGTTTCAGTTGATGCAGTCGGAAAAGCCGGCCAAGCTCGTCCATTGGTTCACCGAGGAATGCAACAACATCATCCACCGCCAGATGAAACTTTTCGCCGGCAAATGGATCGGCGTCTGCGCCCTGCCGCAAACCGCGGGCGATCCGATCGAGAACGCGATTCCCGAGCTCGAACGCTGCGTCAAGCAGCTCGGTTTTGTCGGTTGTCTGTTGAATCCGGACCCGTACGAAAACAGCGGCACGGAAGCGCCGCCGCTCGGCGACCGCTACTGGTATCCGCTCTATGAAAAGCTCTGCGAGTTGGACGTGCCGGCGCATATTCACGGCACCGGCTCGCGCTCGGAGCGGAGCCCCTATTCCGTGCACTTCATCAATGAAGAATCCATCGCGGTCTTCGGTCTGGTCAACTCGAACGTCTTTAACGATTTCCCCAAGCTTAAGATCGTTCTTAGCCACGGCGGCGGCGCGATTCCCTACCAGCTCGGCCGTTTCGAAGCGCCGTCCCTGCGGCGCGGCACCGGCGGACGATTTTCCGACGGCATGCGCAAACTCTATTACGATACCGTGTTGTATACCGAGGACGCGCTCCGCCTGCTGATCAAAACGGTGGGGGTAGACCGTTGCCTCTTCGGCACCGAGTGCCCGGGTATCGGATCCTCCGTCGATCCGGCAACCAGCCGTTCCATGGACAACATCAAACCGATGATCGAAAACATCGAATGGTTAAGCGCGTCGGACCGTAAAAAGATCTTCGAGGACAATGCCAGAGAGGTATTTAAGCTGACGGTCGAATGAAAGTGCGGCGCCGATGCCCCACTGCTTCGTTTAGATACGAAAGTCTTCAGCCGGTGGAAAAGCCGTGGCGGTAGTTTACCGGTCTTGCGAAATTCAGTAGCTTAAACTCTGCTGCGGTCCGATTGCAGGATCGGAGCCGCGGTGCGCTGTTTTACTTAAGGCCCCTTGAGAGCGCTACGGGCAAAAGTCCAATCCGCTACTTCGCCAATTGGCACATCTCGCGAAATCCCGAGAAACTCTTTGGCAATGTTGATCTCTTCGATCATTGAAGCATCGGAGGGAATACCGGTGTCGGAATAAAGTTTGACGCCGTCATCGTAAACCATGCTGCTGATTTCTCTATCCTTGATTCCCAATTCCTTGCTCATCAGTTTTAATGTTTCTTCTTTATTACGCTTAATAAACTGAATCGCGCGCAAGGTTATTCTGATCGCCCGTGTAATCGAGTCAGGATCATTCTGAATCTTTCGCAGGCTGGTCGCTAGACCGCCGCTCGGCACTCCTCTTAGATCTTTCAGGAGAAATAACTCGCGAAAACCCAGCTTGACCGCCACCTTATTATGCGGCGCCGACAGCAGGGTGCCGTCGATCTTTCCTCCCTGTAAAGACACGAGCCTGATGCCACTACCGCCCAGGGAGACAATTTTCACGTCGACTTCCGATAGCAGCCCATATTTATTCAGTAACACACGGAGCGATACATCGCTGACGCTCCTGACGCCAGCCACGCCCAGGACTTTTCCTTTGAGATCCTCCACCCGGCGAATTTCCGGACGAACGACGACCACTTGATCGGTGGCCGTACTGCTCACCATCACATTACGGACCGGCATGCCGCGCAGGGCCGCGAGCGTTGCGACATTACCGGTGGTCGCGTAGTCGAGATCACCGGCGATTACCGCCTGAATCGCCGGGATGCCGGACGACACCACGATCAATTCGAGTTCGAATCCCTCTTGTTGATAGAACCCCTGCCGCAACGCCACCATTTGCGGAAACGAGCTCATGCTCCGAGTCGGTATGCCGATCCTAAGCTTCTGCAGGTTTCTTCGCCTCTTGTCCCCACGCGGGGCTGATGATAAGCATCCACGCCGTTAAAGCGAGCGAGAGCTTAATTGGTCTCATCATTTGATAAATCCGGCCGTCGATGGAACAAGAAATCTATTTGTTCCGGTCCGTTCGTGGCTGGTTTTTTCGGATGACGCAAACCGCTTCTGTCTGATGCCCTTAGTCAGGCTAAGCTTTAGTCAGTCCAGCCGTAAAGAACATTGGCGTTTTTCCCCAGGATCTTTTCTTTGGCGCTTTCCGAGAGGTCCTTGCGCCCGCGGATTGTCGAAACCACATGGGGAAACATCGCGTCCCAATGAGGATAGTCGGAGGCGAAAACGATGCGGTCTTCGCCGATCCTCTCGATCACGTAGGGCAAGCATCCCTTCTTCGGGCTCGGTGGCGAAAAACCAATTGCCGTGGGCGATATATTCGCTGGGCTTGTGCTTGCACAAAGGCGCTTCCACGTCGCCGCGCTTCTCCCACTCTTCGTCCATCCGTTCCATCCAGTAAGGCACCCAGCCGGCGCCACATTCGAGAAACGCAATGCGCAGCTTGGGAAACTTCTCCGGGATGCCGCGCATACATCAACCGACGCACTGAATGATAGTCTCCGTCGGACGGCCGATCGTATGCATGTAGATGAAAGCTGTCGAAGCGGGTCTCGCCCGCCGGCCCCTCGCGCCGGCTGTGCACACAAAAGGGCACATTGAGCCGTTGGATCTCTTCATAGAGGGGCCAGAACGTTTGCGAGCCGAGATGCTCCCGCATTCCCTGCGGAGCGACGGCAACGCCGACCAATCCCAACTCGGTCACCGCGCGGTTGACCTCTTTGGCCGCCGCATCCACGTCTTGAACGGCAACAAAGCTACCGCTTTGAGGCGGGGACTCTCTTGACAAACTTCCGCGATGAAATCGTTATAAGCCCGCGCATAGGCAATCGCGTAGTCGCGCTCGAATATCTTGCTCATGGCAAAAGCGGAAGTAGGAAACAAAACCGAGACATCGATGCCCTCGGTATCCATGTCTCGAAGCCGCTTCGGCACATCATGGCACTCGATATCGCTGAAGCGTCCGCCCAACCGTGCGTCCACTCCTAAGGACGGAACCAAAGAACCTCCCCGACGCCGGTGCGCGTCAGGCAGATGGGCTCGAATGTCCTTTTCCTTATCCAGAATATGACCGTCAGCATCGATAATTTTCATAACGATACGCGCCTCCTCTCAAGAACTGTCAATCTAAAGTTGTTGGCGGTAACGTAGGACAAACGGAAGAAGCGAGTCAAGCAGAAACCAGCGACCTGCCCGGGATCTCCCAGCTGGTGACGAATATTGAACGACTGAAACTATTTGAACGAATAAGTCGGCTATGAACGCAGTGGAATTGCCAGCGTCAAAAAAAATCTTGTCGATTGCGTTAAAGTCAATCAATGAAAACGTTTTCGACTTGAGAGTTGGGCAACCTAGGCAAGTCAGTCACCCCACGCACATAAGGTGCGTGCCTTGAGCCGGCCAGCGACATCCTATTTTTTGAAAAATTTGCCGTATTTCTCGCCGAGCTGTTTATAGTCGCTTTCGCTACGCTCAACTCTTCGACGAACTTGATTTTACCGGCGTCTTTCAGCGGCGGGTGAACATCGCGCAGATTGACGAACTCACAGTCGTTGGCGAGCGCCGTCATGCTCTCCTTGCTGTACCAATGGTCGATCCACAGTTTGGCCGCGTTGACATTCGCCGACTTCGAGCCGATAGCGATGTAGTTGCCTTCGCCCAGGTAGGCGGGCAAGCGCACGTAGTCCAACGGCGCACCGACTTTACCCATATCGCAAACATACTTGATATACGCGATCCCCAAAGGCCTTTCACCGCTGGCGATGCTTTCCACCGCTGGCGTCAGCGAGCGATGCAACAGCGGACCGCTCGCGGCTAAACGCTGGGCATATTCGTCTTCCTTATTTTTGTCGCCTAACACGAGGTGCAGGCTGGAGAGCCATTTAGCCATCGACGTGTGCGCGGTCGGATCGGACATGGTGGTTTTGCCGTCCCACTTCGGATCGGCGTAATCCCAATAGGACTTGGGCGCTTCCGCCGGCTTGACGTAACGGGTGTTGTAGACGAAGCCAATGATCGAGCTGCGGTAGTTCGGGCTGTAGAACGAGTGATGATACTGCTTGTCGAAGTTCTTGCTCGCCGGAGTTTGATATCTGAGAAACATCCCTTCGGCTCGCATAATTTCCATGGCGTCGACCCCGGTGAAAAAGATGTCCCAGGACACTTTCCCAGTGCGGAATTCATTGATCGCCCGATCCATCACCGCCGTCGTTGACGCGCGCCAATACACGCTTTTAACACCCGGATACTTTTTGTCGAAGCTCGTGAGAATCTGCTGCATCACTTGGTCTTGCAGAGATCCGAAAATGGTAATTTTTCCTTCCTTGCGCGCAGCTTCGATAAGCGCTTTGTCCTGTCCCTGGACCGGTCCGGCGCTGGCCGTTAGTACGTGCAAGAAAAGAATAAGGACGCAAAACATTCTTTGTAGAAGTGTGATTGTCGGCACGGCAATTCCTCCTTTGCATCCCAAATTGGTGTCCGGCAGATGATTGGCAATGCTCATAACAAACTCACGGTGTCACGGCTAGAGTCGAAATTACTCATGCCATAAGAATTTTCAGCTGTTCCACGCGTGGCCGCGGTCGCCCGTGATCACAAGTAATGACTCGATCCTCATGCTCGCGTTAGCTCCCGGTCGACATGTTCCGGGCGGATGCCGAGGCCGACGATACGAGCCGGGATGCGCCGGAGAAATGGAACTTTGGCAAGCAAGCGCACCGCGAGCGGCGGCTTGAGCGGTTCGGTCTCGCCCAATACCCGCGCAATGATCCTGCGCTGCACGGCGACCTGCAACCATTGGGTCACCCGCGTGGGCAACTCGCGGCGCTTCTGGATCCGGCGCAGGTGATCGATCGCAAGCTGTCCTTCTCGTAGCGGTTTGAAAAGTACATTGGCTGCCGCCACGGCATCCTGAATCGCGAGATTGATACCGACGCCGCCGACCGGAGACATCGCGTGGGCGGCATCGCCAATGCACAGCAGACCCGGCCGAAACCATTCTAACAATCGGTCGACGCGAACCGTCAAAAGCTTTACATCGTCCCAGCCGCGCAGCTCCTGCACGCTGTCTCTCACATAGGGCGCGAGCTTCATGATCTCCTCGCGAAAAGTTTCGAACGGCTGCCGGCGCATCTCTTCAAATTGTCCTTTGGCGATAACGTAGCCGCATTGCCAATAGTCGCCTCGGTTGAGCGCGATAAAAATCCTGCCGGTATCGAACCGGCCCATGGTCGCCGCGGGATCTTCCGCAGTTCGTTTGAGCCGAAACCAGAGAACGTCCATCGGCGCGCCGAATTCCTTCACCTGCAAACCGGCCTTCTCGCGCACGATCGAGTTCCGGCCGTCCGCGCCGACGACGAGATCGGCGCGCACTTCGATCTCGCCGTTGGGAGTCTTCGCGTGAACGCCGACCACGCGCCCCGATTCCTCGATAAGGCCGGTGACCTCGGCTTCCATCATCAGATCGAAATTCGGGAAACCGCGTCCCTTGCTCGGCAAGGAAATTGAGAAAATCCCACTGCGGCATGAACGCGATAAAGCCGCAGCGGGTCGGCAAATGCCGGAAGTCGGCGATGGTCAATCGCATCTCGCCGACTTGCGCGTTGAGCTCGTAAACCTTCTGATGCGGCAGCTCGAGAAACTCGTCGAGCAATCCCAGCTCGTGCATCACCTCGAGGGTCGAGGGATGAATGGTATCGCCGCGAAAATCGCGCAGGAAATCGCCGTGCTTTTCCAGCACCAAGACTTCAACACCGGCACGCGCCAGCAAATAGCCCAGCATCATGCCGGCCGGTCCGCCGCCGGCGATGCAGCAGCGCACGGAAATTTTCTCAGACGCCATAGTTTGGGCTCATGGTAAGAACATTCCCCGACGGCGCCTCATTGTAGGCAAACTTCCTTTTTCGATAATCTACGAATTGCACGGCGACGACGCGGTGATTCTCGCCGTCGCTCACGGAAAGCGAAGACCTAATTGCTGGTGCGAACGCGCTTAGGATAAAATAGAATAAGTTAATCCTAAAAAGTCTTTGGCGAAAAACTCACGATTCAGACGCATCTCGCCGACTTGCGCATTAAGCTCGTAAACCCTGCTCAACCGTATTTTTTTAGAACATGGCGGGCGATGACCATGCGCATGACTTCGGAAGCGCCTTCGGTAATCAACCGGCTGCGCTGATCGACGAACCATTTTGCCAGAGGCAGATCCAGAGTCAGGCCGATGCCGCCGTGGATCTGCAACACCCGATCGACGACGCGAAACGACATCTCGTCGACAAACAGTTTGACCATGTAAGCTTCGTTGCGAATATCCTCGCCTTGGTCAGCCTTCCAAGCCGCCTGATACACCATCAATCGAGAGGCATGAAGCTCGACGAAAGAGTCTGCCAGCTTCCATTGAATCGCTTGCCGCTCAGACAGCGGTTTGCCAAAAGTCACTCTCTGTTTTGCATAACTGACACCCATCTCGAGGCAGCGTTCCGCCACACCGATACCCCTTGCGCCATGTCTCAACCGCCCCACGCCGAGATGTTTTTGCCCCAGCTTAAATCCTTCGCCCTCTTTCCCCACCAGGTTCGCAACCGGAATTTTACAATCGTCAAAGACGATTTGATAAGGCCGTTCGCCCATCATGGTTTCGAACCTGCCGGTGATTTGAAATCCGGGTGTGCCCTGATCGACAAGAAAGCAGGAAATCCCGCCGTGGGCGCCTTTGCTCGGGTCGGTCACCGCCAGGACCTGGAGAAAATCCGCATCGGCATGAGTGATAAAGCGCTTCACGCCATTGATAACGTAGTGGTCGCCTTGCCTGACCGCGCGGGTCTTCATCGACCCTGGATCCGAACCCGCATCCGGCTCGGTTTGCGCCAGTCCGCAAGTTTTCTCACCCCGCAAGACCGGATAAAAATAGCGCTGCTTTTGCTCCTCGTTGAGGTTATACAGAATTGGCTTGATCTCGGGACCGAACAAGCCGCGTTCCCGCGACGGCAGAGCTATCGTCCTGCCCATTTCTTCCCA
>CAWERH010000019.1:0-72792 GCA_963811315.1 uncultured delta proteobacterium
TATTCGCTCCTGGTTCCGCTTTCCGAGATTCCTCATTTATTCAAATTCAACGATTGGACCGGCTGCACGCCGGAATTGCAGGCGCAAAGGGTGTTGAATAGGGCCCGGGTTCCGGACATCACGAGGTACATACTCGAAAATGACGATGGGTTCCTATTTTCATCGATCACCGCTTCCTACTCCTGTCCGGTAAAGTTCATTTCTTCAGATGAGAACGCCGACGTTGGAACTTTAGAGATGGAGCTCGAAAACTTGGAGTTTATTATCAACGATGGCCAGCATCGGTGCGCGGCCATTGCTGCGGCACTCAAGGAGAATCCGGCGCTCGGGAAGGAAAAAATCTCGGTGCTTCTTTTTGAGACGGAAAGTATGGAACGGCTTCAGCAGATGTTCTCGGATTTAAATCGCTTCGTGCAGCAGACGTCAAAATCGCTAGGGATGCTTTATGATCGTCGAGATAACCTTTCCGCGCTGACAATGGAGTTGGTCGAAGAGGTCGACGTATTCCGAGACATGGTGGATAAAGAGAAGATAACGATTCCGCGGCGGTCGCCGAAGCTTTTTACCATCTCCGCTTTGTACGAAGCCAACGAAGAATTGCTGGGTAAAAAAATCGCTGAACAAGGATCACCGGTCTACGCAGAAATTCTCGAGAGGGCGGTCGAATACTGGACAGAGCTTTCCAAGATCATTGGCGACTGGCAGAAAGTCAAAAATGGCGAACTTAGCGCTGCCGAACTTCGCCAAGAGAAAATCAATACTCATGCGGTGGTTTTGCGTGCGCTGGGAGGCGTTGGCAGAACGTTGCTCGAAAAATATCCTAGAGACTGGCGGGGAAAACTCAGGCTCCTAGAACGGCTTGATTGGCGGAAATCCGTGGATAATAGCGCGAATCCTCTCTGGGATGCCGTGTGCATCACAGCGGGTTCAGTCGTCTCCAACCGACAGGCACGAGCAGCTACTTTGGCGGTCTTGTTACGAGAAATCGGCGAATCGCCAAACGGAAAAGTGACACACAGGGAATCTCCGGAGGTGACTAGTGCGCTGGCGGCTCAATAACAGAAACGGGCGGAAAAATTCTAACGTTACCGATCGGCAAGAATCTGCGGCGGATGCTCTCCTTCCGGAGACGAATAGCGCGGTCACTGCCAATCCTACGAAAGATTCATCCAAAACTCGACTGTGGGAACTACTTCCGACGGCATGGGACATCATCCGACCCTACTGGTCTTCAGAGGATCGCTTGGCGGCGTGGGGGCTGCTCGTCGTCGTGGTCGGACTCACGCTCGGAATGGTTCACATCAGTGTGCTCTTTAGTTATTGGAATAAAGCATTCTTCAGCGCCCTTGAGAATAGAGACCAAACCGCCTTTCTCCATCAACTGCTCCGCGTGTCGTGGCTAATCGGTATCTATATCGTCTTCGCCGTCTATCAGCTTTACCTGAATCAGATGCTCGAGATCCGCTGGCGGCGCTGGCTTACCGAGCGATACCTTCGCGCTTGGCTGGCCGATGGAGCTTATTATCGGATGCAGCTCGACGCGCGTGACACCGACAATCCCGACCAACGCATCGCTGAAGACGTTCACCTGCTGGTTTCCCATACCCTCACTCTTGTTATGGGAGGATTGCGGGCGGTGGTGTCGATGGTTGCTTTTATGGGAATCCTCTGGGCGCTCTCCGGGACGTTCACCGTCCCGCTTGGCTGGTTCTCTCTTAGTTTGCCGGGCTACATGGTGTGGGCGGCCATGTTGTACGCTATCGGCGGGACTTGGCTCACCGACTGGATCGGTCGCCCCCTCGTGGGCCTAAATTTTGACAAGCAGCGTTGTGAAGCCGACTTCCGGTTCCGCCTCGTGCGCTTTCGCGAGAACGCCGAGGGAGTCGCGCTCTACCGCGGCGAGGCGGACGAGTTACGTTCTTTCCGCGAACGATTCGAAGCGGTAGTGGCCAATTGGTGGGGCATCATGCGCCGACAGAAGCGGTTGACTTGCTTCACTTCAGGCTATGCCCAAGGGGCCTGGATTTTCCCGTCCGTCATGGCGGCGCCGCGCTACTTCCGAGGCGAAATTGCGCTCGGAGGGCTCATGCAGACGGTTGGGGCTTTCAACCAGCTACAAGATGCTCTCAGCTTCTTTGTCCAGTCTTATAAGCAGATCGCGGAATGGTGCTCGGTGGTCGAGAGGCTCTCCGGGTTCGAAGGCGCGCTAGAGCGCGTGCTGATTCAGGCGGCGAATGGCGGCGGTCTGTGCCGCGTTGATGATGGGCCTGCCGCTCATTTCGCTGTGGAGGGTGTAGATCTTCATTTGCCTAGTGGTCAACCGCTCATCGCCAATGTGAATCTCTCGTTCCAGCGCGGCGACACAGTTCTTTTAGGGGGAGCTTCGGGGTCCGGCAAGAGCACGCTGATCCGTGCTATCGCGGGAATTTGGCCTTTTGGCCAGGGCAATATCCGCCAACCGCTCGGCGCGCAGATTCTCTTTCTTCCGCAAAAGCCCTACCTGCCGATCGGTACGCTCCGGGAAGTGGTGAGTTACCCGACGCCAACCGGCGGGTTTGATGATGCGACCCTGAGGGAAGCGCTAGCGGCAGTCGGGCTCCCTGACTTCGCCGAGCGGCTCAACGAGTCTGGCCATTGGGCGCTCCAACTTTCCCCCGGCGAACAGCAGCGGATCGCCTTTGCTCGCGCGCTGGTGCAGCAGCCCGAGTGGCTCTTCCTTGATGAGGCGACCTCGGCAGTGGACGAGCCCACGGAAGCGCGTTTGTATCGACTGGTGCGCGAGCGGCTTGCCAGCACGACTGTATTCAGCGTAGGCCATCGCGCGACCCTGCGTGCCTTTCACTCTCGCCAACTTTTGGTGCGCGCCAATGGGGCCGGGCCTTCCTCCATCGTGGAAGTGACCGCCGTGCCGGAATCGGCTCGAGGCAATCCGACTCTTCCTATGCGCGACAAAGTTACTGCATTGGCTGGGTAAACATTATCGAGTGCAACCGGCGACGCGTTTATCGCAGGTGAGAATAGTAATACGGCGGTTCTTGCCGCTTCAAAATCATTATTGTTTAATTCTCTTCTACATCGTCTAAGCCATGCACAATTCAGGGCATAGACTACGTCTTCGCCCAGCGCGGCTTTTTGACTCGTAGAGCAACGCCGGAGGCTGTAGTTAATAGTGAATTGAACGGCTTCATTTCTCCGCTCACGCGAACTCATAACCGGCGACAAAGATCCGTAGCGTACGGCTTCAGTTTCGGTAGTGCCTCATTCATGCCTACCTCCAAGAGCCAAATTCGACGATCTTTGAAATACTCTATCAACTTACAATTCTGACCTGCATTCATATCTCGTGCCCAAATCACTTTTGCTCGGTCGATCTCTGCCTCATTGTAAACCCATTCGTCATTCACTGAATGCAGAGGACCGTATTTAACAACAATTAGGTGCCGACTTTGCATCCTGGCCGAGTTGGACCAGGAACCGAGCCCGTTGAAGATGCCAAGCGGATGAACTGTCCTTCGTGATTGTTTCGTAAATCACCGATGCTGCGAGGGCAGCAATGGCGAGGCACGGTAAGAGCCAAAGCATTATTTGGCCGGCTCTTTTATAGCGCCGGCGCCCTAACCGCATGGCGCTCAGTACAAAAAAATAGTTCAGGCCGGTGATCGGGGCTGGATAGTGGACGGCGGTAACGGTTGACAGCACCAACCCGGGTAGCAAAACGGCATAAACGATGAGCGCTCGACGTGCCCAACCGTTACGTAAGGCCCACCGTATCAATGGGCACAGAGCCAGCAATGGAATTGCAAACACATTGAGATAATATTTCACCGATTCCCAAATGAAGCCGATGTTTTTCTCAAGAAAGCCGGACAGCGAATGTTGGGCGAAGTATAGGGTAATATAGTCGGCGTGAAAATCGCGAATCTCCCGATGGCGATAAGCCGGCTCAGGACGCAAATCTTGCCAGATGAAAACCGGAGCCACGGCATAGGTCTCTTCGTGGACTTGGTACGGCAGGCGTAAAGCGTTGCCAGTCACACGAAAATTATAAAATCCCATCGCCGTACCGATCAGTATCAGAACAACAGAAATCGGCATCACGATTCGCTGGAATGAAACCGCCAGCGATGGACCTCGTTTACTCAGCATCCAACCGAGCAGAAACGCTCCTGCCGGAAGGCTAAAAAGGAGCCCTTCATAAGGTCGGCTGTTTGCCAGGACCGCCAGCCCCGCGCCGGTGAGCAAGGCATCACGAATGTGGGGCCGGCGCATAAGACGGCGGACGCCGCCAAGAAGTAATGCGCCCCCGCTTGCTGCGACCGCGCCCCCCCAGTAGCTTTGCGCCCAGTAACTGGCAATTCCGAGCATGGGATTGATGAGCGCAAGAATACCTCCCAAGACGGCCCAGCGCGGCGTCATCCAGCCATACAACATCCAGCAAATGGCCGCACACATTAGACCGAAGCTCATCCATACGCCCACGATTGGATGGCCGCCCAAGATCTGCCCAATAGCCAACGCCAGCCCCTGAGCAGGCGGATACTTGGACATGTAAGTCGGTCGGTGGATGATATGGAAGCTCTCAAAATGGATCCACATCGGGTGGGTGGGATTGGTTAGCCTCCCGTGGGCGAAGGTGTCGGCCGCAAGCAAATAGCTAAACTCGTCATGGAACATGGGTTCGGAGATGCCGACCAACAGCCCGAAGGCGGCGCTGCCCCCAAAACCGACGAGTCCGATCAGGGTTATGGCTATCAACCGGTGGCGGGCGATATTACGAATGACAAACACTCCCTTGCGAAGCGACCAAAAAGGCGAACTGCGAGTCGGCGCTGTTGGCCGTGACGGGGCTGATAAACTTCAACTCGATCAGCGAGACATCACGGTGGCGGCCGGATCCCTGCCTTGACATAGGTCTCTTCCAGCCTTGCCAAACCTTCTCGGTCGCCGCTCAGGTCGTAAAGAAATATAGAGTAACCTATTTTTGCGACGGGTGTTCTCTGGCGCAGCCATTGGAAAAGCGGATTGTATGGCGTGAAAACATCCTGCAGGTTGTTGGTGCTGATCGCGAGAATCTTGCGCGGCGATGCGGCTGGAACTTTATCGGCTGGCGGCGGCAATTCCAAAGGCCACGTCCCAGGCACGTATTGATAGCGAATGCCGTAGTAGGAGGCCGGCGCCGAACCAAAATAAGAAAAATAAATTATCGGGAGTCTCTCCCTTTCCATGTATGCCTTGACGCCTTTCAAATCCTGTCCCCAATCCAGATTCGAGTCTGCCAAGTAACGATAGCCCTGATCCGGACCGCCGATAATTTCATTGAAATAAGCCAGCTGGTGCGGCGCGACTCGGAGCGAAGAGACGATGGTGAAGATCAGCGGTAAGCCGATCAGCACTGGCGCCGGCCAACCGCGCCGGGAGCTGGACTGTCGCGAGCCGCGACGCGAGAACAAAGAGAAAAGGATAGATCGGAAGAATATGGCGCAAGCCGATGTTCACCTTTGCCTGCAGTCGTGGCAAGCAGAATGACCAGCACCGGGATGAAAAGAAAAATCATTTCGCGCGCGTTCAAGCGACCGGCCGATCCGGTAAAGGAGCATTGAAACAGCCATCAGTATCAAACTGCCGAGTGGCGTCTTGATCAGGAAAGCTACTAGATAATAGCTCCGCCAGCCCTGGTAGGAATATTCTCCTAAGAAGAAAGCCGGCTGACCTTCCTGCGCCAGCTGTCAGAAATCGTTCCAGACCGGCGAACCACGGTTGAAATCCTTGGAAAGAGTAAGCTGAGGGAATCACCAGAGCGGCAAAAAACGCGATCGACACAAAGACCGCAGTCGCGTCGATAACTCTAGCGCTGAGCCGGATTGGATGCCGGCGCGGCAAAAAAGCGCGCGACTGTCCAACCGTTGAGATCAGGTGCAGCGCGATGATCAAACCGACCATTGGGATAAGCACAATGGCAGAAAACTTGGAGACCAAAGCCACGCCCAGAGACACGCCGGCGGCGCCGAGAAGCCACCAGGTGGGAGAACTAAAATATTCCCATAGCAGGTAGACCGTCAGAAAAATAAACAGAGCCGCTCCAATGTCCGTGGTCACGAGAGCCGAGTGGGCAACAAAGTTGGGCTCAAAGCACGCAAGCGCCATGGCCAGCATTGCCGCCTTCGCGCCCCAAAGCCGGAATGCCCACCAGCCGATGAGAACAAGAAGCAAAGCTCCGATCGACAAATTAGGCAGGCGCGCTAACCGGAGCATTTGATCCGCGGGAAGCGGCGAGTGGTAAAGGAAGTCCTGGCCGACAAAAAAATCAAGGCCGTCACGCCAATGTTGCGTGTCGGTTTGGAAAGGAAGCCGATGAATTAAAAAAAGCGGCAGGGCCAGGTATTGTTTCAGTAGCGGTGGATTTTGCGGCTCCAGGCGAAAGTCTCCGGTTGCAAGATAAGAATACCCCGAGGCGAGATGCATCGCTTCGTCATAAGTGGGCGCGTTGGCATGGATAAAAAAGATGCCCTGAGTCAAAAACACAACGAGCAAGAGCAAGCCCAAGCCAAGAGCTACTGCTCTGGCTCGAAGGCGGCCGCTTACCAGCCGCATGCGGAGAGCATGGATGGCAGCCATTTTTGCGCGTTGAGGTACTCTTCGGCGAGTTCACGCGCGGCGCGCATGTGATGGGGATAGTTTCCGTCGATCTCTGCCACCGCCGCAACCGCCTCGGGCAAATCTTTGAAGGAAACGAGTCCGTGTCCGGTGGGAAGATGCGCGCTAAAGCCAGTATCCTCAGCGAGCACGGGTCTTCCGCTGGCCAAGTAAGCGACGCTGCGGTCGCTGAACCAGCCCGTATTGTATTGTTTGTAGAACGGCTTGGGGCAACAAAACTCTGCCCGCGATTGTCTGAGATAACTTTGATAGCGCTCGGGTGATCGCGCCACCCAGTTAGGATCTACGAGCCTCCATCCTGCATTTAATAGGATCTCGCGGTCCCCGGTGTCGTCCTGCGGATGAATGTTGGCCGCCAATTCAAAAGCGCGTCCGCATCGCGACGGCATTTGCAAATATTCAAGGTAAGCCCTGCGCTTGGAAAAGCTGAGCAGCCGCTCCTCGTGCCAATATTCATCCCAAGTCCACTGCGTGATCGAGCTAAAGGGCGCCCGCTCGCCCGGATCGGTCTCCGCCTTCCATAGCGGTAGATGGACAAATGGCAAAAAACGGTGCCAGGCGCGTCCCAGCGTCGGAACCCTGCAATCCGGCTCGCCGATCTTGCTGCCGATCGTCAACAGAGTGTCATGATCGTCCAGAGAATAGCCGCGGTCCAACGCCGGAATCTGCACCATGCCGGGATCGAGATCGATGAGCGCGCGGTGTTTGAAAAGATATAGAAAGGGTGGCCTGAAGGTGCAGCAGAGATTCCACATGAGATCCGCGCGCCTGATCGCTTCGGCGACTTCGCATTTGCTGGCGCCGTACACCTCGGCGGACTCCAAGGTGATGTCGCCTGACTCCGTATCTACCAAAAGGAGAGCGCAACGCGAGCCGAAGCCGTAATGATGGAAGCGCTCTAGAAATAGTCGTATCGAGTTTTCGATCGCGCGCCGGATTGCCGCTTCTCACTAGGCGTTCAAGCCAAAAGACATCATGCCCGAGGGCATCCAGGCCGAACAGATACTGGAGGAAAACCGACCAGTGACCCCCGCCTTGCGGATAATTGGCAAGGGACCCGTCGGCCAGCAAAATGCGCAGTTTGGAGGGCGCCAACCATCGCTTTGAGAGCTCATGGCGGATACGCTTTAGCGCAGAGTTTTCCAAGCACCCTAAACGTCATTGAACCTGTTCGCCTCTCTTCCTTCGCTCCTCCAAGCCGGTCTTGAACTTCGTCGAGCGACTCATCTGGCTACGTCCGCCGGTCGGTTCCGTTGTCTGGACTTTGTCGAACAGTGTGATCAGGACGTCGATGTCAACGCCGTTCTTTGTGCCATGAAAGATCTCCTCGACTTCGCGGTGGTAGCCGACGTTGAGGAATAGATCGCGATAAGTGCGGATAATCCATGGTCGCAGAAGGTAGTCCTCGACGCCGCCGCAAGTATTGGCCATTAGAAGCCGTCCGCCGACACACGTCGCGTTCAAGAGTTGGCAAGCGAGCCAGGCAACATCGAACAAGGAATAAAGCCAGCCCAGATAACAGATCGTCTCGCTCATGACCACGAGGTCCCACGGGCCCTCTGCGTTCGGGTCGTAATCCATAATATTTGTTACACGGAAATCGATTGCTCCGAAGCGGCCCGCCGCCTGCCGCGCCTGTGCAATCGCGGTTGGGGAGATGTCTAGCGCGAGCACGTGGTCCGCAATGCCTGCAAGGCGGCGAGTAAAACATCCATTGCCACAACCGATCTCAAGTACGCGCGCATAGCGGCGTCCCTCTAGGATTGCGAACTGGCGCGCATATTTGTCCCGCTCGAAATCCGAAGTTTCAAACTCCCACGGGTCACCTTGCCTCCACAGGTCTTCAAAGAAAGCCTCTGCTTTCTGAGTGACTAGCTCACGTTCTGTCATAAAAGCATCCAATCGTATACGTTGGTTTTTCGTTTGGCCATCGTTTTTTCCATCGGCCGTGCGCTGGAAGCGATGATCGCTCGTTCCGTCATCAAAAAATTCTCTATATACGTGGAGATGCGGCTAGGAATTTTGACTCTCGACCGGCTGAGCCGAACCATTCGCAAGCTCCCTCCAATCGTCAAACCCGCAAAGTTTTATCCCAAGATCGGCAAGGGCGGTGCGAAGCTTTGGCTCGCAGAGAATTTGCAATTCTTGCGTGCGTTCTTTCTTGTAGGTGGTCTTGAGATCATGCGCATTGCCGGGGTGGCAGACGAGAACCGTCAGGCCGGCCGGGAGCGTCGCCAGACTGTCGATCAGCCAGTCCAACTCAAGGTGCGAAGGAAGTGGCAGGCCATCGTATGTTTGACCATAGAATCTCTCAAAGTAATTAATTCCCGGACACATGTTTCTCAGAGGAATTCCTAGACGCTCGCCAATGTCGAGCGCCACGGAGCGAACCGGCTCGCGCATGTGAAAGCCTTGATGCGAGTTGATATGGATAGGGTCTCTGCCCACTAGCGAACGAAAGCTATCGAGTTGGTGCAAGACTTCACGTTCTATAGCCTCCTTGTCATCCATGGGCACCACAGTGTAAACCGGCTGCCAATTCCCGCCAATGCAAACCCATTCACCTAGATCGAGATGAAGGCCGACGCTGAGCCGCGTATGTTCCCTGGCGTATAAGGCCGCTTCGCCGGCGGCGAGCCATCGCGTCATCAGGCTTGCGCTGGTCACGATGCCATGCTCATGCGCTTCGATGATACCTAGGTTGATGCCCGGGCTCTGACCAAAATCGTCGGCGTTGACGATCAGATATTTTTCATCCATCTTTTTTGAACTGCGCAGTCCGAGTTCTCTGGCGCGGCGGTCCCGATAAGCAAGGATTTTTGCTTGCCAGTATATTATCGTGCGATTCGCTTCAATTCAGGCTTGGAGACATGCCTTAAATTTTCCCCGTAAATCAAACGCGACAATGAGTTCGTTGTCCAGGGTGCAAGCATAGTTGGACCGGAGATACTGATTGAAAGCCTCGTAGCAATCGAGCCACCACAGGGCTGGCCACGCGAACACAATGTGCGTGCAGCCGGATTGGCGCATGCGCTCGATTTCGCTGATGGCTTGGGCGTCATCTCTCGGATGACCCCAGTATTCGCCCTGCTTTTCGAGGAACGGCAGGCTGATGCGCTCGCTATCGGACGCGAGTCTCGTTTGAAACTCGTCGACCAGTATATAGACAGCACCAGAAGGGATGGTATGGCGGATCTCGGCGAGACACAAAGTTTCCCTGCGCGTTGCAACGTCAGCCAACGACAACCGCGAAGGCTCGCTGGCATAGAACTCCGCCATGCCGGCATAGCCGAAGCATTGCGTTACGGCCGGCGGAATCCATTCTATCGTTTGATTTAAATAGCCTCGAACCACTGCAAGGCAGATAAAATTGCGCTCGACAAAGAGGCAGTCCATGCCGTTAAAGTCATGTCTCGACCAGACGGAAAGATGGGCCTCGCTCGCATGCCCTTCCCAGGCATTCTGCGGCATCTGCAGAGGAAATTTGACGAGGATGACTTTCGACCGATAAACGAGGAAATTGAGCAGATCGAGGCCGACGCTTTTACGCATGTGTTCGATACAGTCGCCGATGATGACAGCGTCAAAGACTCGATTCGCATCGTTGATGAGGTCGCCAGCATCCATGACCCAGACTTCGTCGTAGAGATCGCGAAGCCTGTACTCCTCGACGTAGTCGGCGTCCAATTCGACGCCGATCAGCTTGGCATCGGGCCGCACGCCGCGCACCAGTTTCCCATATTTGCCTTCGCCGGGTCCGATGTCCAAAACGATTTCATGCTCAGTGAGGCGAAAATAGAGTTCGATTTCCGTATCGAATGCTGCGTTGGAAAAAGGCATACTGAATCTCGTCAGGCCTTGAGAACGATCCACAAGCAAACACTCGATGCGCCAGGTTTTTCTGCGCCCGAAAAACCGCGCGATCCGCCCACAGGCGACGGCACAGGCTCATTGCGGGATCGGCGCTCTCCTGTGGCGTGCAGTTTTTTCAGTCGACGAAATGTATTCATTTATCTGTGGCAATCAAGAGACCGGGCCGATGTCCTCACCAACTCCGGGAAATATTCGGTGCGACGATGCATGTCTTCGATCGCCGTTGTCACAGCCCTAAATCCGCGACAAGCTTTGCCAGCACCGTCTCGGCCTTGAAGTATGTTTCGGCAATGGCGCGCGCCGCCCGACCATGCCTTGCCTCATCCGAGTTGATCCGATCAAGGGCCGCCAGGATCTCTTCCATCGTGGTAAACGCAAACAACCCCTCGCCGGTGGGGAGAAATTTTCCGAATCCGGTGTCCTGGGTGATGACGGGACGCCCTGCCGCAAGATAGCAAGCGCTGCGATCGCTGAACCAGCCGCTGCGAAGGCGTACGTTTTGATCCTTGGCGACCGTAAACTCGCCGCGCGAGTGTAGAATGTATTCGCGGTAGGGTTGGGTTTGTTTCGAAAAGCTCATGGCGTTGACAACCTGCCAGCCGTGGGACGTCAAGAGACGAACGGTCTCGGCGTCGACGTCGCTCAGGCCTGACCAACTGTTTTTTTCCGTTCCTGCGCCGCTCTTCAAGGCGAGGGCCAGTTCGAGCGGTTCCGCTACGCGCTTGGGAAGCTCGAGAAATTTGAGAAACTCGTGATGCTTGCTCCACGTATACCGCTCGCCGTTCCAGTCGAAATCCTTGCCGGATTGGCTCCAGTTGGCGATCGTCGTGAAGCAGGCTCGTGGCGCTGTGGTAGCGCCGCTCGAGTCTGTCCACCAATCGAGTATCACCGGCTGACGGGTCGGCAAATAGCGGAAGCTTTCGACCGGCACGCCGCAGTCCGGCGCGCCGAGATTCTCGCCATAGGTGAAGTGATGCGTGTGCGCGCCAAGTTGCTCGAGATAAGACGAATTACCCTTGGCAACTTCGATTTGCGGCAGCACAGGATCGGTCTCGAGATAAACGCGCACCGGCACGCGCAAATGCTCGGCGCGCAATACTGTGGACGCGGTAAGATTAATAAGAATATCGGTTTGCTCAAAGAGCCGCTGAATTTGCTGCTCGGAAAGACCAAAATAGGATCCACCGCGCATGATGTCGCGATATGCCCAGCGGTCCGAAAAGCCGTAGTTCGCCATGACCTGGCGCAGAAGGCCGATGGAATAGCTGCTGTCCGCAGCCACCGTGTTTTCTTCAGGATTGTACGGCCACGCTCCGGTGTCCTCGACATAGTAAACGTCGAAGCCCAGCCTGCGAAAACCTTCCAGATAGTGCAACACCTGCCATACGACCCCGGCGAGTGGCATTCGGCCCATCATACCGAGTACGACGATGCGCAGCGGCCGGCTTGCCGTACCGCTCTGGGAGCGCTCGGAACTCAGCTGTTCGGCGGATTCCACTGATCGCTCATGCGGGATCGGAACTGTCGAGTTGACTCTCGTAAGCGCGAAGGATCGCCTCTTTGTCGAGCGCCTGGACCGGCCCGGGCTTTTTTCGCGCGACAATTCTGGTGCTGCAGACGCGACCTTGGCTGTGCGGAGGATAATCATCATCGAGGGTCAGCACGTCAAATTGATCGCCGATCAAAGCGGCCAGGCTTTCCACGGAAAACACCGTCGGTTCATCCGGAGTCGGCGCGCCACCGATATCGACGCTGGCAAACAAGACTCCATCACTTGTGAGGATTCTGCGGATTTCGGCCAACGCTATTTCGGGCTTCGGCATATGATCGAGCGCGTTCCGGCAGATTACCAAGTCGGCGAAGTCATCCAAGAGCGGCAGATTTTCGGCGCCAACCGACAGATAGACGGTACGGCTGCCGGCTTCGTCGGTCAGCAGCAGTCCGAGTTTCTGGTAGAGGTAGAGCAGTGGATCGATGGCGACCTTAACCGCCGCAGGAAACGCGGCGAGATCGCCCGTGCAGCCGCAGCCAATGCTCACGACGGTCTTGTCTACGAACCAGCTTGCGTCCGTATGCAGATAACGGGCGATCTCGTCGCGCAAGAGACCGGAGTAGGCAAGACGTTCGGCGTTGTAGGAGTCGCCAAATTGACCGCGGCAATATTTTTCGTGGTAAAGAAACCAGCCGATCTCGTCCAAATAGCGCGGGTCGGTCAAATCCGGGATTTGTGGCATCTTACGATCCTTGCTTTGCTTTTGTCACCCTGGTTATTTTACTAGCCGAAACTTTCGCGCTTCTTCCTGAAGTCCGAACTGAGTTCCATAAAGCGACGCGAACGGGCCGCGCTTGCGGAGCAACTCGGTAAAATTTCCTTGCTCCACAATCTGGCCGTCGCGGATAACCAGGATCAGGTCGGCTTGCCGCACAGTCGAAAGACGATGGGCGATAATGAAGGTGGTCCGGCCAGCCATCAAGTGCTCCAAGCCTTCCATGATGAGCGCCTCGGTCTCCGAGTCGACGGACGAGGTGGGCTCGTCGAGAATTAGGATCGGCGCATTGAGTAAGATCCCCCGCGCGATAGTGAGGCGTAATTTCTGTCCTTCCGACAAAGTGGTTCCTTGCTCGCTAACCACCGTGTCATATTTGTCGGGAAGTTGCCGGACAAACTCGTGAACCTGAGCAACTGGGCTGCAGAGACGATGTCTTCGAAAGAAGCGTCGGGTCGGCCATAGGCGATATTTTCGCCGATGGTAAGGGGAAACATGACAGGTGGCTGAAGAATCATAGCGATTTGCCGGCGTAGGGACTTCAGCTGAAACTCGCGGATGTCGATGCCATCGATCTTTATCGCGGCCTGACTGCGGATCATAGAATCGCGGCAGAAGACTCACTAAGGTCGACTTTCCCGCACCGGTCGGGCCGACGATTGCGATTTTCTGCCCCGCCGTCACATGAAGATTAATTTTCTTTAGCACAGGTTGTGACTCGTCGTAGCCAAAGGCAACGTTTTCGAACGAGATCTCTACTCTCTCGCCGCGCCGGATGGAAGACTCGAGACCCTTCCGGCAGGCTCTCTTCGGACTCTAAAATCTCAAAGGCCCGGCGCACGCCAACCTTTGCGCTCTGAACCAAACCATAGGTGTGAAAGATACTGATCAAGCGGAGTGTAAAGAGACGCCAGATAGGAAGTAAAGACAACGATTTCGCCGATCGAAAGATCGCCCGCTCAAAACACGCTGAGCGCCCAGCCACAAAACAGTGGCGGTTCCAGTAGCGATCGTTAAGTTGACAATTGCAAAATAAAAATTTTGCAGATTATACGAGCCGCAAATCGGCTGCCAGGCTCTCCGTGCTGGCCTCGAGAAAGCGCCGCCCCTCGTCTTCTTCCTTGGTGAAAGCCTGGATCACGCGGATTCCCGATAGGGCTCGCTGAACCACAGAATAAACCAGGCTTCCCTTCTGACGCGCGTCCGTTGCGGCCGAAGAGATTTTTTTATTCAAAAGCGCGATTGCACAAAAGAGCAGCGGACATACGGCCATGGCTAGAAGCGTCAGATACCAATCGACCCAAAGCATGACCGCCAACATTCCGAGCAAGAGCAAGGAAGCGGACAGAATCGCAAAAAGCCCGTTCATCGTGAGCGTCTGGATTCCCATCGTGTCGGCAGTAACCCGGTACATGAGGTCGCCGATTTGCTGCCGGCGGTAGAAGACAGGGAGAGGCGTTGAATATGGCTGTACAGGTCGCGACGAAGATCGTTGACCATGCTTTGGCCAATTCGAATAGTCGTATAATCGTTGAGCAGTCGCAGCCCTCCTAAAAGGAAGTAAACAAGAACCAGTCCCACGCAAGCCAAGAGGAGAAGGCCTGGGCAGACCAGCTCAGAGCCAATCCCCAGGGCAGGGGTTTGTCGCTCAGGACATTGTCAATAATGATCTTCAGCGGCCAAGGCTTGAGCAACTCAAGCGCGCTGATAAGCAGAACCTGGCCAGAGCGCAAGACGAAGGTTAGCCAGTAAGGCTTGAGATATGAACGAACCGTGCGTTTCATGGGCGGGGAGATCCTCACAGGCTTCTCCGGTGATTTTGGACCGGCACGAAATCGAGCTTATGCGCGAGCGATTCCAGAACATGATACAACAGGTGGCCAAGGCGGAATTTTTGATAGATGATGGCGCTGCCGTGAGCCCAAGCCGACAAAGGCCGCGGCCGCGGCAATCACCGGCAATCCAGAGCAAACGCCGCTCATAACAGCCACGGCGAAATAGGTGCAAAGACATGCGACCGAGATCCTGGACATCCGCAGCGCGCAACGAACCCGCAACAGCCTCGTTTGTGCCGCCGTGATTTTCCGTCGCGGTCTTGATTTGCGCCTTGGCCCAAGGCCCTTGGCAGATTTCCAGGTCCCAATCGCTCCAGCCCTGATCCATGGCGATGAGATATTTGCGCGGCAAGAGAAAATCCATCACGGCGTGAAGCAGGCTTTCTTTTTCCTGGCCTTGCTCGTTCCAATACGAAAGATAAAAGGCGCGCTCGCGCCATAAGATTCGCGGCTCTTGGCGTCGGCCCATTGAGATCGACTGGTTTGACTTCGCGTAGCCGGCGCAGGCGCCAGCGATAGCGCTCGAGCGTGCGGACGAGCGGCCCAAGATAAATCAGAAAGGTAATCAGAAGAGTCGCGCGCCGGCCACGGAAATTGGGCGCAATGCGCGCCTCTTACCGCGCTGGCAGGCAGCGGCTAAGTGTCAGCATGAAAGGCGCAATGCCGAGCCAGAAAAGCCACCGAAGACGAAAGCGCACGACGAGGAGCAGCAGCGAAAGCACATTCCACTCCAGACGTCAGAGGCAAGCACGAGACGATCGAAGGCGATGGCTGATAAAGCGTCTGAAACAGGCCGCGGCCGAAAACTCCCGAGTAGATCCGCGGCTGACGACTCAACAAAAACGAAGACAGGTCGCCGTAGATGCGGCCGAACCAACGCGATTGCCCGAGCACATTGAAACGGCTTGGGTGCTTGAAGAAGAGCAGAGTTTCAGCTTTGCCGTAGCCGCGCTGTTGTTTGACATAGTCGCGAATGGTGTTGCGGCGAAAATGCCATACCACGGCAGCCGCGCTAAAGCCGATCTTGTATCCTTTATTTTGCAGTCGCCAGCAGAGATCCACATCGTCGCCGGCGGCGCGAAAGATCGGATCAAATCCATCGATCGCTTCCAACGCTTCCCGCCGGAACGCCATATTGCAGCCGGGAATATGCTCGGCGACTTCATCATCCAACAAGCACGTGAGCCGGTGCGCCCGGGGAAACCGCGACGCACGACGCGACGAAGGAATCATCGGGCGGCGGCAGATTCGGTCCGCCGACCGCGCCGAAGTCCGATGATTGAAAGCGCGCTACAAGATGCGTCAGCCAATCCGGATCGGCCATGCAATCGGCGTCGGTGAAGGCAATGATTTCGCCGGTGCGGCGCGGATGCCGACATTGCGCGCTTCGCTCAGTCCTTTATTTTCCTGATTGATCAGATGAATATAGTCGTAGCTCTCGGCGATCTCGCCGGGTGCGATCGGTCGAGCCGTCATTGACGACAACCACTTCGTAGTTTGGATAATTGAGTTTTTCCAGCGAGGCGAGACAAGCATCGATGGTGCGCTCGCCGTTGTAGACGCAAACAACGACCGAAACTTTCGGATATGCGGCGCAGAGCCGGCGGCAAAGGCGCATGCGTAATATTCTTTGATCGCAGAATAGGCCGGCTTCTTGTGCCGCTTGCGGTCGACCAATCCAAAAGCCCAGTCGTCGACCTGAAATCCCTCCGGCGCCGGAAGGAGGCATACCAATCATCGGTCCAGGAAAAGATCACCGTTCCGGCCACGCCCGTCTCGAAGCTGGCGCGCAGTTGCCATGCGAGAGTTTCGGCTTGAAAAGCTGTTCCTTGCCGCATGGAATCGATGCCGATCTCGGTCAAAACCAGCGGCCGATCGCCGGCTAGGTTGTGCAGATGCGACAGGTAGCGACGGAAGTCCTCTTCATGATGAAGATAGACATTGAAAGCCAGAAAATCGGTAAATTCTGTTTCAAGATATTCGGTGGAGGGAAAGTTGGCGTAACTCACAAATGCGTCAGGATCGACGCTTTTCACGCAGTCGACCAAATCACCAAGAAAAGCGCGCATCTTTTCGCTGCCGTACCAGCGGACGATTTCCGGCGAAATTTCGTTGCCAACGAGATAAGCAAAGACGGCGGGATGTTGCTTGCATGACGCAACGCTGCGCTTGATGATGTTGCGGATTTCCGTTCGAGTTCGATGCGAGTCGAGAAAAGAGATGTGCTGCGCCCAAGGAATCCCAACGATCGCTCTTAGACCATAGGAGGCCGCCAAATCGAGGAGCCACTTGGGCGGCGGCGTGAAGGTGCGAAAGCAATTGACGCCGAGCTGTTTCATCAACGCAAAGTCGATTTCCACCGATGCCGGGTCGGGAAAAGGAACGCCCGGACGACTAGGAGCAAAAGGGCCGTAAGTGACGCCCTTCAAAAAAAATTTCTTATCGTTTTCAAAAAATGATCTGCCGCGTAAGACAATTTTTTCCAGCGTAACTTTGTGCTTGTGACGCGATTCGACAAAAAATGACGGCCTTGGCACCGTTACGATCGGCCCACGCCGCGGCTCTTCTAAAGACGGGAGAAACATATGACAATTCTTCGCTTTCGCAATTCTGAGTATCTATGTTGCTAGACGGGACCAACAGTACGACTAATGTCTCGAAACGACTTGTGCTGGGGCAACAATGGTGCCATCGATCATAAAAAATTATTTTCATTGATTTTTCACAGTTTTTGCGTCTCCGGAACCGCTAAACACAACTGTTTTGCTGCAGGCTTTTCCTGCAGGGGAGTGGGGAAAATCCTTACGCGCTTTTTCTGCAAGTCGGTGCGAAAATATCGCATATCTCCGATGAAGCCTGATCATAAGTGGAAAACCTAGTGAAACGCGATTATTATCGCATGCAATTGTACTGCGTCATGCCGCGCTATGCTCCTTGACGGGGGGCCGCAAGCCAAATATCTTTACGAGCTTTCGGGATCACGATTCATGGCGGATTAGACGGCCAGAGTAAAAAATTCTTCAAAGACAAACTGTCATAAAGGAGATAGCGAATGTCTTCCCAGTTACTTTCCGATCTTGATTCCCTGCGTGTTGATCTGGTCGGCAGCTTACTCCGGCCGGAGAATCTCAAGGCGGCTTTCGCAAAATTTGCCGTGGGCGAGGCGAGTGAGGCGGAGCTTAAGACCACGCAAGACGATGCCATTCGCGCAGTGGTCGCCAAGCAACTGGAGCGCGATCTGCCGATCATTGTCGATGGCGAGTTTCGCCGCACAAGTTTTATGGAGAGCTTTGCCGTCGTTGCCGGCGTGGAAGAATGGCAAACTGGCGTGAAGACTTATCATCAGATTCTGGCGCGCGAAGACACCGCCGAGTCGGTTTCGCATAAGGGACAGGATCCGATCCTGCTCAATCGCAAGCGGGTGACGGAGCGGTTGCGGCTGGTGCGCAATTCATTGCTCGCCGACTTTCGCTTCACTCAGAGCCTGACGGACCGTCCGGTAAAGGTAACTTTGATCAGCGCTGACCGGATTTCTCAATGCTACGATAGCGAAGCGTCGCGGGCGGTTTATCCGAGCGTGGAAGAATTTCTAAAAGACGTCGTTTCGGTGGAACGGCGCATGGTCATGGAGCTTGCCCAGGCGGGTTGCCGCTACGTCGGCATCGACGGCCCGGGCTACACGGCCTACGTCGATCCAGACTCATTGGCGGCGATGCGCTCGCGCGGCGAAGATCCGCAAGCGAATCTCTCCCGCTCGATCGCGGCCGACAATGAAATCATCGCCGATTTTCCCGGAGTCATTTTTGGTGTCCATATTTGTCGCGGCAACCGGCAAAGCATGTGGCATCGCGAAGGGCATTACGACGCGATCGCGGAGACACTTTTCAATGGACTTAAATCATCAACGGCTTTTATTGGAATATGACACGGAACGCGCCGGCGGTTTCGAACCGCTGCGCTTTGTTCCCAAAGGTAAAATCGCCGTGCTCGGCTTGATCACCACCAAAGTCGCGCGAATTGAAACGGTCGACGAGCTGCGCCGGAGAATCGATGAGGCGGCGCGCTATCTCCCTCTCGAACAATTGGCGATCAGTCCGCAGTGTGGCTTTGCCTCGAGCCTGCGCGGCAATCTGCTGACCGAGGACGAACAATTTCGCAAGCTCGACGTGATGCTCGAAACGGCTGCGAAGGTATGGGGAACGTGAGAAAGGATGAAGGCGGAAGGCGAAGGGATGAAGGTTTGATTTGCCTTCATCCCTCCATTTGTTTTTGTGCAGCGTCTAGCGCCTGGCGCCGCGATCTTCGGGCTCGCGCATCGACCATAAAGTTCTTGGCCGGGCGCAAAATTTACGGCTGGTATCGACCTGCTGGCGGGAACCTTCGAGATCGGCCTGGACATTGATACAGGCTTCGCGGCCCTTGAAACGAAATGCCTCAGCGGCCGGGATTTCGATTTCATTGACGCCGGGGCGCAATCGGTAATTTCGCGCGTGCCCGACGACATTGTTGCCTTCACGAATATAAATTTCCGTATCACATTCGCGCCGTCCTTCGAAGTTTATGCGCACCTTCCAGGCTTGGACGCGTTGCCCATCCGTAACAGGATCCGGGGACATATCGAGATCCTGAATCTGCAGGCGGTCGCCGCGCCGGCAACGGTCGCCGCGTCCCCAATCCGCCGCCATCGCTTCGGGACTAAAGTTTATCACCAACGTGCTTAGAAGACCGGTTAGAAAAACCGCCTTTATCCAATCCATAATTATTCCTCCTTCGTGAAAAGTATTCTGTTGCTGAATCGTGACAATCTTAAACTGACCGCTCAGCAATCGCCGTCCAATATTGGACGGTCTGCGAAATAATCATGGTGATTAGACGCGCGAACTCGCTGGCTGCTCACCGGCTATCAGTGTCCCAAACTTTCCATCAATCGGCCAAAGCCTTTCACGGTTTCCTTAATATCGATCAGCTTCATTGCATACCAAATGCACGCAAGGCTGCTGGTGATCACGGGTTTGCCAATTTCTTCCTCCAACAACGCAACGTCGGTGATCGTCGGCCAGCGCGGGCAAGGAATAAAAACGCCGTCCGCGTCGCGCCCTTTGGCGTAAAGACGTTTGGCGATCTTGTAGGATGCATGAACCGGTAGATCGGTGAGTTGAGAGTTTTTTTGCACGCCGTAGCCGGCGATTTGCAAGACTTCAAAACCGGAAGCCTCGAGATGGCGCTTCAAACGCTGATTGAGCTCGTCTGGGTAGGGCGTGCCAACGACGAGCTTCTTGCAGTTCATCGCCTTGAGCGCCTCGACTTCGGCGGTCAAGCCGGCGGCGACCGGGACGCCGAATTTGTCCGTGAGTTTTTTGCCGAGCTCACGGTCGCTGCCGAACGGCAAGCGAGTAAAGAGCGGCGAGCCGCTGAAAATGATCGAGTCGCAATTGTTATCGACCAGATCCTGGACGGCTTCCTCGATACGACCCAGTTGTTTTTCAAAGTCGCCGTCGACCAGCTGACGCACCGTGCCGGTGGTGTTGAGCATCATGAATCCTTCGGGAAACATTTTGTAAAACTCATAAACCAGCGTGTCACCGCGCGACGGTGCCACGTGGCCGATGCGAGCGCGCCATCCGTACATGTTTATAACCTCCTCAATCTTTTGCTGCGCACGATTGGTTAAAAGTTCAAAGTTTCAGTTCACACGTTCAAGCGGGCCAGCCGTAAAGTTTCGCCGGATTGTCCGCAAGAATAAGTTCGCGCGTGTGTTCCTCCGGCGCGGCGATGAGCAGGAAATCGAGCAGGTCTGCGTCGTCCGGCATCGGCACGACGATGCCGGCATGGGGCCAATTGCTGCCCCAGATTACGTGGTCGGGACGAGCTTCGATAATAGTTCGGACCACATCGATCATGTCCGAATAGTGCGGCGGGCCGGCTTTGGACAGTTGATAGAAACTGTAGAGGTTAATCCAGGCCTGTTCTTCATTCTTGAGGACCGTCAGCAGTTCGCTGAATTCACGATCCTGTCTATTCTGCTGCGGCTCGGCGTGGGCGACGTGGTCGAAGACATAGGGCAGCTTCAAGGAATTCAAAAACGGCACGGCGCCGATGACTTCCGTCATCGACTGGGACATGAACTCAACATGCCAGTCGAAGCCGTGGACGCGCGCGCTCATGACTCTGCTATCATCGAAGGACAAACCGCCTTTGCCGTTGGCTTTCACACGAAAACCGGTGAAGCCGCAATCTTTCATTCGCAGTAAGTCGTTGTCGCTAACCGCCGGATCCAGCAGCGCGAGCGCTTTAAAATTTCCCTGCATGCGCGCCAGGGCATCCAAGCTAATTTGATTGTTGGTTCCATTGGCGCTGCCAGTGACGATGACCGCCCGCTCTAAACCCAGGGTGCGGTGAACTTTGAGATAGTTGTCCAATGTCGAATTGGGATCGGGGGTGTAATTGCGCTCGGCAACTAAGGGGTAAAGCGTAGCTGGACCGTAAACATGGAGATGGCTATCGCACGCGCGCGGCGGTGCGAGAAGGCTGGGCTTTCTCGTATTGGCATTGGGCGGTAAAACGGTGCGCATTCTAGGGTCCAATTGGATCGAGCAAGCGGAACGGCAATCAGGCTGTGGAAACTATATTTGCGTGCCGCGGTTGAGAATTTTTCTTGCTTGACGTCACTTCGGATTTTGCCCTATCTTCACGCTAAACAATTCGCGCTGCGGATAAACTCTTACTCCATCTTCGCGCATTGTGTCCAGCGCGCATTCTTCCTATGGAGGTTTAGGTTATGGCGATGACCAACGGCTCCTTACAAATGTTCTTGCTGAAAGCGGACGGTCTGGCGCGCTGTCGTTGGGATGACCGCACTGAACGGGTGGAGGTCTTGGACCGCGCATTAGAGGGAGAAACGGTTCGTCAAATTGCCCGCGACGCGGCGAGTCCGCAAAAATTGTATGCGGCTACGCTGACTGAAATCCATGTCAGCGAAAACGGCGGCGAGACCTGGAAATGGTTGCCGGCCGGCGGCATCGACTTCCGCGACATTTGGGCGATGGAAGCACATCCGACACGGCCCAATGAAATCTATGTCGGCACTTTGCCGGCGGCGATTTACATCAGCGAAGATGGCGGCCGATCCTTCCGCGAGTTGGCGGCGTTTCGCAAGTTGCCTGAATACGGCAAATGGACTTTTCCGCCACCGCCGCATGTCGCGCATATTCGTTGCATTACGCTCGACGCGCGCGTGCCCGACGAAATTATCGCCGGCATCGAAGAGGGCGGTGTAGCATGCAGCCGCGATCGCGGCGAAAGTTGGGAAGATATCAGCGGTCCCAATAGTTCGACGGCGTTCCCGGAATTCAACGATCCCGCCGGCCTATTGCCCTACCAGATGGGCAGTCATGAAGACGGCCGGGTTTATCGCGACGTCCACTGGGTGACGCGTCATCCGACCCGATTGAATACCCTCTACGCCAGCACCGGCATTGGCACCTATCGAACCGACGACGGCGGAAAATTTTGGCGTAAACTAAACTACGGCATGGGCCGCGCTTATGCGATTCCGATGACGAATACGAAAGCAGCGCCCGATCGACTTTTTCTCGGCGCCGCGGAAAATGGTCCGACTTCATGGAAGGGATATCGCACGGTACGCGCGGGGCCATTCAATACGATCCGTTTCAGTCGCGACACTTCGGAAGCCGTCGGCGGCGCCAAGACGCAAATTTTGCGTAGCGACGACGGCGGCAACAATTGGACTTTCCTGAAGAACGGTCTGCCAACCGGACATGTGCATATGACCTGCGGCTTTGCCAATCACCCTAGTGACGCCAATTCGCTATGCGTCGCTTACACGGATGGCTCGGTCTACGCGACGTCCGACGCGGGCGAAACTTGGCGGCAACTGCAAGTTTCGGAAAATAAATTGCAGGGTATCCGCCTGATGACGAGTCCATGATGTGAATTGAGATAATTTCGAATTAATAGGTATTTTTGAGTCTTGGAAGGAATGATTTAGCATTAATATAAATTCGTTTTGACTGGAATAATAGTTGACAGATGTCCATCAATGCTTCACAATTGGCCAATCAAATCAGTCCATTAGGGCCTGGAAAGGTGGTTTTTGATGAAGCAGCGAACGGCGTTACGCTTTGGGTTAAGTCTGGTGGCAGGGATATTTTTAATCTCATGTGGGAGTCCGGCGAACCCGCCACCGCCTAAATGGAGTGGGGAAAACCCCAGCGCTTCAACCGGGGATGGAGCTAAATCCGCTGCGTCGAAGCCGGCGCCGAAATCCGATACCGGGTCATCGTCCAGTCTCGATGCGTTGCGCAAAGGCGAATCCGCAACCAGCGGACCTTTAAAAGATGTGAGCTTCAATTTCGATAGTGCGGCTCTTTCCGAACCGGCGCGAGCAACGCTTCGAGCCAATGCCGACTGGTTGAAGACGAATCCTTCTTCCCGTGTGCAGATCGAAGGCCATTGCGATGAGCGTGGCGCGGCCGATTACAACATGGCGCTCGGCGCCAAGCGGGCGCAGACCGCGATGGATTATCTTGCCACTCTCGGTATCGCCGCGAACCGCATGTCGACGATCAGTTATGGCGAGGAAATTCCGGATGTGCAAAGAGAGCACCGAGGCGTGTTGGGCGCGCAACCGTCGCGCACGGTTTGTCGTCGCGGAAGGAAAACCGACATCCTGATCGGATAACCGTAGATCGATCATTTGCATTGCAGGCCCGTGTCGAATAGACACGGGCCTTTTTATTTGGGTTCTCCCGCCATCTTTTGAATTCCGAATAGTTAGCTCATCTCCCGTCACATGGGAGGATTTAACTACTGGCTGTGGCGTCCGCAAGGATCTTCGGCCCGCCATCCAGCGTTCAGCGCGTCGGTGGTTCCTATCGCGAGACCAGGGGGAAGGCTCTTTTGAATTTGTCTGCGCGATCCTCGACCTATCGCCTAGTGCAGCACGGCGGGCGGTGCTCAACTGTCAGCAGTTCAACGGTGTGAGAGCGCGGCATCGGTATGACTGATCCCCACGCTGACACCGATCGACCGGAGAGCGGGCCTAACGCAGTCGATCTTGGCAAATGGTCCGTGTCCGAATGAACTAAGACAAAGTAGAGGAAATCCGCGTCCGTCTCGGCTCGCACATCGAAGCGCAACCGCGACAACTGACGCGCACCGGCAACGATGCCGACGCCGCCGGAGAGAATACCGCGAGCAACTGCGACAACATCGCGGCAAGCTCGGCTAAACTCTGGCTCGTTTGTGATCTGAAGCAGCCATACAGTTTCTCTTGGGCGATCAACCTCGAAGGATCCGGCTGAATGCAGACTAAGCCGCTCGCTCACGCATGGTTAGGCAACGAACCATGCATCATCTCGAAATCCATGCGCATAAAGTGCCTCCGGTGTAGTGTAATCCTGCTTGGTAAAGAGATAGTCAACTGTGAGCCGTCCTCAAACCGAATGATAAATGCCTCTCCGTCGCGACACTCCACTGCGGCAACAATTTTGGCAATCTGAGAACAGAGCGCGTCACGAAATCCCGGCTGCCACGAAGTGACCGATGCCTGCGCGGTCTGCACCGTCAACGGATTAGTGACATTGATGCACGGACCATCGAACCAAAGCTGCAAGTAATCCTGCACGAATGTGACGGCTCAACTGCTCTTCACGTAGCTGCTCAAACAATCCTGTTGGTATGTGTTCGCCCATGGAACGCCAACGTTTAGGCTGAGAAGCGACGGTCCGCGAGCTTTGCGAGCGGGGCCGTATTCTTTCTCAAGCCGCTGGTTAGGGTTGCAAGTTGGTTCAGGTCAGTTCTTCAAGAAACTCGACGTCTTTCCTCAGCAACTGATTGACCATCTCGCCGACATCCTTGCCTTTCCTGCGAGCAATGCGCTCCAGTTTACTCTGCAGTTTAGGGTCGAGATAAATGGGTAGCCGCAGTTCGGCGCCTTTCCGATAAAATTTTCCTCGAACGGCTTTCGAAAAATCATATTCTCGTCTCATAGTTTACTTCCTCTGATATTGCTTCGTTTGGTTCTTTGTCGCTTTTCCCGCTGATATCAGCGCGTACTCGCGCACTGTTTTCCGCTTCTTCATGATACGTATGGGAAATCAGGAAGCCCTAACAAGTGATATACGGATCTGCCTTTTGCGGTATTAATATCGACAAAGGCCGCCTGCAAGGTGAGGGCCGCAATCACGCGCAGAAAAAAGGTGATCGAGATAGATTTTACACCCACCGCGCCCGTACCCTCGCTCGTGCTCACCGCGAGATCGACCGCCAGCAGGTTTGTTTTGTATTGAGATGGCTCCGCGGCTCGAAGGAAATTTGTAAGGCCAAAATAGTTTATTTTGGGCGATCAACGCTGAGGGTCAGTTGGTTCCTCGCCGAGGCGGTCATCACCGACAGCGAAAAAGGATTGATTCCGGTGGACCCTACCTGCGTTACTGTTCCATCTGGCGCCTGCGTCCGGTGGAGTGCGTGGTTATGTTGCTCCGGGCTCTATTGCTAACCAACTCCTCGACACGTTTCCAGTCAGTGACGTGATCATTTACAGGCCAGAAATGCGAGCGCAAGCGAAGCCACAGGAGGTCACGATACAGGACGCCGATAAGGTAGCCACCGATGGAAGCGGAGTAGAGCAGTTCCTGCGCACCAAAAATACGGCCAGTCCGCCAAGAGCCGTGATCATGATCAAGTACTTAGGCCAAGAGCCAAGAATCATGCGGTGTATCGGCAGTGGTTGACCCGGAATTGCAGCCAGCGCTTGAGTTGAGCCAGTTGGCGCTTAGTGAGCTTCATTTCAGAGCAACGTACGACCCAAGCTCAGCGACGGCGGCAGCCGTGGAGAAGAAAGCGAGCCTTTGAGGCGAGCGTTTTCGGCATCAGTTTTAAGCCGCGGGTTAGACCAACTCAAATGTAAAAGCCTGCCACGAACAAACTACAAACCATCCAGAAAAACCATCCGACTCGTTTCAAGACGACGGAATACCTCGATCGCCAAAAACCAGCAGCTAGGAGCAAGGCCGGCGTTGCAGTCAGAAGGACGGTTCCTTCGATTGTGATTGGCCATGGGCTATCTAATACGAGATAGAAAAGCGATACCGGGCCGAAAAGGATTAGGGCAAAGACGAACAAAACTTCTGCGCCTCCTTGACGTGCCCGTGAGTTACGACGAAGATTGTAAGCAGAATCGCCGCAACTGCTACGGTCGCGATGCTAAGAAGTGAGATCGGTGTTTTAAAGCGACTGTTCGGTTCGTTCATTCCAGTCTAACGCTTAAGGCTGAGCGGACGAGGCCGGCAAGCGCAGCGAGCGGTCCGAAGATCTGTCTCAAGCCGATTGTTAGACGTCATTTTGGTACCCGATGCCATAACCCAGTCGCCTTAATCGGATCACCCTTTTTGAACTCCCATGTCGTTCTACACCCAACGCGCCCGCCCTGTAAATTATTATTTCTTACTGCGAATCCGTGATATAACGCCCGAGATCCCGTGAACCGGAACGACTGCGTCGTCAAGAAATAGCTTGTGACAAAAGTATCACAAGCTAAAGTTCCGGTCCGGGTACGAGAGTTAAATGATATACCCCACGCTATGGGATGTCGGCCTGTTCGCGTTCATCGCGCTCGCCGTCTATTTCCTTCCAAGCTATCTCACTCAGAAGGGTAAGAGCCTCGCGAGCAAGGAAGATCTGGAGAAGCTGACCGAGAAGGTTGAAGGCGTAAAGGCCCAATACTCGGCGGATCTCGAACGCTTGCGGTCCGAGTTGGGGCGAGCGTCGCTTATCCACAAAGCCCAATACGAGACTGAGTTCGGAGCTTACAAGGAGATATGGCCGTGGCTCGTTGAGGTCCAACGGACAGCGGCGGCACTCAGGCCAATGGTCGACTTCTCGGATGCGCAAGACGAGGCACAGCGTAATCGTCGGATGGGAGAATTCGGCGAAGCCTTCAATGCGATGCAAAACGCGATCTGGAAGAATAAGCCATTCTACTCGGCCGCGGTCCATCGTGAACTTCAAGAACTCAGTCGCCTCGCTCATGGAGAGTTGATCGACTATCAACATGGTGACCCCCACCGCGATGAGAACTACTGGCAAGATATGGTCAAGAACATTAGGGCGATTTCCACTCAGATCAACGTGGTTTGCGAGGCGATTCGGCGACGAGTATCTGCCAGCGACGATGTCTAACAACGCGGCCGCTCGCTGCGGTGGTAGTGATACTCCCTCCCCTAGCGTTTGAGTTCATCGCCCTGCTCGCGATTCGGCACCCACCTACCGTAAACCGACCAACCGCCGGCGTTACCGGCCATTGAGATCACATTGAGTTGCCCCGCGGCCTCGAGGAAGAAATATCCGGCCCAGTCTACACGATCATGTGCCCCGTCTAGGTCTTAACCGAGCGTCAAACGGACCCCGTATCGATCCCCGTCAAAACACCTCTGACGGCTTCCTATCCGATGCCGATGGCTTGACCGACAACTTAGGAACGGATTAATAGTAATTTGGAATCTTCTACTGAATCGTTGGAGGAATTTATGTCGAAAACAGCCGTTACGAAATTCATTGCTGCTGCGCGCCAGCTCTGCGCGGAGGAACCAGACCCGGCGACGCGTTGGCAGAAAATGACCCCGCTGCTGCAAGATTTGCTCGCCGAGCCTTCGGTGCGGGAACAGTCGAAACATTGGCCGGACTGTTCGCAAACCGGCGAGCGCGCGGAAAACCTGCTTTTCTACGAAGATCCCGATTACAAGTTCGTTATCAACGGTCTCATCAAAGCGCCGCATAGCCGCACCCAGATTCACGACCATGCGCACAACTGGACGCTGTACGGCGTGCTTGACGGCACGGAAACGATCGAACGCTACGAGCGCGTCGACGACCGATCGAAATCCGACTACGCCGAGCTGCGCAAATCGGTCAATGTCAAAGTCGGCGCAGGCAAAATCGATCTGGTGCCGCCCTATGAGATCCACGCGGAGGAAAGCGGCGACGAGCGCACCGTTGCGATCATCGTTCGCGCCGAAAAGGCCGGCGGATTTCTTCAGGGCCGATACGATCCGGCGACCAACAAGTACTGGCAGGGTTACGGACCGAAGCAGCTGCCGTACGAGTTGAAGTAGATTTTCGACAATTTGTAGGGGTCGGGTTGAAACCCGCCCTTGGCTTTTCATCGAAGTAAACGGAGAGTTCCATGGCGACCACAAACGAAAACGAGAAACCTCGCATCGCCGTTTTCTCCGGACCGACGGCGACCATTCAAAACAGCGAGCCTTTAGTCACCAGCAACAAGGCGCGGGAAAAATATGGCTTGCCGCCGCGCAGCCATGCCGATGGTTCGCCGATGCGTTTCGACGTTCTGCGCGCACAGCGCTTAGCGGCGCCCATTGTGGTCTACGTCGAACAATTCAGCGCGCATCCGTTAGAAAGGGATGCCGCGGAGCTCTACGCGCCACCGGACGGCTATCTCGACTCTTCAGGCGCTTTTCATAAGGAGCGGCGTAATGCCAGCGACAAGCCGGTCTATGAAATCACGCTCAAACCTGAAGACGGCCTGTACCCGCTTCCCTACATGGCGCGGCAAGCCAATGGGCAAGCCTGGGAGATGGACGGCACGGAGAAAGATGCGGCCAGCGAGTTATGCCGCGTGCCGTTTTTCCCGGACGCTTCAAGATTATTCGAAGAGATCGATCGTTTGGGGATATCCGACGAAGGCGTGGGGTGTCTGCTCAGCGGCAAAGCCGCTTTTGATTTTTATCGCGCGCTGCCGTCCGGCGGCTACGCCACAGGCCGCCACGCCGATGAGCGAACCGATATCGGCGCAGGCGACATCGGTCCGGAAAGTCGCGGAGTCGATTTTTTCCCCTATCGTCCCGGCTATTTGCGCAAAGAACCGCCGATGGCGGCGCTGGCGCGGGTGACCAACGTGGTGCAACGCGCTCTCGCGAGCGGCAAATATTTGGGCGCGATCTGGCTCGAAGGCAGTCCCTTCGTCGAGGAGACGACTTACTGGCTTAACTTGCTGATCGACACGACGCTGCCGATTTGCGGCAATTCCTCGCAGCGGCCCCACGGCGCTATCGCCAACGACGGCGATCGCAACATCGTCGACTCGGTGAACTACATCACGTCGCGTATTTGGGCCGACGAAAGCGGCCGGGATTGCATCGGCGCCGTGGCCATCCTCGATGAGCAGATCTTTACTTCCCGTGATGTGCAAAAAGGCGATGCGCGGCCCGGCGGTTACGTCGCAACGGGTGGTCACGGCGGCATTATCGGCCGCATGGGCCATCCGGGAGCGCCGCAATTTTCGTTTAAGCCGGTGAAGCGGCATACGCACAATTCAGCGGTGAATTTGACGCAACTACCGAGGGAAGTTCAAGGTTCAAAGGTTCAAGGTTCAAAAGTGGGGACGATCGCGGTCGTGGTTAAGGGTGTGGATGGCGATCTGCTGCCAACGGCCATTCCGAAAGTGACGATTGTCAAACATGCGCGCTATTTGCCTGACGATACTTCCGGGGATGCGAGCAGCGAAGTCGATATCCTCGCGCGGATCGAGAAAAATTTGCGCGACGCGCCTTTGGCTGGATTTGTCGCGGAGGGTTCTGCGCCGTTCGGCGCCATGAGCAATTCGGTCGATGCCGCGCTGAAACGCGCGACGTTCAGCGGCATGCCTGTGGTGAAAGTCGGGCGCGGCAATGCCGGCGGCTTCGTCGATTCGACGCGCGATCCACTGGCGATTGCCGGCAGTAACTTAACCGCGACAAAGGCCAGGCTATTGCTGATGGCCTGTTTGATGAGATTCGGTTGTTTACCGCCGGCGGCAGATCCCACGAAGCCGACTGCGGCAGAATCCGATGCGACCAAAGCGATGTTGAAGCAGTATCAAGAAGTGTTCGATACTCATTGATCGGCGAAGTTACGACATTTAGGAGAAAGCGATGTCAGGAAAACACGGACACAAACCGTTCGAAGGCCACATGCACGATTACGAAGCCCATATTAAGGCCGTCGAAGAAGATTTGGAGTATTACCGGGCAAAGCGGTTTGAACCGCGTGTTTTCTATTTACTGCGCCGTAATGTGGTGACGTTCGCTGA
Source organism: uncultured delta proteobacterium (assembly GCA_963811315.1). Lineage (GTDB taxonomy): Bacteria > Desulfobacterota > Binatia > UBA9968 > UBA9968 > DP-20. The sequence continues at coordinate 29,739 of CAWERH010000019.1, forward strand.
TTTGCTTAAAGCCCGCGCGGCGCTAAAACGCAAGAATCAATTCTTTAAGCCGCGAAAACCCGAAGGAAAAAATATCGAAGCGCGCGTGCGCTATTTGGAAGAATGGCTCGATGAATACGTCAAAGGCATCGCGCTGGTTTCCGCGCGCGCCGTCGAAGCCATGGACATGGTAACCGAAGACAACCGCAAAGAACGCGGCGACTACGATGACTTTTTCAAAATCAAAAAAAAGGAACATCACGGAACTTTGGCAGAGCGCATGGTGAACCTGGAGCAGGATTTGAAAGACTATCAGGAAATGCTCGAGGTCTTTGTCCAAGCGCTGATCAATCGCGGCTGGTCGACTCGCGAAGAGTTGGAGCAACGTTGGAAGCAACTGCACGAGGAGCGCCCCTGGGCCGGCGGCGTGATCGTCGCCAAGGCGTGGAGCGATCCGGAATTCAAAGAGGCGTTGTTAACCACGGGTAGAGAGGCGCTCAGAGAAATGGGCGTGCACCAGGGCAAAGTCGGCAAGTTGCTCGTGGTGGAGAACACCGACAAGGTTCACAACGTGATCGTTTGTACTCTGTGCTCCTGCTATCCTTACGACATTCTTGGCGACACGCCCTGGTGGTACAAGCACGAGAGCTACCGAACCAAGATTGTGCAAAATCCTCGGGCTTGCGCCAAGGAAATGTTTCAGTTGGAACTACCAACGACTAAAGAAGTCCAAGTGTGGGACAGCACGTCCGACGTGCGCTACTTCGTTTTGCCGCAGCGGCCGGCCGGAACCGAAGGCATGTCGGAGGAAGAACTAGCCAAGCTTGTCACTGTCGAAAGTCTGCTCGGCGCCGGTTACGCTCTGGAGCCTGCGCAGCAGCGTGAAGCCGAGAAATCAGGAGCGACCTCGGAAGCCCCCAGAGTTCGGCCGGATTGAAGAAGAACTATGGACTCCACCAGCAAATATAAGATCGGCGACGCTGTCAGGGTTGCCGCGGATAACCCCACCGGTAACCCGCGCACGCCGAAATATATCCGCGGCAAACGCGGCGTCATCGGCTTGGTCCACGGCGTTCTGGAAAATGTCCGCGACCATCGCGGTATCCATAAACCGGTTTACACGGTCAGGTTTGACCTCAGCGAACTGTCGACTTGCCACGATCAGGATTCAATCTGGGTCGATGTGCATGAAGAGTGGTTGAGCGAGGTGAAGCAAGATAGCTGACGAGTTGCCATTCTAAAAGGGCTTCAACTGACTTGATCAGAGCTGAAACCTAAAGTTTAGGTCTTCGCGTAATCGAGTGGGTGAAATTTGCTAAGAAATGCTGTTGTAGGAGTTTGCCCCCCTTAGTGTCAACAACAACACAATCGCCTTTACAAAAGGGAGGCACCGTCCATGGAGGTAATCTGCCATTAATTTTCACCCACTCGATTACACGATGAACCAAAGTTTATTTCCAGGTCTTACTCGCCGTCTCCACAATCGTATCCAGCTTCTTCCACATCTCGTCTTCACTGAGAACTTTCGAATCGATCCCACCGAAGCCGCATTGTGGACTCAACGCGAGTTGGTCAATCGGCAAGAATTTACTTGCTTGATCGATCCGCCGTTTTAGCTCGTCGACGGTCTCCATGTCTGAATTCTTGGTCGAGACCAAGCCAAGCACAACGATTTTATCTTTGGGCACTAGACGCAGCGGTTCGAAGCCGCCGGCGCGGTCGCTGTCGTATTCGAGCAGGAGGCGCTGGTGTTTGAGAGAATTGAAAAGTTTCTCGGCGATGGCATCGTAGGAGCCTTCGCGGTGCCATTGCGGCACGAGCTTGCCGGTTTTCGGGTCGATGGTGCGGGCGTTGCCGCGGCAGATGTGGATGCCGAAAGTCACGTCCGGGAAACCTTCGATGAGCGCGTTATCGGCGTCGATGGATCGTTGGAAATTTCTTTCCGGATCCTCGCCGCGGGAGCGCATTCTGTCCAAGCGAAATCTTGTCAACATAGGCGGTATAACCCGGTGCGTCGATTTGAATGTACTTGCAACCTGCGTTTACTAATTCGCCAATGATCTGGCGTTCGATTTGAACCACATGCTCGACAAAGTCATCGAGGCCTTTGTAAACGTTCAGCGACGCTTCCCATTTGAAACGTTGGGCGATTCGATCAGGACCCAGCACGGTGACTTTTGCCGGGACTTTGGCGACACTTTGGGCGTAGCGGTATTCCGTCAAGGGCAAATTACGTGTGAGCTTTAGCCGTTCGATCGTGCCGCGGCGGGTGACGATCGCCGGGCCGGCTTCGTCGAAATTCTGCTCGGCACGTTCGAGTGGAGTTTCGTTGAGATCCCGTTTTTCGTAGTAAAGCGAAATATTTTTTGGCACGTCGAAACCGGTGACACACTCGAGAGAAACTTTCCTGGAAATTGTGGCGGCGAAACTCGCCGTCGGTGACGACGGGAAAGCCGTGGGCTTCCTGTTTTTGGATTACCTCGCGGATTGCGTCGTCTTGCGCTTTTGTCAATTCTTCGTGGGTCGCTTGCCCGCGGTCGTAACGGGCGAACACGTCTTTTAGTTTTGCCGGACGAACCATACTGCCGATGTGGTCGATGCGAATCTTGTCGAGATTGCTAGTCTGCCATGATGTCCTCCAGAATTTCTCGGTATACTTACTGCCTGAAGGTTCAACGACGCAAGGATCGCCAGAATCGGTTTAAATCGATGTCTACATGAAATGCACAAAAATCGAATTGGCAAGCATCAGACCTTTTGGGGTAAAGCGAAGGAAGCAGCCGTTCTCTTCCAACAATTCGCCGTCGATCCAGGATTCGATCTGCGGATAAAACACCGCCGGCGACTTGCCAAATCGTTGACGGAAGTTTTCGATACGAATTCCTTCAGTCAGGCGCAAGCCGAGAAACATGAATTCACCGGCGGCTTTGTCGCGATCGATTTCCTCCCGGTCGACGACGGCATCGCCGGTTTGATCGACCTGAGCCATGTACTTGGCGGGATTTTTTTCATTGCTCCAGCGCCGCCCGCATATTCCGTCGCCGCTCCTGACGTAACTGTGGGCGCCGGCGCCGAGACCGAGGTAGTCGCCGCTCTGCCAGTAATTAACGTTATGGCGCGAATGGCAGCCGGGACGAGCGTAATTCGAGATTTCATAGCGCAGACAACCCGCGCTGCGCGAAGCTTGGCCTCGATCATTTCGGCCATGGCGATTTCTTCATCTTCCGTAAGCGATGCCAGCCGGCCGGAGCGATACTCGTGGTGAAAAGGCGTGCCCTCTTCGAAGGTTAGATTGTATGCCGACAAATGCGGCGGGTGAAATTCCATTGCAGTGTCGATATCCGCTTCCAGTTCCTGCAGCGTTTGGTCCGGATTGGCGAAAATCAGATCGAAACTAAAATTATCGAATCCAGCTCGGCGCACAACTTCTAAAGCGTTGCGCGCTTCATCGGCGGAATGAATCCGGCCGAGAAATTTGAGCAGGCGAGGCTGAAAGGACTGCACGCCGACGCTGATACGGTTGACACCGGCGTCGCGATAGCCAAAGAAATGATCGCCATCGACCGTGCCGGGATTGGCTTCCAGGGTGATTTCGCAATCTGCTTGGATCGGAAAAGTTGCCGCCGTCCGAGCGAGAAGTTTGCCGATGCTTTCCGGTTTAAAGGTCGACGGCGTGCCGCCGCCAAAGAAAATACTCTGCACAGTGCGGCCTTGCCAATCGGCGGACTCTCCATAGTGAGCTAACTCCTGCAGCAACGCCGCCGTGTAATGATCCTCCGGGATTTCCGCGACGACGTGCGAATTGAAGTCGCAATAGGGGCATTTACTGATGCAGTAGGGGATATGAATATAAAGGGAAAAGGCTGATTGTCGGTCGGGCATCTTGAGAACATGCTAATCGTCAGAGTTCGCTAACGCAACGGTAATGGCAAGTGTCAGAGGTAAGAACAATCACAAGTGAGTTTGACAATCTCGTCGACCGTGGTCACTTTGTCCATCGCGCTGTTACCATTAGCCGGCAACCTGCAGATCGAATCCTAGTAAACGGCGCCTTGCTTGATTCTTCGCGGGCAGCGAAAGCACTTTGAAAGCACCCGGCTCGGTTGGTATAGTTTATTTGCAGGTCGTAAGGCGAAAGGTGAGTTATGTCAGTTCACGAGCACAAGGCAAAGGCCAAAAAAAGCGTTCGGTGTTTTGTGATTACCGTAAGTGATACGCGCGACGAAAGCACCGATACCAGCGGCCAGACGATCAAAAAATTCTTGTCCGACGACGGCCATCAGGCCAACGGCTATCGCATCGTCAAAGATGAGCCGGTGGAGATCGAAAGCTTGCTCAAGGAGACATTGTCCTTGGCCGAGATTGACGCCGTGATCGTCAACGGCGGCACCGGTATTTCGCCGCGCGACGGCACCTATGAAGTTGTCAGTCGCTTCCTGGAGAAAAAGCTCGATGGCTTTGGCGAGATCTTCCGTTATCTGAGCTACCTGGACATCGGTTCCGCGGCGATCATGAGCCGGGCAGCGGCCGGAACCGCGCGCGGCAAGGTTTTGATCTCCCTGCCCGGTTCCAAGGGCGCGGTCAGCCTAGCCATGGAAAAATTGATCCTACCGGAAATCCGCCACATGGTATCTCAGCTGCAAGGCCAATGAAGATTCAAGTTAGGTTCTTCGCGATTCTGCGCGAACGTGCCGGCAGCGGGAATGTCAGCAAAGAACTTGCCGAGGGCACTACGGTGGGTGAGCTTTGGCGTGAATTGCAGAAGGACTATCCGAAGCTGGACGTGCCGGGCATTCGGCTGCTTTATGCGGTAAATCAAAACTACGTCGATGCGAGTCATCCGCTGAGCGACGGCGACGAAGTGGTTTTTATTCCGCCGGTGAGCGGAGGTTGAGATTCGATGTTCCGGGTTACCAATCAACCCATCGATTTGAACGAGCTGGTGCGTTACGTCGCCGATGCGGAAGCCGGCGCGATCGTTCCGTTCATCGGCACGACGCGCAACAACAACGAAGGACGCAAGGTGATCGCGCTCGATTACGACGGCTATCCGGAGATGGCCGAAAAAGAACTGGCGCGCATCGGCGCGGAGGCGAAAAACAAGTGGCCAATCTGCAAGATGGCGATCGTGCACCGTCTCGGCCCCGTGCAGATCGGCGAGGCGAGCGTCATCATCGTCGTCTCATCCGCACACCGCGACGCGGCGTTCGCGGCCAGTCGCTTTGCCATCGAAGAAATTAAAAAAACCGTGCCGATTTGGAAGAAGGAAGTTTTCGAAGGCGGTGAGGTTTGGATCGGCACCCAGACCGGACAACCTTTAGCGGCAAAGTAAAAGGCAAAAGGAAAAATTAGGACCTAGACGAGCCTGGCTGCCTTTGGTGTTATTTCTCTAGCCTTTGTCGAGCATATTGCTTTTCACTCGGGCGCGCAGCCAAACGATCGCGCCCAAAATCACTACCAGCAAGATCCCTGAGACGATTCCTTCGGCCCGATCGATGCCTTTGGCGAAGCCTTGATAGGTTTCGCCAAGACCCCAGCCCAGATAAGCGAGCAGTAAACAGCGCGGGATGGTGCCGTAAAAAGTCCAGAGCGCTGAACTGATTCAGCGGCAAGCGCAATAGTCCGGCCGCCGCGGAGATCACGGACAATGGAAAGATCGGCAGGGCGCGCAGGAAAAAGATGGTGTTTTTCACCTGGCCGCTTTGAAAACGCCGTTCCAAGGCTTCGACATCTCTCCAGCTGAAACCGAGGAACCGTTCCCATTGATCGACCAACGGCTTGCCGCCGTAATAACCGATCGCGTAGCCGATGTAGGCGCCCAGCGTTGAGGCGATCGCGCCGGGCAAGACAATCTGCAGTGCAATCGGCACCAAGGCTTCTAGGAAGCTCAACTCCGAGCTGATTAAAATAAATCCCGCGCCCATGATGATCAAAGGCGAAGGAATCGGCACGATCACCGATTCGATAATGACCCCGGCGAAGACGCTCCAGGGGCCGTAGGCGCGAATCGATTCCATGATCCAATCAATCATTGCTGTCACGTTGCCACCTCCAAAAAACTTTTCCGATGCTAACAGGTTGAAGCAAATTGAGCCATCGCTGGTCAGCTAGATAATTCTCAGGATCGTCAGAAAATATCCGATGGCCAGAACGAAGTAAGCGATGCAGGAAAGAATCAAAAATATCAGGTTCAAATGCCCCGGCCGCGCCGCACTGGGGAGATGGCGCGGCAGATAAACATGGTTGAGGAAGATCAGCGCGACCGAGAACAGCACGGTGCCAATGAAACCGATGACGGCGGATAACAGAATCAACGGCCCCGGCTCGGCAAAACCCATGGTGGCAGAGGTTACACCGGTCAATAAAAACAAAAAGATCAGATACCAACTACGCGGGGACACGGATTGCGACTTGGGAAAGAAGGCATAGAGGCAATCGGTATGAATCCGGCTCACGGCATCCGCGGTGGCAAGCCAGGTGTCGGATAGAAAAGCCGCGGCGACAATTAAAAATAGAGTTTTGCCAAGCACGCCCCAACTCACTTCGAAGAAACGGCTTTGCACCACTGCAAGCTCGTATCCTTGCGGCAGCAACCCCTTGGGAAAGAGCAAGGCATAGGCAAGCAGACAAGTCATCACGGTGGTGAGCAAATTTCCGCCGATGCCGATGCTGACATCCCAGAACAAATAGCGGCGCCAACGGCGCACGTGCGCTAACCCGGTGTCGTCGATCGGCAAGAATCCGGAGGCGGGGATCGCTTCGGCTTTGCCGGTGATCGGTCCGGTGAGCCGGCCCATGTAATGCGCCATGCCGGCGCCCTTGTCGCGCACCCAGTAGGAGTAGAAAAGCGTCCAGAACCCGCCCAAACCAGCGAACGTTATAGCGGTCAGGAGTTTGGTCGCGTCAGCGGGATCCCACGGTCGCGGCAGCGATAGATCAGGAAAGATCAGTCCGTTGGCAAAGGCAGGAACCGCCTTAAGCACTTCGACATTGGCGCTCGCCCAAAGCAACCCGAAAACGGTGAGCAGTGCCACGGCCCACATAAAGCTTTCGACCATTTGATAGATGACTTTGCTGAGCAGGATTGCCGCCAGAAATCCCAAGATGGACGTGTAGCCCCAAAATAGCGTCTGGCCGCGTGGCGACCAACCCGCCGGGAAACCGGTCAGCGCCGCCAACGAGGTGCCGCCGGCCGCGGCAAACGCGCCAAACCAAAGAAAGGAGAGGGTCATCAAGATCCACAAGAAGAAGGCAAACGTTCGATGCAGGCGAATGAAACCTTGAAAAATACTTTCGCCGGTGAGGACGGTGTAACGACCGATTTCGTAGGTCACGGGAAATTGCAGCAAGCAGGCCGGCAGCAGTAGAAATAGAAAGCTCAAACCGTATTTGGCGATAATATACGGCCACCAAATCAGCTCGCCGCTGCCTTGGGCCAGGGCCATAAAGATGATACCGGGCCCAAGGGCCTTTAGCATATTCGGCAGTGGGGGCAGGGAGGCTTTTTTGAACGGCGGTAACACGCCCCAGGAGCGATCGGCCGCCATCTCTGTCGATCAGGTGATGCGGTGGACGCCGTCTTGTGGTAGCGAGGCGACGAAGGCTTGCAGCGCCTGCTCAAGGTAAGTCGCGTCTTTCGATTCCAGCGTCACCTTTACTTTGTAGTCCGGTAAGTCGAGCACCGGGTAGGAACCGAGCATGATTTGGGGATATTTGACCAGCAGATCGTTGAGCATGGCGGCGATGATGCCTTCGCCGTAGCGCACGTAAACATTTTTTAGAAAATAGGGCGACTCGCGAAAGCGTTCCTTGATGGCGTGAAAGCGTTCTTGGAGAATTTTTGGAATGCCGGGAAAAATGTAAACGTTATGAATATTGACCACCGGAGCAAACAGCGCCTCGGTGGCGAGCAAGGTTGCTCCCTCCGGGACGTTGGCCATGCGTAGCCGCGCTTCATTGACTTCGCCGCCGAGGCGCTGGCGCATGCGCCGTTCGATGTCGGGATGGCGGACGACTTTGAGGCCAAAGCCGTGGGCGATGCCGTCGATGGTGACATCGTCATGGGTAGGGCCGACGCCGCCGGAGGTAAATACGAAATCGAAGCGTCGAGAGAATTCCGCGACCTCACGGCCGATCAGCTCGATCTCATCCTGGATCGTCGCGATTTTTTGGACCTCGACGCCAAGCTGGCGAAGCTCGGTGCAGAGAAAATAGGAATTGATGTCCTGAGTTTTGCCGGAGAGGACTTCGTTGCCAATGATAACGATGCCGGAGGTTTTTGACATGCTGGCTATCTTTTAGCGCAAGGCAAACAACTTCGCTAGCGAAACTTGTTTGCAGGCCCGTTAACGGTCGAATTCGCTACAGCTCATGAAAAAATTACACTTGGGACTGGGGCAGACATATTTGCATTTCTGATTCACCAGCTTCGCATTGCAAATCGGGCAGTAATCCCACCAATTTTCTGGTGACTCGATGTCGGATCGTGATGATTCAGCGTGATCCACTAAAGATCCTCCTCCGAGTTTGGCAGAACGATCCATCACACCGAGAATAACGCACCGGCCGAGAACGTCAATCGTTAATCGCGAAAAAATCCAATACTTGTTTTCGACCGACAAGTTGGCCAACTCTTCCCTTTGATTGGCTCTCTACATCCTTTATAATCGTTTTTTTGACGATTTGGACCAGCGATTATGCAGGAACTTGGGGTGATCATTCTAGCAGCGGGTCAAGGCACGCGGATGAAGTCGTGCCTGCCAAAAGTGCTTCATTCGGTGGGCGGCAAGCCGTTGTTGCTGCATGTTTTGTCGACCGCCCGGCGGCTTAGCCCAAGTCGAGTTGCGGTCATTATCGGCCACGGCGCTGACGCCGTTCGCCAAGCCTATCCGGACAACGATGTCGGCTGGGTCGTCCAGGAGCAGCAGCTCGGCACCGGACACGCGGTCTTGTGCGCGCGGGATATTTTTCACGACTTTGGCGGCGACGTGGTTATCTTGAGCGGCGATGTGCCGCTGATTAGAGCGTCCACGTTACGGCAGCATGATCGAGTTTCATCGGCGCGAGCGAGCGGCCGTGACATTGCTCACGGCAACTCTCGATGACCCGACGGGTTACGGGCGCATTTTGCGCACCCGCGACGGCACCATCGCCGGCATCGTCGAAGAAAAAGACGCCACTGCCGAGCAGCGACAGGTTGGTGAAGTCAATGCCGGCATTTATGTCGCGTCGACGGAGTTTTTGTTTGCGGCCTTGACAGGGATTAAAAATCACAATCAACAGGGCGAATACTATTTGCCCGATATCATCGCCAGCGGTCTTGAGCAGGGCAAGCCGATACAAACGACGCGGATTGCAGATGCCCACGAAATGATGGGCGTGAACACGCGCCAGGAGCTCGCATTTATGGAAAAGAATCTGCGCGACAGCATCAATCAAAAGTGGCTGGCGGCCGGGGTGACGCTGCGCGATCCGGACACGACCTACATCGATGCGGATGTGAGCATCGGCAAGGATACGGTGATCGGTCCCAACACCCATCTCAAGGGAAAGACGACGATCGGCGAGCGCTGCCAGATCGACGGCAGCGCTTTTCTGACCGATATGGAGATTGGCGATGAGGTGGTGCTGAAATTCTCCGTGGTGTTGACCGGCAGCCGTATCGATCGCGGCGCGATCATCGGACCGTTCGCCCATCTGCGACCGGGAACCCATTTAGGCTGTAACGTTCACATCGGCAATTTCGTCGAGGCGAAGGCCGCCCACGTTGGTGATGGCACCAAGGCCAACCATCTCACGTATCTCGGCGACGTGACCATCGGCCGCGACACCAACATTGGCGCCGGCACGATCACGTGCAACTACGACGGTTTCCAAAAATATCGGACGACGATCGGTGACCGCGTGCAAGTCGGTAGCGATACCACTTTGGTTGCTCCGATCGCCCTGGGCGACGACGTCTATGTCGCTACCGCGAGCACGGTGCGCCATGACGTACCCGCGGGAGCCTTGGTATTCAACGACCGCGAGGAGCGCGTGCGCGAAGGCTGGACCGAGCAAAAGCGCCGGAAGATGAAAGGAAACAAAAAATAATGTGCGGCATCGTCGGATACATCGGCCACAGACAAGCGGCACCATTGATCTTAGACAGCTTGCGCAAGCTCGAATACCGTGGCTACGACTCGGCCGGCATCGCGGTGCTCAACGATGGCCACGTGGCAATTGCAGCGCTGTGAGGGCAAGCTCGGTAACCTGGCGAAGCTGCTTGACCGCCAGCCGATGGCCGGCGTCATCGGCATTGGCCACACGCGTTGGGCGACTCATGGCAGACCGTCGGAAACCAATGCTCATCCGCATCGCGCCGGCGACGTCGTCGTGGTGCATAATGGCATCATTGAAAATTATCTCGAACTGAAAGAACAGCTGACCAAGCGCGGCACCCACTTCAGCTCGGAGACGGATAGCGAGATCGTCGCCCATCTGGTCGCCGAAAAAATCGAACGCGGCATGGATTTTCTCGAAGCGGTGCGCCGCACGCTGCGCGAAATCCACGGCTCTTACGCCCTGCTGTTTCTCAACCGGCGCGATCCCAAGCGCCTGATCGTCGCGAAAAATTCGACGCCGATCGTCATCGGCTGGGGCGAAGGCGAAACGTTTATCGCCTCGGATATTCCGGCGTTGTTGGATTACACGCGCAAGGTGACGTTTTTGGAAGACGGCGAAATCGGCGAGGTGATGCTGGGCTCCTATCGCCTATTGGATGGCAAAGGCAAAACGATCCACCGGCCGGTTAAGGAGATCACTTGGGATGCGGTGGCGGCGCGCAAGGACGGTTACCCGCACTTCATGCTCAAAGAAATTCACGATCAGCCGCGCGCCTTGGCGGATACTTTTCGCGGCCGCATTTCGCTCAAAGACGGCCAGGTGGCGCTCGAAGATATTCGGCTCAGTGCCGCCCAGGTGAAGCAAATCAAGCGATTCCATCTGGTCGCCTGCGGCACGGCGTGGCACGCCTGTTTGGTCGGCAAATTCATGCTCGAAGAAATCGCCGGCATTCCCGCGGAAGTCGACTACGGCTCCGAGTTTCGCTACCGTTCGCCGCTGATGGATCCGAAATCGGTGTTGCTCATGGTGAGCCAGTCGGGCGAAACCGCGGACACCTTGGCGGCAGTGGATATCGCGCGAGCCAAGAAAGCCAAGATTCTCTCCGTCTGTAATGTCATCGATGCTTCGATCCCGCGCAAATCCCATGGGGTTCTTTATACCCATGCCGGACCGGAGATCAGTGTGGCCAGCACCAAGGCATTCACGACCCAATTGACCGCGCTCTACTTGCTGGCCGTGGCTTTGGGGCGGCTCAACGGCAAACTCAGCGCCGACGGACGCACGCAAATTACTGCGCGATCTGATGCATCTGCCGAGCTGGATCGAGAAAAGCTCTGGAGATCGAAGACGAAGTCAAGGAGTTGGCGCATGAGCTGATGCATAGCCAGGATTTTCTCTATCTCGGCCGCGGCATCAACTATCCGATCGCGCTCGAAGGCGCCCTCAAGCTCAAAGAGATTTCCTATATCCACGCCGAAGGCTACCCGGCCGGCGAGATGAAGCACGGACCGATCGCCTTGATCGATGAGAAGATGCCGGTGGTCGTGCTGGCGCCGCGCGATCGCTATTTTCAGAAAACCGTCAGCAACTTAAAAGAAGTGGAGTCGCGCGGCGGCCGAGTCGTCGTGCTCACCGACGACGCCAAGACTACCAGTGAAATGGCCGGCCACCGGGTCTTGACCGTGCCCAAAGCTTCGCACTATCTTACGCCGATCGTGATGACGATTCCGCTGCAATTGCTGGCCTATTACATCGCGGTGCACCGCGGCACGGACGTCGATCAACCGCGCAATCTCGCCAAAAGCGTCACGGTCGAATAATGGCCCTCTTCGAACGAGGGTCGGTCAATTTCGCACGCACCACCAGTTCGCTTCGACATCGCGACTTCCGTCTGTTGTTTTTCGGCACCAGCCTCTCCCACGTCGGCGATTTTATTCAAGCGATGGCGCAGAGCTGGCTGGTTTGGACCATGACCAGCTCGCCGTTCTTGCTTGGCGTGGTCGGGTTTTGTCAGGCCTTGCCGCGGCTGCTCTTGGGCGCGGTCGGCGGCGCCATCGTCGACCGTATCGAGCGCCGCCGGCTGCTCATGTCGACGCAGATTCTCGCGATGCTCCAGGCGTTTGTTTTCTGGGCGTTGGTTTATTTCGACGGCATTCAGTTCTGGCATGTCATCATCCTGGTGCTTTTTCTGGGCACGGTGAACACCATCAATCAGACCGCGCGCCACTCGTTGATCAATAGTCTGGTGCCGCGCGGCGATCTCATGAACGCCATCGCGCTCAATTCCTCCATGGCCAACCTGGCCAAGATCGCCGGGCCGTCGCTCGGCGGCGTGCTGATCAGCGTGATCGGCGTAGCCGGCTGTTTGTTTGTCAACGCCGTGAGTTTTCTCGCCATCATCGTAACTCTGCTCGTTATGGTTTTCCCCACAGTCAAATTAAAGAGCAACGATGAAGCACCGTTCTGGGAAGAGGTGCGCGAGGGCTATCGTTTTTTGCGCGGCCAGCGGCGGCTCTTTGCGATTATTTTGCTGACTTATGGGGTCGCGCTGGTGGGCACGCCCTATTCGCGTTTCTTGCCGGTGTTTGCCACCGATGTGCTGCACGCCGGGCCGTCGACGTTCGGTTTGCTGCTGGCCGCGCCGGGCATTGGCGCGGTGATCGCCGGTTTGGGAATCGCCTCGTTCAGCAGGCTCAGGCGGCGCACGCATTTTGTCGCGATGAGCGTCTATTCATTCTCGCTATGCGCTGATATTGTTTTCTTTCTGCCGTTCGCTGCCGCTGTCGATGCTTTTTCTCGTACTCGTCGGCGCGAGCAATATCGCATTTCGCTCGGTGGCTAATTCCGTCGTGCAAATGGAGACGCCGCCGCATTTGTTGGGCCGCATGCTCAGTTTGTTCTTCATGGACAAGGGCATGTGGTCGTTCGGCACGTTGTTTATCGGCAGCGTCGCTCACCTGGTCGGCACGCCGCAACGCGATCGCGATCTCCGGAGTTTGCTGCGCGCTGGCGGCTTCGCTGTTGCTCTACCAACAAAGACAGGCGCGCGAGAACCCGCCCGCGGAAACCTTAGAGCAGCGCGTGGCGCAATAAGCTCGCCGCCGCTTCCGGAGCGATCGGGTTGATGTGCATGCCCGAGCCCCATTCGAAGCCGGCGGCGCGAGCCAGCTGCGGCATGATTTCGATATGCCAATGATAGCGGGTGTTCGCCGATTCATTCCATGGAGTTGAATGAATCACGAAATTGAACGGCGGGTCTTCGAGGCTTAGTCTCAATCTGAGAATTACGTCGCGCAGAACCATTCCCAGCGCCGCGATGTCCTGCTCGGAGCAGTCTTCAAATGCCGCAGCGTGAGCTTTCGGCAAGAATCCAAACCTCATAAGGGAATCGCGGCGCATACGGACACAACGCGATGAAGCGGTCGTGGTTCGACACCAGGCGAGCTGGGCGCGCCCTTTCCGCTCCCACTACGTCGCAGTAGATGCATCTGCGCGTCTCGGCAAAATATTTTTCGACGCCGTCGAGTTCATCGGCAGCTTCTCGCGGCAGCTGAGGCAAAACGATCAACTGAGAGTGCGCATGTTCCAAAGTCGCGCCGGCGCGCTCGCCTTGGTTTTTGTAGACCAGCGCGTATTGCCAGCGCCGATCGGTTTGCCAATAGCGCAGGCGCTCCTGGTAAGCGCGCAATATTCGATTGAACTGCCGCTCATCCAAGCCCGCCATGCTGCGTGACGTGAGCCGGCGATTCGATAATCACTTCGTGGACGCCGACGCCATTCCGCGCTCGGTAGAAATCATCGTTATCTATTTGCGTTGCCGAGTCCGGTGCCAGCGCGGGATATTTATTCGGCACCACGCGCACGCTCCAACCGGCCGAGTTGGCTGCGGCTTTGCCATCGCGAAACGCCAACACCTCCGGCGGCGTCATGTCTTCATGGCCGGCGCAGAACGGACAAAGCTTCGCGTTCGAGGCCGCGTCGATGACGCTTTGCTGGCGCGGCCGGTGCGCCCTTTCCGAGGCGATGATCACCCATCGTTTGGTGATCGGATCTTGTCTAAGCTCGGGCATAAAAATAACACTCACATCGGCGAAACTTTATTCGATTGCTTTCGGCGAAGGCGCAAATCCTTTGGCATAAAAATAGAATTCGGAGGAACCTTGGCGGGTCGCTTCTGGCTTGGTTCTCTGCACCTCTGAAAAATATTGTTTTAGCGTCCCGGTAAACGCCTGGAGATCGGTGCTGATAAAACTCTTGATCAATAACGAGCCGCCGGGGCGCAATAACGCGATGGCAACTTGCAGCGCAGTCTGATTGAGCTCGAAACAGCGTGCCATGTCCGCATCGCGAATGCCGCTGAGCTTGGGCGACAAATCGGACAAGATGCTATCCGCCGGCCCGCCGATCAACTCTTTGATTTTGTCTTGCACAAGCGGGTCGGTAATATCGCCTTGAACAAGAATGATATTGCGTTGATTGAAAGGTTGAATCGATTGCAGGTCCACGCCGATGACTTTACCCTGGGAACCGACAGCCTTGGCGGCCACCTGCAACCAACCACCCGGCGCTGCGCCAAGGTCCACCACGGCGTCGCCGGGACGCATCAGGCGAAAGCGCTGCTGCAATTCGATAAGCTTATAGGCTGCGCGTGACCGATAGCCTTCCAGTTTAGCCTTTTTAAAATAGCGGTCTTGGGGATTGTAGGCCATTTGACTGACAACGTTTAGCGCGAAAAAAAAGCCCGGCCTAAGATTCAGGCCGGGCTTTTGAAAAAACACGGGAAGATGAACTATTGGATTGCTTTCACCTGAAACTCGACACGGCGGTTGACCGCTCGCGCCCAGGTCGCGTTCTGGCCCAGCAGCGGTTTGGCTTCGCCGACACTGGCCGTGGAAATCCGGTTCCGATCGACTCCCTGGGCCGCTAACTCGTTCATCACGGTTTGCGCCCGCTGCAGACCGAGCTTCTGATTGTATTCATCGCTGCCCTGAGTGTCTGTGTGTCCTTCGATAGCAATGGTCAAATCGGCTTTCTCCTTGAGGCGCTGGGCTGTCAAGATAGACCTGGCCTTTACCCAAGTCGGTCAAATTCGCAGAGTCGAAAGCAAACGCCACCGGCGGAAAGACGACCTTCTCTACTTCGACAGTGATCGTTTTTGGAACTTCGCGGACAACGATTTTTTCAACCGGCACTTCGACGATTTTCACCGTTTCCGGCGGCGGTAGCAACACGGGCGGCGCAGGCTGCGATGCCGTTTGCGCCATCGGGACTTTTTTCGGCATACCATAGTCTTGGAGCGGTTGTGGCTCGCCTAGGACCGGCGGATGGGGATGATGGCCGAAAAACGCTTCCTGCGGTGGGGTTGCGCTGACGAGAAAATGAAACGGGCGGTAGACGATCCATTCGGTAAGCCATCCGATCGGATGCAACAAATAGGCGACTACTCGCAACGGATGCGATTGGCTATCGTCGTACTCGTCAGGTGCGGCTAGGCCCGGTTTAACTCCGATCGTCAAACACAGTGCGACAGCAATCAACGGGATTTGTGAGCGTTTCATACCAGCCCCTCCTGTAAGACCCTATAGGCCCCTAAGTTTAGGTGCTGCGCCGGGCTTTGTCAAACTTTTCGCTGCGTTTGCTTGTAAGTCGGAGAAGCATGGTTTAAGAGAAAAGTCGATTTTCTTAGATTTCCCAGCCCAAGTGCTGCGGCGGGATTTGTATGCCAATACTGATCGAAAAGCAGGAAAGGGTTATTTCGCTTACCTGGGATCGGCCGCCGTTGAATGTGCTCGATATTGCGCTCCTGCGTGAATTGGCGGACGCATTGGTGGACTGCGCAGCGGCGTCCGCCGATGTTGTTATTCTACGTGGAGCGGGACAGCGCGCCTTTTCCGCCGGCGTCGATATTCGCGATCATACAGTTGAGAAAGTCCCGGAAATGCTCGGGGTCGTCCACGGCGTAATTCGCAAGTTGCTGGCCCTGCCGCAGGTGACGATCGCCGCAGTTCGCGGTGTGTGTCTCGGCGGCGGCTGCGAAGTGGCGAGTTCGTGCGATTTCGTCGTTGCCACGGAAGCGAGCAGCTTTGCTACGCCGGAAATTTTCGTTGGCTGCTATCCTCCGGTTGCGCTAGCACGCTTTACGAATTTGATCGGCTATCACCGTGCAGTGGAAATGATTCTTACCGGGAAACGTGTCGCCGCGCCGGAAGCCCAAGCGATCGGTCTCATCAATCGGGTCTGTAGAGAAGACGAGCTGGAGACGGCGCTGGATTTGCTTACCGAAGAACTGCTTGGAAAGAGCGGCGCCGTGCTGCGCCTGACGCTAAAAGGTTTGCGTGAACTATCGCTGCGGGGCTTCGAAGAGTCCCTGCGGCGCTCCGAAGAAATCTATTGCAACGAACTGCTTCAAACGACCGACGTGGAAGAAGGGATCAACGCTTTTCTGGAAAAGCGCGCGCCCCATTGGCGCCACCAGTAACCTCGCAATCATCGTTTTCGTTGTCACCGCCGCGAGTTTTTAAATATCCCGCTGTGTGTTACTTTTCGATAATGGCTGACTTTCGAGGTCAAAATCGCCACCACGGCCGAGGAGATCACGGAAGCCCAAAGGCTCAGATTCCAAGTATTTAACCTGGAATTGAACAAAGGGCTCCAGTCTTCCTACGAGCGCCAATTGGACGTCGACGAGTTCGACGAGGCGTGCGACCATTTGATCGTGCGGGATCTCAAGAGCGGTGACGTGGTTGGCACCTATCGGCTGATGCGGGGCGCTCAAGCCCGCCGGCACATCGGTTTTTATTCCGAGAAAGAATTCGACTTATCGCGCGTCAAAAAACTCGACGGCGAACTGATGGAACTCGGGCGCTCTTGCGCGCGCAAGGACTTCCGCGACCGCGCCCTGATCCCGATCATGTGGGAGGCCATTGCCGAGCAGGTGCGCACCTACAACGTGCGTTTTCTTTTTGGCTGCGGCAGTTTATACACCACGGACAGCGCTGAAGTGAGCGCGATGTTTGCCGTCCTTAGAAACAAATACTACGCGCCGGAAGCCTATCGGGTCGATCCGGTAGACAGCTGTAAATTTAGCGCCCTGAGCGATAATCCGCCGATCGCCGATGAGCAAGCCTTGTTTCAGAAGTTGCCCAGTTTGATCAAAGGCTACTTACGCATCGGCGCTCTGGTTTGCGGACCGCCGGCGTTGGATCGCGAATTCGGCACAGCGGATTTTTTCTTGTTGTTGGATTTTGGCACTCTCAAGGGCGAGTATTTGAAACGCCTGGGACTCGCGGACATAAAGGCTAGCGATGCGCCTGCTTAAACTCACGGCATTTCTTTCCCTCTGGGTGTTCTTTTTCGCTCTGGTGGGCATGGTCCACCTTTGGGTTTCCGTACTCGGATTGCCCAACCGGTGGAAGGTCATCAGCCGTCTGAATCGTAATTTTACGCTGTTGCTGCGGATGATCCTCAACATCAAAATCACGGTAACCGGTGACGAGGGCCAATTAGAGCGGGGTGGCTACGTTATCATCGCTAACCACGTCAGTTACGTCGACGGCATCGTGCTCGGCAGCATATTCCCGATTCTTTTTGTATCGAAACGCGAGGTCAAAAGTTGGCCGATCATTGGCCAATGGAATACCCTTTGCGGCACGGTCTTTATCAACCGGCAGCACAAAGAACAGGCCGGTAGCTTGGTCGAAGAGATCAGTCACAAGCTAAAACACGAGGCCAATATCCTGCTGTTTCCCGAAGGGACTTCGACCAACGGCGAAAAGATGCTGCCCTTTCAAACCGTGCCGTTGGCGGCGCCGTTGCGCAATCGATCGATTATCGTGCCGGCCACCATCGCCTACAAAAGCCTCGATGATGCACCGGTCACTGCCGCCAATCGCGACGCAATCTACTGGTACGGCGACATGGATTTTCTCACCCACTTCTGGCAGTTGCTTGGGCACCGCAGCATCGAAGTGTTGGTGACGATCCAGCCTAAGATTGAATGCTTCCGTTACAAAGATGATTCGGCGGGACGAAAAAAATTGGCCGAGGACTGCTACAATCGAGTCCTCGGCCGTGGCGCGGAAAAAAGACGGGCGTTCCGAAGATAAAAACGATAAGGCCGGCGGCCGGCCGTTCGACCTCACTGCCCAGCTAGCTGCTTCTTGATGTTTTCAACAAATTCCTTGAGCATCGCATCGGCTTTCTTGCGGATAATCGGTTGACCGAATTCGCCGATCTTGCCCAAAATATTCACATCGGTTTCGACCAGCAACTCGGTTTGATTGGCGCCGAGTTCCTTGAGCGTCATGGTGGTTTTACCGTTGACGGCGCCGGCCGCCATGCGGTCTTTGGCCTCGGCGCGCAAGGCCGCGCGCCAATCGGTCTTATTTTGCTCTTCCAGAATGATCTTGCCTTGGAGATTTAATTTAATCGGACCGACGCGCACGGTGAGCGCGCCCTCGTAGGTCGTGTCGTCGAGCTTTTTTACCGATTCGACTCCGGGCAGCGACTTTGCCACCTTGGGAACATCCATTAAAAAATCCCACAGCGGTTCACGCGCTACGGGAATCTGCGCAGTCTGGGAAAATTTCACTTTTTCTTACCTTTCTTCTTCACGATTTTCTTTTTCGCCGGCTTCGGCGCGCTCTTGGCTTTGGCTTGCTGCCGGATGTCGGCCAAGGCTTTTTCCAGTGCGCGGCGCACGAAAACGCCGGCCATGTCCTTCTTATAGGCCGCCGAGCCGCGGAAGTCGCTGACCGGGTCCACCGCTTCCTTGGCTTTCTCGCCGGCTTCGGCGAAGGCTTCCGCTTTCAATGGCTGGCCGCGTAAGAGCGCCTCAGCGGCGGTGGCGCGGATCGGTGTTTCGCCGACACTGCCCAGGGCGATACGCACATCGGCAATGGTCTTATTGGTCTTGTCGAGAGTCAATACCGCGGCCGCCGAAACGGTGGCGTAATCGTCGGCGGTGCGCGGCAAAAACTTGATATAGGCCGCGCCGGTGTTAGCGGCGAGCTTCGGCACCATCACTTCGGTGATGATTTCGTCCGGGTTCAGGATGGTTTCGTAGTAACCTTTGAAGAATTCATCCAACGGGACCACGCGGCTGCCGTTTGCCGATGTTACTTTTACGGTCGCGCCCAAGGCGATCAAGCTCGGTGGCGGGTCCTGGTTCGGGTCGGCGTGGGCCAAGCCGCCGCCCACGGTCGCCACGTTGCGTATGCGCAGCGTTGCGACATGATGATAGGTTTCCGCCAACATGGGCAATCGACGCCGCACTAAAGACGAGCCTTCGACCGAGCGGTGCGTCGCGAGGCCGCCGATACTGACCCCGCCGTTTTTCAATTCGATACCATTCAAACCGCGCACGGAGCCCAGGCTCACCAAACAACTCGGCCGGACCAGACGCTGCTTCATCATGATGACCAGAGCGGTGCCGCCGCTGATCAATTTTGCATCAGCGCCAAACTCTTTCAGGGTCGCATGAACTTCTTTGAGATTTTTCGGGGTGCGATATTCAAAAGGTATCATGGCTGTATCCTTATTATTTGGCGAATTGGTGAGCTTTCTCAATCGATTCGATGATCTTGTAGTAACCCGTGCAGCGACAGAGGTTGCCCATCATCCAATCCTTGATCTCTTCTTCGTTTGGCTTGGGGTTCTCTTTCAGCAAAGCGGTGGCCGCGACCACCTGGCCGGGAGTGCAGATGCCGCATTGAAAACCGCCGTACTGGATGAAGCTTTTTTGCACCGGATTGAGCTCGCCGTTTTTTGCCAGTCCTTCGACCGTCGTAATGTCGTGGCCATCGACCATGACCGCCAGGGTCAAGCAGGAGGTAATCATGTCGCCGTCGAGCAGAACGGTGCAAGCACCGCAAACCCCGACGCTGCAACCTTCCTTCGTGCCGGTCAGTCCGAGATCGTAACGCAAACAATCGACTAATAGGCGGTTTGTCGGAACTTCCAACTCAGCCTTCTTGCCGTTGACGCGGAATTTGATCTTCTTGTTCATGCCGTTTCCTTTCCCAATTCTGTCGCGCGGAGTTTTAGTGTCGACCGGAAAACATCTTATAAAAAGAAATTTTCTAAACTGCAAGCCGTTTTCCGGCTAAAAATCGACGAAAATGCCGGTGAAACAGAGCCCAATCGAGCAAACGTGGCGAATCCTATCACGCATCTTTTGATGGTCGGCGGCGGTGAACAGCTCAAAAGTGAATAACCGAGCGAATGCTTTTACCCTCGTGCATCAGATCGAAGGCCTCATTGATGCGCTCCAATGGCAAGCGTGTGAGTAATCATCGGATCGACCTTGATCTCGCCGCCCAGGTATTTTTCCACGTAGCCTGGCAACTGCGAACGGCCTTTGACGCCGCCGAAGGCCGTTCCGCGCCAAACCCTGCCGGTCACGAGTTGAAACGGGCGGGTGCTGATTTCCTCTCCCGCCGCCGCGACGCCGATGATGGTCGATTCACCCCAACCCTTGTGACAGCATTCGAGGGCCGCGCGCATGGTTTTGACATTGCCGATGCATTCGAAGGAATAATCGGCGCCGCCGTCGGTCATCTCGACGATGACCTCTTGCACTGGCCGGCCATCGGCCGGCGGCGTGATAAAATCCGTGGCGCCAAGATTTTTTGCCATCTCGAACTTGTGATGATTGGTGTCCACGGCAATGATCCGCTCAGCTTTTGCCATCACCAGGCCTTGGATGACACTGAGGCCGATGCCGCCCAAGCCGAAGACTACCGCGCTCGATCCCGGTCTTACCTTTGCCGTATTCAGAACCGCGCCGATGCCCGTGGTGATGCCGCAACCGAGCAGGCAAACTTTGTCCAAGGGCGCCGCCGGGTTAATTTTCGCCAAAGCGATCTCCGGCACCACGGTGTATTCTGAAAAAGTCGAAGTGCCCATGTAGTGTAGAATAGTCTTGCCGCCGGCGGCAAAGCGCGATGTGCCATCGGGCATGAGTCCTTTCCCCTGGGTGATTCGGATGGCGCCACACAAATTGGTCCGGCCTGATTTGCAAAACTTGCACTGGCCGCACTCGGGAATATAGAGCGGAATTACGTGATCGCCGGGTTTGACGGAAGTCACACCGGCGCCGACTTCCATAACGACAGCGCCGCCCTCGTGACCGAGAATGGCGGGAAAGAGACCTTCGGGGTCTTTTCCCGAGAGCGTGTAAGCATCGGTGTGACAGACGCCGCTGGCAGCGACCTTCAATAATACCTCGCCGGTTTTTGGCGCGGTGACTTCGACTTCTTCGATGACCAACGGTTTGCCTGCTTCCCAGGCGACAGCCGCGCGTGCCTTCATAAACGCCCCCGTAGCTAAGCGACTCTTGAATATGGATCGAATGATCTGTTCAGGATTTGCTTAGGGTCTTAACAGATTCACCGATCTTTGGAAACGCCCCGATTGGTGACGATATAGGGTTGCAATCCCGATGATATTTATGGGAAGGATAGAAAAAATTGTTTCAGGGGGTGCGCTATGTTTTTAGAAATGAGAACTTATGTGCTCAAGCCGGGGATGACCAACAATTTCATCGAGCGGTTCGCCGATGGGTTGACGGCACGGCTACAATTTTCCCAGCTCCTGGGGCTTTTCTGTTCCGAAGTCGGCGGTTTGAATCGCGTCGTGCATGTCTGGCCCTACGAAAGCTTCGAAGACCGCGAACGGATCGGCGCTGAAGCGAGAAAGACCGGCAAATGGCCGCCCAAGACCCAAGAGTTTATCGTCACGCAAGAGAACAAGATCATCCAATTGGCGCCGTTCTCGCCGCCGCTGCCGACAACCAAGCTCGGGGAACTCTATGAGTTCCGTACCTATACCTATCAGCCCGGCGCCATGCCGACGGTCTTGGAGCGCTGGAGCAAAGTGATTGGCGCGCGCACCAAAGTCTCGCCGCTGGTTTTCGCCGGGCATACACTGATCGGTCCGCTCAATCAGTACATTCATGTGTGGGCGTACAAAGATGCCGGCGAACGCGAACGGCTGCGCGCCGAAGCGACTAAAACCGTCGAAGGTTGGCCGCCGCCGACCCGGGAGCTGCTTGTCATGCAGGAAAATATGCTGTTGACTCCCGCGCCCTGCGCGCCGTTTAAGTAGAAAGCACCAGCCTTAGATAATCTCAACGAGAGGGAGAGCCGCGCCGGCTCTCCCTCTCGTTTATGGAGCGCCGGCGTTTACTTGCCTACGTGCACCGAAAACTTCAGCGTATGATTGATCACAGCGTTTAAAGACCCATGCTTTACAAATCGCTTGTTCGTCCATGGTTATTTCGCAAAGATCCGGAAACGAGCCACGAAACGATTCTGGAATTATTGGCGCGGCTCGAGTTTCTTTACGGTACATTCGAGAACTTCTACAAAGTTGAAGATGATCGTTTGGTCGTCAAAATCGGACCGCTGACTTTTCCAAACCCGGTGGGCCTTGCCGGCGGTTTCGATAAAAACGTCACGGCGCCGAAAATGATTTCGGCCTTCGGTTTCGGCTTCATGGAAGTCGGCGCAATCACGGCGCAAGCTCAGCCCGGTAACCCCAAGCCGCGGCTTTACCGCCTGCCCGAAGATCTGGCGCTGATCAATCGTCTCGGTTTCAACAATGAAGGCGCTGATGCGATTGCGCTCAAGCTCGAGCGCTTGCGCGCGCGCGGCGGCCGACCCAAAATTCCTCTCGGCATGAATATCGGCCGAACCAAGATTGTCGAGACCAAGGACGCGGTGGCGGACTTTCTCGCTTGTTTCGAGAAACTTTTTCCGCACGGTGATTTTTTTACTTTAAATATCAGTTCGCCCAACACCCCGAACCTGCGCGACCTGCAGGAAAGAAGTCTTTTGCACGATCTCCTTACCGCAGTCCAAGAAAGAAATCGCCAATTGGCCGCCGGGGCGAGCATCGAGCCGAAGCCGGTTTTTGTAAAAATTGCGCCGGACATGGAGTTTGCCAGGTCGACGAAATCATCGACGTCGCTGAATCGACGCAACTCACCGGCATCGTGGCTACCAATGCCACCGCCTTCATGCGCGAGCATCTGCGATCTCCCAATGGCCCGGAACCCGGCGGACTCAGCGGCCGACCGATCACCGCGATGGTGACCCAATTTATCGCACATATCTATCAGGTTACCGGTGGGCGGCTGCCGATCATCGGAGTGGGCGGGATCTTCGATGCCCGGGATGCCTACGACAAGATCAAGGCCGGCGCCAACGCCGTGCAGATTTATACCGGTTGGATTTACGAAGGTCCGGGCGCGGTCAAGCGTATCAATCAAGGACTGCTACGACTGCTCAAACGCGACGGGCTAAATCACATCTCGCAGGCCGTTGGGGTCGGCGCTAAATCCTGAGCGCCGAATTACGCGAGTTCCTCGATCCGATCGAAGTCCGAGCGGACGTCCAAATCCAAAAAGAGGATTTCGTCCGAGCATTCGACCAGGGCGGTCTTTCTGCGGTGTTTTCGCAACAGCGATCGCGGCGTGCGTTTACCCGCAAGCCGGAGCAATTCAGGAAACAGCTCGCGATGAAACAGCAGCGGATTATGCGCTTTGCCATGGAAGCTTGGCGCGACGATCCATGCGCCGCTTTCGCGAAAGCGTGCAAGCAATGCGTCGATCAGTTCCGTGCGCACCAACGGCTGATCGCCGTCAAGAAAGAGCACGCCGTCGCTCTTGGGGTTGGTCGCCCAAAGGCCCGAGATCACACCTGCGTTTGTTCCTTGATCGACGGCATAGTCGGCGATCCAAAACAAGCGCTCATCGACCAGATGGATCTGCTTGCGGACTAAGCGTAACTCGCGCGTCACACAAATTATCTCGTCGAGATTCGCGGCGAGGGCATTTTCCAAAACCCATTGCAGTACCGGCTTACCCTTGAGCGGGAGAAATACCTTGGGCTCAACTGCGGATTGTTCCGGTCCGGTGGTTAAGATAACGGCAGAAATCACGGTCGTGCTCGTTTGATCGATGAATGAAAAAGCGCGTCGATTAGGTTCTTTTCAACAGACCAGGTGGACGATGTCGTCAGGATCCAATCATCGCGGAATTATTTGATCGCGGGTCGTTTCGGCGAAGCATTAAGATATGCTCTTCTCTGGTAACGCGTTCGCGCCGACGTTGCAAGTAAGAATCGCCAGGGTCCGAGATTTTTGATAGCAACGAATGACGGACAACTCAACTTGAAAGCGCAACAGGTTTTGGCTAACGTCCAATCCATGGCGCGCACTTTCAGCATCGAGGTTGCAAAAGACTATTTTAATTTCGCATCGGCGCATTTCCTGATTTTTACCAATGGCCAAAGAGAACCGCTGCACGGTCACAACTATCAAGTCTCGGTAAAGATGGAAGGTGAACTTGACCATGCCGGCGTGGTGTTGGATTTCATCACTTTCAAGCCAATCGTAAAACAGGTTTGCGATGCTCTCGATCATCGCACGATGATCCAAACCGAGAGTCCCATGCTCAAAGTGCATCGGCGCGCCAAGGACGTTGAAGTTCTCTATCGCAAGCAGCGCATCATTTTGCCGCGCAGCGATGTCATTCTCCTGCCGCTGGTCAATACCAGCACCGAGTTGCTGGCGGAGCACGTAGCGGACAAGATCCGCCGACAAGTGCGGCGAAAATTTCCCCGCAGCCAAATTCGCTTCATGGAAGTCGGTGTCGAAGAGGCGCGCGGCCAGCGGGGTTATTATCGGGGCGAGTTTTAGGCGCGAGACGCGCGTGTTCAATGCTTGAGATTAAAAATTGGCGATCAAGAATTCTGCTGTTCAATCGTCCACCCTGCCGTTGAACCTTGAACTTTGAACGAAAAAATTGCGAAGCCTGCGTGCGGGACTCTAAGCGCTTAGTCGCGATCACGATCCAAACTCGCCAGAGTCCAGCGCGCGACCTCATCGTGGCGTGGGAACCACACATCGGGAAAGCCCTTCATATAGCGCAGCAACTCATGCAACATCGCCGACATCAGCGGTCGGCCGCCGAAGTGGGCGTGCACCGTCAAATTGATCAGTGATGGCGCTTCGTGTTTGTAGAGATAATCGAAAGTATCTTTGTACACGTTGTAAAAATCGCGCGGGCTGGAGCGCAGGGTGCGGTTGTCGGTAAAATCGCTGTGCGCGATTGCGACGAGTTCGCCTTTCGAAGTTTCAAGCCGGTACGGCAGATCCGTGTCGTTGTAGTCGCCGTGCCAGAGAAATCCCGCTTCGGCGAGATATTCGGCGGTATCGATCGTCGGCGCCGCCACCGGGCTGAACCAGCCGAGCGGACGGAGCTCCCACTGCCTGCTCGATAATGCGCGCGCATCTTTGAATGACTTCTTTCTCTTCCACCGGAGTAAGATAGGGAAGCACCAAGTCTTGGGTATAGGAATGGCCGGCAATCTCATGGCCGCGTTTGCGTAATTCCTGCACCGCTTCCGGGAATAGTTCCGCGGCTTTGGCGTTCAAACAAATCGTCGCTTTGATCTCGGTGTCGTCGAGAATGCGCATGAAACGCCAAATGCCGGTCTTGCCGCCGTATTGCGACCACGAAATCCCCAGCAAGTCCGGTGTTCCAGGTTTTAGCGAGGTTGTCATCGGTGAATACGGCGGCGCTTTGCCCTCCGACCAAACCTCAAACATCACGGTTACCAAAACCGCAAGCTTTTTATTGTCGGGCCATTGTTTGATGGTCTGCACGATGAATTCTCTCCCGGTTGCTCGATCTCAAACCGCGAAGCCGCTGCGCCAAAGATCGCTCACTTTTTGCAGATCGGCGGCGGGAATCTCGACGTCCGCGCCGGCGGCGTTCTCGCGCATCTGCTCGGCATTGCGCGCGCCGGGGATCACCACGCTTACCGCCGGGTGGGCGATGCAAAAGGCGATGGCCGCCTGACACAGGTTTTTCACCGGACCATGGACCAGGAAGCGAAGTTTGTCGGCCTTGGCCAATTCCTTGGCAAAGGCTTCGCCCTTGAAGCTGCGCGCGCGCACGTCGTCGCCTTGAAACCGCTGCTCGTCGGCCTGAGTTAATTTTCCCGTCAAAATGCCGCGCTTGAGCGGCACGCGAGCAATGATCCCGACGTTCGCCTGTTGGGCCGCCGGAAAAAACGTTTCGGCTGGCTCCTGCGCGAGCAGATTATATTCGACCTGAATCGTTTCGGCGCGGCCGTCTTTGACCGCGGCACTGCCTTCTTCCATGGTATTGATCGAAACGCCGTAGTGACGGATTTTCCCGGCTTGCTTGGCGCGCTCCAGCACGTCCCAGACCGCGCCTTTCTCGATCACGTCGGCGGTCGGATTGTGGAGCTGGTAGAGATCGATGTAGTCGGTTTGCAATCGTTGCAGGCTTTCGTCCATCACCCCGCTGATGTAATCCGGGTCGAAGATTCGTTTGCCGCGGTTCGGGCCGACCATCACGTTGCCGCCCTTGGTCGCGAGAATGACTTTGTCGCGCCTGCCTTTGAGCGCTTTTCCTAGCAGAGTTTCCGAATAGCCGGCGCCGTAGGCATCCGACGTGTCGATAAAGTTCACGCCTAACTCGAGCGCCGCGTCGATTGAACTCAACGATTCGGAATCCTGCATGGGACCGAAGTGCCCCGCATGAACCATTGTGCCAAGGCCGATAGCGCTAACCCGCAATCCGGTTTTACCCAATGTGTGATATTGCATAGCGCTAACCATAAAACAGCTTATGTGGCGCTCGCAAGTAGAACGCGCTGGTCGCGAACGGCGAAAATATACCGAAGTAGCTCAGGACGCCGTAACTTTGATTTGCTGCGCGAGACAGATGTCACGACACTTCATGCCGCCACTTACGCGTTGACATCCCACCGTCAATTCCTTACAGTCTAGTCGCGTCCAACCCAATCTGAGCGGGCGTAATTCAGTGGTAGAATGCCAGCTTCCCAAGCTGGACGTCGCCGGTTCGACCCCGGTCGCCCGCTCCAAAATTCTTTCTAGAAATTAATGACTTCCAAACTGCCATTTTTTGGGCTTTTTGGCCAAAAAACCGAAAAGTTCCCAAAACGTTCCCATCTCAAAAGTAAACAGCTAGAACCGGTTAAAGATAGAGTCGAAATTTTGCAGAGCTCGAGAGCCGTATTCTTGAAAGTGAAACGGCGCACCGTTCGGCGCCATGTGCTTAGGATCAACGACGGAAGCCAAGGGAGAGGCTAGTCGTCGAGCCGATGGTTTGATTGCGATCTGGAGGAATTTTCCCGACCTGATTGTGCAGATGTTCTGGTTGTAGGTGGGCGTAGAGCTGGGTTACCTGTTCAAACGTATGGCCCATGAGTTTAGCGATTTCGTAAAGGCTCACGCCAGCCATGGCAAGATAAGCTCCAAACGAATGCCGAAGCGTGTGAAAAGGGCGTTCGGTACTCAGCCCGGCTTTTTTGTATGCGCTACGTAACGTTCTCTCTACAGACGCGACCTGTTCGCCTTTGTACGTCACGACATATTCCGATTGTCGATTTATGTAACTGGACTCGCGCCGAACGGGTATCGCGCCACCATACAAGAATTTTCTTCAGGTCCGGATGCAGGCCAACGCTTCGATTCCGATAGTTCTTGGTTTGAAAGCCTTCATCAGGACGATTCATGACACGGAGGAATCGATCTTGGAAATTAATATCGCTCCATTTGAGATTTAGCAGCTCCCCTTTTCGTACACCCGCTAAAAGGCCCAGCCCCACAACAACCCAAAGCTCGTGTATTTCACCGCTTGAAAAAGTTTAGCTGCATCGTCGTAGGTTAAAAATCTGGCTTCCTTCTCCGGAGCTTTGAGTTTTTTCCCGCCCGCTACAACATTTCTAGCCTTGTATCCTAACCTGACGGCTTGATTCAGCATGGCCGAGAGGACCCGGAGATAACCGTTCACAGTTAGAGGCGAAACGCCACGATTGAGGCTCTCCACAATGAAACGTTCGAGCAATGCTGGGGTAATCTGGTGGAGATAATACCGTCCAAAGTACGGAACAAGGATGCGATCAATGCAATAGAAATACGTGGTGTAAGTCTTGGCTGTTGATTTGACTTTCTTCGCTTGAAGATATTCCTTGGCGAAGTCGAGAAAAAGAATTTCCTTCGCAGTAAGAACCTCAAAACGGCCTTCGCGGGACTCCTTTTCAATCTTCTGTCTGTACTCATCGGCTTGATGCCATTTAGGGCCAATGATTTTCCTGATCCGCGTTCCGTCCGGCAGATAATAGGTAACTCCGTACCGAATGCCGTTTCCGCGCTTAATTTTGTAGACTGATGCCACTTATATCCTCTGCCTAAAGTCTTCCTCAGGCCCCTTTGCGACCTTATGCTTTTCGATCCACTCGACGATTTCCGAAAGCCTAAACCGAAGCCGATTGGCTATCTTGTAGTGAGGGATTTTTCCGCGGTAGGTGAGCTGATAAATCGTCTGCGGTTCGAGCTTAAGTAAGCCGCAGACTTCATCGATAGTGAGCAAAGAATCGATTTGAGTGCCTAGGTTAGAAACCTTATTGGCACTATTTTCGAGTCGCATAGAAATACACTCCACCCTCCGACTTTATTCGTTGCCGAGAGGATAACTCCTCTTAGGCTTCCGTAGTTCTAATCCGGCGGCTTCTCGATAGGACGCACAGATATGTGAAAAAACCTGGATCAATTGAGCCAATTAGTGGATGAGTACAACGTGCAGATCGCGATTTATCTCAGAACCGCCAATCACGATGATCTATCCTCTATGAGTAGGATCTATTTCTCGAAGTGTAGTTGTAAACCGCGATAGAGACGACGGTGCCCGCCAGAAATCCTCCGACGTGAGCCCAGAAAGCTACATTTGATGCCCGTGGTTTCAGCGCCAAGCCAAGCTGCAGAAGAAACCACGCAGGCAAGAATAGCCAGGAGGGCAGCCGGACTGTAAGTCGATGCAAGAAAAAGATCAGCGTCGGATCAAGCACCAAAGTGATCCGTGCTCTGGGATTGGAGATTAAAAACGCACCCAAAACGCCGCTAATGGCGCCACTGGCACCGATGAGAGGTATCGATGAGTCGGACTCCGCCATTGTGTGAGACGAGACAAGCTGTTATTCCCGCTGTCACATAGAAAACCAGAAAATTATCCGTACCGAATTCAGTTTCCACCCGCCGTCCGAAAACCAGCAGAAAAACCATGTTTCCTGACAAATGAATGAGATCTCCATGCAGAAACATGCACGTGACTAACGTGTGTGATGTGGAAAGATTGCCGAATGAAGCAGGAACGAATCCCAAAGTGCGAGCAATTTCACTTGGAATCACCAAGTTGGCGTTCCAGGTAATGATGAAATGGATAATAACGTTCGTGCCAATGATCGCATACGTTGCCCACGGAGTTGTAATAAGGTTTGAGATTCGTGGTGATCGGAAACATTGTGCTTCACTAGGAGTTCCATTCGCCGAATTAGAACACTTCGCTTTGTTGCACTGTTCCGTTGGACATCGCGGTGGATTGCGTGTTGGCCGCCCCAATATCGGAGGTGTGAGGATCGGAGGTTCCAGGGGATGCATGACCGTTGACATCACATCTTTCCTCGATCTGTTTTCGCCATCCGAGGATTGCTAACGCGGCTTCCTCCATCACACGGGCGATTTTGAAGAGGTCTGGATATTCGAGTGAAATGCCGATCTTTTGCCCATCCTTGCTCTTGTTGTTCTCCGTGATTCCTAGGAAATAGCGAACCTTCGAACCATCAGGTGGGTCTTTTGGCCGGTAAAAGCCGATGATCTTGGCATTGCCGTCCCGGCCGCACTTCGACGGATCGCGGTACCAAGAGGGCAGAGTCCCTTTGGAATCAGCCAGAAGATTTTCTTTCCCTTCTGCTAGAGCTGTTGCTGCGGCAGCTACCTCGAGAGCCCCTTCAAAATTAAAACTCGCCGTGAGCTTTTTGTCCCAGAGATATTTCTTGGTGTTTTTATCCGGCATCTTGTTTTCCATTCCTGGGATGACCGGCGCCAGGCTTACAAAGACGAGAGCCAGCTCGGGACTTGGACTAATTTGCAGCGCGCTTTTGCTGCGGTATAAATTCAGCGTTTGTAGAAAGGGTTTGTCCATATAAGTCTCCCGTGACGCAGAGCAAAATTAGCTCTGCTTTTGCGTGGTCTCCGGCTTTTTCTCCACCGGAATGATGTCTTTGATTCTCGCCCCCGGTACTGAGCTTTTGATCTTCACGATCGTTTCAAGAGAGCCACTCTCAGTGGCTTTTTGAAGTTGGAGGAGTTCAATCGGACTGAAAGCAAGTTTTCCTTGTCCGATAAGCTCTTCATAGACTTCTTTGCTGCCGCAGACGTGAATCTCTCCATAGGGTGTTTCTAGAATGACCTCCCGGTAACGCCGGATGAAATCCTTCGCTTCTTCCTGACTGATCATGATGTTTCTCCTTCCTGATTTTTGAAAATTGTTCTCAAACCGTTATTATTTGGTTCCATTTTCTGGTCTTTCCTGAGCGCCCATTGCCGTAGAATCGACGGATGAGATTCCTGTTAGTCTTGGTGGTGTTACTGGTACGAACCGACTGCTGGGGATTGTCACCGGAAGTGTACCTGCGAGCCGCGGCGGCGACCGGGGTTCCCGTTGAGCTTTTACTCGCGATCAGCCACGTCGAAAGCGGTTTTCAACCCTATGCGCTCAACGTTTCAGGACGTTCTTTCTTTCCGTCGTCGCATTACGAAGCACTGGGGCTGCTCAGACGATCTGGCGACAACGTCGATATCGGTCTCATGCAGGTCAATTGGGGATTGTGGGGAAAACGATTCGATCTTTCCAAGTTCGAGTTGCTAGATCCTCAATTGAATGTCGTGGCTGGTGCGAAGATTCTCGAACACTGCATTCGCGTCAGTGGAAGTTGGTGGAAGGGTGTCGGTCTCTATCACTCTCCCGAGAACCTCCGGCAACGGGATTACATTGAAAAAGTGTGGCGATCGTATCGGCTCGTGCTCACGAAAACGAGGAAATGACGTTCAGGATAGGTAGGCGAACAAGAGCAACTGGGTTGGGTGTTGGGATCGAGCATCGTCTTTTTTCGCCGGCGATTCGCTCATGGATTCTGTCAGAACGACTGAGTCCGGTATCGGTTCAATGTGGCATTGACCATTATTAACGACTGTCTCTTGAACCGATTCGTCTGTTTTCCGGGGGAAATCGTCTTCATGAATTTCCTCCAGCTCGCCATTATCGGGAAGAATGATGTCCGTTTCCTCCTCAATGCCCGTGAGCCGTCTAAGCTCACTTTCGAGAGAGATTTTTTCTTCCGCACGGTCAACAATTGTTTTAGCCAGCGCGATTAGTCCGTCATCTTCGATCTGTTCGAGAAATCGCCCTTCCGTCAGTTCTCCCTCGGTTAGAAGTGCCGCACGCAGTTTCTTGACGTTCAGTGTTATGGCTTTCTCCTGAATGGTTCCCTTGTAATAAAGATGGTGGACATTCACGGGTTCTTTCTGGCCGATTCTCCAGGATCTTCTGGAGGCCTGCCGCAAGATATAAACGGAATAGTCCTGCTGGTACCAAACAACTTCGGGAAACTGGATCAAATCAAGTCCGGTCTGGACATTCCTTGGGTGGGTTATTAAAACATCTCCGCTGAACGACTGGATCCATTCTTCCCGCTCAGCGGCCTTTACTTTAGTCGCTTTAAGCACCTGCGGCGGCAAGGCCCGCATCGCCAAGTATCTTCTTGAGTCTTTCGGTGATGTCCCTGGTCTCCGTGTGAACGCAGTAGACTACGGTTTTCCTTCCTTCTCTTTTTGCTTCAACGCAGATCCGCAAAAGTTCTTTCTCTTTGGGATATAGCGTGTTCTCTGAGAGCGGTATTGATTCCGCCAAGACTCTGCCGCTCTCTTTGTCTTTGATGGTTTCTTGAACCCACGGGCTGTCGGAATAGCCAAGTAAAGCCTGGAGATAGATCCCCAGAAGTCGCTTCGATCCCTGGTTAAGCGCGGCTTTTAGTTCCGCAAGCAAGTCCTTCCTGAAATGAGCGGTAGGATTCTTTCTGTTCCGGTTCCATATCGATCGCATGGGCGATCTCACGATATGGCGGGAGAGCGATATTCAGATCGGAGAGTTTCAAGAAAATTGCCCTGGGCAAGAGTTCAGGTATGAGTGCCGGGGAGATTCCCGGCCGTTCGTGCCAGCGCACCTCCTGGGCCTTTTTCAAGCTCGCCCGTCCTTCGTCATTGGCCGAAACGAAGGTGATTTTCTCAAGAACGCCGTATAGCTCCATCCATTTCTTGATATCTTTGAACCTGAAATCCTTCCGTATGTCCGGGGAGATCCGGAAAAGGAGATAGAAAAGGTTCGAGCTGTAACCGCCGAGAAGAGTTCCGGTGAGCGCGAGAATTTGTCGCGCCGCCTTTCCGAGATGGTCCAGAGCGATGCCCTGGGCTGTGGCCGCGCCTTTATATTCATGACACTCGTCGGAAATGAGCAGATCGAAATGTCCCGGGTACTTGTTCTTGAGGTAGGTCGCCAGCGGAAAGCGTCTGGGACCTCTTGGGTCCGCTTCCCAAAATGGCTCACGGCAATCCTTGCACTTCTGTTTTTTCCGGTTGAGGGATTCCTCCGCCAGCGGCAAGCCGTCCCTGTCTACCAGCGGGATTCTGCATTTAGGGCAGACAAAGGTGCCATCCCTGAGGCGCTTTGCGTGTCCCTTCCAGAAATACCCAAGTTTTGCCTTTTCGCGAGAAAGGATTACGAATAGAGACCGCCGTTTTTCTTTCAGGACTTTTTCAAGGTCGCCAATTTTCTCCGCCACAACCGCATGAGCAGAAGGAAGGGTTTGTTTCACCTCGCGCCGCCACTTGCTGACGAGATGTGGCGGACAGACGACCAGGGTCTTCTCGAAACCAAGAGCGGCTGCAGCGGCAATCGAGATATACGTTTTGCCCAGACCCATTTCTCCAACGAGAATTGCGGAATCGCGCGATCGGAGAGCCTGGACGATCCCGCCGATAGCGTCGACCTGGCTTGCGATGGGCCGTCTGGGAAGTTCTTTTATAAGCTTATAGATAGCCTTTCGATCTGTCCCTGGGTGGTAGAGGGGATTGGAATCCCGGCCGACGCTGGCAATGATGACGGAACGGAACTCTTCGATGAAGTCGTGGATATTCATACGATCTGGAGATATTCGCCTGTTGTCAAATTAAAGGCGTTTATCTGGGTGATAATTCGTTCGCGCTCGGTGATCTTTATTCCCTTTTCCGTTTCCTCTTCGAATCGATCGATGGCCTTTTTTGAGGTTCCTTTGATAAGAAGCCTTTTGCCGTTGGCTTCCAGTATCTGGTTATTGATGAGACCCGCGGCAATCAACATTGCCAGATGAGCTTTGCGAGGTGGCATGAGCGGCTGCATCGCCGGCCTCATTCGTTCATTTTGCTTGAAAAAGACCGAGCGGCGGCTCTTTCCACAACGGACTTGATTTGATCTCTTCGGCTAGCTCGTCCGAACTGAATTCAGATGATCGGATAAAGAAATCCCGACCGGCGGCTGGGATAGACAATGAGAATTCCCTACGAGTCATTTCGGGGAGGTCAGCAGCACGGACGTGATTGAGGCTGGCAAGAGCCTCGCCGTTAATTTCGGCGCGTGCCTTTTTGACTCCGACGATGACGATTTGCCCGAAAGCTTGGAACTCGACAGTGGGAAACTTTCTGATTTGCAGATCTTCGAAGTGGGCGGCATAGCACTCGGGCGATTCTTGGCGTGATTCGTTTTTGCGGCACCACGAAAAGAAGAAGGCCTTTTGGAGCCAGATAGGACAGGGTGTGTTTCAGAAAGGATAATTCGGTTCGGCCATCCTCCGCATCGAAGTCATAAGGCGGATTCAAATACAAAATTGAAAAGGCCGCCGGCGCGTGCTCTTACGCTGAAAAGATCGCTGGCAACGACTTTACTCAAGATCTTCTTCGCTAGCTGCGCTCTTTCCGTGTTGATTTCCACGCCGTAGGCTTCGCATCCAGCGGCAGCAGCGATTCGGGCCGCCGGCTCTCCCGTGCCACAACATGGATCGAGGAGCCGTCGCGTGACCCCGTCATTTTCTCTGCCGAACCACGTCCTGATGATTTCAACGATCTCGGGTGGCGTCGGATAGAAACCGGCCTTGGCCTGTGCCTCAAGTCTCATGTTTTCGCAATTCTTGAAGAAGAAATATGAAACGTTTAGATGCGTGGGGATGTTTTCGTAAACGGTAGCAACGAATCGTTGTCGAAAACTTGTCTCAGCTTCCCCTTCTTAAGTGCGGCTGAAATGTCAACGGCCAGTGTAGTCATCGTCGAGAATGACTTTGACGCCCATGGATTCCATGGGCTGTTAGCGCTTCTACTTCCTGTTTTTGGACGGCTCGTTTGTACAGCCACGCCTTCCAGCCGGAATGGACCGGAACTGCACTGTGCTTTATGAGGGCAGTGAAATAGAGATCCGAAACCGTGGGTTCCGGTCTTGCCGTCAAAGCATAGTACGTCTGTGACTGGCCAGGGTCGTTTTTGATGAATATGGCCGTATGGATGATTCCCGAGGGTAAAGCCTTAACATTCGTTCCGTATTTTAATCTCGGGAAGCAGGCAAATCTCGTGAATTCCGACATTTAACCAGTGGTTGGTAAGAAGCCTGGCTCTGATGGCCTTCACCGCATCTTTATGGCCGGCGATAGAGAGAAAAACGACCCATTGTCCGTCCAGTGCAAAGCCGTCGGCGAACGCATGGAATCCGTCGGCCTCGATGGGTATTAGAGCGGAAGGACGGTCCTTCCCGGTAGATGTTGCTGTTTGACTGCGGGTGCACCTTCATTCTGATTTGTGTCGAGCCGCTCGTTTCGGTGTTTTTTGAGATGCCGTGGCGCTAATATTCGTGGGGGAGAAGGAGCGTCGTAACTGATCTGTCTGCCTCGGTGATGATCCACACTTTCACATCGTGCAGAGTTCGATAGGCGCTGAGGATTCTGAAGCCATTTACGAACGGAGAATTCATTTTCGCGTTTATCTTCTTCGCAAAGCTCGCCCCAATCTCCCGATTGATGTCTTTGGATAAACTCGAAGGAGTTTTGATTCGCCTCCTGCACGGCTTCCAACGCCCCCGGTGTGGCGACAATGCGTCCCAAGGAAAACTTCGGCAGCAATCGATTCATATCGGTTATTTGTTTTTCCATTTTGGTCGCCTAAAGGTGCCCCGAGTCCTTGAGTGAAACGTAACTCTTCTTGCCGATGATGATGTGATCTAGAAATCGTATGGGCAGGAGATCGGCTATCTGTTTCAAAGACTTCGTTACCGAGATGTCCTCGGTGCTGGGCTTGGGATCGCCGGCTGGATGGTTGTGAAGGACGATCAAAGCGGCAGCATTGGTTAAGAGAGCACCTTGCAGAATCGCTCGCGGTTCAAAGAGCGACGCTGTCAAAGTTCCCCGCGATACTTCCTCAATGGAGAGCACATGATGTTTGTTGTCTAAATAAGTCGCGATGACGATTTCTCTTGGTTCATCCTCGAGAGTGGAGAAATAATCCCAAACGTCTTTGCTCGATGTAAATGCTATGGCGGGTAGATAAGCAGCGGCATTTTCCGCCGTGACCAGTTTCACCCTTATCGTCGGTCCCTGGTAAGTTTTGCGAAAGAGATCCAGGTTAAAAGAGTTCGACATCGTCGGCCTGGTCGTTGCCAGGTAAAGATCTTGGCGATGAGCTGCCAACATCGTTCCCATTTAAATGTTCATGGAGATGGAAAACCGGAGTAAGTTCCGCGACTTCTCGCGGTACAACCCATACGGGCTTTTTCCCGTCAAACTGAAGTTTTGCCCCGGGCCAGCAGTGCTTTTTGAATCGACAGGTGGAGCAGGGAAAACCTAACTTCGGTTCCAGGATCTTCCCGGTTTCCTCACAGGCAGTGCAGGGCTTTTTAATTTGCTTCTTTTCTGTGAGATAGAAACCGTTGCCGCCACACTTTTCACAGACGAGCTTGGGGCCGTACTCCCGATCGGGGAGATTTGTCGGAGTTGCGTGGATAACCTTTCGAAAACGCGCCAGCACTTCTTCGTGAAGCTTAGGATCGAACGGATGGGTAACTTCGGCTCTCTGCCATTCGTCGTCTTCGATGGGCGATTCAGGAGTAAATTGAAGCCACCCTCCTGATGGAGTCAGAATTCGCGTTTCGATCTTTTCAATGTTTTTTGAACAAAACAGTTCCAGGAGATGAGAAGTCTCCTTGCGGTAACAGACCCAAAGGGCGTTGTTGAGACCTCCGCCGATGACATAGGAATTAAGCTGGCAGCGGTAAGCGTAGTCCACCTTTCCCTGCAGGGCGTTACGGAAACCGTAATTGGACATGCTTTTCAGCTCGGCGACGGTCCGGCCATAGGATTCCAAAGTAGGAACGCCATCGGCGTGGCCGAAGATCTTGATTCCCTCGACCTCGATAAAAAACTCTTTTTCCTCCGAGCCCCAGGATTTTGCGCAATGTGTTCTGAATTCCTCCTTCAGCCATTTATCGACTCGTTTGCCTTCTTCAAGGATCATCAGAACCCGTGCCGGCATGGGCTCTGACTTGAAGGTCGAGGGAAAGCGCTGGTAGGCGAGAGCGCGGGCGCATCTCCCGCTGTTGGAAAGACGGAAAGGGTTGCCGGGGTGTTTTTTGCCGATATCGATGTAATAATCGATAACTTTTTCGATCAACATAGAAGTGCTGTTGGCAAAAAGATTATTAAAGAAATCAGACGGGATTCAGATTTCAGATAGGATCTGACCGCCGTCGCTTGGATTAGGGTTTGCGGTCAAAGAGAAGACTTTGTCAGAGAACTGCTTCACTGTGTCCGTGGCATCCGAACCGATAAGAACGCTGCAGCACCTGGCTCCAGAGCTGACTCTTCGCCAGAATAAACGCCGTCTTTTTTTCGTCGTCTAAATTGCAAATCCCGTCGGTGATGAAAAAGAGATCCGCTCGCGGTTGTTCTTTGAATTTGTCTTCAGCCCACCGGAGCGGCGGCCCGAAATTCGTCCCCATGTGGAAGGACGCCGTTGCCAAATCTTCCAGCCTGTTGACGTCGATCTCAAAGATCTCGTTTTCGCTTGCGCCAAAGATGATCCCGTACGATTTCCTTCGTTCCTTTTTGGCTTGAAGCATTGTGGCGATCGCCAAAGCTTTGGCCCAGATCTCTTTAAGCCCCGCCATGCTTCCCGAGCCGTCTACGGCGATCAAAATCGGCCCCTGTGTTTCTTCGACCGGATTCTTGTAGCTGTAGGCAAGGAGATCTTCTTCCAGGAGCCTTTTTAGAAACAAATCTTCGCCTTGTTCTCCAATGGCGAGCGTTGCCAGCTCGTCCGGCAGGACTCTTTCGATCCCCTCGATACCAACCGTTTCCACTCCTCGTCTTACCGGAGCCGAACTGGGTTATTCTCGATCTCTTTATCGACAGCGCTTCAAGCCTCATCCGGCCGAGCATCTTGACGATTTCCTTGATCTTGGCGTTCTTTCCAAGAAGATCGGCGAGGCGAAACTGCTCGGTTAACGGGATTCGCTGGATCCCGCCTTCTTGTCTTCCAAAGGTCTCAACCGCTTGCTTTGCCTCCTGGGCCTCCTCCAGTCCTTTCTTGAGAGATCTTCGAATGGCCCAGCGCAGAGTGTCAGGGTCAATGCCCAGAGGACCATTGTTTGGGTTTGCCTTTCTCGGGCTCTTTCTTATCCTCCTCTTTTTTCTCTTTGATAAGTTTAATGATCTGGTCCGAGAATGCCCTTGTCGCCGCTGCCGAGGCAAAAAAGTCGAGTCT
Organism: uncultured delta proteobacterium; assembly: GCA_963811315.1. Lineage (GTDB taxonomy): Bacteria > Desulfobacterota > Binatia > UBA9968 > UBA9968 > DP-20. The sequence continues at coordinate 67,548 of CAWERH010000019.1, forward strand.
GGATACGGTATGCAGTTCCTCATATTCTTTGAGCCCAAGAGCGGTTTCCATGATCGCGCGGTTTTCTTCGGTGTCCCGCGGAGAATTCTGTTTAAGCCTCGCCTTGTTTTGAAAAAAAGCCGAGAAAACGTCCGAGAGAAGCGGAAAATAGTTGGGTGTGATTTCACTTCCTTGATTCGCCGCTTCCCTGAGTCCTTCATAGCTTTCCACTGCGGATATGAACTTGTGCGCCTGAAAGCGTGTGCCATCGATACACATCCGCTCAAAGAGCGTTTTTGCGTCAGGCAGAGTGTTTGATTCGGTCTGCATCGTTTAGATTTTCAATTTCAGGAAATTCCGCATGATGTTGGCCTGGATAGAACGAATGCTCTCCACGGCTTCTTTCTCTCTTTTGGATCTCGCGGTCTTTTCTGCCTCGGCAATGATGGCGGCGATTTCCGTTGCGGCTTGAGATGCTCTTTGGAACATTTCGCTGCCATTCATGCGGTCTTGTTCCTGCTTTAACTTTTCCAGTTCCTCTCTGGCGCTGTCCAAATATTCGAGCACTTTGGCAAGGCCGGGATCGGTGATGTTAAGAATGGCCTGGCGCACGGTCACCCTTTCTTCCGGCTGGTGCCACAGAATAGAGGATAGCGATTCGAGGTCTTAAGCTCGGTTATCGGCTCGTCCATCCAGAGCCGCCGATGCCCTGAGAACCCTGACGGATTCGAACCATCGTCGATTCGAGCTTTTCACCCCTTGGTCGTGGATTTTCTCTCTCAGTTCGGTCAGAGCTTCTTTCACATCGTTCGAGACATTCACACCTTCCGCCGATTTCCAGAGTTCTTCGATTTCATTCATCGGAACCTTTGGCGGGGGAGTCTCATTTCGATCCAAGACCGCACGGAAGTTTTCCGCCATTTCGATTTCTTTGACTTCCTCTCTGATCAGGAGCCGGTCGTAGATGGCTCTCCGAGTCGAGTCTTCCGGGATTTCATTCGAGCAGGCAACGGCAAAAACAAGGGGCATCTTCACGGTCTGTCCCCCGTTGGTGAACTTTCCGTCTCTTAGAGCCCAGAGCAGCATGTTGACGACACTCGCGTTGGCCTTCCAGATTTCGTCCAGGTATGCGATCTCGGCCTCTGGCAGCTTACCCTGGGTAATGAGCATGTCCTTGTCGTCTTTCAGAGCCTGGATGCTCTGGATGCCGAAAATGTCTTTGTGTTTAGCTTCGTCGGTGAAAAGAAATCTGAAAGCTTTGAGCTCCAGAGCATCGCAGAGCACCTCGGCTAAATGACTCTTGGCGGTTCCAGGCGGACCGAGGAGAAAGACGTGGGTTTTTGCTGTTAATCCCAGGAGGAGTGCCCGGATGGCGTGGTCCAGTTCGACGAAGTTCGATTGAAGATAGTTTTTGAATTCTTCAAATCTCTGCATGTTTGCTTCTCCTTTGGGTCTTTCACCAACCCGTCGAATTGGAATCGAGCCGAAAGTCTTTTACCGACTGCTCATAATCTGCTTGGGTGATGTAGTTGCTGGCCACGCCGACCTGTCCTCTCATCATGCGAACAAGGTTGATCACGCGCCCGGCGAGACCCATGTCGTCGAAAACAAGTCGGTCCACGAGAGTTTCCAGCTGGCCGTGAATATCAGCCAACTCCTCGTCAGTGGCGTGGAATTGAATGGTAAGAATGCGAGGTGTTTCTTTTCTGCGATGCCATAGCAATCCTTAGAATATTTCGATGGAGGCGTTCAGATCAGGTCCATTTGGCCGGTCGATCTAGCGATGTAAGCGGGCGGTGATACCGATTCTTCTGCGTGGTGATTTGCTGCGGATTTTCCGAGCAGTCTTTCTGCGATTCTCGACTTCGCCTCCTGTATGTTTCGTTTCACCTCATCGAGTTCCATGCCGAGACCGATCTCGTACGCAGCAGCTTGCTCAAGAAGATCTCTGGCGTCTTTGAGCCTCGTGTTGAGTGTCTTGGTGTGGGTCTCATCAGAGATTTCTTCTGTGAGCCGCGCCAGGGTTTCTACCGATGTCCTGAAATGATCGTGGGCTCGCTCGACCACCTTTTGGACTTCATCACCAACCACGGGTGAAACCCGAATTGTGCTTTCCTGGCCCAGGCTGTCGATCACGGTCATTAGCTCAAGAACTTCGGGAATATATTTCTCGAGGGCAAAATAGATTTCGCCGTTCTTGGGCCTAACGGGGATTCCCATGCAGGTCGTCAGATATTTTGTGACAACAATCGAGAGGTCCCTGGTGATCGCGGTTTCCATGTGAAATCGAAAGCCGTTTTCGAGGGAGTGCCTGATTTCCGGATAGGTTGTGTTCACCTCTATCCGTCCGCGCTCCACGTAGGCTTTACCGACAGAGGCGTCGACGTCGCCGTTACTCAAAGCGTCGCGGCTCAAGATGATCTGAACCGGTTTGTCATTGACCTTTTCGCAAGGATGATTGTTCAAAGGTGTAGCGCTTTTGGTCGAGGTTGAGGCTCAAAGCTCTTCTTAATGCGGTCTCTGGCCTGATCGGCTTTAAAGGGATTGTGATCGGCAGGGTTTCGAGTTTTCGCTCGAGAATCTCTCTCTTGCAGTTGAAGAGATAGAGGTCCTTCATGACGTAACGGCCTGGGGATTGTTGTTGAAGCTGTGACATTGGCGGGTCTCCTTTGCACCTGGTTTTTCAGGTGAGGATTCCTGATTCCTTTTTTAAACGCTTAATCGGTACGACTACCGAAGAAGTGAAGGAGAGCGGAAAAAACTTGTCTTAGTGCAGCGGTCTGGAAGGGAGCTTGTAGATCCCGACATGGTCGGATCCTTCAGTTGTCATCATGATCAGGGCCTCGCCGGTTTCGAGTTCTCTCAGATAATTGATGTATCTGACTTCGAAATCGTGATCCATGGACAGCGCGTCTGGAACGTCGGCGGTCTTGACGGTCCAGACGGATAACAGTTCTCCTTTACGGTTGACATGAACGGCGACCTGTTCGCCGCTTTTCTCCATTCCTTGAAGAATCTGCCTGGAGATCAGGTCGCTGTTTATGCCGATAATTTCGATGTTGAGCCGACACTCTTCGCAGTCTTGATGCTGTAGGCATTTCATCAGAGTTTCTTTGTTTTCTTCGCTACCCATTCCAGATAAGCCACAGGATCACCGTGAAACTTCGCCGGTGCGGTATCAGGCGTGGCAAGCTGACTGATGAGTTCCATCAGTGACTCAGTGTGATCAAACGACGGTCGGATCTATTCTTTACCTGCGTGCGGAGTCGCTAAGCTCACTTATCAGTGGCGTCGATTGATTGTGGTTGCCTGGGCAGGAGGTCACCGATAATGTCGGAGTTACACCGTGTAGCCGAGGAGTGGCGTAGCGTGCGATCGACGAAACCAAGTAGGACAACGTGCGCGTATCTCGGAATCGACGTCACCGATCGGTTCTCGAATGCCGCTCGCCCAATGGACGTGTGCGGCCTGGAGATGAGGGGCAGCGACATCATCGCGTACTTTTGGACGTGGAACTGGGAGGCCGGGTGACCGGATTAACGTCTCGGCCGCGCTTCCCGAGGTCCGTGCGGTACGCTCCGTGATGCTCGATGCCCCTCAGGGCCTCGCGCAGGGCGGATGCAGCATTCGGTGCTCGGAGAGGAGGCTCGGCGCAGCGGGGAAGACGGGAGACGCCCGTCCCCCTTTGACGCAACCTTACGGTGGGTTTATTGGCTCGTCTTCTCGATTTGTTCGCGGCATTCCGCTTTGCTGGACTCGCCATCAGCCCGACCTCGATGCTCGGCATATGCGAGGTGTATCCAGCAGACGATCTGGACGCGACTCGCCCGGCGGATTCCAAACAAACATCGCTTAGCGGGGCGGGAGGCGCGCGTTGCGATCCTTCAACTCTTGGGTGTTGCGCTTTCGACGGCGTTACGCCACGCATGACCAACTCGACGCCTGCGCAGCGGCGCTGGTCGGTGCTGCTGCAGATGGTCAGATCCCGGGTATGAAAGTCGTTCCGGTCGGAGATCCAGTGTGGTGGGACACGACCCACAGATGTCTTCGTGAGGGACCGATCCTGATCCCCCAAATTGACGCCGCACTCACCGGACGCTTAGAAAGGGTCGTGGTACCTTGGACGTAGATGTTTCCTCCGCCACGTCGGCGCATCGCTAATACGCCCAGAAACCCGGTGATAAATTTTCTCGGACCATGGAGCCCTTCGCACGTCCAGTCCTGGCCGGTGCGACTCGGCAAGATCGCGCAGCCAAATTGTTCGAGCAACTGGTTGCGAAGTTAATCGATGGCCAACCGACGCTTTGCACGTACAAGGCTGCCATTGCAATAATCCTAAGCTACTCGAAGTACACGCCCGCATACGGTGCGCAGCTGCCATAGAGCTCGCAACGCAGCGAGTTACATTCGAGGTGGAATAGGCTCGGAGAAATCAAACTAGACACCTTCCTCGTCAATCAGAATCATCGACGCGGTGACAAACACTGGAAGAATGCGACGTACTCGCAAGCGGAATGGGAGCGGGCGTTCTTCGGCGCCGCTGTAATCGAATGAAAGCTGAAGGTGTATGCGATGTACCTGTGATCTCCGTCCGGTGTTGGCTTATTTCGCTGTAAGCCAGAATGAAGCTTGAGTGAGAGGTCCCGTTATGCGGCTCAATGCAACGGTCGGGGCGGGAGCTTGTAGATCCCAACGTGGTCGGACCCTTCAGTTGTCATCATGATCAGGGCCTCGCCGGTTTTGAGTTCTCTCAGATAGTCGGTGTATCTGGCTTCGAACTCGTGATCCATGGACAGCGCGTCTGGAACGTCGGCTGTCTTGACGGTCAAGACGGATAACAGTTCTCCTTTACGGTTTACATGGACGGCAACCTGTTCGCCGCTTTTCTCCATACCTTGAAGAATCTGCTTGGAAATCAGATCGTCAGTTTTTTATGCCAATGATTTCGATGTTGAGCCGACACTCCTCGCAGTCTTGATGCTGTAAGCATTTCATCATCAGGGTTTCTTTGTTTTCTTCCCTACCCATTCCAGATAAGCCATAGGATCACCGTGAAACTTCGCCGGTGCGGTATCGGGCGTGGCAAACTGACTGATAAGTTCAATGAGTGACCGCGAAACACCCGGACGCCGGGAGCCCAAGACTTTCACAGTGAGATGAGTGGGGCTTATCTCGATGAAGTAGGGAGTCCCGGGAATACCTCGTCTAAGAGGCTTTGCCGGTGGGTGCTTTAGATTAACCATCGTGCTTTGTTAGAGCCGGAGAA
>CAWERH010000020.1:0-128516 GCA_963811315.1 uncultured delta proteobacterium
CACACTACCTCGCTAGAACCAAATCACAGCAAACTTGAACCGGCATTATTTGTGCGACCCAGAGATGTGTGGACAGGAAGCGAATACTCATCGTCGAAGACCAACCTGACAGCCGAGAACTGATGGCTCTCATTCTCAGACGATTGGGCTACGACGTTGAAGAAGCGGCAATGGGACTCGATGCCCTGGACCAAGCACATGCCGCGCGTCCTGATCTGATCTTCATGGATCTCAGTTTACCTACCAGCACAGGAATTGAAGCAATTGCGCGTTTTAAAGCAGACCCGTCCACTCGGGACATCCCCGTGATCGTCAACACCGCCTTTCACAATGGATCAGCGTTTGTCGAGCGCGCGATCGCCGTAGGTGCCGCGGAAATAATGTATAAGCCTATGAGTTTCAAGGGTCTTCAGGAGGTCGTGCAGCGATATTTGCCATCGGATATCAAGGGTCACCCGCAACCTCGAACGGATTAAAAGTGGTCGAAGATCCTTCTCGATAAAGGAAGTTTCGTTTGTCTCGGCCAATCCACTTGTCGTGAAACGCGTCATGTTCAAATTCCCGCTTTATGTTGCAGGGACGCGCAGAACTGCGCGCAGGGGATTGCCAAACTTAGCGCGCTCCACCTGGTCCACCCGCCGGAGCGGCACGAGATCGAGGTCGTGGATGGGTGTCGCGAACCGAAGCGCGCGCTGGCAGACGGCATTCTCATGACACCGACTTTCGTCAAACTCACGCCGTCCCTTCCCGGAAGCATCGTTGGCACACCCGGCCGGACGCAACTCGTGTGGCCGACTCTGAAGCTAGAAATCTTGGCTGCATGAATCCGAAAAAATCACCACCACCAGAGGACGCGGCTGGGGAAGTTGCTGCGTTAATGGAGACGCTGCTCGAAACCGAGCAACGCCTGGAGGAACTGACGGCAGGCGACGTGCACACGGTCACGGACCTTAACGGCCGGACGTTTTTGTCACGGCGCCCCCAGGAACAGTTACGCCACCACGAGGAAGCCAAGCAGGCCGCCATCCTCAACGCGCTGCCCGCGAATATCGCCTTGCTCGATGCCCAGGGGCTTATCGTCTCGGTGAACGACGCGTGGCGGAGATTTGCCGGCGCGAACGCACTCCAAGGCCCGGGATGCGGGATCGGACTCAATTACCTCGATATTTGCGATCGTGCAGGAGGCGATGACGCATTGGAGGCTCGCAAGATCGCCGACGGTATTCGTTCGATATTACGTGGCGCGAAAAAGAACTTTTCGCTCGAATATTCCTATCATTCCCCAACGGAGCAGCGCTGGGTTCAGTTGACGGTAACACCCCTGGGGGATGACCCTCCGAATGGCGCCGTAGTCATGCACCTGGACGTGACGGCAAAGCGGCAGACCGCGGAAAGGCTGCGCGTCAGCGAGTGGCGGTTCCGCCAGATGGCGGATAACATCCGCGACGTTTTCTTCCTCATCGATGCGGAAAGTCTTCGCCCGCTGTACATCAGTCCAGCCTACGAAGAGATCTGGGGTCGGAGTTGCGAAAGCCTGTATGCGAATCCCGAATCGTGGACCGACGCGATCCACCCGGATGACCGGGCATCGACCTACGAGAAATACAAGAAAGGAATGTCAGCGGAAAAGTTCGAATACGAGTACCGGATCGTGCGCCCGGACGGCTCGATTCGCTGGATGGAGGATAGATGCTTTCCGATCCGAGATGACGGTGGAAAAGTCATACGCATCGCAGGCGTCGCCGCCGACATCACCGAGCGCAAGCACGCCGCGCAGGAATTACTCGAAAGCGAGCGTCGCTTTAGCGATATGCTGGGAAATATCGAGCTGGTTTCAATGATGCTCGACTGCGAAGCGCAGATCACCTATTGCAACGACTATCTCCTGCGGCTCACGGGCTGGCGGCGCGAGGAAGTGCTCGGCCGGGAGTGGTTCGACCTATTCATCCCAGCCGGTCATGACGACGTGAAAGGCATGTTCTCTGCGCTGCTCGCCGATCTGCCCTCCGCAGCTCATCCCGAGAATGAGATCCTCACACGTTCGGGCGAGCGTCGGCTCATCCGCTGGAACAATTCGGTGCTGCGGTCGGGAGCCGGTGATGTGATCGGCACGGCAAGCATCGGCGAAGACATTACCGAGCGCAAGGAAGCGGAAGACCGGATCGCCTTCCTCAACCGTGTCTATGCCATGCTGAGCGGCATCAACACGCTGATCGTGCGCGTGCGCGATCGCGACGAGCTTTTCAGGGAGGCGTGCCGCATCGCGGTGGTTGAAGGCGGGTTCCGCATGTCCTTGATCGGTATGGTGGACCGGAGCGCGATGACGATCGTCCCGGTCGCCTCGGCGGGTAAGGATGAGGAGCTCCAGAGCGCCATCAAAGGCCTGGTGTCATCGCGTGAAATTTCTTCAAGCACCATGGTCGCGCGGGCGATCAGGGAAAAAAGAGTCATCGTGTCCAACGATTCGCAAAACGACCCCCAGGTGTTGCTCGGCAACAAATACGCCGAGGCCGGAGTCCGCTCGATGGCCATCTTGCCGCTGATTGTCTCGGATGAGGCGATAGGCGCGCTCGCGCTTTACTCCGACAAGACCGATTTCTTCCATGAAGAAGAGTTGAACCTGTTGACGGAGCTGGCCCGCGACATCGCATTCGCGATCGATCACATCGACAAGCAGGAGCAGCTCGATTACCTCGCCTACTACGACGCGCTCACCGGGCTTGCCAACCGCGCTTTGTTCCACGAACGTCTGGAGCAAAGCGTAATGAATGCCAATGAGCCGGGCCGCAAACTTGCGCTCGTGCTCCTGGATATCGAACGATTCAAAACCATCAACGACACGCTTGGCCGGCAGGCAGGCGACGCGCTGATCAAGGAAGTGGCGGCGCGCATGTCGGGTTATGCGTCGGACGTCGGTCGGCTGGCGCGGATTGACGCCGATCACTTTGCGATCATGGTTCCGGACGTGCAGACCGAGGAAGAGCTGGCTCGCCTGATCGAACAACGCGTCGGAGAAGTCTTCGGCCCACCATTCCGGATCGGCGATGCCGAGCTTAGGGTCTCCGCCAAGTTCGGCATCGCGATGTTCCCCGCTGACGGCGCCGACGCGGACGCGTTGTTCAGAAATGCCGAAGCCGCTCTCAAAAACGCCAAGGCGAAGGGCGAGCGGTATCTGTTCTACACCCAGACCATGAACGAGCGCGTCGCCGAAAAACTCTCTCTGGAAAATCAGCTGCGCCAGGCCCTCGACAAGGGAGAGTTCGTGCTCCACTACCAGCCCAAGGTGAACCTGGCGAGCGGAAAGCTCACCAGCGCCGAGGCGCTCATCCGCTGGAATGATCCGCGCACGGGCCTGGTGCCGCCGATCCGGTTCATCCCGATCCTGGAAGAAACCGGATTGATCCATGAAGTCGGGCGCTGGGCGCTGCGCAAAGCCATCGAAGACTACCTGCGCTGGCGCGCCGCGGGCCTGGCTGCTGTGCGCATCGCGGTGAACGTGTCGCCGCTGCAACTGCGCAACCGCGGCTTCATCGCCGAGATCGAGCAGGCAATCGGTATCGATGCGCATGCGGCGGCTGGGCTGGAGCTGGAGATCACCGAAAGCCTGATCATGGAGGACGTCAAGCACAGCATCGCCAGTCTGCAGGCGATCCGTGCCATGGGCGTAACCATAGCCATCGACGACTTCGGCACCGGCTTCTCCTCGCTCAGCTACCTGTCCAAGCTGCCGCTGGACACACTGAAGATCGACCGTTCGTTCGTGATCGACATGACTGCCGGGCCGGAGGGATTGGCGCTGGTGTCCACCATCATCAGCCTGGCGCATGCGCTGAAGCTCAAGGTGGTGGCGGAGGGCGTCGAAACCGAGGAGCAATCGCGCTTGCTGCGGTTGCTCGACTGCGACGAAATGCAGGGCTATCTTGTTCAGCAAACCGGTGCCGGTCGAGATCTTCGAAACAAAATTCCTGATTCCATTGGAAAACGCCGGTCCGCCGCCTCGCGGCGCCAGCCCGGAGTCCGATAACCGACGGGAGCAATAAGCAATGACCAAACCAAAAACGCAAAAATCGCAATTGAGGACGCAACTGGCCAAAGCGCCGACAGGCATCCAGGGGCTGGACGAAATCACCTGGCGGCGGATTGCCCAAAGGCAGGCCGACGCTCGATGTGCGGCAGCGCGGGCTGCGGCAAGACGCTCCTCGCCATGGAGTTTCTGGTGCGCGGCGCTACGCAGTTCAATGAGCCGGGCGTGTTTATGGCTTTCGAAGAGACTGCCAAAGACCTGACCCAGAATGTCGCCTCGCTCGGATTTGACCTGAAAGACCTGGTCGCGCGCAAAAAGATGGTGCTGGATTTTGTGTACGTCGAGCGCAGCGAGATCGAAGAGACCGGCGAATACGATCTGGAAGGATTGTTCATCCGCCTCGGCCAAGCCATCGACTCCATCGGCGCCAAGCGCGTCGTGCTGGATACGATCGAGACGCTGTTCTCCGGCTTGCCCAATCCGGCCATCCTGCGCGCCGAATTGCGGCGCCTGTTTCGCTGGCTGAAAGACAAAGGCGTGACGGCCATCATCACCGGCGAACGCGGCGAAGGAAGCCTGACGCGCCAGGGGTTGGAAGAATACGTCTCAGACTGCGTGATCGTGCTCGACCATCGCGTGAGCGAGCAGACCTCCTCGCGGCGCTTGCGCGTGGTCAAGTATCGCGGCTCGACCCACGGCACCAACGAGTATCCGTTTCTGATCGACGAAGACGGTATTTCGGTGCTGCCGGTCACGTCGCTCGCCTTGCAGCACAATGCCTCCAGCGAGCGTGTTTCCACCGGGTATCCCGCGACTCGACGCGATGCTCGGCGGCAAGGGCTATTACCGCGGCAGCAGCGTGCTGGTCTCCGGCACGGCGGGGAGCGGCAAGAGCAGTCTGGCGGCGCACTTTGCCGATGCCGCCTGCCGTCGCGGCGAGCGCGTCATCTATTTTTCCTTTGAAGAATCTCCCAGTCAAATCATGCGCAACATGCGTTCCATCGGGATCGAACTGCAACCGTGGGTAAAGAAAGGTCTGCTGCAGATTCATGCGAACCGCCCCTCATTTGCGGGCTTGGAAACGCACCTGGCCATGAAGCACAAAGTGATCAACAACTTCAAACCGCAGGTGGTGATTCTGGATCCATTGAACAGTTTCGTCATCGGGGACAATGAGATCGGAGTCCAAGCGATGTTGATGCGGCTTTTGGATTTTCTGAAGTCGAATCAGATCACCGGCTTGTTCACCAGCTTAACTTCAAGCGGCCATGGGCTCGAACAATCCGAGATTTCCATTTCGTCCCTGATCGACACCTGGCTGGTACTGCGTGCGATCGACAGCGGCGGTGAACGCAATCGCGGCTTATCCATCCTGAAATCGCGCGGCATGACGCACTCGAACCAGATTCGAGAGTATCTGCTGACCGATCACGGCGTGGAATTGCGCGATGTGTACGTCGGCGCGAGTGGCGTGCTGACCGGCTCGGCGCGGCTGACGCAGGAGGCGCAAGATCAAGCCCTGCAAATGCTGCACAAGCAGGAAATTGAGCGCCGGCAACTCGAACTGAAAAGCAAGCACAGGCCCTGGAAGCGCAGATCGCCGCGCTGCGCGCCGAGTTTGAAGTGGAAAAAACTGAGTCGCTGAGAATTACCGGGCACGAACAGGCGCAGGACGCACAACTGGCACAAGGACGTGTCGACATGGGGTTGAGCCGCGAAGAGGATGCGATAGTGAAGCATCCACAATGGGGATCGAAATGAAAACCAACCCAGCCCAGCGCGCGCAGCCCAACGTCAAGACAGCGCCGCGCAAAGTAGCATCAAGCCGTTACATCCTGAAACTGTACGTTGCCGGGCAGTCGCCGAAATCCGTGAACGCGATTACCAACATTAAAAGAATCTGCGAGGAAAACCTGAAAGGACGCTACGAGCTGGAAGTGATCGATCTGTACCAGCAGCCGCAACTCGCTCAGGGCGAACAGATCATCGCTTTGCCAACGCTGACAAGAAAACTCCCGCCCCCCTTGCGCCGCATCATCGGCGATATGTCGAACACCGAGCGGGTGCTGGTGGGGCTGGATATACGAAGTAAAACGTAATGGGCGCCTCTAATAAGCCGTTGTTTAATCCGTCATTGCCGCCTTTGCGCGAATGACGTTGTTGAAGTCGCACTAAAATGCCAAAGCAGCTCCCCACTCAAAAGCAAGTCTTCTCTGAAAACGAAGACCTGCGCGGACGGCTTGAAAAAGCTGAAGGGACCCTGCGCGAGATACTCAGCGGTGAGGCGGACGCGCTGTTCGTCCAGGGAGTGGGCGGTAGGCAGGTCTTTACGCTCAAGGGCGCCGATCAATCCTACCGGACATTGATCGAGAGTATGAGCGAAGGTGCGCTCAACCTGACGCCGGAGGGCATGATTGTGTACGCCAACCGGCGCTTTGCCGAGATGCTCAGAACGCCCCTCGAAAAAGTGATCGGCTCCGAGATTCATACCTGGTTTGCGCCCGAAAGCCGTCAGGTCCTGCAGACACTGCTGCGAAAAGACGCGGTCGGCAACCGCCGTGAGGAACTGGCCCTCGCCGCCGCTGACGGAACCCGGGTGCCAGTCTATCTTTCGGTGAACCGCCTTGTTCTGAACGAGGTGCCTGATTCCTTCTGCATGGTCGCGACCGACCTGACGGAGCAGAAACACAATGAGGCGATACTCGCCGGCGAAAAACTCGCGCGCGCGATTCTGGAACAGGCCGCCGACGCGATTGTAATCTGCGACGAGACCGGACGGATCATTCGCGCCAGCAAGCAGGCGCAAGCGTTCTACGACGAGAACCTCCTCGGCCAACTATTTGAGCACGCCTTTCCTCTGCGCCAGTTGGATGGCACTGCATTTTCTCCTCTCGGCGCCATCGACTCGAGCCCACGCCAATCGGTAGAGGCGAGGCTGGAACGCAACGGGAAGGGATTCGATCTTCTGGTTAGTGTCGGCCACCTGAAGGGCGCACGAAGCGAGCTGCTCGGCAGCGTGGTTACTTTGACCGACATCACCGAACGCAAGCGGGCGGTGGAAAGTCTGCGCGTCAGCGAGTGGCGGTTCCGCCAGATGGCGGAAAACATCCGCGACGTGTTCTTCCTCATCGATATCGACAGCAATCGCATGTTGTATATCAGCCCGGCCTACGAAGAGATCTGGGGCCGGAGCCTGCGAAAGCCTGTACGCCAATCCGGAATCGTGGAGCGAGGCGATCCACCCGGACGACCGGGCATCGACCGACGAGAAAAACAAGCAAGGAATGTTGGCGGCGAAGTTCGAATTCGAGTACCGGATCGTGCGCCCGGACGGCTCGATTCGCTGGATCGAGACAAGAGGTTTTCCGGTCCGCGACGACGCTGGCAAGGTTGTGCGCATCGCCGGCGTCGTCGCCGACATCACTGAGCGCAAGCGCGACGAGGAGGCATTGCGGGAAAGCGAGAACGCTTCTCCGGTGCGTTCGAGTTTGCGCCCATCGGCATGGCTCTGGTATCGCTCGACGGCCGGTTGCTCAAAGTCAACCGGGCACTCTGCGATTTGGTCGGCTACTCCGAAGCCGAATTGCTCACCCGCACCTTCCATGATCTCACCTATCCCGAGGATCTCGACGCCAGTCAGGAGAATGTGCGCCGGTTGATCGGCGGAGAAATCCGCTCCATCCACATGGAGAAACGCTACGTCCACGCGCGCGGTGACCTCGTCACGATTTTCTTAAATGTTTCGCTGGTCCGCGATGACCAAGGCCAGCCGCTTTACTTCATCGCCCAGATTCAGGACATCACCGAGCGCAAGCAGGCGGAGGTATTGCTAGTGGAAAGCCAGCACCGCCTCGCTCTTGCTACTGAATCGGCGCACATCGGAATCTGGGATTGGGACGTGGTGGCGAACAAGATGGTATGGGACACGCAGATGTATGAACTCTATGGCATCCGCGCGCAGGACTTTAGCGGCGCTTACGATGCATGGCAAAAGGGTCTGCACCCAGAAGACCGGGACCGGGCCGAGGCCGATATCGCTGCCGCGCTCGATGGGGTCAAGGATTTCCACAGTGAATTTCGTGTCCTGTGGCCCAACGGCGGGGTGCGCGCACATCGAGGCTTATGGCGTCGGTGCAGCGCGCGACTAATGGTTCCGCCATGCGCATGATTGGTGTCAATCGGGATATCACCGAGCGCAAGCGGGCCGAGATCAGAATCAAATACCTCAACCGTGTCTATGCCATGCTGAGCGGCATCAACACGCTGATCGTGCGCGTGCGCGATCGCGACGAGCTGTTCAGGGAGGCGTGCCGCATCGCGGTCGACGAAGGCGGGTTCCGCATGGCCATGCTCAGCCTCGTCGATCGGAGCGCGATGAAGATTCTCCCGGTCGCGTCGGCAGGCGTCAATGAAAATCTTTTGTCCGCCATCAAAGCCCGCCTGGCATCGAGTCACGGCGGGACAAGCACCATGATCGCCCAGGCGAGCAAGGAAAAAAGAGCCATCGTGTCGAACGATTCGCGAAACGATCCGAGAGTTTCGTTCGGCAAAGGCTACGCCGAAGCCGGAGTCCGCTCGATGGCCATCTTGCCGCTGATTGTCTCGAACGAGGCGATAGGCGTGCTCGCGCTCTACGCCGAGGAAGCCGGATTTTTCGATGAAGAAGAGAACAAGCTGTTGACGGACCTGGCCGGCGACATCGCGTTCGCGATCGATCACATCGACAAGCAGGAGCGGCTCGATTACCTCGCCTACTACGATGCGCTCACCGGGCTTGCCAACCGCGCTCTGTTCCACGAACGTCTGGAGCAAAGCGTGGTGAGTGCGCATGAGCAGCGGCCGCAAACTTGCGCTCGTGCTCCTGGATATCGAACGATTCAAGACCATCAACGACACGCCTCGGCCGGCCGGCAGGCGACGCGCTGCTCAAGGATTGGCGGCGCGCATGACGGGTTATGCGGCGGACGTCGGCCGGCTGGCGCGGATTGACGCCGATCACTTTGCGATCATGGTTCCGGAAGTGCAGAGCGAGGAAGAGCTGGCTCGCCTGGTCGAACAATGCGTCGGAGAAGTCTTCGGCCCATCCATTCCGGATCGGCGATGCCGAGCTCAGGGTCTCCGCCAAGTTCGGCATCGCGATGTTCCCCGATGACGGCGCCGACGCGGACACGCTGTTCAGAAATGCCGAAGCCGCGCTCAAGAAAGCCAAGGCGAGCGGCGAGCGGTATCTGTTCTACACCCAGACGATGAACGAGCGGTCGCCGGGAAGCTCACGCTGGAAAATCAGCTGCGCCAGGCGCTCGACAAGGAAGAGTTCGTGCTCCACTACCAGCCCAAGGTGAACCTCGCGAGCGGCAAGCTCACCAGCGCCGAGGCGCTGATCCGCTGGAACGATCCGCGCACGGGCCTGGTGCCGCCGGTCCAGTTCATCCCGATCCTGGAAGAAACCGGATTGATCCATGAAGTCGGGCGCTGGGCGCTGCGCAAAGCCATCGAAGACTATCTGCGCTGGCGCGCCGCGGGCCTGGCTGCCGTGCGCATCGCGGTGAACGTGTCGCCGCTGCAACTGCGCAATCGCGGCTTCGTCGCCGAGATCGAGCAGGCAATCGGCATCGACCCGCATGCGGCGGCTGGACTGGAGCTGGAGATCACCGAAAGCCTGATCATGGAGGACGTCAAGCACAGCATCGCCAGCCTGCAGGCGATCCGCGCCATGGGCGTAACCATCGCCATCGACGACTTCGGCACCGGCTTCTCCTCGCTCAGCTACCTGGCCAAACTGCCGGTGGACACGCTGAAGATCGACCGCTCGTTCGTGATCGACATGACTGCCGGGCCGCAGGGACTGGCGCTGGTGTCCACCATCATCAGCCTGGCGCATGCGCTGAAGCTCAAGGTGGTGGCGGAGGGCGTCGAAACCGAGGAGCAATCGCGCCTGCTCCGGTTGCTGAACTGCGACGAAATGCAGGGCTTCTTGTTCAGCAAACCGGTGCCGGTCGAGATCTTCGAAACAAAATTTCTGGCCCCGACTCTGCTGGGATAAAAGCGGATGGAGTTATCGGTGACTACCGGCAGTGTTGACCAGCTGCGTGCCATTACTCAGGAAAAAGTCACTGTGGCTTTTGGCTGCTGGCCTTCGGCGAGCCGTCAAACCGTCAAACCGAGCCGTCACCGCAATTCAGGCTTGAGACGGTTTCCAGCAATATTCTCCTTCTAGATTCATTGACAGTTCTGCGAATCAGGGCTTATAAGCGAAGCATCGTACCCGGAGGTGAAGCATGGGGAAGCTCAGGCATATCGCGTTCATTTCGCAGGAGCCAAAGAAGCTCAGCGATTTTTATCAGAAGTATTTCGGCTTTGAAGAATGCAAAGTTTTTCCGAGCGGCTCGCGCATGGTGATCGATCCGCTGTTCAATCTGGCTTTCTTGCAACGGGCAGCGGTGGAAGTGGCGATGGCGGGAACGCACCGAGCCGACGGTAGCGAGAACGAATTGACGATCGGCATACATCACTACGGTTTCATGGTCGATGACCTCGATCGAGCGGTGGCGAAGCTGCCGGCTGGATTAACCCGCGGCACCACGCCGCAGGTTTCCGCCGGCGTGGGCGGCGCCGAAGGCGCACGCCCCGCCGAGGTTCGGTTCCTCGACCCTTGGGGAAACAACGTCGATCTTTCGTCTCGTGGCTTTCTCGGCAGAGAACAAAAGAAACTTCCCGGTGTGCGCTTGCTCGCCGTGCAAGTTCCCGATTTGGCCGCGGCCTGTGAATTTTACCAGCAGCAGTTCGATCTCAAGATCGCCGGGTGGACCGATGACGGTACCATTCGTCTGAGTGATGGGACGGTGACGTTACTGTTGACCAAGTCGCAAGTGCGTCCGAAGAGCGGCGTTCAGTACTTCGGCATTCAAGTCGGCGATCTCGCCGGCACGAAAAAACGCTTGCAGGATGGCGGTGTTGAAATCCGAGAAGCATCACAGGAAGTTGGATTGACCGATCCCGAAGGAAATCAAGTGGTGATTTCGCAGAGCGGATGGGCGAGCTAACCGCACCTTTGAATCACGTCTGGGTTTCTTTCCCCGCAGCTTGCCGTGTTAGTTAGGCTGCCAATCCGAAGTCCGTCATTCCCGCATGCTTTAGCGGTGGTTCGGCGGGGCTCACCACAGGCGAATCCGTGCCTGGACTTTCGATACAATCGTTCGGCGGGAATGCCTAAAAAGCACCAATGTGATCCGATGCCCGCTGCTGAGGCGGTTCGTCACCAACCATTTTGCCAATTAACCTCAACCTTCGGTGGCGATCCCAACGCCAGTTCGCGCGGCTCGTATCTCAATCGGCTGGATGAGCTGCGACTCGACGTCTGACGGAAGTTCAATGCGCCGCACAATTTTCGGCCATAGCTCAAGCGGCGGTGTTTTGATCAAAGACGCATCGAGCGTGACATCATCAAGATCGTCGTGCAGAAAAGCCCGCCGCCCGCAATGTCGCGCGTCGCACGACATTCGTTTTCCCGGATAACATTCACGCCAGGAGCAGATACGGCCGATGTATTTGCCGGACGGATCAGCCAGGAAGATGTCAGCGCCTTTATTTCTGCTCTGAGCGTGTCCCTTCAACCTCCGACCTAAGGTCGCCAACGGCGTGAGATCGGCATCATCATCCACAGTAACCAACACGTCCGCATCCTTTGGATTCTCTTTGTCTGTCGTCAGTGAGCCGACAAGAGCGATGCGCCGGACACCGAGGCAAGTACAAGCACGCTCAACAAAGCGCTGGACTTCGGCGAGTAGGAACGCGCGAATCGGCCACTCACTGTTTGTTATTTGCATCATTCGGATACTTGTCAGTTTCCGTCAAGGAGCCCTGTTAACATACGTGGTTAGTCTGTATGTAATCCACCTGCCGTATGTGGGCGCGGCTCACGAGCGAACGGCTACTCTATCCTTGGCCCCGTCGGTTAAGAAGTTCGACTTGACGGCGATTAACGCAGCCCCAACTCTTTCTGCACTTCCCGGAGAATGCTGAAATCGGCAATCTCGCTCACGGGAATATCGCGAGTGACTTTCACGTCTTTCTTCGCTTGGTCGATTAGTAAATTCAGGCCGTCGGTAGGGATGCCGCCGTCGCTGCTGATGACTTTTACGGTCGCATCGTAAGACGCGTAAGCGTGTTCGGGTTTGGCTTTACCCCACGCCATCAAGATTTTCACCGATTCTTCCCGATTGTCGCGAATAAACCGGCTTGCCTTAATCAAGGCTCTCGTCGTGCGCTTAACCTGGTCGCGGTTTTGCTGAATCGATTTCACATTCAAGCCGAGGCCGGACAATGGGTAATTCAGATATTCGTAGGCTCGCGCCAGAACATTATATCCCGATTTCTTGCCTTCGAAGTCCCACGGCGGCGAGGTAACCACGGCGTCGGCAAGCTTTTGCTGCAAGCCCGCGAAGCGGCCGGAGTCCGGACCGAGCGGCACGAATTGAACGTCTTTGTCGGGATCGACGCCGTTACGCGCCAAAATAATTCTTGCCAGGACTTGCGTCGCGTCACCGAAACCGGCAAGGCCGACTTTTTTGCCGCTCAGTTCTTTGATCGATTTGATCTCCGGGCGCGCGAGCAAAACATGGGGCGAGCTGGTCATTAGACCCGCAACCAGGCGCACGGGCAGCCCGCGGATCGCGGCGCGAATCACGGTACCGGTCAACAAGGTGAATTCGATGTCGCCGTTCGAAAGCGCAGCGATGGACGGCGCGGCGCCCATCACAACGATGTCGGCGTCGAGCCCTTCGTCTTTGAAAAATCCCTTATGTTGCGCGACTCCGGCCGATAGAAAAATCATGTTGTAGCCGCCGGAGACGGAGATGCGAATCTTCTCCGCGGCGTGAAGTACCGGGCGGACGAAGGTGCTAAACAATAGGACACACAAGAGAAATGCCATGATCGCACTCGGTGTGCATAAGCGCGGTTCGCCAATGAATCTGCGCATGAACTTTCTAATAGCTGTGCCCGAATGGAAGTGTCAACAGTGAAGCGTCAGTTTCTAACGATAACGAACACGAGTCACGTTCAGCCGCTTGACGCTTTCCGCGTTGGAGGTGTAGTTGTGGCAAGCGAGGACGGGCGTATGTGATACGCCCCTACAAAATTCGATCTGGTGCTGACGACTGAAAGAGAGGAGATGAGATGCGGGTACTCAAAATCGATGAACTCAAGGAAACACCGATGGACACCGCGACGCCGATCGCCGGCTGGACCGGCGGGCGCGGTGAGTCGGACGCGGCAAGCGATTATCGGCGACGGGCAGTCGGAGAATTTTCGCTGCAACGTGGTGAATTTCAAAGTCGGCGCGACGACTGGTTGGCATGTGCATGACTGCGATCAGATCCTTGTCGTGACGGCGGGGAAGGGCAAGGTTGCGACCGAATCTGAAGAGCGCGAGATTACCGTCGGCGACGTCGTGCATATCAAAGCCGGTGAGCGCCACTGGCATGGCGCGTCGGCGGAGTTCGCCGATGTCGCATATCACGGTGACGACGGTTGGCAGCACGTCTAAGCACTAATTTTTTTGGTCTTCAGGAATGGCCTTGTGGAGCGAGGCTCAGATTGCACCACGGAGGCACGGAGGGCGCGGAGTAAAGAGTTTTTGATAAAAAATGCTCCGAACTCTGCGAACGCTGTGTCTCTGTGGTGGATACTCCTGCGCAGCAAAACCGAAAGAGCCGAAAATATACTGGAGCGGTTAGAGGTTGAATCGATGAGGGCGTAACTCCGGGACGCGACAGGTCATGCCTGATCGTTTTGGCTTCCGAGGAGGAATACTCATGGAAATTCTTAAAGGCGACTTGAGCAACGTCAAAGGAATCCCGCCGAGCGGATTATGCGTCGGTGTTCATCGCGCCGGCGCGGTGCACCAGAAAATGGTCGCTAAGCATGGCGACGGTCTCGCGGTCTGGTCGCTCAGACCCGATCTTGATTTCATTGCTTTCAAAAAGGAAGGGCTGGGCGAGCAGGGGATTCGCTCTACCAGTGACATGGAATCGATCGACGCCGGTGAAAAACTGATTTACGGGGTGCGCGGGGCGCCGCCCGAGGTGAGAGAAAAGGCGCGCGAAAAAGGCCTCACGCTGCTGGCCGACGCGACCTGTCCGTTTGTCACGCAGCAAGAAGAGGCCGAGATCGAACTATTGAACGCCGGCTGTCATCTAGTGGTCCTCAGCAGTCGCACGCATCACGGCATCCCCAGGCTTCAGGGGATCGCGCAAGCCAAAGGCAAAGAAGTTTTTATCGTCGAGCGCGAAGAAGAAGTCGATTCGATTCGGCTCACTCGTTTCGAGCCCATCGGCGTGATCGTGCAGACGACCTTCTGGTTGGAAACTTACAAGAAAATTATCGCGCGCATTCTCGAACGCTTCGCCAACGTGCAGATTCGCAACACCGCCTGCATCGACTCGCTGCAGCGTCTTCCGGAAGTGGAGAAGCTCGCTAAGCAAGTGGATGCAATCATCATCTTCGGCTGGACCGAAGGGATGACGACCCGGATGCTCGAAGTCGCCCGCGCTTTCAATGCGCACGTCTACAAAATCGAAAAGTCGACGATCTCAGGCTTGACTGGCTGCGCGACAAAGAGAAAGTCGGCATCATCGGCGCCAACGAGACCCCCGAGTGGATGATCGATGAAGCGATCGAGCGCATCAAAAGCATGGCGGCCTGAGCTATGCCGAGAGTAACTTTTATGCCGGTTGAGCAGTCTTTCGAAGTCGCGGCGGGCACGACGATTTTGGTTTCGGCGATTCAGAACGGCTTGCAGTTGCGCCACGACTGCACCGAAGCGATTTGCGGCACGGACCGGGTGAAGATCCTTTCCGGCAAAGAACAGCTGAGTGAAAAGAACGAGAACGAGGAATTGACCCTCGAAATGATGAACGCGGGGCCGGATGAAAGGCTCGCGTGCGTCGCCCGGATTGTCGGCGACGTGACTGTCCAAGTGATCGAGTGAACAACCCAAGGAAAATCGATGGCGGCGCCAGTGGCGATTTTAGCAAAACCGGACGATCATCGCGGCATTCTCACCATGGGGGAAGCGGTCGATGCGATGATCGACGCGTTTCGCAATTGGGCGAAGGACCCGCTGGTAGCGGAGCTTCGGCGGCGCACGCACACGCCGAAAAACGTCCGAATTACGCTGCACCAGGGTGCCGCGCCAGCCTACGGCACGACGGGCATAATGGCGCACGCGGAGCTTGTGCGCATTTTCGGCGACAAACAAAAATATCCGCGCCGCGGCGTCCGGTGCTGGTGCTTTACGACAGCGACACGGCGGCTTTGAAGCTCATATTGGTCGGTGAAATGCATCCCAAAGAAATGCCGGACGCAAACAGCGTGGTGGCGATGCCGACCGCCTGCGCCTCGATGGTTGGGACTGATCTGCTCGCGCGCAAAAACTGCCGAGTCGCAGGGGTTTTCGGCGCCGGTGACCAGGCTCAGACTGCACCTCCTGGCGCTCACCTGTATTCGGAAATCGATCGACAAGGTGCGCGTCTTCAGCCCGACCCGCGAGACCCGAGAAAAATTCGCCGCCGAAATGAGCGCGGTTTTAGGCATCGAAGTCATCGCCGTTGATTCCGCTGCGGAAGTTGTCGATGGCGCCGACGTGATCGTGTGCGCGACCAATTCGAATGTTCCCGTATTCGACGGTAATTGGCTGGCGCCCGGCCAGCATGTCACCTCGATCGTTTCGAGCAAATTGGCTTGAAAAAGAGAGGCTATGTCGATCGAAATGCGCCGTGAGATCGACGAACGGACTCTGGAGCGCGCCGACATTTTGATGACCAACGTTTGGGGACAGGAAGACCTGGACAAGACCGCGGTGTTTTGGGAAGCATCGCTCGATCGTCCGAACATCGCGCGCAAGATCGTCGATGCCGGACGAGGTCATCCGCGGTGAAAAAAACGGACGGACCGACGCTTCCCAAATCACCTATTTCAAAAACTGCGCGTTCTGGGGCATCGGCGCCGCGGCCATCGGCGGGCTGATCTACGACAAACATTTGCAGCAGGGCAAGGGATTGGTGCTCGACTTCAACCCGCATGAATTCTACGACGACACATGGGCGAGCCCGTGAAGTCGAGGCGATCAAGTACTTCGATAGATGCTCAGCGATATCGAAGCGACGCTCGCCGATAATCCGTGGCTTGCCGGCAAGGAATTCTCACTGGCCGACATCGGCTACGCGCCGTACATCACCCGGCTCGACCATCTGCAATTGCAGTTTCTCTGGGACAGGCGCCCGCGTATTCTCGACTGGTACGATCGCCTACGCGAGCGCCGAGCATACATGGAGGCTCTGAAGAAATGGTTCAATCCGAATTATCCTCCGTTGAGGAAAGAAAAGGGTCTTGAAGTTCGCGACAGAGTCAAAGCGATTGTCGGTTAAGAGATTCCGTCATTCAATTGGACTGAGGTCGGTCAGTGTCCGTCTCTCCAGCATCCTCAACTGCAACGCGCACCACGCCGGTCAGATCGAATATCTACACGGGCTATTCAAATGCGGCGATTGGTTTCCTGGTGCGGAAATACGAAGCGACGACTAACGCTTTGGGTGAGAGGCGCGGTCCGCTTCGTTCGTCTCAACCCAATGGTTAAGTGGCTCTCACCAGGCGTGGGCCATGCTGACTTAACCTGACATAGCAGGATAGATGTACAGCTTCCTCTTGATCCCGGATGTGTATCCTGGCCCTCGCCAATAGGTCTGCCCAGGTCAGTTCTTTTAGACCAAACGCCAATGCTCGATCCAGGACTTCTTTTGGTGATGAAGAAGGAGGCCACGCAGGTGGTAAAAGATAGACCACCTTTTCGATGCTATCGAGCACGGCGGGAGATGCTTCCACTATGATATCGAATCGGTAAACTTCCTGTCCCCGCCATCTCTCGTCATACTGCGGCGCGCGCCAGCAACTGTAGATTAAAGCCAAATGCTCTCCCGTAATCTTATCATTCGGTGATTCCGGAGCACTCAGTGTTATGTTTTCTCTTTTCCTCTCCTCATACTGTTTGATTACTCCAAACAGCCGTTCAAAATCGTATCTAAAATCGCTGTCACGAAGATGTGCAGCTTGCAACGTGGCAAGTACTCGAAGCGACTCCGGCAGTTCATCGGAATGTGGCATTGATGCGCTGTCAATTAAAATCGGGATGATTGCCATTTTTCTCTGAATAGAATACTCAAGTTCTTTGCGAACAAAATCCTGCGGCTGATCCAAGCGTCTTTTCCCATGCTCATCGTCGATCGTTAGCCAATGTTCGCCGATGACTGCCAAAACGATATCCGAGGCCTCGATTGATTGCCTGATGTATTGCCCAAAGTCGCTACCATCTGGAATACTGTAAACATCCTTAAATACCAATTCATCCCCAAGACGGTGGGCTAGGTGGTCAAAAATGCGTCCAGCAGCATGCGCATTGTCCTGCCGTCGATAAGATATGAAAACCCGCATCATGACTCACCTCGATAATTTATACATTAGCCGCGTAACGCACCGCTGAGCACGCAGGGCAGTCGGGCTGATCAAGCGGCACGAATTAAAGGGGACATTCTAAATTTCTATTTTTTTTCTCGGTCGTCCTTGTGGTGTTAGGCTGGTGCTCAAACAAAGCTGAGTTCCTATGCGAGAAACCCAACTCGACAACTCCCGGCAATCTCCGTCCTTATAAAATATCCCAATCTGCGCATTGCCTCGATTGATGACGTGATAACAAATGTCGCCGACCGAGGCTCGCGCCGTGCGTGGCACACAGCCGTCTACCTCGATCCATGCTCATCAGGCAAGAGAAAAAAGAATGTCCCCGTTCTTTGGGTTAGGCCTCGTCGCGTTTCTGCGCAAAGCCAAGCGTCTCCTCGTCCAATTTTTCCGCAGCTCTGCTGGTGCTCGGGCATCCACCAGCGTCGGCAGAGAACTGGACGAAATGGGAATTGGGGGAATGTCGGTTCGCAATGTTCGAACTTTCCCAGTGCGTCCCCGCACAGCACGACAACCCTCGTGGTTTCCGAGATAACGGTCCCGCCAAGCTTCCGTCTCCCAATGAGCTGACGCCGGAACTGAGCAGCCAAGGGCGTGAAGCGAGAAGGAGAACTGCTGGTCATTAATGATGATAATCTCGCAGGAGTCAGGTCGCGGATTTAGATAGTTCCACCCGAAGATCCAGTACGGATAGCGGGTCGCGGCTGCCTCGTGGAAGCAAACGATATACTCTGCTACTGCGCCGATCACGGCACTGGGGTCTATGGTTTCGAGTTTCGCGTAGATATCGTGTCCATAAGTCTCTTCGGATGGGTCAAATCACCCCGGGATGGCGTTGAAGACCGTAATCAGATCCATCGTTCCGTCGCTGAGGACAAGAGACTCCCGAGCACCTCGGCAGGCTCATTTCTTTAATTTTGTCAGAATCTGGCCCTTACAGTAGGTAGTCAAAGATTTCATCTTCCTGATTTGGTCGCGCTTGAGATGCGCTCGCATCTTCTCGTTGAGGAAAGACTCGAGTGCTGCAATGCCGAAGTAGAGTGACGCGGTCAGATGATGGCAGCGTTCCATACTTGTCTTACAGCCACTCACAGTAGTCGCCTCTCTGAAGAGTGACGAGAAGTTTTGCCAAGCAGGGTTAACGGCCCACGGGTTCATAGCGCGTGGATGTGAGACCGAACTGCTGAGGTTGACCGGTGCCGGCGCGCGAAGCGCGATAGGAACCAACAGCGACGATTTTGAGCCCTCCGGTCGAAGCGCTTGTTATACATTGACAGTGAGTTCACTGACAGCGCCCTCATCGGAGACCAGAAAAATACGTTCAAAGCAATGAGCGACCTTAAGCTCACGAGCAGCCGCCGAGTACGTTTCGCCGTCGGCGAGCCAGTAGTCGTTCAACACCGTAAGCCAGATGGGCTTCGGTAGGCCGGTGCAGATCGTGTTTTTCCTGTGAATGCGGTCCTCCAGGACTAGCCGAGCATTGACAGCAATGTCGGCAGAGGAATTGGTATTCACGACCAATCCCACGATCTTCTTCCCAGACGGACGCGTCGGTTATCACCGAGATCCTCACTCTCGAACCATCAAGCTTTCGCTCCTGTTTCAACCCTATCTCTGGTGTCGCCGTAATTTCCGTGACCCAAGCACTTAGGCGTTTCCGAAAGCGCGGCGGGTTGGAAACAGGCACCCACAAACCGATGAGAAGACTGGACATCATCGGGAAGCGAAGGGCCGATGCTGTCGTTTAGGTCATTGATCGATCGCCCCGAACACATCCTGAGTTGATCGGCTTCCAAGCGTTCCGTTGGGCTCGAAAGTGAACTGAGATAACTGAGTTACCTCGACGCCGACCCGCGAAGCCCCGATCGTAAGGTAGAAATCAGGTGGATCGGGCCCATCTGAGGCAGATGCGACCGATGGACCGCCAAGAAACTCGACAAGAGCCCAAGCTACAAACGCTTCGTCGGGTCTCACATATCACCTGAGCATCAACCGGTGCATGACTACTGAGTAAGCCGCCGGACGCCGCTAACAAATGCCGGTCGGCATATCTCCGGCGGCGGCGCTAACAATAATAGGATCGAATTTGGCTGCAATATCCATCAGCCACCGCGTCGTGTCAAACACAGCGCGGCGGATTATCTGCCTCTCGATCGGCGCCTTAGCCCAGCTAAAGTTTAGGAGCATCTGTCGGTCACTCGTGTGTGCTATTTTTTGGATCTCGCCTGCACGGTTCCCCTTGCTCCCGGTCCCGTTTCCACAGTAGAAATTGAAGGGGAAGGGGCAGGACTATGAAATTCTCAATCTTCATGATGCCGCTGCATCATCCGACAGAAAATCCGTCGCTGGCGTTCGATCGCGACATCTCGCTGATCCACTATGCCGACGAGCTTGGTTATGACGAGTGCTTTATCGGCGAGCATCACTCCGGCGGTTGGGAGACCATGCCGGCGCCGGAGATGGCATTGGCAAAGGCATCGGCTCACGCGCACCGCGTTCGTCTTGGCACTTCGGTCATCAGCGTGCCGTTCCATCATCCTTACTATGTCGCGGAGCGGATGGCTTTTCTCGATCACTTGACGCGCGGGAGGGCGATCTTGGGTGTGGGGCCATGCGCCTTGGTGACGGACAAGGTTCTTTTCGGTTTACCTAACGAAAAGCTCTATCCGATGATGGCTGAGTCGGTAGATATCATCGTGCGGCTGCTGGAATCGGCGGACCCCATCGATTACGACGGGGAATTTTGGAAATTCAAACAAATGCGTTTGCAGTTGCGCTCGTATCAGCAACCGCGTATGCCGCTCGCGATCGCGTCATCGGGCAATCCCATCAGCCTGGAGCTGGCCGGGAAATATGGCATGTTGTTTCTGTCGCCGGCCGGCAAGAATGTTAGAAACAACCAAACCAAGGCCGAGCAATGGAACAAGGTCGAAGCGATCGCAGCCAAGCATGGTACGGCCACTTCGCGCGACAATTGGCGCATCGCCACCTGCGTTTACCTTGCCGATAGCAAGGAAGAGGCTTGGCGCGATGTCGAGGCGAGCATCGCCCGCGACATGGAGTATTTCGCCGCCATCGGCTTGAAAGCGCCTTACGAGTCCTATCCGGGCCAGCCTTTCAGCGAAATCACCGCGCGCTCCGGCGCCGACCGGCGCGATTGGATCATCGGCACGCCGGACGACGCCATCAAACAGATCGAACGCATGCAGGAAGAGACCGGAGGCTTCGGCGGTTTGTTGCTGAGCACCCACGAGTGGGCGGGCACGGAGAAGTTGCGCCGCTCCTACGAGCTCTTCGCGCGCTACGTCATGCCGCACTTCCGCGGTCACACAGCGGGCTATCGCGACGAGTGGCGGCGCATTCAAGAGGCGGTCACCAACGGCGGGGTAAGACTCGATGGGATAGGGCAGCTTAGCAATCTGGCGATGAAATAGGGACGCATGATCGGCAGCGCACATAACGTTCGCACCGCGCAAGAGTGGGAAGAGGCGATCGGCGCAAAAGTGCGCGCGGCCATGGCCGCGCCGGAGATGGCGCGCTATTTCGCAGTCAAGATGACGCAGGCGCGCGCGCGGGTGGCGCTCTTACAGTTGAGCCTCTTCGTTAGTTGCCGGCGCGACGGCTGGGCGAATCTGATCGCCAACTGCGATGCGCCGGCGATCCGGCAGAAATTGATGGAACACGAGTACGACGAACTGGTGCAAGATGAGTACAGCTCAAAGGGACACTACGACCTGCTCATTCGGCAAGGAGCGCTGATCGGCCTCACGGCGGATGATTTTGCCAACGCCCATCCGCTGCGCACCAGCATGGCGACGTTTTACGGCTGGAAATGGATTACCCGCGCGGGCGCGTGGCAGGATGCACTGATCGCCATGATGGCGACCGAATGGGTGAACGACGACCGCCGGCTGCTGGATCAAGGCGGAGGACTTTCGCGGCGCGACGGCTTACGCTGGATTCGCGACTTCGGTTACAAGTGGGAAGAGATGGCCAACTTTGCGGCCCATGCCGTGGCGGATGAAAAACACAGCGATCTTTTTCTGCCGCTGTTACCCAAGTTCATTGCAAATCAAGAAAGCGCCCTCAAAGCGGCCGACGACGCGCTCGAGCTCTTTAAGCTCTACCATTTAGGTGTGGCGGAAGAGATGGAGAGACTCGATTGAAGAATATTAACCACAAAGAGCACATAGATCACATAGCAAAAAAGCGGATCGGAATTTAAACGCAAGGGGCGCAAGAATGCTATGACTTTAAGAAGGCAAAGAGGATGAGGGATGAAGGATTCTAGGAAAGGCAGAAGGATGAAGGATGAAGGATGAAGTAATCGGAGTGAAATCTCTGAAGGATTTTTCTTACCCTTCTGCCTTTATCCTTCCGCCTTCATCCTTTCCTCTCGTTCCTCTACGCCGTTCCCTATTGGAACGGCGCAACTTACCGAGAAGTACTGCGCGCTGCTTAGTTTCCGGCCATGTCATTGACGGACTGGAACTCGGAAACTCAGATCGCAGTAATTGTCGAAATCTTGGAGTCCAGACGCCATGTTGTGCGGTTCCGGGAGCTTGGCTCTCGAACTCGCATTGCGGGCGTGTCGGGATTCGCGATGGCGACGAAGTCGTGATTCCGACTTTTTGCTGCAGCGCGGTCGTGCCGCCCATCCTGGCTGTCGGCGCGACTCCGGTGCTCGCCGACGTCGGCGAGGAGCTCAATCTTACAGTCGAAACCGTCGACGCCGTGCTGACGAGAAAAACCCGCGCGATCATCGTGCCGCACTTTTTTGGCAATCCCGCCGACATCGAAGGAATCGTAGAACTTGCCGCCCCGAGAAGCATTTGCGTCATCGACGACGCAGCGCAAGCGCTCGGAGCGTCGATTCACGGGCGTCCGGTCGGAAGCTTTGGTGATGCGGGGATTCTGAGTTTCGGTAAAGAAAAAATATGTTTTGGTTTGGGTGGCGGAGCGGTTATTTTTGCAAGCAAGACTTCTCAAGCCGGCGATCTGGCGCTGCATATGCCCCAACCAAAACTCTGGCCTACACTGCAAAAGCTTTTCTCCACTTTGATGTGGCACCGCTGGCGGCGGTGGACGTTGCCGTTGCAGAAAGCGCTGTCACGCGACGATTCGCCGCGACCCGATGCACCCGCGCCCGCATACCGAAAGGAAACCATGGCAAATCTCAACGCGGCGGTTGCACGAACTCTCATGCAAACGTTGCATGAGAATATTGATGCTCGGCGCGTTCGTGTGCAAGTCTATCGAGAGTTGCTCGGAGACGTCGATGGATTGGAGCTCATCGCGCACCGCCCGGGCTCCGCTGCGCTTGCCCAGGTCATCCGGATCGCACCGAGGCGGCGAAGCAAGGATCCAGCGCTCGCCGTCGTCAATGTCCTGGCCAAGGCGGGATACGAGGTGCAGGGCAGTTATGTGCCGCTGCATCAGCTCTCCAATTGCTCGATGTGTGTATGGGACCGGTTGCCCTACGCGGACCGTGTTTGGACCGACTTGATCGAGCTGCCTTGCGGGCCCGGTGTTGCCCTGGAGCGTGTGGAACAAATCGCCGAAATCGTTAAAGGAACCCTGACGCTCGTAAATGCCGAGCGCTTCGACTCTCGCCTGGCCTGAGATGATTTGCCTCTCACGACCTGTCGAAATAGATATTTGACAAAACTGTTCATAGGCCCTGGAGCGCTCCGCTGATCGTCAGACTTCTGGGATTGCCAAGAAACGGAAAAGAGTTCTCTCGGGAAATCCGGTCGGTCAGGTATATATATTGCGATCGTATGATCCTATGGACACTACCGCATACCCATTCGAAGAGAATGGCGGAGTCGTATCTTTACTGGGACAGCGACTACGGACTGTCGGCCAAGGTTTAGAATCGCTCGACGTTGAGGATTTTGAGTTGCGCGTCGAAGGCGAGGGGTATTTCGCTCTTGGCATCCCGCGCGTTCTTCCCAAAAGCGACGCCGCGGATGATTCTGTCCATCAAGCTGGCGTATCCAGCGTGCTGCGAAAAGCATGGCACAATTTGATCGGACGGAATTCTGCGGACGGCAAGTTTTCAGCGCCGGGGTTTCAACGGCGGATCGGATGTTTTGCGTATTTTGTTTACTGCCGAGGGATTGCTCCGACTGGAGCACAAAGGAAAAGCAAAACGAAACGACGACTCGTCGGGTGTCCCCAATCAAAACAAGCTCCCACAGGTGCTTCGCTTGGTCGGCGAATGCATTGACCAAAAATCCGGCCGATTCGTTGCCGTGGAAAAACGCCGGGATCGGATTTCTTTCGAATATGTCATCGATTCAGCATAATCACGTCCATGAAGAATGGAAACTCGCCGACCTATACGAATTTTGGTTCGATATCTCAAACCGCCGGCAGGCACGCTACGGCGTCGCCGAACGCGCGCTGGCCAATGAATCAGAGACACCCCGCAGCGAACCAGAATCGCGAGTTTTGCCGCGTTAAATCTAACTGCTTTCCTTCATCCCTGACGAAACCGGATTCATTGCCCGTTTCACGCGGTTGATTAATCCTTTGTAAGCATTTCAGGCGCTGGCATTGAACCGCCGCGTTCCGCCGCAGCTTGGCGCGCACCTCGAGCGCTATCGATCAGCAAGGCAGATCGCTTGCGCTCGCACCGGCGCGCAAATATATCTGAAATCAGCGCGCTACCAGCGCGACACTCGACATTTTGGATGAAGCTCATGAAGGATATTCACTTTATCGACACGACGCTTCGCGATGGGCAGTTGAGTCTCTGGGCGCTCGGCATGAAAACCGGCGCCATGCTCGCCATAGCGGAGCAGATGGATCACTGCGGTTTTGAGTCGCATGGAGTTCTTCGGTTTCGCCGGCTACATCAAAATACGTCCGCGAGCACAAGGAAAATCCCTGGGACTGGATGGGGCTGGGCGCGAAAAAGTTTCACCGCACTCGCCTGCGCTACCACGGCGGGCTCGCCTCGGGCTTCGAAAAAATTCCTCGCTCGGTGCGGCTGTTGATGATCGAGCGCGTGATTGCCCACGGCATCACGCTGACCCGCTCATCGGATCCGTGGAACGATTATGATGCCGCGGCTGTTGAAATAGACGCGCTGAAGAAACTCGGCATGGACGTGATTATCAACGTGATCTATTCCGTCTCGCCGCGCCACACCGACGAATATTTCGCCGAACGGGCGCGCCAAGCGGCGGCGATCAAACCCTATCGGATTTGCTTCAAAGATGTCGCGGGTTTGCTGACTCCCGATCGTGCCCGGACGCTGATTCCGCTGATTCAAAAAAATATCGGCGATATCCCGCTCGAGTTTCATGCCCACTGCAATAACGGCATGGCGCCGTTCAATTACCTCGAAGCGATCAAGCTCGGTGTCGATACTCTGCACACGGCGATCCCGCCGCTGGCCAATGGCTCGGCGCAACCGTCGATTTTCAACGTGGCGCGCAACGCGCAGGCGCTGGGCTACCGGCCTCTCGTCGACTTGGAGGCGGTCAAGCCGGTGGAACAGCATTTCAGTTTCATCGGAAAACTCGAAGGCCATCCGATCGGCGCTCAGCGCGAATACGACCATGCGCAGTATCTGCATCAAGTCCCCGGCGGGATGATTTCCAATCTGCGCTATCAACTAAGCAAGCTGGGAATGGAAAATAAGATACAAGAAACGCTGGAGGAATGCGGTCGCGTGCGCGCCGAGTTCGGTTATCCGATCATGGTGACGCCGCTGGCGCAATTCGTCGGCAGCCAGGCGGCGATCAACGTGATCACCGGCGAGCGCTACAAAGAAGTGACCGATCAGGCGATCCAATACGCGCTCGGTCATTGGGGCAAGGAAGCGCCGACGGTGATGGATGCCAATATTAAAGACCAAATCCTCAGCCGGCCGCGGGCGAAGGATTGGCGGGATTGGTCGCCGCCGGATTTGTCGTTGCACGAAGTGCGGCAAAAATTCGGCGGTCCGGGTGTTTCCGACGAAGAACTGGTGCTCCGCGTGATCGCGGGCGAAGCCGCGGTCAAAGCGATGCTCGCCGCCGGCGCGCCGAAGGAATATCTGAGCGCCACCCAACCGCTGGTCCGACTCATCGGCGAGACTCAGCAAGCGCAAAGATTGCAGCCAAGTGTTCATCGAGAAGAAGGGCTTCACGTTGCGATTAGAGAAGAAGATGGCGGAGCGCGCAGTTTAGTAGCAAGATTGCAAAGCGTCGGCCCCCACGGTGATTCTCCCCGCGACGAGACTGTGAATTCGCAAACCTCTTCATCATGCTGAGGCCCTTCGGCAAGCTCAGGATAAACTCCGCCGAAGGATCTCGTTTTTCGGAATCCCTGAAGACGAGATCCTTCGGCTCAGCATGACATCAGAGGTTCCGCGAATTCTGACACAGTCCCGACGCGGGAAGGAAAGAGGATGGGAGTTTCAGCCTGCCGGTCCAGTAAGTTTCGATTGACGAGCGATTTCGACTTCAGTTATTCTTCGCTCACTTGCCGTGAGTTACGAACAGCTGAAAGGAGTCCATCCATGAAGACTTCCAGATTGCTAACCTTCGGTGTTTTCGCCATCGCCGTCCTTATTGCGATTTTACCTGGTGACTTGAGCAGCCAGCAAAGCGCCGCAGTGCGCATCGATGGCGATGATATCGGCGGCGTGGTGACCAGCGACAAGGGTCCCGAAGCCGGTGTGTGGGTTATCGCCGAGACCACCGAGCTGCCGACGAAGCTGGCCAAGATTGTCGTCACTGACGATCAGGGACGTTATCTCATTCCCGATCTGCCGAAAGCCAATTATAACATTTGGGTGCGCGGTTACGGTTTGATTGATTCGCCGAAGGTCCGGAGCACGCCGGGAAAATCGCTTGATTTGAAAGCCGTGCTCGCGCCCAACGATGCCGCCGCGGCGCAATATTATCCGGCGATCTACTGGTATTCGATGCTCAAGATTCCCGACAAGGGTATGTTTCCAGGCACGGGCGAGAAGGGCAACGGCTTGCCGGAGACTCTCAAGCGTCAAGAGCAGTGGTTGGATGTCGTAAAAACCAATGGCTGCATTACCTGCCACCAGCTTGGCAGCAAAGCGACGCGAACGATTCCCAAAGAGTTGGGTGAGTTCAAATCGTCGGCCGATGCTTGGCAGAGGCGCATCGTTTCCGGGCAAGCGATGACATCAATGCTCAACGCCATCGGTCGGCTCGATGCGAAAAGGGCAGCGGAGCTGTTCGGCGATTGGACTGATCGCATCGGCGCCGGCGAGTTGCCCAAAGCGAAACCGCCGCGCCCGCAGGGAGTCGAACGCAACATTGTCCTTACGGTTTGGGATTGGAGCAATCCTAAGGCTTATCTCCACGATGAGATTTCCACCGACAAGCGCAATCCGACGGTCAACGCCAACGGTCCGGTTTATGGCTCGACGGAGTTGAGCACGGATTTGGTTCCGGTGCTTGACCCGGTGCGCCACAAAGCCGTCGAGATAAAGCATCCGGTGCGCGATCCAAATACACCGTCGGCGAAAACCGATCCGTTGACGCCGTCGCCATACTGGGGCGCCGAATCGATCTGGGACAGTCAGTCGAACCTGCACAATCCGATGATGGATGAAAAGGGACGGGTATGGTTTACCGCGAGAATCCGTCCGCCCGAGAATCCAGATTTCTGTAAGAAGGGATCGAGCCATCCGTCGGCGAAAATTTTCCCGATAAATAATGCGACCCGGCATCTCTCCATGTACGATCCCAAGAGCAAGAAGTTCACGCTGATCAACACCTGTTTTCCGACGCATCATCTGGTGTTCGCCGAGGATGCCAATCATACGCTTTGGACCAGCGCCGGCGGTCCCGCCAGCGGGGTTGTCGGCTGGCTCAATAGGAAGATGTTCGAAGAAACCGGCGATGAGCAAAAGTCGCAAGGCTGGACACCGCTTATCCTCGACACCAACGGCAATGGCCAGCGAGACGAATGGGTTGAACCCAATCAGCCGGTCGATCCGAACAAAGACAAGCGGGTTGTCGCCGCCTTTTATGGCGTTGCCGTCAGTCCGGTGGATGGTTCGGTCTGGGGATCCTCTCAGGGATTTCCCAGCTCCGTGGTGCGCCTCAATCCCGGTCCAAATCCGTCGGAAACCGCCCTCGCGGAAATCTACGAGACGCCGCTGGAAGCCGGCGGTTATGGTATCCGCGGCATGGATATCGACCGCAACGGTGTGGTCTGGTCGTCGCTGTCGAGCGGCCATCTGGCGAGCTTTGACCGGCGCAAGTGCAAAGTTCTCAACGGGCCGACGGCGACGGGCAAACACTGCCCCGAGGGCTGGACGCTGCATACGCTTCCGGGACCGAACTTCGAGAGCTTGAAAGAACCGGGCAGTGCCGAAGCGAGCTACTACACTTGGGTCGATCAGTTCGACACCTTCGGCCTGGGTAAAGACGTGCCCATCGCCACCGGTAACTTGAACGATGCGTTGCTTGCTTTGGTCGACGGAAAATTCGTTAACCTGCGCGTGCCCTACCCATTGGGCTTCTACGCCAAGTGGATGGACGGACGAATAGACAATCCAAAAAGCGGCTGGAAAGGCAAAGGCCTATGGGCGACCACTGGGACGCGCACACCATTCCACATGGAAACCGGTAAAGGCACGCGGCCGAAGGTCGTGAAGTTCCAGCTGCGGCCCGATCCGTTAGCGAAGTAAGGAAGCATGAGAATGCAGCTCGGGTTGTTTCCTGTTATTGCAGCGCTTGTCTGCGCGAGCTGGTGGCAATAACGCAGTTCGCGGCGGAATTGGTTACGCTGCGTTACGGGCAGAATGCCGCTTCGGGCGGCAGCTTATCATCGCTGCCGCTCACCGTTGCCGAGCGCAAGGGCTTCTTCGTTCGCGAAGGACTCAATCTTGAAGTGGTGCCGATTGCCGGCGGCACGGATCGGATCGTCGCGGCTTTGGACAAGGGCGAGATCGACGCCGGCAAGAACGCGACGCCTTACTTGATCCAAGCCGTGCTCAAGGGTTCCGACGCGGTGGCCGATTATCGCCCAGACGACCAATCCGGTTTACAGCTTGATCGTCCGGCCTGAGATCAAGAGCTTCGCCGATCTCAACGGGAAGGTGATCGGTTTGTCGACCGCCGGCGACACGATTACACTCTCGGCAGTGCGGTTACTCGCAAGCAAGGGTATCAAAGCCGCTGACTTTCGCGCCAAGCCGGTGGTCGGCACGCCGGCGCGCTTCGAATGTTTGAAATCCGCCGAGTGCGCCGCGGTGCCGATGGGCCAGCCGGAGGATTTGGATGCGATCAAGCAGGGCTACCCGCGTCTCGGTTTCACCTACGAGGCGGGAGCGGATTTGATTTTCAACGTCGACATGGCGCGGCGCGCCTGGGGTGAAAAAAATAAGGATACGCTGGTGCGCCTGGTGCGCGGCTTCGCGGCGTCGTACCAGTTCATGAACGATGCGAAAAATCACGACGAGGTTCTAAACATCGTCAAGGAGTCGCTGAAAATTCCCGAAGAAAGCGCGCGGCAGATCTTCGCGCCCTACGCGGAGCCTGCAAGAAACGTTCTGCCGCGGCGCGGCGAGTTGGATTTGCAAGCATTCGACCGGGTGCTCGCGCTGATGGGCGAAGCCGGTGTCATTCCGACGCCGGTGGCGCCGGCGGCACGCTTTGTCGATCTGCAATTTCTTAAAGCGGCCGGGATTCAATAACATGCGCTCCGCGTACGAGATAGGAGGCGACATGACGACGAAGAGGCTGTTGCACTTTGGCATGCTGGCCGTTGGCGTTGCCGCCTTCTTGGCAGGTTTCGTCGACTCAATTGAGCAGCCAACAAAGCGCAGGCGTGCCGATCGACAACGACGACATCGGCGGCGTGGTGACCAGCGTCAAAGGTCCGGAAGCGGGCGTGTGGGTGATCGCCGAGACGACGGATCTGCCAACCAAGTTCGCCAAGATCGTCGTTACCGACGAACGCGGGCGCTACGTTATCCCCGATCTGCCGAAAGCCAATTATAATATTTGGGTGCGCGGTTACGGTCTGGTCGATTCGCCAAAAGTCAAAGGCGCACCGGGCAAGATTATTAACTTGAAGGCGGTCATCGCGCGCAGTCGCCGCTGCTGCCGCGGAATACTATCCCGCGAACTATTGGTATTCCGTGCTGAAGATTCCGGACAAAAGCGAATTTCCCCTGGGTAAAGTGAAGAGCCAGGGACAATGGCTGTCCGGCATCAAAACCCTCGGCTGCAACTCCTGCCACCAGCTGGGTAACAAAGCGACGCGAACGATTTCCAAGTCGCTGGGAGAATTCAAAACATCTTCAGACGCATGGGATCGCCGCGTGCTGTCCGGTCAAGCGAGCGAAATCATGATGCGCAACCTCAACGACCTCGATCCAGTTCGCGCCTTGAAATTGTTCACCGACTGGACTGATCGGATCGCGCGCGGCGAACTGCCGCAGGCCAAACCGTCGCGGCCCGCCGGAGTAGAGCGCAACGTCGTCGTTACGCTGTGGGACTGGGCGACGCCCAAGGCGTATTTGCACGATGAGATCGCCAGCGACAAGCGCAATCCCACGGTCAATGCCAACGGCCTGATCTACGGCTCGCCCGAGGACAGCACCGATTTCGTGCCGATCCTCGACCCGGTGCGTCACACAGCGATGGAAGTGAAAGTGCCGGTGCGCGATCCGAAAACGCCTGACACCATGGCGATCGCTACCATGGACACGCTGATGCTTGCGCCTTCGCCGGTGTGGGGCACCGAACGGATTTGGCAGAGCCAGACCACGGTGCACAATCCGATGTTCGATGAAAAGGGACGGGTTTGGTTCACCGCGAGAATTCGCCCGCCGAGCAATCCCGCGTTCTGCAAGAAAGGCTCGGATCATCCATCGGCGCAATTATTCCCCGTGGAAAGAGCCGGGCGCCAGCTCGCCCTGTACGAGCCGGAAAGTAAGAAGTTCACTCTGATCGACACCTGTTTCAGCACACACCATTTGGCTTTTGCCGAGGACGCCAACCATACGCTTTGGCTCAGCAGCGGCGGCGCATCGAGCGGTATTCTTGGTTGGATCAATCGCAAGTTGTTCGACGAGACCGGCGACGAGCAGAAATCCCAAAGTTGGACGCCGTTCATTCTCGACACCAACGGCAACGGCAAACGCGATGAATACGTCGAGCCGAACCAACCGGTGGATCCGACCAAAGACAAACGCATCGTCGCCGGTTTTTACGGCATCGGCATCAACCCGAACGACGGATCGATCTGGGGCTCGGTGCTGAGATTTCCTGGCGCGGTGATTCGCGTCGCGCCCGGAGACAATCCGCCGGCGACGGCGTTGACCGAATATTACGAGGTGCCGTGGGACGAACCGAGGGCCGCGATCAATGGCTACGGACCGCGCGGCATGGACATCGATCGCGATGGCGTCGTGTGGGTGCCGCTGGCGAGCGGCCATCTGGCGAGCTTTGACCGGCGCAAATGCCAAGGGCCGCTCAACGGACCGGCGGCGACCGGAAAGCACTGTCCGGAAGGCTGGGCGCTTTTTCCATTTCCCGGACCGCAGTTCCAAACGGTAACCGGACTCAGGCAGCACGCAAGCGAGCTACTACACCTGGGTCGATCAGTTCGATACCTTCGGCTTGGGGAAAAACGTTCCTTTCGCCACCGGCAATCTTGCCGATTCCCTCGAGGCATTCGTCGACGGTAAATTCGTGACCTTGCGGGTTCCCTATCCCATGGGTTTCTTCGCCAAAGGCATGGACGGCAGGATCGACGATCCGAACGGCGGATGGAAGGGCAAAGGAATTTGGTCGGCCTACGCCGGCAGGGCGACCCATCACATCGAAGGCGGCAAAGGCGTGAAACCCAAGGTGGTGAAGTTTCAGTTGCGGCCGGATCCCTTGGCGAAGTGAATTCGTCTACGGCTGCATCTCCAGTGTAATTCTCGAATCCATTTGACGGAGGATTGCGACGATGAAGAAAACTTTACGAGTAGGCGTGGTCGCGATTGCGGCGCTCACGGTATTTTTCACGGCGGCTGGTTTGATTGGAGCGGCGACTGCGCCTCGCGCCGCGTTGTCCGGGCAGGTAAGTTCGGCGCAAGAGGGGCGCATGGAAGGCGTGCTGGTGAGCGCAAAGCGCGAAGGCTCCACGGTCACGATCACGGTGGTCAGCGACTCGAAAGGTCAGTACAGTTTCCCCAGCTCCAAGCTGGCGCCCGGGCGTTACGCGCTCGCGATTCGCGCGGTGGGATACGAGTTGGAAAATCCTCAGCCGGCTGAAGTGGCGGCGCAAAAAACTACCCAGCTCGATCTCAAGCTGCGCAAGGCAGCGGACCTCGCAGCCCAACTCTCCAACGGCGAGTGGCTGATCAGCATGCCGGGGACCGATGAACAGAAGCAGGGTTTTCTGAGTTGTATCGGTTGCCACACGTTGGAGCGCATCGCGCGGTCGCATTATAGCGCCGAGGAGTTCGTGCCGGTTTTGAAGCGCATGAGAAATTACGCCCAGGGCAGCATGCCGCTGCGCCCACAGGTGCGGCCCGGCATGCGCGAGCCTTCGCCAAACCAATTGGCGCAGATGACCAAGTTTGCGCAATACCTGAGCACGATCAATTTGAGCAAGGTCGCGCAATGGGAATATCCGCTGCAAACGTTGCCGCGGCCCAAGGGCAAGTCGACTCAGGTGATCATCACCGAATACGATTTGCCGCGTCCCGTGGCGATGCCGCATGACGCCGCCATCGACGGTGACGGAATGATTTGGTATTCGGATTTCGGCTCGCAGTTTCTCGGCAAGCTCGATCCCAAGACGGCGAAAGTCGTGGAGTACCCCGTTCCGGTGACGAAACCCGGCGCTCCGGCCGGCGCGCTCGATCTAAGATTCGATCCGCAAGGAAACGTCTGGCTGGGCTTGATGTATCAAGGCAGCATCGCGAAGTTCGACCGCAAGACGCAAAAGTTCCAGACCTGGACCGCGCCGAAGTTCATGGAGAACAACGAGGCGCGGCTGGCCATGGTCGATCCCAAACATGTCGATCTCGACGGCAAAGTGTGGATCGGCGGCGATGATGAATATCGGCTCGATATAAAAACCGGCGAATGGCACACCATCGACTATTCGCGCGGCCTGCCGAAGGACGGTCCGCCGGCGGACCGGCTGGGTTCCTATGGCATCATCTCCGACTCGAAAAATAATTTTTACGGCACGAATTTCGGCGGCCAGTACATTATCAAAATCGACGCGAAGACGTTGAACGTAACTCCGTTCCCAACGCCGACTGCCAATTCGGCGCCGCGGCGCGGCCACATGGACCCGCAGGACCGGCTGTGGTTCGCCGAATATCGCGGCAACATGATCGGCATGTTCGATACCAAGACGGAGCGCACGCGCGAGTGGGCGATGCCTTTGCCGTGGAGCAATCCTTACGATGCCGTGCTGGACAAGAACGGCTACGCCTGGACCGGCGGCATGACCAACGACTATGTCGTGCGGCTGAATACCAAGACGGAGGAATTCAATCAGTACTTGCTGCCGCGCACCACCAACATTCGCCGCGTGAATATCGACAACACGACGAAACAGCCGACGTTTTGGGTGGGTAACAATCTTGGTGCGGCAATCATCAAAATCGAACCGCTGGAGTGAGGGTTACGGGGTTCATAACGATTTAGTAGTTCTGCCGCGGTTGATACAATCGAACCGTTGCGTCGTTCAGTTCAATCCTGCGGGTCCGCGAGCACTTCTTATTTGACAAATCCCTTCGTTCGGCGTGATAAATAACGCTCGAATCGAGGTGCGCAATGAAGAAAGCTTCGGCGCCATCAATCCTGGTTGCAATGATGCTGCTTGCTGTTGGAGTGACGGCTCAGGCGCAGCAGCCGAAGAAAGTTTCCCGGATTAGGGTATCTATCGTCGTTCGAGCCAGCTACTGAGTCCGCCCGTGCCGAGGGAATTCGGCTGGCTCTGCGCGAGCTTGGCTACATAGAAGGACAGAACATCGCCATCGAGTACCGATATGCGGAGGGGAAGGGCGATCGGATCCCTGAGCTTGCGGCCGAGCTGGTGCGTCTCAAGGTTGATATCATCGTGGCAGCAGGAGGGACCGGGATAATCCAGGCGGCCAAGAATGCGACCAAGACGATTCCCATCGTTATGACGGGCGGTGGGTCCGATCCTGTCAAGGCAGGCCTGGTTGAAAGCCTTGCCCGTCCCGGCGGCAACGTCACCGGCATTACAACCCTTACCAGAGAACTAGGCGGGAAGCGGCTGGAGCTGCTCAAAGAAGCGGTTACCAAACTTGTCCGTGTAGCGGTTCTCTACGATCCGGCCAATTCGAACGATATACTTGAGGTGAAAGAGCTTCTCCCGGTCGCGGCGCGTGCGCTAGAGTTGACTATTCAACCTTGGGAGGTACGAGCTGCGGACGATTTCGATAGGGTATTTGCTGCGCTGAACAAGCAGCGCCCGGATGGACTCTACGTAACCGGGAGCCCGCTAATGGGTGCTAACAGAAAACGGATCGCGGACTTTGCGTTAAAGAGCCGGTTACCGTCGGTGTATAGCAACAGAGAATCTGTAGATGCCGGCGGGCTCATGTCCTACGGGGCGGACCTCGCGGACAGCTACCGGCGCGTCGCTATTACGTGGACAAAATCCTGAAGGGAGCCAAGCCTGCGGATCTGCCGGTGCGAGCAGCCGACGAAGTTCGAGCTGGTGATCAATCTCAAGACGGCGAAGCAGATCGGTCTGACGATTCCGCAGAAGTGCTGGCGCGGGCGGATAAGGTGATCAAGTAAAATTTATTCTAGCAGACGATTTTTCAGATCGGTTTTTAGACTGTGAAAGCAACGCCAGGATTGAACTGAATTCTCCATCAATTCATTCAACACCGGATTGGAGCGCCACGGTCGGACTCACACCGCCCTCTCCTGGATGGAATCCGGGCGCAACGTTAACTTTGCTTGTGGCGCGTTCGGGTATGGTGTCGATAGTGATCTGACGCGCTTGGCAATTTCTTCATCAAGAGGCAGCAGATATTTGTATTTCGAGTTTCCTTCATATAGAGGGTTGCGCTTATGAAGAAATCAGTTCTGTCGATTGCCCTGCTGATTGCCGTACTGTCTGGGTGTTCATCGGTGATCAGCGACAGCGAACATTTTTATAAGGATCGACCACGCGAACGGATCAATTGGCACGAGTATGAGGATAATTGAATCCTCCATTGATTCAATTTTCAGGTCGCTGATCTCCGCAGCGCCACGGTCCGTGCTGCCAAACCAAATCTCATCAGGTTCACTCTGACGCGTCGTTCAGTTCAATCCTAACAAGGAGTATGGGATTTCTCCTCTCTCGCTCGGACCGCTGTAGTAGCAAAGGCGGACAATAGTGCAGTGTTTGTCGGGTCGTTTTTTTCATCGTTAAGCGGCGGAAAGGACTATAGGATTACCGAAAATTGTGAAATCTTGAGTTGGGATAGATTGACCGACTCACTTACTAGGTAGACGACGCAAAGATTGGCCCGCGATATATTGCTACGAACTCGCCGGAATGAGTACGCCATGAACGAACCAAGTGCCCCGTACCACGCCCATGTGTATTACGAGCCACGCACACGAGCTGTTGCTGAGCGGCTTCATCAACAGCTAGACGAGATGCGAGCGAATGGAGTTCTAACGAGCTTGCTCTTCGTTGGCGAAATGCGGGACAAGACTGTTGGGCCACACCCCAAGCCGCAGTTTGAAGTGCACTTCTTAGCCGCGGCATTGAAGGCAGTTATCCCGTTGCTTTCCTCCAGTGGGCTAACCATTCTTGTCCACCCGCTTACGCAAGATGATGTCGCTGACCACACCACTCTCGCGCAATGGATCGGAGAGCCACTCGCGTTGGACGAAACAGTCCTCGATCCTCCCGGCCAGAATCAAGGCATTCCTCGATTCGGGAAGACCGATGTCTAGCATTCGAAAGGTGTTCACAACGTTCACTATCGAGGTCACAGCACGAAATGCGTCGCCTAACCTTTCGTTCCAGCGGACTGCCTTCGGCAGTCGCTGAACTCAAACGTTAACAGTGTAATTGAACTGTATTCTCCAACGAGCCAATCCTGGATCTCACGGAACCGCGGCGTCGTTCAGTTCAATCCTGACGTCTATAGGTCGTTTACCAGATAAACCGCGAGCCAATAGGGAGATAGGACGACCGTCCGGGTCGGCTTTAGCCGACAAACTCAAGATTGACAATCTGGGATAGCGGGTGGATGT
Source organism: uncultured delta proteobacterium (assembly GCA_963811315.1). Classification (GTDB taxonomy): domain Bacteria; phylum Desulfobacterota; class Binatia; order UBA9968; family UBA9968; genus DP-20. The sequence goes on from CAWERH010000020.1 coordinate 35,770, forward strand.
TGCGAACGATTTTTATTTCACTTTTCAGCCACTGTTTCAGGCACGGGCACTGCCTACCTTGCGGCTATCGTCTCGCGTGGATCGTGATTCGAGGGTAAAAATTAAACTCCGACGAGTCGCTTCAGTATTTCGGTTAAACGATACCTCTAACACGATGCGTCGTCGCCAATCCGTCCGGCTATTGTGGAATAGCCAGCAAGAAAAACAGCCACCTTTCGTCGCCACAGTCCTTGCATAATCCTTTCGGGGTCTCAGGTACGGAACCGTTGAGATAAGCGATCTTCGTCGTAATCTCAAAACTTTCCGTCGTTACGAATTCAAACTTTCGCTCACGATCCACCAGCTGTCTCTATGCGAACTCCGGCCGATTGCGAAATGCTTGCTTCATTCCAATCCACTGCGCTGGGACGTTACGTGGTATTCGTTTCCGTAAACTGTAGCTGCATCGCTGTAAACAGGGGTTCCCACTAAGTTCTAACAATCCTACGCATTCCGAATCACCCATCCCTGTACTCACGCGGCATTTACTTTGCTCTTAACAGGTCTATCGACCAGGTTTCTTTTGAACGGATAAGGACAGAAGCAAATCCCTGCAGTCCTTCAATCATCCAAAAAACATAGGAGGTAGATCATGAATACACCAAAGTCCACAGGCGAAGCCTGGGGTCAACTTGAGGAAAAGGTCGATAGCTTCGTCGAGGCATTGATTGAGGAAAAAAACTTGCCTGGAATGACGGTTGCCGTTACCAAAGAGGGGCGGCTTCTCCTATCGAAGGGCTACGGCTACGCTCTCGTGGACGGAACGAGGAAATTGCCGATGAAACCGTGCTCGCGCAGTGAAACCGGGAGTGTGGCGAAAGCTGTCGTCACCGGACCATCCGGCTTCCAGTTGATGAAGTCGAAGAACATCGATCCCAAGTCAACAAAGCTCTATGGTCCGAAAGGATTATTCGGCGGTATTTTTGATGCCGACATCGATATTGGCATCAAACTTGGCCTTGAGAAGAACGAGCCAGATGCAGCCAAGTGGAAGGGATGGTACGAAAAGATCACCATTCAAAATCTGCTGGATCACAAAGCTGGCTTTATAGGAAGTGGCGATAGTGAAAGGCGCAGCCGAGATGTTCCGTGTTTCGGTAGATGAGCTGACCTATGAACAAGTGCATCGTCACTTCCTCAGGACCCGACCCATTTATGAACCTGGCACGACGCCCTCTGCTGAACTATTAAAAAAACTAGGTGCAGACAGGACATACTCGAATCACGGCTTCGGCCTGTGGACCTTGCTCATCCAGAAGATGTCGGGGAAATCCTACCCGGACTACGTTCGGGAAAACTATCTTAAACCCATGAAGCTGCACAATGCCGTGCGGCCGCGAAGGGCCAACCCGGATTCCTGTGACGCGCACAACCACGAATTCAACAAAGACGGAAAGCCTAAAGTAGCTCTCCTTCAGGGAAAGCGATTTAGGTTTGGCTGCGGGAGGGTTCACATGCTCTGCTGAGAACCTCCTTAGCTTGACCGCCCCCCTCGCTAAGAAGTACACGACGGCGGAGCTCGATAGCATGGGCTGGGGTGGGTCATCAGGCGAACTAGGACACAGCGGTGGGGCTGGCTACGGGGCGGCCCACGTGGCGATGTTTACCGAGGACGCTTCCAACGTGGACTTGCGCGAGGTGCACGTCGCCGTTGCCACAAATATAGGGTTCCCTACGTCTGACCTCCGCCGTCTTGCGGACGAAATAGCCCGAGCTGTTCCTGCTTCCAACGTGCCCGCGACCTTCGATCTCTGGAAACAGGGCAAGTCCGTCTGTTCCTGCGAATACGCTCGGTACGGGGTACCGGCGAACGAGTACAAACAGGTTTTTGACGAGGCTGTCCAAGCAGGTTATCGGCTCGAATGGATCGATGGTTACACCGATGACGGAAAGGCGCATTTCAATGTGATTTTCCGAACGGACGAAGAGGGGATCGATTGGAAAAATCATGGCAGCATGACGGGCACAACCTATCAGCAAAAGTTCGATGAATACCGCGAAGAGGGATTTTCCTTGGTACCACGTCGATTCTTACGTGGTCGGCGATAATGTTCTCTATGCGGCCATCTGGAGAAAGTCGAGTGGTGCATTTACCGCTTACCACGGCAGCACTGCGGAGGAACATCAGAAATCGTTCGACTCGTTGAAGAGCGATGGATGGAAGCCCAAAGTCATATCCGTGGCCTCGGTGGGCGGGAAGCTGCGCTATACGGCTCTGTATACCAAGCAGGCGATCGGGAGTTTCGAGGCTCGTTCATTCCTTACCCCTGACGAGTACCAGACCAAGTTCGATGAGAACAAAGCGAGCGGCAGACATCTCCACTACCTGAACAGCTACCTTCACGAGGGCAAGCTCCACTTTTCGGCCATTTGGGCGGAGAAGCCTGAAGTGTCCGCCTTGAAAGCAAGCCACGGGCTAACCGCCGAGCAATTCCTAAGTAGCTGGGAAGACGCGATGAGTGCCGGTTTTCGTACTCGGGCAATCAGCGGGTGCGAAGAGGGTGGAAAGGTTCGATACGCTGTCTATTGGACTAAGTGAATCATAAAGGGCCAGGCTCAACTAACGGCAGCGATGCCTAACTCGGCGCTGGAGAGGGACGCCGAAAAGAGCGCGGCGTCCCTCAGCTCTTTCGGTTCGGCCACGAGTAGCTTCCATGGCTCCAGGGTCGACTCGAGCTCTGACAAGATGATACAGGACACCGCCCTCTCAGATTCTGGAGCATCCCGCCCAATCCGCGTCTCAATGGCAGCCTTGCTGTGTATTGCCAGCGGCGAGAAGTTCCTACTCGTACGGAATCTCCATTGTCCTAAGTATTACGCACCACTCGGAGGCGCTTAATCAAGCACGCGTCTTGAAAAATTGGTAGTGTGTCCCCGGAATCGCGTGCGGGCGTGAAATCAAACGGCAATCACCACCCTCGATGAGCGAGGCGCTCTTAACTTTTATGGAGCAGCCCAGCGAGGTTCATTGCCTCGATAATCCTGCTTGCGGCACCGGGACATTGGCTTTGCACGCCCGACAAAAGTTCGCGAACTTCTACGTCGTCGCAATCAATAACCCTCGTGTTGCCGAGCAGTCTGGCCGCATGAATAGCGGTTCGAATCGGTGCTTGAGGAGAAATACATTTAAGTAAACATCTGTAGCTTTCGGTATCGAGGAAGATTTTCAATCTCATTATTTCCTAATTCCGGTTTCATTGAGAATATGGGCAAACGACAAATTTTTATCCGATTAGAATTTTCCTTCAAGCAGATATCTGACAATTGAGGCGATTAAGAACGATACCGGTTTCAGTCTTGGGGCTCCCCAAATATTGCTTCGAGAGCTTTGAAATCTGCCGGCGTGCGCGCCTCATTCACTTGTTTCTGCCATTTCCTCTGAAGAGCATTTATCTCTTTTTGAATTGCTCGCATTTCACGCGGTGTCATGGCGCCGGAAGTAATATCGTCTATAAGCGCCATTTGCGCGGCGCCTAATTCTTTCATGGTTTTCAATTTCTTGACATTGAATCTTTGAATTTGAGCGTCTTTTTTCATCTACCATCCCCGTGGGTGAGCCCACTTGCGCGAGCGTTTTTGATTTCAGTGTTTTTATTCTCTTCAAGTAACTTGCAAATTTCATTTACGATTTTTCGATAGAGCCGTGGGCGGATCCAATCGCGAGAGCGTTGCCCCTGTTGAGTATTCCAGGCTCACCGGTGATGCAGTGTTCCCCCGGTCCGGCAACTTTGATCCATGATGAAGGCCAGCCCGGACCTCCATTGTGGTGCAATCCAGAGTGTTCGCGTAAGCGCATAGCGGGATCAATGACAACGAAAATTTTGAACCTGCTCGTGTGTGTGCTGACAAATCCGTGTTCTTAAGGGGTTGCTAAGTTCGTCGCCCATCAGCAACGGGAGAGAGGCGAGGTATAACTCCCAAAAATGATCATTCCGGCAGACACGGAAGTGGTGATGTTGAAAAACGTCAATCTGCCGAGGGGTGCCGAGTCTCGTCACATCGTAGCTACAAAGCGCAAGCAGTCGGCGCCCCTTGAAAGCCGCCTGTGCGCTTCGCTCGTAGTCCATAAAGGCTTCCCAGGCTCTCGGCTCCACGAATGACGTACTTTCGGCAATCCGTAAGCCCTCGTACCCCCGTTCCAAGGCTCGATGCTCTTCCTTGAGCCAGCGGTCGATAGTCGTATCCTGGTGCGATCCCGCCGTCACATACCAGTCATCGAACTCACATATGCTGAGCTGTTCGCTGAAGATTTTGCGCCCAAGATCGGGAACTACGTGCGCAAGGTCCTTGCGCGCATTCTCTGAGGAATAGGGTTCGGACGTAATCCAAATACAACGTTGGTTGTTTTGAAGTCCCGTCGCGAAATAGGGAATTAAAACCTCCGCGAGATCCGCAGCATTTTCATAAAGGTGACAGAAGTGGCTCCCCCAGGGAATTTTTCCAATGTTTGAGATGCCGGATTCGGTGGCAAAGCTCATAACTCTTTCTACTGGACTTGAAATGGTCTGGCCCGCGTTAGAGCGGGCCTAGTCGAGTGCCATCTCGCGTGTGAGATTGATGATCGCGGCTTTGGTCGCGCAAGCTGACTCAACTGTACGGCTTTTCGCACTTGCATTCATAAAACGTCAACAGTTAGATTTTGGATTTACACTCCGCAAAAAATTCCTTCGTCGCCGGATTTAGGACCTCTTTTGTTCTATAAATAAATCCAGCGGCAGAGTTTTAGCGTATAGTTCTATAGGTAAACAGCATGGAAAACATTCCGGTTTCCCACCTCTTGACTGGCAGAATTGCCCCCGGCATGATCGCCGTCGTGGCTGCGCCGGATACGAAGACGCTCGGGGAGATTCTCTTTGCCGATAAGTCAAAGGTTCGCTTATCCGAGGATGAGTGGCTACAGCTCGTCCGAGCCGTCGCCGGCGGTGACCAGCGTGCACTGCATTCCCTTTATGAGCAAACGCATCGAATCGTTTTTACGTTGATCGTACGGATAACCGCGAATCGAGAAACTGCCGAAGAGGTCACGCTCGATGTGTTCTATGACGTGTGGCGAAAAGCCTCGACCTATGATCCTGCTAACGGATCGGTCGTCGGCTGGATCATGAATCAGGCGCGCAGCAGGGCGATTGATCGTCTGCGGTTCGATCAGAGAAAAAAACGAGTGAACACGTATCCGGACAGCTTGCGGCCGACAACGGACATTGTTGATCCTCAACAAGCCTTTCTGTTTGAGGAGCAGAGCCGGCTGTTGCGGGATGCGCTTGAGGTCCTGACTCCAGAAGAACGAAATGCGATCGAAACCGCATTTTTCTCTGAATTGACTTATGAAGAAACGGCAAGGAAGTTGAACCAACCTCTCGGAACCGTGAAGACGCGAATCCGCTCCGGACTGGGAAAACTTCGAGAGGCGCTGGGAAGGAAATTGAACGGATGAATTCAAAACCGGGCACACACAGTCAAGAGCATCTGGATCTCGTGTTCCTGTTTGCATTGCAGGCGCTTCCTCCGCGTGAGATCGCTTCGGTTGAAGCTCAAATCTCGTCATGCGAGGATTGCCGGCAGGAAATCGAGACGCTCCGGCCCATTGTCCGCTCGTTTGTCGGCTGGTCCACCGATGTGTTGCGCCCCGCAGAATCTCTATGGGGCCGGCTCGCGAAGCGAATCGCCAGCGAAACGGCCACCGCAGCCGTTCGTACCTCCATTGGAAGCGCCGGTGAAACCAGAGTGGGAGGAAGCGGCGCCGGGTATCCACGTCAAAATACTCGCGAGGAACGCGGAAAACGACAGCGTGAGCATGTTGGTCCGGCTTGATCCGGGAACCGATTATCCCGGACACAGGCATGCGGGCATCGAAGAACTGCATCTTCTCCACGGCATATTAAAGGTCGATGACAGAACACTATATCCCGGCGATTTCATCCACGCCGAGGCGGGCAGCGTCGATCATCGTGTGTGGAGTGAAACCGGCTGTACCTGTTTTCTTGGTGACCTCGACGAAAGACGCTTTTCTGATTTCTGGTAAATTTGCCAGTTCGCAATAAGAGGTCGATTATGGCTGACTCAATGGCGTCTCCCGCCGGGGCAGTGGGACAAGTTACCTCATGCCTCCTGCCGGACGCACACTCCGCTCGTCAACTCGACTCTGGCGATGACCGCAGGGATATCGCGAAGCATCTCTGGAGGGTAGCAAAGATCGAGCGCTTAAAAAAATCCTGCGAGTGCAACTGAATGCGATCCGACTGAAACTGGCTGCGGTACATCTGGCGAGTGATTACTCCACGGTGAGCCGCCGCCTCAAACGGATGCATCACTCCTGTTAAGGTTTATTTGCCTGTCCGCCTTTTGTCCGTATACGAGAAACAACAAGCCCCAAGAACCACCAACAAGGCAGCGCTCAGGGCTTGGTTTTGTTGGGCTTTGACGGCGGGTCTAGGTTCTGGTCACGATTGATTTTTGAATGGTATTCAAGTGGTCGGGCTTCCATTCTGCCTAATCGAAGATTTTTCATGGCCTTTCGTTGAAGCCAGCAGTGCAGGATTGAACTGAATTCTCCTACGACCAAATTTTATAAAATGCGCTCGTAGCGTTCGGTCTGTTTCTCTCCAGCAACCTGACGAGAGACATCGCGGGCCTGTCAGGATGTAAGCGAAGTGATCAAACTTGAGCGGCAGGTCGAGTCCCGTGCGGTTTCCTTCTGACGCCGGGAAAATTATCTCTTATACAATTTGTCGATGTAGCCGCTGTCGTCGAGCTCTTTGATGAAACGCAGATCGACAAAGTCTTCGGCCTTCGCTCCCTTTGCTTTTGGGTCGCTCGCTAAGATTGTTCTCAATCCTTCCAGCGTCGGATACTGCTTCGCCGGCAGCTTGTGCTCGACAATCGCGCCTTCATAGGTTCTCTCGAGCAATTGTTTGTCGGACAGAGCCAAAGATTTGGCCAATACTTTCATCGACGTTTCGCGATCGGTCTTGAAGCGGTGCACGGCCTCGATATGCGCTTTGATGTAGCGGCGCACGACATCCGTGCGCTCGCGAATGAATTTTCGCGTGGTGGCGACTCCGGTTGCCTGATACGGCAGACCGAGTGCGGCGATGTCGACCAGCATGTTGAAGCCGCGCATTTGCGCTTGATACATCGCCGGCGGCGCCAGCACCGTGGCCTGCACGCGCTTGGTTTCCATTGCTGCAAGGCGTTCGGTCAGTGAACCGACTTGCAGTATTGCCACATCCTTCACGGGAGTTAACCCTAGCCGCTGCAAGGCGTAGCGAACGATGAAGTCGGACGCCGAGCCGAAGCGGCTGATCGCGACTGCGCCGCCCTTGAGCTGTTCCGGCGTCTTGATCTCCGGACGGCTGAGCATCCAGTAATCCAATGTCACGTTGCCGCCCGCGATCATGACGGTGTCGGAGCCATTCATCGTCGCATTGATGACGCCGGGCCCGGCGGTTTGCGAGATCGGTGTCTCACCAGTGATCAAGGCGGTGACCGCCGTGGTGCCGCTATTGAAGTAGATCAGCTGCACGTCCAGCCCGTTCCTGGCATAAATACCGGTATCGCGCGCGACAAACGCCGCCGCGTTGTCCGAAGTGATGCCGACATAGCCGACGTTGAGCTTGGTGAGCTGCGCAACGCTTGAGCTTGGAACAAAAAATGCGGCGCAAAACAAATGAAGCTGCGAAATAAATCACTGCTCATCCGCATCTTCACACGATCTATGGTTCTGACGGCTTGAACGATTTGAACGTCTGGAACCATTGGAACTGTATTATTGAATCCCATAAAACCGCGCCGGATTGTCGTACAAGATTTTCCGCGCCAGCTCCGGCCGTACTTTGCCGTTCTTTTCCAGTGTCCGTAAGGCGTCGATCTCGACGGACATGTCGACATGGCCGTAGTCGGTGCCCGTCATCAGCACATTCTCGGTGGAATACTGCGCGATATATTCGATATCGTCGGTGCTGCTGTAGCAGGACACATAAAGCCGGTAGGTCTCGAAAAAATTGTCCGGCAGCTTGCGCCCTTCGGCGCGCCGCTTGATGTCTTTGAAGACCCAGGGAATCCATTGCGCCGACGCTTCGATGAAGCCGAAGCGCAACGTCGGGAACATTTCAGGCAGCTTGCTGGTGATCACGGCGTGGCACGCGCCCGCGGTGTTTGCCGACATGCTCCAGAAGCCGGCGCCATAGCCGACACGCTGGCGGGTAGTGTCGATGATATTGGGATTGGCGTTGCCGATGTGCATGCCCACCGGCAAATCATGTTTCGTCATCGCTTCGTAGAGCGGATAAAAATAAGGATCTTGGATCAAGCGATCGCCTTCGAACGGACGCATCAATACGGCAACCGCGCCGTTCTCCTTGCACCACGGCAGCATGTCGATGGAGTCCGGTAGGCTCAGCAGCGGCAGCACGCAGACCCAGCGCAAGCGGCCGTTGCCCTGTTTCCAGACATCCGCCATCCAGCGGTTGTAGGCTTTGCAGATCGGCACTTCGAACTCGGGCTTGTCGGTGACCTGCTGGATAAAGATCGTCGGATACATCACCTGAACATCGATGCCCATCTCGTCCATATGGCGAATGCGCGCCTGGACGTCTTCGAGATGCTGCGCCGCCGATGGCACGACCATGTCGCGGCCGCTGGCCGTAGCGAGCGCGTGAAAATCCTTGGGCTTGATCACGTGGCGCACGTGGCCGCGGATCTTGCCGTCGACCAGCCAGAACTGGCGGTCGGAGTCGGCGCCGGGATCGACTAACACGGGCATGAACTTGCGCTCCGAAGGATCGCAATACTCCCAGGTCTGAGGGCCTTCCATCACGTGGGCGTCGCCGTCAATCGTTGGCATCGCAATACCTCCTGCAAAATCAAGAGAAATTTGTTGCGACTGATTTCGCTTCAAGACGATTCAAAATAGGCTTGACAGGCATCTAACATTCCAATAAATAATTTGCAATAAAAGATAGGAGTTTTGCATTGTCGAACCCACTAATGAACTAATGCGCAATGTAATTTCTTTCAGAGCGTCAGGATGCCTGGAACACAAATAAAAGTTTTCGATAAGATCGTCCAAGTCATCGAAGTACTCGCGACTTCCTCCGAAGGGCGGACACTCCGGCAGGTCCAGGATGCGTCAGGATTAAACAAAGGAACCGCGTTCAGGATTCTCCGCTGCCTGGAATCACACAACCTCGCGGCGAGAAATGTCGACGGCACCTACAGCTTTGGCAATCGGATTCTCTGGTGGGCAAGCCGGCACGAGCAGAATCCACGCCTTTCCAAGCTGGTGCGGCCGCATCTCGAAAAGCTGCGCGATTTACATCGGAGACCGCTGTATTCAATTTAGTGATGGGAGATCACAGCGTGATTGTGGAGCAGGTAGCAAGTCTTCATGCGACCAGCACCAGATTTTATCTTGGCGTTCCCGCGCCGTTGCAGGCTGGAGCCACGGGACGGGTGATTTTGCGCACCTCGATCCGCCCCAGCGAATAAAACTCTTGAGTCAACGCCTGGAACGTTTTACCGAGCGAACGATCACGGATAAAAAGCGTTTGGAGCGGGAATTAAATCGCTGCAGAGCCCAGGGCTACGCTTTCACCGAGGGAGAAAGACTGCCAAATACCTCCTCGGTCGCGGCTCCTGTATTTGGTTCCGGGCAGAAAGATCTTAGGAACCTTAGCGGTTGGCGGTCCTTCCGAAAGGTTCACGCGTGAGAAGCGAAACTCAATCGTGCCGCTATTATTGAAGGAAGCTCGGCTTCTAACCGAACAACTCGAAGGCCCCGTTCTTATAAACAGGAAGGCCGTCGGGGCCCGGTAGCGGCAACAAAAATATTTTACGGAAAGGAAGCAATCAAGATGGAAGCAATTTCAGAGGTGACAAGCAGCCGAACCTTGGGCCAACTCGAAAACTACTTTTCGGACTACGGCGATCTGCCGCGAGAAATTATCTTGAAGCACGACTTGCTCCGTGTCGGCCATTGGTTCACCGACGCTGCGCTCGAACTCGCTTCCCAAGCGCTGGTGAAATCCTACCGGCTGTTTTCCTACGATCTCATGGCGATGAAGGACATGAAGCGCAAAGAACACCGGAAGATTCCCGAGTGGTTCACGGTCCGCCGCGGTGAATACGATCTCAGACCGGTGAGCATTCAGACGACGCTCGATTCCAGTTCGCCGTACGTCATCGATGCGGTGGATGGTCAGGCCAAGCTTTTGCTCAACGGCAAAGAGATCTGCGAAGTCTATTTTCCCAAGCCGATGAAATACTACACGCGTAAGTTCGACGACGGCACCGCCTATCACGAGATCATCGCCTTCGGCTACTTCGTGACCGCCTTTCGCAACTGCCAGTACTGGGGTCCGGACGAAGAATGCCGCTTCTGCGATATCAATATTAACGCGCGCCAGATGAAGGAGTCCAAAGACTTTACTTTCAACGCGCCGGTGAAACCGGTCGACTACATGGTGGAAGTCGCGCGCTCCATCGAGCAGGACGCCACCGAAGAGGTCGGCTTCACGCCGCCGATGGATTTTCTGATCACCGGCGGGACGATTTTGAAAACGCTGCACGGCAAAGACGAGCTGAGTTTTTATTCCGAATACGTCTCGGCGCTCAAGTGGGGCGGCCGGCGGCGCTTCGTGAATCTGCAAACCAATGGCCAGGACAAAGAAACCATGAAGCGTTACCGCGCCGCGGGCGTGGATTGCCATCACTCGAATATGGAGGTGTGGGACAAGCGGCTGTTTGAATGGATCAACCCGGGCAAAAACCGCCGCGTCGGTTGGGACGGTTGGGTGCGAAGCATGATCGACGAAGTGGACGTTTTCGGCGAAGGCAACGTGCGGCCGAATTTCGTCGGCGGTGTCGAGATGGCGAAGCCCTACGGTTTTGAGACCGTCGGCGAAGCCGTGAAGTCGACATCGGATGGGGTGGATTTCATGATGAGCCACGGCATCATCCCGCGCTTCAACCAATGGCGCCGCGAGCCGGGCTCGAACCTTGGCTCCCAGCACGAGCAGCCGCCGATCCCGCTGGAATATTATCTTCAGTTGATGGGCAACTATTACAACAGCTGGAAAAAATACAATCTGCCCATGCCGCGCCGCGAGTGCGTCCACCCCGAACGGCGCATCGGTTCGGGCCACGGAACTTACGACGACATCCTTCTGCTCAATGAGTTGCCGGACTACGAAGAAGCATGGGACCGGGGATTTAACGAAGGGCTGAAGGGGTGTGTGACGAGGCAATAAACTAAGTCATGAGGAGTTCAAGCCGTTCAAACAGTTCAAACGTTCAAGCCGTTGGGTTCGGATGTTCTTTCCCCTCGCCCGCTTGCGGGAGAGACTTTCTATGTCGGCATGTCAAGTGCCCCGTGTTATTTTTCAGGCCGCCTGGCGCATTTTTTGTCGGGTAATATTGGCCAGATGGTAGTTTTCATCATACGGTTTATGGTCTCTCCACATGACAAAGATAATCTTGAGCCACTTGGCTCCCAAAGCCCTCAGCGCTTGAGCATGACTATGTCCTTTAGCGCCGTTGGTCTCGATAGTAATTGTTCGCCCACTCACATCGATTGATCGAGATAAACGCAAGCCAGTAGGCGGCGTAGTCGCAGTACCTTATTACAAGCAAAACGAAACTGCACCGACACGGCTTTTGCCACTGGCTTTGGTCACCGGCACTACTCCCGCTTCGGCTTGAAGGTGACGAAAGGATTCCCAGCGACTCTTGGCATCACCCAGCTCAGCCCACAAGCGTCGGCTACGATCGTGCCCGTCTTGCCTCCCGGCAGCCTCTTAACCAACTTAGCTGCCGGCATAGAGGCGAAAAAACTTTCGACCCTCTCGCTGTAGCTCTCAACCGCATCGCGCAAAGGCTCAAGCTGGACCACCAGCACTGCCATCAGCTGCGCCTTGGCTCTGACCACGTGCTCAGGAACCTTGAGTTGAGGTTGGTTCAAGTTTCTCCCACAGCTCTTTACAACGCTCCTCGCCAAGATGATGCTCGCGCTTGGCAAAGCGGTTCCATTGCCTGCGGGTAAGCTTAGAAAGAGCCTGCGGGGTGGGATACTGTTTGAGAAAATCCAACGCGATGTTCGATTCCAGATCAGAAAAGACCTCCAGCGGCCGAGCATAATATTCTTTGAGCGTTATCGTCGAGCTGATTAAGCAGCCGAGTTTTCTGACGCACCAGCCGGTGCTGATCCCGAGTGAGCATCTTAAGCTCCTGGGCCTGCTCGGAGTTGGGCTCAAGCGCTCGCAAATGACCGTGATCGGTTCTAAGAAACTCCGCCAAGACGTAAGCGTCAAAAGAGTCGTTCTTCGATTGACTCATGCGAAAGCGATCCCTGGCCCGATCCAATGCCTTAGGGTTGACCGGATAGACCACCACCCCATGGTCCAAAAGAAAATCGACAATCCGTCCCTGCGGCTTCTCGATGGCCGCCCAAAGCTCGATCGGCTTTGCCCGCTGCTCATCGAGCCAGCGGCCAAACTCAGCCAGCCCCTCGACATTCTCGACGACCTTCTTCTCGATGACTTTCTTGCCCTCAGGAGTCACTGACCCACACCTGATGAAATTCATCGGCCCAATCCACTCCCAAATAATATCGCTCCAATTTGTTCTCCTCCTCCTGGTGTTGTTTACTGCCAATCCCAAGTGCACTGAACGGAATGTTCGCCTTATATCGGTCCTCAACTAAGGGACAACTTTCTATTGAACCTCAACTCCGTTCTCTCGCTGGCCGGGACAGTCTCTCCCTGATCCTCTCTGCGGGAATTGGGCAGGGTTGGTCCTCATGCCAGCAAGCTCTTGAAATCGATGCGTAAACTAAACATGATCTCCTAATCTGAAAATCTGCAACAGTTCGTAATATAAGGGTTAGGGTGAGGGTGACAATTTGAACGGCTTGAACATTTTGAACGTGTTGAACTGTTAACGAAGTTATTGAAGATGATCGGCAGCGGCACACTGACAAAAGAAATCGCCGGCTATCTGGCGCGCACCGGCTTTGACGCGCTCGATGACGATGCGCTGCGCGCGACCAAGGAACATATTCTTTATACGCTTGGGACTATTCTCGCCGGATCGAGCGCGCCGGGAATCAAGCAGGCGCTCGCAGGCGCGCGCGCTTTGAGCGGCGCAAGTCAGGAAAGCACGGTACTCGTGACAGGAGACAAGCTGCCGGCGGCTTTCGCCGCGTTGGTCAACGCGACCATGGGACACAGCCGCGAACTCGACATCAACGATGACCGCATCGCGTACAAATCGAGCATCACGGTCATCCCGGCGGCACTAGCCGTCGCCGAAAAAGTCGGGAAAGTTTCGGGCAAAGATTTCATCACGGCGGTTTGCCTCGGCGTCGATCTCGGCATCCGTCTCGGCCTGGCGACCAATCCGAAACCGGTGCACGCGCGCGCTATCGCGCTGGGTCCGTTTGCGGCTGCCGCCGCGTGCGGCAAAATTCTCGGCTTGGATGAGAATGGATTGCACAATGCGCTCGGCATCGCCTTTTGCCGTTCCACAGTTTCAGGCAACAGCACGGTTGCTCCATCCTTGTCGAAAAGATTGGGCGTCGGCTTCGCGTCGCAGAGCGGCGTGATTGCCGGTTTGCTTGCGGCGGCGGAGTTTCCCGCTGCCGGTGAAGTTCTTCAAGGGCCTGCCGGTTTCTTCCAAACCTTTTATCAGCAGGAGGGCGACTACGCTGCTCTGCTCGACCAACTTGGGAGCCGCTTTGAAATCGTTCTCGTCGGGCCGAAGCCCTTTCCGTCTTGCCGCTACACCCATTGCGCGGTTACCGGCTTGTCTAAGTCTCTTGCGCAAGCATTCGATCAAAGCGAGCGACATTCAGGAAGTGCGGGTGCAGGTCGGCGAGCGCGATATGCGCTTCGTGGCCGGCTGGAGCGAGGAAGAGAAAAAAAAGAAGCGTCGTCCCGAAGGCGTGGTCGATGCGCAGTTCAGCATTCCCTACACCGTCGCGGCCACGCTTGTCAGCGGCGGGCTGTCGCTGGAAGAATTTACCGACGCGAAATTGCGCAGCGAAGAAATCCTCGATCTCGCAGCGCGGGTGAAAACCATTCTCACGCCCGAATTCGACCATGGCCCGATGGACGTCAAACCGCAGGCGGTCGAAATCGTCATGCGCGACGGTAAAACATTCAACGAAAAGATCGTCTATCCGAAAGGCAATCCAAATAACCCCGTGAGTTCAGAGGAACTTGTCGCCGCCTTTCGCGGCATGGCGAGCTATGCGGCGAAGCCACTCAGCGGCGCAAAGATCGACGACGCGATCTCGCTGGCGCTGCGGTTGGAAGAAGTAGACGACGTCGCGGTGTTGGCAAAGTTGTTGACGGCATAACGCGTTTCTGAGGAATAGTGAGAAGCATTGACGGCTCGGACAGAGAATCTGTCTCAATGCGCTGAGTCCTCATAGATGTCATCCTGAGCGATAGCGAAGGATCTGCAGTTTCTGATCTGCTGCCGGAGCGCAAAAGCAGATTCTTCGCCTGCGGCTCAGAATGACATTTATGCGAATATTGCGATCGCGACATAGCCTTCGAGGGGAAAAGATAAAAATAGGAGTGCCCAACCGTTGGCGCCCCGCGATTCCGGGAGACTGTGGATCGATGTCATCCGGCTCAGCTCGGGATAAACTCCGCCGAAGAATCTCGCATCCGCAAAGCAAAAGCAGATTCTTCGCTGAGGCTCAGAATGACATCCATGTGTGTATTGCGATTGCGACACCGTCTCAGGCCAAGCGATTCAGAAAATAACAGGACGACGCTTCTATGTCGATATGGTTTTTGTTCCAAGCGTGCGTGAGCGCTCTGTTCGCGCTTTCGCTGATTAATGGATCGGACGCAGCGGAGCCCTTCTACCAGGGCAAGACGCTGCGAGTCGTCGTCGCTTCGGCGGCCGGCGGCGGCAGCGACATTGTCGCGCGCTTGATGATGCGCCATTTGCCGCGCCATATTCCCGGCAACCCAACCATCGTCGTCGAAAATATGCCCGGCGCCGGCGAGATCATCGGCACGAACTACGTTTATGGCAAAGCTAAACCAGACGGACTTACCGCGCTGTTTGCCACCGGCACGCCGATCAATCAGTTAATCGAGTTGCCCGGCATCGAGTTCGACGTCACGAAAATGCCGATCATCGGCGGCAGCTCCGAATCCGTCGCCGCATTCGTTAGAACGGACAAAACCGGCGTGAAATCGGCGCGCGATCTGCTGAACCCCAAAGCGCCCATCGTCATCGGCGGTTCGGGCTACGGCTCGATCAAAGATGTGTCGATGCTGGCGGCGATGAATCTACTCGGCGTCAAGAGCCCGACTTACGTCACCGGCTATGGCGGCGCCGGTCCGATCCGTCTCGCCTTCGAACGCGCGGAAATAAATTTCACCCAAGAGACCGCCGTCGGCATCTCGCGCTCGGTGCTGCCTTGGGTGCGCGAAGGCTGGACCTCAGTTCTTTACCAGGTCGGATTTCTTGATGGCACAGGTCAACGTCGTCAAAGATCCGGCATGGAAAGAGCTGGGCATCGACGCGCCGTCGATCACTGAAGTTTATCGCGCGCTCTACTGGAAAAGATGCCGCGGGACCCGCCTGGGAAGCGGAGAAGGCTTTGATCGGCGGCTACTCGCTGACCCGAATGATGGCGGTCGCGCCGAAGACGCCAACCGCGCTGGTTACTGAGTTGCGCCAAGCTTTTAATGCGATGGGTAAAGATCAAACGTTTCTCGCGGAATGGATCAAGAGCCAGGGCTCTCCGCCGCGCTTGGTGCCCGGCGAAGAAGCCGGCAACATCGCCGCGTCAATTCTCAAAGCGCCCAAAGAAGCGGCGAATATCTTAAAAAAACTCTCGGCGCCCTAGAATATGAAAACCCGTTCCAATCGTTCAAGCCGTTTAACCGCTTCGCTTCGTTCAAATCGTTGCCCTCACCCCAGCCCTTCTCCGAGGCGGGCGATGGAAATTAGAGAACCGAAGTTCAACGATTTGAACGGCTTGAACATTTTGAACGATTTAAACCTATAGCTATATGAAAATAATCCGCTGCCATACGCTGATTCTCATTTTGCTCGTTACTTGCGGTTTGCCCCACTCAATTGTCGCCGCCGACAAATTGCGGATCGGTTACGGCGCGCCGTCGGTCGCGATGGCAACGCTGTGGATTACCAAAGAAGGCAAACTGTTCGAGAAGAACGGCTTGGACGTCGAGGTGCTTTATTTAGAGAGCGCCCTGGTGCAGCGCGCGCTGATTGCCGGCAACATAATTTACGGCGAGATGACCGGCTCGTTGATGGCGGCGCCGAAGCTGCAAGGCGCCGATCTAACCATGGTCGCCGGCTTTTTGAATCAGCTCATATACCGCCTGGTCGCGCGGCCGGAAATCAAAGCAGTCGCCGATTTGAAGGGGAAACGGGTGGCGGTGTCTCGCTTCGGCGCCGGCGCCGATCGGGCGACGAGATTTTTATTGATGAAGCTCGGCTTCAATCCGGAAAAAGATGTCGTGCTCGTACAGGCGGGCGGCGCGCCGACCAGATTGGCGGCATTGGCGGCCAATTCGATCGATGCGACCCTGGTCGAGCCGCCGGATCATAAGAAAGCGCAAGAAGCAGGCATGAGAGTATTGGCCAACATGGAGGAAATGGGCATCCCTTTCCAGCACACCGGTCTGGTAACGACGCGCGCCCATTTGGCAAAATCACCGGATATCGCGCGCCGGGTCATCAAGTCGTTCGTCGAAGGGATTCAACTCGCGACGGTAAACCCGGAGGTAGCCAAGCGCGCGTTTCGCAAACATATGCGTCTGCAGCAGGAACGGGATCTCGACGATGCCTACCAGATCCTGCGCGGCTTCCTGCCGAGAAAGCCCTACCCGACTCTCGATGGCTTCAAGATGGTTTTCGCCGAACTGGCCGAACAAATTCCCGCGGCAAAAACCGCTGATCCCAGGGATTTCGTCGACACTCGATTTCTCGAAGAGTTGGACCGTTCCGGCTATATCGATGGACTCTACCGTTAAATTTTTCGATTTATTGGAGCCCCCTCAATAACGGCAAGATCGGATCCCAACCGGCGAAGAAAATACTGGACATCCAGCCCACCTTCGACACGGCTTGATTGCTGAAGATTATCGGTGACGACTGAATCAACAGTCGTTGACCGCGTAAATTGCCTGCTATACCTTGAGAGCATGGGGCTTACCTATGTTCATGCCCGACTGCGGAAGGTTGACGGTCGAGGGGCTGCTCGCGACGTACGGTTTCTCGTCGACTCGGGCGCGATCTACTCGGTACTACCCAAAAAAGTTTGGCGGGCGCTGCGGCTCAAACCGGAGCGCCAAGTCGAATTCACCTTGGCAGATGGCACTCCGATCACACGTGGCGTTTCCGAATGTCGGTTCGAGATTCGCGGCGATTCAGCGACATCTCCGGTTGTGCTCGGCGAAGAGGACGACGGCGCATTGCTCGGCGCCGTGACGCTCGAGACCCTCGGCTTCATGCTCAATCCATTGACGCGCGAAATATTGCCCATGCGGATGGCGCTATCCCACATGCAGCGCTGAGGTTGACGAACTTTGATCGGGTCGTTGACAGCAATTGCGGCGACATGATCGCGGATTCGAAGTGCAATCCACGAGCTGCAGGGTAGTTCATTCCGCGCTCCGCGTTGCAATGTAACCATCGGTATCGCGGTACCGGTCGGGAACAAGCGGAAAACTCCGCCCATCGTAAAACGATCGTCCTACGAACTGTAGTTGCTCGCAAAAAGGTCATGTTATATTTCCGCCATGCTACGGCCTTACTAAACCGGAAACTTGCCTAGTCGGCGTGCACGCAAATGGGGTGATTGATGGCGGATGTCTTTATCAGTTACGCCAGTGAGGATCGCGACCGGGCAGGGAAACTGGCTAGCGCTCTGACTACGCTCGGCTGGTCGGTGTGGTGGGATCGCAAGATCATCACCGGTCAAACCTTCGATCAAGCGATTGAGCGTGAGTTGGAAACCGCCAAGAGCGTGGTCGTCTTGTGGTCGATACGTTCCGTTGAATCCGAATGGGTCAAAAACGAAGCGTCGCTTGCGTCGGAGCGGGGCGTGCTGGTGCCGGCTATGATTGACAGCGTGAAGTTGCCGCTGGAATTTCGCCGCAAGCAAACGGCCGATCTAGTCGATTGGCGTGGTGATCCTGCCCACACTGGCTTTCAAGCCTTGTGTGAAGGCATCGCAGCCTGGCCGGCAGCGCGGCGCCGCGTCAGCCGGTTCATCCCACAGAACAGCACTCAAGGCCGCCGTGGCTGTTGGCCGGAGTCATAGTTGTAATGGTCGCCGTGGCTCTGATCGTCTACAGGATGCGTCCATGGCACACTTCGGCGCCGGCCTCTCAAAGCAATCACGCCGAGCGCGGTGAGCCGCCGCAAAGCACGGTGGCTGAGAGCGCGAAGCCGAGCGTTGCCGCTGGCGATCTCGCCGATCTAGTTGTCGGCAATTACTACGGCGGGGTGATTGCAGATTCGAAGGGCAGCTCGCGGAGCGATGTGGCCGTGGCGATAACCAAGATCGACCGAACCAAAGTGCGGGTGAGCTCCGAATATTCCAGATTGGGCACTGCCGACATCACGCTCACTCGGACCGGCAACCAGATCCTCAATGCCGACGGTGACACGCCATTCATAATAGATCTCGATCACAACCCGCCCACACTGCTGTTCAACCCGCGCAACGAGATCGCGTATCGAGGGAATAAGCAGAAGTGAGCAGTCTCACAACCGGCGCACGCTTGGAAAATCGGCGGCGATCACGGGACTGGATTTAAATTTTTCGCTTCACCAGAGAGACGGTGCAATTGACTCCCGACTGATCGGGTTTCGATACCCGTGCGACTTCTTCGAAGTCTGCCTTGAAGAAAGCTCGCGAAACAAAAGGGTCCGCCGAACTTCGAACAAGCAATGCCGAAGGAAAATCAGCAAATCTGGGTAATGCGAAAGCTAGTTATCCTTTAGAGATCGTCTAGCGTTCTTCGTCCGCGCTCTGCCAGCCGGTCGGGAGATTTCCCTCCCGCCACATTGTCGCAAGCTCGGCTTTGGCTCTCTCCCAATAGTCAGCATTCCGCCCGTGGGGTTCTCCGTCATTCTTCCAAATGTAATAGGCCGCAATGGAGATCCACTCCTCGGGAAAATCCGGTGCTTTCTCCAGCTTTCCCGGACCCGTCTTCGGTTCCGATATCGACTTCGCCATCGGACTACTTTTCTTTGCCCGAGGCTTTCGTGGCTTGGCTGAGGAGCGACGATTTATTGTTTTGTCATTTTCAGGTGTCATGGGTCAAATCTTCCTTTAATCGGGCAGCCGACAATCCGCGAGATTGCCTGCAGAGCTCCCCGAGCTGGGTCTTGCTCGATTCCAATGGTCGAAGTTGCGACCATTTGAGTGAAGCGTAGCAATTCAAACAAACGATTAAAGGGCCATCCGCGTTTTTTTGCCAAAGTAACCCGTTGATGGGTCTGTGGGCGGGCGCCCACCGGGTTCGTTGCGAGACTTCGGTGACGAGGCTAGCCTAGTTCTCTGCGCGATTTCATGGTTGCACAATCGAGCTACACAGATGGAAAAAAGCGCAGGGCAGCTTCCGGGAAGCTGCCCTGCGTCTACTATAACTTTGATCGACTCGCTTATAACCCGTACAGCGTGCGCGGATTGTCGTCCAAAATTTTCTTCTTAACCGGATCGGTGAGTTCCGTATTTGCCCTAAAGATGTCGATGGCGTCCACTTCGCTCGACGCGTCGGTGTGGCCGTAGTCGGTGCCGATCACGATGTTGTCTTCCCCGGCGTAGCGCAGCACGTAGTCGAAATCGTCGTTGGTCTCGGTGGTGACGTAGATGTTGAATTCCTTGAACGGCAACTTGGGGAATCCCTTCGCGCCGGTGCGCCGGATGGCTTCTTTGACGACCCAAGGCACCCATTGCGCCGAGGCTTCGACAAATGCCCAGCGGAGTTTGGGAAAGGTTTGCGGCACGTCGCTCATCATTAAGGATAGACAAGTGATGACCGTGGGGATGCGGAACTGCGCGAAGCCGCCCATCTTGTCGTAACGAGGTTTGAACTGATCCATGAGCTGCGGGCTGCCGTTGGCAATGTGAACGGCCACGGCCATATCGAGCCGCGTCGCTTCTTCGTAGATCGGATAGAAATAAGGCTCGACCAGGTGTCTGTCATTTTCGAAGGGGCGCAGGCTAACCGCCACCGCGCCGTTTTCTTTGGCGTAACGCATTTGCTGGACCGCTTCGCTGAGCGTCATGCCGGGGATGACACAGGACCAGCGTAGCCGATTGCGGCCCTGTTTCCAGACCTCCGCCATCCAGCGGTTCCACGATTTGCACAGCGCGATTTCCGCCTCGGCTTTGTCGGCGACGCGGGCAATCCACATGGTGTTGAAAAGCATTTGGACGTCGATGCCGAGCTTGTCCATGTGCTTCAACCGGAGCTCGACGTCTTTCAGCTCGCGCGCCTCGGGCGCGGTTTTGAGCTCGCGTCCGGTTTGTTTGGAGAGCGCAATCAGTTCCTGCTCGGTCAACGTCGGCGGGCGAAACCCGACGGCTTTTCCTTCGACGAACCAGTACTGCATGTTGGAGTTGTCGACGGAGCTGAAGAGCTGCGGCCGGAATTTTTTTTCCGACTCATCGAGAAAATCCCAGGTATGTTCGGTTTCAACGACGTGGGCATCGGCATCGACGATCATGGTTTGCTCCTCTGTCGTGGAACTGTCGTGTCGGTAAACAGCAAGATTCATTCTACGCAAGCATTCCAGTGAATCAAGCGCATAAGGGCGACATCTTCCGAACTCTTCTAACGCGGCGGTAGCGGACCGTGTTCGGCCATCTTCTTGTAGAGTCCGACAACTTCGGGGTCGCGCGGCAATTGGCGGATCGATGCTTCGACTTCTTCGCCGGTCAGCGGCGTCGGTTCGCTGCCCATCAGTTTCTTGAACTCTTGGGTGAATCCGGGATCTTTGAACGACTTGCTCATCGCTTCCCGCAGCGTCTTCACGATCTCCGGCGGCGTCCCCGGCGGCAGAGAGTAGGGCCAACGCGGATACATGAATTCACGGAACAAACTAATCAACTGGCGCTCCTTTTCGTTTTTAGCCAAGGAGTCCGCGTCGGGCACGTTGGTGAAGCGCGGATGGAACTGGCCTTTGGGAATCGTCAGGGTTGCATGGATGACGAACTCGCCTTTGGCGAACGCGTCGGCATTGCGGCGGACTACGGTGTCGGCGCTGTTGGCGCGGGCGTCGATCTCGCCGCGGACCAATGCCATATCCATTTCCGGGCCGCCAAAGCCGACAACGATCTTGGGATCTTTGAGACCCAAGAGATAGGTGAATATGCGCCCGCTCACGTAAACCGCGTGGCCGACGGTCTGCGCCCCGATTCTTACTCCCGAAGCGGCGCGCAATTTTTCCAGAGTATCAAAACCCGACGCCTTTCGGCTCAGGAATACGTACGGATCGCCGTGTTCGGTAGAACCCAGGTAAATCAGCTTATCGATATCGTATCTCGCGCCCGGCAAGCCAAGAATGGCGCCCGAAGCCAGGCCCGAGCCCACCGCGCTTATGGAGAGGCCGTCGGGCTTTGCCGTCGAGTAAATGTGGTTGACCGCTTTCATCCCGGCGGCGCCCGGCATGTTTTCAATGACAATCGTTGGATTGCCTGGAATGTATTTCTTCATGAAAGGGAGGAGCGCCCGCGCTTGCATATCTCCTGAGCCGCCGGGTTCCCCGCCGCGGAAAATCGTAATGGTTTTACCTTGGTAATAAGGTGTCTGGGAAAACACAGTTTCAGGAAAGAGCGCCGCGCATATGAACGCGAGTGCCAATGTTGCTGCGGCCGATACGGCTTTGAACCGCATAGATTCAACCTCCCTGTAGATTGTCGTGATGGATGATCTTGATGCCCATTAGCTGCATGATTACACCGCGCTATATATCAGTAATTACGGCGGAAGCTAAGAGGCGGTAGAGGCTGGCAATGGTTCAGGGAGAGATCGCTACGAATCGTATCGCAGGGAAAGATTCTCACTTGCGCTCGGAATGACAATAAGTAGCCGACCTGTCATCTCGAACCTTTCGGTACGAACTCGGGTAAACTCCGTGAGAGATCTTTCGCTAACTGAGCCACTATTCATGGTTCCGGAGGGAATGAAGCACGGCTGGGGACATCCCTCCCAGCCGTCCATTCTCGTCATAGCGGCGGCAGCGAGTCTGGGCCGGCGATCTTTTTGTAGGTTTCCACAGTTTCCGGTTCGCGGGGAATTTCTCTGATCGCTTTTTCCTGCTCCTCCGGCATCAGCGGCGCCGCCGCGCCGCCGGTGAGCTTTTTCATGTTGGCGTGGAACTCCGGGTCGTTGAGGCTTTTTCGGAAGGCGGCTTTGAGAATCTCCACTGCTTCCGGCGGTGTGCCGGGCGGCAGGATATAGGGCACGCCGATCAGTCTGAAGTTCCGCGCCATGACGAGAATCTTTTTGCCGCGGTCGGTTCTCGCAAAGGTATCCAACGAGGGGATTTTGCTGAAAGCCGGGTGCGGCACGCGATAGCCGCGGGGAATTTCAAACAATGCCTGCCAATCGACCAATCCCTTTTCCAACCATTCGCCCCGCCGCGTGATGTCGTCCGGCACTGAGGCGCGTGCGTCGATCTCGCCTTGGAGCAAGGCAACGTCGAGGTCGGGACCGGAGTATCCCGGAATGAACCTCGGTTGTTTGAGATCCAACAACCAAGCGAACAAGCGGCCGAGGAAATAGATGCTGTGGCCGACCGTCTGCCCACCCACCTTGACGCCGGTCGCGGCGCGCAGTTTCTCGTAGCTGTTCAAGCCCAACTGGCTCCTGGTGTAGAAAACATAGTTTGTCTGGGAAGTGCCGGCGCCGAGGTAGATGAACTTGTCGATATCGTACTGCACGCCGCCTTCGCCGAGGACGGCGCTCGACACGAAGCCTTCGCCGATGTTGGCGATGGTTAGGCCGTCGGGCTTCGCCACTCGAAACATATGGTTGGCCGCCTTGCGCCCACCGCCGCCGTCCATGTACTCGCTGACGATGGCAGGGTTGCCGGGAATATTTTTCTGCAAGATCGGCAGCAGCGCGCGCACCCGGATGTCTCCCTGCCCGCCGGGCGCCCGGCCCTGCACGATCGTGATGGTCTTGCCTTTGTAGAACGCGGATTGCGCCGAGGCGGATTCAACCCACGCGAGCGCCAACAGGATGATCGCGATCGTCGTAAGGTAGGCGGACAATGATTGCCAGTGAGCCATTGCAAATTTCCTTGATGCAATTTACGAGGTTATTGGGGAATAAATTTTCTATTCGCATGCTATTTCGAAACCGCGGCGTGTCCGGGGATATCGTCCGCCGGCTCGAACCTTCCGCCTAGATGACGCGCGAGAAACTCTTCCGCTTTCGCATAGAAATGAAACTTGTTCTCGGGACGCCATTGGCGGTGGCCTTCATCCTGGTAGAGGAAATACTCCACCGGCTTGTTTTCGGCGCGCATGGCCGCCACCATCTGTTCACTTTCGCTGGCTTTCACCCGGACATCGTTGAGGCCATGAACGATCAGCAACGGCGCTTTGATTCGATCGACGTGAGAAAGCGGCGATCGCGCTTTCAACATCTCGGCGTCTTTTTGCGGGTCCCCGACTCTGGTTCGGAATCGGGCTTTAATCCAGTAGGGCGGATACGTTTCGTAATGGGTAATCAAATTACTGATACCGACACTGCTGACGCCGGCAGCGAATACATCCGGCGTAAGCGTGAGGCCCGCCAGTGTAGAATAGCCGCCAAAGGATGCGCCCATGATGCCGATCTTGCGCGGATCGGCGATGCCTTCTTGGATGAGCCAGCCGACGCCGTCGATCAGATCGTCGTGCATCTTGCCGCCCCACTCTTTGTAGCCGGCTTGCACGAATTTCCTGCCGTAGCCGGTGGAGCCTCGGTAGTTGACTTGCAATACGGCGTAACCACGGTTGGCGAGCCACTGGATCGTATTGTAAAAGCCCCAGCGGTCGCGCAACTGGGGACCGCCATGAACGTATAAGATCGTTGGCAATGGCTTAGCCGGTGAACCTTCCGGCAGCGTCAAGTAGCCATGAATTTCCAGACCGTCGCGGGCTTGATAGGAGATCGGTCGCATCTTTGCGAGCTTGAAATTATCCAGGCGCGGCTGTTCGCTGAAGAGGAAGGTCGCGGTCTTTGCAGCGCGGTCAAAGAGGTAATGATGCGTCGGCCCATCGTCGTTCTCGTAAGAAACAATCCAGCTGCGGTCCGCTACATCCCTTCGCCCAAGGCTGCCTGAGTAAATGATCGGCGACTCAGACGGTGGATGGAGCACGGTAAAGTCGCCGCTGCGAAGTTTGCGGAGAAGGGCAAAATCTCGCGGCGATACTTTGATCCAATATTTGCCATTCGAGCTGCTCTTTATAGAATGCGACCGCTTGAACTTCTCGGGTGATGGGATGCACAAAGGCGTCTTCGACATCATACGCCGGATCACTGGCGATGGCGGTTTCTTCACCGGTGGCAAGATTGACGGCGAGCAGGGCGCCGCGCTCGCCGTGATAGGCGCCGCTCATAAAGAAGGTTTGGCCGTCGGCGGACAATCCAATGTAGCGGCTTTGCTCGCCCGGATGCCATTTGCGAGCGACTTTCCACGGTCGGCCCTGGCGTTCTCGGACGATCGTGCCGGCGAACGCGGCGGCGATGCGCACGTTGAGCTGGCCATCAGCAGCCCACCACGACTGAGCACCACCGTTCCGATTGACCATGCGCGTTTCCCCGGTATTGAGATCGACACGGTAAACATCGAAGAAGCGCCGGTTTCTCAAATTCATCGCGATCAGCAGCTCGTCGGAAAGATGCGGTGACATTCCAACCAGCAACGATCGAACCCCTTTGTATGGGAGTGAGATTGCGCACTGTCTTACTCGTGATGTCGATGACGTGGATTTGCCAATTTTCGTCGCCGTCGGCCTCACGGGCGAAAATCAGGTGCTGACTATCGTAAGCCCAAGTGTAGTGGCGCGTCCCGCGCTTCTGTTCGCTGGTAAGCTGCCTGTCGTCTTGACCGAACAAAGTGCGAACCCATATCTGCAAGACGTTCTTATCGTCGGGGGCAAGATAGGAAAGATATTTGCCGTCAGGCGAAACTTGCGGGTCGCTTTTAGCTGGGTTGCCGAACAAAAGCGCACGTGGAATCAGACGATTCTGTTGGGCGAGCTGCGGCGCGCAGCCCGTGATAAGGAGGGCAAGAAGGATCGGCAAAAAGACAATTCTTCTCATCGATGGGTCACTCCTTGACGATTTTCACCGGACATTAGCTGAATTGCCAGCCGCTCGGCAACCGCGACTTTTCCTGCGCGAAGGGAGTGTGATACGCTGGTCGATAACCAGTCGATGAGAAGGAGCGCCCATGTTCGATAGCTCAAAGATTCAACCTTATATTGCTTTTACCGATCTGCGCGAGTGGATACGCGAAGCCGAGAGTCTCGGCGAAGTGAAAACCGTCCTCGGTGCTTCCTGGCAGGAAGAGATCGGCTTGGCGACCGACGTGGTGGTTCCGCCCGACGATGGGCCGGCGGTGATTTTCGACGAAGTGCCGGGTTCTCCGAAGGGTTTTCGTCTCCTGATCAATTGTTTTGCCGGCAAGCGACGAGCGATGACGCTCGGTTTCCCGCAAGGGCTGACCAAGCAGGAATTGAGCGATGCTTATTTCACGCATTACCAGAAAGACCCCAAACATATTCCGCCGGTGATTGTCGACGATGGACCGGTATTCGAGAACGTGCTCACCGGCGACGCCGTTGACATCATGAAATTCCCGACGCCGATTTGGCACGCGAACGACGGCGGGCGTTATATCGGCACCGGTTGCTATTCAGTGACGATGGACCCCGACGAGAAATGGATCAACGCCGGCTGTTATCGTGCCATGATCCAGGACCAGAAAAGCGTGAGCCTGCTGATGGTGCCGGGCAAGCACGGCTACATGCACCGCGAGAAATATTTCAAGCGCGGCGAGAAGATGCCGCTCGCATTGGTCATCGGCGGCGATCCGCTGTTTTTCTTTATGGCGGGCACGGAGCAGCCCTACGGCCTGTGCGAATACGATATTGTCGGCGGCATGCGCAAAAAGCCGGTGGAGTGTGTGCGCGGGAAAATCACCGGCCTGCCGTTCCCGGCCAATTCGGAAATCGTTTTCGAAGGTTACTTGAACAACAATAACCGCAAATTCGAAGGTCCCTTCGGCGAGTGGACGGGCTACTACGCCTCCGACGAAAGCGCTCAGCCGGTGCTCGAGATCGAAGCGATCTATCATCGCAAGGACCCGATCATTCTTGGCGTGCCGCCGATCGGCGGCGGCTCGGACGAAATGGCGCGCTATCGCGCGATCATGCGCTCGGCCATGCTCAAGCAACAGCTGCAAAGCGCCGGCGTGCCGGACGTGACGCAAGTGTGGTCGCACGAGATCGGCGCATCGCGCATGCTGATCGCGCTCGCGATCAAGCAGCGCTATGCGGGCCACGCCAAACAAGTCGGCGTGCTGGCGGCGAGCTGCGGCGCGAGCGTCTACGGCTGCAAAATGGTCATCGTCGTCGATGACGACATCGACGTGTCGAATCTCGATCAACTGATGTGGGCCATGCTGTCGCGCTACGATCCGGCGACTTCGGTGGATATTCTGCGGCGCATGCGCAGCACGCCGGCTGATCCCCGCCTGACGCCGGAGCAGAGAAAGGTGCGCGACTTTACCAATTCGCGCATGGTCATCGATGCGACGCGGCCTTACGAGTGGCGCGACAAATTTCCCAAGGTCAACGCGCCGAGCCAGGAAATTGTCCGCAAGGCGCGTGAAATGTTCGGTTATCTACTGAAGTAGGGGCGCGATTCATCGCGCCTTATCAGGATCGATTCACCACAAAGTGATTCATGAGTTGCACTCGCCGACAGAGAATAAAAATGCTCGGGAAAGATTCCTCACATTCGTTCGGAATGACAATGCGTGTCATCTCGAACGAAGTGAGAGATCCTTCTTTAATCCCATTTTCAAAGGAGAACACAAAGAACGCAGAGGAAATCGACACGCAGGGGCACGGCATGCCGTGCCCCTTCGCTTTTTAGTTGAGAATGTCTTTTAGTTTCGCCACCAGATTCTGATCGAGCTTGTAGGTACGATCGACAATCTTTTCCAGCTCCTCGCCGCTCAGCGGCGACATATCCAGGCGAGCCTTCTTGGCGTCGGCGAGAAACTCCGGATCCTTGTAAGTATCGGCCAGCCCTTTGCGCAGCATAGCGACTCGGTCCTTCGGTGTCCCTGGCGGAAATACGTAAGGGCGCGCGATGGCGCCGTAGTCGAACACACCGGTCTGGACTATCTTGCGCCCGTCTTCGCTCTTTACGTAGTCCAAAATCGCCGGTACGCTTGACAAGTCGGGGTGACGTTGCGGGAGCATCTGCAGCACCACCATGACCGAGCCGGTTTCGATCTCCTTTACCCAGCCCGATTTGAAGGACTCCCACGAATTAACCAGGCCTTGGAGTTCACCGCTGTTTACAGCCAATTTGATATCGGCGGTGCCTTTGTAGCCCGATACGAGTTGCATCGGCACGCCGACGGTGGCGCGTACGATCTTGGCGACGTCGTCGGTGGCGGCGCCCGGACCGACACCACCGAATTTCAGCGTGGTTTTAGTCGACAACCAATTGTCGATGCTCGTGACGCCGCTCACTTTGCTGATGCCGACGGTGGTAGTGTCCTGGGCCGGGACGCCGAGGTGCTCGAACTTGCGCCCGTCGAACTCAATACCGGGTTTGCCCAAAACATGCTGGAGGATCAGACCGCCGATGAAATGGCCAATGATGAGGCCATCCGGTTTGGCGACTTTGTAGACGTGATTGGCGGCGATCAAACTGCCGGCGCCGGTCATGTTTTCGACGACGAAGGCCGGATTGCCGGGAACATGCTTGCCCAAGTGGCGCGCGATGGTTCGCGTGTAGGTGTCGTAACCGCCGCCGGCGGAGCCGCCGACGATGATGCGGACCGATTTACCTTTGTAGAACGGTTCTTGCGCGAAGGCGCCAGTTGCGGTCCATAGCAAGCCTAGCCCGGCCAAGAGTGCCGCAAGAAAACTTCTGTTCATGGGATCTCCTTCGCAATTTGCTAGTTCGCGCGATTCTTAGCAAAATCCAGCGTCGATGCAACTTGCATCGATGGGCTTGTGTGCTTCATTATCCGCGACGGGAAGGGGTCGACTCCATGCAATACCGGTTTCTTGGCAAGGATCGTTTGAGAGTGTCCGCCATCGGTTACGGCTGTCCGCCATTCCAAGGCAAATTGAGCGAGGCGGATGAAAAGCAGGCGATCGCGGTCTTACACCGCGCTATCGATATCGGTGTCAATTTCATCGACACTGCGGATCACAACAACGGCAACAACGAAGAAATTCTAGCCAAGGTGTTGAAGGGGAGACGCAGCGAGGTTGTGTTGACCACCAAGTTCGGCAACTTGCGCGGCCAACCGTGGGCCGAAGGGCGAGAAGTGGAGGGCAAGCCGGAGTATGCCGCTTGGGCTTGTGAGAATTCCTTGCGCCGGCTCGAGACGGATTACCTCGATCTTTACTACCTCCATCGCGTCGACCCAAAAATTCCCATCGAAGACACCATCGGTGCGATGGCGCGGCTCGTCGAGCAGGGCAAAGTTCGCCACATCGGCTTGAGCGAAGCGGGAGCGCAAACGCTGCGGCGAGCGAACGCAGTCCATCCGGTTACAGCGGTGCAGAGCGAATATTCACTCTGGATGCGCGACTATGAAGCCAACACGATTCCAGTCGCGCGCGAGCTCGGCATCGGTTACGTTGCGTACTACGCGCTCGGACGGGGTTTTCTGGGCGGTGGTTTCAGGGATTTTTCCGACCTGGGAGAAAAAGAAGCCAAGCGACGCGGTCCACGCTTCCACGAAAAGAACTTTCAACACAATGTCAATTTGCTGAAACAACTTGAAGACGTCGCCAACGCCAAAGAATGCACCGTGGCTCAGCTCGCGCTCGCCTGGATTCTCCATCAGGGCGATTTCTTCGTGCCGATCCCGGGCACGTACAAAATCGCGCATCTGGAAAGCAATGCGGCCGCGGCGGACATTGATCTAAGCGCGGATGAATTGGCGGCCATCGAGAAAGTCTTTCCTCGGGAAGGGGCTGTGGCCGGCACGCGGCATGATCATGATCGGTCGAAGGAACTCAACATCTAAAATAAAAGCCGTTCCATGGGTTCCAAAAGTTCCAACCGTTCCAGTCGTCACTTTCGGAACAGTTCAAGGGTTCAAGGGCCTGCCCTGAGTGCGTCGAAGGGTTCAAAGGTTCAACGTTGGGATCGCCACTCTAGATGACTTGCTAAGTCACGAGCACGAACACGATCACGTTCCTTGCTCAGAGCGAATTCGGCGCTGGCATGACTTCGCCGCAGTTTTTGCACGTGCGGAATTCCTGGCTGTCGAAAAAGCGCTTGTATGCCTTCGAGACCGGGTCGAGAGCGTAATCTTCCACGATGAAGGTCTCTTCGTGCAAAAGGGTGTCGCACTTTGCGCAATACCAGTGGAAGCGGTCGATCTCGCCGTCGCGGCGTTTTCTTTCTGAAATCAATGCGAAGGCGTCGGGCGGGAAGCGCGGCGAGTGGGGCGTGCCGGCGGGGGTGTAAATAATTGCGCCTTCGGCAAGCACGGCTATTTCCTCTTTTCCTTCCGGCGTTCGGTAGTGCAGGCGCATTTCACCCTTGATCATCTGCATGGTCTCGTCGCTCGGGTTGATGTGAAACTCGCTGCGGTATTCGCGGCCGCGGGCAAGAAAAACCAACGTGTCCGCATGTTGCCAGAGCACGCTGACGCGGCGGCCGGCGTCGGCGAGTTTGCGGCCTTCTTCGAGCAGATCGACGATCGGCATGGAGAACATGGCTGCTCCTTCGGAGAGAATTGGAGTGCTGGAGTATTGGAGTGATGGATTTCCGGAGTCCTTAACAACACTCCACCACTCCATTACTCCAACACTCCAACCTTTTCCATCTCTAATCCGGCAGCGCATGCCCATGGGTTTCGCGGGCGAAGATCAGAATGACCAAGCCGATCAAGATAGACTGAGCCGATGGTGGCGATGGCGGGCGCGAAGGAGCCGTGGGCCGAGGTGAGCACGCCGGCGAGCAGCGGACCGGCGGCAGAAAAAAAGCGCGCGAAGTTGTAACAGAAGCCTTGAGCCGTGGCGCGGATCGCCGTTGGAAACAATTCGGGAAAGTAAATGGCGAAGCCCGTGGTGACTCCGGAGGCGAAAAATCCCATGATCGGCGCGGCGATGACCGCGTGGCTCAATTCACGCGCGAGCAAAAACGTCGTCGGCACAGAGAGCAGGGCGCCGAGAAAATAAATTAGCAGCGCGCTTTTTCTCCCCCAACGGTCGGCGACGAAGGGCAAGAATAGGCAGCCGATGATGCCGCCGGTGGTAAGCGTGGTCATCACGAGACTGACTTGGCGGATGACTTCTTTGGTGCCTTGCGCGTACAGCATAGCGGCGATCCAGCTCGGCACCCACTGGACGGCGCCCTGGTAGCCGAAGGTGGCGACCACGGCGAGGCCGGTGCCGATCAAAACGTCGCGGCGCACGGGTTTCTTGAAGAGCAAAGGAAGCGGGTTCTGTTGGGCTCTGGCTCCGGTCCAACGTTGGGGTTCTTCGAGCGATCGGCGAATATAGAACGCGACGAGCGCCGGCAGCACACCGAGAGCGAAGACCCAGCGCCAGCCGTAGGGGCCGACAAAAAGATACAACCCGGTCGCGAGAAAGAAGCCGATGCCGCCCGACGCTTGCATGATACCCGCGGCTTTCGCGCGCGATTTCGCAGGCCAGGTTTCGGCGATCAACGCGGCCCCGGCAGCCCATTCGCCGCCAATACCTAGTCCCGTCAAGAAACGGTAGAACGCCAGCTCTTGCCAGCTCGTGGCAATGCCGCACAGACCGGTGAACGAAGCGTAGATTAGAATGGTGATCGCCATGGTTTTGGCGCGGCCGTAGCGGTCGGCAATGGGACCGAAGATCAGGCCGCCGAGCGCCCAGCCGATCATGAAAATGCTCAGCACGATGCCGCCGTACAGGCCGATCACCGCGCTCTCGCTGGTGCCGAGCAAATCGCTCATGGCGGGAAACAAGATGATCGCATACAGATAGCCGTCCATGATGTCGAGCGCCCAGCCGAGACAAGCGCAGAGGAGCACGCGCCATTGATACGGCGTCAATTCCTGGTACCACTTCGGTTCCATGGTTGGCCCTAGTGCCATAAACCGCGGTTAAAGACAACGCGCGTTCGTAAAAATCGTTTTGAATCGCAAAATCATAACGCAGGCGTATGATTGAAGTGCGATACTTTGGCGGTGCGGATCAACTGCAATCGGAAGTTGCTGGCTCCGTCAACGTCCCATGGTTTGCAACGATGACGCGGTGGCGTAAGATGATTCAAACACTCCGCGGTACAGCAGATGATACAGCGCCTTAGGAATCTTAGAACCCTTCGCTCACTACGACATCGAAACTTTCGTCTCTTATTGGAAGGCGCTCTAGTCTCCAGCTCGGGTGATTTCATGCAGAACGTCGCCCAGAGTTGGCTGGTGTGGCATGTTTCCCGGTCGCCGGTTGCCATCGGGGTTGTCGCTTTCTTCGATACCTTGCCCCGTCTGCTGGTCGGCGCCGTTGGCGGCGCTATCGCGGATCGCTTCGATCGCCGGCGGGTTTTGATGATCACTCAAGCCTTGGCGATGATCCAGGCGATTACTTACTGGCTTTTGGTCCAGTTCGATGTCATCCAACTCTGGCACATCGCCGCTTTGGCGTTTTTTCTGGGCGTCGTCAACACGATCAATCAGACCGCGCGCCAGTCTCTGGTGAACAGCTTGGTGCCCAGAGATGAGCTGCTCAACGCCATCGGTCTGCAATCTTCGGTGTTCAATTTCTCCAAGATCTTGGGTCCGTCGGTCGGAGGCGTGATCATCGCGTACATTGGTATTGCCGGTTGTTTTCTTGTCAACGCGATTAGCTTTATCTATCTCCTATTCAATCTTTATCAAATGGACTTGCCGACGTGGGAAAAGCGCAGCGATGAAAAAAGTATGTGGACTGACGTCAAGGAAGGATTTAGCTATTTAAGCGGCAATCGTCGGTTACTCTACATCGTCGGACTGTCTTACGTGGTCGCGACTTTTGTCGCGCCGTATAATCGGTTTGTGCCGATCTTTGCGACCAACGTGTTGCATGTCGGCGCATCGGGATTCGGCCTCCTCATGTCGGCGCCGGGAGTCGGCGCCACCGTCGCCGCTTTGGTGCTCGCTTCCGTGAACAAGCTGCGGGTCGGCGTGCGCTCGATTTGCGCCTGTCAGCTCGGCTTCGCATTGTCGATTGGCTTGTTTGCTTTTTCGCACCAGTTTTTATTGTCGTTCCTGTTCTTGGCGATGGTCGGGTTCTGCCAGATCGCCGGCCGGGCGCTGTCCAACACCGCGATTCAAACTTCGACGCCGGACAATTTGCTGGGACGGGTGTTGAGTATATTCTTTATGGATCGCGGCTTGTGGTCGTTGGGCAGCATGCTGATCGGCGCGCTAGGGGCCGTCATCGGCATGGATTGGACTTTTGCCTTGTGCGGCGCGATCTGCGCGATAACCGCCGTCGCAGTGATGAGTATCAGCCGCAAGTATCGCGCCGAGATCGCTCGGCGCGATACCGAACGAATCTTGAAGACGGATCTAGGTGCTTAGGGTGATCAGCGCGGCGCGATCCGAAAGCCGCGCCGCGCCAATTAGATAAATCAAGCGACGATCGGTTGTTTCATTTCGGTGTGACTGGGGACCTTGGGCACCCGGGTTCTCGGCTTGCCGTCTACGCCCGTGTTGCCGGCGCCAAGAAGCAACATCCGGCCCTTGCCGGAATTGCATAACTGATAGGCCTCGCCGGCTTGGAGCAGGACGGTGTCGTGCTGCCGTAAGACGAATTCCTTATGCGGCGTACGGATGGTGCATTCTCCTTCGAGGAGCATAAAGATGTGGTCGTCGTTCTCGTGGTAATGCATATCATCCTGGAGATTGGGCTCGCAGTTGATCACCCAGAAATATGCGAGATCGGTTCTCCATAAGCTCAGGTGGTTGACGTTCGGATTGGCGTCGGCCTCTTTAATCGGGTTTTTCATCTCAACCATTGCGAACCTCCGTTTGTTAATTGCTGTTCCAATCGTTCCAGCCGTTCAAGTCGTTCCAATCGTTCAGGGTCGACCCGAGCCCTAACACAAAAGACAGGTTGCAGAGTTTGGCTATTTTGGGTCTTTTTGCAACAACCTCAATGCATTGCCGCTAAAGATAGCTTCCCGTTCGGTTTCGCTGATCGGCAACTCTTCGATGATCTGCTTGGCGCGCGGCAGCAACGGCAACAGCGGCGGGGCATCGCTGCCAAACAGCAATTGCTTGGCGCCGACGGTTTGATAGGCGCACATGACTGCCGGCGGGTGATAGGCGACCGTATCCATATAGAGTGTCTTCAGGTACTCGCTTGGACGTTGCGTGATCAGCATCGGCTCGTAGGAGCCGAGGCCGGAAGCTTTATCGCCGAGCTCATAGGCATAATCCATGCGGCCGATGACGTCGCAGATGCCGCCGCCGAGGTGGCAACCGACAAATTTAATATTGCGATGGCGTTCGAAAACACCGCGCACGATCAGCCGAGCGATGCTCAAACACTCGTCGAAAGGCCGGCCGACGCTGGATGCGAGACGGTAGTCGCGCATGCGTTCTTCGCCGAAGCCCACCGACGGCGCGTGCATCATCACCGGGATGCCCAGGCTGGTGACCAATTCAAAGAAAGGTTTCGCTTCATCATCATCGGGATAGGCGTGTTGATGGCTTGAGTTGATCAACACGCCGTGCAGGCCGTATTCGACGATGGCACGCTCCAGCTCTTTGACGAAGGGCTCGCCGCCACAGGGAAGGGTGCTGGTAAAAACGATGATGCGGTCTCTGGTATTTTTGTTGGATCTCGGCGGCGTACTCATTCCAACGGCGCAGAAATGCCAACGACTCCTCGTTGGTTTTGTCCTTGATGTAGTGGATGGTGTTGCTGACCACGCAGCGTTCGATGCCCGCTTTTTCGTGGGCCTCGAGCAAGTTTTCAATGGTCAGCGGCGTGATGCCGCCCCAGCGGCGTTCTTTGGCCAGTTCGGGCGGATATACGTGGGCGTGCCAGTCGATGATCATGGTTCACAACTCCTAACTTAAGATTTTGCTGCTGGTTGAGTGTTTCATTTGCAAGTTGCGCTAAGGTCTTGCCAGTTCGGATTGGCGGATTCGATCAGCCCGATCTTCTTGGCCCGCAGCCAGCCCTTGATTGTTTTCTCTCTCGCGATCGCCACCAAAATATCGCTCGTCTCTTCATAGTAGACAAGCTGCGTTATGTTGTACTTGGCCGTGAAGCCTGGAATCTCTTTCAATCTATGCTGGTTTACACGGCGTTCTAAGTCGTTCGTCACACCAACGTAGAGGGTTCTTGATGGATTGGTCATGATGTAGACGTAATAGCTTCTCGACGGCATGGGTTGTGGTTAGTTGTCATCCTGAGCGTAGCGAAGGATCTGACCGGAGAGATTCTTCGTCGCTTTCGCTCCTCAGAATGACATTCAACTTGAGTGTGATCCTTCTAGAATATTCCGTCCAGAAATCTCAGGTTACCAACGTGTTTGAATCAAGCTACCGCGCCCTTGATGCCCAGCTCCGCCTGCGCTTCACGAAGAAAACTCAGGTCGACGACTTCGCTCGTCTGCCACCTCGGCGTTCGACTTTGTTGCTGCGCCGGGTTTGCTCGATGACCAGTTTCAGTCCGTCCTCGGGTACGGCGCCGTCGCTGTTGAATAAATTGCGCAACGCGTCGTAGGAGGCATAAGCGAATTCTTTTTCGACTTTGCCCCAGGCGATCAGGGTGTGGACGGCTTCATCGCGATTGCTCCCGGATCGATCGGTTGGCGCGGATCGTCGCTTTGATGACGCGGCGGATTTCGTCAGGCTTCTCTTTGATTTTACGCGTGTGAGTGCCAAGCCCGAGATAGGGGAAGCTGAAAAGTTCGTAGGCGCGCGCCAGAATGCGATAGCCTTGCTTTTCCATCTGGGTATCGGCAGGCGGAGAAATCACGACCACGTCCACCACGCGTTGCTTTAGCGCCGTTAGGCGCGCCGCGTCCGAGCCGAGGGCCAATACCTTGAGGTCTTTTTCCGGATCGATGCCGCTTTGCCGGATCATCATGCGCGCGGCCACATCCGGGGTCGCGCCAAAGCTGCTGATGCCGAGCGTTTTGCCTTTAAGGTCTTTAATCGATTTGAGCTCGGGCTGGGCGATCAGCGTCATCGGCCAGTTATCCAAATATCCGGCGACGATTCTGACCGGCAGACCCGCGATGGCGCCGCCGACGACGGCGCCAAAGAGCTGGCAGTAGTCGATGTCGCCGGTCGCGAGGGCGGTGATCGCCACGTTCGGATTCATCCGAATGATTTCAGCTTCGATATTTTCGTCCTTCAAAAAGCCTTTTTTCTGCGCCATCGCGACCGTCAAGTTCGGCATATTGGGATTGGACACCGCGATGCGAACGCGATCGATGGCGCCAGCGACGGATGCCGTGAGAAATGAAGCGAGCAAAATGAAAAGAAAGGATGAAGGATGAAGGCGAAAGGATAAAGTAACAAGGTGAATACCTTTACCCATCACTCCGCTACTCCAATACTCCATTGCTCTCCGTCGCCCCCCTTTATCCTTTATCCTTCCGCCTTCATCCTTTCTTTCTATCTTTCCTGCACGACGTTGAAGCCACTGTAGCCGCGAATTTTGTCGATGCGGACGAGCACGCCGTAACCTTTGCGTTCGGGGTCTTTGTCCAATTCGGCTTTAGTGGTGCGGCGCATGATCTGCTGGCGCACGTCGCCGTCTTTGAGCACCGTAGCAGTGCCGTAAAAGCGCCAGCCGAGGCGATTTTCCTTGTCGTAGAAGAGCATGCAGACGTGGGGATTTTTTTCCAAATTGGTCGTGCTCTGGCCCAAGGAGCGGTCCCAGAAAGCGATGTGTTCGTCGTCGAACACGAACGTGCTGCCGCGAAAGCTCATGTCGGGAAAGCCGTCGTCGGATGTCGTCGCCCAAACGCAGTATTTCTTTTCCTCGAAAGCCTTGTCGACCCGCTGTTTCATTTCATCGGTGATTTTGATCACTACCTATTCCTCCCTGTTCCAGGTTGCTGGTGTTTAATGTTTATTCAAAGCCGTACAATACCGCCGGATTGTCGACCAAGATTTTTTTTCTCGTTGGCTCGTCCGGCGCGAACGCCGCCAATAAATCGACCAAATCCCCATCGTTGGGCGTGTGGCCGGGCGCAAAATTATTCGAATGCGGCCAGTCGGTGCCCCAAATCACCCGGTCCGAGGCGGCGGCGATGATCGCTTGCGCATAGGGAATCACTTCGACGAAGGGCAGGCCGAAATAGGAATGCACCATCGTCTCGCAAATCTTGTCCGCGCCGCTGACTTTGGTCCAGACGTGTTTCAGCTTCATCAGATCCAGCAGCAGCTGAAACCCGGCTTGACGCAAACCCTCAGCGGGTTTGACCCGCGCGATATGGTCGATGACCACCGGGACGGGCATATTCCTTATACGCTTTTCCTGCGCGAGTAAATTGACCATATCGATGTGCAGGTCGACGGACCAGCCGAACTCGACGATGTTCTCGACGCAGCGGTCG
The DNA here is from genome assembly GCA_963811315.1 of uncultured delta proteobacterium. Taxonomy (GTDB): domain Bacteria; phylum Desulfobacterota; class Binatia; order UBA9968; family UBA9968; genus DP-20. Next base: position 72,633 of record CAWERH010000020.1, read on the forward strand.
AGCACGTCGAGCTTGATGTTGCCGCGCGGCCGGTCGAGCAGGTTAAAGCGCACGCCGCGGATGCCGTTGTCGTGCAAGCGTTGGAGTTCGCTCTTCGGTGTCTTGTCGTCGATTCGTCCGACGCCGCGAAACTTGCCGGCGGAATTCTTGATCGCGTCGAGGGTCGCCGTATTGTCGAGTCCATGCACGCTCGGCTGCACCACCACGGCGCGCTCGATGCCGATCACTGCGATCATTTTCCGATAATGCTCCAGCGGCGCTGCCGGCGGCGTGTATTCATGGGTGGAGACGAACGGGAATTGTTCCGGCGGGCCGAAGACGTGGAAATGGGTGTCGCAGGAATTCGGCGGCGGCGTGAACTTGGGTTTGCGCGTGTTAGGATCGGGCGGATAGCAGTAGGGCATGGCAGGTTTCTCCAGGGCAACTTTTAACCTAGCGGCGAGCCGGTGTCCACCCGCCGGGACCGCCATGCTATTTCCAGCTTGATTGTTCTCGGGCTCTCAGCGTAAAAGAAGCCGAAAAGCTGGCAAACTCGGCATGACGGAGAACGAAAAAAGGAAAGTACCTATGGGAAAATTCCGAATACAGTCCCATGGTCGGCTGCAGGAGTGGGTGGCGGAGGATAAAAATTACTTCACGGCAGAAGGGCTCGACTACGAATTTCTTGTCACGCCGATCATCACATGGTCCGCGGGCGCGAAGAACGTCGAGACCTCGCCGGCGGATATTCAGCGCGGCGCATTCGAATCGATTGAGGATGGGCGCGGCTGCAACTTGAGCGCGGCTTGCCATTGGACGGTTAACATGGCCGCCTCCGCCGGCCACGGTAAGATGTGGGGTCACGCTTACTCCGTATCGCCTTCCGGTATTTTTGTCCCGCCGGAGTCGCTCATACGCACGCCCGAAGCGCTGGCCAACATTCCCGTGACGGTGGGCTACCATTCCGGCAGCCATTTTTCGACCTTGCAGGGGCTGGAAAAATTATTGAAGCGCGAAGAAATCAAATTGCACTTCGGCGGGCTCTTGCTCGACCGTTTAGCGTTGCTCATCGATCGGCAGGTTCCGGCCGCGAGCCTCTTCGGGGCGCCCTTTTATGTCGCGGAGCAACTGGGTTTCAGGAAAATTGTCGACACGACCTTCATGATCGGTCATTTGGTTTCAGACGGCGCCGATTTGCGAGACGTGGAACGATACTTTAAAGCATTGCGGCGCGCGCAGCATGAGATCGATCTAGAGCCGGAGGCCTACAAGCACTATTTCCTAAGAGAACTGCCCGAGCGTTATCACGCGCTCGTGGATACCCGCCGCTTTGGTCCTGGCGAGCGCATAGTTTTCGAGCCCTACCCGGCGGCGGCCTTTGAGCGCACGCGCCAATGGATCGAATCGTGGAATCTGTTCCCGCCCGAACAAAAGGGCAGTGGCGACTACGACGCAGCCGTTGTCTAGATTGGCCTGGCGCAGATTGAATCGGTATTCGCGCCACTGTTAACATCCTCGCACTTGCGGATTTCGCGTTCAGACTACACCGCCGAGTGGCGCTTTACCCAGTTTAAGATCACCCGATTGGTTTCTTCCGGCGCTTGCCAGAAGAAACCGTGGGATTGGCCGTCGAGCACGAGCAGCTCGGCTCCGGGGATCCGCTGGGTCAACGCTTCGGCCTGGAGCAGATGATTGCTGCGGGCACGGTCTTTATTGCCGATCAAAACCAGCGTCGGACAGGTGACGTCGCCGAGTCGATGGGTTGCTTCCCAGTTATGGCGCGCGATGCTGAGGTGAATATATTCCGACAAGTTCGCGTGATTGGCGCGCGCCAACCGGAAAAATTCTTCGATACGCTCGGGATGACGCTCGCGGAAGTCGCCGGTGAAAAACACGTCCGATTCACAGTACTCGTCGCGCAGGAATTTCTCGAAACCTTTCTCGACCAATCCAAGAATTAACCAGTGGGGCAAGCCGGGGATGCAATCCGGACCGGGGCGCGTGACGAGACCGGAACCGCTCGCCGCCATGATCAGGCTTTTCACCCTTCCGGGAAAATTAAGCGCCATGGTCAGCGCCACTCGGCCGCCCATGGAGTGGCCGAGCAGGTGCGCTGCAGGAATATTTAAGTGATCGAGCAGAGCGACTGCGTCGTTGGCCATCTGATCGATGGTGAAAACTTGTTGCGCGACGGTTGTGCGCGGGCAGCCGCGCGGATCGTGCAGAATGAGTTGCAGCGTGCGCGATAGGCCGGGAACTTGGTACAGCTTCCAAACATCCCCCGAGAATGCCGTCGAGGGAAAAAGCAGCAGCGGGTCGCCGCGGCCGTGGATTTCGTAATAAAGCTCGACGCCGGTGGGCAAGCTGGCGATGGCCATGAATCTATTTCGCGCTGTGCGCTGATACCCACTGTAAAATCGTTTGGTTGGTTTCTTCCGGCGCTTGCCAAAAAAAGCCGTGCGACTGGCCTTTGAGCAACTTCAGTTCAGCGCCGCGGATGCGGCCTTTAAGCGATTCCGCCTGAGCCAGGTGGTTGCTGCGCCCGGAATCGTTGTCGCCGATGAGAATCAGCGTCGGGCATTGGAGGTCGCCGAGTCGATGGCTTGCTTCCCAGCTATGGCGCGCGATGATCAAGTGTATGTACTCGGAAAGCTTCGCGTGCGTCGGCCAGACCGATTGAAAAAACGCCTCGATCTTTTCCGGGTTGTTTCTTGCGGTAGTCGTCGGTGAAGAATGCGCTGGTGTCGCAGTATTCTTCCCGCAGCGCTTTTTCGAAACCTTTCTCGACCAGTCGAATCACCAGCCAATGAGGCAATCCCGAGACACAATCGGGTCCCGGCCGCGGCACCTGGCCTGAGCCGCTGGCGGCCATGATCAAACTTTTTACTCGGCCCGGAAAGTCGAGCGCCAACTCGAGGGCGATGCGCCCGCCCATCGAGTGGCCGACTAGATGGGCCGACGGAATTTTCAGATGATCGAGCAACGCGACGATGTCGTTGGCCATCTGCTGGATCGAATAGACTTGTTGGGTCGCCACGACCGGCCGCAGCCGCGCGGGTCGTGCAGGATCAAGTTCGCCGACTTGGCAAGCGGCAGTTGCGAGGGCTTCCAAGCGTCCGCCGAAAAGCCGGTCGACGGAATCAGCACCAGCGCTTCGCCGCTGCCGTGAGTTTCGAAATAGAGATCGGCTCCCGATGGTAATTTGACGTTCGGCATGTTTCAACTTCTCCTGGCTACAAATCGTTCCAATGTTCCAATCGTTCCAGTGGTTCAAATGTTTAGGAAAACTCGACTGTGTCGAACCGCCCGATTGTCAGTATTCTTAACGACTGGAACCAATGGAACGATTGGAACCGTTGGAACTGACTTTTTCCGTTTAAATTCCCATGAGCTTGATCATCGCTCGGGTCAGCGGATTGTGTCGTCGAGGAGCTTTTCCGTCATGGTGTAATGATTCGCGCCGGGGACGACGAGATATTCGGCGCTCATGCCGTTCTGTTTGCAGAAGTTGAAATAGTCTTCCGACATTTGCTGCCAACCTTTGGGCTCGGCGCCGCCGACGGCGATGACCAGCGGACAGCGGACAATGGGCGGATGCAGCAACGGACTGTTGTGCTTGACCACCTCCGGCGTCAGTTGGGTTTGCTCCTGCACGCTGATCTTCATGACCATTTCGAGATCGTAGACCCCTGAAGTGGCGACCGCGCCTTTGATGCAGTCCTGCGGCAAGCCTTCCTTTTCCCAGTCGTGCGCCAGCGCCATGGCGGTTAAGTGGCCGCCGGCAGAATGGCCGGAAATGAAAAGCTTCGCCGGATCGCCGCCGTAGCGCGTGATATTTTTGTAGATCCAGGCGATGCTCGCGCGGGTCTGCCGGACGATGTCCGACACGGTGACTTGAGGGCAAAGATCGTATTCCACCAGCACGACGGTGGCGCCGCGCTTGGTAAAAGTCGGCACAAAATTGCAATTGTCCTCTTTGCTGCCGCTGCGCCAGTAGCCGCCGTGAATGTAGACGAGCACCGGCCCGCCGGCTTTATCGGCGGCGTAGATGTCGAGCTTTTCGCGCGCTGACTTGCCGTAGGGAATATTGAGCCATGAGGTTGCCGATTCGCGAACCTGGCGCGCCTGGGCCGCTCTGACCTTGGCAAGCTCCGGATACTCCGGCACGGAAACCCGCGGGTTGTATTGATATTCCATCTCGTCGGGCCGAAAACCTTTGTACTCTGTTTCGTTCATCGAATTATTCCTTCTCAGTGATTGTCATCAAATATCCGAGTTTCGTCACACTCATCGAAACCAGTACAATTGGCTACGCTTTGCTGGCGCGCAGTTCGGCATAGTTATCCAAGGAGAGTTTCCGTCGGCCGCTTTCCAACTCATGAATCATGTCTAAAACCTTGCGGCAGAGCGGCGTCGGGATTTTTAGCTTTTCACCCTCGCCTACGACATAAGCGAGGGTGAAGTCAACTTCGGTTTTGATGCCTTTTTGAATCTGTCGGAGCGGACCTTTGCGGTCGTGCGCTTTCCAGGTCTTGGCGAATTCGTCGACCGCCGCGAGGCGTTTCTCGAAAGGTTGGCTCGGATGAAGATCCGGGGGATTGTATTCCGCAAGAGGAATAAAGCGTGCGTCCAAGGCTTTGCCGACGGCAACCACTTCGGCGAAAAACTCGGTAAGATTACGCCGGCCAGCTGGATCGGCGCAGCTCGTCACCAGAGAAGCATCTGCCAACGAACCGTAGTATCCTAGGCAAGTATAAGTCAGCTTGCTCCACAGAACGCCGAGAATATTGTCGGTGATCTCGGTTTCCATGACTTGATTGAGCATGCTCTGAAGACTTTCCAAGCGCGGCGTGGTCTTGCCATGTAAATGGCCGACGTAGAGATGGCCGCGAATCGCCGTCTGGACATGTCCAGGCCCGACCTTTTGGCAACCCATGCGAATCGCCATGCCGAGTGTGCGGTCAGCGCCGACTTTTTCCTGGAGTAGCGGCGGATTGATGCCGTTTTGCATCGAGACCAGCAAGCCGTTGTCGGCGAGGTGCGCCACGGCCGTGTGGAGCGCGTCGGGGGTGTAGTTGGAGCGCACGGCGATAAAAGCGATATCGTACTTGCCGTCGATCTCGTGCGGGAAAACTATTTTTGCCTTGACGTTGAACGGACCGTCGGGCACGTCGACTTGCAGCCCCTTCTCGCGGATGGCCGCGACGTGTTCTTTGTCGACATCGACAAACGTGATATCGTGGCCAGCGCGTGCCAGCCGTCCGCCGATGATGCCGCCGATGGGTCCGGTGCCGATTACGATCATCCGATTGCTCATTTGCGCCTCCAAGATTGCCCCATTGAATCGCGGTCAAGATATGCGATGCGCGCAAGAGCGTCAACTTGTCACGCCAATGGATTGTGGCCTTGCTTGAAGATTCAAGTAGGGTGGAATAAAAAGTGCCGGGATATCGACTGTCAGGCTTACGCGAAAGGATCCTTTCTATGAAGCGTGCGTTGTTTGGACTCTGGATATTTTTTTTGTGGACCGGTTCCGTGAGCGCCGCCGATCGGGTGCGGATCGGCTACAGCTCCATCAGCGGCGCGTACACACCGATCTGGGTGGCGCACGAAGCCGGTTATTTCGCCAAAGAGGGGCTACAAGACGACATCATCCTCATTCCCAGCGGCACCCAGCTCGCCCAGGTGACCGTCGCAGGCGAGATCGATATCGGGTCGCTCAACGGCAGCTCGGCGATCGCGGCCGCGCTGCAGGGCGCCGACCTCAAGATTATCGGCAACTCGGGCAACAAAATGGTCTTTTCGCTTTACGTGCGGCCGGAGATCAAGAGTGTCGAAGCGATGAAAGGCAAGACGCATCGGCATCACCCGCTTCGGCTCGGCGCCGGACATCTCGGTTCGTTACGCGCTGAGAAAGTTCAACATCAATCCGGATAAAGATCTGACGCTGATTCAGCTGGGTTTTATGGCGACGGTCGCCGCAGGCTTGCAAGGCGGCACGATCGAAGGCGGCGTAGTGTCGCCACCGACGCAATTCGCCATCGATAAAGCCGGATTTAAAGAACTGATCAGCATCACCGACATGGATTTCGCTTTTCCCAATCCGGCGCTGGTGGCGGTCGGGTCGATCATCAAAACTCGGCCCGACGTGATCAACCGTTTCATCCGCGCTTACGTTCGCGGCATTCATCGGGCGCGTAACGATCGCGAGTTTACCTATAGGGCGCTGGCCAAATATACCAAGATTCAAGACACCTCGGTGCTGCAAAAAGCCTACGATTTTTATATGAGCAAGGTTCTGGAGAAGGCGCCGTACATCAATATGGTCGGCGTGCAGAATGCGCTTGACGATCTGGTCAAGACCGTCCCGGCCGCGAAGAATGCTAAACCGGAACAGTTTGTCGACCATCGCTTTCTCGACACTCTGGAAAAAAGCGGCTTGATGAAGGAGCTCTATCCGTAGCAGGTTACTGAAAATTGTCTCGGAGTCCTTCGACGGGCTTCTCAGGACGAGCGGGAAACTAACCAAAAGCGGCTCACAATTTCCGTCCGTGCGGGGCTTGTCGAAGCATTCTTTTCAGTTTTTCAGTGCCGGCCAGTCAGCTATGAAAATAATATTACGACTTTTGTTGATCGCGCTGGTTCTCGTGCAGGGCGCGGCGTTCGATGCTGCCGCCCAGCAGCGCGTTGCCGCGAGCTATCCAGGCATCGCCGGCTATAATATTCCGTTTTGGATCGGTCTCGACGCGGGCGAATTCAAAAAAGCCGGATTGGAAATCGATCCAATAATGATCTCCGGCGGTTCGAAGAGCATGCAGGCGCTACTCTCCGGCGGTCTCGACTTTGCCCATGTGAGCGGCGGTGTCTCGGTTCAGGCCAATCTTAGCGGCGCGGATGTCACCATCATTGCGACGGCGGCGAACTCCATGTCCGCCGGCGTCATCGCGGCGAAAGAGATCAAGTCGTATCAACAGCTCAAAGGCAAACGGATCGGCATCGCCAGCTTCGGCGGCAATAACGATATTGGCCTGCGCTTCGCCTTCAAGAAAAACGGCATCGATCCCGACAAAGACGTCACTTTCTTGCAACTCGGCGGCGAGCGAAACCGCTTGACCGCGTTGGAGCGCGGCGCAATTTCGGCGACGATTATTTCGCCGCCGGGTTTGTTCGTCGCCGAGGCGCAAGGCTACGCCCGTCTAGGCGATCTCAATACCATGGGCATGCGCTATCCGGAGCTGTCGATCGTCGCGCGCAAACGCGACTTGAAGGAACGGCGCGACCTCATTCGCCGCTATTTGCGCGCCTACGTGGAGTCGGTGCGGGTGATGAAAGCGCAACCGGGAAGTTAACGCTGCGGGTGATCGAGAAGTACATCCACGTCGGCTCCAAGGCGGAGGCGGTCAAAACCTACGATTACTTCGCCAAGAGTATTTCCGATACGCTGCGGACGGAACGCGACGGGATAACCGAGTTCCTCGCCACGCTGGAGCCCAAAACTCCCGGCGCGTCGAAGCGCAATCCCAACGAGTTCATCGACGAGACGGTGCTGGAAGAGGTGTTGAAGTCGAGGTAGCGGTTGGAAGCGTTTACGAGTTCCTTCCCCCTTGACGGGGAAGGCTAGGATAAGGGTGAGGGACTTGGCGACGCCGCGGATTAGCCCTCACTCTCTAATTCTCTCCCCGTCAGAGGGCGAGAGAGAATCAGGATTATGAAGACGAGTGGAGGACATCAATGACCCGCGACAACGAAACCTACGACATGCTGCTCGACTTGGTGAAGACGCGGCACAGCGTGCGCAAGTTCAAGCCGGACCCGATTCCTGACGACACCATCGAAAAGATTCTCGAAGTCGCGCGCTGGGCGATGTCCGGCGCGAACTCGCAGCCGTGGGAATTTATCGTCGTTACCGATCCGAAAATTAAAAAAGAGTTGCGCGACGCTTACTCGGAATACAATACCGACTTGATCTTCTGGATGGAGCAGCAGCGCGAATACAACCTGCGCCATCCTTCTTATCAGGTGAAGAACGATCCGCACGAATCGCTGCGCTTCAACAAAGCCAAGGCCAATTGGCACCAGGCGCCGGCGGTGATCGTGGTTCTGGGCGATGGCCGGCGCCAGTGGGGCACGGTGATGGGCGCGCATACCTTTGGCCGGGATCAATCGCACTTGACCGACAGTCTGGCGAACGCGTGCTTTTTGCTTCATCTCGCCATCGCGTCGCTCGGCCTCACTTCCGAGTGGGTATCGATTCATATCGAAGAGCCGCACAAGCGCATTTTCGGCGTGCCCGACCTGCTGAAACTCTATCTGATCATTCCGATCGGCTATCCCGACGTGTCCAGCCGCGGCGAAGGCGTGCGCCGGCCATTGAAAGATATCGTTCACCGCGAGCGCTACGACATGACCAAGTACATGTCCAACGAGGACGTGATCAAGTATCTCTATTCCTTGCGCGAAGCGACGGTGCCGATCCATTCCGCGTCGCGCGCGGTCAAGGCCGACGAGAAAAAATAGATGTGCAGGCATAGTCTTTGGCTGGTCGGAGCTAGAGAAGAGTAGCGATGAATAACCATCTCCGTTCGCCCTGAGCTTCGTCGAAGGGCTCCGAACAGTCGGGTGGCTTGATAACCGGAGATTACCCTTCGAGAGCCTCAGGTGAACTGGAGTATCGATCATGACGAGAAAGCGAGAAGGACCAGATAAGTGTCTCAAAGCGCCGTCAGTCCGATCACCGTCGAAGTCGTGCGCAACGGTCTGGCCCATATCGCCAACGAAATGGCCACGGTGCTGCGCAAGACCTCCTACAACATGATGATCTACGAGGTGCGCGACTACTGCGTCGGCATCGTCGATCCCGAAGGCAATATTCTCTCGCAAAATTTCGGCGCGCTGCCGATCTTTCTCGCCGACTTGGGCCCGGCCATCGTCGACGGCGTGCGCATGCACGGCCGCGACGGCTTTCGGCCGGGCGACGTGCTGATCATGAATCATCCGTACGTATGCGGCCAGCACTTGAATAACGTCGTGGTCTACACGCCGTTCTTTCATGAGGGTGAGCTTGGTGGCGTTTCTCGCCGTGCGCGCCCACTGGATCGACATCGGCGGCACGGCCGATGGGATTCGGTTTCAGCGGCACGCGGGAAGTCTACGAGGAGGGCTTGCAGTTCCGTTCGCTGAAGCTTTATCGCGGCGAAGAGCCCAACCAGGAGATTTTTCAGATTATCACCGACAACGTGCGTTTCGCCGAATCTTCCCTCGGTGACTTGCGCGCACAGATCGCCGCTTGCCGCGTCGGCGATCGCGGTCTCGGCGCGCTGGTCAAGCGTTACGGGCTGAAAACTTTCTTGCGTTGCGTGAAAACTATCTGGAATCAATCGGAAGCGTTGGCGCGCGAACAAGTGGCGCGCATCAAGCCCGGCAAGTACGAAGCCGAAGCGCTGTTCGATAGCGACGGCGTCAATCTCGATCGGCCGGTGCCGCTGAAAGTAAAAGTCGAAGTTGCCGGCGGCGACATGACCATCGATTTTTCGGAGATCAGCGAGCAGGTGCCGGGCTCGATCAATTCCGGCGAGTCGGGCGCGGTTGCGGCGGCGCGCGTCGCTTTCAAATCGCTGGTGAGTCCCTATTCGCCGATCGACGAGGGCTGCTTTCGCGCCGCTGAAGGTTGTCATTCCCGCAGGGAAAGATTTTAAGCGCCACGCCGCCATCGCCGGTGGGCAACTGGAGCCGTACTTTGCCGACGGTGATCGATCTGATTCTCAAAGCGTTGGCGCCGGCGATGCCCGAACGAGTCGCGGCGGGTCACAAGGGCGACATGGGCGGTTACGCGTTCTTCGGCACCAATCCGAAGACCGGCAGAAGATTTCTCTGCCAGACGATCATGGGTGGTGGTTGGGGCGGGCGCGCGCACGAAGACGGCGAGAATGCCACGGTGTCGATGTGCCAGGGCGACGTGCAAAACGCGCCGGTGGAGTTGCAGGAGATTTATTATCCGGTGCTGGTCGAGCGTCAAAGCTTGCGCGAAGGCAGCGGCGGCGCGCGGAAAATTTCGCGGCGGGCTGGGCATCGAAGTCTCGGTGCGCGTGCTGTGCGATGCCTTCACCAACATCAACGTCGAGCGCCAGCGCACGCCGCCCTGGGGACTGTTCGGCGGCGAATGCGGCGCCACCGCGAAAGCGCTGGTCAAACAGACCGCCGATGATCCCGGCGCGTGGCTGACCAAGAAGCCCAACTATCCTTTGAAGGCGGGCGGCAGCGTCACGTTCTTTACCGCGGGCGGCGGCGGTTACGGCCCGGCCGAGCAGCGCCCATGCGAGTTGATTGCGCGCGATGGGAGTTTCGGCTACGTGTCAGAAACGAATACCTGAGAGGTGGTTATGGACGAAGAATTCGAAAAGCGTTTGGTTCGAGTGCGCCAGGCCATGCGCGACAAGGGATTGCAAACGCTGCTGGTTCACGATTCCGGGCGGCACAATTTCCTGCGCATGAATTACGTCGCCTATCTGACTGACTTCATCAGCGTCGGGCCGGAAACACTGCTCGTCGTGCCGTTGGAAGATCAGCCGATGCTTTATCTCTCGCCGGCGTGGGATATTCCGCGCGCGCAGGAAGAGTCGTGGGTGCAGGATGTGCGGCCGTTCAAGGAATTCTGGTCGCGCGCATGCCAATCTTGCCGGCACGGTCGGACTGATCGGCCGTGAAGCGATGCACGTCGATCTGCACGACGAGATCGCAAAAAATCTCAAGCAAACGCCGGTCAACGCCAAAGACATTATCGAAACCATGGCGCGCTCGAAGAGCGCCTTCGAAATCGAGCGGATCAGGCGCGCGGCGGAGATCGCCGACGCCGGCGTCAAAGCCTTGCACGACGACGCGCGTCCCGGATTGAAAGAGTACGAGCTCGCCGCCATCGTCGAGCATCGCATGCGCTACCTCGGCGCCGAAGACAATTTCGGCATGGTCGTGGCCAACAATCATAATCAGGCGCTTCATCCGGCAACCGACCGCGTGGTTCAGCCCGGCGATATCATCATCGGCGAGATCACGCCGTGCATCGGCGGGTTGTTCGTGCAGATCTGCCGCACGATGGTGCTCGGCGAGCCGCCGCCGGTGGTGCGCGAGAAGTACGCGATTCTCAAAAGCGCGATGGGCCTGGGCATGGAAGCGGCGCAGACCGGCGCGCCGGCCAGCGCGGTGGCTGCGGCGATCAACGGCAAGTTTATCGAATCCGGGTACGAAGAATATTGCCGGCCGCCGTTCATGCGCGTGCGCGGCCATGGCCTCGGTTGCGGCTCATTCGCGCCGGGTAGTTTGGAAGACGGCAACAAGACAAAATTGGAAGAAGGTATGACATTCATCATTCACCCGAACCAATATATACCTGAAACAGGTTACCTGACGCTCGGTGACACTGTGGTGATGGGGCAGACGAAAGCGGAATCACTGATGCGATCGTCGTGGGATATTTTTATAAAAGAGTAACTCGATGTTCAACGTTCAAGGTCTGCTTTGAAGCTGCGTTCAAATCGTTCAAGGTTCAAGGATTCAGACCAGTCGAGAGGTTGAGATATGATTTTCGGTCGACATTCGGTATTGAAACGAGGTTGTTCGACTTGGGACCCAGCGCAAGTGCCGCAGGAGGAATTTCATCAAACGGCTGGATGCGCTGCGTCAGGAAATGGCGCGGCGCAATTTGGACGCGCTGGTGATTTATGGCGACAATTATTCTTTTGCCGATCTTTGTTATCTGACGAATTATTTCCCCAAAGTGCGCGGCGGCATCGCCGTCGTGCCGCGCGACGGCGCGATTTCGCTCTTGCTCAACATCGGCAGCCGCGATGTGCCGTTCGCCAAGACATTGACCTGGGTCGAGGACGTGCGCGCGTCGAATCAAGTCGGCAGTGACGGCGCCAAGCTGATTAAGGAAAAAGGCTTCGAGAGCGCGAAACTCGGCTTGGCGGATTCCGGGCACGGCTTTCCATTGCCGCAGCTGGAAGAAATGAAAGCTGCATTGCCGAACGTGAGTTGGCAAGCTTGTGATCAGATAGTCCTGCCGCAGCGTTTGGTCAAAACGGCGCGGGAGCTCAGCGCCATGCGCGAGGCGGGGCATTTGCTGAATGAGCTTTGTGATGGCGCCACCGCTTTTATCCGACCGGGCCGGAAGGAATACGAAATCGTCGCCGACATCGACCGTCTGGCGCGCGACAAGGGCGCCGAAGATATTCGCATTCTCGCCGGCGAGAAACGACTGAATCCGCCAAGCTTCAAACAGTCGGCGACGCTGGGGTCGCACTGGGCGGTGTATTTGGCGGTGCAGCACGAGCGCTACTGGGCCGAAGCGGGACGGACTTACATTTTGTCCGGCGATGCCAAGCTGGAATCTGCGTACCAAAAAGCCCGCGACATCGTCTCGGCAATGGCCAAACAGCTAAAGCCTCACGGCGCGGTGGCCGCAGTCGACGAGACTGCACGGCGCGAGCTGGGCGAGTTTTACGCGCCGGCTGCCGTGTATGGGTTAGCGAACGGCATCGGTCTCAACCAGTGGGAGCCGCCGTTTTTAAATGACGGCGACGCGCAAGAAGTCGGCGCGCCGAATGTTGGCGCGACTATATTCAATGAGAACATGACGCTGGCATTGCGCGTGACGATCGAGACTGAAGGAAAGCTGGTTTTATTCGGCGAGAGTTTTGAAGTGACGGCGGGCGGGGCGAAGTCGCTGCTGGGCGATTAGCTTCAGGTGACATTAGATTCCTCGTCAGTTCCTTCGCCTTGACGTCGGAATGACGGATGCTTGAATGTTGTGAGCCGCACCCACTCAGCTCTCGCCGTCAAGGGGGAGAGAATCGGATGTGCGCCAAAGTCGAAATCGTTCGTATCAGAGATAATGCGTAACGCTCTCGAGTTTTATCGGAAAGGCTTCATGAGAATCGCAGTTGATATTGGCGGAACGTTTACTGACTTGGTCGCTGTCGACGACAGCGGGCAAATCTTTCGCAGCAAGGCGCTGACGACGCCTGACGATCTTGCGCGCGGCATCGCGGATTGCTTGAAAGGCGCGAATATCGACGTTGCCGTGGCGGACTTCTTCGTGCACGGCTCGACGGTGACGATCAACGCCGTGCTCGAGCACAAAGGGGCGCGCACGGGACTGATCACCACCAAGGGGTTTCGCGACGTTTACGAGATCGGCCGGGGCAATCGGCCGGAAGGATACAACCTTTTTTTCAAGCGCCCGGTGCCGCTGGTGCCGCGCGATTTGCGTCTGGAAGTGGACGAGCGCCTCTACGCCAGCGGCGAAGTCTTGAAGCCCCTCGACGAAACCTCCGCCACCGAGACGATTAGCGCTCTTAAAAGCAAAGGCGTGGAAAGCGTCGCGGTGTGCCTGCTCCACGCTTACGCCAATGCCGAGCACGAGCGGCGGGTGGGCGATCTGCTCCATCAGCAATTTCCCGAAGCCTATGTTTCGCTGTCCCATGAAATTTTGCGCGAGTTTCGGGAATATGAGCGGACTTCGACGACGGTGCTCAATTCCTACGTCGGCCCGCTCGTCAGGGGTTATTTGATCTCGTTGGAAAAAATGCTGGCCGAAGGCGGTTTCCGCGGCACCTTCCGCGTGATGCAATCCAACGGCGGGGTCATGTCGGCCGAGACCGCGAAACGAATGCCGGTGACGATGATGGAGTCGGGACCGGTGGCCGGCGTGATCGCCGCGGCCCATCTCGGAGAGGCGCTCGATTGCCGGCATATTATTTCTTTCGACATGGGCGGCACGACGGCGAAGTCGAGCTTGATCAAAGATTTTCATCCGGAGGTCACCAGCAGCTACTACGTCGGCGGCTATGTTTCAGGCCATCCGATGATGCTTCCGGTCGTCGATATCGTCGAGGTCGGCAACGGCGGCGGCAGCATCGCCTGGATCGATCCCGCCGGCGGTTTGAAAGTTGGGCCGCACAGCGCGGGCGCCGCGCCCGGCCCGGCTTGTTACGGCAACGGCGGCGCGGAGCCGACGGTGACCGATGCCAATCTGATCGCCGGGCGCATCGATCCGGAATATTTTCTCGGCAGCGGTATTCGGCTGCAGCCTGACAAAGCTGCGCAGGCGATTACCGAAAAAATCGCCAAGCCGCTCGGCCTATCTCTGCAAGAAGCGGCCCTCGGTATTCTGACCATCGTTAATTTCAACATGTCGCTCTCCGTGCGCGCGGTGTCCGTGGAGAAGGGTTACGATCCGCGCGACTGCGCGCTGGTGCCGAGCGGCGGCGGCGGCGCGCTGCACGCCATGCGCCATTGCCCGTGAGTTATCCGTGCCGCGCGTGATCATTCCGCCGCTGCCGGCATATTTTTCTGCGCTCGGCATGTTGATGGCTGACCTGAAACACGACTACGTGCAGACCTTTGTGCGTGAATTGGCCGAGACCACCGGACCGCAGATTGCCGACGCGTTTGCGGCATTGGAGAGATCGGCCATCGAGACCTTGACGGAAGAGGGAGCCAAGCCGGAGCAGATCGTGCTGCGACGATTTTTGGACATGCGCTACCGCGGTCAAGAATACACGCTGCCGGTGCCGATCCACGAAGATCTGCATGCGCTTACAGATTTCAATGCGATTCGCGCTCGTTTCGACCAACTTCATCAAGAGCACTACGGCCACTCGGCTCCCAAAGAGCCGGTGATGATGGTCAATCTTCGATTATCGGCGCTTGGCCGATTTGACAACAAATTGCCGCTGGCTTCAGCGTCACGCGAGGAAGACCGCGGCGAGCGCGGCCGAAGGCCTGTCATCTTTGAAACTGAACCGGTGCCATGCCCGATCTATTTGCGCAGCGGTTTCAAGGCCGGCGATCGTCTCGAGGGGCCCGCCGTGATCGAAGAAATGGGCGCGACGATTCTGATTTATCCCGGCGATAAAATGCAGGTCAACGAGTTTGGCCATCTGGTAATCGACGTCGGCGCTTGATTTTGGCAGTGGCCATGAAAATTACCGATGCGGCTTTGTAGGGGCCGGCCTATGTGCCGGCCCGGTCTCGGAGGGCAACCACATAGGGTTGCCCCTACAAGGGCGGAAAACAATGCTGCATGAAGACCAACGATGTCTGAAGAAACTTACAGTGAGAAACTTGCGCGGTATTACGAGTCGCTCCGATACGAACAAATTCCCGCTGAAGTCGTCGATGCGGCGAAGCTTCACATACTCGATTCCCTCGGTTGTTTGCTCGCCGGGTCGCGCTTAGAACCGGGAAAGTTGGCGTATCGATTAGCGGTCGCAACGAGTGATGCATCTTCCGACGCAAAGGTGACTCTCTTCGGAACGCGCGAGCGCGTTGCTTATCCGGATGCCGTGCAAGCGATGGCCGCGGCGGCGCATTGCGGCGAAATGGATGACATTCACGGCGGCGCCGGAACTTGTATCGGCGCGATGGTCATACCGGCGTTGCTCGCGATGGCGGAAAAGTTCGGCGGCAGCGGCCGCCGTTTCATCGAAGCGGCGGTCGCCGGCTATGAAATGATCATTCGCGTCGGATTGAGCATCGACGCGCCGAAACTTTTCGCCCGTGGTTGGTGGCCGAGCACGCTGTGCGGGGCTTTTGGCGTAGCCGCCGCCGGCACGAAGTTCTTGGGTTGGCCGGCGGAACGGACGGCGAATGCTCTCGGCATCGCATCGCTGCATGCCGGCGGCATGCTCACCGGCGGTAACGAAGGGGCGACCGCGCGTCATCTCGCCTTTGGCCGCGCCGCGCAGAATGGGATTCTCGCCATTCTTGCCGCCGAGCAGGGGCTCACGGGACCGAAGCGAGCTTTCGAAGATCCGCGCGGGTTCTGTATGACGTTGTGCGCGGAGCCGAGATGGGAATATCTCCAAAGCTTCGATAAGTTCTATCTACCGGAGGTTGCTTTCAAACCTTACCCCTGTGCGCGGCAACTACACGCCGGCGTGGAAGCGCTCCTCAAAATCCTGCAGCAAACCGCACCGCCGCCATCCACGATCGAAGCGATCGAACTATTTCTGCCCACGCAAAACGCCGCTATGATGAATCGGCCGACGATCAGCGCCAGCCACGCGGCTGTAGTTGGCAGCGGCCAATACGTCATGGCGACTACCGCGCTGCGAGGAAAAATCGATCTGGCATCGTTCGAAGACGAGTATTCTGCACAGCGACGCTGTTCACACGTTGATGGCGAAGGTGCGGGTCGTCGGTAGCGCGGAACTCGATCATCATTTTCCCAAGTACTGGGCCGGCCGTGTGACGCTCGCGCAGACCGACGGACATTCTTTTGCGCATGAAGTCATCATCCCGAAAGGCGAGAGCGGCAATCCGATGGCGGCGCCAGGATGTTGAAGAAAAGTTTCTTGGCCTGGCTGGGCCGGTGATTGGCGAGGGCAACGCCAAGTTGGTGGTCGAGCAAGTAGAGAAATTGGAGACGCTCGATTCAGTTGCAACCGCTGCTCGCATCGCTTGTCATAGCGAATTGATTCGCCATGCTGTTCCGGTTCCTTCCCCCTCTTGACGGGGGAAGGTTAGGATAGGGGTGTAATGGATGGGTGCTACGCACGCTATCGTAATTAACTAGCACCCCCACTCTAGCTCTCCCCCGTCGAGGGGGAGAGTATCGGAAATGCGGTGATTGAAGCCGATCCGCTTTGTCAGCTATAAAGATTGAGTTTTAGTGAATTGTTCGAATATTTGGAGGTCCTTTCATGAGCACAGACACAACTCCCGGCTACGATCTTCTCTACGACATCATTCGGCGCCGTTCGAGTGTGCGCAAATTGAAACCCGACCCGATACCGGACGAAGTTCCATTGAAAAGATTCTCGAAGCGGGCCGCTGGGCGATGTCCGGCGCCAACTCGCAGCCCTGGGAATATATCGTCGTCAAAGATCCCAAAGTCAAAAAAGATCTCTTCCGCTGTTACTCCGAGGACAACACAGATTTTATTTATTGGATGGAACAACAGCGCGTCTTCGAGCTGCGCCATCCGGCCTATCAAATGACCGCCGACGCAGCTGTCGAGCGCCAGCGCCGCGGCGCGGGTTGGTCCGAAGCTCCGGCGTTGATCGTCGTCGTCGGCGACGGGCGGCGCCAGTGGGGCACCGTGCAAGGCGCGCACACCTTCGGCCGCGATCAATCTCATCTTACCGACGGTTTGGCGAATACCTGTACGCTGATGCACTTATCGGCGGCGTCTCTCGGACTGGCGACTCAGTGGGTCAGTATTCACGTCCAAGAACCGTTTAAGAAAGTGTTAGGTGTGCCCGACTTGATGATGTTGTACCTGATTATTCCGGTTGGCTATCCTGCGGTGGAGCCTTCGGAGGGTGTGCGCCGGTCGCTGGAAGAAATCGTCCATCATGATCACTATGAGCAAGAGAAGTTCATGAGCAATGAGCGGGTGATTCAATTCCTCTATGAGCTGCGCGGCAAGACGTTGCAGACTTACCGCCAGTCCTACGTCGGTAAAGAAGAGCCGGCGAAGAAGTGAGCAGAAAGTCAGGGGTGAAGGGTAAGGGGTTGGTGTCCGGAATATTCGTTGCATTCCTAGGCGGGTTCGCGATTTTTGCCCAATTGGGTTTGCTGTTCGCTGCACAGAGCGGGCCGACGAAAATCACCGTCGGTTATGGCGGCGAATTGGGTTATCAAGCGCCGATCTGGATCGCACATGAATTAAAACTCTTCGCCAAACACGGCATGACCTCCGAACTCGTGCGCATCGCCGGCGGCGCGCGCAGCACGGCGGCTTTATTGTCCGACGCGCTGCAACTTTCGCAAAGCGCCGGCGTGGCGCCGGTGCAGGCCAATCTGGCCGGCGGCGATCTCGTCATCATTGCCACTTCGACCAATCGCCCGACAGTGAGCATCGTCGGTCAACCGAAGACGGTGAAAAAACCGCAGGACTTGATCGGCAAAAAAGTCGGGTCTGGTCGGGCTCGGCGAAATGAACACGTTTTTCTTTTTCAATGCGCTGGAACGCTGGGGCATCGATCCCAAGTCGGTCACGATCCTGTCCATTCCTGGCACGCAGCCGCGCCTCGCTGCCATAATCGCCGGCGCGATCGACGCGACCGTGTTGGCACCGCCCTTTAGCTTCGAAGCCGAAAAATACAACCTTACGCAGTTGGCGAATTTCGCCACCGGCACTGATCCGTTTCCCCAGTCCGGATTGGTCGTGCGCAAGGAGTTGTTGCGCGGCAATCGCGATCTGGTCAAACGCATGCTCATGGCCTATGTCGAGGCGATCCACACGCTCAAAACCGACGAGGAGAAGAGCCTGCCGATTATGAAAAAATACATGCGCATCACGGACGATGGTATCGCCAAGCGTAGCTATGAATACTATTCCAAGCTATTTTCCATGCCGCCGTTCACCGAAGAAAAGGGTGTCGGCGCGGTGCTCAAGTTTCTCGCGACGCAACCTGGCAGCGCGAGCGCGAAGAACGCCAAGCCGGAAGAGTTTTTCGATAACAGTTTGCTGCAAGAGTTGCAGCGCGAAGGGTTTTTCGCGCGGCTCAAGTAGACGAGGCAACTTCCGATCCTTCAATGGGAATCGAAAATATAGTGAAAAGATTGATCGCTGCGGCGATTGGTTTTATCGGAGGCGGGCTGTTGAGTATGATACTCTTGGGACTCTTAGTTTCGGTCTCTGAGTTGGACTATCAAAGCGTGATGCCGGGCGCTCTAGCGCTTGCCGTTATCTGCGGTATTGTTGGTTTCTGCTTTCCTGGGTTAGGAGAGAGATTGTTTGCGCTCGTGGACTGGTGACACTATTGAAATTGTGACACAAGCTTATTGTTTATTGAAGAAAGATCTCTCATTGTTTAGAGATGACAGATTCCTTGCATTGTCATTTCGAGCAGAGCGAGAAATCTTTCTTGGAACACGGCAAATGCTAACTGAACGATTGCCGTTACGGAGGAGAGTCTGTGTCCGTCGACCCGATCACAGTTGAAATCATCCGCTGCGCCTTGAAGGCTGCCGCCAATGAAATGTCGACGGTACTGAAGAAGACCGCCTACAACATGATGATCTATGAAGTGCAGGATTATTGCGTGGCGGTCTTGGATGACGAAGGGCGCACGATGTCGCAGAACGAAGGCGCCTTGCCGATCTTTCTCGCCGATCTCGGCGTCGCCGTGCAGGATGGCATCGAAGTCTACGGCAAGGAGAACATTCATCCTGGCGACGTGTTTCTGGTCAACCACCCGGAGATCTGTGGCCAGCATTTAAATAATATGGCGGTCTACACGCCGTTCTTTTGGGACAGTAAGCTGTCGGGATTCCTGGCAGTGCGGGCCCACTGGATCGACGTCGGCGGCGGCAGCACCGGTTTCGGCTCCACCAATACCCGGGACGTTTATGAGGAGGGACTACAAGTTCGCTCGGTCAAGATTTACAACCAAGGCCAGCCCAACAGCGAAGTGCTGCGCTTGATCGAAGACAATATTCGTTTTCCCGAATCCTCGCTCGGCGATCTGCGCGCCCAGATCGCCTGCTGCCGCACCGGCGAAGAACGCTTGCAGCAGATTTGCCGCAAGTATGGCGGCGCAGGTTTTCAAGAAGCGGTGCAGGTGATTTGGGACCAGACAGACAAACTTGTGCGCCAGGCGGTGCGCGAAATCCCGGACGGCGTGTACGAAGCCGCGTCTTTTCTCGACGACGACGGCAGAGTCATGAACAAAACGATTCCGATCAAAATCAAGGTGGAAGTGCATGGCGATGAGCTGACCATCGATTACTCCGAAGTGAGCGATCAGGTGCCGGGCTTCATCAATTGCGGCTCGTCGGGAGGGATGGCGGCGGCGCGCGTCGCCTTCAAAGCGTTGACTTCGCCGCAGCGGGAAGTCAACGAAGGTTCTTTCCGAGCGCTCAAAGTCATTCTCCCGCCCGGCAAACTCCTCAGCGCGCGCCGCCCGGCGCCGATCGGCGGCTGGAGCCTATCTCTGCCGACGGTGCTCGACACGATTCTGCGCGCGCTGGCGCCGGCTTTACCGCAGCGCATTCCGGCGGCCCACAAGGGTGACATGGGCGGCTACGCGATCTTCGGAATGAATCCGAAAACCGGCCGGCGCTACGTCTGTCAAAATATCATCGGCGGCGGATGGGGCGGCCGTCCGTTCGAGGATGGCGCAGCGTCGTCAGTGTCGATGTGTCAAGGCGATGTGAAGAACACGCCCATCGAACTCCAGGAGCTTTACTATCCGCTGCTCTACGACTGCCACGCTTTCAGGGCCGATAGCGGCGGCGCCGGGAAGTTTCGCGGCGGCATCGGCGTCGAAGTGAGAGTACGGCCGCTGCACGACTTCTACCTCAGTCGCAACACGGACAGGGTAAAGTGCCCGCCGTGGGGTCTGCTCGGCGGCGAGGAGGGCGCGGTCAATGAGACCGTTATCCGGCGCAACGGCAAGGAAGAAATTCTGCCGGGTAAATTTAGCCATTTGCTGGTTCATCCCGGCGAGACCGTGGTCTTTTTTACCGCCGGCGGCGGCGGATACGGGAATCCTTCGGAGCGTCTGGCCGGCGCGGTAAAGAGAGACGTCGAGTTGGGCTACGTTTCGAAAGACCAAGCCAGGTTAAACTATCCGGATGTTGTCGGTTGAACCAGTGCGCTCGCACTAATCGTTGGAGGCGGACCATGCAGCGATTCAGCAGGATGACGAGATGCTTATTTGCGATGTGCGCAATTTTTTGCTTCGCCGACAAAGCCTGGCCGCAAGCAAAGCAACCGGCTTCGATTGCCGAGTTGGCTGCCTATACGGGCGCGGATCGCGAGCAACGTCTGGCGGCGGGAGCGAAAGCGGAAAGTAAGGTCGTTTGGTACACGTCGCTTGCGGGCAGCTCGTATAAGGAACTCGCGCAAGGTTTCGAAAAAAAATATCCCGGCGTCAAGATCGAACCGTATCGGGCGACCAGCTCGGACATCATGACCAAGATCACCGCGGAGGCGCAAGCCAAACAGATGATTGCCGATGTGGTGGAGACAACTCTGCCGACTTTGCGATATCTCCGCGAAAACAAATTGCTGACTGTCTACGCGTCGCCCTATCTTGGGAAATATCCTGCTCACGCCAGGGAAGATGCGGGTAAAGGACTTGTCTATTGGGCGATCGACCGCGAAACCTACATGGGCGTCGGTTACAATACCAATCTGATTTCTGCGTCTGCCGTGCCAAAAAATTACGCCGATCTTTTGAAAAGCGAACTCAAGGGCAAGATCGGATTTGTCTCCAACGAAACCGGCACTCGCACGCTGGGGGCGATCCTCAAAGTCAAAGGCGAAGAATTCGTCAGAAAACTCAAAGCCCAGGAGATTAGCCTGTATTCGATTTCCGGACGGGCGATGGCGGACCTGGTCATGTCCGGAGAAGTGCCGCTGTCGCCGACAATCTTCCGAGATCACGCGATCGAGGCCAAGACCAAGGGAGCGCCGATCGATTGGGCGGCGATGGATGTCGTGCCGACGAATGCCGGCGGGGTTTCGCTGCTCGCGCAAGCGCCGCATGCTCACGCGGCGGTGTTGTTGACCGATTTTCTTTTGAGTCCCGACGCGGCGAAAATTCTCGGCGATCTCGAATACGGCACCCCGTTCAAGTCCGTGCCTTACAAACTCTGGTATCCGGAGACCGGCCTATCGACAGCGCAATACGACAAGGCCGCCGAGCGCTGGGACAAACTATTGAGAGAGATCGGCCGCAAGCCGATGTGAGCGGTCATTCTTCGGTAGTCACTCATTTTGTCTGCTTTGTCACGGTCAGCTAGCTTTTCCGGCAGCGATTTTTCGCACCGCACGCAGTCGACGTTGAGCGCAGACTGCGTGCGGTGGTTTCACACCATCCCGATTACTTCAGACGATCTCCGCCGCGAACGCCGCGGTTTCCGAACGATCGAGCTCGGTCAGCGTGCCGCTGCCGTTGGTCGTCTTGACGTGCGCCGACAGAGAAACGGCGAAGGCGCATTTCTGATGGTCAGGCGGCTCGTCGCCGAGCAGATCGCCGAGAGTTTTCGAGACGCTCGCGTGTGGACCGGCGGGCGGCTCGCCGACTTCGGCACTGCCGGGGTTGGCGACTTGCCAGCTTGGGCCGTTCAAGCCGCGCGTGATGACTAAACTATGATTGTGCAGAAACGACGGTGAGCCCGGCTGTGGATGATACGCCCGATAGCCGATCGCTACGGTCGCGCCGGCGTCGCCTTCGAGAAACTGGCACTGGTCGGAGCTTGGCGAACCGTTCAGTCTGATGTCCACGATATCGGCCACGGCCGCACGATTGTCCCACCAAAATAGGTGCGTCAATGCCGCGAATGGCACCGGGTCGGTGCTGGCGGGCACGTTCCAGCGCCGGAACGTGAACGGCGCGACGGTCCCCGCTTCGCCGCCGGGCGCGCTTGCGGGTTTGAGGCGGGCTCCCGCGGCGTTGAAGACTTCGAGCATCACCAAGTAGCGGCCGTCGGCAAACGCGTTGGTTGGAACGACGCCGTGATATTGGCCGTCCTGCCATTCTTCATTCGCTCCCAGCGGATCGCCGGTGTTGTATGGAATCTTTGACAGATTGGTTTCCGCGCCCACGTTATGTGGACCGAGACCGATGGTTCCCGGCGTTGCGGTGTTGAGATGCCAGGTAGCCCACGTCGGTGACACCAATGGCGTCCAGGTTCCGACCGGATCGCCGCTGGCGTTGGCCGCGGCAACCTGGATGCGGTAGTAGATCGCGCCGGCGCCGCGCATGGTTTCGGTAAATTCATACTGCAGCGCCACGTCGCCGCCGAAGTTGCGATTGAGCAATTGCCCCACCGCATCGGCGGGGTTCGCCGTTGGATTTAAAAGCCCGGAGTTGTAGGCCGGCGCGCCGACCGACTGGAACGAATCCTGATTTGGCGTTGCCAAGTTGGTAAGACGGGGTTGAGCCGATGTCTTCGAGCACGACGAAGGCGCCCTCGCCGGGCACGTCGGATTCACGGCAGCCGATGGCGAGCGGACTGTAACTGGTAAGCGTCGGCTGATCGTTGGCGCCGAACCATTGATTGGCGGCGACGCCGTTGTAGATCGTTACAAGAGTGCCGCCGATCGGCTGCTTGATGACATAGGCGAACTCCTCATGACACTGCGGCAAAAACAGGCGCAGCGGCTCGCGCCAGCAGACGCTGAACGCGCCGCCGTCTTGGACGAATCCTTCGGCGACTTTGTGCGGCGCGCCGCAGTGACACCAGAGAAACGGATGGCGGATGATGAAATCCCGGCGCAGCTCCGCGCGCTAACTTAGGCAACTGTGCTTTGGCGCGCAGGAGTTGAACTTTGCGCTGATCCACCGCGCCGCCGGTAAAGATGAGCTGGCGCAATTCGATCGGCGCCGGATCGGGACCGGGGCGCGGGCCGATGGGTCCCCACGGATCGTCCGGCGGGATCGGCGGAAACTCCGGGTTGACCTCGATCGGAATGTCGTCGAGATCGAACGGCGGATCGAAGATCACCGGGGGTTCGCAGCAGCAGGTGCGGCGGTAAACTTCCACGGTACCGAAACAGATCGGCGAACAGCGTGGCCACGGCCAATGGGCGATGGCGCGATTGCCGACCAGCTTGCGCACCTTCGGCAGCGCCGCGATCTCCAGATCGATGAACAGGCCGTCGATCACGTCAAGGAACGGAAAGCAGCGCCGCACATTGCCGCTGACACAGCGG
The DNA here is from genome assembly GCA_963811315.1 of uncultured delta proteobacterium. Classification (GTDB taxonomy): domain Bacteria; phylum Desulfobacterota; class Binatia; order UBA9968; family UBA9968; genus DP-20. Next base: position 96,283 of record CAWERH010000020.1, read on the forward strand.
CGGATCGGAAACCAGGGCTGCCAGATTTTGCCGCCGATAGCGATCTCGCCCTCGGCGATGATTCTTTTGAGCTCGCTCGCCGGAATCGTATAGAACGTTCGCGGCGCATCCGGTTTGGCGCTGGATGGACCGATCAATAATTTTGCCGCGCGTCCAACGGTTCGTTCGTCGAATGGAAAAGTCCCATCCGCTCCTACCGGCACCGACTGAAGGATCTTGCCACTGCCGTCCAACGCATGGACGGTGAGCTTTGCGTCTTCTTTATCCAGCGCAAAGCCGTCGAGAACGACGCGCACGCGTCGCACATTTTCATTGGTAGCCATAAAACTCCTCTCCTCTTCTTTGTAAAAAAACAATTGGTAACGACTTACTTGCCGCGGCGAGCACAACGACTAACGATCGCAATCCTAAGCAAGGGCAGGACCAAAAACTTTTATTGGATGTCTTTCGTGTCACACGTCGCACTCTGTGGACAATTGCCGTCAGATGTTCGTTCGAGAAGTTTGTCGCGAGCCACGAAATGTATCCCACCGTTGCGGTTGCGCATCAAAAGTTGACGGACGATGCGCGAACAAAAAAATTCGCATTCGAGTTTCATCATTGAACAGTGGGAAGACGAAGAACGCGCTCGAAGGCTACGAGTTTATGCGCAAGCTGTATACGAAACGGATCTATCCGACGGTGGAGGGCATCCGCAACACCATCCGCGTGTCGGTATGACCAACGAAAAGTTTCGCGGGCTGAAAGCGGAAGATTTAGTCGACGACCGGATCGTGCGGAAGTTGGAGAAGGAAGGAGCGTTTTGAACGGCGTGGGGAAAACTTCACTTTCCGAAGTAGCAGATTCCCGTATCTACCCCGCGATATAGCGCTCCAGTTGCTCGATCGTGAACTTCTGATCGGCGATGATGGATTTGACGAGATCGCCGATGGAGACGATGCCGACGAGTTTGCCTTCATCCGTCACCGGCAGATGTCGAATGCGCCGATCCGTCATGATCGCCATGCATTCTTCGATCGGTTGATTCGGGTGAGTATAAACAACGTGGGTGGACATGATTTCCCGGATGAGAGTATTCGGCGAGGTTCGGCCGAGAAGAACTATCTTGCGCGCGTAATCCCGCTCGGAAATGATGCCGGCGAGTTGCGCGCCTTCCATGACTACGAGGGCGCCGACTTCTTTTTCGGCCATCAGACCCAAGCGCTTCGAACACCGTCGAGCCGGCATCGACAGACCAAACGTTGCGACCTTTGACTGCCAGGATGTCTCGAACTGTTTTCACGGGAGACCTCCTCTTGGAAAGAAACGGCTAAAAAGGATTTTACAACCAATTTGGGGCCGAGTGGAAGAGCAACCGCGTGGCAAACTGGTCTAGCGGTAGAGTTTGTCGATGAAGCCGCTTTGGTCGATGGCTTTCATGAAGCTGGCGTCGATAAATTGATCCACGCTTCTCTCTTTAGCTCGGGGAAATTCTCTGTCGAGCTCTTCGAGGGAGAAACGCACGGTCACTTCATCGGGATAGGGCTTGGTCGGAAAGGCGTCGATGACGAAGCTTTTGTATTGCGCTTCGAGTATTCGCGGGTCGTCCTCCTTGAGCTGCCGGCTGAGCATTCTCAAGGCTAGATCTTTGCGCGTGCGCGACAAGTGAATTCCTTCCGCGATCGCCATGAGAAAGCGGCGAGTAAGATCGGCCTTGTCCTTGAGATAACGGCGCGAGGCCATGATGTCGCCTCCGGTGGCGCGATAGCCGGTGTCCTTGAGGCCGCCAAGCACTTGCACTTCCTTGCCCCATTTGATCTGCGCCAGGAAAATCGTGTCGACTTGGGTGAGCGTCGCGTCCATCGTGCCGCTGAACATGGCCATCAACCGTTGGGCGGCGCCGGCGATGCCGGTTTGCAACAGCACGACGTCTTTGTCCGGGTTGATCCCGAGATGTCGCAACACGCGCCGCGAACCGAAATCGGTGAACGAGCCGAAGCGGGTGATGCCGATTCTTTTGCCCTTGAGGTCTTCAGCGGTCCGAATGCGCGGCGGCGCAACCAGTTTGTAGTCGATTACGCCCAGACTGCCGACGATTGCCAGATCTGCGCCGCGCAAGGTTGCCGCCACGGCCGTGGTGCCCGTGGCCGTCAAGAGGTTCACTTCCCCGGCGACCAGCGCTTGTACCGCGGTGGTGCCGCTGGGGATGAGCAGCAGTTCGGCATCGATGCCATGGCGATTGAAGATCCCAGCTTCGTGCGCAAGCCAGAAGGGTAAGCGGTTCGCGGTGATCGAAGAGTAACCCACGCGCACGCGGTCCGCGCTGAATCCGGGAGCTGATAGCAGAGGCAAAATCAACACTACGAGAAATTTGAGAATTGATTTCATGATCCGCACTGCTCTATCACATCCAAACCACGGCAAAAAGTGAAAGGCACCGACCGGAGAAGGCAAACGGCGTCTTGAACGTCCCGAATGATTCGATTACGGTGCGCTGTAATTCAATCGAAAGCGTGGCTGTAGCGACAATGAAATGCCCAAAATGTCAGACCGAAACTCTTGGCGAATATTTTGTGGAAGACGTAGCCGTCGATCGCTGTTCCACTTGCGACGGCATCTGGTTCGACGCGCAAGAGTTGAGTCAGTTACTTGTCGAGGACGCGCATCAAATCGCGTCATTGCGCCGCGGCAGTGGCGATGAGCAAGCCGACGATAAAAAAGGCCGCTGCCCGCGCGACGAGTCGGAACTCTTGCGGGTTTTTAGCGCGATCGACAAATCGGTGGTTTTGGATGCTTGCGCGGAGTGCCGGGGAATTTGGCTCGATGGTGGGGAGTTCGCAAAGCTGTTCGCGGCGCGACGACGGTAGTGCATCGTTTGCGGCAAGCATTGGCGACGCTTTGGTCGAAGGGAATGGGGTGAGTTATGAAGCATCATGCGCTGCGATCGGTAAAGCTACTATTCGGAGTAATTCTAATCGTCGGCTTGCCGCCGTTTGCAGCCGAGCGCTGCGCAGCAACCTTCGATCAAGCCGGAGAAAACCCAACTCCAAGTTGGCACAGCGGGCTCGGGCACAACGAGCTTGCCGTTGTTTGTCGCCTTCGAAGGCGGGTATTTTGCCAAGCGCGGACTCAACGTGTCAGTCGGCCAAGTCGGCGCTACGGTGGCGGTGCAAGGCGTAATCTCGGGAACCATCGATATTTACCAGGGCGGCACTGCGGCCATCGCGGCAAACTTGGCGGGAGCGGATTTGATTTACGTCGCCGCGGCGGTTGATCGCAATTCACTTATTCTATTCGGTCAAAAAGGGATCACGTCCTTGGAAGGCCTGCGCGGCAAGGCGATTGCCACGACTTTCCCGGGCGCTTTCGGCGAAATCGCAATACGCATGACGGCGCGGAAGTTGGGCATGGAGGTCGGCAAAGATTTCAAGCTGCTCTATCACCGCAGCCCGCCCGAAGCGCTCTCGACCTTCCTCATGGGAAATTCCGATGGTCTGGTGATCACGCCGCCGCAAACCGAATTGGCCAAACAGCAGGGCTATCCAATTATCATCGACTACTACAAGGAAGGTCTGAAGATCGTCGGACCCGGCACGTCGGTAATGCGCGAGTACGCGCAGAAATATCCGAATACGATCAAAGCCTATTTGATGAGCTACCTGGACGGTTTAAAAAGGGCGATCGACGACGAAGAGTTCGCCAGGAAGATCGAGTCCAAGTACACGAAGATTTCCGATCCGAAGATCTTGGCGGAAAATTATCAGCAAGGACTGCGGGTGTGGAATAGAGATATGACGGTCGATCCCGTGGCAATTCGCGTGGTATTGGACGACTCATCGGATGCCAAGGCAAAGAATGCCGATCCGAAGCGATTCTACGATAACTCGCTTATTCAAGCGGTCAATCGGGACTATGCCGCAAAATTGTTTCCGGGCGAAATCAAATAGTGCGAAACGGCGGAGAGCTAACGGCTGAGGTCAGATTCCAAGTCTCAATTGATCAGCACGGAGTTTACGCCTTCATCAAATCAAATTCGCGCATCATCTGAATTCTGACATCCGGAGGTTGAACACCACCATGAGACGAAGATTGTCACTTCGAGATATTGAGTTGCTGGTGACGATGTTTGCGCTGTTGGTTGCCAACGCCGGCGCACAGACCGTCAAGCCGGAAAAAAGGAGCATCGAAGTGGCCATCGCGGCCTATGCGCACACGACGATGCCGATGTTGATCGCGCAGGAGGCCGGATACTTCGCCAAGCATGGCTTGTCAGTGAATATCATGGTTGTCAGCGCGAGCGCGGCGGTGCAAGGCTTGATCTCGGGGAGGATTGATATCTATCAAGGCGGCGCCGCTGCGCTGGCCGCGGCCCTGCAAGGCGCGGACATTATTTACGTCGGCGCCGGCGTGGACAAAAGCTCGCTCGTGCTCTTCGGCCAGAAAGACATTACTACGTTTGAGGGATTGCGCGGCAAAACCATCGCCACGACATCACCCGGTGCATTCGGCGAGATCGCCGCGCGCATGTCGGCGCGAAAAAACGGCATGGAAATGGGGAAAGACATCAAGCTGATTTACCATCGCACGCCGGCCGAAGCCTACTCGACATTCTTGTTGGGCAACTCGGATGGGATGGTGAACACGCCGCCGCAAGCTGATATGGCAAGGCAGAAGGGTTATCCGGTTATCCTCGACTATTACAAAGAGGGACTGAAAATTATTGGGCCTGGCACCTCGCTGCTTCGGGAGTTCGCGCAGAAAAATCCGAATACGGTCAAGGCGTATTTGATGGCGCTGCTCGATGGCCTGCGGCGCGCGATCGATGACGAAGCATACGCAAGCAAACTCGAATCGAAATATACGAAAATTGACGACGTGAAAATCCTCGCGGAAAACTACCAGCAAGGCTTGCGGGTGTGGAATAAAGACATGACGGTGGATCCTTCGGCGATCCGTGTCGTGCTCGACGATTCGCCCGATGCCAAGGCCAAGAGCGCCGATCCGAAGCGGTTCTACGATAATTCGCTCATCCAAGCGGTCAATCGGGACTACGCCGCGAAGCTGTTTCCGGGCGAGATCAAGTAAATTCCTGTAGTACGCCTCCAGCCTATTCTGAGCGCATCGAAGAATCGATTTTGGCGCCTCGCTGGATTTTTTGTACACGCAAGATTTTCTCAGCACCTGCTAGTGCTTTGTGATCTTCGGACTTGGCGGGCAGCTATCCCAATTCGACACGCTGCGCGGCGGCGCAGATCGCCTTGAACCGTTCGCCTCAGGATTTTCTGTTCCCTGCCAAAACTGCCAAGGGTTTCCATGGAAACTTTCGCCGGCCGGCTCGATCGATGGCATCCAGACCGGTGGTGCGCTGACAGTGAAGTAGTCTAAAATGTACTATCGCTGAACGGCGAAACTTGACCGGTAAAGGCGGTGGCAAACGTATGAGCATCGAAGAGGTGGTTTACTGGTATGCGGGGCTCTTGGGTATTCTGCTCGTGCCGTTGATCTGGCTTTTGATCAAACGGATGAAAAAGAAATCTGCAACCGTACAGAAAGCTGAGAACCCAGTTGCTCAGGCCGAGCGTAAACCCTTTGACTGGAGTGTCTTGCTGACGCTCCGGCCCCACGCAGTCCTGAGCGGCGAGATGTGGTTGAAAACTTTCGTCGCTGCGTTTGTCGCGTTGTGCGTCGGCGTGATTATAGTAGTCTATATTTTCCCGTTGGGCGCGGCGTGGGCCGCATCGGCAGCCTTCGTGGCGGTGATGGTGGTCATCGGGCTGACATTTATTCTGCTCGATTAGCTGCGCGCCCGCCAAATTAAATTTAAAATTTAGTGTCCGGGGCCTTCCCAGACGGCGATGGCCACCCGGCAGCAAAGCACATCCTGCTCCGGCCGGCTGGCGCCGGCGACGCCGATGGCGCCGACGATGGTGACGCCGTTGAGGATCGGGAGCGCGCCGCCCATGGGCAACATGCGGCCGCGGTGAGAAATCATCAGACTGCGCAGCCAGGGCTGGCGCGCCTGCTGCGCCAGTTCAGTGGTCGGCATGTGGAACGCCGCCGCAGTGTAAGCTTTGTTAAAGGCGAGCTCCGCGCTTCTCGGTTCGGCTTTGTCCATTCGCCCTACGGCGATGGGCGCGCCGGCTTCGTCGACTACGACAGCCGTTACGGCGATGCCGACCATCTGGGCATATTCCTGGGCGGAGTGAATCATCTCCCACGCGGTGTCGAAGGGGACCGGTCCGACGGCCGCCTTGTTCCTGCGGAAGAAGGCGGCGTTAACTTCGATCGATGCCACATGTTCGGCGGGAATGTCGACGTCTTTGAAAATCGCGTCCACCGGACAGACGATCTCGCATTGCTCGCAATCGATACAGACTTCGGGGTCGACATAAAATTGCGGCGCCCCGGGTTTGGTATGAATGCAAGCGACGGGACACACTTCGACGCAGGCTCCGTCGTTGGTGCATAAGCTGGTGATGATGTACGGCATGGGTCCTCGCTACCGTCGGCAATTAAAAAATTAAAAATTCAAAATGGCAATATTCCGAGTTTTTAATTTTGCATTTTTCATTCGCTTTGAGCTAGCCGTCCGCCGCCAGCGGCAAGTCGGTGCGGATCACGTTGGCTACGTAAACGTTGGCGCCGAATTGCGGTGTCACTAGTCTACCCTCTTTGTTCAGCGTCCCTAGCCCCGCGAGCGCGGCTAACTTTTCGGCATTGGGGTCCGGCGCCGCGCTGGCGCGATACCCCAATTCTCTTATCCAGGAGCTCAGGACGAAGGTGATAAACAAGCCATTTTGCACCGGCACCTGGCCGCCGATCCCGGACGCCGCGCGCGGGTCATAGTCGGCGTGCACCGCGCAGATAACCGCGAAGGGATAGGATTCGCCATTGTCGCCATCGGGTGGATTCAGTCTGACGATGCCGGTCAATTCGGCGCCGAAATACTCGGCCATTCCCTTGACATGGCTCGAGGTAATCTCGGGCGTGTGCAGCTCTGTTTTCGTTGGAAAAACACTGCCGTCGGGCGCATTGCGGATCATCTCGGTGACCGTATTGGCGAGATCGGCGGGCGGCGTGTTGATGAAGAAATCCCAGTAAGGGTCGTCCTTGTGGGAGGCTTTCCCGAGCCAGGGAAGTTTAAGCGGTCCCAGTCGCAAGGCCACTACGGTTCCCGCTTGACGAATCGATTGGTGTTTTCTTTGAGCGGCGCGTAATAGCCCACGTTCCCCGTCACGGCGCTCGCCGCGCTCTTCTCGTGCGAGGCGTTGCAACCGGCGACCGTGCAAGCGTGCTCGCCCGGCTTGATGCCGGAGTCGTAGCCGAGCCAAGTCACGCGGCTATTGCGCACCACGCCCCAAAACTTATCGTCGATCCATTTGAGAAAACGCACCAACGCTGGACGCGCGAAGTAAGGAAAGGCATGAAGCGTCGACACCGTCATCGTGTGCCACCAGACATTCGGTTTGGTAAACGGGCAGACCGCGGCGCAGGTGAGGCAGCTGCCCCAATGATCGTGCACGTACGGTCGGAGCTTGTAACACGTGAGCCAATTGATCTTGTATTTTTCGATGCCGTTGTGGACCACTTTATCGCCGAACGGGATGCTATTGGTGGGGCAGGTGTTGGCGCATTTGCGGCAGATCTTGCAAAAGTCCTCGACGCCGATATCCACCGGCTGGTCGGCAACCAGCGGCAGGTCGGTGAGGATCGGGTCGGGCATGTGAATGCGCGCGCCGAAATTCTTGTTGATGACCAGACCGTTTCTGCCGAGCTCGCCGATACCGCCGGCGACACCGGCGGCCTGGGGAGTTACGACGCCGCGGAGCGCCGTGTATCCCAGCTCTTTGATGTAGCCTTCGAGGGCCTTCAGCATCATCACGCCTTTCATTTGCGAGACGTGGTACGCGGCGTCGCCGACGTGATGGCGGTGCGCCTGAAGCTTGTTGTAATCCCACGCCGTCGTCGCTTGGATGACGTAGGGAAATCGCCGCACCAAGTCCTCGGGAGTATCCTGCTGGAAGGCGTCCTCCGCCGTGCCGTCTTGAACGTAACGGCTGCCGGCGTACAAATAAGCCGGGTGCGCCTTGGCAATGCCGACGACATCGGCGCCCAAATAGTGCGCAACCGCCTTGATGTGGCGCGTCATCGCCGCGGGGTCGTCTACAGCCGACTCGTTGCGGATTGATTTTGCCGTCGCTCGACCGGTTAATCACGTTGGTCAAAAAATGTCTGCGGTCGGCGAAATGGTTCGGCGCCGAGACGCGGGTCAGAGGATCTTTGGAGACCGTGTTGCGATACCAGTTGAAGAGCGGCTTGCCGAGCTCGCCGCGCTGATTTTTCGGATGGGGCGACTGGTTCATGTCGACGTTGACATGCTCCCCGACAATCTTAACTGATCGGCCGAGGTAAGGCGTGGGAAACTCGGCGCTGCCGTTGACCGTTGTGCGATGGTTCTCGCTCGTTTTCTATCTTAGACATGTTAAACCTCTCCGGTTAGTTAAAGGTAAAGTAGTCGGGTCAGTGAGTCGGCTTTCAAGTCCATTAATTAATCCTCAATCATTCTATATCAGATACGCGCCAGCGCCACTTCTGCGCACTTCTGGTCTTGCTCGTCGGTGCCACCGGCCACCGCAATGGCGCCGACAACGTTGCCGCCTTCGACGATTGGCACGGCGCCGCCGCCGGGCATGATCCGACCGTTACTGGACACTACCAAGCTTTGGAACCAGGCTTGGGCCGCGACTCCGGCTAATTCCTTAGTCGGCTGCTGGAAGCTTGCTGCAGTATAGGCCTTGTTAAGCGCGATCTCTACCGTGATCGGGCGGGCTTTATCCATGCGTCCCAACGCAATCATCCGACCGCTCTGATCGACCACCGCGGCGGTCACCGCGATATCCAGCTGTGCCGCATGCGTGTGGGCATTGCGGACCATTTGAATCGCTTTTTCTCCGGGAATAGCCATTGTCTTCTGGGGTCCTCCTCGATGTCATACTAGTTCTTTAGTCTAACAGAGAATGGTGGTTACGAGTCAAGCGGATAATTCGGCTGCTCTGGGAAGCGCCGGGAATTGCGACGATGGCCGACGGAAACTTGAAAGAATTTTCTTGTATCATCGGCGCAGTCTCGGTAAGAAAGCGCGATGGGCAGGCTTGACGGACAAACCGCTATGGTCACCGGCGCGAGCCGGGGAATTGGCCGCGCGGTGGCATTGGCATTCGCCCGCGAGGGCGCGCGCGTCGCAGGGACCGCCGTGCAGGATCGCGATGCGCTGGAAAAAGTCGAAGGCGAAATCGCCGCGCTTGGCACGGCCGCCATCGGCATGCTCGTCAACGTCGCGCGCCGCGGCGAAATCGACCGGCTTGTCCAAACGATCCTGGCGCGCTGGGGCCGCGTCGATATTCTCGTCAATAACGCCGGCATCCTTCGCCTCGCGCCGTTGGAAAACATCTCCGAAGAGCGCTGGGACGAGACTCTCGCCGTGCACCTCAAAGGCACGTTCAACTGCACCCAGGCGGTGATTCCCATCATGAAGCAGCAACAAAAAGGCAAGATCATCAACGTCGCGGCGCCGTCGGCGTTGCGCGGCTCCTATGGCGTGGCCGACTATGCCGCGGCCAAGGGCGGAATCATTGCATTCACCCGCAGCGCCGCCAACGAGCTAAAATCTCATAATATTCAAGTGAACTGCATCTCGCCGACGGCGAACACACGCATGACCGACGCTTTGACTGAGTTTCGCCGCGAGCATCTGGGCATCACCAGGCGGGATCGCGACTTCGTCGCTCCCGAAGCCATCGCCCCGGCGTTTGTTTTTTTCGCCAGCGCGGATTCCGACTATGTGTCCGGGCAACTGCTGGAGGTCGGACGCGTTTGAGAGTTAGGGTTTACCGGGCCATGACGTATTGATAGGGACACCGAAGGAGGCCAGCTCATGCAGGTCGGCGCTGTGAGCTATTTAAGTCTATTTCTCACCGGAATTTTGCTGTTGCCGATTTCCGGTCTTGCGCAGAGCCTGGAGAAAGTCCGGATCGTTTACGCCAGCCGCGGTTTGCCGTTTTTCAGCGCGTTCGTGTCGCGCGAGATGAATTTCTACCAAAAGCACGGCCTGGAGGTGGAGCTCATCCAGATGGCGCCGCGCATTGCGCTGACGGCGCTGGCGACCCATAAAATCGATTATTCCCTGAATATCGGTTCGACGATGCGCGCGGCCATGCGCGGGTGCGCGCGGTGGCTTCCAGCACCGTGGCGCCGTTTTTCGCCTTGGTCAGCAAGGAGCCCAGCGTCGCCGCGCTCAAAGGTAAAATCTTAGGCGTTACCGATCCGGGCGGAACAAATTACCAGGTGACGAAAATGATTTTGAGCCACTACGGCTTGGTGCCGTTGAAAGATGTCCAACTGCTGACCATCGGCGAAGAGAAACTGATCCTCGACGCCATGCTCGCGGGACGAATCGCCGGCGCGGCGATCTCGCCGCCTTGGCCTTTCGAAGCCGAGAAACACGGCTTCAAGATTTTGGTCAAGGCGTCCGACGTGGCGCAGTTTCCCTTCGCCGGCATTTGCACGAACTTAGACAAGATCAAAAGCCAGCGGGAGCAGGTCAAGAAAGTGATCCGCGCCGAGCTTGACGCGCTCCGATTCATTCGCGAGCGGCGTCAGGAGAGGATTGATCTCAAAGACTGCGGGCTCGATTCACCTTCAAGCTATTTTATCGCGCTGACGCGCCAGATTTTTCCGGCGGCGTCGTCGGCGACGAGCAACGAGCCGTCGGTCCAAGCGGTGACGCCGACCGGCCGACCGTAAACTTGGCTGCTCTTCGAGTTGGCGATAAAGCCGGTAAGAAAATCTTCGATTGCGCCGCTCGGTTTGCCGTCTTTAAATGGCACGAAGGCAACTTTGTAACCAACCAAATCGGACCGATTCCAAGATCCGTGCATGCCGATGAAAGCGCCGCCGTGATAGCGCTCGGGAAAACTCTTGCCGCGGTAGAACGCCAGGCCCAGCGGCGCGACGTGCGAGCCGAGCGCGTAGTCGGGTTTGATCGCTTTGGCGACCAGATCGGGCCGCTGGCCTTTTTTGCGCGGATCTTCATTCTGGCCGTAATAGGAATAGGGCCACCCGTAAAAAGCGCCGTCGCGCACACGGGTGAGATAGTCGGGGACCAATTCGTCGCCCAGCATGTCGCGTTCGTTGACCACCGTCCAAAGAGTATTGGTCGTCGGCTCCCAGTCCATTCCCACCGGATTGCGCATGCCGCCGGCAAACACGCGCATGGCACTGCCGTCGGAATTCATTTCTAGAATCGCGGCTCGGCGCGAATCTTTTTCATCCAGCCGTTGCTCGTCGACGTTGGTCGCGGAGCCCACCGACACGTAAAGCTTTTTTCCTTTGGCGTCGGCGACGACGGCGCGAGTGTAGTGGCCGCCGGTCGGCAGGTCGAGAATTTTTTCCGGTTGCCGTTTGAGCTGGGTATCGCCGCTGCGATAAGGAAATACGACCACACTGTCGGTATTGCCGACGTAAAAACGATTGTCGACCAAAGCCATACCGAAAGCCTTATTGAGCCGGCGCACAAAGGTTTGCCTGAACGGAGGCTTCCCGGTCTTTTTCGTGTCGCGCAACAGGATGATTCGGCTGCCCGATTCACGAAGCGATTCCATGACCAAAACGTCGCCATTGGGCAAGACGTAGACCATGCGCGGGTTTTCCAACCCATCGGCGAACAAGCTGACTTCGAATCCCGCGGGAGCAGTCGGCGTCTTGCCGTTGGGCCACAAAACGATGCTCGGTGGATTGGCGACGGCGCGGGTCGTATTGGGTGGCGGCAGGATAAGCTGCTCCGCGGGGCCGCTCTCGACGACGTGGCGGTTGTTCTGCTCGGCGGCGAAGAGCAGCGACCAGAAAAGAAAAGCTGAGGTAACCACAAAGAGCACAAAGGTCACAAAAGCGCAAACGACTTATTCATATTCTGCTATGAGTTCTTTGTATACTAGGCTTCAAAAGTTTTGCGGCTTGCGCAAATTGTTTCACGTCATTCAAGGCGGGTTGGAAAACCGCCTCCAGTTCTTTTGTGCCTTTGTGGTTAAATCTCTTCGGTTGCGGCTCTCCCGCGCTAGGCTCTCTGTGGCAAAATTCTGGCTATTTTTTTGCGCTGACGCGCCAGACTTTGCCGCCGCTGTCGTCGGCGACGAGCAAGGCGCCGTCCGGCGCCACCGTGACTCCGACCGGCCGGCCATAGGCTTCGAACTTACTTTCATCGGCGACAAAACCGGTAAGGATGTCTTCGAGCGGTCCGGCTGGCTTGCCGTTCTTGAACGGCACGAAGGCGACCTTGTAGCCGACCATCTTGGAGCGATTCCATGAGCCGTGCATGCCGATGAACGCGCCGCCGTGAAAGCGTTGCGGCAATACGCCGCCCTTGTAGAAAGCCAAGCCGAGCGCTGCCGTGTGCGAGCCCAGAGCGTAGTCGGGCTTGATCGCTTTGGCGACCAGATCGGGCCGCTGGCCTTTTTTGCGGGGGTCTTCGGTCTGGCCGAAATAAGAATAGGGCCAGCCATAGAAACCGCCGTCTTTGACGCTGGTCAAATAATCCGGCACCAGATCGTCGCCGAGCAAGTCGCGCTCGTTGACGACGGTCCACAGAGTTTTTGTCTGCGGTTCCCAATCCATGCCGACCGGATTGCGCAGACCGTTGGCGAAAATCCGCGCGCCGCTGCCATCGAGATTGATCTCGACGATGCCCGCGCGTCGCTGATCTTTTTCCCACTGGTTTTCTTCATCGACGTTGGACGCCGAACCGATGGCGACATAGATTTTTTTGCCGGCCGGATCGGTGAGCAGGTTGCGGGTGTAGTGGCCGCCCGCTGGCAGATCGAGAATTTTCTCGCCTTTGCCGTCGATTTTGGTTTGACCGGCGCGGTAGGGGTAACGCACCACACCGTTGGTGTTGCCGACATAAAACCAATCGCCGACCAGCACCATGCCATGCGGCATGGTCAGACCGGTCAAGAAAACTTCGCGGACGTCCGGTCTGCCATCGTTGTTGGTGTCGCGGAACAGGGTGATCTGATTTGCCGATTTGGCCGGCCGATCGGGAAACTCGCGGACCGCTTCGACGACTAAAATATCTTTATTGGGCAGCACGTAAGCCTGCCGCGGGTTGTTGAGATTGTCGGCGAATAGACTGACTTCCAATCCCGGCGCCGCAGTGGGCATTTTGCCCGTGGGCCAACCGATCACTTTCGACGTGTTGCGCACCGAAGGCGTTTCAAACGGCGCCGGCAGCCGGAGTTGTTCAGCCGGCCCCGTGCCGGCGACGTGCGGATCTCTGGTTGTGCTGGTTTGTGCACCGGCGCAAGCGCAAACAAATACCGTGACAAACGCCAGGGAAATCCAACGCAAGTTACAAAGTGACATAGGCTTCGACCTCCTTGAGAAAGATTGTGTGCCTCGACCGGCGGCTGACTACGGCTGTTGATATATACAATATTAATCGGCGCGCTCCAAAGGGTGACTCGGAGAGTTGTGCAAGCGGGCGGGTCCGGTCTACTATCGGCTGCCATGCGAGGAGGGATCGGATGCACTATCGCGATTTGCGCGGTTGGTTGGAAGGAGTCGATTCGTTCGGCGAGCTGAGAATTGTCGAGGGCGCGGATTGGAATCAGGAGATCGGCGCGGTGGCGGAAGTCGCGGCGCAGTACGCAGCCGCCGCCGGCAGTGCTGTTCGATAAGATCAAGGATTATCCGGCGGGACGGCGCGTCTTGACCGGGGTGCACAATCCGACGCTCAAGCGCCAGTGTTTGACCAATCATCTGCCGCTCGATTATACGCCGCGATCAATTCATCGACGCGTGGAAAAAACGGCTGGACAGCCCCAAATTGATTCCTCCTCGCGCGGTCGACTCGGGGCCGGTGCTGGAAAATATTTTCGAGGGCAAGGATATCGATTTGCTGTCGTTGCCCGCGCCGCATTGGCACGAGGGCGACGGCGGGCGCTATCTCGGCTCGCTCGATATCACGATCAGTCGCGATCTCGACGAAGGTTGGATCAATCTCGGCTGCTATCGCGTGATGATCCACGATCGCGATACGCTCGCGCTTTATATGTCGCCCGGTCATCACGGCAACATCCACCGGCAAAAATATTTCGACAAGGGCCGGCCGTTTCCGGTGGCGATCAGCTTCGGCCCCGATCCGCTGCTCTGGTTCTTCGGCCAGATGGAGATTCCCGCGGGACAGTCGGAATACGATTACGCCGGCGGCGTGCGCGGTGAAGCGTTCGAAGTCATCGAGGGCAAACACACGCAACTGCCGATTCCTGCGTATTCCGAAGTCGCCATCGAAGGCGAAGTGATTCCCGGAACGAAAATTCCCGAAGGGCCGTTCGGCGAATTCACCGGTTACTACGCCGGCGGGCTGCGCACCGAGCCGATGCTCAAAGTGAAGCGGCTGATGTACCGCAACGACCCGATCATCACCGGGGCGCCGCCGTTTCGACCGGCGCCGGGCGCGGAGAGCAATTTAATTCGCGCCGCTTATATTTGGCATTATCTCGACAAAGCGGGGGTGCCGGACGTGCGCGGTGTCGCTTACCACCAAACCCGCATGCTGGTCGTCGTCGCCATCAAGCAGCGCTATCCGGGCCACGCCCGGCAGGCCGCGCTGATCGCGTCGCAGTGCCGCGCGGCGGCGCTGCTGACGCGCTACGTCGTCGTGGTCGACGAGGATATCGATATTTGGGACAGCAACGAACTCTTGTGGGCGCTCTGCACCCGCACCGATCCGGCCAAAGACATCGACATCCTGCGGCGCTGCTGGAGCAATCCCATCGATCCGATCATTCCGCCCAGCGAGCGCGGCTTTCAATCGCGCGGCATCATCGACGCCTGCAAGCCGTACGAGTGGATCAACGAGTTCCCCAAGGTCTCCGGCGCGAGCGCGGAGCTAAAAGAACAGGTTGCGAAGAAATTCGGCGCGAGCCTGGCGGGAAAGGGCCGGTAGGGGCGGACCTGCGTGTCCGCCCGTATTGGATCCTGGTGCGCCCAATGCACAAAGATCTGCCGATAAAAATATTCCTGCGCGCGTTTGCGGCATTGCTGCTATTGCTCTGCGTCGCGCGCGCGCAGACGCTCAGCAAAAGCCCCTGGAGAAAGTGCGGCTTACCGTGCCGGCGAAATCCCTGACGTTTGTTCCTTACTATTTCGGCAGGGCGCAAGGGATCTTTGCCAAAGAAGGGATCGATCTCGAAATCATCGTCATGCGCCCGCCGCTCGGCGTAACCGCGCTCTTGGCCGGCGAGCTCGATTACTCGGCGGCGGGAGGGCTATCCGTGCGGGCGGCGATGAAAGGCGCGCCGTTGCGCACGATCACGTTCATCCAGACGCGTTTGAGTTTCAGCTTGATCGGTCAGCCTGGGATGACGCCGGCGAGAATCAAAAATGTCTCGGTGAGCGGCATCGGCTCGCTCGCTCACTATGCCGCGCTGATCATGATGAAGCGTCTCGGCAACGAAAAGGTCGCTTATGTTTCCACCAACACCACCGCCAGCAGCTATACCGCGCTGCTGAGCAAAGCCGCCGACGCGGTGATCTTGACCCCGCCTTATACTTCGATGGCAACCTTGGCCGGCTACGCCGATCTCGGCAACACTTATGATGTTCGCGATCTGCAGGGCGGCTTGGTCGCGCGAGCTTCATACATCCAGGAGCATCGCGAGCGCGTCAAAGCGGTGATTCGCGCCACGTTGCGCAGCATGGAAAACATCGTCAAGAATGAGGCCGAGGTCGATTCCGTATCTTACAGAAGGATTTCGGCCTGGAGCCGAAAATTGCCGCCGATACTTTCAGAATTCTTCGGCAGATCGTTAACGCCGACGGCGACATCGAGGCGCCGGTGTTGAAATCGATCATCGACAAGATCAAGCAGGAGTCCGGCATCACCGGCGACATGCCCCATGACCGGCTCGTCGATCTGTCGCTGCTGCGCGAAGTTCAAGCGGAGATGCGCAAGAAATAGAGCTTGGTGCAGCGTCTCTGAAATGGTTGCCTACCTTGATCAAAGGTGAAGCTCCGGCTTGGCTGACGGACTCGCAAGATTACTTAAGTGGTGATGACGAGTTTTTTGGTGGAGCAGGGCGTTGCTTCCGAGCCTTTCCCCTTGACGGGGAAAGGTTGGATAGGGGTGCCGCATTTCGGGGCTAGGACTTTAGAGTCGGCTGGTTCGAGCGATCTTCATCACGGCGGCGGATTCTGTCGACACCGGATATCCACTGTCACTCGGTAGAAACCATCCCCGGTAGGAAAAAAGTGGATACCACGATCGGCGAGTGTGTCTGCAGCCGTGCCGCTCTAAGCTGTCGTAGGCAAGAAGGATGCACGCGTGATTCAGGACCACTAGACCAGTCAACACGCTGACCTTCCGGGCAAAGTAGCTCGGCATCATCCAAGTGGGGCGGAGACCGATGTGCGCAACACGCGTCGATCATCCGGTAGTCAGCTCGCGAGATTCGCCATAACGAATCGCTCGGAGACCCTCACCCTGAGCCTGAAGTCATCGCCAACGCAGATGTCTTGCCGAGCCACAGCCGCTCAATGAGCTCGCCAGGAACGTGGATCAGAATGTTGAGCCGGAACCGAAGGTCATCTACTCAACGTCCGGCGAGTACAGCCCGCAACCATCAAGCGAGACGCCGTCGTGAGCAGCATTGAGCGGCCCGGCGTCGAGATGCGAAATGCCCGCTTCACGGGCAAGTGTGACGGTCTGGCCCAAGGCCTCCGACAGCGCGGCGTGATACGTCCGAATCATTTCCTAGCATGGTGTGGCCGTTCGGGAACACGATCCTCGGAACATCTTGATAATAGGCGGCACTGAAGCCAAACAGTCCATCGATTCGGCGAAATCGGCGGCTTGTCTTGCCGCTTCCAAACTTCCCGTCGGCATCACGTACTGAGAAGAGGCGATCGCCCGCGACGCCACGCTCGTTAACGTCGAGATAGGCACATTCTTCACCGAGCATCGACTTCACCGGATAGCGCCAGAGCCTGATGACGTTTCCACGTGTGCCATTCACGTCGTTGGGTTTTCGCGTGCTTCTTGGTCCCATGTCCCTCACGGGCGTGCGGTCGCTGTTCGAGTCCTTGCTCGAAATGGGGACCTTCTAAGCCATTAAGAAAACGAAAAACTCAATGATTCTTTGGCGAAGCGGAAAAAATTCTGAATCTTCAGGAAGCCCCTTGAGGAAGCTGCTATTAGGATATTTCCAATGTCATCGCGCATGCTGGCCAACGCCCGCGGTCACCGGCCCGATCAGCAGCGAGCCCACGGTCCGGTGCACGGCGTTGTTCGGCAGAGCATGGATCGTCCGTCTGTCCCTACCATCTCCGTAGACCCGCTGATACTCTGCCAGGGCAAGTCGGTGACCTCAAGGTCGAGGTCATGCGAGGCGGTCAACCGCACCACCGAGAGAGGCAGCCTCGTGGTTTTCCACCTTGCCTTCCCATCGCGGGACCGCGAAGTAGTGAAGCTTTCGGAACTCCGCTGATCTATGGAGGAGGGTGCAAACGTACCGTACTTCGAGGGTGTGATTCCCAACGCCTCCTTGAGCTCACGCCGAAGCGCGTCCTCGACGCTCTCCCCAGCATCGACATGGCTGCCTGGAAGGGCAACCGCACCTGGTACCACCGCTTCGTGGGCTTCCGCTCTTCCGCCAGCACCGTCGCTTCCCTAAGGACCAGGGCCGCTACGCATCAAGAGGGTCTCGATGCTCCGGCACGCAACGCTTCTCCTTGGTCATTGCGGCCGCAACTATTAAGTGAGCCGCTTTAGGCGGCGGCAAGTGCCGGTCGGCCTATCTCCTGGTCGCGGCTTCGACGAATAAATCCAAATCGGTTGCAATATTTCCACCTATCCACCTTGTCAACAATAGTTCCCACCAAACACTGCCGGATACGGCGGCCTATCTCCCTGACAGCGGCGGCTTATTTACGGCTTAGCACCCGGCCATCATAATCGATCGGTCGGGCTATTAACGCTTCTCGCCTCGGTTCAACACATGCGTGTAAATCATTGTGGTGCTGACGTCGTGGTGTCCCTAGAATTTCAAAAAGAAGTTGTGGTGCCTTGCGAAATCGCCAAACGCATGGCTAAAATCCTGTCGAATCTCGTTTTAGAGGAGGTTGCTTATGAAATTACTATGGGGTGTTGTTGCCTTGGTTTTGAGTTTAGCGTTTGTGCCGAGCCGGGCGTTCGCCGACCTGCCGGAGCCAAAAAAAAAGGAAAATGTCAATATTGTTGCGGCGCGCAAGGCGATCGAGGCGAAGGATTTCAAAACCGCGGTGGGTCATCTTACCAAGGCCGTTCAGGAAGAGCCGAAAAATGCCGACGCGCATACCATGCTCGCATTTAGCTACCGCAAGGTCGGCACGTTCGATAAGTCCATGGAGCATTATCAGACCGCGCTCAAAATCGAACCGAGCCACCGCAGCGCGCAGGAATATCTCGGCGAGCTTTACCTCGACATGAACCAACCGGAGAATGCCGAGAAGCAGCTAGCGACACTGAAAAAAGCCTGTCCGATGTTCGGTAAATGTGAAGAGTTTGAAGACTTAAAAAAAGCCATCGACGATTACAAGACAAAGAAAAAATAGATCAAAACTGTTAGCGTCGCGAGTTCTGTTCGTCTGGAGCGGGTCGACTCTAGACTGGTAATGCGAGAGCTGGACTTGAATGGACGGCGGCATGGCATGGCAGAGGGGATTAAAGCGCGGGTTGGTTTCGTGAGTGGCGGCAACAGCTCGATGCCGCATTACAATAGTTTTCTGCCGATGATCCCGCAAGAAATCGAGCTGGATTTCCAAGGACTGGGCCTTTACGGCAAATCGCTGTATGAGATCTCGGACAAAAAGGACATCATCTTGCGCCGGGTGAAGGAATTCATCGCCGAGCGCAAATGGGACGGGGTGATTCTGACCGCCGCGCCGACGGAGGTGCTGAATCCCGGGCTATTCGATGATCTCAAAGCGGCGGTGTCGATTCCATTTACCACCGCGCTCAACGCTTGCGTTGCGGCGCTGCGGGTTTACTCGGCGCCGAAGGTCTTGCTGCTGACGCCCTTTGACGCGCCGCTCAATGATTTGATCGTCGCCCATCTCGGAAAAGCCGGCGTGACCGCGATCTCGCCGAACTCTTTTGCCGAACTCGCCGTGCCGAAACGCATGACGCCGGACGAGGTTTTCGAGCTCACGCAAAAAAACCTAGCTACCGTCGGCAACGTCGACGCGATTTATTTCCAGGGCGCGGTGCTCGATCCGATCAAATGTCTCGAGCGGATTGAGTCCGAGCTTAAGGTGACCGTTATCGCCAGCAATCCGGCGATGTTGTGGTACGTGCTCTCGAAGCTCGGCCTGAAATATCCCATGAGCGGTTATGGCCGGTTGATGCGCGAGTGGCCGGGGCTTACTAAAAAGAGTTCCAGTTGTTCCAAAGGTTCCAATCGTTCCAGTCGTTGAAATCCCAAACAGAAGCCGTTAACCGAGCGTTCGCTTCAGCCAATCTGTTACGGTTTTTGCCACTAGATCTTCTGCGCCGACGTAAAAGTGATCGCAGTTGGGAATGATCGCGACTTCGCACGGACCCGCGCAGTTTTCTTTGAATCGTTCTGCCGGGTAATTTTCTACCGGTTCCTGATCGCCTCGGATGAAGAGCACGGGGCATTTGATCCGTTTAGCGTTCTCGACCAGGTCGGGGGCATTGGTCAGGCGGTCGAGATAGGTCCGCGCCGAAATCACCCACCACCAGTCTGGGATGAGCATGAGCTGGTTCGGTTTATCCGCGGCGACCAGGGCTTCAGCATGTTTCTTTAGTTCGTCGGTATTTCCAGCTAGCGAAAAGTTGCGGGTTGTGCGCGGATTTTTCATCCGGTTGCCGCCGGTGTGCGCCGACAACAGGATCAACGCTTTGGTCTCGGGATGATTTGCCACGTGTTCGCTGGCGAGCACGCCGCCGTTGCTGTGGCCGATGACAATCGGATTGTTAAATCCTTTGTCGGCCAAATATTTTGCCGCGAGGGCATTGTCTTCGATTCCCTGGGCGACGGTCTGATAAGCGCCGCCGACGCCGGCGCGGCTATTGTAGGTACTGACCGAGTCGTGGCCGCGCCGATTGAAGGCCAGGTATTCGTAACCCAACGCTGTGATATGCGGCGCGAGAAAGCGCGCGGCGCAAACGTAGAAGTTCATCTGGTTGCCGTGACAATACATCACCGCGCCCTTGCTTGGGCCGTCGGGCGTGTAGTAGGCGCCGTCAAGAGGGTGCGTTGGAGTTTCGATTCTGATAAGTTCCGTGCGCATGAAAAGCTCCTTGAAGAATTTGACTCACCCAAGGTATCGCTAAACCGGCGGCAAATACAAAGACTCGCGAGAAAGAGGGCAACAGTCATGGCACAAGAAAAAACCGCGCCGTTTCGCGCCAATCACGTCGGCAGTTTATTGCGTCCGCCGGAACTTATTGCGGCCCGGGCAAAAAGAGAAAAAGGAGAAATAAGCGCCGCGCAATTGCGCGAGGTCGAAGACCGCAGCATTCGCGATGCGGTCAAAATGCAAGAAGACGTCGGCATGCCAGGGGTAACCGACGGCGAATTTCGCCGTACGCTATGGCACGCGGATTTTCTCAGTCAGATCGCCGGCGTGAAAGTCGTCGAAGGATTGCTGCCGGACTCCGCCAAGCATTTTCAGAATCCGGGCTCGGACGTGCAGCGTTCGCCGACCCAATTCGTCGTAACCGGGAAACTCAGTCATCCGCGCGGCATCGAGGTGGAAAATTTTAAGTTTCTCGCGGCGGTGACCCAGCAAACCGCCAAGCAGTGCATCCCGTCGCCGTCGCTGGTGCATTTTCGCACCGGCCGCGGCGGCGTGGACAAGACGGCGTATCCCGACATGGAAGAATTCTTTGCCGACCTGGCGCGAGTGTTTCGCGAAGAGATCGCACAACTCGCCGAGGCCGGCTGCACCTATCTGGAGATCGACGACGTCAATTTCGCCTATCTCTGTGATCCCAAGATGCGCGAAGGCGCGAAGAAGATCGGCGAGGATCCCGGACAAGCTGCCAGCGCTTTACGCGAATCTGATCAACGAATGCATCAAAGACCGGCCCGCGAACATGTCGGTGTGCACGCATCTTTGCCGCGGCAATTTCGCCAGCGCCTGGGTCGCCGAAGGCGGCTACGATCCGGTCGCCGAAGTGCTGTTCAACGAGCTCAAGGTCGACGGTTATTTTTTGGAATTCGACACGCCGCGGGCGGGAAATTTCGCGCCGCTACGCTTCCTACCCAAAGGTAAAAAACTCATTCTCGGCTTGGTAACGACGAAAACCGGCGCCTTGGAAAAACCCGACGACTTGAAGCGGCGCATCGACGAGGCAAGCAAGCTCGTGCCGCTGGATCAGCTCGGCATCAGCCCGCAGTGCGGCTTTTCCAGCACGGTGCTCGGCAACAAGCTTACGATTGACGATCAGATCGCCAAGTTACGGTTGATCGTTCAGGTCGCGAGCGAGGTCTGGGGAAGCGTGTGAGCATCATGCCCGAGGAAGACTACGCGGACGGTTACGTCCCGGCTGCATCAATTCTCCCGATTGCCGATATCGAGAAGGATGCTCGAAGCCGCATTTCTAACTTGGCGTGGAAAATGCCATCTAATGCATGGCACCGACCTGACCGTTGGGTTGGCGAGGATTGCATAATACCCACAATGTTCTTGCTCAATGAGCGCGGCGCGGGTATAAATGCCTTGGAACGATGAATTAATCGGAGGTGGATTATGCGTACAATGTTGAAAGCGGTGTTACCGGCGATAGCGCTGATGTTTTTGCTCAATGGCTGCCAGGCCCTCACCGGTGAGACGCTCGGGCAGAATATCGACGATACGTCGATTACGACTTCGGTGAAGAGCCAAGCTTGCGGCAGACAAAGGATCGAGCTTGACGCGGGTGCAAGTCGACACCAACCAGGGCGTGGTGCAGCTGTCGGGAACCGTCGAAACCGCCGCTGACCGCAGCCGCGCCGAGCAAGTCGCGCGCGAAGCTAGCGGCGTGAAGAGCGTCAAGAATAATCTGCAGGTGCAAAAAAAGTAGTTTTCAGCCTGTTCAGGTTTTCGCGCAGAGGAGCCAGTCGGCTCCTCTGCGGGATCATTTATTTGATTCGAGAAACCGGTTCTTTTCCAACCGTTCGACGATCGATAAATCGACGAACGGTTCCGGTTTCGGCGGCGGCTTCTTGCCGGGGTATGGTTCTCGGGCGCGGTGTTTTCTGCAGGGCCGGCGCGCAGTCTTGTCAAGTTCCTTCCAAGGTTTCCTCGTCATTTAGTTTGCCATATTTCCCGAGGATCTTTTTGCTGAATTCTTTATCCGTCCGGTCACGGTGCATGCCGCGCGCGAAGCTAGCGTCGTGCACCGTGAATAATCTGCAGGTGCAGCGCTGGCGACTTCGTACCTCGAGCACAGAGCGCGTTCACTAACTTCGAATCGACGAGGTCTTTGGGATTAATCGGCGGCTTGCTGAATCGAGCGTTGCATACATTTTAATGGCGAGATCTATCCCTTTCGGTTTCAAATACGGCCGAGCCGGAATCACATCTTTGTTCTTAAGAACACCATCAACGCTGGCGTCGTTGAACAGCACTTCGCTGTTAGCGATAACTTTGCTACTTGGCGCGGATCAAGTAAGTAACCGAAGCCCTATAGACCAGAGATCTTTGACGGGATTGCGCCGCGCCGGGAATGAAATTCCGCACGGCGCATTAAGAGATTGCTGAGGGATAATTTATAAGTCGTAAACCGGCGTATGAATCGCAATGTGCTCGCCACGGGCGATGGCGCCGACAATGTCGGCGCGGCTGACGATGCCGACAACCTTGCCGCCGCGCATCACCGGCACGCGTTTGATCTTGTGCGTCGTCATGAGCTGAGCGATTTCTTCTACCGGCGTGTCTTCGACCGACGCTGATAATTTTCTTGCTCATGAGCGCCTTAACATCTTTGCCTTTGTTGGCGACGATATCCGCTTCCGAGACGATGCCGATGATCTTGCCGTCCTTGCCGGTGACCGGCGCGCCGCTGATTTGATTCTTGATCAGCGTCGTTGGCCAAGCTTTTCACGGTCATGCTGGGCGTGACCGTAATAATTTCCTTGGTCATGATGTCTGTCTGGCGATCATGTAGTCGTACCTCCTAAAGTCCTTTGTCCGCCATCAATTTGGCAAGGTCGCCGACGCGGCAGCTATAACCCCACTCGTTATCGTACCAGCTGAGCACTTTAGCCATTTTGCCCTCGAGTACAACGGTGGATAAGCCATCGACGATCGAGGATGCGGGATTACCACGAAAGTCGCTGGAAACCAAGGGTTCGTCGCAATAGGCCAGGAAGCCGGTCATCTTGCCTTCGGCGCTTTTCTTCAAGGCGTCGTTGATATCCTCGACGCTTGCGGATTTTTTGAGATCGACGACCAGATCGACCACCGAGACCGTCGGGGTCGGCACGCGCAACGACAGGCCATGCAGTTTGCCCTTGAGCTCGGGCATGACCAAACCGATTGCCTTGGCCGCGCCGGTGCTGGTCGGGACGATGTTCACTGCCGCGCCGCGCGCGCGCCGCAGATCTTTGTGCATCAAATCGAGAATTCTTTGATCGTTGGTGTAGGCATGGACGGTGGTCATCAGACCCCGTTCGATGCCGAAGGTGTCGTGCAGCACTTTGGCCACGGGCGCCAGACAATTGGTCGTGCACGAGGCATTGGAAACGATGTGGTGCTTGCGCGGGTTGTAATCGCCGTCGTTGACGCCGAGCACTACGGTGATGTCTTCGTGGGTCGCCGGCGCGGTGATAATCGCTTTCTTAGCGCCGGCTTCAAGATGCGCGCGTACTTGAGCGCCGTCGGTGAAAACACCGGTGGCCTCGATGACGATGTCTACGCCGAGATCTTTCCAGGGTAGCCGCGTCGGATCTTTTTGGTTGAGCACGGCAATTGCGCGGCCGTCGACCTTCATGATCCCGTCGCCGGTTTCGACGGTTCCAGGATAGACGCCATAGGTCGAATCGTAGCGAAAAAGATGCGCATTGGTTTTTACATCCGCCATGTCATTGACGGCGACAACCGAGAGATCGTTCTTGTGCCGCTCGAGCAGGGTGCGTAAGACTAAGCGACCGATGCGGCCAAAACCGTTGATAGCAAGTTTCGTCGGCATGCTTTCTCCTTTGGGTTAGATGGCGCCATGAAAATCCGTGGTTAAATATTGGTAGCGATCGCGGAAATCCGCCGGCGTACAGAGAGATTTTTCGCTGGACGCGGCTTGCGCCAGAAGCCGCAACTTTTCCTCGTCGGCGAAATCTTCCCGCTCCAAACGGATCATATATTCACGAGCGACTTTATAAGACGGCGCGCCGGTATCGACCATGCGCACGCGAGTTTTTCCGGTCGTGGGGTCGCGCAGCACGCCAAAGTCTAGGTATTCGAGTTTGCCTTGGATTAACGCCACCAGCGCGCCATCGAGCACTTTCGCTTCAGCGTCGGGATTCAGTAGAAACTCGACTGCGCCGTAGCCGAGTGTCCGGACATATTCGCAGTCGAAAGCGATGGGCGGCGCGGAACGCAATTCATAGCCGATATTCTTATGGACGATGCCGATGGTCGAGCCGCGGCTCGCGAAGCGGTGCTCGACGAGAGTTTTCAAAATATAAGCGAGATCGACTTCGGCGAGGCGCAAGTGGCCGTAATTATCGTGGACGATGCGCACGCCTTCGATGCCGCTGAGTTCTTCGGGTGCCATATGTTCGAGCAGGCCTTCCGCGATAACCGCGACTCCATCGGCGCGGTTCCAAAGCGCTTGACGCTTGAGAATCGCCCCTTCGAGGACGTCGCAGACGGTTGACATGCGAATCGGTCCGGCGAATTCTTCCGGAATGAGCGTGAGCGTGGCGCCGGTTGCCTTGCCAATGCCAAGCGCCAAGTGCCCGGCCGATCGGCCCATGACCACGACGAAGTACCATCGCCCGGTCGTGCGCGAGTCTTCCATTAAATTCTGCACCAGGTCGCTGCCCAATTGACGCGCGGTTTCGAATCCGAAGGTGGGAATCTCTCCGGTAACGGCAAATCGTTGTCGATGGTCTTGGGCACATGGCAAACGCGTATGCGGCCGTTCGCGCGCTTGGCCACTTGGCTCGCCGAGAACATCGTGTCGTCGCCGCCGATGGTCGCTAGATAACCAATGTCGAGGGCATCGAGAGTCGCGATCACGCGATCTAGATCCTCGGTTTTCTTTGTCGGATTGGCTCGCGACGTATTGAGCAATGAGCCGCCGAGGAAATGAATACGCGACACATCGTTGTGATCGAGTTCACGAGTATGATTCCGATCGCCGCGCATCAGCCATTGAAAGCCATCGTAGATGCCGATGACTTTGCGCGCGCGTGTGCGCGCTTCGAGAGTCAGCGCGCCGATGACACCATTGATACCGGGCGCCGGCCCGCCGCCGACCAATATTCCAACGTTAGGACTATGGTTGTTTGCAGAGCTTGCCATCGTTTCACCTAGTAACCTCTCTTTTTATTGAGATGAAAGGCATGACTACCGGATTGCGTGAAGACTGTGCGATTTCCGTGCCGGGAGCGATTGTCTGAATTCTCTTTCCAATCATTAAATCGCAAGAAATTCTTTTCGCAAGACTAAGAATAAAATGTCGGTGACTCTTGATAATGAGTAGAAGATGACGCTACTCAGAAAGCTCGAACAGTGAATCCGTAAATACCAGAATCTAGCCGTCGAAGCGGCGCAGGTGATCGAGGAGATGATCTCGCTGTCCAAGGGGCAAATATGGCTACCCGCCGGACAAACAGAGAAGGCAACGCAAACTGTCTTGGAACAAGTGGAGTTATTGGATTGGGAAGTGGCGGCGTAAGATCGGTGCCGGGTCCGACACCCTGGGGTTTGATGGGCGGCATCTCTCCGAACGCGGCCATCGACGATCAAAATCCTAACGGTATGCGATTCTATTATTTGACGACTCGGTTGAGATCCTGCTCACCCTTTCGCGATGTCCGGGTACGTAGCTTGGCCACCAAAGTCGTCCGCTTGAGCTTGAGCATCCGCGCGGCCAGCGCTTTGTTGCCGTCGGCGAGCCTGAGCGCGTCGTCGATCAAGCGTGCCTCAAACTGTTTCAGTGCGGAGCGAAAATCCAAATCTTTGTTGATCAGCGTCGGTTGTGGAATTTTTCTCCGAAACGAAGTTGCCCATATTCGGCGGCAGGTCGGCCAAGCCGATCTGACCATTTTCACAGAGGATCACCAGCCGTTCGATGGCGTTTTCCAGCTCACGCACGTTTCCCGGCCAATCGTATTCCCAAAGATAAACACTGGCTTCTTCGGAAATCTGCGCCGATACACCATACTTGCGGTTGGCTTTTTCGAGAAAATGGGCGATGAGGGGCGCGATGTCAGAGCGCCGCGAGCGCAACGGTGGAAGATGAATCGGAATAACCTGAAGGCGGTAAAAGAGATCTTCGCGAAAGGTGCCCGCTTCGAGCTCGCGGGCGAGGTCTTTGTTGGTCGCGGCGATCACCCGAACGTTGATTGCCTCTGCGTCGTCGGAGCCCACCGGCCTCACTTCACCATTTTGCAGCACGCGAAGCATCTTCGGTTGCAGGGACAAGGGAATCTCGCCGACTTCGTCGAGGAAGACCGTGCCGCCTTCAGCCAATTGAAACATCCCGGCACGAGCGGCGTGCGCACCGGTAAATGCCCCGCGTGCGTGGCCGAATAACTCGCTCTCCAGGAGTTCGTGGGGAATCGCGGCGCAGTTGATCGGTACAAAAGGGCGATGGGCGCGGGGACTGAGATTATGAATCGTGCGGGCGACGACTTCTTTACCCGTGCCGCTTTCGCCCGTAATCATGACCGCGGCGTCGGCGCCAGCGACTCGGCTCACCAGCGCATTGATCCTTTGCATTAAAGGATGTTCGCCGATAATGAATATTGACCGGCAAACAGGTTCCGCGCGGATCGGTTGAGCGGGATTGTTTAACCTGCCTGTGCCTCCCGAGGCGCCGCGAAATTGCAAAAGAATCGCCCTCCCTTGCCATCATGCAAAGATAAATAACGCTTCCTTATACCACGTCCCTGCATGTGCCGGTGTAAAAAAGGCGATTCTCTGATTCTTCTATCGAACTAAGGCAACATTACATCGTTTTGGCCTCGCCATTGGGGAACGGACAACTCTCGATCAAATGATTCTGAATCGCATAGAAAGTGAGTTGGGCGTTGGTTCGCAACTGCATCTTGTCTAAGATCCGGGAGCGATGCGTGCTAATGGTTTTTTGGCTCAGGCAAAGCTCGCGGGCGATTTCGCTGACCGTCTTTCCCGAGGCGATCATGCAAAATATTTGATACTCGCGGTCGGACAGTGTTTCATGGGGTGGTAAATGCGTATCGGTCGATAAATCGCCGGCAATTTTCTCGGCGAGGCTTGGGCTTACATATTTGCCTCCCGCGCAAACTTTTCGCACGGCGTTAATCAACTGGTCCGAGGCGGCTTGTTTATTCAAATAGCCCGCCGCCCCCGCCTTCAATACCCTAGAACCGAATTGCTCTTCCGGATAGACGCTCAGGACGAGCACCGGAGTTCGAGGGTATTGTCGGCGCAGATCTGAGAGCACATCGAGTCCGCCCCTGCCGGGCATACTGATGTCTAAAAGAACCACATCGCAAGCGGTTTTGTGGAGTTTATCCAGCAACTCGTTTCCGCTTGCGGCTTCTGCGACAATCCCCATATCGCTTTCTTCCGCGAGGATTCCCTTGAGGCCTCGACGCAGTGCGGGATGGTCATCGGCAATAATTACTTGAATCATCGTTCGCTCCTTTCTTATGATTGGCTAGGAAATTGTTTACGATCGTGCTTCCGAAAACCCTATCGCAACGAGTTTGGAAACTAGTCCATAACGCTTTCCGTTTTTTCGCGGTAGGCGGGTGAAGCTCAGCGGGTCGTAGCATGGGGTCTCCTTGGAGATGTCGCTGATGATAATCGCCTGGCCGGTTGCGATGACTTCACCCGGAATATTTTGGCCTATCTTAATATAACGTTCTCCTGACGGATGCTTTTCGTAAGAATGCTTTGATTCAAGTGTCGTAGGACTAGGGGTTCTGTACAACCTAGCCATTTTGAGTTGGCCAAGCAATATCGTGCCTAATAAATGATTTCTGTCTAAAATTGAACAATTTAAGAGAAAATTTCGCACCCCTCCAGCGGAAGGTTCTGCGTGAGATTTGAGGGAACGCCCGCGGCGGTTTTAATACGTTGAATTGTCATCTCTTATCGCCCAGGAGTTAAATCCCTGTAGGGGGAATTTTTGACTGCCATACGGTGGCTAGGTCAATAGAGAAAGGTTGTTTAGGACAAGGGTATCAAGCTTGCAACGCCGCGAGCGACAACTGGCAGTGGAGGTCTTGACCCATTTTCTCTCGAGAGATCAAACCAGGCTGGATAAATTGGTGGACCACCGAGTTTGTCTGGCAAAAATTTCGTCGGAGTTTTTGCTCACCCAGGCATCGCGTTCAAAGCGCCTCCGGGTCACGATGCGCGTGTGCATTAAATCCGTGGACCGTCAATATTCTCTCGTTTGTTGCCACAATCGCATGTGTGGCTCATAAAAAAACGATCGTATAAACCGGAACTTGCGCGGCGTTTCACGATCCTCGCGGCAGAGCTCGGACAAATTTGTAGCGCCAAATTGTTAACGTCCGCGTGGCCATCGTTAATTTTTTGCCGCTCGAAGGGCTTGTTGCGTCACCGTCAAATCGCCAACGATTGCGTGAATGTCTAATCATTTAGACCGATCCGGCAGTGTCAAATTGCCGATGGCATTGTGCTTGCGCAGTGACTTCACTTTCGGAATCCAGGGCCGCAGCGTAATTGCAAACGAGCAAGGAGTATTGATGCAGCTAGATATCACGGGAAACTTGTCGGTGGCGCAAAGAAATGTCGATGATCTTGCGAACATACTGGTCGGGGCAAGCCCGCGCATACAATTCGCGCGCGGCCTGATCGCAAAACTCGCTGCGAACTATTCCACGGTGCTAATTACCGGCGAGAGCGGTACGGGTAAAGAACTTGCGGCGCGGGCGGTCCATGAATTGAGCGCGCGCCAAGCTGGGCCTTTTGTTCCGGTGAATTGTGGCGCCATCCCCGAAGAATTGCTCGAGAGCGAGCTCTTCGGCCATGTGCGCGGCGCATTTACCGGCGCGGTCAACGCGCGCCAGGGGCGCTTCCAACTCGCCAACGGCGGCACTCTTTTTCTCGACGAGATCGGCGAAATGAGTCCCAAACTTCAAGTTAAATTATTACGCGTGCTGCAGGACCGGCAAGTCGAACCAGTCGGTAGCGATCATGCGGTGCAAGTCGATGTTCGCGTTGTCGCGGCAACCAACCGGGACCTGCGGTTGGCGATGCACGAAGTAAATTCCGCGAGGACCTTTTCTACCGGTTGAATGTGTTGCCGCTCGACCTGCCATCCTTGCGCGAGCGCGACGGCGACATCCCATTGCTGATTCGTTATTTTTTCCACCGTCACGGCGCACGCAAAGGCAAGATGGCGTTGCAGATCGAGAATGCGGCGATGACGGCGCTCGAACAATACAGCTGGCCGGGCAACGTACGCGAAGTGGAGAATCTGGTGGAGCGCCTGGTGGTTCTCGACGATGACGGGATCATCCATGTGAGTGACCTTCCCGACTATGTCATCCACAATTCGGTGCCGCAGCACCAGCGCGCGACCCAAGTGGGTTTGCCGACGGAAGGGCTCGACTTGGACGGCATGCTGGAAAAAATCGAAAACGGTTTCATTGAGCAAGCGCTGTTACGCGCGCGCGGCAACAAGACGATGGCGGCCGAACTGCTCCGGCTCAACCGGACAACCTTGATCGAACGCCTTCGCAAAAAGGGCATGCTGCAGAGCTCAGGCGGCGCTCCCGTGCGACCGCGGCTCCGACGGCCGCGTTTGCGGCATCCTAACATCGACCGACCTGCTGACTGCCTATGAGAAAATCCAGTGCGCGCTGGAGCGGCGGACGTTGCCCTCGGTGGGAGAGAAAACTGCTGCGAACAGGTTAGCCAAGGAGCACTAGCTCATGGATGAAATCGTTACAGAATTTCTGGTTGAAAGTTACGAGAATCTCGATCGTCTGGACCGGGATTTCGTCGAATTGGAAAAGAACCATCCAAGGAGGCTCTCGGCAGTATTTTTCGCGCCATTCACACGATCAAGGGGACCTGTGGTTTTCTCGGCTTGGGCAAGCTCGAGTCGGTCACCACGTCGGCGAAGCCTGCTGAGCTTGCTGCTCGACGGCGCTCTGCAAGTGAGTCCCAAGACCATCGATGCGCTGTTGGCGATGGTCGATGCGGTGCGCCAAATGCTCGCGAGCATCGAAGCCACGGGTCACGAGGGCGAACGAAATGGCACGGCGTTGATTGCAACCCTGCGCTCTCTACAAAAGCTTGACGAAGCGAGTGCCGTGAGTGTCCCGCCGTCGACGGCGCCGCTGCCATCTCCGGCGATCTCGCACGAGTCCACCGCGAAAGCGCAAGAGATTTCGCCGACGGACTCTACCAAGAGGCAGACATCGCCGGCTCCGGGACCGGCGGTCTCGGCCGTTCTGTCTGAGGAATGAAGTTTGGCGCGACGCCGCTCGTTCAGGGGCAAATTTTGCTGGCCGCGCTTGACCATGCGTTGGTGCAGCAAGCCAAAGGCGATCCGCGACGGATTGGTGAAATTCTCATTCAACAGGCAGCAGTCAAGAGCGCCGAAGTTCAGGAGATTTGCAGAACCAGGGTGAATCGCGCGCCGCCGTGGCGGACAGCACCATCCGCGTCGACGTCGACCTGCTCGACAAGCTGATGAACCTGGTCGGCGAGCTGGTGCTGGCCCGCAACCAGATCCTGCAGTTCGCCGCCAACCAGGAGGACAGCACCTTTCTCGCCACCACCCAGCGGCTGAACCTCGATCACCAGCGAGCTGCAGGAAGGCGTCATGAAGACGCGCATGCAGCCGATCGGCAACGTCTGGGCAAGTTCCCGCGCGTCGTCCGCGACCTGGCCGCGGCGTGCGGCAAGCAGGTCCGCCTCGAGATGGAGGGCAAGGAGACCGAGCTCGACCGGACGCATCCTCGAGGCGATCAAGGACCCGCTGACCCACCTGGTGCGCAACGCGGTCGACCACGGCATCGAGACGCCCGACGACCGCGCTCGCCGCGCGGCAAGCCCGCCGAGGGCGCGCTGCTGCTGCGCGCCTACCACGAGGGCGGCAGGTCAACATCGAGATCACCGACGACGGCGCCGGCATCGACTCCGAGCGGATCCGCGAGAAGGCGCTGTCGAGCGGGCCTGATCACGCCCGAGCAGGCCGCGCGCATGAGCGAGCGCGAGGTCGCTCAACTTGATCTTCCTGCCCGGCTTCTCCACCGCCGAGAAGGTCACCAACGTGTCCGGCCGCGGCGTCGGCATGGACGTGGTGAAGACCAACATCGAGCGGATCGGCGGCACGGTCGACGTCCAGAGCCGAGCCGGGCGAGGGCACGACGCTCCGGATCAAGATCCCGCTGACGCTGGCGATCATCCCGGCGCTGATCGTGACCACGGGCGGCGAGCGCTACGCCATCCCGCAGGTCAGCCTGCTCGAGCTGGTGCGCCTCGACGGCGAGAACGCCGCGCAGGGGCATCGAGACGGATCCACGGCGCGCCGGTCTACCGCCTGCGCGGCAAGCTGCTGCCGCTGGTCTACCTCGACCGCGAGCTCGAATGGCCGGCTGCGCCAACTCACGACGGCGGCGACATCGAACATCGTCGTGCTGCAGGCCGACGACCGGCAGTTCGGCCTGGTGGTGGACGGCATCCACGACACCGAGGAGATCGTGGTCAAGCCGCTCGGGCAAGCAGCTCAAGGGATCTCGGCGTTTCGCCGGCGCGACGATCCTGGGCGACGGCAGGGTGGCGCTGATCCTCGACGTCCTCGGCATCTCGCAAAGCGCCAATGTTGTCGCCGAGGAACGGGAACGCAGTATCGCCGAAGCGGCGGCACCGTCGCGAGATCTCCACAGCGAGTGCCAGGCATTGCTCGTGTGCCAGTGGGCGACGACCGGATCGCCGTTCCGCTCGCGGTGGTCGCCCGACTCGAGCAGTTTGGCAGCGCCGACATCGAGCGCAGCGGCGGACGCGAAGTCGTGCAA
>CAWERH010000021.1:0-37592 GCA_963811315.1 uncultured delta proteobacterium
GAAATGTGTGGTAGTGGTAGTCATCTTGCAGATTGCGAACCTTCGCAATATAAGGGTAATAGTGTTCAACAAAATCAATCTGTTCCATATTCAGTTCCTCCTCTGAGCTTCTTTCCTTTAAATTTACGAATTGTGGCAGTTAGTTTCATGGAATGTCATGGCGCTGGTTGCGCCGTATCCTTGACGCTTTGCGTGTTCCGAGGGCGGCTCGCCGTTGTCTCTGGCCTCTGGCCATCGCACGCACGTCGATCGTTCTAAATCTTGCTTCTCGAAAGCCTCGCAGGACGTGGCTACCGACCATGACAACCGACACCGACGGTTATGAAGAGTAGAGTTTGCATGCTTAGTGAGAAGAGCAAGACAAAGCCCAACGTAAGGCGCTGCAATCGCTCGTAAAGCAGGCGGCTATCAGGCAGTTTCGGGTAGCCTCGGCATCCGCGGCAAGCGGGCAAGAGTGGGAGGATACAGAGTTACAATTGCGGGTCGGCGGCGTTTACCCGATGTTGGTGCGGCGGGCGGTCAGCGCTGAGAGTGGCACTGCTGCTCCTACTGGTGAACTAGCCGCCGCTTGTGGCTTCTGGGGTGGCGTATCGGAATCAACGTTCGTATGATACGGCTTTCCCTCCTTGTTTGCCCTAATCACCAGACTAACTAATCGGACAGCAAGCAGCACTCCAAAACAAAGCCCAAGTGCAATCTCGATTATCATGTTCTCGCTCACGGCATTAAGCGTGCCAGACCGTTTTCTCTTATATTTATCTGCTGTAATCCCTGGAAACGGAATCACTTGTTGTAACCAAACTATACCCGCGCGTTTCCATGTGTAAGCTATAGTTGCGATAGCCGTTGCACCTTCGGCATGTGTGAGCGGGAATATTGGGGAGTTGGCGTAATTTCGAGGCCACAGAACGGCGGATGATCCAAATACTCTGTGAAGAGGACCAAGCCTACGTTCTGCTTCGCAGCGCAACCGCGTTTTCCTTGGCGGCGGCCAACGATATCCGAAAGTCCTTGGATCTCGCACGCGAACTTTAGGACTGTCATTTAGGCTCACTTCCTTTTTCTCCGTGCCAGGCTAATGATGCAAGAAAAACAATTGCCCGAAGCCAACAAAATCCTTTGTCGGCAGTCTCTCGAACTGTGCACGAAGACCAAAGCCACGCGTCTGGATCGGAAGAGGCGTGGCTGGAATCGAAACATGGCGTGAAGCCTCAGCCGCACAAAGACTACAGCGGAAAAATTATTCGGCTGGTTACGATGAATCGCGAGGTTCGTTCTATCGGGTCGCAGGGAGGACGGAGAACTCTATTAACTAAGTATTTCACTTTGAAGAAGGAGCCGAGCAATGACCCGCCTGGATATATTCCTATGCGGTCTGGTTGTGGGAATCATTCTCTCTACGGTGGTAGTTGGCTTACTTCAATGGATAGATCGATAGGGGTGAAACCCTCACGCCCGGGGTGTGCAATCAGCACGGAGGTCGAGGGCAAATAGTTAAGTTATTAGGCAGGCGTAACGATTTGATGATGCTAGGCCGCATCCGCGCCTGCGGAAGGATTAAAAATTCAGTCGATTGAATTTTCTCTCGAAGGCAACGTTACAGTCATGGGAACATGCCCAGAAACGCTGCGCACAACGCAAGCCAGACAGCAACTAGAAGAATCAAAAAGCGGATGGCCACTATCTGCTTCTCGATATGCTAGCTACAAACGCGAGTCTTCAATGTTGAGTTCTGCATTTATGCCGGTCTTTCCAACGCCGATTCTTATCCGTACTGTGTAAAAGAACGCAATGTTACCTAGAGAAGCAAAGAAAATACCAACGGAATACGCCGCAATGGCAATAAAACCTCGCCAAAGCGAGCATCGTAGTGGAACAAAGCGGGCAAAAATGGCGGCTATGACCACCAAATGCCACGAAAATGGCAGAAATGCCTTAGTCGGGAGGAAGCGTCGAGCCCGGCACTTTGTAGGCGTCTTACCTCTAGTTGCAGAGCCTTTTCCCGCCCGTTAATCTATGTGTTTCATGCTCTCGAGAGAACTCTCTACAACAAGCCGGGCCCAGCCAGTCTTCATTGAGCCGATGCAGGTCGTGCCCGTTGCCGAGCTGCCGGACGGCGCCGCATGGAGCTACGAGGCCAACCTCGACGGGTACCGCTGCTTTGCGGCCAAGCGGGGGAGTGGCGTCGTCCTCTGGTCACGGAACGGAAACGGGTTTACCGAGAGGTTCCCGCAGATCGTCCGCGCCTATGAGAAGTGGGCTCAGAAAGGGATTCCCGCAGAGGCCGCGATGTTAGCCGCTGGTCATAGCTCGGTTCAAATGCATAACCGCTACATCCATCTGCAGCGATCCGATGTTGCAAAAGCATTTGGAATTTTGCCAACGTGGTTGCAACACAGATTCTCCTGCCAGCAATGGCAAGGCTGCAAGTAGTTGATTTCATTTATCGGAGGGGTGGGTGAGCGGTTGAAACCACCGGTCTTGAAAACCGGCGCCCACACCGTGGGCCGCGGGTTCGAATCCCGCCCCCTCCGCCATCTTTTTACGTCCAAAAACGACGGTATAGAAGCACTAGAGACGGCTATTTAGAGCCATTTTTCGCGAGAGTATCTCGCGTCGCAAGAGATAACTTCAATAAAGCTGCCACTGGAAGCCATCGTGCTTGCTCAGTAATGCGCAGTCGTTTGTTGACCCGACGTGAGAGTTGGTATCTTTGATTAATTGGGCACGTTGACTCGTGACTGTTATAAGCCTGCGCGCGAACGTCAACCCCGCCTGAATCGAAACCGTGTTGACTAGAGGTCTATCCTTTACGAAATGCATCAGTTGGGTCTCCGCCCTGATATCGTTGAATCGCTCATCGCGACCCGACTCTAGTTCCTTCCATACAGTGACATTGCCAAGGACGACAGGCTTCACTTCCTCGAAAATATTCACTGACTCACGGAAGTAAGTGACCGCTATTGTAGGAGGATTGGCCTTAGTATAACGGAAGCGCACGTACACTGCGTCAGGACGCTTAAAGACATCCAAGAAAAAGATTGCCAATTGAAACAACGCGTTGTCAGGAGGGTCGCCGGTGTCCGGCCAATGGGCGAATGGCCGCGCCGTAATGTATGCCTGGAATGCCGAGCTTAGATTCTCGGTAAGGCCCTTCCAGAAAGCTTCCGAGTTGTCGAACCCGTGTGTTTCAAAATATTCGGTCGCTACGGCATTCGCGTCGAATCCAAGACGTAGCGATTGCTGGCCATTCACGCGGTTTGTCAAAACATCATAGAATTTAACAAAGCCTGTGGAGGATATTAAAGTCGCGATGCCGAGATTACGAATCTTGACCTCATTATCGAGATCACCTCTCATCCAATCATAAGTTCTCTTGTCTGCACAGACAACGAGGCCATCTTTAGTGGCGAGCGCCACGACCAGCGTCCCTTTAGGAGCAAGTATAGCGGTGTGCTGTTCAGCTCGGTGATCGGTTGTGTAAACATGGCTCATAGGAAGAGCCATTAGACAAAATAGCCCGAAGCGAATACTTGGCCTTGTAACGGCCATAGCTGCGACTCGACATAAGAATACGCGATATTTTTGTATTGGCATTCTAGAATTCTTATATGTCTATAATTGAGCTCTAATGGGTCGTCAAGGCATCGTAAAAGCGTGGGATAGTCTTGATCAACGCACAACTGACCGGACACAGACCTAACGCCTCAACTTAAGCGCTGTCCAGGCGGGCGTTTGCAAGACGACGGCCTCGCGAAGTAATGCGGTACACTGTTTTGCGGGTAAGCGGTGGTGCAGACTTGCGCGAAATAATGGTTGCCCGTGGTTGATTATTAGATGGAGCGAACGAGTTTTAAGGACGTGGTGTTGCATGGATCGCGCGGCCGGGAGAAACGCTGCGTTGGCTCGGGACCTTCAAAAAAGCACCGCAGAAGCCCATATCGTTCACGGGCAAGCGCCGCGGCCAATGCTTTAGCGAGATCATCGCGAGCGGGTCGAGTGGAAAGTCGAGATGGCCAAATATCTGCAGAAGATTTCTCTGGCCTAACGAATTTGAAATCGAGCGAGTCGAATCTGGGTGAATGTCCATGTTCGACATCGAGAGCGGCCCGATGAAGCATCTCCAACTCAACTCGGTCTCATGAGAAGGATTCTCGCTCCGCTCGCAACACAACTGAAAGCAACTGTCATCTCGAACGAAGTGAGAGATCTTTCCCAAACTGAACCACAACCCGGTCTCTGCAGGATACAAATATTGGGCGTGAGCAGTGCGCCAGATAATTACTTCCGCCCAATTTAACGGCATCAGATGCTCAAGAAATGGAATGAATACCAAAGGCCCGACAGGACAACTGCTTCCTAACACTCCCCAGGATTCGTTCCATAAACGTGAATTGTTTCCTTTTTTCAACGGATTAGGATATTAAACAAGCATTGAAGCGCGTTTTCTGGCGTATTTTTTGCGCTAGAAGCCGGCTGGGTAAATCTGATGTCGATATTGAAGATCGAAAACGTTTCAAAAATTTACAAAGACGTTAAAGCGCTTGACAATGTGAGCTTCGAGTTTCCCAAAGGAATTCTTGCATTTTTGGGTCCGTCCGGATGCGGCAAGACGACGCTGATGCGTTCCATTGCGGGTCTGGAAGTCCCGGATGCGGGTTCGATTTCGATCGCTGACAAAGTGCAAACTGACATTGAAAAAGGGGTACTCGTGCCGCCCTATGCGCGCGCAATTGGCTTTGTGTTTCAGAACTACGCGCTGTGGCCGCATATGACTGTTTTTAACAACGTCGCCTTCGGGCTTAAGCTGCGGAAGAAATCCGCGGAAGAAACTCGCAGTAAGGTTCTATCGACGTTGGACTTGGTGGGACTGCAAGGGCGCGAGGAGCGTTATCCCTCGCAGCTGAGCGGCGGTCAACAGCAGCGGGTCGCCCTGGCACGTAGTCTGGCCCTGGAACCGCGGCTGATTCTGCTCGACGAACCGCTGAGCAATCTGGATGCGAAGCTGCGCGAAGAGATGCGCGTCGAGCTCAAGAAACTGATCAAGAAAGTTGGCATCAGCGCGCTTTACGTCACGCACGATCAAGAGGAGGCGTTTACGATCGCCGATGCCGTGATTGTGATGGACGGTGGCAGGATTCTTCAATACGGCGCGCCCGATGAAATTTATAATCGACCGACTCATCCATTCGTCGCATCATTCGTCGGCCACTCCGCGTTAGTCGACGGCAAAGTAATCAAGATCGACGGCGACTTTTGTCTAGTCCACGTACCGGATTTCAACAATGCCGAATTAGTATCTCCGACGCCACAGGGAATAGCGGCCGGCGATGCCTGCAAAGTGGTTATCCGCACTACTGAAGTAAAACTCAGCCATGAAAGGTTCCCTGACGGCGCCGATAACGTTGTCGAAGGTGTCATGACCAGCCGCGAGTATCGCGGTGGTCTGACCGATCACCGGGTTCAAGTCGGCGTTAAGGAAATGGTCATCACTTCGCACAAACTCTGTCCAATGATTCACGTCGGCGCCGACGGTGAAAAAACCTTCGTGTCCATCGACCGTTCCGCGATCAGTTTAATTGTGGTCCACTAAGCGGCGGTTGATATACTTTGTCATGCTCCGTTGCACGCCATCGCCTTATTTCCACCATGGTTCTCGGTGTGTGATTATTTCTTTTTGCCCGCTACGTTCCGCGGGCACGCTCACCACGCCTCGACACAGAATTGGCGCGATTTTGTTGCGTGATCGGCGAACCGAGGTGTTTGGCGGCATGAGTGTTATGTCCGAGGAGGATATTTACGCTTAAAGCAAGTTCTTTCAAAATTGCCTTTAGACAAGGAACGATTATTCCGTTGATCGGGAGTTCGATCGCGGGGGCGGCGATCATCGCGCCAATTTTTGTCGTGTTGTGGCGAAGTTTTACCAGTGGCCGGTTGGGATTTTCCGTCGGTTTGAATATGACGAATTATCTGCGCGTGCTCGCCGACAAGGACCTCATGCCGATGCTCGCTAACTCGGTGATCTATGCGGGTGGCGCGGCATTGTTGGGTACTACTTTGGGCGCAGCGCTGGCCTGGATCGTCGCGCGCACCAACACGCCAGGCAAAGCCTTGGTCGAGTTGATGCCGCTTTATCCGATCTTGTTGCCGACGATCATGAAAAATATCGCCTGGATTTTGTTGCTGGCGCCCAGGTCTGGCATCTTGAACGGTATGTTGCAGCAGTTTTTCGGCATCGAGACCCTGGTATTTAATGCCTTCAGCATGGCGGGGATGATTTGGGTTTTTGGCTTGGCCTGTGTGCCGCTCGGCTATTTGTTCTTGCTGCCGGTGTTTTTATCTTTCGATCCGTCATTGGAGGAAAGCGCCTACATCGCCGGCAGCAAGCCGATGCATACGATGTTCAAAATTACTTTCCCGCTCGCGGTGCCGGCGTTTCTATCGGCGCTCGTGCTGAATTTTCTGCGCGGCCTGCGCTCCTTCGAAACCCCGGTGCTGCAAGGGACCCCGGGCAATATCAAAGTGTTTGTCAGCCGGGTCTACGATTCCATGGCATTGGAGTTCAACACCGGCTTGGCAACCGCCTATAGCGTGGTGCTGGTGGTGTTGTCGGTGATCACGCTTTATTTTTATATCCGTGCTACGCGGTTTTCCGAGCGCTATGCGACGATCACCGGTAAGGGCTATCGCGTCAAGGTGATCGATATTGGACCATGGAAGTATGTGACGTTCCTAGCGGTATTTCTTTATTTTCTCGCCGGCATATTGATTCCTTTCATCGTTTTGATCGTCGTGTCGATGATCCCGTATTTCGACTACGACACTTTCATGAAATTTCCAGCGAACGCGGTGTTGACGAACTACTATACTGTTTTGCGGCACCCAAGTTTTCTGACGGGGCTATACAATTCGCTAACTCTCTCGGTCACTATCGCAATCGTCACCGTGCTTGCGGGTATCGTCATGGCGTTTACGATTTACCGAACCCGGGCATGGGGTACTAAGCTCTTCGAGTTTATCGGCACGCTGCCGCTGGCGTTTCCGCCGCTCGTGCTTTCGGTCGGTCTGGTGATCATCTTTCTTGGCACGCCGCTCTATAACAGTCTGTGGGCTTTGGGCATTGGACTTTTCGTGGCCTATTTCCCTTACGCTTTTCGTAACGCCTCCGGCTCCATTGTGAATATCCATAAGGAGTTGGATGAAGCGGCCTGGGTTCACGGCGCGCGCTGGCGGCATGTGTTTTTCAAGATTACTTTGCCGATTCTCAAGCCTTCGGTAGGCGGGGCGTTGTTCTATATCTTCATCGAGTCGATTCGAAACGTCGATGTGGCAGTCTTGTTGACGGCCCCCGGAAAAGAGTATGGTCCGGTTACGCTTTTCGAATATTTTCGGGTGGGCCAGTGGGCGGAGGCCGCGGCGGGAGGAGTGATCTATCTGATTATCCTAATCGTCGCCGTATCTTTGGCCAAATTCGCGTTCAAAATGAAGTTCAGTCTCTGATCACGCGTCAAATTCAAGAATTCGACAAGAGGAGGAACAAGAGGATGTCTATAAAATCTACGCTGGCGTTGGTATTGACGTCGAGCGTTCTACTCGGTGGTCCGAGCGATCGCTGCTGAGAAAGCTGCGGTAAAAGATGCCGTCAAGGAGGCCGTGAAAGATCCCAAGGCCACCGGGCAAAAAGTGATTCAAAAGCAGGTGACCAAGGAAGCCGGAAGCGCGGCGGCGACTGCTAGTGCAGCTCAAGGCTTTTCAGAAAGTGAGTCAAGAACTTTATCCGAAAGCGAAGCAAGAAGGGGGTTTGATCGTTTACTCGGTCTGGGATGTAGAGCACCTCAAAGTGATCACCGAAGCCTTCATGAAGCGATATCCGGGCATCAAGGCGACTTACTGGCAAGGCCGCAACCCCGAGATCGTCACCCGTGCATTGACGGAATTCCAAGGCGGGCAGGCGAGCTTCGATGTCGTGCTTTCGGATAACGCGCCGCCGGTTATCCGCGCGGCGGGCGCGATTATGGACTATAACACTGTGCAACGTGATGTTTTGTATTTGCATGATCCGGCGATGCCGACAGTGAGTCTCCAGATCCAAGCATTGGCGTACAATACAAAGAAGATGAAGCCTGCTGATTTACCGAAGAGCTGGGAAGAAGTTTCGAATCCGAAATACAAAGGATTGATCGCCTTAGACGATCCGATGCGTGCGGGCCCGCTGAGCTCGATGCTTATCGGGGCTTGAAGACGCAGTGGAAGGACGATAACCGCTACAATAATTTCTTAAAAGGATTGAAAGCTCTAAACGTGCCCGTGCACAAGAGCACGAGCGCTATGTTTCGCTTGGTGATTTCCGGCGAGTATTCGATCTGTATGCCGGCTCTGCTTCACGACGTCATGGAAGAATTGCATAAAGGCACTCCGATCAACTATGTGAAAACCGTGCCGCCAGTGCTGTTTCCACGTCAAGCGGGCATCTACGCTAAGGCGCCGAACCCGAACAGCGCCAAACTTTTTGCAGAGTGGTTGATATCCGACGAAGGTCAAAAGACGATTGACTCCGTCGGTCGAGAATCGAGCCGCAATGACTTTAAGTCCCATACTTCCATCGAAGCGGCCTTCGGCAAGGGAGCTAAGCCGGTCCCAGTGACCGACCAGCAGTTTCTCGAAGATCCCAAGAAATGGCTCGACACCAACGTAAAACCGATTTGGGAAGGTTGAGAGATTTTTCATCGTTCTTAGATTCCCAATGAGGGAGGGGAGCAGGCGAGAATCGTCGCCTTGCGCCCCTCTTGTCGTTTTGGTGAGCGAGCGTTCTCGGAAGGTCTGCGCACTTTTTGCCGCGCGTCATTGTGGAAATGTCAGATTCGCTATGCTAATTTTAGCGCACTCGTGGGAGCCGCCCAAAAAAACGCGCAGTGGAAACTCGCGTGGGTAGGCTTTTCGGCTTATCCGAGCCGCGATAAAAAGCGAATCAGACCGTTACGGAGAGATGGCCGAGTGGTCTAAGGCGCACGCCTGCTAAGCGTGTGTACCCCAAAAGGGTACCGAGGGTTCAAATCCCTCTCTCTCCGCCATTCGCCTCACGGCAATACAGCACGCAAATCTCGGAGCGCTAGGATCTGAGGTTGGCACTGCGCAACACACAGCGCGCCCGTAGCTCAATTGGACAGAGCACCAGACTACGAATCTGGGGGTTGGGTGTTCGAATCACCCCGGGCGCACCAATCGCATGACAACGGAGCAATTTCAGGCCAGGTTTATCGTCGATTCTTTCACGCGCGGGTTAGAAACTCGAATCTGACCCGCCTCAATGTTGGGGTCCGATGGCAAAATTGGTGCTGATTCTATGCGCTCAAGAAATTGACTATGTCAGCGTTAGCTGGGTCCGCTACATATCCGCCGATCCACGTGTTATGAGAATGAGGCGCTTGTCGGTCGTCTATTTGTTTCAGCTATTGTTGTTAACAGTAGCTCTTTCGAGCTGCTCTTCGAGCAGCACGGGCGTAGCGGACCGGCAGGCAAAACCCGGAACCGGGATTTTTCGAGCGCCTAAGGGACCAACTGACCGAGCGTGAATGTAATGTTGTCCGATTCACTTGTCCGTACGGTTTCGGCGCAGCCGGCGAACCTTGCGACTGTACCGACCCGAGAGGGGTGGTACTGTTCGGTCGAACAATAAAATAGCTGAGGGTTGCTAAGCTATTCATCCGTTCTCCACTTAATTTTCAGCAAACCGTGTT
This sequence comes from uncultured delta proteobacterium, assembly GCA_963811315.1. Lineage (GTDB taxonomy): Bacteria > Desulfobacterota > Binatia > UBA9968 > UBA9968 > DP-20. The sequence goes on from CAWERH010000021.1 coordinate 9,738, forward strand.
TTTTGACTAAATTGCTTCTATGAAAATGGTCGCACTGTTCGGTGGCTGCAACGGCCACTAAATCGGAAGGCCATAGGCTTAGGGAGCCTACCTTTGGTCCGCTGGTCGATTCCGCTTCAGTGTAGCTCAACATTCGTTCTTCCTAGAAACTAAATTAGGCGCGTTCCACACCTGTGTGAAAATGCGGCACGCCTCTTGTCGCATCTATCGGAAAAGAGTACTAAGAGCCAGAATATGGCGGGTTGGGATTGTTAGCCTCATTGTCTCAGGTTCGTGTAGAGCAACGCAACAAAAAAGGAGGATCGCATCATGTCGATCGTAACGATTGGTCATGCTGCATTCGGCGGGGGCGGAGCGATCGCGGAGAAGGTGGCTTCCCTATTGGGCTATCGCTGTATCGATCGCGAAGTGCTGATCGAAGCGAGCAAGCGCTACGGCATTCCCGAAGCCAAGTACACGGAAGTGCTCGAGACGGCGGGTCATTGGTGGGAGCGTTGGCGTGAAAGCTTGCGTTTGTATCGCATTACTCTCCAGGCCTCCATGTGTGAGGTCGCGCAAGATGGGGATTTGGTTTACTACGGTCGTGCCGGTCAGCAGTTATTCCCCGGCATCAGCCATGTGTTGAAAGCGTTTGTGGTCGCACCTATGGACTTTCGCGTCGAACAGTTGCGCGCACAGAAAACCATCGATGCAGAAAATGCCCGCCAATATCTCCGCGAAATCGATCGGGTACGCAGCCGACGCTACCGTGCCCTGTTCAATGACGATTGGCTAGATCCGGTTGGTTATGATTTGGTGTTGAATAGTGCCCGTTTCTCGCCGGAATTGGCAGGCCCGCTGATCGCAGAAACCGTCCGCCGCCAGGAATTTCAACCGACCGCGACATCGATGAAAGCTTTTCAAGACCTGACGACCACCGCGCGAGTGCAAGCCGCATTGATCACGTCATCAAAGACCCGTAATGTTGTTCTTAATGTGAAAAGCGACGGCGGTCGAGTGATCATCTCGGGTATCCTGGCGGATCCCGATCTGGAAAAAGACATCGTTCAAATCGCCACCGACGTTGCCGGTGTAAAAGAAGTCGTCACCGATATCGAACCGCCGCCGATCGAATACATGCACCCGTAGTTGTCGAAGAAGCATCGTGAGCCGCCGTGGGACCGAGGTGACGTGCGCAACTCAAAGGCTAAACAAGTACCGGCCGGTGCTTTAACTCAATCTCGGGAGAGCCTGCCAGAAAGTTGGATGTTGTCGTTGGACACTTGTGACGCGGATTTTATGACGAGCGCTTTGGCGGCGGCGGGTGCTGCCGCCGATCGAGGGGAAGTCCCGGTGGGCGCGGTTGTCGTATCGGAGGGAATCATTGTTGGAATGGGTTATAACCGTCGTGAACAAAGTCAGAGCCCGCTTTCCCACGCCGAGATGATCGCGATCGATGAAGCTTCACGCCGCCTCCGTAGCTGGCGATTGAAAGAATGTGATCTATACGTGACCCTCGAGCCATGTATCATGTGCACGGGAGCGATTATTCAGGCCCGAATGCGACGGCTTATTTTCGGCTGCGTCGATCCTAAGGCCGGAGCGGTTGAATCTCTTTATCGATTGTGTGAGGATCAGCGGCTAAATCATCAACTGCCAGTCGTCGGCGGCATGCTTGCGGAAGCGTCATCAGTTTTGTTAGCCGATTTCTTTCAAGGTTGCGGCAGCAGAAACGCGAAAACCGAAAAGCGGAGAGGTGGCCGAGCCCGGTTGAAGGCGCTTGACTCGAAATCAAGTGTACGGGGAACCGTAACGGGGGTTCGAATCCCTCCCTCTCCGCCAAATTTTTTGCCGGCTTACTGGTGGCCCGATTCTTTCTGGCAATAAGAGCCAGGACGTATGCGTCGTGCGGACGTGAGCGCGCCGTAGCAATTTCCCCTCGCTAATCGCGAATGGCGTAGAGTTGCGAAATCGAATAAGCGAAAAAAGGCAGTTGTTGCAGGCAGGAAAAGTAAGGTCGAAAAAATGTTTTACAGGAACTACTTTCGGACGTGCATCGACCAGGCGCCGTTGTCGTCAAATATCGCTTCTTTGAAGAGCGTTTCGTAAAAGACTTCGATTATTTCACCGTTATCACGAATCCTTGCTACCCTGAGCGATGTCCAAATATCTGCCCATGGGATGAGCTTCATGTTGCCTTCCGCGATGGATGCCATCCTTGATGTCCTCTTGGCAGTGATGGACTCGGCGTCGCCTTGTCTTCGATTGCTGCCATTGTCGGTTGCGGTCATAAAAATTCCCAGTGACGATCCTCGAAAACCAGCGCGACAAATTTTTGCGATATTGTCAGATAGTTTTTCAAAGAAACTTGAGAGCAATCAAAGTGCCATCTGAAAATAGCCCACATAGTCCAATAGATCGGTTGAAAAGGAGAGGTTGTGTTCGTTGATTCGTGTAAAATGAGTTAACAACAGAGTGATTTGAAAAACGAATCCGCCCGAATCTTATGATACCAATAGGCGAGTTGTTACGATGCGTTAGTGGATTCGGTTTTTTAAAACCAAGAAGTTTCTCTGCGCGTAAACTGATTTGACAATACGGACAAAGTTACGCTCTCGATATCCTGATAAGGATCCTATGATCTCTTTGTTAATGAGTGCGGCTTTGTGGAAAATCAGTCGGTGCTATGCCGTGGAGATATTCAGGTTCAGTCCAGGATGCTCGCCGCGACATATTGAACCGCCGTGCTTTCTATGAGTGCAGTCTTTAGTGGAAATTGGCCGAGGAATGTGCGACTAGACGTTGGCGCATGATTGGATAGATAGGAACTTTGTAATAAACAGGTATCCCATAGGCAACGTTCCAAGTGACCTGGCGTTGCCACCTACCGAACACGCGGATCGAATGTTCGCATTGACCGGCGTCGGCAGAGACTGCAACGGTTCAAACCCAGTATGCGCGAGCCGATCCTAACAGCAGTGCACAGGCGACTGGCTACGTAGTGCCAGACATTGCGCTGGTCGCGTCGGTCCTTCTCAAGCTCCACCGTCCGCTGAGCGCTTCCACGAGCAGGCGAGCATTTTGTCGATCAATCTGCAGCGAGGGCGTCAGGGCGATGGGTTTCGCTTTGCCGAAAAGATCGAGCATCGCTTCGCCACCATAGGGTCAAGGCGGCGTTTAAAGTCGTCTTACCCGATTTCTTGATGCACGAGTAAAGAATCGTGTCCCATGGCAGGTATTGAACCCATGTTTTTCAGCGTAGCGATTGTGCTTTGGAGCAGGGGGAGCAACTGGTTTGCGCTTCCCCGGCTCTTTCAACCCTTCTTGCTCAGTTCCCATTACGATTTGCTTGGCGACATCTTGGAGACATGGGCCGATAACTGCCTTAAAGAGCTAATCTTTTTTTTCTTACAGGAGTCTCAATCGTGTAATCTTCAGTAACCGTCATTTGAATCTTTAACCCGGTAGTTTGTTGTGGTAGGTTTGCGAATCACTTGGACAAACGGCCCAGAAATCCCCGGTGGAGACATTTTGGAGACATTGGGAATTGATAACGCTTGCCAGTCCGCGCAAGTTATTGATTTCCCGCAAGGGAGAGGTGACCGAGCGGTTGAAGGTGCACGACTGGAAATCGTGTGTACCCCTAATAAGGGTACCGGGGGTTCGAATCCCCCCCTCTCCGCCATCACAAAGAGCCGAGTTGTGAGCGTTCAGGTGCTCGGAGAGCGGGTCAGTCGAAAGCGAAATATCGGGATGTCGATTGCTGATAGTTAGGTCCTGTGCAAGGCAGCACCGCGAACCCCGTCAGGTCCGGAAGGAAGCAGCGGTACCGGATAAGCTCCTGTGCCACAGGGTAACCTGGCTGTCAGCAATGGGCATCTCGCGACCCGTGTGCGTATTAGAGCAAGAAGGGTGACAACGGAGTCGGCGACTCTCTCTCGTCCGCTGCAAAAATATGTCTTACCTCGTCATCGCGCGGAAATGGCGGCCGCAAAATTTTGCGGATATTGCCGGCCAGGAGCCAATTACCCGCACACTGCAAAATGCTATCAGGACGAATCGCATCGCCCATGCCTATCTCTTTACCGGCGTGCGCGGAGTAGGAAAGACCACGGCAGCACGGATTCTTGCCAAGGCATTGAACTGCGAAAATGGTCCTACTGCGACTCCGTGCAACCAATGCTCTCACTGTGAGGAGATTACCCAGGGAGTCTCTATAGACGTTCTTGAGATCGATGGCGCGTCCAATCGCGGCATCGATGAGATTCGTCAAATCATCGAGAATGTCCGTTACCAGCCGGCTAAATGCCGCTTTAAAATATACATCATCGACGAGGTGCATCAGGTCACCAAAGACGCTTTCAATGCATTACTCAAAACTTTGGAGGAGCCGCCGCCGTCGGTCAAGTTTATTCTCGCGACAACTGAACCGCATCGTTTGCCCGAGACGATTCTCTCACGGTGTCAGCGCTATGACTTTCGTCGAATCAGCCTGCGGGAAATCGTCCAACGTCTGGGTGAGATCGCGCGGAGCGAGGGCCTTGGCATCTCCGACGGTGCGTTGGCGCTGATCGGACGAGAGGCCGATGGCAGCATGCGTGATGCCCAATCCTTGCTGGAGCAAGTGCTCGCTTGTTCGCAACCGGCGACGGATGCGACTGACGTTACGACCGTCGATGAGACTGTGCTTCAGGATATCCTAGGTCTGGCGCAGCGTCGGGTCCTTTATGAGCTGTCCGCCGCCGTGATCGCAGCCGACGCGCAGCGGTGCATCGAGCTTATCGCTGAGGTGGTCCATCAAGGGCGCGACCTCAACCGTTTATCGCGCGATCTGGTCGAGCATTTTAGAAATTTGTTGGTTGCGCGACTTTCGGGACAGCCCAGGGCGGGCGCCTCTAGCCAAGACGGCTCAGGATTCGCCGCTGGGCAGCTTCTTGATCTACCGGATCAGGAGATCGCCGACCTTGGCAACCAGGTGCGCGATGTCACCGTGGAATTGCTTTTGGATTATTTTGATTTCATGGCCGCAGGGGATGAGGAAATCACGCGCTCTGCCACGCCGCGATTCGCCCTGGAAAGCGCGCTGATTCGTTTGGCGACATTGCCTAAAACCCTTCCCGTTGCTGAGCTGATCGAGCGGTTGGAGCGCTTGGAAGGTAAATTCCTCGGAGCGGTAAAGCCTGCCACATCCATGGTCCAAATCCCGCAGGTGCCGCCGTTGGTTTCCTCGTCGGCAGCGCCGCCGCTACAGCCTCCCAAAAGCGGAATGGTCAATGAGGGCGATTCGGCCAGCGTTTGGCAGGCTTTCGTTGCCTTTGTCGGTAAAGAGAAAAAGTTTTTGGCGTCACATCTGGAGTCCGCAGTTGCCCTCGAGCTGCCACCAGGCCCGCTGAAGATCGGTGTGGGCGAGCGCCATCATCTGTCGTTTTTGCAGGACAGCGATAATTCGGCGACGCTCAAACAATTGGCGAAGAGATTTTTTACCGATGATGTCGGAGTGCAGATTACTCCTATGGTAACGGATGGCGCGGGTAAGCTCGCCGATCAGAACGGTCCCGGCGCAGCGCGCGTTGGCGACGAACGTAGCGAGATGGTTAAGGAAGCGCTCCGCATATTCGGCGGATCGATTCGAAATGTTCGGAAAGAAAACGGTTGACCGCATGAATGTACGTCGCGGACGATCGAGAGCGGGAACCGCAGGAGGTCTTCGATGGCGAGTATAGGCGGAATGGGCAATCTCTTGAAGCAAGCTCAGGAGATGCAGGCGCGCATGGCCAAGATCCAGGAAGAACTAGGTCAGAAAACCGTAGAAGGTTCCGCGGGCGGCGGCATGGTTCAAGTAACGGTCAACGGTCAATTTAATCTTACGGTAGTACAAATCGAAGCGTCCGTTATCAAGGCCGACGAAAAGGAAATGCTCGAAGACCTGATCTTGGCGGCGGTCAACGACGGTATGCGCAAGGCACGCGAGATGGCTTCGGCCGAAATGGCCAAGCTTACCGGTGGATTCAAAATTCCCGGCCTGATGCCGTGACCTAGGTCACGATTGTCATTTACCAGATAGGAAAGATCAGCAACCTAGAAATCGCCAATGCCTGTCGCAGAGTGCAATGAGGCAATCCGATGACGATGTATCCGGCACCACTCGCTCGATTAATCCAGGAGATGTCCAAGCTTCCCGGCATCGGGGAAAAATCGGCGGCACGGCTCGCCTTCCACATGCTCAAGGGCAAGAAGGAAGATGTATTTCGACTTGCCGAGAGCATCGGTAAGTTACGCCAGGAAATGGGCTTGTGCCGGCGCTGTTTCGGTTTCAGCGAGGTCGACCCGCAAGACGAAAACGGCGCAGTTTGTGATATCTGTCGAAACGCCGAGCGGGAAGAGGACAAAATCTGCGTCGTCGAGGAGCCGGCGGATCTGCTTGCCGTCGAGAAATCCCAGGAATATCGCGGTCTGTATCACGTGCTGCACGGCACCATTTCGCCGCTTGACGGCGTGGGCCCGGATGCTTTGAAAGTCCGCGAGTTGCTCGAACGGCTGCGCAGCGGCGCGGTGCGCGAGGTCATCGTCGCGACCAATCCGACCATGGACGGCGAAGCCACTGCGTTTTATCTCTCCAAGATCATTAAACCACTCGGCGTCTCAGTGACGCGAATCGCTCGAGGGTTGCCCATGGGCGGCGATTTGGAATACACCGATGCCGTAACTCTCGGCAAAGCGCTTGAAGGACGACGAGAAATTTAAGCTCACACTTCGTTAGCCGCCGAACGTGTTCGACCTTCGCGTTAGAAAATCTTTCGTCCGAAATTTAGCAGTAGCCAGCAAAACATCGCGATCGCTGCGGACGCCGGTATCGTCAATATCCAAGCCCAAACGATTCGCCCGGCAACGTTCCAGCGCACGGAGCGCAGTCGACGCAATGAGCCGACGCCGACGATCGCTCCGGTGATGGTATGCGTCGTTGAAACCGGTACGCCGAAGTGAGCGGCGCCTAGGAGTGTAATCGCACCCGCTGCCTCAGCGGCGAAACCGCCCATGGGTGTTAGGCGAGTGATACGCGAGCCCATGGTGTGAACGATGCGCCAACCGCCGGACAGGGTGCCGAGACCGATGGCGGTGTGCGCCAGCAAGACGATCCAAAACGGTATCGTCAGCAGGCCCGCGGAATCACTCACCAGGTGGCGATATTGCGGTACGGTAAACAGTGCGCCGGCAATGATGCCCATCGTCTTTTGCGCGTCGTTGGTGCCATGCCCAAGACTGTAGGCGGCAGCGGAGATCAACTGTCCGCGGCGAAACAGATGGTCGACATTAGAAGGAATCGACCGTTTAAAAATATTGAGAATCAACACCAGATTGAGCATTCCCAACGCCATCCCCAACAACGGCGCCAAGACGATGAATAATAATGTGGTGATCCAGCCCGCGGGAATAATGACACCCAGACCGGCTTTGGCAATGCCCGCGCCGGCATACGCGCCAATGAGCGCGTGTGACGAGCTTGTTGGCAGGCCGATGTACCACGTAATCAGGTCCCAGGTGATAGCGCCCAGCAGTGCGGCAAGGATTACGTAGGAGTCAATTTGCTGGACGTCGAGAAGTCCGATGCCGACGGTTTTTGCTACCGCCGTACCAAAAGTAAATGCCGCAATAAAATTCCAGAACGCCGCCCAGGCGACACCTTGAAGTGGCGTCAATACGCGGGTTGAAACGATTGTTGCGATGGAATTGGCGGCATCGTGAAAGCCGTTGACGTAATCGAAAACCAGCGCGATCGCGATGATCAGAATCGTTAAGACAAAGACTGCATCAGCCATTCTTGATCACTACCCGTTGGAGCACGTCGGCCACGTCTTCCATGCGGTCGGTGGCTTCTTCGAGCATTTCGTAGATCTCTTTCCAGCGGATCAAATTAAACAGGTCCTCCCTATGATTCACGATATCAACCAGTGCGTCACGCAAGATCTGATCGCTGTTGTTTTCGATGGTGTTAATTTCCTTGATATGTTCGGTGACCCGGCGAAAATTCTTTTTTTCCCTTAGGTTGGGCATGGCCTGATGCAGCTCGCTGGCGCCGCTGCGAATTAAGTGACCGAGCTGGCGCGCTCGTTCGGTGGGCGCCTCGATGCGAAAGATCACCATGCGCACCGCAGTGGCTTCGATTTTGTCGATGACGTCGTCCAGCGCCGAGATCAAGCGCTCGATGTCTTCGCTGTCCAACGGAATAATCAAAGTGTGCATCAACAGGTGCATGACTTCATGGACGATAGAATCGCCGCGGTGCTCCAATTCCGTGATGTGTGCCACCTTATGCTCGACCTGCTCATAATTATCGAGTAGATCCACCAGGGCTTCGGCGCCTTCCAGCAGATTGGCAGTGGCTTTTTCGAACCACTCATAGAACTTCGTCTCGGCCGGTAGAAACTGAAATTTGGCCATGTTTACTCCCAAACAATATATTGTGCGGAATTCTCGAATCCGGGGATGAATCGTGACGAAATCTAGCACGCGCTAAAAAGCGCTTCAACCGAAAATGCGAAAAGTGGAAGTTATGAGAGCAGGTTTTTCAGGCGGTCGCGGATGTCGTCGCGTACTTGACGGAAAGCTTGGAGTATTACTTCTTCGTCACCGTGCGTAAGAGTGGGATCGCGTAGCGGCCAATGCGCCACCTCGATTTTGTCGGGTAGCACCGGAGCCGTTTCGTCAGGTTCACGACCCAGGCTGATGACGCGACCGACACGATCGAGCGGAATTTCGTCCAAGCCTTTGGAGTGTTGAGCAGAAATATCGACGCCGGCCTCCCGCATGACGCGCACGGCCAGCGGATGAAGCGTCGCCGGTTTAGTCCCGGCGCTGAAAATCTCATAGTCAGGTTTTACCAACTGCCGTGCAAACCCCTCGGCCATTTGGCTGCGGCACGAATTGGTCGTGGATAAAAACAAGATCTTCTGTGCTGACCGGCCATTCATCGGCGATGCCGGCAAACGCACGTGCACCGTGGTTCCCTGATTAAGAGTGCTCTCGAATCTCAGGTCGCCGCGATGCGCTTGAGTTATGTGTTTGACGATGGCGAGGCCTAAGCCGGTGCCGCCGAGATCGCGCGAACGAGCCTTGTCGACCCGGTAAAATCGTTCGGTTAAACGAGGCAAATCCTTTTCCGGGATTCCCGGGCCGGTATCGCTTACCGAGATTGTCACTTGGCCGGCACCTTGGTCGCTGCCAGTGCGTAGTCGCCGTCAACTGCACTCTGCCGCCGGCGGGCGTATACTTGATGGCATTATCGACGAGGTTGATAAACAGCTGTTGCAAGCGATCGATGTCGCCCCACAATAAAGGCAGGCCTGGGTCCAATTGCCGGGTTAGCGTGATATTTTTTTTCGCGGCGCGATCCGCGAACACTTCCAACACTCGTTGAATCAAGTGAGTCACATCAAGCGACTGCAACGCCAGGCGAATATTGCCGGATTCGAGATCCGATAAAGTCAACAGATCTTGGGTCAAACGGCTGAGCCGCTCGGAATGGCGATCGATAATCTCGAGGAACTGGCGCGCGTCGTGGGGATCCGCCGGCGGGGTGTGCAGCAAGGTTTCTACATAGCCGCGAATGGCAGTCAGCGGGGTGCGCAGCTCGTGGGAAACGTTGGCGACGAAGTCGGAACGCATCGACTCGAATCGCTTGATGTCGGTGACGTCGTGGAAAACCAAAATCGAACCGACGGAATGATTTTGACTATCGCGCAAGCGGACCGCGTTGACGCGAAACCAGCGATCGTCATCGAGCTCGATCTTCCTTGGAGTAGGGCTGCTCGGATAGATCGAAATGCAAGACTTCTCGCAAGACCTTGTGCATTTCAGGATGGCGCGAAATCTCAAGCATCGACACGCCATGAAGTTCTCTTTCCGCGGGCACTTGAAACATCGCTTTGGCGCGCTCGTTGATCACCAACACCTGGCCTTTGGGATCGAGGACCAAGACTCCTTCGATCATGCAGCGCAAGATTGAATCGGCTTTTTCCTTTTCCCCGACGATTTGCCCGACGTTGTCGCGAATCTTCAGGCTCATGTCGTTGAGATGACGCTCCAGAAGGGAGATTTCGTCGCCGCCGTGCGGCGGGAAAGAAATTCTGCGGAAAGTTGCCACGCGCGATTTCTCCGGAAAACTGCACGAGACGCCGAAACCGGCTGCTTAAATAGCGAGATAAAATTGCCGCAAGAAGTAAGCCCGCCGTCGAAGCCAGAAGCAGGCCGAACAGTAGAGATTTGCGAAAAGAACCGATCAACGCCTCGACGTCTTTCAGCGGAGCAGCGACGCGCACGATGCGTTCGTGGCCTGCGCCGGTTTGGTGAAACGCCCGGTAGAGCATGTCGTAGTGCACGGTCGTGCTATAGCGTATCGCGCTCCCCGAGCCTTTCTTCATCGCTTCCATCACCTCGGGCCGCCCTGCATGATTTTCCATGGAGACCGAGGACTCGGCTGAATCGCCGAGCACTCGTCCATCCAAGGCGATCACCGTTATGCGCGAGGTCAACTCCTTTGCGAGGTCCCGGCTGACAATGTCCAGGGGCGCACCCTCCAGGTCGAACGGCAGCACGCGACTCAGCAGGTGGGCCTCCTGTTCCATACGGTCGCTAAGGCTCGCAATCTGGTGATCGCGCAGGATGGTGCTGGAATAGAGGTAGAAACCGGCGAAGAGCAGTAAAACGACCGCTAAATAGGAAAGGAAAAACTTGGCGACTAGGCTATTGGTCCAAAGCCTTTTCATCGAATTTGTAGCCGACCCCGCGGAGCGTCAAAATCCATACCGGCTTGCTATCGTCCTTTTCGATGGCCTTGCGCAATCGGCGGACGTGCACGTCGACGGTGCGCGGCGTCACGTAGGTCTCGCCGCCCCAGACCCGATCGAGAAGTTGGTCGCGGCTCAAGACTCGGTTGGGATTTTGGACTAAAAAACGCAGAAGCTCAAATTCCTTCAGCGTCAGCTTGACGCTCTTGCCGCGCACAAAGACTTCATAGGTGCTGAAATCGATCTTAAGCTCGCCTCTGATCGTAAGCAGGCAGCGTGTCCTGGCTTGCGGCGCCGTCGGCGCGGCGCAGGATCGCGCGCACGCGCGCCACCAGTTCGCGCGGGCTGAACGGCTTGGATAGATAATCGTCGGCGCCCATTTCCAAGCCGACTACGCGGTCGGCCTCGCCCGCCTTTGCGGTCAACATGAGGATCGGCAGCTTCGCGGTGTCCGGACGCTCCCTGAGAATTTTGCACAGCTCGATGCCCGACAATCCGGGCAGCATCAGGTCCAGGACGACCAGATGGGGTTTATCGCGTTGAATGGCTTTGAGCGCTTGCTCGCCGTCCTCGGCTTCAATCACCTTGTAGTGCTCTTGCGCCAGGTTATAGTTGACGAGCTTGCGAATATCGGGTTCGTCTTCGACGACGAGAATTTTTTGTCCGTTGGTAGCCATAGGGTGTTAAACCGCAGGAGGCAGCACTTTCATGTGCCGTATGCTTTTGCCTTTGACCATGAAGATCACCATCTCGGCGATATTGGTCGCGTGGTCGGCGATCCGTTCCAGATATTTCGAAATGGAACTAATTTTTGTCGCGCGGCTGATGGTCTGGGCATTTTCCAGCATAAACGTCAGCGTTTCGCGAAATATTTGTGTGTTGAGCTGATCGACCTCGTCATCGTCCTTGCACACTTTGAGCGCCAGATCCGTGTCCTCGCGCACGAACGCATCCAAGCTCTCTCGAATCATCCGCTGCGAGATCCGCGCCATCCGGGGTATGTCGATGTAGGGTTTCAACTGCGGCTCTTGATTGAGCTCCAGGGCGCGCTCGCAGATATTGACGGCCATGTCGCCGATCCGCTCGAGATCGGTGGTGATTTTCAGCCCGGTGGTGATGAAGCGAAGGTCGCGTCCGGCCGGTTGATGCAGCGCCAGCAGCTTGATGCAAATATCGTCGATTTCGACGTCGAGACGGTTGACCTCATGATCCCGTTCGATGATGACTTCGGCCAGCTCGGAATCGCGGTCGACGAGCGACTTTACGGCTTTTTGAATTTGATCTTCGACGAGGCCCCCCATGTAGAGGATCTCTTCGCGCAGCTTCTTAAGTTCTTCTCCGTATCTTTTATCGGTATGTTCCGCCGACGTGGGCATGAGTTTTCTCCTTAACCGAAACGTCCGGTGATGTAGTCTTCGGTTTGGCGCTTCTCCGGCGCGGTAAATAGCTTGCCGGTTTCGCCAAATTCGATCAATTCGCCCAGATAGAAGAAAGCGGTGTAGTCGGAAACCCGGGCGGCTTGTTGCATGTTGTGCGTGACGATCACGATGGTGAAGGCATCCTTGAGCTCGTGAATCAGCTCCTCGATCTTGGCGGTGGAGATCGGATCGAGTGCGGAGCAGGGCTCGTCCATCAGCAACACTTCGGGCTCCACGGCGAGCGCCCGCGCGATGCAAAGTCGTTGCTGTTGACCGCCCGACAGATCCGCCGCACTCTTGTGCAAGTTGTCTTTGACTTCATCCCACAGGGCGGCGCGCCGCAAGCTCTTTTCGACAACCTCGTCGAGATAGGCGCGATTATTGATGCCGACGATGCGCAATCCGTAAATGATATTTTCATAAATGCTTTTGGGAAAAGGGTTCCATTTTTGGAAAATCATGCCGACGCGGCGCCTGAGATTGATGACATCCATGGCCGGGTCGTAGATGTTTTTGCCGTCGAGCATGATCTGCCCCGTCACCCGGGTATTGAGCACCAGGTCGTTCATACGATTGAGGCAGCGTAACAACGTCGTCTTGCCGCAGCCCGAGGGACCAATGAAAGCCGTGGCTTTCTTTTCGCCGATTTCCAAATTGATGGATTTGAGCGCGCGCTTATCACCGTAATAGAAGTCGACGTTCTCCACACTGAAAATCTTCTTCACCGGCTCTCCGGTTCTCGCTGTGATCACAGAGGTGTCCATAGCTTTCATGTTAGGCCTGCTCTGGGTGACGGCTCCCATGGGTTCCTGTACGCTCATCTTACCTCCAGCGGGTGTATTTGTCATTTTGGGCTTTCGCGCTACCATTTGATGCGTTTGCGGAAGCGATAGCGAAAATAGATCGCGATGGCGTTCATTCCCAAGGTCATGACCATCAGTACCAAACCCGTGGCTGCCGCATTGAGATGGAATTCGGCTTGCGGCCTGGACACCCAGTTAAACATTTGTATCGGCATCACGGAATAGGGCGACCAGAGCCACTCAAAAGAGATGAAAGGAAATTCCCCTTTGATCGGAGAGTCCGGCAGAAATGCGATAAAAGTAAGGGCGCCGATCGTAATCAACGGCGCGGTTTCGCCGATGGCCCGAGAAAGACCGATGATCACGCCGGTTAAAATGCCGCCCATGGAGTAGGGCAAGACGTGATCGCTGGTGGTTTGCCATTTTGTCGCGCCGAGGGCATAAGCCGCTTCTCTCATGCGTTCCGGGAACAGCGCGGATGGATTCCCGAGTGGAGACGATGACGATCGGTAAGATCAGCAAAGCCAGTGTGAGCCCCGCGGACAGCACGCTCTGGCCGAAGCGGAACTGATAAACGAACAGGCCCAGCGCCATTAAGCCATAAACGATGGACGGCACACCGGCGAGGTTGGCGATGTTGATCTCGATCAGCGCGGTGAACCAGTTTTTCGGTGAGTATTCCTCAAGATAAACGCCGGCGGCTACGCCCATCGGGACTGCGGTCAGAGCCGTGACGAACATGACGAGAATGGTCCCGACCCAGGAAGACAGGATCCCCGCCTGGCCCGGGAAACGCGAAGGAAACGAAGTAAAGAAGTGTGGCTTCAGACGCGCCAATCCATCCATAGCAAGGTCGGCCAGCAAGGCAGCCAGCGTAAGCATCCCGACGAAAGTCGCGAGCAAGCCGAGCACGGCAAACAGCTTGTCACGGTTCTTATTGCCGGCGACGCTTTTTTCGATGTCGGATTGAGACGGCTTTTGCATACTAGTAAATCTCCCTGAAGCGCTTTCGGAGCAAGTAGCCGGCGATATTAAAAATCAGCGTCATGCACATCAGCGTCAAGCCGGCGGCAAAAATACTTTGATAAGCGAGGCTGCCATGGGGCAGATCGCCCAAGCTCACTTGCACGATGTAGGCGGTGATGGTGGCGGCGCCTTCCATCGGATTCAGCGTCAGATTGGGCTGGGTGCCCGCGGCAATGGCAACGACCATGGTTTCACCCACGGCGCGGGAAAATCCGAGGACGTAGGCGGAAGCAATGCCGGAGAACGCCGCGGGAATGAGCACGCGAAGCGCCGTCTGCAGGCGAGTCGCTCCCATCGCATAGGAGCCTTCGCGGATGTGCACCGGCACGGCCTTCATCGCGTCTTCACTGAGGGAGCTTATATAGGGGATGATCATGATGCCGATGACGATGCCGGCGCTCAACATGTTAAAGCCCGGCAGATCGGGTAGGACATTCTGCAGCATCGGCGTGATAAACAGCAGCGCAAAGTAGCCAAAGACCACCGTCGGCACGGCGCTCAATAACTCCAGGATCGGCTTCAAGATTTCACGAACCGTGGTGTTGGCGTATTCACTTAAATAGATGGCAATGGTAGTTCCCAGCGGTAACGCCACCAGCAGAGCGACGCCCGAGGTCACGAGGGTTCCGGTGACCAACGGCATGATGCCGTAGCGGGGGTTCTCGAACAAAACCGTCCATTGAGTATCGGTGAGAAAATCAATGATCGATACATGCTCAAAAAAATGCCAGGACTCGTAAACCAAGACCCAGACGATGCCCCCGGTGATCGCGACCGAAAAAAGCGCGCAGAGCAACATGGCGAACTCGATGACGCGCTCGCGAATTTTCTGAAGGGTCACGCCGGCAGCACGGCCTTTGACTTGGCTTTGCAGCGCGAGATAAGCGGCGTTGGCTTGATCTGTTTCCACGGGTATTTCCTTTGATGCTTTTTCGAAATTGCTGGACTACACATGAACGAGACGGAGCGTCGTGAAACACTCCGTCTCGTTCGACTCATCAAACGGCTAGAACTTGGCTTCCCGTTTCAGCAGATCGTCGATCGTTGACGCCGACTTCCGCTTCGCCGCCGAAAACGGTTCCAAGCTTGCCCTTTTTCAAGTGATCCATGCTCGATGGTATAGACTGTCTCGGGGCAGCGGGACATATTTGACTTGTTTGACAGTTGCGGACCTTGCTTGAGGTAGAATTCGGCAAACTCTTTGACCTCAGGCTTACTGTCGCAGGATTTTTTGCTCACATAAATAAAGATCGGGCGTGAAAGCGGCTGATAGGTGCCATCTTCCACGGTCTTAGCCGACGGCAGCACCGCGCCTTTGCCGCTGTCAATCGCCGCGGCTTTGAACTTGCCCTGGTTTTCAATGTAATAAGCAAAACCAAAGTATCCTAGTGCATTGACGATCATTAGCGACGCCTTGAACCAGCACATTATCATCCTCGCTGGCCGTGAAATCACCGCGGCTGGACTTTGCCTTACCCACGATCGCTTCGGTAAAATAGTCAAAGGTCCCCGAATCCGCGCCGGCGTCCGAACAGTTTCAACGGGTCGTTCGGCCATTCCGACACGGACTTGGTTCCAGTTGTGATTTTGCCCTGGGCTCCCGGTTCCCACATCTTTTTTAAATCCGGCACGGTCACGGCCTTTACCCAGTCGTTTTTCGGATTCACGATGACCGTCAGGGCGTCGAAAGCAATCGGCAGCTCGAAAAATTGCACGCCGCTCTGTTTGCAGATGTCAATTTCCGGATTTGAGAATCGGCCGGGATGCATCGCTGATATCGATCTCGCCGCGGCAGAACTTTTTGAAGCCGCCGCCGGTCCCGGCGATGCCGACAGTCACTTTGATCTTGCCCTTCTTGGATTTTTGGAACTCTTCCGCTACCGCTTCGGTGATGGGAAATACGGTACTCGATCCGTCGATTTGGATGACCTGAGCTTTGGCGAGTCGGGGTGCGCTCCACAGGAGGGCGACGACGAACGATGCTAATAGTGATTTTTTCATAATTTTCTCCTTTGTCTAGTAGTTAGGGGTCTAATGTTACGGACTTGTTACGAATAGTTAACGTTGCGTAAATTGGTGCACGGGCTGCGGCAGCGCGACCTTAGTTTGGTCTGATTGGAGTGATTTTTCTTTCATTTTGCCTAATTTGACGGTATCGATAAACGCCAGGAGTGAATCCCAAGTTACGGAATTATGAAGAAACGGTTAATCTGCTTGAGATAAGCTTTGCAGGAAGATCTGCTTAACAAAGATTTAACATTTGAGTTAGGCGGTTTAGTAGGCAACTCCGCCATTAGTCTGCTAGTTTCAGCTAGGAATGCCTCGCGAGGGGACTTTTACTATGTCTATTGGAGAGAAGCCATGGCAAGCGGTATGAAAACGTATGGCAAGCATCGGTTCCCCGGCCGATTGTTTGTAGTCGAAGGCATCGACGGGTCGGGCAAAAGCACGCAACTCTCGCTGCTGCAGAAGTGGCTCGAGTCGGAAGGCTACGTCGTTTACTTCAGCGAATGGAATTCTTCGCCGCTGGTTCGCGACGTGACCAAGCGCGGCAAGAAGAAAAAGATGCTGACGCCGATGACTTTCAGTCTGATTCACGCCACGGATTTTGCCGATCGCACCGAGCATCACATTATCCCGCCATTGAAAGCGGGCGCGGTGGTTCTCGCGGACCGCTACGTTTACACCGCGTTCGCGCGCGATGTCGTGCGCGGCGTCAGTCCCCAATGGGTACGACAGCTTTACGACTTCGCCGTCAAGCCGACCGTCGGATTCTATTTTCGCACGCCCCTCGAGGTTGCCATGAAGCGGATCTTAGGCGGCCGTAACGCAATCAAATACTATGAAGCGGGGATGGATCTGGGTTTGAGCGACGACATCGAAGAGAGTTTTCGGATGTTTCAAGCGCACATTATCGAAGAGTACGAAAAAATGGTCGGCGAGTTCGGCCTGGTCGTGATCGATGCCACGCGTTCCATCGAAGAGCAACAGGCGGAAGTCAGACAACTCGTTTCCAACGCCCTGACGGGCACGAAGAGAACGAAGGTTCGCAGATGGCTCGATTTAGCTTCTTTGGCCAAGGGCTCCCGGATATAGATCTCGACGAGCTCAAGGGCAAGTTGATTGTTTTGGAGGGAACCGACGGAGTGGGACGATCCACGCACATCGGTTTACTCAAGCAATGGTTGGAGAACCACGGCCATGCGGTGCTCGACACCGGCATGACGCGCTCGGCGCTGGCCGGCAAGAGACTCAAGCAAGCCAAGGAAGGGCACACGCTGGGCCCGATCACCATGAGTCTCTTTTATGCCACCGATTTCGCCGATCGCCTGGAGAATGAAATCATTCCCGCGCTGCGCGCCGGCTTTATCGTGTTGACCGATCGATACATTTATTCGTTGATGGCCCGCGCTAGTGTGCGTGGCAACGATCCCGAATGGCTCCGCGAAGTTTACGGCTTCGCCCTCAAACCCGATGCGATCTTTTATTTGCGATTATCGGTGGACGATCTCGTCACGCGAGTCCTGCACAGCAGCGGTTTCGATTACTGGGAATCGGGCATGGACATGCACATGGGCGAGGACCTGTACGAAAGCTTCGTGCGCTATCAGCGCTGGCTCCTCGCCGAATTTGACAAAATGGTCGAGGTTTACGGTTTTCAGATCGTCGATGCATCGCGCTCGATCGAGGAGGTGTTCGAGGATTTGCACCAGCGCATAGCCGGTGTCTTGAACGGTCACTGAAATCCGCGCACCGTTTGGGTTTAATGACCTTCCTTATTCCGAGTTCTTTAGCCGATGCTCTACCCAGTGATTACGGATTTTGACGGCATTCTCGAGGATGCCGCCGATGCTTGCTGCGGTCCCTTGCCGTTCTCGTTCGATTTCCGTGAGTAGATAACGGCCCTTGGTCCGGATGGTTCAGCAAAAACTCGGGCCGACCAATGAATTCAGCGATGAACTCCATCAGGACCTGGAGATCATGCCATCGGCCGAGCTCATCTTGAAGCGCTTTAAAGGATTTGATCACTGCCTTGGCCTCTGCTTCACCGAGTTCGGCGAGCAATTCAGCGCTATAGCGCACTCGTTTGCCGGTGATCCGCAGAGCGTGGATTTGTGCGCCTTGGGAGTTCTCCTGCGCAGAGGCGAGCGCGTCGCTCCAGTCGTTGAAAGCCGTTTCGGTCTGTTGCTTGAGCTGTTTCTCGACGTTTTCGTCGCCGTCGACGCTGTCGACCAAAGTCATGACGCGGCTAATAAATTCGACGATATCGGTTTGCTTCAATGCATCCCGAGCGCGCGAGAACTCGGCCGTGCGTCTCTCCATGGTCGCATCCCGGACTTGGGTCCAAGCGTCTCTGGCGATTTCGCTGCCTGCCGTGTCGAGCTTTTCTTGAATCAAATCCAAGTTGACGTCGAGATTGCGGCAGGGGCCGAGGGCTCGGCGAACTTTGCGTAGAGAGCGCACAACTTTCCGGCCTTTGCCGGAGCGGGGCGGCGGAAACAGCAGGTTCATCACCTGTTGCATGCGCCGACTTGCGACTCGGATATCATGAATATTTTCGGCGCGGTCGCTGATCAGCACCATGGGAAATAGCCGATGCATACTTACCCAGACGCTTCTGCGCCATGCGGACCAGCCGATTCTGCTCGGGGTTTGCCGCTTCCATTGGAATGCTTGGTGCCCATGATCGACCGTCATTCGGCGCGTCGCGTCGCGAGTTGGCGTAGTTGTTTCGGTGTCATCAGCCAACATAGAGTTCCGCATTCGGTGGGCGGCAATGCGTCGATCTCGATGCGGCACATGCCGCCTTTTTTCAATTCGACGCCTAGTTTCGATTCGTGGTTCAACGTCAGGAGAAAAGTCGCGAGATCGCCCAGCAGCGGCTCGTGTCCGACTAACAGGAGATTGGAGTGATTCTGAAAGCGGGTTAAGTTGAACAACAAGCTCTCTACGGAACCTTCGGGCGCCAGCTCGGACATCTCTTCAAGGACCGATTCCAGTCCGAGCACAGCAGCGACAATCTCCGCGGTCTGGCGCGCCCGCAACGCCGGACTTGTTACGACGGCGTCGAAAGCAATGTTGAAGCGACCCAAGCCCCGCGCCGCTTTGCGCATTCGCTTCAAACCTTTCGCTGTCAACGGGCGAGCTGCGTCGTCATTTTGCGTCGATGGATCGTCCTGTTGCACGGCAATCCCATGGCGCAGCAGATAGAGATTCATGGCAAGGTGGTTGTCTTTTAGGCCCAGCGCTCATTCAGCGATGTTGCGCCAGTAGTCCATGAACAGGGCGAACACTCGTTTATCAATTTCATCGCGATGGAGACGATAACGATTTAATGACAGCGCAGTGTCCGCCACTGGGTGTTCCGGATCGGAGATCGGCCAGCGTTCGATCTTCACCTTGCCTGGCAGCGTTTCGCACTTCTTGTCGGCGTCGTTGAAGCTCACGACAAGATCGATTTCACCAAGCGGAACATCATTCATCTTCTTGGACGCTTGGCCGCGCAGGCTGATGCCCATCTCTTCCATCACCTTATGGACCTGCGGCGGAATCGACGTTGGTTTGACACCGGCACTGAAAATTCGGACTTTTGGCGGATGCAGATGTTTGGCGACTGCCTCCGCCATTTGGCTCAAGCAGGCGTTGTCGTCGTCGAGAAATAAGATGTTGCGCTCGCGAATCGTCCGTCGCATAAAAACTCCCCCTATCAGTTGTTAACGCCGGTATGTTTAAACTTATTTCCCCTTTTTTACAATGAGTTGGAGATTGAAAACTTCCTGGAGCAGCTCGCCTTTCTCATGGGCCCGGTCGATCTCGTCCCGCAGATTGGTCCCACTGCCAATGACGGTAAGAGTCTTGGACTTTTTAACCGAGCAGGTAACGGCTTTCACTTTCTGTTCGTGTTTGAAATCGAGCGCGTCGGCTACGCGCAAGAGCGCGCTCAATTTGCGCACCACGTCCTGATTGCCGGGTGACAGTTGGCTGAAGCCGAGATGCTTTTGGCTCGGATGCGCTTTGCGGTGGTAGCGCGCCACATTGGCAACGATATCGAGATCCAGTTTGTTAAAAGAGTTCATACCGGAGCTTTTGATCAGATAGTAGGAATGTTTGTGATGCTTGGCGTCAGCAATGAACAGACCGATATCATGAAGCATGGCCGCGGCATTGAGGATGCCGGCATACTTTTCCGGCAGAGCGTGGATCGTGTGCAGCTGATAAAACATGTTCAATGCCAGCTGGCTCACCTGGTAAGCGTGCGGCGCATCGACCAAGTATTTTTGACAAACTTGATCGAGCGACTCGGCACGATCGGAATCGGGATGCCAGGCGCCGGAATCTTTATAGTAGCGTTGTAAGAGATCGACCATCAGGCCGTCACGCAAGCCGCGCCCGGTAACGAAGATATAGTCCAAACCCACAGCCGACATGATTTCGTGCAACACCATACCGCCGGCAAGAATGATGTCGGCGCGCTTGGGATCGCCACTGATGACCGACGCTCTTTCCTTCACTGACATGGTCACGAGCAATTCGAGCAGGGCTTTCAAGCGCGGGCGACGCAAGATCGCTAGTGAGCTACTCTTGTGATCGCCCCTGACCCGATTATCGGTTTCCGCCAGGGCTGTGATGGTACCGCCGCTGCCGAAGGCCATGGTGAATTTTTCTTTTTCAATACGGGCGGCCGCAGGCTTGAGTTTGTCCTGAATAACGCGGCGTAAGCCATGGATCTCCTTATTGCGAGGCGGATCCGTGGGCAAAAATTCTTCGGTGAGGCGAACGGCTCCGAGAGGCAAGCTGAACAGGCAAAAAATATTCGCGGCATTGGCAACTGTCATTTCAACGCTGCCGCCGCCGATATCCAGAAAGAGCCCGAGCGGCAAATGAAAACGCAGACCGCTCATGATGCCGAGGCTGATCAGACGGGCTTCATCCTCTTCAGCGAGAATCTCCAGCGGCACCCCCATTTTCCGCGCCCGCGCGAGAAAACTCTTTCCGTCGGTGGCTTCACGCAGAGCGCTGGTACCCACCGCGCGGATTGCCTTGACGCGAAAGCGATCGGCCATGGATTTAAATTCACCGAGAGTTTTTAAGGCGGCATCCGCCGTGGTTGGATCCAATTTGCCGGTGCGAAATACCTCGCGGCCGAGACGGACCGGTTCACGGCCCTGCTCGAGCACGCGGTAATGTTTAGGATGATCGACCGCGGCAATTTGAAAACGCATGGCGTTACTGCCCACGTCTACCGCTGCAAAATGTTCTGCCATTGATAACCGAGATATCATACCAATCATCGAATGCAGACCGCTGCACCATTACGATATTATTAATTTATCATTAAATATTGAGCGGGTAAATTTGGCGTTCCACATTTCTTGTGTAGATGTCACTTTTTCAATGTTAACGGAAATGTCTCATGAGTGTCACCCGGTATTAATCTGCGCGCTCTATTCAGGATTCGTGCGGAAAAAAAATATCGGAGGAACTACTAATGAAGCGTAAGACGTTCAGAAGGGTCTTGGGGATCCTTGCATTGGTCTCATTTGGCTGGGCAGCAGGTCCGGCGCAGGCGCAAAAAACTAATGCGGATCGAATTAGGTCCTTAGAGGAGGAACTCAACAAACTCAAAGCCGAGGAGATTGAACTTAAGCGGGACGCCACTGCGGCGGCCGAGGCCATGCCGACGTTTACCTACCGGCCAGGCAGCGGACTGTCGATCGAGGCGGCGGATAAGTCTTGGTCGCTGCGCTCGACTATTGAAACTCACGTACGGATGCTTTTTGAGAGCGGTCGTGACCAAGCAGGTCGAACCCAGGGAGAGCTGATGCTCCGTCGCTTTCGGCCCGGCTGGTTTTTCTGCATCGATAACTGTTTGTGGGAAATAGAAGCAACCTTCGATCTCGACGGTTTCGGGACCAATTCGTTATTTCAGCGGGCAGCGGTTCATACTCATCTGGAGAGATTGCATCCATGGCTTCCAACTGTAGATTTCGGTGGGGACGTGTCTGCGAGTATAGGTGTTTCCCGCCAAGGATCGAGTGCAGTAGGCACACAGGCTGAATATGATCTTCTGTCAAGAAACACTTTCGATGACGGCACCGCCGGTCAAGGGATCCTATTGAATTGGGACAATCGTCCACTGGACGATATCGGCATTCCAGGTCGTATAAGCCGTTTCCAGATAGGCATGGCAAGCGTCCAATCAGGGCTCGATGATACCCAGCGAAATACGGATAGAAAAGATTTCGTAACCTATTTAGGAATAAATCCCTTTTCACAGGTCAAGAATAAGTGGCTTTCCGGTCTACTCTTTGAAATGGGCGCGTGGTTATGCAACAACGATGATCGTGCGGGGGTCAGCAGCGGCTGCAATCAGTTGAGAATTCGCGATCTCGGAAACGGCGGCAGGCAGACATTGTTCGACACGGGCACGGCCAGTATTGGGAGAGGTCTCGCGACTTTTTTAATGCCTGGCGTTACTTGGGAAGTCGGGCCATATACATTGCGTGTTGCCGGTGGTTTCCAGCGTTACGAAGATAGTGGGACAACCACAGGTCGCAAGCAGGGCAACATGTTCTTGATCGGTCACGATCTCTTCCTTTGGAGCCCGAAAGGGTTTTTGACCGGCTCGGCAAATACTCCGGGATCGATCTTGGTCGGGACACACTTTGAGCGGACAGACGTATCGTGTACGGACGCGCTTCGTTGCTCAGGCATCAACGGCGGCGAATTCCATCGCGACCGGTTCTTACTCCGGGAATGGGATGTTTTCTACTTTGTCGCGCCACGCATGAGTATTGGCGCGAGTGTCTTGTGGTACGATGCTTCCAACCTTAGGACCGGCCGAACCAATGCGGGTGAGAACCTTGGCGTCTTTTCAGTGGGCTGCCCCGTCGCTACGTGTGGCGGAAGAGGCGGCGATTGGGTCGACGCCATGCTAAATTTTCGTTACACCTTCTAAAGAAATACTTCTCCTTCGCTACATAAAAAAGGGAGCCCCATGATAGGCTCCCTTTTTTATTGTGACGGTTCGGCTGTGGTAGGTGAGTGATTTAGTCGGAACGAAGAAAATCGGTGGCAGAGGTTGATTAATCTTTAGTACCGCGTTGTGTCAAGATTTCGAACAGGGGCCGCCAATGTTTAGCGCGCCTGGCCCCAAATCGGAGTCATTATTTGACGACGCCAGCCGGAATACCAGCGCACGGATTTGCCGCGCCATGAATTTGTCGGCAGCGGCTCGGTAATGGACAATACCGGACATGGACTGAAGCGGGTGACGCGATCCGTGATGCCGCCGGTGAGCCAATGTCGCAAGTCGCGTTGGCGGCGCGGCGACATGATGATCAGAGGCGGCAATTGGATTCTAACAGTCCAGGGATACCTAGGGTTGCTAGATGACGTGAGTAAACGATCGACAATGAGCCGCGAAAGCATATGAACGCTAAGGCGTCGCGGCTTTCCGAAAGCGCGCTGCGCCCATGTGGCCCAGCCCAATGGTTAGGATGCCAAGGACGAGGTGAGTGACCTGAACAACCCAGTGGAAATCGCCGACCATCAAAGACGCCTGATACAAACCGAAGACTATCGTCATCGTGCCGACGATGAACGCCGCGACGGCAATGATCCAACTCCCGCCCTTGGCAAAGGCTTGGGCGACGCCGATGACCCAGAGCGCGGCGACCGCAAGAAACCCGAGCAGCATGTGCATGGATATGAGATTGAGCGCCATGCCGGCCCAAAAGAGCAGGCCGAGAATCAGTGAGAGCAGTCCGGCCAGGCTCAGAACGATCGATGCAGTGCGAATTAGCATAGCGAGCAATGGGCAATTAAAGAGAAAAGATCGGACGAAGACATAAAGGAGGCTGTTCCGACGAGGTCAGATTCCCTGCTTGGCGTACTCGCAACGCGGGCACACTTGGGGTGGAGTGGTCGCGAGGACCGGCCAGCCGCAGTCAGCGCAGTTGATGATCGGTTCGCCCAACATGCCGCGGACCAATGATCCGCAGCGCCGGCCACCGCACGGACCGGTGCCGACGCCGGTGCGCTTGCTGACCTGCTCGAAGGTCTTCGCGCCGGCCTGGATCGCTTTGACCACCGTGCCTTTACGGATTTTGTTGCAGATGCAGGCAGGCTTGAGGTTCTCAATGACCGCTTGCTGTCGTGCTTTTTGTTCTAGTTCGTCGATGGCGAGAAACCTGCCTTTGTTGCGAATTCCCGATGAGTCTATCACAAATCTCGCGGAATCTAATCACTTCATACCGACGACCAGGCTGGAGGTGAGCGGCGGCGGCAAATCGACTTGCCGGACTTGCGCAAGTCCGGCGGCGTGCATCCAAGACTCGATTTCGCCAAAACTGTAGCAGCGCCCGCCGTCGGTGGTGAGCAACATGAGCAGGCTGAAAATCGCCCCCACCGGCGGGTTCGCGCGGTTTTCATCGAGGATGTGATCTTTGACGACGAGGCGTCCGCGCGGGCGCAAACATTTAGCAAGCTTGTTGAAGAGCGCGGAATTTTTTTCGAAGTTTTCGCCGTGGATGATATTCGACAATAGAATCAGGTCGTAGCTTCCCGGGATCGGGTCGCTACCGATAGTCGCCGGCCATGAGGGTGATTCTGTCGCTCAGGCCCGCCGCGCGAACGAAGCGCTCGGTGATCTTCAACGTTGCCGGGAGGTCGAAGATGGTCGCGCGGAGTTGGGGAAAGCGCTGGCACAGCGCGATGGGGTAGGTCGCCGGGCCGGAGCCGACGTCGAGCAATTTGCTGACTTCGTGCCAATCGAGCGCATCGGCAAGGATCGCCGAATCACCGCGGGCTTTGACCAGCGAATCCATCGCATGGATGAAGGTTTCGGTTTCTGCCGGGTCATCTTGATACATGTTCGCCGGGCGGACCGGTTGGCCGGACCGGATTGCCTCCGGCAACTTTTCCCAGGCATTCCACAGCGAAGACTTCAAACCGGATCATGCCGCCGAGATATTGCGGCGACCGTTTGCGCAAATATATCGCCGCGGCTTCGCTCAGAGAAAAGACTCATCCTGCTTGTTGAGAAGTTTCAGAGCGACAAGCGCGTTCAGGAGCAATGCCGTCGCTTTGGGTTCGAGCATAAGCTCGCTAGCGACATCGCTTGCGCTCCGGGCAGAATTCTCCAAAGCGTCGAAGATGGCCAACTCCACGGCCGTCTGGACGATACGCGCTTCGACATGCCCGGTGGCGCGGGCCAATGAGTTCGGTGAATTCCATCGCGACGGGCTTATAGTTTTTCGATGATCCGGTAGCTTCGACTCTTCGGTTTGACCGGCGCGACGATGTTGCTTTTTATCATGGCGCGGATGTCGCGGTAGGCGGTATCGCGATCCACTTCGGCGATGCGCTCGTACTCGGCGGTCGAGAAGGTTTTGCCGTGACAGTAGGCGAAGGCGAGAATCCGGCGCTGGCGCAAATTGATCTCTGCGGTGCCGAATTGATTGAGCCAACGCAGCGTGGCTTCGTCGTAAATCGGCGCGTTGCGCAGGGTGACGGAAAATATGAAGCCTTCCGCGGCGAGCTCCGGCGGGTTGAGACCGTACGTCTCCATCTCCTGGTACATCCGCGGCACGCCTTCGCCCATTTCGCGCAGATAACCGAGGTCGGCGAGCACGCGCACGATGAGCGGGTTGCGCGAAAAGTGAATGCTCTTTTGTTGGCGCAGCTGTTCGAGAGTCACCGGCGCCGGCGGCAGACCGGGACTGCGCACGGTGATGTGATCGTCGAACATCCAGACTTCGATGGATGCGCCGGTCAACGCATAGTCGCGGTGCGCCACGGCATTGACCAGTGCCTCTTGCCACGCGAAGGTCGGGTATTCGAGCCGCTCGCGAAAAAATAAATCGTGTAATATCGTCCGCTCGCGCATGTGCTCTTTGATTCGGCCTACCGCTTCGTCCACCAGTCGCGTCAGCGGCGCTTCGAAACGGATGCGCTTTACGACATTGAGCGCGCTGCCGTGTCGACGCTCGGTGCCTTCGTATTTTACAAAATCGATGCCGGCGCGCGGATGCCAGCGCGTTGTGTCTTTGGCGAACAGGAGCAGTGCCGCCATAGTGGGGCAGGGAAGAGCGCGCGAGCAGTCGAGCAGGTGATAGGTCTCGTTCAACAAAGACTGCGGCTCCTTGCCGGCATGAACCTTCGCGGCAAAGGCTTGGACGAGATCAGGATCCAAGTCGTACCAGGTCGCGTTCATAGCTTGCTGGCGTTCGTAAAACACCGATTTTTTCGCCACCTGGAGCGATTGGATTTGTTCGGCGGGAAGAGCAGGAGATTCGGACGCGACCCGGTAGAAGGATCGGCCGCCGGCGACTCGATAAATTTCTAATCCAGCAGCCGACCTCGAATTTTAGCAGTTGCAGATTCTCAAAGCGGATTTTCTCAGCCGAAGGGTTGAGCTGCGGCCGGAGCAGGTTTTGCGGCGCCTGAATCAGGCGTTGCAATTCGTCGTGCATCATGGGGAATACCGGTGACGCTTTTGTCCGGCTCGATGCCAACCAACACGGTGCCGCCGTCGGCATTGGCCAGGGCCGACAAGGCGCGGACGATTTCTCGCGCCAGATCCTCTTCGCGTTTTTTCTGTGCGCGGCCAGCGGCGGCAATCGAAGGCGCTGATGAACTCCAAAAACTGCCCGCGCTCTTGTTTGAGCAGGGCTCCGATTTCGTCTGCTGGCATGCGGGTTCCGCAAAATGTCTGTCGCGCGGCAAACGGTTGCGCCTGATGTCGAATTCGCTATCTAAACAGCCGCGTTGAGCTTTACGATCTCGAGAACCATTTGCGCCGACAAGTTGAGATCCTTGAGGTCGAGCCATTCGTGAACGGTGTGAATTTCGCGCATGCCGGTGCCGAGATTGGCCACGACCAGGCCTTTTTGGTTCAACACATTGGCATCGCAGCCGCCGCCCGTCGCCGATGTCTTCACTTCTAGATTTAAATTTCTCGCCGCGGCGTGCACCAGTTGGACGATGGGCGCGCTCTCGGGCACATCCATGCGGTCGTAATCGCGCTCTATTTTAGACTCGATCCCGCGCGATACCGTTTGCCGTCGACCTCCAGGACATGGCGCGCCGCCGCTTCTTCGAGGCACTTTTGCATGTGCTGGGTTTGGCGGTCGAGCTTTTCCTGGCTATGGCTGCGCGCTTCGCCTTTGAGGACCACTCGGTTCGGCACAATGTTGACCGCCATGCCGCCTTCGACCACGCCGATGTTGGCGGTGGTCTCGAAATCGATGCGGCCCAGCTGCATTTGCGCGATGCCTTCGGCGGCGACTTTTATCGCGTTGATGCCTTTCTCAGGACAGACGCCGGCGTGAGCTTCCAGACCATGAACCCGGAATTCCATCCGGTTGGCTGCCGGCGCTTTGGTAAACAAAAATCCCACCGAATCGCTGTCGAGAACCAGGCCAGTGCGCGCGCGTAATCTGCCGACGTCGAGGCATTTGGCGCCGATCAATCCGGATTCTTCGCAGATGGTGAAGACGACGTCGACTTCGCTGCACGGCAGGCGCTCTTCTTTGATCACCCGCAGCACTTCACAAATGATCGCGACGCCGCTCTTGTCGTCACCGCCGAGTACGGTGCGGCCGTCGGTGCGCAAAATATCGCCGTCCAGAATCGGCACGATACCTTCACCGGGCACTACCGTATCCATGTGGGCTGAGAGCAGGAGAGGCTTGGTTCCAGCGGCCGTCCCGGCGAAATGGGCGATCAGATTGCCGACGTTGCCGCCGACTTTTTCACCGGCGTCGTCAATGAAAACCGCCGCGCCGAGATCTTCCATCTCACGCTTGAGGCGCATGGCGACGTCGTACTCCTTGCGCGACA
>CAWERH010000022.1:0-13286 GCA_963811315.1 uncultured delta proteobacterium
CGATCAAGCCCGGCGCCTATCCCTGGCTCAATCATGCCAATGCCTGGCGGCCGGCGCATATTCATCTGTCTCTATTCGGCCCGAGCTTCGTGACACGTCTGGTGACGCAGTTTTTCTTTCCCGGCGATCCGTTGATAGCGCTCGATCCGATTTTGAATTCGATTCCGACCAAGGGCGGACGGAACGGCTGATTCGCGGCTACGCTCATGATGTGACCGAGCCCGAGTTCGCGCTTAGGTTATCGCTTCGACATCGTATTGCGCGGACGCCAAGCGACGCCGTTCGAGGGAGCGGGCGATGAAGCAGACTCCTTCGCAAACGGTCGGTCCCTTCTACTCCATCGGTCTGACGCAGCAAGACGATGAACATCATGGCGACGGAATCGACTCAGGGTCAGCGGATTCGCATCGAAGGACAAGTTTCGACGGCGACGGCAAGCCGATACCCGACGCATGGTGGAGATCTGGCAAGCCAACGCATACGGCCGCTACAATCATCCCGACGATAAACAGGAGAAACCGCTGGATCCAACCTTCACCGGCTGGGGCCGCTCGGGCACCGACGAAAAATGCTTTTACAGTTTTGAAACCATCAAGCCGGGGCCGGTGCCGGGCATGGACGATACCGTGCAAGCGCCGCACATCAACGTCGTAGTTTTGCCCGCGGCATGCTGGTGCACGCGTACACGCGAATATATTTCGGCGATGAGCCGGCCAACGCCAGCGATCCGGTATTGAATTCGATCAAGAACAAAAAGCGGCGTGCAGACTTTGATTGCATGGCCCGGCATGGAGAACGGCAAAACGGTTTACCGCTTCGACATCAGGCTCCAGGGAGAGAATGAGACGGTTTTCTTCGACATGTGAGCGGGAGGAAAAGAGCAGATGCTTCGCTGTGCTCAGCATGACAGTGCGCAGTTGTCATCCTGAATCCTTCGGCCGACTAGGATAAACGTGAAGGATCTGCTTTGACGATACACCGCGATAAACTACAATGGCAACTCCACTCGATTCAGCGATTTTCGGTCCGCTGTTCACCGACGAGGAAATTCCGTCGTTACTCACGGACGATGCCTTCGTGCGCGCGCTGGTCGAAGTCGAAGTCGCGCTGGCCCGCGCAGAAGCTCGGGTCGGTGTGATTCCGGCAGCGCGGCGGAGCAGATTGCCAAAGCACAGGCCGGCAAAATCGAGGTTGCCGCTCTGACCAAGGGAACGATTCGCTCCGGATTTCCGATCATCGCTTTGGTGCAGGAACTGCGCAAACAAGTGGGCGCGGAAGCGGCGCCCTATGTGCACTGGGGCGCGACGACGCAGGACATTATGGACACGGCCTGCGTGCTGCAGTTGCGCGCCGTGATCGCGATGATCTACAAACGCGCATCGACGAAATCTGCGCAGCATCTCAGTGCACTGGCCGAAACGCATCGCGATACCGTGCTCGCCGGGCGCACGCATGGACAGCAGGCGCTGCCGATCACTTTCGGCTGAAAGTCGCTGCCTGGCTGGCGCCGATGCTTCGCCACGCCGAACGGCTCGACGAAATTTCGCCGCGCTTGTTCGTGGTCCAGTTCGGCGGCGCGGCCGGTACGTTCGCCGCATTGGGCGACAAGGGTTTGACTGTAACTGAAGAGCTTGCCAAGGAACTCAAATTAGCCGTGCCGATGATGCCCTGGCATGCCCAGCGCGATAACTTGGTCGAGTTTGCCGGTTGGCTGAGCCTGGTGACAGGATCGCTCGGGAAGATGGCGCAGGACATTATTCTCATGGCGCAGACCGAAGTGGGCGAAGTAGGTGAGTCGGGCGAAGCGGGGCGCGGCGGCAGCAGCACCATGCCGCAGAAATCCAATCCCATCACCAGCGAGCTGATCGTCGCCGCGGCGCGCACCAACGCCGCGCTGTTGTCGGCGCTGCACCAGGCGCAGATCCAAGAGCACGAGCGCGCGACCCACGGCTGGCAAGTCGAATGGCTGACGTTGCCGCAGATGGTGTTGCTCACCGGCGGCGCGCTCAAGCACGCCCTCTATCTCGCGAAGAACCTACAAGTGGATGCTGCGGCGATGCGTGCCAATATCGTGCGCGCCAACGATGTCATTCTCGCCGAGTCAGCCGTATTCGCACTGGCCAAAGCGATGCCGCGGTCGAAGGCGGAAGAGCTGGTGAAAAAGGCTTGCATCTCAGCGGTAGCGGAAAACCAGCCGCTGATCGAAGTAGTCAAGAAGACTGGCCGACGATTCGGTCAAAAAAGGCCAGGTCGACTGGCAAGCGTTGGCCGATCCCGGCAACTACCTGGGCGAGACCGGAAAAATTATCGACCGGGTGCTGAAAGAGGCAGAAAAACTTTTGCGCTGACGAAAAACATCTTGACCCTATGAACAAAACTGCCAAAGAAGACAAACGCGTCTCGATGCGCGAAGCGATCGCGACCTACGTGGTCGACGATGCTCGGTCTGCATTGAAGGCTTTACCGGTTTTATCTCGTTCGCTGCCGGCCACGAGATTATCCGCCAGCGCCGCCGCGATCTTACGTTGATCCGCATGACGCCGGATTTGATCTACGACCAGATGATCGCCGCCGGCACGGCAAAGAAACTGATATTCAGTTACATGGGCAATCCGGGCGTGGGCTCGCTTTACTGCATTCGCCGCGCGGTGGAGAAGGCGATCCCTTGTCCGCTGGAGTTGGAGGAGTATTCACATTACTGGCTTGGTGGGGCGATACGCGGCGGGCGCGTCGCGATCGCCGTTCTTTGCGCTGCGTAGCTATATCGGCTCCGACATGCTGGCGGCCAACCCGTTGATCAAGCTGATCGACGATCCCTACGGCACGGGCAAGATCGCGGTGGTGCCGCCGCTCAGTCCCGACGTCGCCATTCTCCATGCGCAGCGCGCCGACCGCCAGGGAAACACCCAGCTCTGGGGTCTGCTCGGCATGCAAAAGGAAGTGGCGTTCGCCGCCAAGCATGTGATCATCGTGGTGGAAGAAATAGTCGATGAGTCGATCATCCGCGCCGATCCCAACCGCACTTTGATTCCCGGGCTTGATCGTCGATGCGGTGGTGCACGAACCCTACGGCGCGCACCCTTCTTACGTCCAGGGCTACTACGACCGCGACAACGAAGCCTATCTCGCTTGGGACAAGCTTTCCCAAGACGGCGCCGCGGTGACGGCGTGGCTCGATGAATGGGTTTACGGCTTGGAAAATCATGGAGCTTACGTGCGGAAGGTAGGGCAGGAACGTTTTGATAAGCTCAAGCCGGAGCCTCTGCTGGCGCCGTCGGTGGACTACGGGAGGTATCGATGAGCGAACCGACTTACTCGGCTTCGGAAATGATGATTTCAGTGGCGGCGCGCGTCTTGAAAGGGGCGCGCACGGTGTTTGTCGGCGTCGGTCTGCCCAATATCGCCTGCAACCTCGCGCGCGCCATTGTCGCCCCGGAACTGGAACTTATTTATGAATCCGGCGTCTACGGCGCCCGTCCCGAGCGGCTGCCGCTCTCCATCGGCGATCCGACGCTGGTCAGCGGCGCCATCTCGGTGGTCTCCATGGCGGATTTGTTCGGCTTGTATTTGCAAAGAGGGCTGGTCGAGATCGCGCTGCTCGGCGGCGCACAGATCGACCGCTACGGTAACTCTGAATTCGACGGTGATCGGCGACTATACGAAGCCGAAGACGCGCCTGCCCGGCAGCGGCGGCGCCTGTGAGATCGCCACCAACGCGCAACGGACCTTTACGATCATGCGGCTCAAGCGGCGCGCGTTTGTCGAGAAGCTCGACTTTGTCACCAGCCCCGGCCACCTGACTGGCGGCGACAGCCGCGCTCGCCTGGGTTTGCCCGGCGGCGGACCCGAACTCGTGATCACCGACAAAGCGATCTTGAATTTCGACAATCCTGAGCGCGAGATGCAACTGAGCTCGCTCTATCCCGGCGTGACGGTAAGCGACGTGGAGGCGGAAGTCGGCTGGACGCTCAAGCTAGCGCCGGCGATCCAGGAAACCGCCGCGCCGACGGCTGAAGAGCTGCGGTTGATTCGCGACGAGCTCGATCCCGACGCGATGTACCGGTGAGTTTTAGTGAGCTACCCCGCAGCAAGCTGCGGGGTATCGAAGACCCATCATCCGAACGATTGAGGTTTCGTCACCCCCGAATGTTTTTATCGGGGGTCCAGGTCCGGATTCGCCTGGATTCCCGCTAAAAGCATGCGGGAATGACGGACTCCGACAAAGCCACTAACCACCACGACGGAGCAAGCTGCGGGGAATTCACGCCAAAAAGATTAGATCGGCGAAACCAATTCTTTCAGCCTCTGGGTCAGCTTCATGTTCTCCGAGTAGTCCACCGGACAATCGATGATCGACACGGTGTCGTCGGCGAGGGCTTGCTTGAGCAATGGGCGTGAGATCGGCGGCGCGCTCGACGCGGTAACCTTTGGCGCCGAAGCTCTCGGCGTATTTCACGAAGTCGGGATTCTTGAAATCGATGTGGCTGGGCCGGCCGAAGCGGCGCAGCTGATGCCAGGTGATCAGGCCGTACTCCGAGTCGTTCCAGATCAGGATGACGAAAGGCGTGCCGACTCGCAGCGCGGTTTCGATCTCCTGCGAGTTCATCATGAACGCCGCGTCGCCGGTGACGGCGACAATTTTGCGCTCGGGATGAGCCAGCTTCGCGGCGACGGCGCCGGGCACGGCGATGCCCATGGAGGCAAAGCCGTTGGAGATGATGCAGGTGTTCGGCCGCTGGGCTTGATACATCCGCGCCATCCACATTTTGTGCGCGCCCACATCGGAAATCACGATGTCCTCGGCGGCTAGGGCTTGACGCAGGTCCCAGACAATTTTCTGCGGTTTGACCGGAAAGCTTTGATCGTCGGCATAGGCATGCCATCTCCTGCACGATCGCCTGGCGCAGCGGCTTGAACGCGTAGCCGGTTTGCGGTTTGGCTTTCCAGGCAATCGCGCGCAAGGCTTCACCGATCTCGCCGAGCACGCCGACTTCGACGATGTAATGCTCATCGACTTCCGCGGGCGACGCGTCGATGTGAACAATCGCCTTGCAGCAATCCGGATTCCACTGCTCGGGATGATACTCGACCATGTCGTAGCCGACGCAGATGACCACGTCGGCTTTGTCGAAACCAAAAGAAACCAGATCCTTGCCTTTGATGCCGACGGTGCCGAGGGACAGCTCGTGCGCGAACGGGATCGCTCCTTTGGCCATGAACGTCGTGGCGACGGGGATGTGCAGCACTTCGGCGAAAGCGACGAGCGAATCCGTTGCGCCGGCGCGGATGACGCCGTTGCCGGCCAAGATAATCGGACACTCGGCTTGCGAAATAATTTTGGCGGCTTGCTCGATTTTGAAATCGGGCGGCGCCGAGGTATAGGGCTTTTGCACTTCGATCGGCCGTTTGCCGGTGACCTCCGCCGCGGCGATATTCTCGGGGAAGTCGATGAAGCAGG
This sequence comes from uncultured delta proteobacterium, assembly GCA_963811315.1. Classification (GTDB taxonomy): domain Bacteria; phylum Desulfobacterota; class Binatia; order UBA9968; family UBA9968; genus DP-20. The sequence continues at coordinate 5,459 of CAWERH010000022.1, forward strand.
CGCCGGGCTTTTCGGTTTGCGCGACCTTGAAGGCTTTGCGGACGATTTCGGTGACGATCTCCGGCTCGCGGATTTGCGTGGCGTACTTGGTGATCGGCTCGAACATATTGACCAGATCCAAGATCTGATGACTCTCCTTGTGCATGCGCGTCGTCGCGCCTTGGCCGGCGACGGCGACGACCGGCGCGCGGTCCATGTCCGCGTCGGCCACGCCGGTGATCAGATTGGTCGCGCCGGGACCGAGCGTCGACAGGCACACTCCGGCTTTTCCGGTGAGGCGGCCGTAGACGTCGGCCATGAACGCCGCGCCTTGCTCGTGGCGCGTGGTGATGAAGCGGATCGGACTCTCCAACAGCGCGTCCATGATGTCGACATTTTCTTCGCCGGGAACGCCGAAGATGTATTCGACGCCTTCGTTTTCAAGACATTTTACGAACAGCTCGGAAGCTTTCATTGGCGTTCCTCCAGCGCAAATGCGTCAGACTCTTTTACCACGGCCAGTTTGAGGGGAGAACCGGCAGTGACTCATTTTGAAATTGCCGCTCTTGCCCACCATCGTCGTTGGCGATCAGCAGGTTGCTGAAAAAGACCCATATGCTTCGTTGCTGCTCAATCGCCTCGCTGCAACGTACTGTACGTACGCCTCCGCTCGTCGATGTTTCGCGCGCCTCGCCTCTGAATCTTTTTGAGCAGCCTGCAAGAGCCTTTTTCATCTGCTTGGAACCAAATGCCTTCCACCAACCCAAACGGCCATGCGCCCTGCAGGTCCAATGACCCATGCGCAGAACTGGAAGTCCGACAACCGTTGCATGCTAGCAGGATCGACTCGCTGTACGCAAATAGACCCAAGAGCGTGACCGATCATGGCTACTGACTCCTTCGAAAATGGCATAAGCAAATCTATCATTCGCGGTAACACGCATTTCATCGAACGAAGAAATCTTTCCCGAGCATTCTATTCTCTGTGGGCGAGTGCAACTCATGAATCACTTCGTGGAAATTCATTGTTCTCACTCTTTAGTCGATCTTCAATCGCCAACGACCGGCGCGTCGGCGTGTTCCTCAAGATTGACTTTGAGTCGCAGGAACCCAGGGTGGGTGCTGATAACCAGCACCACCAGGCCGAGCGCGCTCAGACTCATTATTTGAACGGCGGCGGGGCCGCCGAAGTAATGGGCCAGCGCGCCGGCTGACATTGTGCCGATCGGCACGGTCGCGCGGCTGATCAGATAAAAACTCATCACGCGGCCGCGGATATGTCGCGGCGCGCTTAGCTGCAGCAACGCCTGGTCCTGGGTCTGGTAAGTCGTCATAAAAACGCCGCTCATGAAAGCGCACGTCAAGGATAACCAAACCCAATGCGACAAGCCAAAGAAGAATACCGAGATACTGAAAACCACAGCGCCGATGACCGCCGGCAGGGCGTAAGCGTTCTGGCGCGGGATGGAAGCCACGACCAGCGCGCCCAGCAATGAGCCAATGCCAAAGGCGCTCAGTAAGAAACCTTGAAGCTGGGCGCCGCCATGTAAAACATCTTTCGCAAAGATCGGCATCATGTTGATAAAGGGCATGCCGAGAGTGAGCGGGCCGAGCGCCAGGATCAACTGGGTGCGAATGTTGATGTTGGCTCTCACGTAGCCAAAGCCGCCCTTGATGCTTTGAAAAAGCGACTCCCGGGCGACCCGGGCCGACTCGCGGCTGCGCTCGGGGATATGCATCTGGATCGTCCAGACCGTCGCGAGCAGGAACATGGCCGCCTGGACATAATAGGAGCCGTGCACACCAATGGTGGCGATGAGTAAACCTGCGAAGGCCGGTCCGACGGCGCGCGAGCTGTTGACAGCCATGGAATTGAGCGCCAGCGCATTCATGAGGTGTCTTCGTCCGGCGAGTTCATTCACCAGGATTTGGCGCGCGGGATTCTGAAAGGCTTGCACCGTGCCGACCAGGAAGCCGGTTACGTAAACATGCCAGGGTTGGACACGATTCGTAAGAACGAGCGTTGCCAGGATGAGGTTGAGAGCCGCATTGGTGACTTGGGCGACGATGAGTTGTGCTTTACGACCGGAGCGATCCGCCAGCGCGCCCGCAACGATGCCGAAAAGAAAAAGCGGAATGCCGCGCATCGCGGCGGCAAGGCCCAATTGCAGGGGTGAGCTGGTGATATGGTAAATGAGATAGCCGCGGGTGATGCTGTCCATCCACTGGCCCATGCTGGTGTCGAGCTGCCCAAGCCAAAGCAGCCGATAGTCGCGGATGCTGAGGGAATCAAAGGTATGGATTCTGCTCAGCAACCCAAACTTTTTTGCGTTGCCAGCGTCTGCAGAAGGGTCGGTTTGCCTTTGTGTTCCTCCCGCGGGTTCCGGGTTCCTCCTTGTCACCTTGTTCCAGCTTTCTCGATGCTCTCCGCAGGCCCGAACTTATGGTCTAGAGCGTTATTCTCCAGAGATTTCACAATCAGCTCGGTTCTTGCTTTTTAAGTTCCTCCGCGTCGAGTGCTTTGCAACAATAGGATTAAAAGAACGAGCCGCAAAAGCAAAGGCTGATGAAGTCGGTGCGCGTTGGAACGGTGAACCCTGCCTTACGACTGCCAACACTCCATGACCGGTCCCAGAGCCTTCCGGGTAATTTCAAACTTTGCGCGCGTTGCAGTATCCCGGTGCGATAACGACAGATCGATGAATGCAAGGCCGTCGTCAAGATCGCGATGGTCTCGAGTCGGTGGATTGATGATGATCATCGCTTCGAGAACTTCATTTTGATCTATCGCGAGCTATAAGAAATCTTTTGCGATCCTGTTTCGAATTTAAGGATGCGCCAAGCCGCCCGCAGCCTTTTCTCCTTCGGAAGCCTCTCCTCGTTACCAAGATTATTGCGATTCTCTTCATAACGGCCTCACGCCAGTACATTTCACAACTGAGGAGAGCACAACATAGGCCACCGTGAGGTTTACTCGTGATCCGTCACCTTCGGCGCGACGACATCTCAATTAGACATTCTGTGCGCGGGTTTAGATGTGAGAACCCATTGAGGGAGGTTTCGGGCGGCCTCAAAGAGTCAGAGCGCGCCGCCCTTGCATCTTGCAACCGCCCGAAACCCGCTCCTTGCAACTTGCAAGACGACAGTGCCGCTGTGATCGAAAACAAATGATTTTCGCGGTCAAACAGCTGGCACTGTGCTTGCGTTAGTGTCGTCGCAGAAAACACTGCTCTTTAGGAGCGATCAAATGGCTGACGTTTTATTCATCGTCGTTACTGTGTTGTTTTTCGTGGTCGCATGCCTGTATGTCCGCGGCTGCGACCGGCTGTAAGAGGGTACTATGGGACTGGAATATATTATTGGCTTAATCGTGTCGTTATTCATCTTAGTGTACTTGGTCTATGCGCTTCTCTGGCCGGAAAAGTTTTAAGGTTGGAAGCGGCGTAGAAGCGAGGAACTTCGGAGCTTCGCGAAGATGCTCTAGATAGTTTTTCAAGACTGAGAAGTCAGGAGAAGTTATGACAGTAAATGGATGGATTCAGATTCTACTCTTTATGGCGATTATTTTCGCGCTCACCAAGCCGCTCGGCAGTTACATGTATCGTGTATTCGAGGGCGACCGGCAGCCTTTGCCGCGCCTGTTCGGCGCGATCGAGCGGTTGCTCTACAAGCTTTGCGGCGTCGATCCGCGGCAGCAACAGGACTGGAAACAGTACACCGTAGCGATGCTCGTGTTCAGCGCGCTCACGTTGCTGGTGACCTACGGCATCGAGCGGCTGCAACATATCTTGCCGTTGAATCCGCAGAATTTTGGACCGGTGCCGGCGGACCTGGCGTTTAACACCGCGGCGAGTTTTACCACCAATACCAACTGGCAGGCTTATAGCGGCGAGTCGACGATGAGCTATCTGACGCAGATGGCCGGTCTCGCCTGGCATAATTTCATATCGGCCGCTGTCGGCATCGGCATCGCGCTCGCGCTGGCGCGTGGCATTACCTACCGCTTGCAGGCCGGCGCCGCGAAGACGTTGGGTAATTTCTGGGTCGACCTCGTGCGCGCCACGGTTTACGTCTTGATTCCTATCTCTATCCCGATCGCATTGCTGCTGATCTCTCAGGGAGTCATTCAAAACTTTTCGTCATATGTCGAAATAACGACGCTGGAGGGGGTCAAACAGACCCTGGCGATGGGGCCGGTGGCATCGCAGGAAATCATCAAGGAGTTGGGCACCAACGGCGGCGGATTTTTCAACGCCAACAGCGCCCATCCGTTTGAAAGCCCTACGCCGCTGACCAACTTCATCGAGATGCTGTTGATTTTTTCCATTCCAGCCGCGATTACTTACACGTACGGACGGATGGCGCGAGACCAGAAGCAGGGCTGGGTGCTGTTTGCCGCGATGGCGCTGATTTTCGTTGTCGGCGTGTGGGTTGCGTACTATAGCGAAGCGCAAGGCAATCCGGTCATGCGCAGGATGGCCGTGGATCAAGGCGCCGGCAACTGGGAGGGCAAAGAAAGCCGCTTCGGTATCGCCAACTCCGCGCTATTTGCCACGGTCACCACGGCAACATCCTGCGGCGCGGTCAATGCGATGCACGATAGTTTTACCGCCCTCGGCGGGCTCGTGCCGCTCGCCAACATTCAACTCGGCGAGCTGGTCTTCGGCGGCGTCGGCGCGGGGCTCTACGCCATGCTGATTTATGTCATCATGTCGGTTTTCATCGCCGGGCTGATGGTCGGTCGCACGCCGGAATATCTCGGCAAAAAGATCGAATCCCGGGAGATCAAGCTGTCGATGCTCTACGTGCTGATCTTCCCGCTGCTGATTCTTTATTACTCCGGCTGGTCGCTGGTCGCGCCGTACGGCGTGTCGTCGTTAAACAACGCCGGCCCGCACGGACTCAGTGAAATTCTCTACGCTTATAGCAGTGCCGCGGGCAACAATGGTTCCGCCTTCGCCGGCCTGAACGCCAACACGCCCTGGTTCAATGTGAGTCTTGGCTTAACGATGCTCGCGGGACGCTTTTTGATGATCGTGCCCGCCATGGCGGTGGCCGGCTCGTTGGTCGGCAAGAAAGCCGTGCCGGAAAGTTTGGGCACTTTCCCGACCAACGGATCGCTTTTCGTCGTGCTGCTGGTCGGTGTCATTATTATCGTCGGCGCCCTGACATTTTTCCCGGCGCTCGCGCTCGGTCCGATCGTCGAGCATTTCTTAGCCCAAGCAGGAAAGGTTTACTAACATGGCAGATACTCGCTTAAAAGAACGTTCGCTCTTCGATCCGGAAATCATGCGGCCGGCGATTTGGGAGAGCTTTCGCAAGCTCGTGCCGCAGCACGTGATCAAGAACCCGGTCATGTTCGTCGTCGAGATCGGCAGCGTGCTCACGACATTGATTTTGATTGCGCGATCTGATTGCTCCGACCGCCGGATCTCAGCCGCTCTGGTTTACCTTCAACGTCAGCTTCTGGCTGTGGTTCACGGTGGTTTTCGCCAACTTCGCCGAAGCGGTCGCCGAAGGCCGAGGCAAGGCCCAGGCGGCGACCTTGCGCAAGATGCGTCAGGAAACCACCGCGCGGCGCCTAGTCGACGGCAACCGTGAAGAAAAAGTGCCGGCGTCGGCGCTGCGCAAAGGGGATACCGTTGTCGTCGAAGCGGGGGAAGTGATTCCCGGCGACGGCGAAGTGATTCAAGGCATCGCTTCGGTCGATGAATCCGCGATCACCGGCGAGTCGGCGCCGGTCATTCGTGAAAGCGGCGGCGACCGTTCAGCGGTCACCGGCGGCACCAAAGTGCTGTCCGACCGCATCGTCGTGCGCATCACGGCGAGCCCTGGCGAGTCTTTTCTCGATCGCATGATGCCTTGGTCGAAGGCGCGTAGCGACAGAAGACGCCGAACGAGATCGCGCTCAATATTTTGCTCGCCGGCCTGACGCTGGTTTTCCTGTTCGCCTGCGTGACCCTCGTGCCCCTGGCGCTCTACTCCGGCATGGCCGACGTCTCCGTAACCGTGATTGTCGCCTTGCTGGTGTGTTTGATTCCGACCACGATCGGCGGGTTGCTCTCCGCCATCGGCATTGCCGGCATGGATCGTTTGCTGCGCAAGAACGTGCTGGCGATGAGCGGTCGAGCCGTCGAGGCGGCGGGCGACGTCGATACTTTGCTCTTGGATAAGACCGGGACGATCACGCTCGGCAATCGCATGGCGACCGAATTTATTCCGGTCGACGGCGTCAGCGCCGAGAATCTGGCGGACGCAGCCCAACTCGCCAGCCTCGCCGACGAGACGCCGGAGGGGCGCTCGATCGTCGTACTGGCCAAGGAAAAATATGGACTGCGGGGGCGGGACGTGACGGAGATCGGCGCGCGTTTTATTCCCTTCAGCGCCCAGACGCGGATGAGCGGCTGCGATCTCGACGGGCGCCACATCCGCAAAGGCGCGGTCGAAGCGATCTCGGCCACGTCCAGTAATTGGGCGGCACCGTGCCGGCCGAAGTTGAGGCCGTCACCCATGGGATTCTGATAGCGGCGGAACACCGCTCGTGGTCTCCGACGGGAACAGAGTGCTCGGGGTTATTCATCTGAAAGACGTCGTCAAAGGCGGCATCAAGGAGCGCTTTCAGCGCTTCCGCGCCATGGGCATCCGCACGGTAATGATCACCGGCGACAATCCGCGCACCGCCGCGGCCATCGCCCGCGAGGCTGGCGTGGATGACTTCCTGGCCGAAGCGACGCCGGAAGCAAAAATGCGGCTGATCAAAGAAGAGCAGGCCAAGGGCAAGCTGGTGGCGATGACCGGCGACGGCACCAATGACGCTCCGGCGCTTGCCCAAGCCGACGTTGGCGTCGCCATGAACACCGGCACCCAAGCGGCCAAAGAAGCCGGCAACATGGTCGATCTCGACTCCAACCCGACCAAGCTGTTGGAAGTGGTCGAAGTCGGCAAGCAGTTGCTCATGACCCGTGGCGTGCTGACGACTTTTTCCATCGCTAACGACGTGGCCAAATATTTTGCGATCATCCCTGCCCTCTTCATGGGCGTTTATCCGGAGATTGCGCCACTGAACATCATGCATCTGGCCTCGCCGCAGAGTGCTATTCTCTCGGCAGTGATTTTTAATGCACTCATCATTATTGCGCTTATCCCACTGGCGCTTGCGCGGCGTGCAATATCGTCCCCTCGGTGCAGGGGCGTTGCTGGCGCGTTCGTTGCTCATCTATGGAGTCGGGGGCGTGATCGCGCCCTTTGTCGGGATCAAACTCATTGACCTGATTTTGGAAGCCTTCGGTCTCGTGTAAGGAGCATTTCTATGAGAAAACTATTGCTCATTGCTCTACGAACGACAGTCGTTACCCTCATCTTAACAGGAATAATCTATCCTTATGTGATAACGGGACTCGCCCAGATCTATTTCCCTGGCGAGCCAACGGCAGTCTCGTGACCGACGAGCGAGGGCAGGTTGTCGGCTCGGAGTTGATCGGACAGGGGTTCGCCCATCCTGCCTACTTTCAGTCGCGTCCTTCAGCGGCTGGCGAAACGGCTACGATGCGACGTCATCGGGTTCCAATCTCGGCCCGACTTCGAAGAAACTACAGGATCGCATCAACGACGAGGTCAAACGTCTGAAGAGCGAAAATCCCGAAGCCACCGGACCTATTCCGGCGGAGTTGGTAACTACTTCGGCGAGCGGACTCGATCCCCACCTTTCGCCTGAAGCGAGCAGTGGCAGGTGCCGCGAGTTGCCAAAGCGCGCGGCGTGGCTCTCGATCGGGTAAAGGCTGTAGTCGAGGCTAACGTCGAAGGAAGAACCTTTGGCATATTTGGCGAACCCCGGGTCAACGTGCTGCTG
>CAWERH010000023.1:0-214508 GCA_963811315.1 uncultured delta proteobacterium
AATTCCGGGCATGTTCAAGGGCCTCGATCAAGGCTTCCTTGCGCCGTCAAGTAGAGCGCGTCGGCGTCGTCGCCGCCCGACGCGAGATTGTGCGGGTGCTTTGGCGCAGATGCGGCGGCAAATTAAAAATGCAAAATGCAAAACTAAAAATGCGGAGCGGAAACCGGAGAAGAATTTCCTACCAATGCCCCAAGGAGCCGGGAGGGAGAGTGGATCCCGCTCGGGGCTTCCTACTGATGCGATCGCAGATAGAGGTTGTTTTACGCGAACTGGGACAGGGTCGCATCGGCCCACTGGGGGCGCACCCCGGCCATGTCGAGAGAGGCGAATACGCGTTTTGGTTCGCCAAGATCGTTCCAGCGAACACCGCTGACTCGGATTACCGCTAGACGTTCGGGTCGTTGCGCTAGAACTTGATGCGAAAAGTTGACTTCGTGCAGACGGTTATAGAAGTGACCGATGGCTTTGCGCTCTGCCGGAGTTCCGAAAAGTGGAACGAGGCGCGAAAAGGCTCGATAGAGTTCCGGGATGGCGCTTTCAACGCTGTCGAGCAGCGCGCGTACCGATGCGATCATGACAAAGCTGTTCCACAAGCAGCCGCGCAGTTGCAGCACTTGCGCCACCACATTATTCGGCTTTTCCCAGAAGCGGCGCACGCCGTACACATTCGCATGACGATTTGATCGCGGTTGCCGGCTCGATCCAACCATATTCCACTTCGGGACTTTCCGGTTCCAAGCCCAACAGGACGACGAGATCGTTGCGTTGGCGCGCTGTGTCGAGGGCGGCGCGAACGTGCGGACATGAACTGACGGTTATCCGAGATATAGTGATCGGACGGAAAGAAGGCGACCACCGCGTCGGGATCGCGCGTCGCGATGCGCAGCAGGCTATAAAGAATCGCCGGCGCAGTGCCGCGGTTGCTCGGTTGCACGACCAGATTGTCTTTGCGCAACTTTCCCAGATTCGGCACATAGTAAGGCTCATGAAGCTGGTTGACGGCGTAGAGCGTGCGCGCTTCGGCGAGTTCCAGAGCTGTACGCCTCTGAGTTTCTTCAAGGAGCGTGGCGCCACCGAGCACGGAACAAAACTGCTTGGGACGTTCATCGCCGGCGATTTTTCGCGTCAGTGATTTCAGTCGAGTGCCATCGCCGCCGGCGAGAATCACCGCCCATTCGTGTCGGTTATCTAATTGCAAATCGCGCGTCTGTAGCATGGTTACTTGCCCTCTCCGTGCCGTCGTAAAAATCGTAGCTATGCCTGATTACAGACCTATTACCGGAAGGTAATATTTTGATGTTATGGACTCACCGATCGCGTTTTAGATGAGGCATGCACGCGGGAGTTCAGAAGCAACCCCGGACCTCCGCGACCGGCTGAAGGAAAATGATCGAAAATTAGGCTGGGGCTTGCCGCAGAGATGCAGCGTTGGGAGTTTTCGTGATGCAGCTTGGCGCGGCCGACCTGGGGCGCGCGTCGCACTCGCAGACGAACCTCGGCGGCAGACAACATGCCGATTACCGGTGCGGTGAAATAGATCCAAAGATCGGCCCAGTGTCGCGCCGGCACTGCTGAAGCTAAGCTGCGCGCTGGATTCATACTCATGCCTGAGATCGGGGCTTCCAAGGTGATGTAAGTGGCGACCAGCAGGCCGGCGCATAACCCGGTCCATTTATTGAGTTTATGGAGCACAGTCAACTCGCGGACCACGCTAATGGCAGGACTATCGAGTCAAGGGTTGCTTGCTAGCGACATCAGGCCCAGGCCGCGCTCTTTTTCCCGAGACCGGACCGGCGAATGCTACGGCCGGAATCGTCGCTGTTGACGAGGCGGACGGGTGCCAGCGATTTACCCAGGCGAACCCGATAGGAGGCGAAAATGTTTTTGATCATCGCGAGCACGAGATCGTCGTCCTGAGTAGCGCGTGTCAGCGCTTGGACCAGTTCCATGAACGTAGTCTTGATCGGCGCTTGCGACCTAGGGCTGGACGGAAATACTTTTCGGAATTCTCTTTGGCATCTTTGCTATCTCCTTGCGGTTATCTCACCTGAATATTAGATGTCGTTCGCGGAAAAAGGTTACAAGAAATTTAAAATTCCATGAATATTGTGCCCGGCTGTTGCATCGGCGACTGATCGCCGGTTCGAATTTTCTGCCGCGGGGAAGCAATTTTTGACGGAGGATAGTCTCGGCGGGATTGAAACCAGGTATCTTTCGGCCATTCCCAGCCATTTTGCGGCAAGCGCATGGCGTTGCGAGCGAGCCGTGGGGTGATTCAAGGCAAAGGGGAGCGGCTGAAATTCTCGACATCAATCCGAGCACGCTGCGCTCGCGCATGGAGAAGCTGGGGATCAAGAAACCGGGTTGAAACGTTGCTGCGCATTCGAGACGTAAAGTTCGCAAAGAAATCTTTATGGAGCGCGGGTTTTCTAACCGGAGAGTGGCGGATCGGATGGTTTCTAACCGCGGTAAATCGCGGACAAGAATGTCCGCGCTCCATGTTCGCCTAAAGAACCAGCATCGATGAGCGTTTAGCGGATCGAACCAGAGAAGCGTTTCCGGCAAATCTTGCGGCGATGCGCGGCCGTAGCTTTACGGCCAGCCGGTAACCCAGCAGCAACGCGAGCACCGCGCCGTATTGCGCCGGCCGGCGGATGTCGGCTTTGACCAGCCAGTAAAAGTGAATCACACCACCGATGGCCGCGAGATAAACCAGGCGATGCAATTGCTGCCAGCGTTTGCCGAGCCGGCGGATCATGGCGGCGGTGGAAGTGATCGCCAAAGGAATCATAAGGACAAAGGCAGTAAAACCGGCGGTGACGTAGGGCCGCTTGAGAATGTCTTTGCCGATAGCCGCCCAATCAAAAAAAAGATCGAGCACCAAGTAAGTAGAAAAGTGCGCCAATGCGTAACTGAAAGCGAAGAGTCCGAGCATGCGGCGAAACTTGATCAGTTCGTTCCATCGGGTCAGGCGCCGTAGTGGCGTTACCGCCAGACTTCCAAGCAAGAAGATCAGGGCCCACGAACCGGTAAAGCGGGTGATCGTCTCGATGGGATTCACGCCCAGGTCGCCGGTGTAGGCGTTATACGCGAGTTGCCCGAAGGGGATCAGGCAAAGGAGAAAAACAAGCGGCTTGAGCCAGGAAATCATTTAGACACAGTTAAAAATTAAAAATGAAAAGTTAAAAAATATCAGGTTCGGAACTCCTCGTTCTTCAGTCATTTATAGTCCTCCATCTCATCGAGCTAGCTTCCTGCCTCCTCGTGATCGCGACGGCTACTGTTCGGCGCGATGAATTGAAGCGCAATGCATCATCATATCAATGGAAGCCCGTTGGGCCGCGCGCATCGATAGGCGACGGATGAACGCGGATGATCGTCTTCCCGCTGATCCGCTTGGTCGGGTTGAAGGCGGCGACGGCATCGTCGAGGGTCGAGACGTTGCCGATGTTTGTCCGCAGCTCGACCATCCCGCGACCCGCTGGACGAGCTCACTCAGTTGGGCGCGATCGGGTACGACGACGAAGTCGATAGTCAGGCCGTCGAGAGGGCCGCGCCTCGGTCGGGCCGGTGACGGTCACCAGCGTTCCTCCGGCGCGAATCAGGCCCGCGGACCGCTTCGCGATGTCGCCGCCGAGGACATCGAAAACCAGATCGACTTCGCCGACGTCTTCCAGGGCGTCGTTATCGAGGTCGACGAACTCCTGTGCGCCGAAGTCGAGAGCCGTCTGACGGCCGGCAGCGCGCCCGGTGCCGATGACGTACGCGCCGGCCTCACGTGCGAGCTGGCTCGCCATCGAACCGACTACGCCGGCCGCACCGTGCACGAGGACGCTCTGCCCGGCACGAAGGCGGCCGTGCTCGAACAGCCCCTGCCACGCGGTCAGGCCCGGCATCACGAGGGCCGCGCCCACCGTGAAGTCAACGTCGCCCGGCAGCGGTGTGAGGTTGCGTGCCTCGACGGCCACATACTCCGCCAGCGTGCCGTCGCGATACCAGTCCGTGAGGCCGAACACCCGCTGTCCGATCGACAGCCCCGTCGTGCCATAGCCGAGAGCGGTGACCACTCCGGCCAGTTCGTGTCCGGGGATTGAAGGCGTCCGGTCACGGCCGACGCGATCGGTCCAGGTCGAGGGCCACGTCAGCTCATCCCCGGTGAATCCCGACGCATGAACCTGAACAACGACGTCGTTTATCGCCGCCGCCTGCGGCTCGGGCCGCTCCACCAGCTTCACCCCGGCCGTTCCCGCAGCCTGATCCGTCACCACGATCGCCTTCATCGTCCACCTCCCTGTGTTGTGAAGCTCGGCCAACGGGTGCCGCTGTCGAATTTATCCAGGCCGCCGAAATGGCGCTCCGCGCTTTCGACAAGAGCGGCTCCGGTCGCCGGACTGGAAATGTCTCCTGCGAGAACACGAACCTTGCCGGAGGTTTCTCCAATTTCTGCTGCCGCCGACTGGAGCTTTGCCTCGTCTCTGCCGTCGCAAGGCGAAGACACCGGGCTGAGTACGACGCTGCCGGCACCCTCGAAGGCGTTCGGCGCGCTTTCCTGTCCGCTGATCGGCTTGAAAGTTCCGGAACCGGCGCCGCCGGTAGCGGTACGTTCCATTTCTGTAATCGCGCCATCCGCAGCTCGACGATAGTGGACGACGCAGTTTCGGATCTCGTTGGTCTGCATGTAGAGATGTCCACCACCTTGACTAGACATGTTCATCATTTTGTTCCTTTGAGTTTTTTTTCTTTTGAAATTGGATCCAATTTTTTTAGCGCCCACCCTGCAGAAATCTCCGTAGCTAATATCCTTGTCCTTTTTTAATTTTGAATTTTTAATTCTAGTAATTTTTTTTCAGGTCCATTCCTTTATATAAGCTCGCGACCTGGTCGCCATAACCGTTGAACATAAGAGTTTTGCGGCGCAAAAATTCGCCGATGCGTCTTTCGGTGGCTTGGCTCCAGCGCGGATGGTCGACTTCCGGATTGACGTTGGAGTAAAAGCCGTACTCTTGCGGCTGCATGATGTTCCACGACGCCGGCGGTTGTTTCTCGACGAAGCGCACTTTGACGATCGACTTGATGCTTTTGAAACCGTACTTCCACGGTACGACAAGCGAACCGGCGCGCCGTTTTGCGCCGGCAAGATTTCACCGTAAAGACCCACTCCAAGAATCGTGAGCGGATGCATCGCTTCGTCCATGCGCAACCCTTCGACGTAGGGCCATTCGAGCACGCTGCCGAACAATCCCGGCTTCTGCCCGGGCATGCGCTTGGGATCTTGCAGCGTGACAAATTGAATGAACTTGGCGTTGTTGGTGGGTTCGACGACTTGATCAGCGCGCTCAGCGGAAAGCCGATCCATGGGATCACCATGGACCAGGCTTCGACGCAGCGCAGCCGATAGATCCGCTCTTCCAGCGGGCTCAGCTTCATCAAGCTCATCGATGTCGAACGTCTTGGCCTTTTTGACTTCGCCTTCGACGCGACAGTCCACGGCTTGGTCGTGAGATATTTGGCGTTTTGCGCCGGGTCGCCTTTGTCGACGCCGAGCTCGTAGAAATTATTATACGTCGTGATGTCTTTGAACGAGTTTTGCTTTTCCTTGGTGTTGTACGAACTTTTTTTCACGTTCGCCAATTTCTCCGCGGCGCGGGCGTTGCTCGGTAGCTGGAACCAATCCAGTCCGGTCGCCGCCACCCCAGCGGAAAGCGCCATCGCCGAGGCCGACGTCATAAATTGACGCCGGTTGAGATACATTTCCTTAGGCGTGATCTCGGCCGATTTAATGTCCGCGGGTTTCTTGATCAGCATATTCGATGTTCCTCTCTATCCTTCTACGAACGGTTTCAACCAAAAGATTGGCGTCACGCGGCTTCGGCTAACAGCTTGGCGATCATCGATTGGGTTTGTTCATAGGCGCCTTCGCCGATATGGCTGTAACGAATTATGCCCTTTTTATCGATTAGGACAATGGTCGGCCAGGCCCGGACCGCGTAGCTATTCCAGATCGCGAAGGCATTGTCCTGCATTACCGGGAACTTTATCCCGAGTCATTGTCCAGCCCTTTAGATGACCGGTCGATGCATTTGGATGCGGTCGCAGAGTAAGACGACGAGCGCTCAGGGAAAGTTCGCAATTAGGACACGAAGGATAAGCCGGGGGCAAAGACCCCCGGCTGAAAGGGATTAGTGGATGAGTTGTGAAGGTGAAGAGGCTCTGTCGAATTCTGAATCCATATCGAATGCAGGCGAAGTCTTTTTGATCATTTCAATGAGCGCGAGCTGGGCCAGGATATAGGCATCTTTGTCGTTATCAGAGCATTCGAAAGCCACCTGGCCGGCCGCTGCAATGAGCTCGCCCAATGGAGTATTGAGTTTTCGGTTGGGTTTTTCCATTGTTTTATCGTTCCTCTCGTTGATTCCTGCGGTAGAACATCGCTCGTAAATTGGCGCGGTCATGAGCAAATTTCGCCATTGTCTCGACAATTTCCGCTCCTGATTGATTAGACGACGCCGGTGAGCAAAAGTTGTATCGGCACAGGTTAAAATACGGTGACCGTGCCCGCTTGGATTGCGGCGGAGTTAGTCTTCCTGGGGCAATTCGGGGGCGGCTTCTTCGACTTTACGGAAGAGCGGAACCTGGCGGGTGCGCTGATACTCATCGTTGCTGATGTATCCGACACTAGCCAAACGCGCCAGAATCATGTTTCTCCGGCTCGCGATATTTCGTTCCTTCGAATTGCGTGGACTCGGCAGCAAAGCGGCTAAGGTTGCGGATTCCAGCGGATCCAGCGCCGCGGCCGATTTGCCAAAATAAAAACGCGCGGCGGCTTCCGCGCCGTAGATATTGCGGCCCCACTCGACCACGTTGAGATAGATTTCCAGGATGCGCCGTTTCGACAAATTCTCTTCGAGTTGCCGCGCGATGACAACTTCCTTGAGTTTCCGCAGCGGATTTTTTGACGGATTCAAGTAAAGGTTCTTGGCAAGCTGCATGGTGATGGTGCTGGCGCCGCGGCTAAAGCTCATGGTTTCCCAGTCTTTTTTCAGCGCTGCTTTAAGCTCGTTCAGATCGATGCCTTTGTGGCTGAAGAATGCGGCGTCTTCGCTGATCAAAATCGCCTTCTTCAAATGCTCGGAGATGGCCCCATACGCCATCCAGATTTGCTGGCGTGGAGCGCGAACGCCCTTGTTTTTGTACTCTTGGTCGCGCAGATCCATAAGTGCGGTGGTGCGCGGATTTTTCTGTTTCAGCACCGTTACGTCGGGCAGCGAATAATAAAAATAATAGCCGATGCCGATAACCAGAGAGAGTAAGAGGCTGCTAAGGAAGACTTTTTTCATAGTCAGTCAACATTCTTACAGCCTTGGCGGTCATCGATGAGCTTGCTTGCTTGTGTACGCCGGCAGGGAAAATCCAACGCCAGTGCCGACGCGACAACGACTCGACGCTACAGGAGTCGCCATCGAAGAGATAAATCGGCGCATGGATGCGCCGGTAGGTAATCGTATGGCGGATCGCGCCGATGCGCTGGGGCCGCGCAAGGGTGAATGGCAATTCGTTCTCAAGACGATCTGCGACGTGAGCAAGCTTCTCGCCACGCGCGAGTTCAAGGCCGGGCAATTCCCATAGGCCCGCGAGCAGTCCCTCGGTGGCGCGCCGGCGCAGCAGGATTTTTCCGTTTCGGCGCACGATTGCCAGCGGCCAAGTGATATTTTGAATTCTTGTTCGTGGTCGACTCGCCGGCGCTTCGGGCGACTTGCGCTGCCGGCCAGCGCATTCGCGATTGACCGGACAGGCGGAGCAGTGCGGATTTTGCGGTGTGCAGGTAGTGGCGCCCAGTTCCATCAACGCTTGATTGAAGTCGCCTGGCCGAACTCTAGGTACGAGCTGATCGGCCATGGCGCGCAGCAGTTTTTCGTCCGTGATCGTGAAGAGCCGCGCGAAAACGCGCCGAACGTTGCCGTCGACGGCGGGATAGCACTGTTGGAATGCGATGCTGAGAATCGCCCCGGCCGTGTAGTCGCCGATGCCGGCCAGGTTGCGCAATTGCTGGTAATTGTCCGGCAGCTTGCCGCCGTGGTCGCGCACCACTTGGATGGCGGCCTTTTTTAGATTTTCCGCGCGGCGGTAATAACCCAGGCCGGACCAAAGGCGCAAAACCCGCTGCAGCGGCGCGCGCGCCAGCGCTTCGATCGACGGAAATGTCGCGATGAATCTGTCGTAATAGGGTAGCGCCGTCTTGACCTGGGTTTGCTGCAACATCGTTTCGGCGAGCCAAATCGCGTAGGGATCACCGCTTCGCCGCCAGGGTAGATCGCGTTTATTGCCGTCATACCAGCGCAGGAGTTTCTTACGGACGAGCGAGAGATTTTTCGCGGACATCAATGCAGTTCGGCGGGTTTTCAGTTATAACGCACTTTAAACGAAAAGCTCCTTGAAGGAAACCGAAATCCTCCGTGCTGCCGATTCTCTTCGGTCTTTTGACATCACTGTGTTTCGCGATTGCCAGCTTGTTGGCGCAGCGGGGCTATCACGAGGGCGCGGCGCCGTGGGGCGCTTGGATAACCATTGCCGCGAATGCGGTGTTCTTGCTCGGCGCGCATTTTATTTTGAATTCGGAAACCCGTCTGTTCGTCGGCGAGAACTTGATTTTCGTCGCTGTCGGTCTAGCTGTCCCCGGGGTTACTCGGGTGCTCAGTTTTCGCGGTATTCGCACCATGGGCAGCTCGATTACCTCGACGATCGTGAATACGACGCCGATGTTTTCCACCGTCTTGGCAATCCTCATCTTGCATGAGCGCCCGGCTTCGTTGGTTCTTCTCGGCGTGGCGCTTACGGTCTGCGGTCTTATCACGGTTTCCTGGGGCGGCGAAAAAACATCCTATAAAAGGATCGAGCTGATTTATCCATTTATGTGCGCGCTGCTCTTTTCGATGAAAGATATCGCCGTGCGCTGGGGACTCGGCGACGGTACGGGACAACCGATCCTTGCCGCCGGCATCGCCGCGCTGACATCGACGGTCGAAATTTATTTAATTACTCGTTTCGTGCAGAGCGAGAAGTTCGTTTGGCCCGCGGCTCGGGTATGCCGATGGTTCATCGCGTCGGGGGTCTTTACCGGTGGTTCATTTTTATTCATGTACGTCGCCTACAGCTTGGAACGCGTCTCCATCGTCGCGCCGCTGGTCAACAGTTACACCGTGTTTGTCTCGCTGTTGACGCCGTTGATGGCGCGCGAAATCGAAACCATCACCGCGCGCAAGCTCGCCGGTGCCGCGCTGGTGGTGGCCGGGATTTTTGCCGTGTCGCTGGGGAAGGATTAGAAGGAATGAGGATCGAAGATCGAGAATTGAGAATGGCGCTAAAAAAATGGCGATCCTCGATCCTCTATCTTCCATCCTCAGCTCGCGCGATTCGCTCGAAACAGAAAACATGCGCGAGTCGGCCAGGAGAATCAGCTGGTCACTTGCCCATGCCGCCGAGTGTGAGACTCAAGGTTGTATCGTCATTGGCTTTGCCGACCGCGATCAGTAGAGTCTTGCCTTCCTTGGTGTAAGCAAGCATGGCACCGCCACTTTGTAGGTTCATGTTCGGCTCCCAACCGCGCGCGGCTAACTCTTTCTTATAGAACTCGACGACTTTGTCGGTTTCCATCTTGCCGTGAAACGACGCTTGCCCGGCGCCGAAACCGAGAAACGACACCTCCGCGGGTTTTTCGGCATTCTTCGTCATCGCGTTGGGTACGGGCACCTTTACCCCTGAGATGGTTTCTTCGTAAGAACCGCCACAGCCGGAAGAAGTAAGCGCGAGCATCGAAATGGTAACCAAGGCAGCCGCGAGGGTGGAGAACAAATTGGCGCGCATGATCTCTCCTTAAAGTTCTGAACGCATTCTAGGAATGCGATTCCGGCGCGATGGGCAGTCCGAGCCAATACCAAACCAGGAGCAAGGCAACGCCGACAAACTCCGGTAGCGACGGCGAGAAATGCATCAGCGCGCCGCCAAGCATGCCGCCGAGCGACGAGCCGATGAAGCCGAAGAAGCTGTACACACCACTCGCCGTGCCGCGACCGCTCGACGGCACGAGCTGGGTAAGAAAAGCGGGGAGGATCGGCTGATAGATGCTGTAGCCGAAAAAAAACGCGGCGCCGCTGATGTAGAGCATAACATTGTATTGGGCACCGAAGAGATAGGCGCCGTAGCCGACGGTTGCCGTGAGCCAGCCGAGCATAATCGGCCCGCGGAACCGTTTGGTCTTTTCCGCGCGCCGCATATAGGGAAAAACAAAGAACACGCTGGGCAGAAAAATGATCAAATACACTTGCCAGAGCTGCGACTTTTCGACGCCGATCGCGGTCCAGCTCAACGGATAGGTGAAAAAGAACAGGTTGAGGGCGAAGGACAACGCGAAAGTTGCAATAAAGATCGGCCTAAGATCGTGATGTAATAGGATTGGTTTCAGCGCCATGGGAGCTACATTGGCCGCGCGGATACTCTCAGTTGGAAACGACGTGGCGGCAAGGATCATGGAAAGAAACGCGAGGAACGCCAGCAGGTAGAAAAGTCCGCTGAGTCCGATATGGGCCGCCAAAAAAGGACCGGCCAACAAACCGACCATGAAGGAGGAACCGATGGCGATCCCGGTGATCGTGTAGGCTTGAGTGCGCACGCTCGGCCGGGTGAGATCGGCTAAAGCGGCGAACGCCACAGATCCCACCGCGCCCGTGCCTTGCAACGCGCGAGCGAGTATCAAACTGTAGATATCCGTCGCCAGCGCACAGCCGACGCTGCCCAAGGCGAATAGAGCGAGGCCGATAATCAGCACCGGTTTTCTTCCCCAACGATCGCTCGCCCAACCGAGAGGAATCTGAAAGAGGCTCTGGATTAGCGCGTAAATACCGAAAGCTACTCCGGTCAGCGCGGCCGAAGCGCCGGGATATCGAACCGCGTAGACGCTGAAGATCGGCAACATGAGAAAAATGCCCAGCAAACGCAGAGCCGAGATCAGGCTGACGACGATAACGGGAACGATTTCCTCGCGAGTAAATGAGTGTTCAGTGTCAGCCAAGATGGGGCGGGTTCTCCGTCGACCAAAGTTGCACGGTTCAATTTACATGCTTTGCGTCAAATGAAAAGGCCAGCAAGGAGCATGAGTCCTAGTTGCAGCAGTTCGCTAACGAGTCAACGGTGTTCTAAGACGTGGGCACGGTTGGGCCAGCGACCTTGGGAGTCACGGGCCTTTGTGTAGTCGGAGGCAATTCCACGCCTTCTGTGTCGAGAGCTTTTTTCAAGCGGCGACGATATTCTCGCCCGACCAAGTATTGCTGCGCCGCCTGGGTTTTGAATCGCGCCTTGATGATCACCGCCGTGTCGGTGAAATTGTCGACGCCGAAAATTTCTATAGGTTCGAGGATCAAGCCGCTGAGAACGCTGTCCGCCATCATGCCATCGGCGATTTGGCGCATGATGGCGATGACCCGATCCGGATCTTCTTTGTAAGAGATCGCCACGTTGATCACGTACGCCGACCAGTCCTTGGTCGCGTTGGCCAAGGTCGTAATCGCGCCGTTGGGAAATACATGGACGACACCCGCCTCATCGCGCAGCACGACAGTGCGAAAGGTGACCGACTCCACCAACCCGCCGGTGCCGTTGATGATCGCGACATCACCAACACGTAGCTGATTTTCGAGCAAGAGAAAAAAGCCGCTCACCAGATCGCGCACCAGATGCTGCGCGCCGAAACCGACGGCGAGGCCGACGACTCCCGCGCTTGCTAAAATCGGACCGAGATTGACGCCGAGATGTCCCAGAACGATCAGCGCGACGACAAACCACAGGAGACCGCTGCTGATAGTCCAGAGAACGTTGGTCAAAGTGCGGATTCTTTTTGCCGCGGCGCCGTGAATGATTTCGCTTTTCTCCGTGGCGCGGATCAGGATCGACTCCACGCGCTGCATCGCTATGCGCAAAAATCTAAAAACGGTATAAGCGACGGCGACGATCAGCGCGATGCGAATCAGACCTTCCAGCGCGTCGACGCCGACCTCCAACAATTTGGCTACGAAGGTTTCCCAAGCTCTTGCCGACATGTTCGGTGCCCTCCCCGTCGATTCGTTTTGGTTGAAGGATTTGTCGCAAATATTCCGCCAAGAAGCCAGCGTGTTGGAGGAACTCTAGTTCCCGCAGAGTCGAGAATTTTCTTGACAGGGTTTTCCACTGGGATAGATATCCCATCTTGAAACGAGCGGAGGAGTTATGCATCGAACAGTTTTGGCAATCGCGGCGTTGATTCTGGCGGTTTGTTCAACCTCGGATCGGGCATGGTCCGGCGCTGCGCCGGACAAAATCAAGTTTCCCTACTCGCCGATTTCCTGGAACAGCCTGCCATGGTGGATGGCCAAGGATGCCGGCCACTTCGACAGAAACGGGTTGGACGTGGATTTATTTTATGAAGGCGCATCATCGGCGATCGTCCAGGCCATGCTTGCGGGCGAGGCCAACTTCGCTGGTTTGGCCGGGCCGTCTATAGTCAGCAACGTGATCGCCGGCGGCGACGTGATTCAAATCGCCGCGGTGGTCAAGACGTTCACGATTCCGATGTACGCGCAGCCTTCCATCAAGGAAGTGGCCCAATTGAAGGGCCAAAAGGTCGCCGTCAGCCGCTTCGGTTCGATCTCGCATATCGCCGCCCTAAACATCTTTCAGAAATCCGGCGTCACCGGCGCCACGGTGATCCAATCCGGCGGCACGCCGGAGTCCGCCGCGGCATTGATGTCGGGCAATGTCGCGGCCGCCATGGTGCCGCCGCCGCAAAGCCTGATGCTGCGCGAAAAGGGCTTCCGCGAACTTGTCAGCGTCAAGCAATTCCGCGAATGGAACATTCCCGTCGTGGAGAACGGGGTGGCCGCGCGGCGATCGTTCATCGACAAAAATCCGAGCGTCGCTAAGCGCTTCATCCGCGCCGCCTTTGAAGGCATTCGGACGATTTACGTCGACAAGGAGCTTGAGCTTGAAAGTCTTGGCGAAATACACCAAGGTCAACGACGACAAAATCTTGGACGAAAGCTACCGCTTCTCGATCGAAGCCTTGAGCAAAGAAGGTTTCATGCCCGCTGAAGCGTTCACCGCGCTCTTGGAACAAATGATCAGCCAAAAATCCATCGACGAAGGAGCGAGCAAGAAACTGCCGATCACCGCGTACTTCGATAACCGGTTTGTCAACGAGTTGGAGAAGGAAGGGTTTTTCAAGAAGCTGTGGCAGTGAACTCTAGGCTTTTGGTTCGAATCTCGTTTCGAGTTTTCTGCGTGATGTTTTCGTCTGCGATCTCAAGTGCATGCATTCTGCCGGCGCTGAATTGTAGGGGCGCAATTTATTGCGCCCGTCGATACGATGCCGGACACAGCGGGGAGGGCGCGATGAATCACGCCCCTACCGAGAAGAATGCGAGCCGCTGTCATCAGCCGCGCTAGGGTGCGAGTCGCTTGCAGATTGCTTCCAACCCTTGGTCCTTTGCGATCATGCGAGCGAAGTTGGTGTGAACACATTGCTCGATTTGTTCCGGCGTAGATTGCCGCAGCTCGGCCACCGCTTCGACGACATTCTTTATCGCCGTCGGCATTCCGACCTCATCATTTTTCTTCAACCATCTCAGTGCGCCCGGGTTGTCGGTTTCGGTCAGCAGCAAATGATCCGGCACCGCTTTGGCGATTTCTTTGATGTAATCGGAGTAAAGCACTTCGACGCCGATGGTGAAGTAGCAGCCGAAATCGATCATCGCGCGCAAGATGTCCATTGGCCCCGAGTACCAGTGGATGATCGCGCGGCTGCACATCGTACTTTTCCAATAGATCGAGGATTTCTTTTTCGCCGGCTTTGGTGTGCAGGTTGACGAACTTGTTCTGCTCGGCGGCGGCGGCGATGAAATATTCCAGGACTTTTCGTTGCGCCGGATAAGTCGACGTATCTTTCACCCAGTGAAAATCGAGGCCGATCTCGCCGATGGCGGGGCTCGATTCGATGTAACGGCTGATCTCGGGCAGGCGGTCAGCATATTCCGCGGCGCGGCGCGGATGGATGCCGAAGGTCGGCAAGACCAGATTCGAGCGCTTGCCGATTTCCTGGAGCTCTAAATAGGACGGCACGTCCATCGCCGTGGCGACGGTAAAGATTTTTTCGTTCGCGATTTCCTTCAGGGCGTCGTCGAGCCGGTCGCCGTATTTATCCAGGTGAACGTGAGCGTCGATAAGCATAGTTGTTTATTGGCCTAACAGTCAGGATCGTGCTTGTGTCAACGCTCTTGCGTTAATCGCGCGCGTCCGTTAACGTGGAGATACGGGAGGATTGTCATGAATATTTCTTTAACGCCGGAACAATATAAAACCCTTTTGCTGATGACCTATTTGGGTAATTGGATGATCAACTCGCATCAGGTGGAGAAGGAGCAGACCTTTGAAGGGGTGGCTTCTCACGTCTATTCCCATGCGGAGTCATTTGGTGTCAGCGGTCTCGTCGAAAAAGATCCGGACGACGGAATATATTACCCAACCAGGGAGCTCGAAGATCTTGCGGCTGAACATATGGCGGCCTACGACAACGAGACTTTCTGGGCCGAACTTATTGAGCGTTTGTCGGACCGAGATCTTGTCGCCAAGCACGGTCAGAGCGCCAGTCGAGCAGATGACGATTGAAGAGCGCTTTACCAACTTGGAAGAATTCGAAACGCGCTATGACGAGGAGTTTGAAACGCACGGGATCGAACGGCTTACGATTAAAGATGATTAAGAACCGTTCGCACCACTGGATGCGAATCGGCTTCTAACGGTCTAGCCTTTTGACCAATGTTGGCAGAGTCCGATCAGTGCGACGACGGCGGTTGCTAAGTACATGATAAAAAAACTCTGACCGGCCAGATCGAGCAGCGCGCCGAGGCTGAGGGAGCCCACGCCGATGCCGAGGTCGTAAAAGAGTTGAAACTGCGCGAGGGACTGGCCGCGGCGTTCCACTGCGCTCTGATCGACGGCAAGCGTCATCAACGCGGGTTGGGCCGCGCCGGTACCGAAGCCGGCGATGATCGCCGCAGCGATTAACCAATTGGGCGAAGTGGCCAGCGCCAGCAGTAGAATCCCGGCAATATTTAGTACCAGTCCCGGCAGAATTACCGCGCGCCGGCTGATGCGATCGGACAGTGGGCCGGCAATCGGACGGCTGAGCAATATGCAAACCGCGTAGACGGCGAACCAAATGCCGGGATTCGTGAGGCCCAGTTTGAGTGCTTGGATCGGCAAGAAAGTCAGGATGCCGCCATGACCGAAGGAGAGAAAGGCTATGGCAATAGCGGGCTGAAGAGCTTCTTTGACCATGAGGATATCGAGCCAAGTTTTTTCCACGCGCTGCGCCGACCGAGCGCGCGATGGTTCGGCGACGGGAAGGCTGACCAGGAAACTAAGAATGAGAAACGCGCCGGCACCGAAAAATACGCCGGCATAATCGAATTGGCGAAACAGCGCGAAGCCGAGCACGGGACCTAGAGCGCTGGCGAGACTGCTCGCCATGCCCGCGTATCCCATAAGATCGCCGCGGCGCGATTGCGGTACGATGTCGGCGCCGATGGTGGAGACCGCCGTGGTGCAACCCGACCAGCCGAGGCCGTGCAGGATGCGGCACGGAATGATCAGGACGAGGGAGGATGCCCAGAGGTATCCGAAATTTCCCGCGGTGAAAAAAGCGACGCCATAAAGAAGAAACGGCTTGCGGCCGATGCGGTCGATCCACAGGCCGACCGGAATACGCATCACGAGGGCGGTGATCGTGAACACGGCCATGATCGCGCCGATCACGGTGGAAGAGGCGCCGAAGGTGATCAGGTAAAGCGGAATCAACGGCCGGGTGACGTGATGGGCGAGAAAAATACTAAAGCGGCCGAACCAGGTGAGTAGAAAATCTTTGAGCCATTTCTCCGAATTCAGATTTTTCCGCTGCTACGACTTTGATTGGCATGGCAAAAGGCGAGCTTTCATCATTGCGGTAGCGATTAAACAAAGTCAACGAGCAGTTTCATTCAAGTAGTTTCGTGTAGACTTTGTTCTGACTTACGAAGTGAGCAGAGGACTTCGGAGCACCCCATCTCAATCTTCCCGTCAGAGACTGTGTCGCAATCGCAAACTCGCACGCGTGTCATTCTGAGCGTCAGCGAAGAATCTCGCATTTCTGCCTTACGAAGACGAGATCCTTCGGCTATCGCCTCAGGATGACATTGCGACACAGTCTCTCAGGGGGAAGAGGCGGACGGGATTTGATCTTCGCGTTTCAATGTGAAATGGCGCGTTGTAGTTTTGAGTGCTGAAGCGGTCGTTATCGAACAGGGGCGGTGCGATGAGCAATTTCATGTTGAAAAATCTTATCGTTCTTGACACAGTTGGCCGGTCTTGCCATGGCCCATCCATGTCTTGGTTAGAAAGGAATCGTATGGTTGAGAAATCTCCAAAAACCATCCCTGTTTCGAGCGGCGCCGAAGCGTTTCTGGCTCAGATGAAAGCGCTTGGCTCGGTGCGCTACATGTTTGCCAACACCGGCACCGATCACGGCCCGCTGATCGAAGCGATGGCGAAAACCGCCAAAGAGGATCCTCGGGATATTCAACCGATCGTCGTGCCGCACGAGCAGGCGGCGGTGTCGATGGCGCACGGCTACTACAACGTCACGCAAAAGCCGCAGATGGTTTTGGTGCATACGCTGCCCGGTACAGCCAATGCGCTCGGCGGCATTATCAATGCGGCGTCGTGCAACGTGCCTTTGTTTCTGGTCGCCGGCAGGACACCGATCACCGAGGGCGAACTACGAGCGGGAAAGAGTCAAAACATTCACTGGCGCCAGGAGTCGCGTGATCAAGGCAATATCGTGCGCGAGTTCGTCAAATGGGACTATGAAGTTCGCACCAATCAGAATCTCGCTGCGGTGGTGTCGCGCGCCTACAAGATCAGCATGAGCGAACCGCGCGGCCCGGTTTACATGACCTTGCCGCGGGAGTGGCTCTTCGAAGCGATGGAGTCGACGCAATTGTTGTCGCCGGAATCTCTGGCGCCGGCGAGCAAGATGCAGGCGGATCAGGCTTCGCTGGAGAAAATCGCCGATTGGCTGATCGCCTCCGAGAGTCCGTTGATCGTCACCAAATATCTCGGGCGCAATCCCGAAGCGGTGCAGTATCTTGATCGAGCTGGCGGAATTGCTCGCGATTCCCGTCGTGCAGCAGCTGAGCTACGTCAATTTCCCAACGGATCATCCGCTCAATCTCGGCACGCAAACGACCAAATATGTGCGTAACTCCGATCTGCTGTTTTTCATCGATACCGACGTGCCATGGGAGCCGCCCAACCGCAACGTCCTGCGCGACGGCGTCAAGATCATTCACCTGGAGCGCGATCCGATGTTCACCGGAATTCCCGGCTGGGGTTTTCCCGCCGATCTGCCGGTGACGGGCTGCTCGGACGTCTCGCTGCCGGTTCTGAATGGGATCATCAGGGCAAAGCTCGCGGCGGGCGCGGCGGTCAAAAGTAAAATCGAAGAGCGGCGGAAAAAGACCGAAGCGGAGCACAACGAAATGATCCGCGAGATGGACGCGAGCGTGGACGCGGTAAAAAACCAAAAGCCGATCAATCCGATCTGGCTGTCGAAGTGCATCGGCGACGCGATGGACGACAAGACGATCATCGCCAACGAGACGATTACTTCGAAGCTCGCGGAGGTCATTCACTTGAACCGCCCGGGCTCGATGTTCAACACGCCGCTCGCGGGTCATCTCGGCTGGGGACTGGGCGCGGCCATCGGCATGAAGCTCGGCGCGCCGGAGGCAACGGTGATCGCCGCCGAAGGCGACGGCTCGTACATGTTCTGCGCGCCGACAGCTTGCCACTTCACGGCGCAGAAATATCGCATTCCGTTTCTGACCGTGATCTACAACAACCAGGTTTGGAACGCGAGTTTGAATGCTGCGCGCGGGCTCTATCCCGACGGCGTCGCCGCGCAAACTCACAACTTCCCCGGCACGGACTTGAGCCCGTCGCCGAATTTCGAGCTTACCGCGCAGGCGTGCGGTGCCTATGCTGCGCGGGTCGAGGAGCCGGGCGAATTGCCCGACGCGATTGCGAAGGCACTTAAAGTTGTCAAGGAAGAGGGACGGCAGGCGCTGCTCAACGTGGTTTGTCGGAATCCGTTGGCGTAGGAGGGAATTGGAGTGATGTGGACGGGTTGGAGAAACCCGCCCTCCGTGGCGTTCGAACAAGCATGCGGAACAAACTTCGCTCTCATGTTCAACGTGATCGTCTTCGTGGCCGTGTTCGTAGCGGCAACATGCCCGAGCTATGGCGCGGACAAGCTCATCGGTCTTCACTCCGCGCCCGCGGTTTCGCAATCGCTGCCTTGGATCGCCCGCGAGGCGGGCGTATTTAAAAAATATAATCTTGACTTCGATCTGGTCTATATTCAGGCGGCGGCTGCCGCTGCCGCAGCCTTAATCGGCGGGGACGCGGAAATCGGCCTCACCGGCGGCATCGGCATCGTGCGCGCCTATCTTCAGGGGATTCAGGATTTTGTTTTCATCGGCGCCAACAAAAATATTCTCACGCACAGCATCGTCGCGCGCCCGGAGATCAAGCGGCCGCAGGATCTCAAGGGAAAACGGCTCGGCGTGTTTCGGTTCGGCAGCAACAATCATTACTTTGCGCTGCAGACGCTGCCGCGCTACGGACTCGATCCCAACCGCGACGTCATTCTCCGGCAGACCACCGGGGGCGTGGGTGACGTGGCCGCATTGGTGAATGGCTCGCTGGACGCTTCGGTCATGTTGACCTACGGCGAAAGCGCGGTGGCGCAAGGATTTCACTATCTGATTTACGGCCCCGACGCTCGCGTGCCTTACGCCGCCGCGGTCTTCGTCACGCGCCAAGCGGTCCTAAAGCGCCGCCCGCAAGTCATTGCCCAGTTCATGCGCGCCATGGCGGAAGCGGCAAAAATATTCCACACCGATCGCGCATTCACTTACAAGGTGCTGGCGAAGTATTTGCGCATCGATGACCCGAAAATCGTAGATGCGGTGTACAGGTACGAAGTCAAAGCGCTGGAGCCGCGATTGGATCTAAAAGCCGAGGCGATTCAGGCAATTCTCGACGAGGTATCGGCGAGCGATCCGCGCGCCAAAAACGTCAGCGCGCCGCAGCTGATCGATCGTCACTATCTGGATGAGATGGACAAAAGTGGTTTTTATGAGAGTTTGTGGGGAAAAATAAAGGATAAAGGATAGAAGGCGGAAGGATGCATTTCGTTTCTCGGATTGATTTTCATCCTTTATCCTTGCGCCTTTATCCCTTTCGAAAGGAGATTTTTTATGGCTGATGCAATTTCACACGACGCGCGTTGGAGCGAATATCCCGGTGAGGATTGGTCGGATGCGCTGGTGCAGTCGATGAAGCTTGGCGGCATCGATCATTTGTTTTTTGTCTCCGGATCGGAAATCGCTTTTTGGCAGGAGAGCATTGCCAAAGCGAATGAGAGAGGCTGGCCGGCGCCGAAGTTGATTACGGTGACCCACGAAGCCGTGGCGCTCAACGCCGCGCTCGGCACCGCGATGGTGCGCAATCAACCGGCGGCAACCGCAGTGCACGTCGATGTCGGAACATTGAATTACGGCGGCGCGATTCATACCGCGTGGCGCGGCAACTATCCGGTTCTGATCACCGCGGGCACCGGACCGCGCGCTTATCCCGGCTCCATGATCGGCGCGCGCAACAGTCCGGTCCAATGGGTGCAGGAGCCGCGCGATCAGGGCGGTATCGTCCGGCAATACACCAAAGTCGATCATCGCCTGGAGCATCAGGACAATCCGGGCATGATGATCAGCCGGCTCTTGCAGATCGCCATGAGCGAACCCAAGGGGCCGGCCTATCTCACCGTTCCGCGTGAAACCGCGATGCTGAAGCTTCCCGGCAAAAGTTATTTTCCGACTCGTGACGAGCTCGGCATCGCGCGGCCGGCGTGGCCCGATCCGAGCGACGCGCGGCGCGCCGCCCAATGGCTCATCGAAGCGCGCAATCCCGGCATCTACTCGGCTACCGCGGGACGCAATCCCGAAGCAGTGGCGGAAGTTGTTCGACTCGCCGAATTGCTCGCGCTGCCGGTGCTCGACATGGACCGTTTGAACCGGCTGAATTTTCCCACGACGCATGCGCTCTACGGCACCGGCCCGGAGCCCAAAGATGCGGATGCGTTGCTCATGCTCGAACCGCTGGTGCCGTACATTACCCCGGCCGCGGCGCCGAAGGCGGGCAGCAAAACCATCTGGGTCGATAGCGATCCGGTGTTGACGCAATTATAAGACGATGGAGTTCCAGGCCGATCTCTGGCTGCCGGTGACGGTGGCCGCCGCGGCGCGGGCGATCTATGACGCCGCCACGGCGCTGTTGTCCAAGAGCGACATGAGCCGCATCGCCGAGCGGCGCGAGCGCTTGGAAGCGCGCAAGCGCGAGCTTGCAGCCGAGAGCGAACGAATAGGCCAGGAGTCTGGGCGGCGCCGGCCCATGCATCCGCGCTGGGTCGGCTATCAATTGGGCAAGATTCTCGAGCCCGAAGCGATCGTGCTCGACGATGCGATCAGCAACTCCGATTACGTTTGCGCTTATCACAATCGATCGCAGGCCGGCACTTATTTCGCCAGCGGCGGATCGTCGGGCGGCTGGGGCGCGGGCGCGGCATTGGGCGCTAAATTGGCGGCGCCGGACCGCGACGTGGTTCTTGCCACCGGCGACGGCTATTTCATGTTCGGCACGCCGATGCCGGCGCTCTGGTCAGCGGAGCACTACAAGGCGCCGTTCTTGACGGTCGTCTTCGTCAACCGTTCCTACACGACCGGCACCAACGGGTTGAAACGGACCTATCCCAGCGGCGTCGCCGTGCGCACGGAAAACTACGAAGGCGGAGTTTTCGATCCGCCGCCCGATTTTGCCAAGCTCGCGGAAGCGGCCAACTGCTACGGCCAAACCGTGCGCGAGCCCGAAGAGGTCGGTCCCGCGCTCAAGCGCGGCTTGGAGCAAGTGCGCAAGGGAACGCCGGCGCTGGTCGCGGCGTATTTGCCGACGTTGGTGGAGGAGATGAGTTTTGCGCAGCGGAAATTATAGAATTCGTCGAGGTTCAAAAAGTTCAAGACGTTCAAATCGTTCAAGCCGTTGATCGAGAAGGAAATTAGTCGACATACGAACGCCGGACCATGAGACTGTGTCGCAATGTCATCCTGAGGCGATAGCCGAAGGATCTGCTTTTCCTAAGCTACGGAAAAATGCGAGATTCTTCGCTGGCGCTCAGAATGACATTTATGCGATTTTGCGATTGCGACACAGCCTCTATAAGGAGAGATTTGAGGGCAGGCGGAAGTACACGCCGATCATTGATTGAGTGGGGAGAAAACTATGCAAACACAGCGTGAACAGATTATCGTCGACGATAGCCCGATGAATCTGTTCATCGCCCGGCCGGAGAGCGACAAGCCGCTGCCGGCTGTCGTGGTGATCCAGCATCAGTACGGCGTGGATCAAGTTCATGGAAGAGATGACCGAGCGTTTCGCCCGCGATGGGTTCTTTGCGGTGTGCCCGGATCTCTATCATCGCGATGGGCCCGATTGTCAGGACGACGGGCCGACACGGCGCGGCCGTGTGCGCGACGAGAACATTATCAAAGACATCAATGCGACGATGGCCTTCTTGAGATCAAATAAAGCGGTTGACAGCGGTCGGGTCGCGATTCTCGGCTTTTGCATGGGTGGGCGCGTAGCCTATCTGATGGCGGCGGCGAGTAAGGATTTCAAAGCCGCGATCACCTGGTACGGCGGCAGTTGTTTTCGCCAGTGGGGTGACGGGCCGACGCCGTTCGAGCGCACGGCGCAGATTGCCTGCCCGATCCAAGGGCACTTCGGCGAGACCGACCAGAATCCAACATTAGATGATATGGCGAAGCTCGATGCCGAGCTGACCAAGTACGGCAAGGCCCACGATTTTTACGTCTACAAAGACACGGGACATTCGTTCATGGACCCGCACCATCCGGATAGATATGTTGCGGAATCCGATCGCGTGTCATGGCAGAGGGGAATAGAGTTTTTGAAGAAGCACCTGGCGGTTTGAATTCGCCCCCTTTGACAAAGGGGGCAATGGGGGATTTTAACAGCAATACAAATCCCCCTCAGTCCCCCTTTTCTAAAGGGGGAAGGTAAGAATGCAGAGGCAGTTTGAAATCGGAGGTTCTAGATGGCAGATAAACCGAAAATCACGTTCAGCACCAATCCCAATGCGCGCAATCGCGCGCTGATCGACGGGCTGATTCCGATCGACGGCTACGATCTGGAGTACGTCGGCGACAAATATTCGCCCGGCGAGATTCACTATCGATTTATGCAAGGTGAATTCGACGTGGCCGAGATGTCGACGGCGACGTTGATGCGCGCCAAGGAAAAGGGCAAGCGCTTTCTCGCTTTGCCGGTGTTTTTTCAACGCGGGCCGCGGCAAAGAAATATTTTTTATTGCCAAGGCAAGCTCAAGCATCCGAGCGATCTCAAAGGCAAGAAAATCGGCGCGTTTCGCTACGGCGCGACGGCGGTATCTTGGGCGCGCGGATATTTATTGGATGAGCATGGCGTCAAGACCACCGACGTAGGGTGGTTTGTTTCCGGTAAGGAGGTCTATATCGCCAACGAGTTGCCGGTGAAAGTCGAACGGCTCGATCCGCCGCCGCCATTCGGCCAGGAAAAACCTCATCTCGCCAAACTCGTCGGTGACGGCACCCTCGGCGCGGCGCTGGTTGCCGGCGACTCCGGTTATCCGGCATTGTTCGGCGGCGGTGTGCTGCCGGACGTAATGGGCAAAGTTCCGGGCGTGAAGCCGCTGTTCGAAGATACCGACGAAATCATTCGCTATGTTAAACGCACGCAGATCTACCCGATCATCCATATCATGACGATCAAAGAAGAGACGGTGGAAAAATATTCCGATCTGACGGCAAAACTCATCGAAGCTTTTCGTGAGGCGAACCGCCTGGCGGTCAAATATTTGTCGCCCGAGCAAGCGGAGGGGTACGCCAAAGAGCGCGATGTGCTCGGCTACGATCCTTATGCCGGCATCCTCACCGATGCCGACAAAAAGAGTATTCAGGCGTTGAACCGCTATCAGATCGAACAAGGTTTGGTGAAGGCCCAGTTGCCGCTGGAGAGTTTGTTTGTGAAGGAAGCATTTACGATGAAAGGATGAAAGAAAATCCTGCCAGAATGAAATAGAGGCGGAGATCCATCGGTCTGCGTCCACCCCGCCGCCTGCCTTCTTCACCTAAGACAGAACTTCGAATTGTCGATCACATTCGATTTGGGTTGTGGTTCAGTTTGGGAAAGATCTCTCACGGAGTTTACCCTGAAGTCTGACCGAAGGGTTCGAGATGACAGTTGCTTGTCAGTTGTCATTCCGAGCGGAGCGAGGAATCTTTCTCAATGTCGAGCCTACGGCGGATTGAAAATG
Organism: uncultured delta proteobacterium; assembly: GCA_963811315.1. GTDB lineage: Bacteria > Desulfobacterota > Binatia > UBA9968 > UBA9968 > DP-20. Next base: position 23,546 of record CAWERH010000023.1, read on the forward strand.
AACCACTACCCGATTTTGCGGTTACTTAGTTAGCAAACCGTCGCAAACGGCGTTTTTGTCCGTTTGGTTGTCCTGGGGTCGCTGTTTTAACTTTCTTGATCTCCTGCCGATTGTTCTCTCAGGGTTAATCTACGCTGAGGCATTTAGACCGGACATGATTTTGATGGACGGCGTAACGGGTAGAAAAATACTAAAATCCTCGCAGGACTTCGCCCGCCTGCCAAGTATTTCGACTACCCACGTATTCGAAGTGGGTCATCGGCTAGAAAATTGCCTTGCTTATGGCCAGTGAAGACTTGAGCACGAGAAAACGCGTTCCAATAAGCCAGCTCAGAGCGGGTATGTACGTCGTGGGCCTGGATCGGTCGTGGTTGCAAACGTCGTTTATCTTCCACCACAAACTGATCAAGGGCGACGATGACATCGCCACCTTCGAGCGCAACGGCGTCCGCGAAGTGATTATTGATACCGCACGCGGCGTGGATATCGCTGAGTCGCTTTCCGAGGTCCGGCCTGCTGATGCGATGCACACTCCGACCGAGGCGTCGTCTGTGAACGGAGCCGGCGCCGTTGTCAACAAGCCGGCGGCGCGCGCCCCTTCCGCCGCGGAAGTTGTACTTCAACCTCTCACCATGGAGCTGCGCGCGGCCCGAGTGCTTCATAACGAAGCGCTGGCAGTGGCGCAGAACATGTTCGATGGCGCGGCTCTGGGCGGTGGACCGGTCAAGAGCGAAGGGGCAAAAAAAGTTGTCACCGACCTGATGAGCAGCATCGCCCGCTCTCCGGAAGCCAATTTGCTTTTGATGCAGATGCGCCGTTTCCAGAAAGACTTGTTTTCGCATGCGGTCAACGTCTGCGTTCTGTCGCTGGTGGTCGGTGTACTCGAGGATTTTGATATCGACGTCGCCGGCCTTGGCGTCGGCGCATTGCTCCACGACATCGGTGAAACGCGCCTGCCGCGCAATCTGATCCGCAAAAAAGACGGATTCACGAATGCCGAACGCCGTTTGGTAGAACAGCATCCGATGCTCGGTGCCATGCTTTTGGAGCAGAACCTCGACTTGGCGCCCTGCGCCCGTCAAATCGTGCTTGAGCATCATGAGCGAATCGACGGTTCGGGCTACCCCCTCGGCGTTCGCGCCGGCAATCTCTCGCTCGCTGGCCAAATCGTGGCGATCACCGACGCCTATGACGAAATGCTTTCCGGCCGCAATCAAGCGGTACTGCAACCAGTCGAGGTTTTGCGCCAATTGTTTATGCAGAGCAACGCCGGCGCGCTGGATCGCGAGCTGGTCGAGCGCATCATTCGTTGCCTGGGGGTTTATCCGATCGGCAGCCTGGTAGAGCTCAACACCGGCGAGCGTGGCATTGTCGTCGCCGCTAACCGGACCGACACGTTGAAACCGACCTTGCGCATCATCATGTCGAGCAACGGGTTAATTCACAGCAGCGGTCCCATCGTCAGTCTCGCCGATACCAAAAGCGGTGCGCCGCAGCGGCGCATCGTCGGCTCGTTGGATCCGGGCAAAGAGCGCATCGATCCCATGGCATTTCTCAAGCTCGCGCCGGCGGCAGTGGGATGACCCTTATGTCCTCGCCAATGTCATCGACCGAACACTGCCACGCCGAAGATACCGAGCGCGCGGCCCTGCAAGTGCTGCTCGATGCGTTGCCCTCGGGCGCGGTTCTCGTCGAGCCCGACGGACGGATCGCGGCGGTGAATCAGCAAGCTGAACTATTCTTGGGCTGGCCGGTTGCGAGCCTGGAAGGGCAAATCGCTCACGAGCTTTTTCAGTGCCGCCTGGAAGACAGCGAAGATTCGCCGAACAGCTGCCCAGTCACTCGGATTCTTGGCGGACACAACGTTCAACCGACTGCGCGGATGCGGCTTCGCTGCCACGGTGACATGCGCAAACCCATCGAATATCACTGCACGCCTTATCCGACCGGGCGGGGAATGGGCGCGATCCTGGCATTCAACGACATTTCTCAGCAGTTGGAAGTAGAAAAAGATTTGCGCAGCCTGGCTTCGATCGCTCAGAGTAGCCCGATTGCGATCGTCGAGCTTAACCAGGACGCCAACTTGCTGCACGCCAATCCGGCCATGATGGCTTTGATCGATCGGTTTGGATTTAGCGACGATGTTCGCCCGGTTGTTTTGCCGCCTGACATTGAGTGCTTGACAAAGCAATGTCTGTTGACTCGCGCCGAAATGGGCGGCATCGAGGTGCGCGTCCAGGATCATTATTTCGAATGGAACCTTGTGCCGGTTTTCGGGGAACGCTCGGTGCGCGGTTACGCCATCGACTTTACCGCGCGCAAGCGTGCCGAATTGGATCTGTTGCAGGCCAAAGCCGGCGCTGATGCGGCGAATATGGCCAAATCGGAATTTCTCGCGAACATGAGCCACGAAATCCGCACACCGATCAACGGTGTCGTCGGTATGGCGGAGCTATTGATCGAAAGCACGCTCACCGCGGAGCAACGGGATTATGCTTCGACGATTCAATCATGCGCCGACTCGTTGGTGGTGGTGATCGAAAAGATCCTTGCGATGACGGATTTGGAATCTGGGAGGATCAAGATCCAAACGACGGTCTTCGATCTCGGCGAATTCATCGCCGATACGCTTGCGCCGTTTCACCCACGCGCGGAGAAAAATGGACTGCGAATTCGACAGGTGATCGAAGCCGGCGTTCCGAAGGTGGTGCACAGCGACCGCGGCCGGCTCGGCCAACTATTGGGAGCCTTAATCGACAATGCGGTTAAATTCAGCGAGCAGGGCGAGATCGTAGTAACCGTCGGACGGGAAAAATATGCGGGCCAGATCCAAAGCAGGGACGGGAATAGTCTTCCCGAGCCAAACGATCGTCTGTGCTTCTCGGTCCAGGATAACGGCACCGGCATCCCCGCAGAAAAACAGCAGAGTATCTTCGACTGTTTCTCCCAGGTCGACGGCTCGAGCACACGAAGTTACGGCGGCACCGGATTAGGTTTGGCGATCGCCAAGCAACTGGGACACTTGCTCGGCGGCGCGATCGGCGTCGAGAGCGAGGCCGGCAAAGGCACCAGGTTCTGGTTTTCCTTACCGATAGGCTGATGACGCGAATCGGTGAGGCCGATCTCTGACGATCCGCTTCAAGCCGGACCCTTCCGGAAAAACGTCGTCCTCAATTCCTCAGACAGACCTCGCTGTGGGGTAATGAAGGTGCTCCGGTGATTCGATTAAAAATTGATCGCCGCTTTGACCACTGAATAGCTCGCCATCGCCTGGAGCGCGTCGTTGATCTGATCCAAAGTATAGCTCTTGCTGATCATCTCCTCGAAAGGAAAGGTCTTCTTGCGCGAAGCGAGAAAATCGATCGCTTGCAACCAATGGCGCGGCTCGCCGAGCGCACGGTGATAAAGAGCATTTCCTGCGGGATCTTTTCCACTGCGATGTTCGCCTTGCCGCCGGCGCCGATATTCAGGTAACGGCCGCCGCCGCGCAGAAGCGTCAGTCCCTCCGGCACCGCCATGTTATTAGCCACTTGAATCACGACGTCGGCGCCGCGCCCGTCGGTGTGATCGCGCACCCATTTTCGTCTTTCCTTTTCATCCGTGACTTCTTCGAGATTGAGTACGCCGTCCGCGCCCATCCGCTTGGTCACTTCGAGGCGGTTCGCCGGCGCACCGATAACCAGGACTTTCTTGGCGCCATGATCTTTGGCGACCGCGGTGGCGAAGTTGCCGAGGGGGCCGCTGCCTTGGATAACGACAATCTCATGGCTCTTGATGGCGCCGAGGCGGTCGAAACCGTGCATCACGGTTCGATAAGCGCACGCCGATGCGGCTGCTGAAGCCGAGCTTACTTCATCGGGAACTTTGATGATCAGGCACTCTTTCGGCACGTACATGTATTCGGCGCAGCTGCCGAGCAAATAGGGATGCTCATCGCTGCGGTTATGGCCCCAGGAGGCGCGTCCCGGGCAGATGCAGGGCTGCATCGCCACCGCGCAGTAGTAACAGGAGCCGCAGGCGACATAACTCCAGACGATGCGATCGCCGCGCTTGACCGGATTGCCGAGAATGTCCGTGCGTTCGCCGGCGATGTCTTCGACGTAGCCGCAGGGCTCGTGACCGGTAATGATCGGCAAAGTGTCGCCCTCGCTCAGCGGTCCATGCCAGCGGTGCACATCGGTGCCGCAAAGCGTCGACGCGGTAATTTTAACCAGCAGAGAGCCCGGATCGAGATTCGGAATCTGTACCTGTTGGATCGTCAGCGGTTTGTTGTGTTCGGTGATGACAGCAGCGCGGCAGGTATCCATGACGAGTCCTTTCATTCGTCCAGGCGGTCTATGTTTCCTCTTAAACGACTGGAACGATTGAAACTTGTGGAACGTCTGGAACCGTTCCAATAGTTCCAGATGTTCCAATCGTTCCACCGGTCGTTTAGTTAATCTAGAGCGGCAGTTTGTAAAAGGTCTCCGCGTTGCGCCAGAGCAAGGCGGCTTTATCGTCGTCGCTGATTTCGCCACTCTCCATGAGTTCACCGAGATCGTGTTTGCAGCTCTCGTGGGTGACTTCATGGGGGAAATCGGACGAGTAGAGAAATGGTTTGTTGCCGACGGTTTTGATAGCGAAGGGCATCGTCAGCTCTTCGGTCTCGATGCCCAGATAGAGGCGACCGTCTTTGATGAGCTGCCTGATCTGCTTCGCCGGGTCTTGTTCTTCGCGCACACCAAACTCACCTTCTGGGATGTACTGGAAATGAGTCTCGTGCGATGCGTGCAACCGTTCGAGCAGAAGCAACAACCAGGCGATGCCGCCTTCGAGGAAAGCGATCCGCACGCGCGGGAAGCGTTCGAAGATGCCATTGTACAGAATATCGGCGCAGTTGATCGTCAGCCCCCACGGATGTCCGAGGGCGTGCACCGGCACGTACATGTTCATGTGGTCCATGCCGAAGCGATCGTGGGCGCCGCCGTGCACGGCGAGACAACAACCGAGCCGGTTGGCTTCTTCATAGACGGGCCAGAATTGTTTTGCGCCCAACGGCTGAGCGAGGCCGTTCGATGGCATCATCGCGCCGAGCATGCCGAGTTCGGTGACCGCGCGGCGCAGTTCCTTGGCCGCTTCTTCAGGGTCCTGCAGCGGAATAATCGCCATGGCCTTGAAGCGGGAATCGAATTTTAGGTAGGTTTCGGTCATCCAGTCGTTATAGGCTTTGCAGACCGCCACCGCGTAATCGCGGCTGACGATTTTGCCGTAAGAGAGCGCGAGGGTCGGATACATGACGGTCCAGTCGATACCGACGTCATCGAGAAATTCGAGCCATCCTTTGGGTCCGACCGAAGGACGTTGATCGCGTTGCGGCGGCGTCTCCACGGCTCGTCCCGAATGAAGGTGATCCAAAGGCGGGAAGCAAATTCCTTTGCGCGCTGCGATCTCGCGGTAAGCGCCTTTCATATGGGCGATGATCCCCGCGTTGTCCTCCATGATATGGCCGTCGCCATCGATAATTCGAGTTCCTAGTTGACCGCTCATGATTTTCGTCCTCCCGTAAATATGCAAAATCGAGTATCCATCCCGGTGCATGTCATGCGATCCATATAATCCGACTTCGCCGTCGGGATCAAGCGTACTTGGGCGCTCATGGAATCCATCGGCACTCATAAAAACCGGCGCTTTCTCGCGTTCCATTCTACTTTGCGGTAATAATTGCCCCAACTATCGTAGCGCTGTCTTGGAGGTATTATGGCGGAAGAAACAACCGAACAAAAACTGGCGCGCCTCGAGGCGGAAAACCGCGCGCTCCGCGAGCAAGCGGAAGAACGCAAGCCTGGTCAACTGCGCCTGAAGGTCAGCGAGAAAGGCGGACTCTCAGTCTACGGTCTGGGCAGGTTCCCGGTAACGCTCTACAAAGAGCAATGGACGAGACTGCTCGACAACGTCGAGGAGATCAAAAAATTTCTTCAAGAAAATGATCACCAGCTAAAAGCGAAGCAATAAACATCCGGCTCATCCGGCAGGAGTTGCCGCACCACCGGATCAGGGAGCTTTGGCCGGCGTTGCTCAACGCTTGTCCGGCGAATGGAAGGTTTCCAAAAGTCTCCGCCGCATAACCTCTTCGCCGCCGGGCAGAGGATCGAACTTGGTTGTGTTGTCGGCTTGGAGCATGATCCTTCGGCCTTGATCGTCCTCGTTCATCCCTAACAGTACCAGACCGAGCCGCTCAACCCACTCCGGCGCCAAATCTTTTCTGACGGATACCAAGTGGCGCGGCAATAGTTCGGTTTGCGCGAGAATGGCGAGACCGGCTTTCTTACTCTCGGCAAGCGAAGCGAAATCGTCGTCACTGAAAGTTGCCGCGGCGACTTTTCCCGAGAGCACCGATTCGATCAGACTATCCACCGGCGAGATGAAGACATAACCGATTTCACCGGCGCCAACAGCCGCGTTGGCGGGCGTTTTTTCAACGAGCTTGAAGCCGTTTCTTTGCAAGAAGAATTTCGGCAAGAAATAGCCCGACGTCGATTCCGGATCCTCGAAGGCGACGATTTTTCCCCGTAAGTCCTGGAGGCGGGAAAGCGAACTATCTTTTTTCGTGAAGATCAGGCTTCGATACTCGCTCATGCCGCTCTTCCACCGGCGCAACAATAATTTGCCCGCGCCGTGCACGTTGTTGATGATGTACGTCGGATAGGGACTCTCCAGATAAAAGTCGACCTCCTTTTGCTCCAACATTTTGACCAGGGAAACTACATTCGGCGCCACCACGACCTTGGCTTTGACATCTCCGCCGGCTGAAAGCTTTTTTGCCACATAATCGATGAAATCGGCGAAATGCGTTTCGATTTCCTTCTGATGGACACTCGATATCAGGCCCAGAGTGATCGTTTTGAGCTCGCCGCGCGGCGCCGTTTGACTGACCGCGTCCTCGCAAAAGGGCAGGCTTACGATTGTCGCCACGATCACCGAGACCAAAGTCAACTTCCAGTGGTGTTGCATCGTCATTTGCCGATCGATTTGAGTTAACGTGTGATACCCATCTAACCAAAGTAAACCCGCTTATCAAGAAGAAATGCCAATGAGATTGGCAGTTTCCCCGTGCGCGGGCACCGGATGCCTGTCATTGTATTCTCCAACCCACTCCCTTCTGGGCCTTCTGACTAAACGACCGCACGATGAGAATCAGTCGGTAAGTTTCTCATACCGACAACCGTGACTGGGAATATCCTTGATCAATTGTTGTCAAACGCTCCGCAGTGGAGCGATTCTGCGCCGGAAAATCCTTTGGCAAACCCCAGCTAGCATCGTAAAATATCGAGATCAAGAACTCGTCCTACTGAGCAGCTCGGTTGAGGTAAATCCCCAAATGCGGACACGTGAAAAAATCATGGTTTTGCTGGTCGCGATCACCGCTATTTTGGGGTCGATCCTCTACATTAATTTTCGCAATAACGAAGTCGAAGCTAACTATCTTCGCTGGCTTTTCACCAACAATCTGAAACACGGCACTTTCTCACCGTTGCAATTCATTGCGGAAGAGCTTCCTGCAGGCAGCCTATTGTACGGTGGTTTAGCGCTATTTGCTCTAGTTGTCTTGATCGTTGTTCTGAAAATGTTGCGCGACGGCGAACTCCAAGCGCTGCGGATGCGGCTCACGGATGTCGGTGCCGCCAAAAATCAGGCGGAAAGCCTACTGCAAGAGGAAGTTTGGAAGGGGAAAAACGAGCGGCAAGCCAAAGACGCTGTGTCACGCGACCTTGAAACCAGCATCGACCGTATCGAGCATCTGATTGCGGATCTAAATGAGAAAGAAAAGTTGGTAAAGGTTCGCGAAACCGAATTGGTCGCGCTGAAGTCGCGCGCCGTCGAGCAATCGGAAAGTGGATTGTTCGACAGCCCAAGCGATCGCAGCCTCCGCGCCGAGCTGGAAAAAACCAAGACGGGTTTGCAAGCGAAAGAGGAACTCATTGACGAGCTTGAAAACCGCTTGAGCGCTAAGACCAAACTCTGGGAAAGCCAATTGCGGGAGAAGGACTCGCTGGTTAAAGCGCGAGACGGTGAGTTGGCCGGACTGCGGAAGGAAATCACTGGCCTCGGTGATCGACTTGGCGAAATGGAAACCGCCCGAAGCCGTGCCGAGCGACTGTTACAAGACGAGCTTCGAGAGAAGAAAAAAGTGCTTGAAGCCAATGAACTCGCCAGTAGAAATGACGGGAAACGGCTAGGCGAGAAGATCGGCATTCTGGAACATCAGCTCAGCGATAAAGACAAGCTCTTGCGAAGCCGTGAATCCGAGATTCTGACCATCCGCAGACAGTTAGGCGAATTGGGGTCGACGAAGGAGGAACTGGAGAGCCGGCTCCATGAAGAACTCGGCAATGCGGATAACGATCGCCGCGCGATGGAGACTTTGGTCAAAGAAGCCGAGCAAAAATACGCCGGAACGATCCATACCTTGCAGGATGAGATCGCTGAGAAAGACTTGCTGCTCCAGTCGCGGGACGACGAAATGCGCGCGTTTAAAATGGAAGTTCGCGCCGCGCATTCGCGCCTGAATGAAGTGACGGCGGCGAAGGAGGGGGCCGAGGTGGCGCTCCAACAGGAGTTGCACCAGGAACAGCAGCGCCGCCGGGAAAGCGAAATCGCGCACAAAGATTTGCAAGATCGTTTTACCAAGGATTTCGAAAGTCTGCGCGGACGCATAAGCGAAAAAGACCAAACGTTAAAAAGCCGCGATGGTGAAATAAAATTGCTCGCGGCGCAGATCGCGACTTTGAACGAGCAGTTGCACAAGGCGGAAAGCGCCAAGGACCGTGCCGCGGTTTCCCTCCAAGATCAGCTCCGTAAGGAGCAGGAGATTCGGCACGCGAGCGACTCCGTGATCCGAACGTTGGAGGATGGCTTCAAGGCAAAAATCAGCGCGCTAGAGAAGCAAGTCGCCGAGAAGCAAGAAGCAGCCGCGAATCCGGATACCGTTGAGCTCGATGAGTTGCGCGCCGAGCTCAGGGCCGTGAACCAGCGCATGAGCGAGATGGTTGCCGCAAAAGACAATGTCGAGAGCCTGTTTCGTGACGCTCTGCGGGAAAAGACGGAACTCTTGCAGTCGACGGAGATCGGCCGCAAAGATTTAGAAGAAGATTTCGCCGACAAGCTGAGAATTCTCGAAAACCAGTTGCGCGAGAAGACCGATGTCATTCAGAACCAAGCAGCGGATTTGCTGGCCGCAAAGAAACACCTTGCCGATCTCAGCACGGAAAAAGACCAAGGGATTCGATCATTGCAAGCGACGGTGCAGCAGCAGGCGGAATTGCTGCAATCGAAGGAAACGGTACGGCAGGCCTTGGAGAGCCGCTCTAGCGAAGCGATCCGCTCGCTGGAGGGCCAGCTTAACGAAAGAGATGAGATGCTGGCGAGCCGCGACGCCGAGGTCAAAGCCAGCGGTGCCAAAGTAGGCAAACTCACGGCGCAATTGGCCGAGTTCGGCCGCGCCAAAGATCAAGACGCGCGTCTGCTGCGCGAAGAAATCAGACAAAAGACCGAGCTATTGCACGTCAAGGAATCGGCGATCAAGAAAATCGAGGAACGCTTGAGCGGTCAAATTCGCGCCCTTGAGAGTCAGCTCGGTGAAAAAGCCAATCTATTGGTTAGTCGTGACTCGGAAATCGATACGTTCCTGGCCAAAGTAAGCGCGCTGACTCAGGAACGGGCCGAGCTCGCCTCGGAACGAGACAAGTCAGAGCGCTTGGTGCAGGAAGAGTTGCGCGAAAAAAATGTGCTGCTCCAGGCCAAAGAATCTTCTATCGGTGAAATCGAAGGGCAACTGACCGCGAAGGTCCAGTCGCTCGAACACCAACTGGCTCAAAAACAGAAACTCTTAGAAAGCAGCGGCGCCGAGCTCGGTGAGCTGCGCAGCCAGATCTATGTGCTGACCGAGAGGATGGGCGAGGTGGAGGGGGCCAAGCACCGCGTCGAAGCCCAACTCCACGAAGAGCGCAATCGAGTAAGCGAAAGCCGTGCCGAGTCCGAGCTCAACCATCCTGTAACGCGGCGCGAACTGACCGGTGAGGCCAACGCCCTGGACGATCTGATGAAAGAACGGGACCAACTACTGAAGGCGCGCGACAAGTTGATTCAAGAGTTGATGGTGGAGCTCAAAGAGAAAAAATCGCAGCTTGCGAAGCACGAGATCGAGGTCTGGCAAGGCATCGAGCGGCGCGATGCGTGGAAGCATCGTCTGTCCAAGTTCGGCATCCGGCTCAAAGATTAGTAGACCGCAAAACGCCTCACGGAGGGGGAAACGTGTTCGTGACTCGTGCTCGTGGCTCGTGTTTTCACGACAGTGGCAATCACCTATCACGACTCGGTTATTTCTTCCGTCCATACAGACTGTCGGTATAGCCGCTCTTGTCGAATTCTTCGACGAAACGCGCATCGATAAAATCCTGCGGTTTTGCCGTCTTTGCTTTCGGATTGGTCAATGCCAGTTGGTCAATGATGATCTTTAACCCTTCCACAGTGGGATATTGTTTGGCGGGCAACTTGTTCTCGTTGATGGAGCTTTCGTAGGTCTTTTGCAATAACTCTTTGTCCTCCAGGCGCAAATATTTCGCGGCGATCTTCAACCCGACAGCGGGGTCGGTTTTCAGTCGATGGACCGCTTCGATGTACGACTTGACGAAATTTCGTACGATTACTGGATTGTCGCGGAGAAACTTCCGCGTCGTGACCCCGCCCTGATGCTGATACGCCAAACCGAGCGCGGCGACGTCGGCCAAAACATGAAACCCTTTTTTCTGCGCCGTGAAAGTCGCCGGTGGCACCAATGTACTGCCGGAAACTCGTCGAGCCTCCAGCGCCGCGAGCCGCTCCGGTGTGCTGCCGGTCTGGACGATGGTAACGTCCTTGCCCGGATTGAGTCCTAAGCGCGCCAAGGCGTAGCGCGCTACGAAGTCGGCGGCGCCGCCGAAGCGCGCCACCGCTACGGTACCGCCCTTCAGCTGCTCCGGAGTTTTGATTTCCGGCTGGGTGACGAGCCAGTAATCCAAGCTGACAATGCCGCCGACGACGTAGACGGGTTCAGCGCCGGCGAGTCCGGCGCTGACGATGCCGGGACCGGACGCTTGGATCAGCGGGGTGTCTCCCGAAACCATCGCGGTGACGGAAAGGGTTCCCCCGGAGAAATAGATGGGCTGCGCATCCAGATTATTCTTCGCGAAGATGCCGGTGTCTTTGGCGACCCAAATGACCAATTGATCGGCGCTGATGCCGCTGTAGCCGATGGCAACCTTGGTCATCTGACCGCTCGCCGGAGCGCACCAGGCAAAAAGCAGAATAGCGAGCAGAGTTAATTTTGATGCAGATTTGGAAGTCATGTTTATTCGTCCTTTATTGCTACGGCACGAAAACAAGCTGCAGCACACATCCACGAAGTGATCATGATATACGCTTACGCAGCGTTTTCAAAGATAGAGGTGGCTATCGCTGCATCGTTTGCGGACTCGTCATTCCGCCACGCGGAATGGATGCCGGAAATGTAGCGTGGATACCGGTGATCGCGGGTATGACCGAACAATGCGATTACTCAGCCTATTCGGGACATGCATTCTATAGATCATCCCGTCAAAGACTGTGTCTGTAATGTCATCCTGAGGCGATAGCCGAAGGATCTCGTCTTCGTAAGCGACAGAACATGCGAGATTCTTCGCTGGCGCTCAGAATGACATTTATGTGGCTTTTTGCGAGTGCGACACAGTCTCTCAAGGGGAGGAATTAGGCTCTTTCGCCGTGTCGGTTTCGTCATAAGTCGGCTAATAGCACGGCCGCGAGCCCAATTTAGAGAGGAGCATCACGAAACGGAGGAGTTCGGAGCTTTTCTGGACTAGCCCGGCACTGGTTTCGCTATTTCAGCAGGTAGCTCGCCGGCATGGGCACGCGCAGAATATTGATGCCTTCGGTCTCTTCGACATAGCGAATGAAGTGATACTTGTTCTCGAGCTCGTCGTATGGCAGCGGCGGCGCTTCGGCGCGACCGGCTTCGATGCGCGCCCAGATAAAGTGCGGGCCGTCGTGGCTGAGCGCGTGACCTACCGCTTGTTTGAGTTCTTCGACGGTTGTCGCGGCGCAAGAACTCTGGATGCCGGCGTTGCGCGCTACGCCGGCAAAATCAATCTTGCCGGCGGTGGCAACCGTGGGCTCGCCGCCGGAAGATTCGTACTGCTGGTTGTCCCAGCAGATGTGAATCAAATTTTTCGGCTGATGCAGGCCGATGGTCGCGAGCGAGCCGAGATTCATCCACAGGGCGCCGTCCCCGTCGAAGACAAAAACCTTGCGCTTGGGAAGCGACAGGGCCAAGCCGAGACCGATCGATGAGCACAGGCCCAAGGTCTTGACCTGGATGTTGCCGTCGCTCGGGTGTACCCCGTTCCACTCGGCGGTGGCGCCCCCGGCGGTGGTTACGAACAGTTCGTCTTTGATCAACGGGGCGATCGCCTGCAAACATTCAAAGCGTTTCATAACGAATCCTCACAACACTGCCCGCGTGAGCAAGAGGGCGACCGGTCGTTTCGAGCTATTGGCCAAAGTTACCGCTCCGGCGATATCTTGTTTCACTTTGGCCGGATCGCGCAGGACGATATACTTGATCCCCAAGCCCTGGAGCACCGGTTCGGTGACCAGCCCCACCATGTGAAATGCGTTATCGCCGATATCCCCGGCGTAATAGATCAGCAGCAAGATCGGCATGCCGAACTGCAGCGCCGTGGTGGTGAGGCCGTTGCAGCTGTTCAACAGCCCGCCGTTTTGCATCAACAAGGCGGGTTTTTTGCCGCCCAGATGCGCGCCGGCGCAGACGCCGACGCCTTCTTCTTCGCGGCCGACGGGCACGTGGGTGATCTGTTTGTCTGCGTAAAGTAAATTGATCAGCTGCAGCATATTGATGTCGGGAACGCTCGATACCAAATCGATCCCGGCTTCCTTCAACCCGGCAAGAATCTGCTGCGCTCCGGCTTCGGTCCCCATACGAACACCTCGTAATTGTTGCGCGGTTTCTCGATCGCTGTTGCGGCAACCGGCCGCGCGCTGCTCCCTTGTAAAAATTATCGCCGATCCTGTCAAGCCAAAGCGAGACTAGATTGACACCCCGTGGGCGAGTCTGTTAGCAGGGAAAGCGATTCAATCATCGGGAGGTAAGGTCGTGAAATGTTTGTCTGCGCTGGGTGACTCGAACCGATTTGCAATAGCCGCCGTTCGTCCTCGTGATCTGCACTATTTTTGCCGCGTCCGTAACGGAAGCCGCGGACTATCCGACCAAAACCATTCAGATCATCAATCCGTTTCCTCCCGGCGCGGTCACCGATATCGTCGCGCGCATGGTTGCGCCGAAAATGTCGGCCATCCTCGGCCAGCAGTTGATCGTCGTCAATAAGCCGGGAGGAGGCGGCGCCGTCGGCATCCAGGCTGCCAAGGACGCGGCGCCGGACGGCTACACGATTCTCGTGACGCCGCCGCCGGTGCTGATCATACCGATCGTCAACAAGAACTCCGGATTCACGCATGAAGGACTTCGCGCCCCTGACGCTTGCGACCAGCAGCCCGAATACCACGGTGGTTAAAGCCGACGCGCCGTGGAAGACGCTCGAAGAGTTTATCGCCGATGCGAGTAAAAATCCCGGGCAGTTCACCTACGGCTCCGCCGGGCCGGGCACGACGCCGCACTTTATCGGCGAGCTGGTTAAGTTGAAGACCAAGATCGATTTGACGCACGTGCCGCTCGGCTCGGAGTCGGCGGCGGCGACCGCGGTTTTGGGCGGGCACGTCAACATCGCTTTTCTAACTTTGGGCACGACACGAAGTCACATCGAGGCCGGCACCATGCGGGCGCTCGCAGTGGCGTCCAATCGCCGGCTTAAGGATTTTCCCAACGTGCCGACGACGGTTGAGAAAGGCTTCCCCGAGCTGAACTTGAAAATCTGGGTGGGCTTCTTCGCTCCCGCAAAAACGCCGCCGGAGATCGTCAAGCGGCTGGCCGGCGCGCTCCACGATAGTCTCAAAGATCCGGAGACCGCCGCGCACATCGAAAAAGCCCAAGCGCTCGTCGAGAATCTCGGGCCGCAGGAAGCGGCCAAGTTTTACGCCGAAGAACAGCGCAAGTGGAGCGAAGTGGCGCGCCTCGCTAAGATCGCTCAATAGACGACCGACAAACCTTTAAGTGTTTTCCCGATGCGATCCAATATCGCGGTTGCCGCGGTTCTGCTGGCGCTCGCCGGCTATATTTTCCTCGCCGCGGGCACTTTGCCATTCGGCACGATGCGCGTACCGCAGACGGCGTTCTTTCCCAGGACCCTGGCGGTCTTGCTGGGGATCATGTCGCTCATTTTGTTGGCGCGGGCGCTCGCCGGAAGGGAGGCGCTACGCGGTGGCGAAAAGATCGAGACTCAAGGCTGGATTCGGATCGCGGTGACGCTGGTGACGTTGGCCGGCTTCGCATTGGCGCTCGAGCGTCTCGGATTTCTGCTCACCACGTTTTTACTGATGATTTCACTCCTGCGCGCCATCGAAGCGCAAAAGTGGCGCAAAGTAGTCGTTGTCGCGCTGGCGACTGCGCTGATCTCCTACGCAATTTTTTCCTGGCTGTTGGGTGTGCCGCTCCCCGCTGGACTCTTGGGAATCTAGCGTGGACCTCATCGCCAACATCGGCTTGGGTTTTTCGGTCGCGCTGACGCCGATCAACCTCTTGTTCTGTTTCCTTGGCGTGTTGGTGGGCACGCTGGTCGGCGTGCTGCCCGGATTGGGTCCGGTGGGGGCGGTGGCATTTCTACTGTCGCTCACGTTCAAGATGGAACCGGCAAGCGCGATCATCCTGCTCGCGGGCATTTACTACGGCGCCATGTACGGCGGCTCGACGACGTCGATTCTGGTCAACATTCCCGGAGAAACGGCGTCGGTGGTCACCTGTCTCGACGGCTATCGCATGGCGCGCCAGGGCAGGGCGGGCGCCGCTCTCGGAATGGCTGCCTTCGGTTCGTTCATCGCCGGCACGTTCGGCGTGATCGGTCTCATGTGTCTGGCGCCGCTGCTCGGCAGAGCCGCGCTGAGTTTTGGACCGCCGGAGTTCTTCGCGCTTACTCTGACTGGATTGACCCTGGTGGCTTACTTGAGCCAGGCTTCGATGCTCAAAGCCCTGACCATGGCCACGCTTGGTTTGTTGGCCGGCACCGCCGGCATGGATCCGATCTCCGGCGAAGAGCGATTTACCTACGGAACTCTGACTCTCAGAGACGGCTTCGGCCTGGTGCCGGTGGCGATGGGGCTCTTCGGCATCGCCGAAGTGCTGGAAAATCTGGCGCGGATCGGTCCGCAGTCGGTTTACGAGACGAAGATCAAGGGTCTGCTACCGAATGCAAAAGACTGGAAGGACAGCATCTGGCCGATCGGCCGCGGTTCACTGCTAGGTTTTTTTCTCGGCATCTTGCCCGGCCCGGGTCCGGTGATCGCTTCGTTTATGTCCTATGCCATGGAAAAGCGCTTGTCGCGCTATCCGGAAAAATTCGGCACCGGAGTCATTGAGGGCGTCGCCGGGCCGGAAGCCGCGAACAATTCCGCCACCGCGGGCTCGTTTATTCCATTACTCTCACTCGGAATACCGACCAGCGGCATCATGGCGCTGTTCATGGGCGCCTTGATGATCCACGGCATCCAGCCGGGTCCGCTATTTATTTCCCGCCATCCGGACCTGTTCTGGGGATTTATCGCCAGCATGTACGTCGGCAACGCCATGCTTTTGGTGCTGAATCTACCCCTGATCGGCATCTGGGTGCGCGTGCTCAAGACGCCTTACGTGATTCTCTTTCCGTTGATCCTGCTGTTCTGCCTTATCGGCGTCTACAGCCTCAACGCCAATACCGTCGAGATCGTGGTCATGCTCGGTTTCGGCATCTTCGGCTTTTTCATGCGCAGGGTCGGTTTCGAGGGCGCGCCGTTCATCCTCGCCCTGGTGCTTGGCCCGATCATGGAGACCTCGTTGCGCCAGTCACTGCTGATCTCGCGCGGCGATTTCAGCATTTTTCTCAACCGGCCGATCTGCGCGGTTTTGATCGCGCTGACCGCGGCGTTCCTGATTTGGCCGATCCTACGGCCGAAGAAGAAGAGGGGGAATTAAGCTCAGAGATCGCGAAGGACACAAAAACAAGATCGTAGAGAGCACAAAGTTTGGATCATTTTTTACCTCATGGTTTCATGTCGTGTCATTTCGAGCGCAGCGAGAAATCCTTCTTGTGTTCCGGTTCATTTGCCACACGTTCGCAAGTCGGAAAGGAGTAAGATTTCTCCCTCCGGTCGAAATGACAAAAACCCCAATACGCTAAGTACCGCAACGTTCCGTCATACCCGCGAAAGCGGGTATCAGGCTAATTGGGCGGAAAACAAACCTGGATTCCCGCGTGCGCGGGAATGACGAGTCGCGGAGAAATCGTGGCGGGAACCCCGCCATTTTCATTTCTGAAGAGGGGGGAGTTAACCACAGAGAGCGCAAAGATTGCGGAGTAGGAAGGAATTGGAATTTTTCGCGGCGAAAGAACCTATAGATGAAGAACCCCAATATGCTGAGTACCGCAGCGTTCCGTCATACCCGCGAAAGCGGGTATCTAGGCAATTGGGGCGGAAAACAACCTGGATTCCCGCGTGCGCGGGAATGACGAGTTGCGGAAAATTGGAACCCCTCCTTTCATTTCTGTGCGTGAAACTTCCTTTCTTCGCTACTTTGCTTGCGTCACTTGCCGTACTGCCGGTTCATCTCGTCGAAGAAGCCCGAGCTCTCCAGTTCATTGACGAAGCGCGGTTCGATGAAGCCTTCGGGAGTGACGCCGGCGACTTCGGGACTCGAACGCGACAGTAGATAGAGCATCGATTTGGCGACTTGTACGGTTGGCGTTGGTTTGGTGAGAAGCCGTTCTTTGTAGAGATTATAGATCGTGCTGCAGCACTTCGGTGTCCTGGGTCGCCACATATTTTTTTAACGACGCTCAGCGCGAAGTCGGGCTTGGCCTTGAATACATACAGTCCTTCGATCCAGGCCTTGAGAAATCTTAAAGTTGTATCGTGATTCTTGGCGACGTAGGAGCGCCGTACCAGGATGCCGGAGCCGGCGATCTCCAGCGGCAGCTTGGAATAGTCGATGAGCTGCCTAAATCCCATCTTAGTCGCGGTGACGGTCTGGATGCCGGCGATAATCACGCCGTGCAGCCGGCCGGTTTGCAGACCGCTCAAGCGCGCGCCGAGATCGCCGACGGGAATGATGGTCACGTCCTTCTCCGAAATATTGTTGAGCCGCAGCCCTTCGCGCAGAAGAATATCAGTCAGAGAAGCGGCGGTGCTCATGCCCAGGACTTTGCCGCGCAATTGCTCGGTGCTGGTAATGCTTTTCTGCACCACCAGGGAATGTTCGAGTTGATTGTTCGGCGAGGCGATCAATGCGGTGTCGGCGCCACGCTGGTAGGCTTCCAAAGCGGGCATGCCCGAATGATTGACGAATTGGATGCTGCCGCCGATCAGCGACATGATGCTGCGCGGTCCGCCCGAGATGTAGACGAGATTGAGATCCAAGCCGTACTTTTCATACAAACGGGCTTCTTTGGCGACCCAGGTTTGCGCCATGGAGCCGGAGATGGCGCCATAGCTGGCGTTGACTCTCTCGGCCGCGAATTTCGACGGTGGTGCGAGCGCGCCGATGAGGAACCAGAAAGCGACCAAAACAAGCTGACGCGAATTGTTGCCAAGCAGCATGGGCGCACTCCTATTTGGCGTGTTGAATTTGGCAATGCCGAACCATTGGAAAGGCGACTGCCACAGCGGCAAGAATAATCAGCGTTGCCGCGCCGCCGGTGAGCGCGGAAGCCTGGGCGCCGAGCCAGGCGGCGACCAAGCCGGATTCGAATTGGCCGAGTTGCGGACCATTGCTGGTGAATATGCTGTTGATCGATGACATGCGGCCGCGCAACTCGTCGGGCGTGCTCAGTTGATTGATCGTCGAGCGCAGGATCGAGCTGATCGTATCGCCCATGCCGGTGAACATGAGCATCAAAACTGAAAACCAGAAAATCCGCGATTCGGCAAAAAACATCGTGGCCAGGCCATAGATGCCGATACCGATAAAAATCCACCGCCCGGCGCGCTGCACCGGACCCAGCACGGTCATCCCGATAGCCGCCAACAGGGAGCCGACCGCGCGCGCGGCGTAGAGCAGGCCGAGTCCCGTGGGACCGACGAACAAAATATCGCGCGCGAAAATTGGAAACAAACCGCGCGCGTTGCCAAAGAAAGTCGCGCTGAAATCCAACAACATCAGCGGCAAGATTACACCGTGGGACCAGACGAAGCGAAACCCTTGGCGCAGCGAATTCACGGACACGGTTCTCCAGCCGCCGCCTTCGGGAATCTTCGTGCGCAAAAGACGCAGGGCGGAAAGCATGGCGATCCAAGAGCAGGCGTCGACGGCGTAACAAGCCGCGGGACCGGAGAAGGCGAGCAGCACCCCGGCGAGCGACGGACCGGCGATGATCGGCACATAGCGTTGGGTTCCTTGCAACGCCAGGGCTTGAGTCAGGTTCTCACGCGGCACCAGGTTGGGGATCATCGATTGGCGCGACGGTTGTTCCAGCGACGTAAAGATCGCCAACAGCGCCGTCGCGCCATAGAGTATCTGCGGCGAAGCTCTGCCGAAGAAGCTCAGCAGTGCCAGCACCGTCGAAACGCAGAACAGTCCGCTCTGCGTGAATATCATCAGTTTACGTCGATCCATCGCGTCGGCGAGGAGCCCGCCGACGAGCAATAAAAACATTTGCGGCAGCGCCCGGGCGAGGCCGAGCAAGCCGATCTGCAACGGTGAATTCGTCAGCTCGTAAATTTGCCAGGCCATCGCCACAGTGGTGAACTGCGTGCCCATACTTGAAAGAAACGAGCCGGTCCAGAAAATGCAAAAGTCGCGATGACGAAACGGCGATAGATAGTCGCGCTCGGTAGCTTGGGGCATGCGGTTACGTAAGGGGAATCAAGAACCGGCGGTTTTCGCCGGGTCGATAAGGATCGGCATGGCGGGGTGCTTGCGATGAGCGAATGAAAGCTGAAAATCGTGAAAAGCCATGACGCGCCTTGCGCGGGCATTTGAAATTGCTTTCATCATGATGTGGACACCTCCGAACCAACGCTAATCAGAAAACCTGAATTACCGAGTCGAGATAGGCCGTGGCGAGATTCCAGGACCGGACTCACAAGCGGCGCGGCAAACCGGATGGTTCTAGCTGCCGAGACCGATTTTTATCGTACGCCGCCAAAAATGTCTAATCGATCCGGCCCGGTTCGGTTGATTTGTCGCGTGCTTGTTCAATGGCTGTTAGCTTCGCGTCGACGCTCGCCCGGCTCCAACATCAGGATCAATGGTTGGCATGTCATTTGGATTCGTCCCATTCTAAGATCCATTGGAGTGTGAGCCATGAACGATGAGGATCATTCAGAACAGGGAAACGCAAAGGATCTCTCCCTGCGCGACGATATTCGGCTACTCGGAAGACTCCTCGGGGATACTTTACGCGAGCAGGAGGGTGAGGAAACTTTCAAGCTGGTCGAGCGGGTACGCCAAACCGCGGTAAGATTTCGCCGCACCGGCGACGAACCGACGCGCGCGGAATTGGAAAATATGCTGAGCGGCGTCAGTCACGATGCCAGCGAAGTGGTGGTGCGCGCGTTCAGCTATTTCTCTCAGCTCAGTAACCTTGCCGAGGACTTGCATCGCAATCGCCGCCATCGGGCGCACCAGATCGCGTTTTCGCCGCCGCCGGCCGGCAGTTTGGCGCGAGCTATCGAACGGGTCGCCGATGCCGGAGTGAGCGCGGACGCGGTGCAGGATTTTTTTTCGCGGGCGCTGATCGCGCCGGTTTTGACCGCCCATCCGACCGAGGTGCAGCGTCAGAGTATTCTCGACGGCCAGCGCGAGATCGCCGCGCTGATGGCGACGCGTGATCGGGTGGACCTGACGCCGGCGGAGATTCGCGACAACGAAGAAGCGCTGCGCCGGGCGATCCTCTCGCTCTGGCAGACTCGCATCCTGCGCGAACTGCGTCTGTCCGTGGCCGATGAAATCGAAAATGGGTTGTCCTATTATCGCTCGACGTTTCTTGAGCAAGTGCCGCGACTCTATGCCGAGGTCGAAGATTTACTTAACCAGCGCTGGCCGCAGGCGAGCTTTGTCATCCCGAGTTTTTTTAGTTTGGGCAGCTGGATCGGCGGCGACCGCGACGGTAATCCCTTCGTGACCCACGACGTCACTGCCCACGCGGTGCGGCGCCATGCGGCCGTGGCGTTTAATTATTACAGCGCGGAACTGCAGAAGCTCAGGCGAGAGCTGTCACAGTCGGTACGCTTGGTGCCGGTGACAGCGGCGCTGGAAGCGCTGGCAGCGCGCGCGGCCGAGGGATCGGAACATCGGCGCGACGAACTCTATCGTCAAGCGCTCACCGGGATCAGCGAGCGGCTGAGCGCAACCGCGCGGGCATTCGAGCAAAGCGGTTTCGAAGACATTCCAACGACCGGCGTCGATTGCTATCGCGATGCGCAAGAATTCGCGGCGGATCTTGGCACCGTCGATGACGCGCTCCGCCGGAACGGCGCGGCGCGCATCGCGCACGGCCGATTGCGCACGCTCAGGCGCGCGCTCGACGTGTTCGGTTTCCACTTGGCGCCTTTGGACTTGCGCCAGCACAGCGGCGTCCATGAACGGGTGATCGCCGAATTGTTTCGCGTCGGCACGCGGCGCGATGGTTATATCGAGCTGGACGAAGCGGGGCGGCAGGGCTGGTTGATCGACGAGCTGGAATTGCCGCGCCTTTTACGTTCGCCCTATTTCGCGTACAGCAGCGACACGATGAAGGAGTTGCGCATTCTCGATACCGCCGCGGCGCTGCAGCGGCGCCATGGTCGCGCGGCGCTGCCGACCTACATTATCTCCAACGCCCTCGAGACCAGCGATATCCTCGAGGCAATGTTGCTGCTCAAGGAAGCGGGTCTGATGCGCGCGGCACCGGGGCCGGAACTCGATATGAACGTCGTGCCGTTGTTCGAAACGATCGAAGGCCTGCGTCAATCCGCGCAGATCATGGAAAAACTCTTGAGCTTGCCGCTCTACCGGCGTTTGCTGGCGAGCCGCGACGACACTCAAGAAGTCATGCTCGGCTATTCGGACAGCAATAAAGACGGCGGTTATCTGACTTCTAACTGGGAGCTTTATAAAGCAGAACTCAAGTTAGTGGATTTGTTTCGTTTCCATGGAATAAAACTGCGCCTGTTTCATGGCCGGGGCGGCACCGTGGGGCGCGGCGGCGGTCCGAGTTACGAGGCGCATTCTGGCGCAACCACCGGGCAGCGTGGCCGGCCAGATTCGCATTACCGAACAGGGTGAAGTGATCGCCAGCAAGTACGCCGATGCCGAAATCGGCCGACGCAATTTAGAAACACTCGTGGCGGCGACGTTGGAAGCGACATTGCTTGGCGCCGAGTATCAGGTCAAGGAAATCTACCAGGAGGCGATGGAAGAAATGTCCGAAGTCGCTCACGCGGCCTACCGTCGCCTGGTTTACGACACACCGGGGTTCAACGCTTTTTTTCGCATCGCAACGCCGATTGCCGAGTTAGCGGATCTGCACGTCGGCAGCCGTCCGGTGTCGCGCCAGAGTTCCGATCGGATCGAAGATCTGCGCGCCATCCCGTGGGTGTTCAGCTGGTCGCTGGCGCGCATGATGTTGCCCGGCTGGTTCGGCTTCGGTGCCGCGGCGGACGCGTTTGTCGCGCGCCACGGCCCGGCGGGGCTGGCATTGCTCCGCGAAATGTACCAGAACTGGCCGTTCTTTCGCGCGCTGCTCTCGAACATGGATATGGTGTTGGCGAAGAGCGATCTCCACATCGCGTCGCGCTACGCCGACTTGGTCGCCGACGCAGAGTTGAAAGCGAGAATTTTCGACGCGCTGCGGCGGGAACTGGAGAGCAGTATCGGCCGGCTTCTGGCAATCACGGAACAGCAAGAATTACTCGAATCCAACCCGCTTCTAGCGCGCAGCTTGCGCAATCGCGTGCCTTACATCGATCCGCTCAATCATCTTCAGGTAGAAGCGCTCCGGCGCTATCGCGCCGGCAACACGACCGAGCAAATCAAGCGGGTGATCTTGCTGACAACCAACGGGATTGCAGCGGGACTGCGCAACAGCGGCTGATGCAGTTTTTGGATTTCGATTGCCTATTGTTCGAGCAGCGATTGCATAAAAAATTGCCATCAGCCCGACAGCAATGAGATCGACGTCGAAGGCGTGACCGGTTGGTTGATCGATGGCGGTACCGAGGGCGCGGTGGATCCCGCCGCTCGAGGCGCTCTCCGCTCTATGACAAACTCGGGCACGCAATCCTGCCCTTGACTACGGCAACCCAAACGGCTACACCGAAGTGCGCCGTTCCGCGATTGCGTTGAACGGCGCTTTCTTCAACGCCCAGCGCATGGTGCTGCAGTACGTGCGCAACGCCTACCTCGGCGTCGAGCCGTGATTTGTTCGGCGCCGCGGTCAAAAATCTTCTGACAGTCCAGTTCGCCAACATCTTGTAGGGGCGACCCTGTGTGGTCGCCCGTCCGGAAAGGGCGGACATCCTTCGGCATGGCTCAGGACAGGCTCCGGTCCGCCCCTACACAAGGCGCCATCGCAGAAAACCGACGGCTAATTCAGACCAAGAATTCTCGCGGTTGGTTTCAGCTGCGAGCAAGGCGAGACCCATGCGCGCAGAACAACCATCGACACGTTCAAGGCAGCAGTTTCTCTTGACGATTTATGCTGATTGGACTTATCTTCGGGTCGACTCCTCCGTAGCGTCTTCGATTCTGCCATGGATGATTCGTACTCAATTCAGAAAGGAAGAAACCAAATGGCAAACAAGATTATTTCGGCCGATGGGCATATGGACTTGTTCTATCTTCCGGCCGATACGTTTACTTCGCGCGCGTCCGCTCAGCTGAGAGATCGGGTACCCAGGGTCATCGATATCGAGGGCAAGCCGACTTGGGTGGGAGACGGCGCGAAAATGGGCGCCCACGCCGCGTGGATGGGGCGTGGACAAATGACGACTCACCGCGGGCGGCGCATGGCCGAAGCCGGCTGGCAACCCAGTCATCCGCCAGATCCCAAACTGAGACTCGCGGATCTCGATATGGATGGAATCTCAGCCGAAGTCATCTACGGCATTCGCTTTATCGAAGATAGCATCAAAGATCCCGAGGTGATTGCCGCCACCTATCGGGCTTACAACGATTTCATTGCGGAGTTTTGTTCGTATGATCCAAAGCGCTTCATCGGTACCGCCAATATCCCGGCATCCTCGGCGGAAGCAGCGAGCGCAGAACTGCGCCGGGTCGGCAAGCACGGCTTGGGGTTGAGAGGCGCGATGATCGATTGGTTCAATGGGCCCGAGCCGATTTGGCACGCCATGTGGGAGCCCATGTGGACGGCGGCGGAGGAAAACGAGGTGGCGTTGTCATTTCACATCGGCGTTGGGCACGGCACGACCACCTGCGGGCCGATCAGCGTCGAACAGAAGCTCAAAGGAGATTTACCGCGGGTTTCTCAGGCGACGCATCAGGCGGTCGTCGCCATGCAGGCCGACGAATGTCTCGTGGCGATACTATTGTGCGGCGCCTTGGAGCGGCATCGAGGGCTCAAGGTGGTCATGGCGGAGAGCCACATCGGTTGGATTCCCTATGTGCTGCAGCGGCTCGAGATGAAATACCAAGAAGGCATGTATGACGATTTGATCAGCACGCCACCGAGCGAGCTATTCAAGCGCCAAGTGTGGGCGACGTTTCAAGACGACAAAGTCGGCGCGCAGTTGGCGAAAGACTACGGCGCCGAGAGCTTCTGCTGGGCATCCGACTATCCCCATGCCGACGGCATTTTTCCCGACTCGCAGAGTTTCATTCGTGACACCATGGGTCATCTGGATGACGATTTGCTGCGCAAACTTACGTTCGCCAACGCCGCCAGGTTGTACGGCACGGATTGGCTGCTCTAGCAGGCTGCTGAAAAAGATCCATATGCTTCGTTGCCGCTCAATCGCCTCGCTGCAACGTACTATAAGTACGCCTCCGCTCGTCGATCTTCGCGCGCCTCGCCTCTGGATCTTTTTGAGCGCCTGCAAGAGGCTTTTTTCAGCAGCTTGCTAGGGCAGACACGGAGGATTAGGCGCGATGTTGCTTCCATTCAGGAAAATATCGCTCGCGGTATTGGTCGGATTGGTCGCGCTTTTTTCTGAGGCGCGGGCACGCGGCGCCTCGGACGAAATCGTCAAAGCGGCGACCAAAGAAGGCAGCCTGATGATTTATGGGACGACTCAAAGCGACCATATGCAGGCGTTGATGAAACACTTCAACGAAAAATATCCCGCGATCAAATCCAACTATCACCGTCAGGGAACCACCGCCGTATACGAAAGGATTCTTAGAGAGCAGCGCGCCGGGTTATTCAGCGCGGACGTTTACGGCGGCATCGGCGGGCTGCAAGCTTGGCTGCTCGCCCAAAAAGGCGCGCTGACGCCGTACTTGTCGCCGGAGCGGGCCACGATCGGCAACAACCTCAAAGACAAGGACGGCTACTGGACCGCCGCCTATACGGTGAGTTTCGTGAGCGCGTTTCAAACCCGTCAGGTGACGCGCGCGGAAGCGCCGCGCGCCTACGAGGACTTTCTCTTGCCCAGATGGAAAGGCAAGATGTGGTTGAACGAGGATGATATCGAGTGGTACGCGACCATGTTCGAAATCATGGGAAAGGAAAAAGCAACTCAGTTCATGCGCCGTCTGGCGCAGCAGGATCTGCGCTACGGCCGAGACCCCAGTCTCGCCATCGAACTTTTGTGCGCCGGCGAATTCCCGCTGATGATCGGCATTCACTTCCACCATACCGAGAGGCTCAAGCAAAGGGGCTGTCCGCTCGATTGGGTGGTCACCGAGCCGGGCTATAACCGTCCGCCGATTGCGATCGCCTTGGCAAAGAATGCGCCCCATCCCGCCGCCGGTAAGTTATTCATCGATTTCATTCTATCGCGAGACGGCCAGAAGGCCATCCAAAACGTGGCGCTGCGTTATCCGGTCCGCTCAGATGTCGAGCTGAGCGGCGAGCTTCTCAAGCTCAAAGGCATTCGCTTTTGGGATTCCCACTGGGACACGGTCTTTCGCAACATCGAGAGCCATCAGAAATCATTTCGTCAAACTTTCGGTCTAAGCTGAGGGATAGGAAATGTATATCGACTGCGACTCGCATTATTTTCCGGTTAAATTTTTGGAAGGAGTCAGCGCGAAATATCCGCACTCGCCGCGCGTGGTTAAAAACGGCGACGACGTGAGATCGGTTTTGCCGGACGGCACTTTAATCAAGAACCAGGCGCCGAAGGGGCGCTGGCATTTGGATACCCGAGATCAGCACGTCGACTGGGAAGGATTCGACGTCCATGTGCTGATCCCGGAGAATCGGGAGCTGCTTTACACCTGGGACCGCGACTTGGGCTGCGAGCTTGCACGGGCGTACAACGATGCCGTCGCCCAGGACTTAAAAGAGTGCGTCCATCCCGAGAAGTACATCGGCGTTGCCTGGGTTTTTCTTCCTGACGTCGAAGAGTCGTGCCGCGAGATCGAAAGAGCGGTTCATACGCTCGGTCTTAAAGCGGTCAAGTTCATGGGCGGCTTCGAGAACGCCAATCTCGGCGCGGAAAAACTCTGGCCGCTCTACGATAAGCTTTGCCAGCTCGATATCCCGGTATTGGTGCACGACACTGCTTCGGACCGCGACGGCCATCCCAACCCGGCGCTGGTCGGCATCGAACAATTATTTCTGGAAGCCGATAACAATGCGCTGGCTTTTCTGCTGGCGTTTCCGTTTCGCTACATGGTGGATATCGGCAGTCTGATCTTGCGCGGCGCGCTGAAAGAATTTCCCAAACTGCGCATCTGCTTTGTCGAAGGATCGGCGGCATTCGTCCCGTGGCTGATGGAGCGCCTCGATATGGATATCAAAGCGAAGGACAGGCTGGGAAAACTTCCCAGCGAATTCTTCAACCAGATCTGGGTGTCGGCTTTCGCCGCGGAAACTTCGCTCAAATATGTCTGTGATTTTTGGCCGGAGCATAATCTGACCGTCGGCAGCGATTACCCCCACGGCGATCCCTCGGCGACTTGGAACATCGGTACGGTGAAGATGATTCGAGAGATGAAGGGAATGGCGGAAAGCGACAAAGAAAAAATCCTTGGCGGCAACGCCATGCGGCTGTTTGGCATGTAACCCCGCTTCGCCGACAAAGCTGAACCCGAGCAGCAACAACCCAAAGGGCAAAGAATGACGCATTCGAAAACGAGGGGAACTGCGATGTTTTTAACACTTGCAGTTGTCGCGCTCGTTCTACAAGTAAGCGCGGCTCCTGCAGCGGCTAAAATCGCGATCTCTTTCGCCGGCATGAATCCGCGCCAGACGCCGCTGTGGATCGCACAGGAACAGGGCTTCTTCGCAAAGCACGGCGTGGACGCCGATGTCGTGTACATTCGCACCGGGCCGATTCAAGTTGCCGCGGTTAGCACCGGCGCGACGCAAATCGCTTATGCGGGCGCGGCCTCGACGCTCGGCGCGGTCGGCAGCGGCACCGATCTGCGAGCCATCGCTTCCTTCACCAACAAATTGACCTACGCATTGATGGCGCGCCCGGAAATCAAAAAGGCCGAAGACCTGCGCGGCAGGCGATTGGGCGTCCAGGCAATCGGCGGCTCGGTTTGGATGGGCGCTGTTTTAGGGCTCGAATATCTCGGCCTCGATGCCCGGCGCGACAACATCAATATCCTCAGCATCGGCGATCAAACGGTGGCGGCCCAAGCTTTGGAGGCTGGGACGATCGATGCCACCCCCCTCGACGGCGTTTTCAGCCGAAAGCTAAAGCAAAAAGGATTCTCCGTCGTTGCCGAGCTCGCTGACACCAAGATTCCCTATGTCAGCAACATCATCATCGGCTCGCGCGCGCGCTTTCAGCAACAGCCGGAACTCGCCGAGAACCTGTTGAAGGCATTGATCGAAAGTCTGGCTTTTATTCTCGCTCCGGCAAATAAGAGCGCGGTCATTAACACGATCATGAAGCGGTTAAGGATTTCCGATAGCGCGGTGGCGGAACAGGGCTACCGCGACTTGGTGCAAGTCAGCGATCAAAAACCCTACGTGTCCATCGAGGGCATGCGCAATATTCAACGCCTGGTGAAGATCCATAACCCGGTCGTTGCCAACGTCAAGATCGAGGATTTGATCGACAACCGGCCGTTGAAGAAACTGGAAGAGAATGGATTTTTGCAGCGAACTTACAGCGCCTATGGAGTCGGTAAGTAACTGGCTCAAAAGAATGGAACAGCGCGTTTGATGACGCTGCGATTGAGGGCGTCACCCCCGAGTGTTTTAATCGGGGGTCCAGTTCGGAATCCGCCTGGATTCGCCCGCTTAAAGCATGCGGGAATGACGGACTAGGATAGGCGATTTACTTGACGCAGCGAGTTGCGGGGTCATTTATCGAATTCGTTTGAAGCCTACCTTTTCATCTCGGCCAACACTTCTCTCAATATTCCATAGTCCACCACCTGGCCGAGAGGAATCGCTGTTTTCAGTTTATTCTGTTCGCGGATGAAATCGATGTCGCCGCGCACGGCTTCATCGGCGGTGGTTCCGTCCTTGGAAAGATTCTTTACGATCTCGCGCAGCGAAGCTTCGGCGGTTTTTCGGTCGAGTTGGAAATCTTCCATGATGAAGGGGATGACCTTTTCTTGATTGGCCGGATCTCTGGCGAAGTCCATGCCGCGCAGCGTGGCGCGAATCATGCGTTTGATTTGGGCGGGATTCGATTTAATCCGCGCATCGGAGGTGCCCAAGCCAGCCAACACCGTGCGCAGATGATCCGCCACGTTCCCCAGACTTCGGTAGCCTAATTCTTCCGCCTTGAAGTTGAATGGAATCGACAGCAAAGCGGCCGCAGCGGCGCCGCCTTGCAAAGCGGCGAAGGCATTTGCCGTACTGCCTGCGGCGATAATCGTCAGATCCTGCTCGGGACTCATGCCCGCCGCTTTCGCCATGGCGCGCGCGCCGATTGCGTCGGTGGCGGCAATGGCGGTCACGGCGACGGCTTTGCCTTTGAGGTCTTGGATGCGCTTGATCTCCGGCCGCGCCATCATGTGAAATATCGGTTTGTCGAGGGTAAACATCAGTGCTTTGACCGGCAGTCCTGTCGCCGCGCCGCGAAGAACGGTGCCGGCCGCGGCGATGTACTCGATCTCGCCGGTGACCACCGCTGTCAGCTGTACGTCGGCCTTGCCGACCGGCAGACTCACTTCAAGTCCTTCGTTTTTGAAGAGACCGAACTTGTCTGCCAAGTAGTAATTCAAAAATGTCAGGCTCTTTGACGGCATGGCCACGCGGACGGGTTCCGCCGAAGCCGTTGCAGCGCCGAAGAGCAAGCCAAGAGCTACGAGTACGGTTACAAAGTTGTTGTCATGCCTGATAACACTCTTCAGAAGAGAGCCCGAACGGCAACGCAGAACTTTTGCGGTTCTTGGCGGCAACGAACACGAACACGTGTTCACGAGCACGGTTTCTCAAACTTCGCTTTCCAGAATTTCCAATCCGTCCAGACGGTCGATCAGGTAGAGCAAGCCGTTGTCGGCGCGGAAAACATCGTTGCTCTTGACGGTCTTTTGGCCGCGTCCCGGTTCGGGCACGTAGTAGCCGACCTCGGTGGGTAGGTAGGGATTGCTGATGTCGACGACGCGCAGGCCGCCGCTAAACCAGGTGACGAACATTTCGTTGTCGTAAACTTGCTCAGCGGGCTGATGCGCGCCGTATTGATGGCCCGGTTCGATGCTGTGCGCTTCCGCCGTATTGAAGGTCGAGATCGGCACCGGCCGCGTTTCATCGGTGATGTCGACCACCCACATAAACGCGTACGGCAGCGGCGCGAGCTTGCCGGCCTCTTCGTCGGAAACGACCATCACGTCGCGGTTCATGAGCTTCCACGGGATCGGCAAAGTCGTGTGAATAGGCGAAGGATAGGTCGGCGACCAGTTGTAGCCGCTGATATATTTCGGCCGGCTCATGTCGGCGATATCGAGGATCACGAACCCGCCATGCCAGTAACTGGTGTAAAGCCGGTCGCCGCGCCGGATCGGATGGTGGCACTGGTGCGCGGTGCCTTCCCACGACGGCGTCTCGCCGCCGCCGATCCACTGGCCGGGCATCCACCAACGCCCAACTTCTACAGGCCGCGCGGGATCTTTTAGATCCAGGATCATCGGGATGCGCCCGACGTATCCCTCGATATGCGCCGAGATGTAGGCGTAGCGGCCGTCAAAAGTGAAACGATGCACGCCGCCGTTGGTTTGAAAAAAAGCAATCTCTTTCGGCTTCTCCCGGTTGGAAATATCGTAAACTTTGAGGCCAGTCGGCTGCTTCTCCTTGCCGCGGTATCGTTCCAAATTTACCAGCATGATATCGCCGCTCACCCGCACCTTGTGCGAATGCACGCCCTGCGGGATTTCGATCTCTGCGACGATCTTCGGATGCTTCGGATCTTTGACATCGAGGATCGACGTTCCATGCGGCGGGTCCATGTGACCGACAAACGCATAGCCGTTCTCGACGACGACTTGCCCGCCGCCCGCGACGTCCGTTCGCCCGATCATCTTGACATTTTTTCGAGTACCGAACTTGGGCGCGTTGCCGTTGCTTTGGCTCATGATTGTGTCTCCTGTTTTGCTGGATAGGCCCTTTTACCAATCGGAAGGCAGAGCGGTCAACCAAAGCGCATTCGTAGTGACTCATTCTGGCTAGTAGTGTGACGACTCGACGAGATAGCAGCGGGACGGATTCTTCGCTCACTGACGGATTTCATCCTGCGTTCGGCATCTTAAACTCCGTGAAGGAGCTGATCTTGAAATGGGGTGGCTACTGACCTGTCCTCAGCGGCATGCGCTCCCGCGAACTTCTCATGGTTCCGCAACAGGGACGCGTGGCTAAACTCAAAGGCCTTACCTTTACCGAAAAAATTAATTGTTATAGGCTGCGAAGATTGAAAATTCCTGAGAGCAAGGTGTCATGGCAAAAAAGAAATTAGCAGCCGCGGAGAAAATATCGACCGTTCCTGCGCGCGGATACCCCGATTTGCACGATCACTTGGAGCAACTCGAAAGAGCAGGCTTGCTGATCCGCGTCAAAGAACCGGTCGATAAAGACCAGGAGATGCATCCGTTGGTGCGCTGGCAATTTCGCGGCGGCATCAAGGAGAAAGACCGCAAGGCATTCTTGTTCGAGCAGCCGGTGGACGCCAAGGGCAAGCGGTACGAGATCCCGGTTGCCATCGGTATTCTTGCGGCGAACCGGCGCATCTACGGCATCGGTCTCGGCACCGATCCGACCAAGGTCAATCAGCTCTGGGCGCAGGCGAAAGCGCATCCGGTGCCGCCCGTGGAGATTCCCTCCGAGGCCGCGCCGGTTCACGAGATCGTCATTACCGGCGACGAACTGAAAAAAACCGGCCAGGGACTCGACAGCATTCCGGTGCCGATCTCGACGCCCGGTTGGGATAACGCGCCTTACATCAGCGCGGCGCACTACATTACTCAAGATCCCGAGAGCGGCATTCATAACATCGGCACCTACCGCGCGATGATCAAGGCGCGAGACCGGGTCGGCTGTAATCCTTCGCTGGAACTGGGGCAGGGCATCTACGTGCATTGGGAAAAATACCGCGCGCGCAAGGAAAAGATGCCCGCGGCGCTGTGCATCGGCGGCGTGCCGGCGATTTCCTACGTTGCCGCGCAGAAACTTGCCTACGACGTCGATGAGTTCGCCGTCGCCGGCGGTCTTGTGAAAGCGCCGATCCGGGTTGTCAAGGCCAAGACTGTGCCGCTCATGGTTCCCGCGGACGCGGAGATCATCATCGAAGGTTTTGTTTCGACGGAATATCTCGAGCCGGAAGCGCCGTTCGGCGAATCCCACGGGCACGTCAATCCGAAGGAATACAATCCCTACATGGAAGTCACCGCGATCACGCGGCGCAAAAAGGCGATTCTCTGCTCGATCATCAGCCAGGTGACGCCGTCGGAGTCGAGCGTGATCAAGAAAATGGCCTACGAGCCGCTCTATCTCGATCATCTGAAAAACGTTCTCGGCATCAACTCCGTCACCCGCGTGATGCTGCACGAGCCGTTGACGGCGA
The DNA here is from genome assembly GCA_963811315.1 of uncultured delta proteobacterium. Taxonomy (GTDB): domain Bacteria; phylum Desulfobacterota; class Binatia; order UBA9968; family UBA9968; genus DP-20. The sequence goes on from CAWERH010000023.1 coordinate 54,839, forward strand.
CGCAAAAACTCACGGTGATTCAAATGCGCCAGCCGAAACAGGCCGAAGTCTGGCGCGCCTTGATGGCCGCGGTCACTTTTCGCCCGTCGATGTCGAAGATCGTCATTGCCGTCGACGACGACATCGATCCGGAAAATCTCGACGCGGTTTTCTGGGCGCTCGGCTACCGCTCGCAGCCGCACCGCGACGTGCAAATCATTCGCGGCACCGATATCGGCCATGCGCCGCGCCACGACGCGCGCGGCGGCGCCGACGATTCATGCCTGCTTTGGGACGCCACTTTGAAAGAAACGTTTCCGCCGATTTCTTTGCCGAAAAAGGAATACATGGAGCGCGCGCGCAAACTTTGGGAGCGGCTCGAGCTGCCGAAGCTGGAGCCCGAGTCGCCCTGGTACGGCTACTCGCTCGGCGATTGGAATTCCGAGCTTGATGAAGAAGCCAGGCTCGCCGTCGCCGGCGAGTTCTGGCAGACCGGCGAGAAGATCGCCCGCGAGCGGAAATCGACCGACGAAGTTGCGGTGAACACGTCGTATTACGGCCAGCAGAAAAAGAAATAAAGTTTTGACCGTGTGCTTCGCATCTGAATTAATTCCTAAAATGGAAGTGACACTCTTGTCCAAGACAATCTCCCCAAATTGCCGACACAAGTTGCTTTACTTCCCCCTTTGAAAAAGGGGGATCGAGGGGGATTTGTCGACGTTACCGATAGAGAGTAAGCGACTAGGAAAATCTCCCCTAGCCCCTCTTTGCCAAAGAGGGGTATTAGGACCGTAAGCCTAAGACATTGTTAGCTTCATGACTCCGCAGGAGCCTTAGATGGATTACAAAGCACTTAAATGGTCGGTGCACGACAACCCGAATAATCCGGGCGAGCCGTGCATCGGCGTCCTCACCTTGAATCGGCCCGAAAAGCTCAATGCCGTCGATCCGCTCATGCGTCTGGAACTCGATGCCTTGTGTAACGAGATCGCGCGCAACTCCATCGTCAAGGTCGTGATCTTGACCGGAGAAGGGCGGGGCTTCTGCGCCGGCGGCGATCTCACATCGGAGGGCGAAGTGCTCGGCGCCTTCGAAGGTTCCCTGGGCATCAGCGGCCCGTACAAGGAGATGGCCGAGTATTTTTTCAACGACCTGCGCCACCGAGTCTTGCAGAGCGCCATGCGCAAGCTCGAAGATTTGCCGCAAGTGACGATCGCCGCCATCAACGGCCCCGCCGTGGGCGTCGGACTCGAGATGGCGACGCTCTGCGATATGCGCATCGCCTCGGATCGCGCGCGTTTCGGCGAAGTGGCCGTGCCCGCCGGCTTCGTGCCCGAAAGCGGCGGCGCGCGCAATTTGCCCAAGCTGATCGGCATCGGCCGCGCCATGCGCCTGATTCTTACCGGCGAGATCATCGATGCCAAAGAAGCGTTGCGTATCGGGCTGGTCGAGGAAGTCGTGCCGGCCGCCAAGCTTCTCGACACCGCTTTCGCTCTCGCCGGACGCATCGCGGCCAATCCCTATTTGTCCGTGCGCCAGGCCAAGCGGCTGGTGAAAATGTACTGGAACTGGAATCGCACCGACGAAGGATATCAGCAGGAGCTCGATGCCGTGCTCGAAATTACTCGTACCAAAGACTGCCAAGAAGGCATGCGCGCTTTCGTCGAAAAGCGCTCGCCGCGTTACACCTACCCGTACGATGGCGGCTCGCCGTTTCCGAAAAAGAGCCCGAATAAGCGAAAAAATAGCAAGCAATGACTGTTTCGGCGAGCCCCGGACACGACTATCGAGTGGTGCCGGAAAGATTAAATATCGAACACGATGTGATCGAGGCGTCGATAGCGCGCGGATGCGGCCAGCAGGCGGCGCTCGTCGGCGACTTCGGAGTCGTCACTTACGAAGCATTGCAGCGACGGGTCAACGCCGTGGCCGCCGGCCTGCTCGATCTTGGATTGACGCGCGGCGAACTTGTTCTCATCAAGATGAGCAATTCGCCGGAATTCGCCGTCGCGTTTCTCGCAGCGGTGAAGCTCGGCGTGATTCCGGTGCTGGTCAACTCTCTGCTTACCGCAGTCGAGTTGACCGCGGTACTGGAGCAAACCAGGCCGCAATTGATCTTCACCGAAGCATCGCGCAGCGGTGCGGTGCGCCAACTGCGCGAAAGCGGTTTGTTCAAGCACGTCGTTTGCTCCGGCGAAATTGAAGGGAACGAGATTCCATTCGCGGCGCTGGAAGGCAATTCGTCAACCGACGTTGGCGCGGCCGATACCCGAAGCGACGAGCCTGCTTTCATCGTCTACACTTCCGGTACCACCGGCAAACCCAAAGGGATCGTTCATGCGCATCGCTGGATCGTCGCGCTCGGCGACTTGAACCGTTACCGCTTGCCGCCGCAAGACAACGACGTGGTGATGGCGACCGGTGAATGGAGCTTCATCAGCGCGCTGGGTCACAATTTACTTTTCCCGTTGCGCAACGGCGTCACCGGCGCGATTCTCCCCGGCCGCGCCACTCCCGAAAACGTATTGATTGCGGTCGAGAAATACCAAGTCACCGTGCTGCATTGCGTCGCGACCGTTTATCGTCGCTTGCTCGCCATGCCTGAGTTCGAGAAGCAGCACAATTTGACAAGCCTGCGCTGCTCTCATTCCACGGGCGAGGCCTTGCGCGAAACCACCTATAAGGAATGGAAACAGCGCGTCGGTTCCGAGTTGTACGAGCACTACGGGGTGTCCGAATACCAGCTCGTTATCGGTAACGGCGTTAGAGATCCGGTCAAACCTGGATCCGTCGGGAAACTGCTTCCAGGTGTCGGTGTGGCAATTCTTGATGACGACCTAAAGCCAGTACCCACGGGCGAGCTCGGCCAGTTTGCGATCTCGACGTCGGATCCGGGACTGTTTCTCGGTTACTACAAGGATCGCGAGCGAACCGAGGCGGTGGTTCGAAACGGCTGGTATCTCACCGGCGATCTCGCCTATCAGGATAGCGAAGGTTATTTCTTCATCGCCGGCCGGCGCGACGACTGCTTCAAAAGCCGCGGTATTTTCATCGCGCCGACCGAAATCGAAAATGCTCTGCAAAAGCATCCCGCCATCATCGAAGCCGCCGTCGTTCCCATACCCGACGTCGACATCGGCAACAAGATTCACGCCATCGTGGTTTTAGCGGATGGCTACACACCATCGATCGAATTCGCCCAATCCATCCGCGAAACTCTCCGCTCCCAAATCGCGCCTTACAAAATCCCTCACGACGTTGAGTTCACCGAGAGCCTGCCGAAGAGCGCGATCGGCAAGATCCTTCGCAGCGGTCTGGTCAAGCCGACATAGCGACAAACCCTTCCCGGGAGCTGCGTCGATGCCTTTCCGGGGCATATGACCAGTATCGGTGAATGGCTTGCGCAATGTTACCGGTCCGATCGTCGCCGGTTTTCTTGAAGGATTTCCTGTGGCGCGGGGTCTTTCAAGATGCCTTTTTGTCTGAAGACATTTAGGAGAAACTGTTTACGCAGGTCGGTGGTTTGGGCGATCGTTTCTTCGGCGTGTTCAAGTGTCAAGTCGGTGGCTGCTTTGTCCGTGGAAACGTTATCGGTGACCAGGATGCCGGCGTAAACTTGGCTTTCCGCGCCGCGGGGCGAAGAATTGATCGCGTCGATGACATGGTACAATTCTTGATCTACCGTCTTCACGCGCCGATCTCTTGATTTCTTTTGCCCACTCGGTGGTTTCCACCACGACGCTCTCAACTGATGCGTGCGTCGATTGCATCGGAACGAGGTCGGCAGCGCGATTGCGAATGAGGTGAACTAGAGCGCCTTGGTCTTTTACCTTCGGGAACGGATCGCCGTTCATCACGCTGGTCGGCGCGACGATCTTGCCGACCAGCTCCGGTGCATCCACCGCGCCCGCGCTGCCCAGGAACGTTATCAATGGACGGGAATTCGGCGCGATTTCATAAAGGGCTTCGATCAATTGGGCCGAGCGGCTGGCAAAAATCCGGTTGCCGTTGATCGATATCAACAGTACTTTTTTACCGTTGGCGTTTTTGTGCCAGGTCACCCGCAAGGACTCGTCGGAGTAGATCTCGGGATCGGCGAAACCCATGTCGCTCATGAGTGCTCTCGCGTCGCTCATAAAGCCAATCACCACCGCATCGGGATTTCGTATATCGTGCTTGTTGAAGAAGGTAAGATATTCGTGCCGAGCACTTACGCGCGACATGAAAACTCGCAGCGATCTGCTGAATGCCTGCAGCCGGACGCGATGTTTCCGCTTCATATCGTCGTCGGCGAATTTGGCCATGTAGATCAGCCGAATCATGGTTTTAAGAGCCACTTCTCTGCCGTTCTGGCCGATGACGATGTAGTCCCACTTTCCCCCCGGCAGATGCCCCGCAAACAGGCGAATATCGCCGGGATCTTGATTTTCGTCGAGCGGTGCCAGAGTGAGATATTGCCGCTCGATGTGCGATCGAATTTCAGCCTCTAGCCCGCCATAGAAAAGCACTCGATCTGCGCCTAAAAGCAGTTCTTGATATTTTCCAAAGCGCCGAAACCCGTACCATTTCTGATCCAGCACGGCGCCTTCGCGATCGTTCTTCTCGATCAGTCTTTCTGCATGACCGACGATCTCCTGGGTTTGGTCTTCGAAGCCGGCGAGCGACTGCACCGTCGGTCTTTGAGCTGTATCAATGGCGCTGCTTCCGGGCTGAGCAACCACGCCGCAGGACAGCGAAAGACCTAACGTCAGTATCGTTAATAAGTTAACGAGATGGCGTTTCATTCATTTCCCGTATTTACGTAAATGACGGTTATGCGAATCAAAGATGAGTTTGGATTTCCGCCGGTTTGCATTACTTTCGGAAACCGCGGACGTCGTTGAGCACTAGACGGGCTTGGCGTTCGTACGACACTTGACTAGCACAATGTCGCGCGACCGCGCCAGATCATTTATTTTAAAATTATCGATTTTGTAATTAACCAAGGTTACAATTGGGTCATTCTCATAAGCCTAAGTTTGATTTAAAACGGAGGTGGCTAAATGGGTAAAGGGAAAATCCGGGTCGGCATCATGGGCTTGGGGCAGATCGGGCGGCACCTCTATCATCTCGCGCTGGAAGATGACGACATTGACGTCGTTGCCGTAGCCGACATCGGCAAGCCGGAAATTATCGAGTATCTCCTAAAAAGCGACGGCGTGGATGAGCCGCCGTGCCAACTCCAAGACAACTATCTGGTTAGCGAAAAATTCCGCACGAGAATGCTCCAGATCGCGCGCCCCGAAGAGGTGCCCTGGGATGTGCTCGGGGTTGACTGCGTCGTCGATGCCACGGGGCGATATCGGCGTCGCCGGGATATGGAAGCGCATCTGCGTGGGGGCGCGAAGCGGGTCATTTTGGCATCGCTGCCGGCCGAACCGATCGACCGAATCGTCATACCGGGGATCAATGAAGCTCACGCCTCAGCAGCGGACAAAATGATTTCAGCGGGTTCCGCGACCACCAATGCGTTCGCGCTGTTATTGCAATCGCTGGATAAATCTTTGGGAGTCGCCTACGCGTCGCTGACCACGGTCCATGCCTATTCGAGCGATCAGTCGCTGCAGGATTATGCTCACGAGGATTTCCGCCGCAGCCGGTCCGCGGCGGAAAATATTATTCCCAACAATAATGAATCGGCGCGATGGGTGGAGATGGTTCTGCCGAAGTTTGCGGCAAAGTTGAGCGGTTACGCGTTGAACGTGCCGGTCCAGCGGGGATCGATGCTGGACCTCAACTGTGTCATGGAGGACGGCAACGTCACAGTCGAGCAAGTGAACGACGCCATGCGCGCCGTCGCCGCCGATCACCCGACATTGATCGGGGTGACCGATGATCCGATTGTTTCGTCGGATGTCATCGGATGCAGGCAGTCGTTACTTTTCGATTCGCGTGCAACTCTTAAAGCGGGAAAGAAAATAGTCAAAGTGCTGGGGTGGTATGAAAGTCTGGGTCATGCCTGCCGGGTGCTCGACGTGGTCCGGCAATATAGCAAGCTTGACGGTTATCGGAGGTGGATCATGAGAGTCGCCATCAACGGATTCGGCCGAATCGGCCGTTCGGTATTTCGTATCTTGGACAAGCGCGACGACGCCGAGCTGATCGCCATCAACGACGTCTTCGACCACGACGCGCTGCGCTACTTGCTCAACTATGACACCGTGATGGGCCGATTCGAGGGCACGTTGCGGCTCGAAGGCGATGAGTTGGTCACGTCGCACGCTCGCATCCGCATGCTGCGCGAAAGGGACCCGCTCAAGCTGCCGTGGCGCGATCTCGATATCGACGTCGTCATCGAATCGACGGGGATATTTACCAGCAGGGAACAGCTCGGCAAACATCTGGAAGCCGGCGCCAAGCGGGTCGTGCTGACCGTGCCGGCAAAGGACGCGATTGATTATACCGTCGTGCTCGGCGTCAACGACGATGGGCTCAAGCCGGAGCACCGGATTATTTCCAATGCCAGCTGCACGACGAATTGCCTGGCGCCGTTGGCAAAAGTGCTCCATGATTCCTTCGGCATCGTCGAAGGCGTCATCAATACGGTGCACGCTTATACCAACGATCAGCGACTTGCCGACGTGCCGCACTCGGATTGGCGGCGCAGCCGCGCCGCGGCGGAGAATATCATTCCAACCTCTACAGGGGCGGCGAAGGCGGTGGGCGAGGTCCTGCCTCAGCTGAAAGGCCGGCTGGATGGTATCGCCGCGCGTGTGCCGGTGCCCGATGGTTCGGTAGTCGATTTGTTCGTCGAACTGGAAAAAGGCGTAAGCACCGAGGACGTTCATGCGGCGATAAAATCCGCCGCGGACTCGAAACGAATGAAAGGTATTTTACAGCTCATGGCAACGCCGGTCGTTTCATCGGACGTGATCGGTAATGCGCACTCGTCAATCTTCGACCCGGCATTTACCAGCGTCACCGGCAACAAATATCTAAAATGCCTCAGTTGGTACGACAACGAGTGGGGTTATTCCAATCGCGTCTGCGACTTACTGGGTTTGATCGGGCGGTGGAAATAAGCCGGGTTCTTTCAGAGTTGAAGTATTTTCGCGAGCCTTAAGCCACCGCGAGGGCGCTGATCGCCGCGTGCTTTCACGTTGTCCTAGTAATGGCTGTGTCCTTCCTGACGAATTTCCGTTTTCCTTGTTCATAGAATCAGCCATTGAGCTAGGGTCAGTAGGCCCGGTTCACGGTAAGCTACACTTTTGTAGGCAATTTCGATCAAGACCTCCGGGTATTTTTGAGAGCAGCAGGCCGCTTTAGTGGATTGATATTAGCGGCCTATTTTTCGCACCTGTTCATCACCGGACCCTGGACAATGGCCGCGCTCTGCGGCATGTATTGGGGCAAACGCGATATAGTTTTCGCGAGCAATTTTATAGGGTGGTTATTGCGTCATGGAGAGAACCCTCTGCCGACTGTTAATCGTCAATCTGCTGCTGCAGCTCTTCGACGGGGTGGCTTCTTATAAAATTATCTCTGCCGGCCTGCCGGAGGAAAACCCGGTGGTTGCGGCTTTGATCGCGCAATGGGGTGTGATCGGGGGGCTGCTGTGCAGTAAATTTGTCGGTTGCGCGCTGGTGCTGATGATCTTCTTGCTGCGCCACAAGATTGAAGTCATCGCCGCGCAAGGACTCACCGTGCTTGCTTATTTCTACTCCTGCGTCGGGGCGGCCCTCGTGGTGAAAATGCTGGTGATTCTTACGTAGTCGTATCCCTGTGGCCGCCTGCTGCGGTCGCCGCAAGTCGCTTCTTGGCGAAACCATTCATTGCGTCGGCATTGGGTCTGCTGAGAAATCTACCCTCGCGAACAAACTCATCTTCAAAATAGCGCAACCGTCCGGCCATGAGATTGCTGCGGCCAAGATAGCCGACGATGTGACGGGGGTTTTTGCGACTCACCACGGGAAGCCGGCCGATATTATTGCGCACCATTTTGCTTACGGCCTCATAAAGAATTTCGTCGGCAAAGGCGACAATCACATCGCGGCTTCCTGCTTGGATTACAGGTGTGTCGCTGTGACCGTTCTGCGCGAGCGCGTGCAGAACGTCGCCCCGCGTGATGATCCCCGCTAGATTTTGGTTTTTGTCGACGATCAACATGCCCTCATGGCGCGCGATTTGAGGATCGTGCGCGGCAATGCGCTCCGATAGCTCGATCAGCGGCATGGTCGCGGGTATGGGTGAGATATTTCGATCCATCACTTCGCCGACGCGCACCATGGTGAGAGGATCGACGCTATATTCACGCATGACGTGATAGCCGCGGCGGGCGACTTTTTCCGTGAGGATCGAGCGGCGCAGCAACAAGACCGTGACGCCGTGGGCGGCGATGCAGCCGATCAGCAAACCCGGCAGAAGATTGAGATCCTGAGTAAGTTCCAGGGTGAAGATCATCGCTGTCAGCGGCGAGCGCATGGTTCCGCCCATCATCGCCGCCATGCCGATTAGCGCCCATTCGCCGGTATCACCGAGCGGGATAAATGGCGCGAGCGCTGCGCCGAGCGCTCCGCCCATCATCAGCAGAGGCGCGAGCACGCCGCCCGAGGTTCCGGAACCGAGGGCGATCGACCAGACAAGCGACTTGCCGATCAAAAGACCGATGAGTGCCGGACCGACAATCTCCCCGCGCAGGAGTTCGTGGATCGTGTCATAACCAACGCCGAGAACGTGCGGTTCGATGAGGCCGCCGATGCCGACGAACAATCCGCCGATGGCGGGCCACCACATCCAGTGAATTGGCAGTTTGCCGAAAAGATCCTCGCAGCCGTACACAAGAGCTGTCAGTAGCCCGGATCCGAGGCCGGCTATGGCGCCTACCAGGAAGGCAAAAAATAAACCTTCTGCGCCGAGACTGTTGTGGAGATGCACAGGGAATATCGGGCCGGCGCCGAGCAGCGGCACGCGGAGCGCATAAGCGGCGACTGCGGCAATGGCGACTGGAATAAAGGACCGCGGCCGCCATTCGAAGAGCAGCAGTTCGATTGCTAGAAGCGCGGCGGCAACGGGAGAAGCGAAAATAGCGGACATGCCGCCGGCGGCCCCGGCAACCAGCAGCGTTTTGCGCTCTGCGGACGAGAGTTGGAAGCACTGCGCGATCAGCGATCCGACCGCACCGCCGGTCATGATGATCGGTCCTTCGGCGCCGAACGGACCGCCGGTACCGATCGAGATCGCCGAAGATAAGGGCTTGAGCACGGCGACTCTGGGTTCCATTCGGCTGCGGCCGAATAAGATGGCCTCGAGCGCTTCCGGGATGCCGTGGCCGCGGATCTTCTCCGAGCCATAGCGCGCCATGATCCCGATGATGATACCGCCGATGACGGGAACGAGTACGACCCAATAACCGAGCCGATGCTGATCCGGGGATTGAAAAACCGCAGAGAAGTGCTGATAGAAGGCAAGGTTGGTGATGACGGCGATTAACCAGACCAAGGCATCAGCGACCAAAGCGCTGAGCGCGCCGATGACCAGCGCCATGCCGGAAAGAACAATCACCCGCTTATCCCGGGTGAAGTCTGCTAACCGGTCCTCGACTCTTTCCACTAGTTCGCTCATGTAAGTAAATCCTTGTTGATCGACGCAGGCTGGGGCACACGCGAACCCTGTGACGAGTCACGACTCGGTCCCGATGTCGATGTTATGGTGTTACGTGGGTGACGGCCGAACTATGCGGGCGGGGACGCTAACCCTTTCGACGCGAGCAGTTGCCGGCCACACAAGCTCGCACAACCACCGTGCGAGTTGGCCATATATTCGATGGTTTATTCCGCGCCGACCTGAGGGCGCCATTTATCAAATCTACGTTCCACCTTGGTTAGTAATTCCATGCCGATCATGCCGCTTAAAGCGAAAATAAGCACGCCGACAAAAACCTTGTCCGTCTGAAATGTCGCACCGGCGACCGTGATCATAAAGCCGATGCCAGCCGTGGCGGCGTAAAGTTCACCGACGAGCACGCCCACCAACGCGCGACCGACGGCGAGCCGCAGGCCGGTTAGAATGAAAGGGACGGTCGAAGGTAACACGACGGTCTTGAAAATCATCCATTCCGACGCGCCGAAACTGCGCGCGGCGTTCAGGAGGTTTACCGGCGTGGTTTTGACGCCGTCGCGGGTGTTGATAAGGATGGAGAACACCGCGCCAAGAAAAATAATGCCCACTTTAGAAAGTATGCCGATGCCTAACCAGATGATCACCAGCGGCAATAGCGCGACGCGCGGCGTTGCGTTCATCGCATTGATAAACGGGTCGAAGACATAGCTGGCACGTTTATACCAACCGAGGATGATACCGAACGGAATCGCCACGGCCGCGGCCAAAAAGTAGCCGCCGAGAAATTCGATGCCGCTGACATAGAGGTCGTTATAGATCTCGCCGGAGCGAAACATCTCGAATCCGGCTTTGAATATCAGCGAAGGGGCGCTCATGAACATCGGATTGATCCATTGAAACACATTGCCGGTTAGCTCCCAAACCAGCAAAAAAACTCCCACGGCCAAGCCGCCGAGGATTTTCTTTTCCTGTTTCAGGTAAAACTTGTACCAGGATGAGGCTTCGGCAACCCTTACATCGAGCAACAATTCATTGGAAGATTCGTGTGCAGCCATGATGACCCCCTACCTTTGTTTTTTTAAAGACTCGGTTTGCGGACTCTTGCTCCATGTTTGTTCGATGAAACCGTGTGGTCGATAAGGCCTTGAAGAACTTTGACGAATTTCGGTCCGACGGCTTGAAGCTCGTGCAAGTGGTGCAAAGCCAAGTTGCGCAGACATTCTTCGCCATCATGAGAGAGTTTTATCAAGACTTGGCGTTTGTCATCCGTCGCTCTCAGACGAACGAGGAGATCGCGGTCGACTAGTCTGTCAATCAGCCCGACGACGCTGTGATGCTGCAACTGCATTCGCTCGGCTAACACGCCGATGGTGGGTCTCAATCCGTCCGGCAGGCCTTTAATAGCCAGCAATAGCTGTTGCTGCTGCGGCTCGATTCCCTCGTCACGAGCGGCGTTCTCGCTGAAACGAACAAAGCGCCGGATCTGGTATCGGAGTTCAGCCATCGCTTCAAAGTCCGGTTGGGATTTAGAGTTTGGCATACTTGATATCGTTATACGATATTATCGTAATACGATATAATGTCAACTGCAAAACCTTTCGTAAAAAAACTCCATATAAGTAGGTCCGTAGATAGAGCGGACGATTAAGCGGTTCGATTCAGGGCCGCCAGTTGGCCGCGGTCGATTTTGCCGAGGCCGGTGCGCGGTAAGCTGGAAACAAACTCGACGAATTTGGGTGCTTTGTAGCTCGCCAGAGATTCTTTGCAGAATTGAATAAGGGCGTCTGCGCTGCATTCGGCGCCGGCTATTCAAAACTACGAACGCCTTCACGGCTTCGCCCCATTCCTGACTTTTGAAACCGATCACCGCCGCGTCCGCGACGTCGGGATGTTTGCGCAGGGTGTCTTCAATTTCTTCGGGGAAGACGCTGATGCCGCCACTTTTGATCATGTTCTTTTTGCGGCCGGAGATGTGCAGGTAGCCTTGATCGTCGAGGAAGCCGATGTCGCCGGTGTGGCACCAGCCGCCACGCAAGAATTCTTCCGTAGCTGCGGGTTTTGGTAATAGCCTTGGATCGCCAGCGGAGTTCGGACACAAACTTCGCCCTCGGCGCCGGTCGGAACTTCGTGGCCGTCGTCATCGGCGATGCGCACGAGCACGCACCAGATCGGTTTACCAACGGTGTCGCCGTGGGTTTCCCAATCGTCTTGACCGATGCTCGTGATCTGACCGCAATCGGTGGACGCATAGGCTTCGAAGAGATCGTTGCACAGTCTTTGACGGACTTCGCGCGCAAGATCCTTTGAGAGATGGCCGCCGGTGATGCCGAGGTAGCGGAGCGAAGATTTTTGTACTGATCCAGCCGCTCGTGGCGCAGCAAGCGCTCGCAAAGCGTCGGTACCAGCATCGTGTAAGTGATTTTTTCCTGCTCGACGGTTTGCAGAAATCGATCGGCGTCAAACTTTTCATGAATGATGAATCGTGCCGCCGAGATAGAGGATGCTCATCACCGAGCCGCGTCCTGCGTTGAAGTGGACCGGCAGCGCCATCAGAGCGCGCTCGTCTTTGTGCATGCCCTTGGTCATGCCGTAATTCATGCAGCGTAGCGAGTAGGTCTCGTGATTGATGCTGCACGCCTTGGGAAACCCGGTGGTGCCGGAGGTGATCATGAGCAAGAAGGGATCGAGGCCATCGACTGGATAGGTTGGGATCGGCAGGGCTTCCGTCACCTATTGCGGCCTCGAAAGAGGACCCTTCGACAGGCTCAGGGTGAGCGGAGGTAAATGAACCGATCACAAGGAGATTGGTTCGATTTACTTGCTCGCGGGCAATATTGGTTAGGGCTGCGGTTTCTTTGCGCGCTTCCAGAAAGAAAGCTTTCGGCGCGAAGAATCGAACCATTGCTTCGCACTCCTGCGCGCTCCAGTTGAAATCGAAGGGAACGGCGATGGCGCCGATCTTGGCGAGGGCGAACAACGCCTCGAAATGCTCGGCGCGGCTGCCGATGGAAAGGCCGATTAGATCGCCTTTGACGATGCCTTGGGAAAGCAGATAGTTGGCCAGGCGGTTGGTGCGCTCGTGAAATTCTTTGTATGTCACGGTGCGCTGCGCATCGACGATGGCAGGCTTGTCGGGAAAGTGTTGCGCGTTGCGCGGCAGGGATTCGCCGATGTTCATTGGAAAGGCATGAGGCGCGAGGCATGAGGCTTGAGTAAGAGCAGGAAGCTCATGTCATTTTTTCCAGACGGCGTCGACGAAGCCGGTTTTTTCCAATTCTTGGATGAAACTCGAGTCGACGACATTGGCGGGATCGAAAGTTTTGGCTCGCGGGTCACGCGCCTCCAGGGTTTTGAGCATGAACTCGACGCCTTTCATGTTCACGTACGGAACCCGGTCCTGAAAGCGCGTAACGACATCATAAGTCGGATTGAGCACGCTGGGGTCACGGTTTTGCGCAAAGTCGGCGGTAACTTTCAAGACAAACTCTCGGTTGTCCTTGTAATAGCGCAGCCCTTCGACAAACGTCTTCATCACCCGCATTACCGTGTCGCGATGGGTTCTGATGTAGGTTTTGGTGCTGGCGAAGCAGCTGCCGGGATTGTACAGGCCGAGCTTGCTCATATCGATGAGCGGATTGAGGCCGAGCTTCTCGGCGGCGATGTCCTGCGGCGGAATGAACGTCGAGCCCTGGATGACGCCCTTGCTCAAGGCGGCCAAGCGCGTGGGCGCGCCGCCCACCGCAACCACGGCGAAGTCTCGATCGGGCGTGAGGCCTCGCTCTCTGAGGATGAAGCGAACGACGCTGTCTTCCTGCGAGCCGATGGTCGTGACGCCGAGTGTTTTGCCCTTGAGGTCCGCGATGGTTTTGATATCCGGCGTTGTGAAGAAGCGCCAATAGAGCGTGTTGATGCCGCAAGCAAGATAAACCGTGTCGGCGCCGCCGACAGCCGAGGCGATGAGCGCGGCGCCGCCGAGGAAACTCAACGGCACCTGTCCGGAAACCATCGCCGTCGTCAAGACGGGGCTTCCTTGAATGTACACGAGATCGATGTCGAGCCCGTTCTTTTTGAACAGCCCGCCTTTGCGCATCACGTCGATGATGCCGAGCGACGCCACCGGCGCAGGGTAGCCGATGACGAGTTTTTCGAGTTTCTGCGCTTGGACCGGGGCCACGCCTGCCACAAGTATAACTAGGATTGTAAGGAAACAGATGCGTTGAAGAAAAATCACGGTTGATAGCCTGCCTTTTTGAGTTCGTCGTTGATCGCGCGCAGCATCGTGAAATCATAAACACTTTCCGGCGCGATGTCTTTCTCCACTTTAAGCTGCTTGCGCTGAAAGCTGATAATTTTTTCCTGGAGCTCGCGGGAAATCGTGCCGTCGATTGAGTAGCTCTTTAGAGTCGCACGATAAATCCCAAGCGCGTCGTCGCGTGAAATCTTAAACCCCTCGGCCATACGCGCCACCGACTCTTTCTCGTTAGCCCGAAACCACAGCAGCGCCTTCGCCGTACCACGAAGAAAACGCCGAACAAGATCCGGCTTTTCCTTGAGCATGCGTTCCGTGAGCGCCGCGCCGCCGGAAACGATGTTGAGGTCGTAATCGCCGTAGAAGAAAAGCTCGTTCATCCCTTGTTTGCGCGCGACGATGCTCTCCGTGGGATTCGCGATGGCGGCGTCGAGACTTCCGCCGATCAGGGCTGCCATGCGTATGGCGCCGGTCCCGGTTCCTTGAATCACCACGTCGCGGCGCGGATCGATGCCGTTCATGGCGAAAATTTCGCGCGTCATTTGATCGGTGTTGGCGCCGAGGCTGGAAACACCGACCAGCTTGCCGCCCTTTAGATCCTGCAAACTTTTGATTTTCTTACTGCCGAAAAACCAGAAGAGCGGTCGGGTGTCGAAAACCATCACGTTCTTGAGCGGCGCGCCGTGCAGGATCGCCGCGGACGTTTGGCCGAGAATTTGGCTGAAATCAAAACTTCCGCCGACGAGTCCCTGGATGCCGGCCGACGAGGTCGCCGCGATCGTCAAAACGTTCAATCCCTCTTCTTTGTAGATAGCCGCGCTCCTGGGCGATTTTATAAATCAGAACGTTGGCGCTGGTGCTGCCGGAGGTGTGAACTTTCACGTCGTCGAGCGCCATCGCCGGCCCGGCGAATAAAAAGAAAATCCACTGGCACATAAGAATGGCCAGCAAGCGGTTGTACAGCGAGCGTCGCATCATCAGTCCTTTTTCTTGAGTTCTTGCGGCTCGCGCCCGGCAACCACCGCAGCCGCGGCCTGGCGCAGTTCCTCGGGCCAGTGACCGAGCTCATAGCCGTGCCACGGCGACTTGGGCTTTAACTGCGGCAAACCGATTTCTTCCCATAACTGCCGGGCGTGTTCCATGTATTCTTTGGCCGGCAACGCGACCGGCGGGTAGTTCCATTTTTTTAGCGCGTTGATGAGCATCGCCGAGGAGCCGTGCGGCTCCGGATAGTGATGATGCCAGCCGGGCTGCGCCGGCGAGACGGCGGAGGGATCCATCATCGGCCGCCTGCCGGTAACGATTTGAATATCCCGGTGCGGTTGCACGCGAAAAACCATCGCCCACATGACTGCGTCCAGATCGTGCGGATCGATGTCTTCGTCGACGACGATGAACATCTTGCCTAGTCCCGGCGTCAAGCTGGCGGCGGAATTCAATGCCTGCCAGGCCTGGGCGGGCTGGCGCGCTTTGATCTGGATGACGAAAAGTCCCCAGCCGCCGCTCTCTTCGTGGATCGCCACCTCTTTGATGCCGCTGATGCCGATGTTCTCTTTGAGGCCGTGATAAAAAATCGCCTCGGTGGCGATTTGTTTCAGCTTGCTGCCTTCGCAGGGCGGATGGGCCGCGACGAGATCGAGCAAGATCGGGTTCTTGCGCTGGGTGATGTGCTTAACGATGAAGCGCGGATATTTGCCCCGTCCGGCCATGTAGCCGGAAAATTCGCCGAAGGGCCAGTTGTGATCCATTTCGTCGGGCGAGATCTCGCCTTCGAGGATCATCTCGGCGTGGGCCGGGACGTAAATATCGGCGGTGCGGCAGCGCACCAACTCTAGGGGCTTGCCGGAGATGGCGCCCGCGACGGCATACTCGTCGACGCCATAAGGAAAAGTGGACGCCGCCGCATAGATCAAATTCGGCGTCGGGCCAATGACCACGGCCGCTTTTAGCGGCGCGCCTTTTTCCCGCGCTTTGTCCAGGTGGATGCGCGAGTCCTTGCCGGCGCCCAAGCCGACGGAAATTTTTCCGCCATTGCGAATGTAGCCGCTGTAGATGCCGACGTTGCGCTGCCCTGTTTCCGGATCGGCGGTAACCCAGAGAGCCGCGGTCAAACGCAGCGAGCTGTCGAAGCCCGGATTGGATAGCGGCACCGGAATATCGTCGACCGCAGCATCGAGTCCGCTATCGATGTCAAGTTCCTGCACCGGGCCCTCGGGAACGACAATCGGATCAATGGGATGTTTTTGCGCGTTGAGCCAGCGATCGAAGATCTCGTCCTCACGGCAGCCCATGCCGATCGCATAAATCGCCCGCGACGAGGCGCACGCGCCGGAAAGGACTGACATCTTGTATTTGCGCCCGGTGACGCTGGCGATATTTTCGAAGAGGAACGCGCGGCGCTCGCTTTCCGGCAGACCGCGAAACTGCCAGCGTACCAACGGATGAAGCTCGGTCTCGCGGCAGACCTCGCGCTCAATGCGAAAAAGCTTGTCCCGGCTTTCCAGTGTTTGGATGTAATCTCTGAGGCTGCGGTAGTGACCCACGGGTGAACTCCTATTTCCTATAAAGCTGGTCGATAAAGCCCGAGCGGCGGATTTCTTCGACGACGCTCGGGTCCCAGAAATCTTTTTCCGTGAACTGCTTCGCGCGCGGGTCGTCGAGGGCGGCCATGTCCAGATGAAAACGAATCGACTCGGGATTGGCGCGGAGATCCTTCTCCAGGCGGCGCGTGGTTTCGTCGTAAAGATAGCCCATGGCAGTCGTATCGGTATTCTGAAAATATCTTTGCAAAATTTTCAGGCTCTCGTCTTTGTGAGTGTTCATGTAGTGGATGCCTTCGATGTAGCCTTTGAGAAAGTTGATCACCATCGGGCGGTTTTGTTTGAGCAGCGCCGCGGTCGTGTTGATGCCGCCGCCGGGCGTCGGCACGTCGAACTTCGCCAGCACTTTCAACCCTTCGTTTCTGGCGATCAGGTCCAACGGCGGGAAAAGCATCGTGCCGTGGATGACTCCGGCTTTTACCGCCGAGAGACGACCGCCTTCGCCGCCGCCGATGGAAAGAAATTTTACGTCTTCGTTGGGGTTGAGACCGTTATCGCGAAGCAGTTTGGCGAGCCGCATATAGCTCGCGTCGCGCCCGCGCGAGATGCCGAGCACTTTGCCTTTGAGTCCTGCACGGATTGGATATTCGGTTGAGTCATCAGCGACGAGCCGAGCGTGTTCATCGTCACGCCGAGACCGCACCACCGGGATGCCCTGGAGCTGCGCGGTCGTCACGCCGGTATCCGAGCCGAACAGAAACTGAACGCTCTGGCTGAGCAGCGCCGGCACAGCGCGCGCTCCGCCGCTGACGAGTATGGTTCCACTTCGAGACCGTATTTCTGCCAGATTTTTTTCTCCGCGGTGATCCACGAAGGCGTCGATCCCGGCGCGACGGCAGGGTAGGCGGCGCGGAGTTTTTCGGCGGTATGTGCTGCGGGAGGCGTTACGAGAAGCGCGATTGCGACGGTTGCGAATGGGGGGATGAAGCGCATGGCGTGCTCCCGGCTCCTATGGGCGAAAGATTTCGCGGAACTCTTTTTGGTAACGGTTGTAACTTTCACCGAGTGCCGGAGGAACGGGGAAGAGCTTTAGATTTTTCGCCTGCATCTTGGTGTCTATCCCGGGCCGGGACGGGGTGCGGCCGATCGCCAAGACGAGCTGTTGGCCTTCTTTAGAAAGCACGAAGTCGATGAACAGCTTCGCGCTATTGGCATGCGGCGCTTTGGCGGCGACGCCGATCGGGTGCAGCGATACGGTGATCGGGTCGAGCGTTGTGACCCATTCCACGGGAGCGCCCTGCTCCTTCATTCTTTCGATGCGGTGGGCCAATGCCATGCCCATGTGAAACTCGCCGGCCGCCATTAGCTGGGCGATCAAGGTCTGACCACTGCGCAGTTGAATATCCTGTTTCGCAAGCTCCTTCATGTAGCGCTCGGCTCTTGCTCTTCCCCAAGCCACCGCCATGGCGGCGTACCAAGAGTACATTTCATCATCCATGGCGATCTTGCCTTTCCATCTGGGGTCGAGCAGATCATTCCAATTTTTGGGTGCATACTCCTTCGGCACCAGCTTGGTGTTGTATGCGATGACGTTGTAAGAGTCGAAATAATCTACCCAGTATCCCTTGGCATCCTTGAACCCCGGCGGGTAGGCCGCGTTCTCTGGCGAAACATAGGGCTGGATAAAACCTTCCTTGACCAATTGGTGCGTTTCAACTCCGCGGATCGAGACGAGATCGAAGAATATTTTACCGAGGCGCGCTTCGTTGAGGATGCGGTTAAGAACTCGGGCGGAGCCGGCATTGAAAAATTCAGTCTTGATGAACGGATATTTTTTGTTGAAAACGTCGAAGAGCCTCTTGATATCTTCGGTGTTGGTCGAGGTGTACCAAATGAGCGAGCCTTCCTTTTTGCCACCGTCGATGAGTCTAGCCGTATGACTATCCTGGGCCTCTCCGGTCGTCGGGGCAAACATTCCAAGAAACAGCATCAATGCCAAAACGACCGGCATCTAATACCACTTTCCGGTAAGAAACTGGTTGATGTTGCGCTCGACCATGCGGGTCTTGCCGAAGTCCGCGTAAGGCCCGGTCAGCATGTGTTTGGCGACTTCGTCGGTGCTTTCGCGGCCGGATTTGATCTCTTGAAGATGGCCGTGAAAATCTTCCAGGTAGTCGTACATCTTCTTGAAATAGCTTCGCCCCGTCTGCTCGTCGTCCACGGTCGGACCGTGGCCTGGTACCAGTTTCTTGTAGTGGCTATCGAAAAGCGGCTTCAAGGCAGTCAGCCAGTTGGGAATGTTGCCGAAGAACGTGACCGGATGAACTTCCGTGTAGAGCAGGTCGCCGGCGATCAGAATCTCTTCCTCTTCGAAATAGATCGTCGTGTCGCCCTTGCTGTGGCTGTGGCCATTCTCGGCACGGTATTCGAGATGCAGCGTCACGCCGGGCACCGTTACTTTGGTGGTGTCGGTGAATAGAACGTCGGGCAAGGTCAAACAAAGACCGGGAAAGCGCTCGTACAATTCCGGCACTGGTTTCATCATGCGCTCGAAATCCGGTCCGCCTTCGTCACGCATCGCTCCGGCGCAGCCGGCGCTGGCGACGACAGGAATGCCCTGCTGGGCGAAATAAAAATTCGCCGAAGTGTGGTCGAAGTGCTCGTGGGTGTCGATCAGATAGCTGACTTTCGCACAGCCGGCGAGTTGCAAGGCCTCTGCGATCTCGTCGATACGGCGGATATCAGCGTCGATGAGCACGGCGCTGCCATCGCGCCCTTTGACGATGCTGAAGTTTGTCGAACCTTCCGGACCGATGACGGCATAAACCGATGGACTGAAGTGTTTGATTTCGGAATCCATGAGTCATCGCCTTATCCGAGTCGCACTTCCGTTTCAAGCCGACGGAGTAGTTGACCGCAAGAAGTGGCAGTGTTATTCGCCTATAAAACTTTAGAAAGTGTGGAGAGGAATAGTTAATGATCAAGGAAGGTAAGTACACAATTCTAGAAACCCGCGGCGCAGTGGCGAAAATCACCATCAACAGGCCGGAGAAGCGAAACGCTTTGAGCCGCGATGTGATCCGGGAAATATTGACGGTCTTCGAGGAGCTGCGTCACAACGATGATATTGGCGTGGTCTTGACCACCGGCGCGGGCGACGTCGCCTACTGCGCGGGGCGCGATCTGTCCGAATTTCCTACGGAAGGCGGCAAGAACCGGGGCAAGGATCGCCGCGCCGAACCGCGCGCCTATCATGTCGCCGAAGTGATCCGGACTTTTCCCAAGGTCACGATCGCCGTCGTTAACGGCTTCTGTCTCGGCGCGGGCATCACTCTGCTGCTGCCGCACGATCTGGCGATCGCATCGGACAAGGCGCAGTTCGGCTTGCCCGAGATCATGCGCGGCTTCTTGCCCTATCCGATTATCGCGACCATGTTCAAAACTTTGATTCCCACTAAATTTGCCTTCGAAATGATTCTCACCGGCAAAAACTGGGACGCGCAGCGGTCGATGGCCGCAGGACTGATCAACCGAGTGGTTTCCCACGAACAATTGCAAGAAGAAGCTTGGAAGTGGGGTGGAGAAATCGGCGAATTCGACAAAGTGACGCTGAAATATTGCAAGATGGCGGCGCATTCGTCGATGGAAGCCGCGAGCGTACCGCTGGCCGCGGAGATTGCGTGGCTCATGCAAGAGGAGCACGCGCTGGTCAATCCGCGGGCATATGCGGGAACGAAGCAGTTTCATAAGTAGGAATAGGCAACAGGCGAGAGGCAACAGGCAATGGGATCAAAGCGCAGTGAGGTTCAGTGTATGAGAATAATTCGCGTGTTGTGGAAAGCGGCTTTCGTTGTGTCGTGTCTGTCAATGACATTGGCAGTGACGCTAGCGACAAACGCGATGGCTAAGACGACGCTGCGCGTCGCCTATAGCTCGATTTCCGGTTCGGCGGTTGTGCCGTGGATCGGCATCGATAAGGGACTCTTTGCCAAATACGATCTCGATGTCGAATTGATTTACGTCGCCGGTTCGCAGGCGATGCAGTCGTTGCTGGGCGGCACCACGCCCATCGGTCTCCAGGGCATCGAGCCGGTGTTTCGGGTGAACGCCCACGGCAGCGACACGGTGATGATCTTGGGACTGGTGACCAAGCCACCGTTCTCGATTATCGTGCGCCCGGAGCTCAAGGACTACCGTGAGCTTAAAGGCAAGGCGATGGGTATCACGCGCTACGGCTCATCGACGGATATGCTCTTAAGACTCACTCTGGAAAAATGGGGATTCAAACCGGAAGTCGACGTGCCGATTCTGCAAATGGGCGGCGTGCCGCCGATCCTGGCCGGCATGCAATCGAAGCGCATCTACGGCGGTCCGCTTTCGCTGCCGACCTTGGCGCGCGCCAAACAAGAAGGATACCGGGAGCTGGCGGACGTGGCGGACTTGGTTCCTGACTATCAGGTCGCCGGCATTGTCACGCGCCGGGCGTTTATTAAACAGAACGGCGACGCGGTGCGCGGCTTCATCAAAGCCATGATCGAAGCGACGGCCACCTTCAAAAATGATCCGGCAGCCGCACGCAAGGTCATGAAAGAACGGCTCAAGATCGACGAGCCGGCGGTGATAGACGAGACCCAGAAAAGTTACCCGCGCTACATGCCCATGGTACCGTATCCGAGCCGCGCCGGCATCGCCGTCATCAAATCATTCCTGGATAAGAATGAACCCGCGGTGCGGCCGCTATCGATCGACGATCAAATCGACAATCAGATCGTCCGGGAGCTCGAGCAGAGCGGCTTTATCAATAACGCCTACCATTCCAAATAGGGGAAGGGTGAAGTTTCATGCGTCCGTATTTCTCTTGGCATTCTCGTTTTTCTGTTATCGCTGCCGGCGTTCGGCCAGACTCAAGAACGCCGTAAAATTCGCATTTCGAACGCGACTTTGAGTTATTCGGCGTTGCCGCTGGTGGCGGCGCGCGAGTGGAAGCTATTTCAAGAGCAAGGTTTGGATGTGGAGATCATTCTCATGCGCTCGGCCGCCGCGGCGGCGGCGCTGGTTTCCGGCGATCTTGACTATCAATCCGGCATCGGTCCGGCGAGCATCAGCGCGACTTTGAGCGGCGTCGAGTCGCGCGCGCTCTGGTCGTCCACCAGCCACATCACCTATTGGTTGATGGCGAAACCGCAATACAAATCGGTTCAGGAATTGAGGCAGAAGAAAATTGGCGTCTCCGGCCTCGGCGGCACGAGTCATGTAGCGATGACAGTCGGCTCTGGAGAAAAGCGGTCTGTCCGTCGAAGGATTATGTCGCGGTTTCCGTGCCCGGCGGCAATCTGGTGCAATCTCTCGAGTCCGGCTTTGTCGATGCGGCAACGCTCAATCCGCCCACCATGTTTTTTGCCCAGCGGCGCGGCTTTGTCCGGCTGCTCGATATCGGGTCGATGGTCGAGATGGCGTCGGGCGGTTTGACGGCGATGAATCGCACGATCAAAACTCGGCCCGATGAAGTCAAGCGTATCATCCGCGCCTTGCAACTCGGCAAGCGCGCCATGCTCAAGTCGCGGGAAAGAACTCTCGATCTGATCACCCGCGTGCTGAAGATGGACAAGCAGACTGCCGCGGATACTTACAGAATCGTGCAAACTACGTTTAACGACACCGGCATTCCCACCCGGGAAGGCATCGGCAATATTATTCGAGCGATCAAGGCCGAGGGCCGCTTCACCGATCGAAATATCGCGTTCGAGGAAGTCGCCGATCCGCGCTTCGCCATCGAGGTCGGCGAAGGAGCTGGGATACAAAGTGCCGTGAGGAGATGTGTGGTGGAGTGATGGAGTATTGGAGTGATGGGCTTGGAAAAGAACGACATTCCAGCACTCCATTACCCAATTGGATTGAAGCGGATTGACTAATTTCCCACCGGCGCGAACAAATCGCTGAGCGGCGCGCGATGGGGAATGTAGCCCTGCTCGTGCGCGTACTGGACGAACTTCTCCAGCACGACTTGATTCTCCGGGCGTGAGGCCGTGGCCCCACGGGATTCTTGCCGAAAATTTCTTCCTCTTCTTCCAAAATCAGCACGGCGCTCGGAAACGCGGAGCGCTTGGCGTAGTCGTAGGATTTGCGGCAGATCTCTTCGGCTTGATTGAACGCTTCCAACAGGCTCGAACCAGCCATGGATTTTCATCGAAAAGCGATTGGCGCATGACCAAGGTATGGGTGATCGGAAAGATTTTGGTCTTGCGAAAGTAGTCGTTGACCGTGCCGCGCGCGTCCTTGAACAGCCGGCTGAATGCGCGGGTCTTTGGCGCGAAACGACGGCACGATATTGGGCGGGATCAACGCGTCGATTTCGCCGCGCAGCAATAGCGCTTCGGCAGGCTCGTCGACGACGGTAATTTTGACGCCTGCCGGTGGCTGATAGCCGGCTCGCTCGGGCGCCGAAGTGAACCACTCGCATTCCTCCGGCCGCACGCCGTAGTGCTCCTGGAGGATGCCTCTGGCCCAGAGGCCGACAGTCAGACGATACTCATCCATGCCGATTTTCTTTCCTTTGAGATCTTCGGGTTTTTCGATTCCAGATGCGGGCGAACAGAAAATGTACGGATGGATTTGCATGCGCAGCGGAAAGATCGGCAGGGCGATGACCGGCTCCTTGCGGCAGCGTGCCATCATGTACCAGGAGAGTGACATCTCGGCGATGTCGAATTCCTCATATACCGGCCGCATGCACGCTTCGCCGCTCTCGGCGCGGCACGGCTGCAGCTTGATTCCTTCCGCCGTCACTTCACCGTTCAGCAGCGGTCGCGTGCGGTGGTAATCGGCGAGCATGAGGGTCAGTTCGAGATCCTGTGCCATGATGTCTCCTTCGTAACCTTTCAGCGATTCTGACCGAGGGCCTTTGACAGCGAAGATCGCGTGAAGAATTTTTCCGCGCCGCCGAGTTTTTTCGCCTCCGCTTCGATGTGCGCGGCGACGAAAAGGGCTTCGATATCTTCCTTGGTGATGCCGACCGAATAAACCGTCGAAAACTGATTGACCACTTTGCGTATCGTCGCGGGGTCGCCGAACTTGTTGCTTTTGATGATATGGGCGGCGACCTTTTCTTTATCGGTTCGAAGAAAATCGAGTCCCCGCTTCATGCCTCTCAGCAGCGCGGTTACACCGTCGGGATCGGTTTCCGCCTTGCGTTTGCTCGACAGTATCACAACGAAGGGAAACCCGGAAACCACGTTGCCGATGTCGAAGAGCACGGGAAAGCCTTTTTGCTCCAGCTCGATGCGTTCCATGAAAGAAAATGGCGATGCATGGATTCTGCCGCCTTCGAGAGCTTGCGCGCGGGACGGGCTATTGCCGACGCCGTAGAGTATTTTGTAATCACGATCGCGCACGAGTCCCTTTTTCGCGAGTCCCTCGACCGCGGCGTACTCCGCGATGCCGCCGGCGCCGGTCACACCGACGATTTTGCCTTTCAAGTCGTTCACCTGCGTGATGCTCTTGGCGCCCATCAGCGTGTAGTCCATGTAAGGTTGCATGCCGCTCACGATTGTCACCGGCGCCCCCTGCGCGATCGCGCGCACGGCCGGCACACCGGCGACGATCGTATAGTCGACGTCGCCGCCGACCAGGGCGGCGATGGCCGTCGGCCCGCCTCGAATAAAGATCGTTTTGACTTCCAAGCCTTCGGCGGCGAAGAAGCCGAAGTCGACGCCGACGATCAGCGGCAACGTGCTGTTCAAAGTCGGCGTTTGATAAGCGAAGGTGACGGGCTTGGCGTGGACCCGCGATAGCGCCCCTGCGGCTAGGAGCGCCAGACAAGCTAGACAATGCTGTTCGAATTATTCTCATGTTTCCTTTGAAAAAGGATCGAGCTGCTTCAGCGCGGCTGCGCGAGAGCTTTTGCGACAAGCGGACCGAGGAAAAGCTTTTCTGCGCCGCCTAGTTTTTTCACCTCGGGTTCTACCTTGCTGATGGCTGCCAATTCGTCCAAGTCCTCTTTGGTGATGCCGATGGAATAGAACTCCGAGAAGTGATCGACGACCTTGCGCACCATGCGCGGATCGCCGAAATTGCCTTTTCTTGTGATCGCCGCAACGACTCTGTCTTTTTCCGTTCTGATGATCTCCATCGAGCGCTTCAGAATCTTTAAAAAATTAACGATTTCATCAGGAGCAGTTTCGGCCTTGCGCCTGCTTGTGAGTAAGACCACAAACGGAAACTTCGGCATGACCGTGCCGATATCGAAGAGGACCGGAAAGCCTCTTTGTTCGAGATCGAGCCGTTCGACGAAGGAAAAAGGCGCCGCCTGAATTCTGCCGGCATCCAACGCTTGCGCGCGCGCGGGACTGTTGCCGGCGCCATAGAGGATCTTGTAATCGCGGTCGCGCACGAAGCCTTTGCGCGCCAATCCTTCGACCGTGGCGAATTCCGCGATGCCGCCCGCGCCGGTCACCCCCACTATTTTTCCTTTGAGGTCGGTCAAAGTGGTGATTTTCTTGGCACCGATCAACGTGTAATCGATATAAGGCTGAAAGCCTCCGGCGATAACGAGAGGAACTCCCTGGGCGACGGCCCGCACTGCCGGAACTCCGGCAACCTTGACGTAGTCGACGTCGCCGCCGATCAAGGCTGCCATGGCTGTCGGACCACCCTGGATGAAGACGGTCTTTACCTCCAGATTTTCTGCGGCAAATAATCCAAGCTCCACGGCCACGAAGATCGGCAGGTTACTGCCCAACGTCGGCGTCTGATAGGCGAACGTGATCGGTTTGGCTTCGGCGAATTCAGCGATGCCGGCAAATGCGGTTAACAATGCAAACAAGACCAGCGTGGATGTTAGTGCAGTGATATTCCTTGTTCCTCTTTGAGACACTCTTTCGTAATTGTCATTCTGAGGCGAAGCCGAAGAATCTCGTTTTGGCAAATCGCAGAAAAGACGAGATGCTTCGCTGCGCTCAGCATGACACAAATGGTGCTCTCGTCGATTGCGATACAGCCTCTGACGGGGGAAGATCGAGATGGGGGTGCAGCGTGGAGCGAGCATTAATCACCCCTACCTTTATCCTTCCCCGTCAAGGGGAAGGATAAGAGACGGCGTTGCACGCGTCATAGATGTAACCGCACTCCCAATCTTTTTCCTACAGCCCCAACGTGCTTTCGGCGAATAGATCTTCGATTTTGGGTTTCTTCGTGATCAGGCCTTGCTCGTGAGAAAAATCGATCAGCGTTTCGAGCATCTTGCGATTGCTCTTGACGCCGTAAGGATACGGATCGTTGCCGAACATCTCCTGGGTCATCGCCAGATATTCCTTGCCGAAAAACAGCCCTGAAGGGATGCTGTCCGCCAGCTTGGCATTGAAATGTGCTTTAGCTTTGACAAATGCGGTGTAGAGATTGAATGCGACCCAGGGATATTTTTTGTAAATATCGCCGCGAATCGTGTAGGCGTGATTGACCGGCAAAAATCCCCATTTCTGGAAAAAACGTTTTCCCTCTGCCATCCGGTCAGTGAAAAGCAACTTCACTTTGCTCCAATCGCCGTCCGACCCGGGAATGCGGTGTGACCGGCCAATGACGTTGGGCATGTTTTTCCATGGGCTGTTGATGGCCGCCACGTCCAATTCACCATTCACTAGCATCGATGCCAGGCTCTTGTCCGTCGGTATGCGCTGGAAGGATATTCCCTCGGGCGGCGTAAATCCTGTCTGGCCGCCATGGCTGAGCTCTTCGGTGCGTTCCATGTACCAATGCACTTTGTACTGTGAAACGCCGAAGTCGTGTTCGAGAAAGCCGCGCTGCCATAGCGCCGCGGTTTGCTGATACTCGCCGACGCCGATGCGTTTGCCGAGGATGTCTTGCGGTTTCTGTAATACCCGAGTCGGTGTTGTAGGAAAGCTCGCTGTGGAACAGCCGCCGACTGGGAAACACCGGCAACGCGATGATGTCGAAGCCGCGCTCGCGCGCGATCAAATACGATGACATCGACATCTCGCCGACTTCGAATTCTTGAAATTTGAGCTGGCGCCAGAACGTTTCCGACGGATGGGAGTAGGTCGGGACGATCTCGATGCCTTCCGCTTCGACGGCGCCTTTCATCAGCGGGTCGACTCTCTCGTTAAACGCGGAGATAAAGCTTAGTCTAAGTTTCGGCATAGATTGTTTTCCTTCCGTCAACGATCAACGCATTCAAACCTGCTCGCCGGTTCATTTAGGGAAAGATCTCTCACTCCGTTCGAGATGACAGATCGCGTATTTTATCTGTCATTTCGAGCAAAGCGAAAAATCTTTCTCCCTTTCTTGCGCGACCTCAAGACTACGTCTCCAGCGTTTCCGCGGCGAACAACTCTTCGATCTTCATCTTGCGCGGCGTCAAACCTTGCTCGTGCGAGTAGCTGATGATCGTGTCGAGCATGGCTTGATTGGCTTTCATGCCGTAAGGAAACGGATCGTCGCCTAGAATCGACCGGGTCATCGCGAGATACTCCGGGCCAAACATGAGCGCTGCCGGGATGCGCTCCAGAAGGGTTGCCGTCGACTATGTGCTTTGGCGGCGATGAAGGCTTCATAGAGTTTCATGGCGATGCCCGGCTGCTCGCGGTAGACGTCGCCGCGAATGATGTAAGTGTGGTTCACGGGCACAAAGCCATGCTCGGCGAAAAAGCGTTTGGCCTCGGCAATCTCATCCGGAAACAACGGTTTGACCTTGGACCAGTCGCCTTCGCTGCCGCGCAGGTGCGTCGAGCGGTCGATGACGTTGACGGCTCGCGACAGATGGCCGGCGATGGGCGCCACGTCGATCTCGTGGTTGACCAGCATGGTCGCCATGCTTTTGTCCGGTGGGATGCGATTGAACGATATGCCGGGCGGCGGCGTGAAGCCGGTGGCGCCGCCGTGGCTCAGTTCTTCGGTGCGCTCCATGTACCAGTGCACTTTGTATTGCGACACGCCGAAGTCGTGCTCTAAAACGCCGCGCGCCCAGAGGGCCGCGGTTTGCTGATACTCGCCGACGCCGATGCGCTTGCCGTTCAGATCGCCGGGTTCCTTGATGCCGGAGTCGACGTGATAAGACTGCTCGGCGTGAAAAAAACGCCGGCTCGGAAACACCGGCAGGGCGATCATGTCGACGCCGCGCGAACGCGCGATCAAGAAAGACGACATGGACATTTCCGCGACTTGGAATTCCTGAAATTTGAGCTGGCGCCAGAACGTTTCCGAGGGATGAGAATAGGTCGGGATAATCTCGATCCCATCGGCTTTGACCGTTCCGTTCATGAGCGGCTCGACGCGCTCATTGAAATTGGAAATGAAGCTCAGAGTTAATTCAGCCATCGGCTGTTCACCTCTCTGTGCGCCTGCGCGGTTGCGGTCATAGGCCGAGCGTCTCTCGGCGAAAAGTTCCTCGGCCTTCATCTGGCGCGGCGTCAGTCCCTGCTCATGGGAATAGCCGGTGATGGTGTCGAGCATCGCCTGATTGGCCTTGATCCCATAGGGAAACGGATCGTCGCCGATCATTTGGCGCGTCATAGATTGATATTCCGGCGCCGAAGAACAAGCGCGCTTGGAATCGCTCCGAGCATTTTTTCTCGCGCCAGCGCTTTGGCCTTGACGAACCCGGTGTAGAGATTGAAAGCGACCCAGGGATGTTTTTTGTAGATGTCGCCGCGGATGATGTAGGCGTGGTTGACCGGCAGAAAGCCGTGTTTCTTATGAAATCGCGTGGCTTCGGCCATGCGATCGGGAAACAGCGGCCTTATTTTGCTCCAATCGTTTTTACCGACGATACGGCTCGAACGATCGAGCGTGTTTGCCTGCAGAACAAACGGGCTGGCGACGTGGGCGACGTCCAGTTCATTGTCGATCAACGTCGAAACCAGACTCTTATTCGGCGCGATGCGGTTGAACGAGATGCCCGCCGGCGGCTTGAAGCCGGTCGCGCCGCCGTGGCTCATCTCTTCGCTGCGCTCCATGTACCAGTGGATTTTGTATTGCGAGACGCCGAAGTCATGCTCCAAAATGCCCCGTATCCACAGCGCCGCGGTCTGCTGATATTCGGCGACGCCCAGTTTTTTACCGGCCAAGTCTTCCGGCTTGGTGATGCCGGAGTCGACGTTGTACGACAACTCGGTTTGGAATAGTCGGCGGCTCGGAAACACCGGCAGGGCGACCATGTCCGCGCCCTGGGATTTGGCGATGAGAAAAGACGACATCGACATTTCCGCCACTTCGAATTCGCCGAATTTGAGCTGGCGCCAAAAGGTTTCGGCCGGGTGCGAATAGGTCGGGATCAACTCGATCCCTTCCGCCTTGACCGTGCCGTTCATCAACGGTTCGACGCGCTCGTTAAAAGCGGAGATGAAACCGAGAGTTAGTTTTGCCATTTCAGTATTGCTACTTTATTCAGTTCTTTCATCTTACTTGTCATAGCCGTCGATGGACCAGATATCGTAGAGGAGTTCCATGCGCCGGAACGTATGCTTGCGCGTCTGTTCCTGCAAATGAGGAGAATGAAGATAGCGCACGGCGATATCTTGCGCGAGGCTGCTGTGGTCTTCATCCGCTTCCGTATGGACGGTGAAGAAGCGCACATCGTCGGGCTTCATGTTGTAGTTTTTTAGCAAGCCGTTGCCGATCGCCGCTGCCGCGGGGCCGAAAGTTCCTTCGGCGCCGATTTGAATCGACATGACGACAAACCACGGCAGGGTGTGAATGATCAGCTCGACATAATAAAGATGCGCCGCCGTGGACGGGCGCAGCTCGGCGTTTTCCAGTTGTTCTTTGGTAAGGCCGATGGCATTGGCGAAGCGGATCGCCAACTCGTTATGGCCGGCGCTGCCCGTGTCCATGCCGCGTGTTTCCTCTTCGACGACACCCCAGAGCCTCTGAGCGATTTCCGGATCGTTGCAGGCCAAATAGCGCATCATGGCGATGCGCGGCACGGCGGCGCGAAACTGATAGTCCTGGATCGCCCAGGCGCGGATCTGATCCATGGTCGCCGTGCCGTTGGCAACCGCTTTCAAGAACGGATGCTTGATGCGGATCTTGGGAAACGCCTGGATGTCTTTCTTCAGCTGATTTACGAATTCTTGGCTAGTCATACGAATATCCTCCCTAAATTGTTAAGATTGGAGTGATGGAGTGTTGGAGTACTGGATTGTTGTTAACCCCCATTACTCCACCACTCCAGTACTCCATTACTCCAATTTGCTTTTGTCTCCATTCAGTCGGCTGACATAATACTCCCAGCCGCGCATCGGAAAGCGCTGGTCTTCGTTGTAGACTTTCAGTTCTTCGGCGGTCAGATATTTCGGTTCGCCATGCAGCAGCGCGAGATGGTTCCACTCGCCGAGCATGGCGAGCCGGGTCGTGCGCTCGATCACCTGCTCGACGCTCTCGCCGACCACGGCATCGCCGTGAGCGCGCAGCAGCACGACCGGCCCCTTGCCGAGCGCGGCGGCAAGCTCATTGCCGCGCTCTACCGTGCGCACCAAGCCGACCCCGTCATAGATCGGCGGGCCGTCGGCGGAAAGAAATTTACCGTAGTGATGCATGGGTTTAAGCTTGATCGGTAACACACTGAAGATCGTGCTCCATTTGGAATGGGTATGCGCGACGCTGACGATTTCCGGGCGCGCTTTCAAGATGCAGGAATGGATTGGCCACTCGTTGGGCGGTGTCTTGGCGCCGTCGAGATAATTGCCGTCGAGATCCTGCATGATCAGCCGATCGCGCGTGACGCAGCCAGGGCTGACGTTGGCGATGGTGATAAACGCATCGGCGTTGGGTACCCGCACGCTGATGTGGCCGTAGCCGTCGGTGACGCCTTCATGATCGAGGATGTGGCAGGCGGTCATCAGTTTGTCGGTGAGTTCTTTGAGTTCCGATGAATCGATTGCCGGCACGATCTTTCCGGTTGACGGCCATGAACGCTCCTTAGTGAAATGCGGTAGTAGAACTAATGATTTAGCTTTGGCGAATTTATGCGTCAGTTGCGATTGTGTCAAGCCGAGCGGCGCTCTCGTATACGACTCAAATAATATTCCCAGGGGCGCGCTGGAAACGCCTGGTCCGCGGAAAAAGTTAACAATTCGTCTTCGGACATATAAACAGGTTCGCCATGCGCCACCGCCAGGTGCGCCAGCTCGCCGAGGAAGGCCAGTTGGATGGTGCGCAGGATCGCTTGCTCCAAGCTAGTGCCGACCACCGCATCGCCGTGCGCGCGCAGCAAAACCGCGGCGCTGTCTTTCAGCGCGGCAGCCAGCGCGTTGCCGCGTTCCACCGTGCCGACCAGCCCCGCGGCAGGATAAATGGGCGGGCCGTCCGTCGGGAGAAACTTCGCATACATGTGGACCGGGCGAAGGCCGCCCTTGAGCACGCTGAATAGCGAGCTCCACTTGGAGTGGGTATGGCAAACGCTCATCACCTCCGAACGCGCGTTTAAGATGCACGCGTGAATCGGCCACTCGTACGGCGGCGCATTGACGCCGCCGAGAAACTGGCCTGCAAGGTCGAGCATGACGAGCCGATCCAACGTCGCGCAGCCGGGGCTGACGCCGGCGATCGTGAGAAACGCGTCCGTGTTCGGCACGCGCACACTCACGTGGCCGAAGCCGTCGGTGATGCCTTCACGGTCGAGAACGTGACAACCGTCGAGCAGTTTTTGCTTGAGCTCTTTGAGCTCGCTGGAATCGAAGGCGGGCGTTTCCAATCGTTGGGTTGCCATGCATTGCTCCTTCGCAGTCAAGAATCAGCTCTACGGTTGTATTTTCGCTGCGCCGGACTGTCAAGGTGACCAAGCAACTTGACAACCGACTTAGCGCGGAGGTTAATGCCGATGCGATGCATCCACTCAACCAGGAGGGCATGCGATGATCCGAATTGCACGCGCAGCGCTGCTATGCTTATTCGCTTTGCCGGCAATCCTAGGCGCGCAAGAAAAATACCTCGCCAGCTACGCCGGGTTCGCCGGATTTCAAGCGCCGCTGTGGTCGGCGAAGGATTTCGGTTTCTTGGCAAAATATGGGGTCAATACGGATCTCGTCATGATCCCGGGGTCGGCGCGCGGCGCTCAGGCTTTGCTCGGCGGCAGCATCCACTTCGGTCAGATCGATGGCACGGCTCTGATCGCGGCAATCAATCAGGGAGCCGACCTGGTTTTTGTCGCTTCATCGCTCAACAAGTTTCCCTTTAGTCTCGTTGCCCAAAAAAATATCCGCCAGCCTAAGGATCTTATCGGCAAGAAAGTCGGCATCGTCAGTCTCGGCGGCGCGCACGAAGTATCGCTGATTCTCGCGCTTCGTGAATGGAACATCCCGCGCCAATCGGTGACGCTGCTCGCCAGCGGGCCGGCCGCGAACCGCTTGGTCGCGCTATCGAGCGGCGCGATCGACGCCACGTTGCTGGCGCCGCCGGAGACCGGCGAGGCGGCGCGCATGGGGCTGCCGACGTTGGCCCATATGACCGAGCTCAAAGCGGCCTACTTTCCCATGAATGCGATCGCGACGCGACGCAGTTTCGTCGAAAAGAATCGCGAAGTGGTGAAACGTTTCTTGCAGGCCTACGCCGAAGGTATTCATCAGTTCATGACCAGCAAAGAGAAAGCTCTCGCTCTACTGACCCAGCGGATGAAGCAAAAAAATCCCGCCGTCGTCGACGAGACCTATCAGTATTTCGCTGCTACTTTTTCCTCGCCGCCGCGGATGTCGCACGAAGGCATGCGCGCTGCCATCGATATGCTCCAGCAGCGCTCTCCGGACATCAAGTTCGACACGAATATAAACAAGTATGTCGACGAGCGCTTGATGGATGAGCTGGAGCGGGAAGGGTTTTTTAAAAAGATGGGCGGCAAGAGCTGACGCGGATTTAATTTTCATTGTTGCTTATGGCACCACGCACGCAATCCGAGGTCGTGCTTCACTGTCATCCGGACACACCGAGTCCGGTGGTCGTGAGCATCAAAGCGGCGATAGGCTGGAAACGAGGCAGAACTCTTAAGGTCGTCTACACGCTCAATGGGGTTATCGATCGCTTGCGGATTCCGCCGCGTCGGCCGGCGCGCACGGTCGAGGGCTTGTGGCAACACACCTGCTTTGAGTTATTCATCAGCGCGCAAAACGACACTGAATACTACGAGTTCAACCTTTCCCCCTCCAGCGAATGGGCGGCTTACGGATTTCGCGCTTATCGCGACGCTTACTCGATCGACAGTGACGATCTTGACCCCAAGATCTCTGTGCAGCAAGTTGCCGCGGCTTTGGAGCTAAGCGCTGTGGTTCGTGCGGATCGTTTGCCCGTAATAGAACCCAAGATCCGTCTCTTGGTCGGGCTTTCCGCCGTGATCGAAGACGTCAATGGGTCGCTATCCTATTGGTCGCTCAAGCATCCGACCGGCAAGCCCGATTTTCATCATGCTGATAACTTCACGCTTGAGCTGGTTGTCCCTGGTTAATCCTCTTTTAAACGCTTAAAATCGCCAACTATGAAATTCGGCATCGATCGACTCATCGAGGACGCCAAACTCAGAAAGCCGTTGGTCGGGAAGCGAATTGCGCTGCTCGCCCATCCCGCCTCGGTGACACGCCATCTGGTTCATTCCTTCGACGCGCTGGCGGCGCTCAAAGATATCAAACTGAGCGCGGCCTTCGGGCCGCAACATGGACTTCGCGGCGATAAGCAGGACAACATGGTCGAATCGGCGGATTTTCACGATCCGGTGCATGGTGTTCCGGTGTTCAGTCTTTACGGCGAAGTGCGCCGGCCGACGCCGAAGATGATGGACAGCTTCGATGTTTTGCTTGTCGATCTGCAAGATCTTGGTTGTCGGATTTATACCTTCATCACGACGTTGCGTTACGTTCTTGAAGCGGCGGCACAACACAAGAAGGCGGTCTGGGTGCTCGACCGGCCCAATCCGGTCGGCCGCCCGGTTGAAGGACTTCGGCTTCGCTCCGGCTGGGAGAGTTTTGTCGGCGCGGGGCCATTGCCCATGCGCCACGGGTTGACGATCGGCGAACTGGCAAAATGGTTCATTGGTACGCTGAAGCTCGACGTGGAATGCGAAGTCGTCAAAATGGACGATTGGAATCCCGCGAGCGCGCCGGGTTTTGGCTGGCCGCTGAATGAACTTAGTTGGATCAACCCAAGCCCGAACGCATCGAATCTCTGGATGGCGCGCTGTTACGCCGGCACGGTAATGTTGGAAGGAACCACGCTTTCCGAGGGGCGCGGCACGACCCGGCCGCTAGAACTTTTCGGTGCGCCGGATATCGAGCCGCGCGACCTGATCGCAAAAATGGCATCTCTTGCGCCCGAGTGGCTGCGCGGATGTTCCTTGCGCGAGTGTTGGTTTGAACCGACGTTTCACAAACATGCCGGCAAGCTGTGCGCCGGGGTCCAGATTCACGTCGATGGTCCGGGCTACGATCATGATGTCTTTCGGCCCTGGCGCTTGATCGCCTTGGTGTTCAAAAGCTTGCGTTTGCTTCGGCCGGATTACGATCTCTGGCGCGATTTCCCCTACGAATACGAACGCGACCGGTTGGCCATCGATCTGATCAATGGCAGCGAAATATTGCGCCAGTGGGTTGACGATCCCGCCGCCAAGGCTACTGATCTCGACAAGGCGGCGACAGCGGACGAGAAGTCGTGGACCGAAGAGCGCAAATCCGTGCTCTTGTATGGTTAGCGCAGAATGCGCCTCATCAAGCCGGCTCGGTTCAAGCTGCAGTTAGACAGAAAGCGAACTCGGTTGGGTATGTTTCAAGTTAGCGAGAAATCCGAGGTGAAAAAACTGTTTTTCGTGCTAGCACTAATTTTACTTGCTGTGGCTAATTCGTCCAGAGTCGACGCTCAGGACAAGCTCAGCTAAATTTCGCTTCGTGCATCTTGAAGCAAACGGCTCCAAGCCGTTCCGTTATCGCCAAGGAAGCAAGAGTTTTCGAAAAGAATGGGCTCGACGTTGAAATTGTCCGCATCGGCGGCGGTTCGCGGGTGATTCAAGCAATGCTTGCCGGGAGATTCGTCGAATCGCAAGACTGGTCAATCCTTGCTGCTCGAGATCCACTGCGTCCCGCTTGGGCGTCGTGATTTGTGCAATTGTCCGAGCTTTGGGCCAAACATACCTGACGCGCCATTGTTGGACCTGCGTTCGCGACAAGGATTCGCACTGTCAACCCGGGGCCGGAAACCGCGGCGCAATGGTCAGAAGACGATCGCCGGTTTAATCGCCGTTGCCTATAAATCTGCGGCCATCCGAATTTCGACTTTGGCCGGCAGAGGGGATTCCTTACACAGCGGCTCATCGTACGACGCGATCGTATGTCTCCTCCGGATATCTTGTCCGCGGGATGCGCTCGCTTTTGGAAGGCATCAAGATCAAGACCGACCGTGAGTTTTGCTTGACCCTGGAAAAATATACCCGCAACCAGGACCCAAGGTGCTGCCGCTCTATTCCAAAGGCGTGAGGCAAACTACCTTATGCGACCCGCGTTAAATTTGTCTTGGACGAAGTCGGTCAGACGCCGGAGGCAATGAACGTCGACGAGCTAATCGACAATTTTGTTTAGCCACGAAGGGCTGCGTCGATGAGTGGCTGCAAAGCTATGACGGAACAAAAGAGCGGGGCTATGGCACTGGCCGTGCCCCGGCCGAGTCTGCATTGCACCTGCCGCGCCAACCTATTTTGCGGCCTGCATAGTTCAGCTTTCTTATTAATTTGTGTCAGGAGGGTAGAGTAGCCGCCAACGCTCGTCGCCGGAGAGTTTAGGCAGCTTGGCGATTAGTTTTTCATAGCGTGGCTCGCGGTAAATGTTCGCTGCCCGTCTGAGCAGCGGCGCGAGTTTTTGCGGCTCGACAGAGGAGATTTCTTTGTACGGCCAAATTTTTTCGCCTGTCGCAAACGGTATCAGCCATTCCAGGACTTTGCGGATGCTGCGCTTGTCCGCCGTTTCATAGTTCCAAAGATCGATGCCGACTTTATCGGCAAGGGCTGCCGCATCGAACAATCCCGTCAGATTGAAGAGCGAGTATTGCCATGCCCGCGTGCGCGCTAGCTCACGCGGCTGGCGGCCGTCGGATTCGACCTGTTGAGCGATGCGCTTGGTCGGAAATTGGCGTAAGACTTCGCGCGCCGCATGCTCCCGTCCCGTGAAGGTGGCGAAGGACGCGACTTGGACATCGTACCATGTGCCGTGATTGTTGGACGCTTTCGCTTCCGCTTTACCTTCGGCGCTCTCGTGAAGCCAATCTAGATAGGCGCCAAACCAATCGCGCAGTCGGTTGTGATCCGTCTGCGTCCATCCGTTGGATGCTTGCAGCAACGCCACGGCGTCGATCAGTTCCGGCAAGTCATGGGTCTCGATGATGCCGGCACCGCGGCCAGTATTGCGGCCCGGAATCGCCTGGGCGTAACGCAGGTGCGGGTTCATCATCGTCGCGCGATCGAGAAACCATACGCGCAGCAGTTTCGCCGCATGTTCGGCATAGGCGTCCTTCCCAGTGAAATAGTAAGCGAGTGAAAGGGTTTGCACGCCCTGGACCAACTGATCGAGCGCGTTTGCGATCCGATGCTCGAGCGCGTTCGGGATTTATTTTGCCGTCGTGGCGCACGTAAGGGAGCCCGTTCGTGGTGTCGGGATTGGGCCACCAGTAGGGCGCGATGCTCATGTAATCATGGCTGTCGCCGCTCGGCGGCGACAGATTTTTCTGGGTTACGGAAACAGGCGCTTCCTTCAACGCGCGGTCGGCCTCGCGCTGAAGTTTGCCGAGCGCCGGCCGGAGCGCGTCGTCGCCGCTCCGGAGCCGGGCTCGGCTCCGCGCGAGATCGATCGGATTCAGCATGATGAACCTGAGAGTCTCGCCTGCGACTGGCGGGGAAGCGGCGATCACCCGGGTGGAACTTAACGCGAGGGTTACCGAAAGAGCGAAAAAAAAGGCGCCGAAAAGCGCTCGCGCCCAGCGCATCAGTGCACCGCGGTCATAGCGAGCTTGAGTATGCGCTGCACCAGCCGCGGGTAGCTCAAGCCGGACTTGACAGCGGATTGCGCAAACTCGTCTTCGTGCTCGATGTTGGGATTGGGATTGGCTTCGAGAATCACGATCTCGCCTCCGGGGGTCACGCGCAGATCGATGCGGCCGTAGCCGCGGATGCGCAGCGCGCGATAAACCGCCTTGCAGATTTTGACGATGCGCTGAGTGACGCTATCCGGGAAGGGCTCGGCAAAGACGTTCTGGATGCCCCAGCGTTTTCGATAGGCGTCGTCCCATTTGGCCTTGAAGGTGGAGAATCTCGGCTGCCCTTCGGGGACTTCAGTAAAGATGACTTCGCGGAAAGGAAAAACTCGCAGTCTGTCGTTGCCCAGTAGACTGACGTAAATTTCTCTGCCGTCGATATACTCTTCCGCCAAAGCGGCTTGGTTCATGCGCTCGTGGATGAAACGAATTCGCTCTTCGAACGCTTCGTCGGTTTCGACGAACGAATCCAGTGCAATGCCGTACGAGGCTTCTTCGGCGACCGGTTTGATGAATAATGGAAATGTCAGCCGGCTCGGTCGCTTGATCGTCGCGTTGGGAGCAAAAATTGCGAAGTTGGGCACGCGGATCTTGTGATAGGTGAGGATTTCTTTGGCCATGCCTTTGTTCTTGCACAGGGTCAGTCCTGTGGGACTCGAACCGGTGTAAGGCACCCCCAGCATTTCCAACAAACCGGCAACGTTGCGGTCGTAGGCCGACACCGCGTTGAAGTGTTCGGTGAGGTTGAAAACCAC
The DNA here is from genome assembly GCA_963811315.1 of uncultured delta proteobacterium. Taxonomy (GTDB): domain Bacteria; phylum Desulfobacterota; class Binatia; order UBA9968; family UBA9968; genus DP-20. The sequence continues at coordinate 91,963 of CAWERH010000023.1, forward strand.
GTCCGGTGGGTTGGCTTTGATCTCGTCGATGATCATGCCGGGCTCGTCCCAAACCCCGATGGTGCGGACTTCATGGCCGAGTTTCTTGAGGGCATCAATGACGTGGGCTTCGGCCGCCCAGTCGTCGGTTTTGAGCTCCTTGGTGAAATCCTGATCCGCCGGCGGTGTGCCGGCGGTGTCGAAGAGCACCAAAACTTTGTGGCGCTTTTTCACCTGGACCATGGATTACAAATCCTTGAATTTACCGGTGTGGCGGTAGTGCGCCGCCAACGTCGCCAGATAGGCGGTGACTTCCACGCCCGCCGATTCCGCTTTGAGGCGCAGGTCCAACTCGGCGCAGCGCGCGGTGAGGGAGCGCAGCACTCGGTTGATCGTAAACTTCGGTTCGCCGGTCCAAGCCGACACGGCGTTTAAAATAAGTCTGCTGTTTCGCCGTAAAAAAACTGTGGCGCGCTCGGCGTCCGGTAAATGCGCTGCCTCAGCAAAAAGCTTTTTTAGGTCAGCGTCGAAGAACTCCGGAAACTCCTGAGCATAGAGCCGCCGTCGTCGTTTGTAGTGAGCTTCGAGGCGTGAGCGCAGGCGGGTGGCATCGCTGATCTTCGCCCGTGAAAACACCAATGGCGGTTTACCTGCGAGCTTGTGCATCAGTTCGTCGACGTATTCGAGTTTCTCCAGCGCCTTCCAACCCTTGTATTGATTGTGCCAATCGAGATCGGGAGTGAGCCAGATCGCGAAAGTCTCAGCGAAATCTTCTTCGGGATGACTCTGGGCATAATAGTCGTCGAGATGACGCACGAAGCGCCGGCTGTAGGGGCGGGCGCGGAAGCTCTCGGAGTATTCGAGCGAAGCCGGACCGAATAATTTTTGCCACTGTTTATTTTTTTCGAGCAAATAAGCATGATTCAAAACGTGGCCCATCTCGTGGCGCAAAAGCCGCATACACCAGGCTTCGGTGCCGCCCTCGACCTCCATCATCATTTTTTCTTCGAGCTTCTTTAAGCGTGGATGCGCAAGATAGAACGGAATCGCGATGGTAGCGCAGCCCTCGGGGCAAAACCATTCGTCGCCCAGGTAGCAAATCGGTTTTACGGCAATATTTTTGGCGGTTAGCTCGGCATTGAATTTTTCGATGCGCGATTCGAGCTCGGTGCCGGCGATCTTGAGCTTCAAATCACAAATGCGCGTCTGTAAAAGCTCGTCGTCGCCGAGAGCGGAAATATCGGGAGTGGGCGTTGTCGATTTAGATGCAGAACTTTTGGCGTCGGAACCATCCATTGCCGGGTACTTTAACAGAGCGAAAGGATGGCGGCTAGCAAGATTTACCGGAGCATTCGTGATCGTGGATCGTGCGTTCGGTCACGAGCACGATGCGCGAGCAGAGGCCGTAAGATTGCCAAGTAGGAATGCTGGCGACGGATTACGGCGCGACGGTGCCGGGCTTCTGCGGCACTTTACCCGACAGTTCGTCCTCGATGCTGCCGTAATTGTAATAAGGGTTGGATACGGTTTTGCGATACTCTTCCGGCGGAACGTTGCAATAGACTTCGAGCAGGTTGCCGTCCGGGTCGTAGAAATAAATGCTCTTGGCGACGCCGTGGAAGATCGTCTGGTGGAACCTCACATCGTGCTCTTTGAACTTGCGATAAACTTCCTGCAATTCGGCGAATGTGGCGACTTCGAAGGAGACATGCTCCATGCCGATCTGCTCCGCGTCCGGCATCGGCGCGCCCGGTTTGGCTTCTCTCAGGGCGAGCATGTGATGGTTGTCGTTCACGTCGGTGCTGAAGAAGAGCATGCCACGGTCGTTTTCGCCGACCTGCGGAAAGTTCAGGACTTCCGTAAAGAACTTTCGCGAGCGTTCGAGGTCTTTCACTTTGAGAACCAGATGGCCGACGCGTTTGATTTTGAAAGCCATGTAGTGCTCCTTTTGATTGATCAGACAAAGGTCGATTTACTTGTCATTCGCACGGGACAAGCTTGTCATTGTCGCAGACGGCAGTCGCATGTCATCCTGAGCGTCAGCGAAGGATCTGTTTTTGTTCCAGTCTTATTTCTAGAATTGACCCGACTAAAAAGTAAAAGCAGATTCTTCGGCTCCGCCTCAGAATGACATGCTGCCGTAACGCGCATGGTCGATGAACGATGAAATAAGTTCAAACGTGCGTTACATCGTCAGCATCACTTTGCCAAAATGATCGCGCCCTTCGAGATAGCGCTGTGCCGCGCGGGTTTCCGCCAACGGAAAACTCTTGTCGACGATGACTTGAAACTTCTTTTGCTGCACGAGCTGCAAAATCTCATCGAGCTGTTTGAAGTCTTCCGGCTTCGACTTGAGATAATTGGTAATCGAGAAGCGCGTCGCCTTGCGGCCGTCGGTGAGCGTCGGCGGAGTGTCGGGAAGCGCGCCAAACGCGCCGCCGATGGAAACCAATCGGCCGGCGGGGGCCAGGGCTTGCAAACTCTTCTGATAAACTTCGCCGCCGATCATTTCCAATACGACATCGACGCCGCGGTTATCCGTCACGCGCATGATTTCCGGTAGAAAATCGTTTTCGGAGACGTCGATCGTGACATCGGCGCCGAGTTTGCGCAGCCTGCGGCACTTTACTTCACTGCCCGACGTGGTCGCGACTTTAGCGCCGAGATGTTTGCCGATTTGGATCGCCGCCGTGCCGACGCCGCTGCTGCCGGCTTGGACAAGCAGCCATTCGCCAGATTTGAGATTGCCGTCGGTCAACAAGCCGAACCACGCCGTGAAAAATACCGTGGGCACCGCCGCCGCCTGCGCCGAGGTCACGCCGTCAGGCACCGGACGCACTTCGGAAGATTTGGCCACCGCATATTCCGCATATCCGCCGAGACTCGGATAGGCAACGACGCGCTGGCCGAGTTTGAATTCGCTGACGTTCGCGCCGAGCTTTTCCACTAACCCGGCAAACTCCCGTCCCGGAATCACCGGCAATTGGTCCGATGAAATGCGGTAAGCGCCTTTACGCAAGCTAAGATCCGCGCGATTAAGCGCCGCCGCTTCGACTTTGATCAGGACTTCGTCCTCTTTAGGTTCCGGCACCGGCACGTCTTCGTACTGAAGAACTTCTTCGGTGTCGCCGAACTTGTGGATGCGAATTGCCTTCATGACCTACTCCTTGCGGGTGTTTGTGGAATAAGATTATCGAGGTTGGGGCTTCAGTGTCAACGGAGTCCGGAAAGCAATCGCGATCAGTCAGTACGATAAGCGCTCGCTGGAGTCTTTGTCCGCGCAGATCGCCGACGGTCTATTAAATAGAACTCCAGGGCAATTATGTACGTCGCCGGGGGCGATACAACTCCACAAGCTTTCGCCTAACCGACTCTGCGCCTCCTGGGAGCAAATCGAATTGTGTCGTACCATCGGTTTGTCGCAAGATTGTTTGCCCCTCTTCATTCTGATGCATGCTGAGAAGAATTTCTTTAAGATGTTTCGCCGTTGCCTCGGATAAATCCTTACGCACCGATACTAGGTGCCGCGGAACCGATTCGCTTTCGCCGAGGATCGATATTGATACTTTACTGGTGTCATCTACGCTAGCATAGTCATCGTTGCTAAAGGCTCCGGCCGCCACCTTATTTTGAAGTACGAGACTGGCGATGTTCTTGTACGTATCGGCGAAGATGTAGCCAATCTCTCCACTGGAGACCTTGGCTCCCGCACTAGGTTTTTCCACCACGGAAAACCCCTTCTTGAGCAGAAAGAGCTTGGGCAAAAAATAACCCGATGTCGAGCCCGGGTCCTCGAAAGCGATGATCTTGCCGCGGAGATCTTCCAGGCGCGCGATGGCACTGTCTTTGCTGGTGAAAATGAGGCTGCGATACTCGCCAATTCCGCCCTTCCAGCGCCGCAGCAATAACTTGGCGGCGCCCAGGCGGTTTATGAGATAGGTGGGATAAGGACTTTCCATGTAGAAGTCGACGCGTTTCTCTTCAAGCAGTTTCATCATTTGTCCCGGCGTGGGCGCGACAACAACCATTCCCTTGGTTTCCGCCGTCGCGGTGAGCTTGCGGGCCGCATAATCCACCAGAGGGCGAAAGTGTGCTTCGAGCGGCTCCCGTGGGCCTTGGAAAACGACGCCTAGCGTGAGCGTTTTAGTGTTTGTCTTTGTCTGCGCTTCGGCCTTTAGACCCATGATCAGCACGAGCGTGGTGACGAAGAAAGCAATGGAGACGCGATGCGAAGGCTCTTTCATCATGGCATCCTCACATTTGGCGGGCCTCTAAAAACGCAGTGAAGGAAAAGAAATTTTCGGACCTAAATCTTTCGGAAAGAAATGTCGCGCAGAGCTTAGACAAGATTGAGTTGTTCTGTCAATGGAAAGAGACTATCCAGGCCCCAGGATCGACTCTGGATGTTGCACGGATCGGGATAAGACATATTATTCTTGGACGCAATGAACGTGATCCAGCTGAAGCACACGCCGGCGTGCCTTCTGAAAAAGAGCCCCGGTAGGCATTGACCTGCCGGGGGCTCTTTGATTTTGGTGTTCGTCCAATCGGTAGGACATCGCACTTTGAATCTAAAAATCTAGGTTCGAGACCTAGCCCCAAGCCAGGTGAAACGATCGGCAGGCGCAATTTGTCTCGTTTCATTTCAAATGGCCATGACAACCGTAGCGTTGTCCTCATAGAAGGCCAGGCTGCTTCAATGTCCCGCTGAGCAAACGCCTCATCGAGCTCGTGCACCGCTTCGTCAGGTGTCCATAGCTGGCATGCGAGTGAAGGGTGGGCGCGCCGTTATTTCTTGCTGAGCACGCCCGATGCTTTCGCCGTATGCGTCGCAATGGCATCCATCAGCGCAGGCGATAGGCAGTCATACGGCTCTAGCTTCAATTCCTTGAGTCTCGCTCTGACCGCGCTCATGTTCGCCGGATCGGCACCGGACTCGATGATGGAGGAAACAAAGGCGGCGAATTCCGGTGGGGCCCAGCCTTCGTTCGATGATAGTTCCGTGTGGATGAAGTCCAATCCGAAGAACGGATGTTTTTCGTTCTCGATGCGGTTGTACATGTGCACGCCGCAACTCTTGCAGGCGTGCCGTTTGATCACCGCATTTGGATCGACGACTGCCAGCTTGTCTTCATTCGCCGTCACGCGGACTTTGTCACGCGGCACAACCGCGACCTGGGAGAACAGCGCGCCGGCCGGCTTCCAACATTTGGTGCAGCCGCAGACATGGTTGTGGGCGCACTGGCTGTCGATCGCGACGGTAACCTTCTTGTCAGCGCAGTGGCAGAGTAGCGTGCCGCCTGCGAAGTTCGCCGCCGCTGGTTTCAGCCCCTGATCTACCGCCGGATGAATGGAAATTGCATTGGCCATTGTGATTTCCTCCTTATGTAATTCCTTGATCATTTACTAAACGGTAAAATGCAGATTCGAGCATCTATCGAGACGCCTTTGCCTACCAGTTTCACAATCGCGTAATTCGAATATGCATTTCAGTACTTAACCACGAAATTGTTCCTGGTCAAAAAAGTTTCGATGAGGCGAGAGTTCTGAAGTATCTGGAAATTGAGTAAGGATAAGGAATCGGTCGTTCTCACTGGAGTTCTTTTCGATGTTGACGAAAACGACGGCGCAGGTAGTAGAAGAATGGTAGAGTCGACATATTCGCATCTGACTCGGAAATTGTTGCCAAGGAGCAGAGCATGAAACGATCTTTCCCAGTCATCGACGCCGACGGCCACGTGCTTGAACGTGATCGCGAGCTGAGGGAATTTTTACCGCCGCAATTTCGTGCGGTGCCAGGGAAGCGCGAGTATCCGCTCTTTGCATGGGACGGCTGGGCGCGCGGTGCGCTCTCGCCGCGCCAGCGCGAACATCCCAGCGTCAACCTTTGGATACGCTTTCTCGATGCGACGGAAATCGCCCTGACAGTGCTCTATCCGAACGAGGGTTTGAATATCGGTCTGCAGCGCGATCGGGACTGGGCGGTGGCGTTGGCGCGTGCGTATAACGATTGGCTGCATCACGATTTCTTGAGCGTGAGTCCGCGCTTTCAGGGTGTCGCGTTGCTGGCCACGCAGGAGCCGTTGGAAGCGGCCAAAGAGCTTGAGCGCGCGGTGCGGGATCTCGGCATGGTTGCCGGCATGTTGCCCGCCGTGATGAGCCCGATGCGCGGCCTCGGACTGCCGGAGTTCGATCCGATTTACCAGATGGCGGAGCGTCTCGATGTGCCGCTCGCCGTGCATAGCGGGCCGGCGGTGGAGTTGGGGTTGGATCACGTGCAGTCTTTCGCCGGAGTTTATCCGCTGAGCCATCCGTTTGCGCAAATGCAGCAACTGACGAGCATGATGATCTATGGCGTGTTCGAACGGTTTCCGAAATTGCGCGTGGCGTTTCTAGAATCCGGCTGCGGCTGGGTGCCGTACCTGGCGGACCGTTTGGACGAAAGTTGGGAGCACCGGCTGAGTCGCTGGCCGCACCCGACAAAGCGATCGCCCAGCGAGACCATGCGCGGCGGCAATCTTTTTTACGCGTGTGAGCGGGAAGAGAAGACACTGGCGACGGTGAGCGACTTGATGGGCGCTGGCCAGTTACTCTGGGCCTCCGACTTTCCGCACGAGCGGCCGTGGAACGAGTTCAGCGGCGATATCGATACTTTGGTGCAGCGAAAAGATTTGCCGGAATCGTTGCCGCCGCAAAATTCTTTTCGATAATCCTCGCCAGTTCTATAAATTGAAGGTGGCAGGCTAGCTAACTGTTCAAGTCCAGTTCAAAGTGCGCACGTCGTGCATCCTGAGCTTCGAAGGATCTCATCAGGACTAAGAAAGATCCTTCACTTCGTTCAGGACAGGCTTTTGAACCTTGAACGCTGATTCCAGGAGACAGCGATGCGAGTTCTAATTACCGGCGCAGGCTTGATCGGCACCCATACCGCCAAAGAGTTGATTGAGCGCGGCGACGATGTCACATTTTTCGATTTTGCGCCCCGGACGGAATATATCCGTCGCGTGACTGGGAAGGATTTGCCTGTGATACGCGGCGATATCCGCGACCTGGCGGCGCTCGTCGATGCGTTTCAACAAATCCGGCCCGAGTGCGTGATTCACCTGGCGGCTTCGGTGGGTGAAGCGAACATCAACAACGTTTATGCCGGCTTTCAGGTGAATCTGGTCGCGGTGATCAACGTTGCTGAAGCCGCGCGACTCACCGGCGTGCGCCGTCTGGTTCACGCGAGCACCCAGGCGCTCTACGTCGGTGAAGATCCGAAGGAGCTGCTCCGTGAGGACTCGCCGATCGATTGTCGAGAGCGTGTTTACAATGCTTCGAAATTGGGCTGCGAGCATGTGCTGCGTACGTACGCGGCGAAACACGGCCTCGAGTTGGCGTTGCTGCGCTTCGCCGGTGTGTACGGTTACTATTCCGTTGCCGGCGGGCCGGGGGTTGCCGTTCAGCAGGCGGTATGGGACGCGATCGCAGGAAGGCCCGTGATGCTCAACGTCTACCAGAGCGTCGATTTCATCTATGCCAAGGATCTCGCCAATGGCATTGCTCAAGCGGTACATACTTCGCCGCTGCCGCACCAAATCTACAATCTCGGCAGCGGCGCTCTGACGACCGTGGAGGATGTCGAAGCCGCGCTCGGCAAAATATTTCCTGAAGCAAAGATAAGTCGGGGGAAACTGACTCCCGCGCGGCCACGGATGGACATCGCGCGGGCGAAGTCGGAGCTCGGATTCAATCCGGAATATCGGGTTGAAGCCGGTTTGCGCGACTATGTGGCAGAGTTGAAGAAGTAAGCAAGATTTCTCACGGAGCTTGTCCTGAGCGGAGTGAAGGGCGAAATGAAGATTTCACCACAAGGACTCACGCAGAACCAACAATGAGAAGGGTTTGACCACAAAGAGCGCAAAGATCGAAAAAGAAATGGAGGGCGGGTTTTCCAACCCGCCTTGGACGACGTGGAACATTTGCCGGGCCGCGAAACTTTTGAAGCAAAGCAGTGCAAAGATCACAAAGGTAATTAGGAAGGGGAAAGATTCATGAAGATCGCCGTCATCGATGATTATCAGAATGCCTTTAAGACGTTGAAGTGTTTTCCCAAGCTGAGCGGCCACGAAGTTTCTATTTATACCGATCCGGAAACGGACATCGGCCGATTGGCGGAGCGACTGAAAGATGCCGATGCGATCGTGCTGACGCAGCAACGGACCGCTTTCCCGCGAGCTCTGATCGAAAAGCTGCCCAAGTTGAAATTGATCGGCCAAACCGGACGGGCGGCGACGCATGTCGATCTGCAAGCCTGCACGGAGAAGGGGATTGTGGTGTCGGCCGGCGGCGCGGGCAATTCAAACGCGACGGCGGAGCTCACTTGGGGTTTGATTCTTAGCGCGCTGCGAAATCTGCCCTTCGAAGTGAAACGGTTGAAAGAAGGGAATTGGCAGTCGACGCTCGGGCTTGGCGTGAACGGAAAAACCTTGGGCATCTACGCTTACGGCAAGATTGGCAGCATCGTCGCCGGCGTCGGCAAAGCGTTCGGCGCGCGGGTTTTGTGTTGGGGGCGGGAAGGGTCGACCGGGCGCGCCAAAGCGGCCGGCTTCGACGTGGCAAAAAGCCGCGAGGATTTTTTCGCCGAAGCCGATATCGTTAGCCTGCATCTGCCGCTCAACAAAGATACCCGCGGCATCGTCACGCGCGACGATCTGGCGCGCATGAAACCGACGGCATTGATCGTCAACGCGAGCCGCGCCGGTTTGATTGCGGACGGCGCGTTGGTCGAAGCGCTCAAGGCCGGCCGTCCGGGCATGGCGGCGGTGGACGTCTACGAGCAGGAACCGGTGCTCGGCGGCGATCATGCGCTGCTCAAGATGGACAACGTCACCTGCACGCCGCACTTAGGCTACGTCACGCGCGAGAGTTATGAGGAGTATTACGCGGTCGTGGTCGACGATCTCGTGAGTTTCGCTGCCGGCAAGCCGAGCAACGTGCTCAATCCGGAGGCGTTGGCGAAAAAATAGCGATCACTGCAGGATTGTTGAAAAGGTCTCTCGGAGTCGTACGGGGCTCAGTGAGAGCCGCTAGCAATCAGACCGAGGGAAGGAAGGATTCCTCGCTTCCGCTCGGTATGACAACAAAATAGTGGAGCTGTCATCTCGAACGAGAGTTCGTGAAAACTCCATCGGAGCCCTTCGACGGGCGCTCAGGGCGAACGGCCAAGTGCCTGATCTCCAATAAAATGATTCCGTTCGTGCTGAGCTCGTCGAAGCATTCTTTGCGTTCAGCAACTGCTAGTCTAGGGCGCCTGCGGTGAAGTGTCCCGGGTTGAGCGTTATCGGTCTGACATCCTGGCTCTCTCTTTATGAATCCGCATGAAAACGCTATCTAGTTGAGTTGATGACTCAACTCATTCCGACTCGATCTCAATTCATAGTTCATTTATTTCTGCTTATCGCTTTTTGCGGCGTGCTGTATTTCCCCTATCTCGGCAATACGCCGTTTTTCGATAAAGGGGAGCCGCGAGAAGCCCTGGCGGTGCAGGATATCGTTCAACGTGGCGAGTGGTTGTTTCCGCTCAAGCGGGCAACGGCGATTCCGTCGAAGCCGCCGCTGTTTCACTGGTCGGCGGCGCTGGTGGCCACGGTCACCGGGAAATTGAATGAGACTACAATTCGATTTCCGTCCGCGCTTTACGCTACGCTCGGTGTGCTGTTCGTTTACCTTCTCGGCAGAAAATTGTACGGCGGCGAGGTCGGTCTGCTTGCTGGAGCGATTCTTGCCACGACCATGGTTTACAGCGATCAGGCCTTGAGCGCGCGCGTCGATATGACAATGTGCTTTTTCGTAACGCTCAGTTTGATTCTCTTCTACGCTCTGTATCGCGGTTTTCTAAGTCATCCGGTTTGGTATTTCGCTTTGTACGTTTTCGTAGGTATCGGCACGTTGGCCAAGGGGCCGTTAGGAATACTTTTGCCGGGACTCGTCATCGCGGCATTTCTCGCGGCCAAGCGGCGCTGGGATCTGATCGTAAAATTCGCCTTCCATCCCGGAGTGATCGCAACTTTACTGCTCGCCGTCGGATGGTATGGATTGGCGATTACCCGAGGCGGCGAAGGATTCGTCGATCGCCAATTGCTTCAGGAAAACCTCAAACGCTTTTTCGGCGGCTCCGGACACAGCCATCCGGTCTATTACTACGTCTCCTATCTTTTCAGCTTGGGATTGCCTTGGAGTCTGTTCTTGCCGTTCATGCTTTGGGATGTGTTTAAGAAGAACCCGGGCAGCGACGACGATCGATTGTTTTTCAAGTTGTGGTTTTTGGTCATGTTCGTTTTCTTTTCGTTGTCGGCCGGAAAGCGCCCGGTCTATCTCTTGCCTTTGTATCCGCCGCTGGCGCTGCTGCTAGCTGCTTGGGTCTGTCAGCACGCTATTTCGGCCGGCGCGCGACTGATGCTTTATCGCATCATCGCCGCCGTCGCTGTTTTGAACGGCGCGCTTCTAGGGTTCATCACCGTCGGCGCGATTTGGAACCATGAGCCGGGCTGGTTCTTCGGCCCGATCGCGGTTTTGCTCAAACCAAAAGACCGCGCCAATCTGTTGCTCGTCCAAGATGCCTTGGACACGTTTGGCGCGCTATTCACTGTTACCGCGTTCTTGGCGGCGGTTCTGTGGTTAGCGCTCGGCCGGGCGTTTTGGCTTGGCAAGATGCGTCAGGCGGCGCTGCTGCTCATCGCGATCAGCTTGCCGTTTGGATTTATCAGCCGGGGTATCGTTATTCCAGTCATCGCCGCCGACAAGAGTTATCGCGAGTTTGTCAGGGAGATGGAACGCCGGCTGGAGCCCGATGCAGCTATCTATCTTTTTGGGGAATTCAACAGCGATCCCGTGGTGTTTTATCATGGCAAGCTGATCGACCCGCTTGAGCGACCGCTCGCCGAAGTCGCGGCGAAGATCGGCGCCGGCAAAGATTACCTGATTATGCCGGAGCAGACCTGGAAGGCGATCGAAAAGATCCGGCCAGGTCTGCCGCCGCCGCTTCTAGCCAGCGCGGGCAAGGGCCCGGAAGGCGACGCTCCTTTGGTTCTCGTCCGCGCGCGGCTCACTTAGCCGCTTATTTGAAAAAGCCTTCTTTCTCCAGTTCGCGCAGCGCGCGCATGTCGACATAGTCGTCAAACTTGAGATTTTTTCCCTTGGCTTCTTTCCCGAGCTCATCGATGACGGTTTGGATGCCGGCTTGAGTCGGGAAGGGGCGGCGATCGAGAACTTGAACGCTGCGCTGCAGGGCGTAATCGATGGTCTCGGCATCGTCGGTTTTCAACGCCGCGCGGATCGCTATTTTGGCGTTGGCCGGGTCGGTTTGCAGCGCGCGAATCGACTCGGACGTGCTCCTGATCAGCGCCTTGGCCAGTTTCAAATTGCGGTCGATGTACGGGCCCATCATGTTGAGCGAGAGGAATGGATACTCGATCTTCGTAGCGGCGAGGTCGGTGAGTATGTTGAACCCTTCCCGTTTTGCTTTAGGGACAAAATCGGCGGCCATGATGGTGCCGTCCACCGTGCCGCTCAAGATCGCCGCCATGCGCGCGCCCGAATTGCCGATTTGCAGAATCGTGACATCTTTTTCCGGGTCCAAGCCGCCGTCTTTAAGCGCCAGATTGGATTGGAAATGGGAGCCTGAACCGAAACGGCTGACGGCGACCTTTTTGCCTTTCAATTGTTTGAACGAAGTGATCGACGGCGCGGCAAGATACACATGGTTGAATCGATTGGCGATGACGGCGACGATGCGCATGTCGGCACCGCGCATTTTCGCCAGCATAGCTTCCGAGCCTTGTGACAACGAAACGTCAAAGGTGCCAGCGATCAGTGCTTGGTTGAGCAGCGAACCGCTGTTGACGTAGACGACTTCTACGTCGAGTCCGTTGCGCCGGAAAATACCCAAGCGTTTGCCGATTTCCAACGAATAGCTGCTTATTCCCGTGCCGCTGTAGCCGAGGTGGATCTTGTCGACGGTCTGTGCCGGTAGGTTGCCGGCAAAACCGATCGATGCAAGCAGCAACACAAAAACGTAGCGAAGTGTGCGGGGGTTCCGAAGCATCTTCATTCGAGCCTCCTCACTTTTTTTGAAGCGGCTGCATGTTAAATCCGCTCCTGGCGAAGCACAAGACAAAAATTGATGACTTCGGAAGTCGCATTGAAAGGCAATTTCGACGAAGGTATTTTGACGCCACAAGGAGAAGTACTTTGAAAACCGATCCATCTTTAGCCCGTAAAGTTGCGCTGTCGTGCCGCATTCTCGCCAAGCTCGGCATGTTCAAGGAAACTACCGGCCACGTGAGCGCGCGTCTCGGCAGCGAGCACATGTTGATCCGCGGCCGCGGACCGAAAGAAACCGGTCTGCTTTTTACCAAACCCGGCGATATCATCGTCGCCGATCTCGATGGCCGGAATCAGGACAAAAAAGCCGGACTCAAGCCGCCCAACGAAGCGGTGATTCACGGCGAGTTGTATAAGGCGCGACCGAATGCGGTCGCGGTTGTGCACGCCCACCCGCCCTCGGTGGTGCTTTGCAGCATGGCCGGTATCGAGCTCCGGCCGATCTTCGGTGGCTACGATCCCAGCAGTATGCGGCTGGCCTTGAAAGGCATTCCTGTGTACCCGCGCACGTTGACCTTGAATACCTTGGAGCAGGTTCACGCCATGCAAAAAGTGATGGGCGACAAGGATATTTGCATTCTGCGCGGCCACGGGTTGATCGTGGTCGGTCCGAGCGTGGAACAGGCGACGCTGACCGCGATCAAGCTCGACACCTTGGCGAGGATGAATTTACAAGCGGCATCCTTGGGCAAAGTGCCGTCGATTCCCGACGAAGATATCGCCGAGTTCCAGAGCCGTTCCGGCAAGGGCAATAGCTCGGTCGAGGGACTGTGGAAGTATTATTCCGAATGGCTAGTCAAAGGCTGACAGCGGCGCGAGTTTTTAATGCATGCCAGAGCCCGCAGTTCCGCTTGTATTCCCGGTTTGATTTGCTAGGAAATCCTCACCTGGAAAAGAGGAGGCGATATGAAATTGAGCCGTCGCAGCATCATCAAAGCCGGAATCGGATTCAGTGCGTCGTTCTTCGCGCGGCCGGTCGATGTTTTCGCGCAAGCCCAGCCGCTGCTGCAGAAAAAGATCCCTTCGTCCGGAGAAAGCATTCCGATCATCGGAATCGGCACGGCGCGACGCTATGAAGAGGTCAAGTCGGACGCGGAGAAAGTGCCGCTGCGGGAGACCATCCGGCAATTTCAAGCGCTGGGCGGCAAGGTGATCGACAGCTCGCCATCCTACGGCACGGCGGAGGCGGTGGTCGGGGAGCTGGTCGACGGTCTGAAGATTCGCGATTCCTTGTTTCTCGCCACCAAGGTCAGCCTGCGCAACGTGGGCCGAGAAGAAGGCATCAAGCAGATCGAGGAGTCGTTCAAGAAATACCGGACCGATAAGATCGACTTGATCGCGGTGCACAACCTACGCGATACCGATATTCAACTGCGCACGCTGCGTGAAATGAAACAGGCGGGGCGGATTCGCTATGTCGGCATCACGACATCGTTCGATAACCAGTATGGCGAGTTCGAGCAGACGATCAAAAAAGAAACCCTCGACTTCATCCAGGTCGACTATGCCCTCGACAATCGCGATGCCGGCGAGCGCATCATTCCGCTGGCCGGCGACCGCGGCATGGCGGTGATGATCAATTTACCGTTCGGGCGCGGCCGGCTGTTCAACGCGGTGCAAGGGAAGAAATTGCCGGAATGGGCGAGTGAGTTCGATTGCCAAACCTGGGCGCAGTTTTTTCTCAAATATATTGTCTCTCATCCCGCGATCACTTGCGCCGTTCCGGGAATGGCGCAGGCAAAATACGTCGTCGACAATCTCGGCGCGGCGCGGGGCCGTCTGCCCGACGCCGCCACGCGGCGCAAGATGGAACAATTTATCGACAACGTCTAAATCGCGCGCAACAGAGATCATTGAGGAGCGATCCGCGCGCTGAGGAGTGATCCGTGAGTCCTGAATCGCAAGCTGAGTCCGGCGTCGAGCGCGGATTTTACCACCTGCTCAAGCGAATGATCGACGTGCGTCCGGCGGAGGTGCGCGCTCTCGGCTGGTCATGGCTGTTTATCTTCTCCGTACTTTTTTCCTATTACATTCTCCGTCCCATCCGCGACGAGATGGGCGTCGCCGGCGGCGTCGAAAATCTCCAATGGCTGTTCACCGGAACGCTCATCGGCATGTTCGCGGTCAATCCGCCGTTTGCCGCGCTGGTGGCGCGCTTGCCGCGAGTGAAATTCATCGCGATCAGCTACCGATTTTTTGCTGCCAATCTCTTGCTCTTTGCCGCGGCACTGCACTGGGCCAGCGCCGAGCAGAACATCTGGATCGGTCGGGTGTTTTTTATCTGGGCCTCGATTTTCAATCTTTTCGTGGTTTCGGTGTTCTGGGCGATGATGGTCGACGTATTCGACGCCGATCAAGGCAAACGGCTCTTCGGCGTCATCGCCGCGGCAGCGACTCTCGGCGGGATTTTCGGCTCGAGCGTCACCGCGGCGTTGGCAAAACAAGTATCGCCCATGTATCTCTTGCTCGCCTCCGCGCTGTTGTTGGAGCTCGCGGTTTTCTGTGTGCGCCGGCTCTCGCGTTTGTCCGAAGCGTTGAGCCGGCGGCCGACGGCGGCCGGTGGTGAAGCGCCGATCGGCGGCTCGATGCTTGCCGGTCTGGCTCATGCGTTCAACTCCGCCTTACCTGATCAACGTCAGTTTATATATTTTACTGTTCGCGATCACATCGACGTTTTTGTATTTTCAGCAGGCCGATATCGTCAAGCAAAGCTTCGCCGACCGCGGTGCGCGCACGGCGTTCTTCGCCAACGTCGATTTGTGGGTGAATGTTCTCACCCTCGGCGCGCAGCTGTTCTTGACCGGGCAAGTGTTGCGCTTGATCGGCGTTGCTTTGACGCTGGCGTTATTGCCGCTGGTGAGTATCGTGGGCTTCGGCGCGCTGGCGCTCACGCCGACCGTCGCCGTAGTGGTCGCCTATCAGGTGATCCGGCGCGCCGGGAATTTCGCCTTCGCCCGGCCGACCCGCGAAGTTCTGTTCACGGTGGTTCCGCGCGAAGATAAGTACAAAGCCAAGAGTTTTATCGATACGGTGATTTATCGATTTGGCGACCAAGTCGGCGCGTGGTCCTACGCCGGTCTCGGCGCAGTGGGAATTGCGTTGACCGGCATCTCGATGGTTGCGGTGCCGCTGTCGATCGCCTGGCTGATCAATGGACTGTGGCTCGGGCGGAAGCAGAAAGCGCTTGGAGAAGCACGGCTGCAGGTTCCGAGCGTTCCAGACGTTCCAAGGGTTCCAGTCGTTCAGGCCGTTCCAGGTCGTTCGCAGTGCGGGCAGGCAGGATTACGGATTCGATTTCATCTTTGGAACAAGGAACTGTGAACCTTGGAACGGTTCTAAGATTTCGCGCGCGGCTAAATCGATATCGATGTTTTCTTCCCTTTGAATCTCGGCGAAGCGGGCGCGTAGCTGGTTGATATTGGTGCGCGCGGGCACGGCGATCTCGGCTTCGAGCTGAAAAATCGGCGTACCGCTGATCGGCGCGGCGTAGGTTTTGGTTTCCATGGATTCGATGTTGATGCCGACGCTGCTCAGGACCGCGCTGATTTGGTAAACGATGCCCGGATGGTCCATGCAGGACGCCGTAAGCTTATAGGGGAGAAACGCGCCCGGCGCGCGTGCGCGTCACCGGCGTTTTGATCGAAATCGCCAGGCCGGTTTCGGTTTCGATTTCGCGATAGTCGCGGCCGACTTTCACCAGATTGACGCCGTCGCCGCTGATCAGCACGATCACGGCGAACTCGCCGCAAAAAACCGCCATCTTGCTGTCTTCGATATTGCAGCCGTGCCGCGAAATAAACTCCGAAATCTTTTCCACCAAACCCACCTGATCCGGGCCGATCGCGGTTAAGATGAGATGATCTTTATCTGCCATGGCAATACCCTAGAGAATTCGTTCAAGCCGTTCAAGCCGTTCAAACGCAGCGTGTTAAAGGAATTCGGAGTGATGGAGTATTGGAGTGATGGAATGATGCGTTCAGAAGTCTTGCTCAACCCAATACTACCGATGCTCCATGCACTCCAGCTCTTCGCGCTGACGAAGAAGCCGTTCATGATCGCGTCGTGCCAGAGTTTCGCCACCGCCGGCACGATGCCTTGCGGCAGTTTGTCGTCGGTCCAGCTCCAGGAATGGATTCCGGCACCGAGAGAAATACTTTGGACCTTGGGCGCAGGGTTGAACTTGGCGAAGAGCGGCAGGGATCTTTCGCAACGTTTAAGCGTTACCGTGTCGTCGTTGATGCCGTGGATCGACAAAAAATTTGGCACCGGTTTCACCCCGGGACCGGAGAGCTCGCGGGTATAGCCCAGATAGCGCTGGACCAGCGCTTCGGTTTCCTGATTCGAATACTTCAGTCGAGCTGCGGCGGCGCGCGCGGCCGATTCCAACGCTTGGGTCGAATTCTTGTGGATGAAATCCTCGGCTTTGAAATTGGGCCGCTTCTTGGCGTTTTCCCATCGTTCAAAAGTCAGCTCGATCAGCATCGGCAGGCCGATGCCTTGGTCTTTCATGCCCTCGTACATATAGCGCGCGGTGTCGCGCCAGGTGCGCAGGCGCAGTTGATTGAACGGAAACTCCCAATCGTCGCCGCTGATCAACGGGATACATCCAGCCGAACGGCGAGCTGCCATAGCCGATCAGTCCGGCAATATTCGCGATTCGCTGCGACGCCATCATGGCAAAGGGCCCGCCGGTGGAATGGCCGTGAATGTAGATCGAAAATTCGCTCTCGGGAAACTGGCGCCGGGCGGTTTCTTTGATGGCTTCTTCGAAAGCCACTGGCCAGGCCGCCATGCGATGAAAAAATTCCGTGCCTTCCTTGGCGGCGAGCGACACCAGCGTGCCGTAGTCTTCGCGTTTCGACTGGTCGCGGACGATCGAATATTGATCGGGGGTAATTCGGCTCTCACGGGTCCAGAGCGGTGTGCGGGCCGAGCCGTCGGCATTTTCCACATCGCCGGGCCAGTCGCGTTCGGCATTGAGAAAATAAAACCGTCCCGGAAAGGTCAGAGTAGCTACTTTGATGCCGAACTTAGATGCCAGCATGCGCGCGATGCGTTCGACGGATTTGAAATCGGACACACCGCCGTGGAGCAAAAATACCCCGACTTTTTTCTTGTCGGGGCCGATGGCGAACTTGCCGGCGTCTTGCGGCTCGTAAACTACGACGCCGATGTCCCAGTCCATCTCCAGCGCGCCGATGCGAAAGATCTCCTGCCGGATCTGAATCGGCAGATCCGGCAGGGCCGTGACCTGGCGATGGAGATCGAGCGTTTCTGCGAGCGATACAAGCGCGGGTGGTTGCCAAGTGGATTCGGACATGGGGTCATCTCCTTGTGGAGTCAAACGACTTTCCTTTATTGGCCTTCGCTGAAAGCCTCGTAAAGCACTCGACCGGTAGCATCCTTGGGCCTGGGTATTTTTAGCAACCAAGCAAGGGTGGGCGCGAAGTCGATGATGCGCACGTTGGCGAGCTTTTGTCCGGCGCGAATGCCGGGACCATTGAGTACCATCAGCGTGCGCATGGACGCCTGCTCGGGATTGGCGCCGTGGGTGCCGTAGGGTTCTACCTCTGTGACCAGGTTGCCGCCGAGACGGGGATCGAAGTCGTAACCAGGCGCTAGCTCGATGTAAAGGTCGCCGCCGACTTCGCCGCCGATGCCTCGTGACGCGCCGTCCCATTCGGCATCGAAGACCGCCGTGACCACCTGGCGCTCACCGTCGCGAATCGAAAAAAGCAACTCGCGGGTTTTTCGGACCACGTCGGCGCGCTCCTCAGGCGCGACGATACCGCCTTTGCGGTCCTTCGAGTTGATCAGCAGATAGCCATTGTTGACCGAAGGATAGAGCACGGCGGTTTTGCCGAGATCGACTCGCCCCTGGTTGTCGAGAGATAGCAGCCCGCCTTGCTGTAAGGCTTGATTGAGCGCGACGCGCTTGTTCATCCCTTGCATGCCATGATCCGAGATCACCGCGAAATATGCGCCCTCGGGACGTTTCGACAGGAGAAAACCGAGATGCTCGTCCGTGCTCGCATAGACTTTTTCTAAAAATGGCCGCAAGCGCTCGGCGATGTCGGGTTTGTACGTCGAAAGTGTCGAGTCGAGAAAGCCGCGCCACACGTGTTCCGCTTCGTCGGGAAAAGGGGTGTAAGCCAGATAAATATCCCAGGGCAAATTTTCCAGCGCCCAGCGGTTGGTCTCCATCAACTGATGCTGCGCGAAGATGACGGTTTCGAGATAGCGGGCTTCGGCGCCGCCCGAACCGCCGTTGGGCAAGGTGCGGCCCAAAGCGCCTTGCTGGTAAAGAAAGCTTGCTCCATTGCCGATAAAAGTTCGCACCGTGGCGCCGGCTTCCACTTCAGCCTGCGGCATCGGCAAATCGCGCATGGGCCGGGTGTAGTACATAAAAAAATCGCTGCCGTCCGGCTTGAGATCGAACAGGCGAAAATAAACTCTGGCGTCTTGGCTGTTGCTCGGTTTTGACCGCCACCGGTGCGCTCCAGAACAGTTCGCCGCCGACGCTGGCGGAGGCGGGCTTGAGCTTGGCGATGACCTCTGTGCCACTGCGCCCTCGGGCAAGCGCGATGGTATCGTAGCCGGCTTGCTCGTCGTTGGGATCGTCGATCAGAAGACCGAAGAATTTGCTGTCGCCGACGGTGAAATTGATCTCGATCGGCGCGGCGTCGCTGGCCGGCGGATCCTGCCATTGCAAGGAAGCTTCGCTCAGTGCCGCGCGTTTCGTGACGATGCCGTCTCGGCCGGCGATGACGTCATAGCCGGCAAAGCGGACGGCTTTATCCGATTGCTCGCCGCCGAAGGCCGGAATATGCGAGACGATCACTTTCTTGCCGCCGCGCTCAGCGGCGGACCAGATCGGCTCGGCCCTCAGCGGCGCCTCGGAAAATCCCGCCAGGCTTTCCAGAATCGTATGCTGATCGCGCGGCGCGCGCGGGACGCGATTGCCGCTGATGCCGGTAATGCGCGGCGGTGCGCCGGTAATCAGGGATGCGAAGCCGGGCGCGGTCTTGGATGGGAAACCCGGCGTGACGTCGTCGGCGAATGCGCCGCCTTCGATCAATTTAGCCAGGTTAGGGAGCTTATCTTCGCGGAGCAGTTGCTGGACAAACGCCGGCACGGTGCCGTCCCAGGCAAACACCATCGCCTTGCCGGCGGATTGGGCGTAGGCCGAGGGCTGGCCATTCGATAACAGAACCGCCAAAGCCGTCAGCAGGATGACGGCGGCATTGCGGCAGCGCTCGATCGTCGAAGGCGGGGTAGAAATTTTCGCGGCGAGATTTGGAAGCAAGATTATTTCATTGCGCCGTTCGGCGGGCCTCGTCCAGATAGCTCATGTCGAGATATTTTTCCGCTTTGGGTAGCGGCGGATGCATGGTGCCGTCTTCGACCAGCAGTTGCAATACTTTGTCCATGCCTTTGGTGTTGATCTCACCATCTTTAGGAATCGCATTGTTGGCGAGGAAGTAGCGCCATGCGGCTTCGGAATGTTTATCGCTGAACTTGAAGCGCTTGGCGATAATGCGCACGGTGTCCTCTTTCTGACTATGAATCCAGTGGGACGCTCGAACTGTCGCGCGCAGAAAGCGGATCAAGAGCGGGCGTTTTTCCTGCGCCCATTCGCTGCGCACGTTGAAGACCGTCTGGGTGAAATTGGGCGTATATTTGGCGGTAGAGCCGAGATTGACGAAGCCCGCCTCGTCGGCTGCGAAGGTAAACGGCGGGCTTAAGATCCCCGCAGCGATATTGCCGGCCTGCATCGCCAACCAGCGCTCGGGCGTGCCGCCGATGGCGATCATGGCGTAGTCGCGCGGATAATCGAGGCCGTTGGCCTTGAGCATTTCCTTCATCAGCACGGTATCGCTGGTGATCAAGCCGGTGACGCCGATGGTGCTGCCCTTGAGCTCTTTGATCGATTTGTATTTTGCCGGCGCGTAAAGGTCGTAGACCGGCGCGTTGATTAGGCCGCCGACAATTTTCAACGCTGCGCCCTTTTCCACGGCCCGGATGGTCGTCATCGCCGAAGACGCCGAGATCTCCGTGGAGCCGCCGATCAAGGCCGGAATCGCCCGCGTGCTGGCATTCAAAACAACTGCTTCGACAAAGAGGTTTTCTTTTGCGAAAAAGCCTTTATCCTGGGCAACGTAGATGGGCAGGTTATTCAGGGACAAGGTGATGGTGCCAACGGTGATTTTATCCGGCCCGGCTTGCCCGAACGCCGGCTCGAATGCGCAAGCGAGCGCGATTGCGGCGCTGATGATGAGCAAAGCCAATTGTCCCATTGTCCCTCCGACACGACCTTCAGCGAGTCTTTTGAGAGTAACCGATAAAGAAAGCGAGTGTCAACGCGATCGCCGGCGCGTGGATGGACAGCGCTACATGAATCCGCGAAGTGCCTATCAATTTCGTCGTCTCGCGAGGTCGTCGATGGCCATCTTCAAGCAACTCGCGTTATCGCTGCCCGCGCTGATTTTAGCGCTAGTCTGTCCAGCTTGGGTCCAAGCGCAGCAAGGAAATTCGGTCGAAGCCGTGATCAAATCGATCGGTTTGAGCAAACCGGCGATCACGCGCGCGCCCGAATTCACCCTGCGCGATGCCGGCGGCGGCACGAGCGCATTGGTAAATTATCGCGGCGACCTGGTGCTACTCAATTTTTGGGCGACCTGGTGCGAGCCATGCCGCGAAGAAATGCCATCGATCGAACGGCTCCATCGCAATTTCGGCAGCCGTGGTCTGACCATCCTCGCCGTGAACCAACGCGAGAACGCAGCGCAGGTGACCAAATTTCTCCGCGCCAACGGACTGAGCTTCGCCGCGCCTCTGGACGGCGATGGCCGGGTGGCCGAGTCCTTTCGCATCTACGGTATTCCATCGACCTTTTTGATCGATGCCAACGGGCAAGCGATCGGCCTGAAGTCCGGTCCCAAGGACTGGGCGACGCCTGAGGTGATCGACGCCGTTGGTAAGCTGATCGGTGACAGTACCCGGGGCTCGACGCCCGTCCGAGTCAATCCAGGGCCGGCAGTGCCGCTGCCCAAGATGCTGCGCGCTCATGGTCAAGAAACGTCGGCTCACGCGCGCCACGAGACGCAAGCGGAAGCGATTGCGCAGCTCGCGCCGAACGAGGAAATGAGCCCGCCCGGCAAAGCCTCCCTTGCAGGCGAATTTTGGTACATGATCAAGACCGGAGGCGGTGTCATCGGTCGGGTACGGGGTAGCGACGTCGAGTCAAGCAGCAGGGCAAAGTGAAACCTGCGAGACCAAGCAGTCGATAGGGGCTCTGAATGATCAAAAAGTTTCCGACCGAACTTGAGAAGCACGGCCACGTCCGGGTCGACAACTACTACTGGCTGCGCGAGCGCGACAATCCGGAAGTCATCAAAGTTCTGAACGATGAGAATGACTATGCGGCCAAAGAGATGGCGCATACTCGCGAGTTCGAGGAGAAATTATTTCAGGAGATCAAGGGCCGATTCAAGCAAACGGACATGTCGGTGCCCTATAAGCGCGACGGCTATTTCTATTACACGCGTTACGAGGAGGGTAAGGAATATCCGATTTACGCGCGCAAGCGCGGCGCGCTCGATCAGCCGGAAGATCTCATGCTCGATGCCAACGAACTCGCCGCGGGCCATGAGTTTTTCTCCATCGGCGGGTCGGCAGTGAGCTTCGCCCAGGACTTATTGGCTTACGCGGTGGACACCCAGGGCCGGCGGATTCATACGGCCTACGTGAAAAATCTCGCGACCGGGAAATTGCTCGACGACGTGCTTCCCAACGTCACTGAAAACCTGGTCTGGGCGAACGACAACCGCACCCTATTCTACGCCAAACAAGACGAGACCACGCTGCGCCAATACCAAATCTGGCGCCACATCGTCGGCACCGACCCCGCCGACGATCAGTTGGTTTACGAGGAAAGCGACGAAACTTTCGTCGCTTATATTTTCAAGACCAAATCGAAGAAGTTTTTGATGATCGTGTCGGCGCACACCACCAGCCAGGAGTATCGTTATCTGGACGCTGATCATCCTGCCGACGAGTTCACCATGTTTCTCTCGCGGCAACCGGAGCATGAGTATCACGTCGATCATATCGAGGACCGTTTCATTATCCGCACCAACGACCAGGCAAAAAACTTTCGACTGATGCAGACGCCTCTGGATAAAACCGCGCGTGACAACTGGCAAGAAATCATGCCGCATCGGGCGGACGTTTACCTCGGCGACTTCGACTTGTTCAAAAGCCATTTGGTGCTGGAGGAGCGGGCGCGCGGCCTGACGCAAATCCGCGTCGTGCCCTGGTCCGGTGGCGAACACTATCTTCAGTTCGAAGAACCGGCCTACAGGGTCGGTCTCGGCGCCAATCTGGAATACGACACGTCTACGCTGCGCTTCGAGTACACTTCGATGAAAACACCGCTATCGATTTACGATTACGATATGGACGCTCGCGGCAAGACCTTGTTGAAACGGGAAGAAGTGCTCGGCGGCTTCGACTCCAACAATTATGAGACCGAGCGAATATTCGCGCGCGCCGCGGACGGGACGGCAATTCCGCTATCGCTGCTTTATCGCAAAGGGCTGCGCCGCAATGCCGGTCATCCACTTTTGCTCTACGGCTACGGCTCCTACGGCGCCAGCATCGATGCGGCGTTCTCGTCGCCGCGGCTCAGCTTGGTCGATCGCGGTTTCATCTATGCGATTGCCCATGTTCGCGGCGGCCAGGAGCTGGGGCGGCAGTGGTACGATGATGGTAAGTTGTTAAAAAAGAAAAACACGTTCACTGACTTCATCGCCTGCGCCGAGTTTTTGATCCAAGCGAAGTATACCGACGCCGATAAGCTTTTTGCTATGGGGCGGAGCGCCGGCGGTTTGCTGATGGGCGCGATCAGCAACATGCGCCCGGACCTTTTCCGCGGCATCGTGGCTGAAGTGCCGTTCGTCGACGTCGTGACCACCATGCTTGACGCATCGATCCCGCTCACCACCGGCGAATACGACGAGTGGGGCGATCCGAACCAAAAAGACTACTATGACTACATGCTGTCCTATTCGCCCTACGACAACGTCGAAAGCAAAGCGTATCCGGCGATGCTGATCACCGGCGGATTGCACGACTCGCAAGTGCAATATTGGGAGCCCGCCAAATGGGTGGCGAAGCTGCGCGAACTCAAGACCGATAACAATCGCCTGCTGTTAAAAACCAACATGGACGCGGGCCACGGCGGTGCGTCGGGACGGTTTCGCCGTCATCACGAGACCGCGTTCTCCTATGTGTTCTTGCTGAACTTGGCCGGCATCACAGAATAGCCGTTCGGCGGCAAGGAGCGATCCGACCCTAACTGTTGTTGCGGAACTCACGGTTTTTTTCTTTCTCGCTTTTTTTCTTCCCAGTATCGTAGACGCTCGTTGATCTGCTTCTCGTAACCGGACTCGGCCGGGGTGTAGTAATGGCGCTCGCGAAGTTCTATTGGCAGGTGCTCTTGATCGATGATGTGACCCTCGTAATCGTGAGCATACTTATAGTCCTTGCCGTAGCCCAATTTTTTCATCAAGGCCGTTGGCGCGTTGCGCAAATGGATCGGCACCGACAGTGCGCCGTGCTCCTCGACGTCGGCGTCGGCGGCCAACATGGCCTTGTAGGAAGCGTTGGATTTCGGCGCAGTGGCGAGATAGGTCACGGCCTGCGCCAATGGAATTTTCCCTTCCGGTAAGCCGACAAAATGGAAGGCATCCTTAGCGGCGACCGCAACCTGCAAAGCCCGTGGGTCGGCGTTGCCGATGTCTTCGGCGGCGAAAATAACCATGCGGCGGGCAATGAACAGAGGATCTTCACCGGCGTCGATCATGCGCATCATCCAATAAAGCGCCGCATCGGGATCGCTGCCGCGCAGGCTTTTGATAAAGGCGGATATCACGTTGTAATGCTCTTCACCGGCTTTGTCGTAGCGCAGCGGTCGTTGTTGCAGGGCCTCCTGGACGTGGCTCAAAGCGATTTCCTTTTGCGTCGCCGTCTCCGCCAGCGTTGCCGCAGTTTCCAATGTATTCAACGCCACTCGGCAATCACCTTGTGCTTGCTGAATCAAAAATTCCTTGGCGGCCGGCGCGATCATGAGCCCGAGCTTGCCCAAACCGCGTTCTTTATCCTTGAGTCCGCGGTCAACAATCTGTTCGAGATCCGCCGGTGCCAGCGTTTTCAGCACCAACACCTGAGCGCGTGAGAGCAGGGGAGAGATGACCTCAAAAGAGGGATTTTCCGTCGTCGCACCGATCAGAACCAACGTGCCGCGCTCGACATGGGGCAGGAAATTATCCTGCTGCGCTTTGTTAAAATGATGGATTTCGTCAACAAACAACACGGTCGTCTTGCCCGCGCGCTGAAGCTGCTCGGCTTCCTGAATGATTTTTTTGAGGTCTTTGACTCCCGAGGTGACCGCCGAAAAATGCACACACGCCGCGCCCGCCGAATTGGCTAGAATCTGCGCCAATGTAGTTTTTCCGGTTCCCGGCGGCCCCCAGAGAATCAACGAGCGGAGTTTGCCCGCTTGAACCATCCCGCTTAAGAGCTTACCCGGGCCGAGCAAGTGCTCCTGGCCGACAAATTCGTCGAGGGTTTGGGGTCGTAGCCGTTCGGCGAGCGGTTGCGAACTGGGCTCTTTCGGGGTTGCCGCTGATTCGAAGAGGTCCATGTCTTCATGCTAGCACAAGTGCGCCAGCGCGTTACAGACGAAGACTCCGGCTTCCGCCGACGGCGCTACGATGCTACACTGGCGCGGCCTACGAGGAATTTTTTCATGGCGCCGGATCCCAGCGACAAAGACAATCCATCGTTTATCCAAAGCGCGACTCCGCGAACGGTATTGTTCGCCAACTCGTCGATCTCCGGCAAGCTGAGTTACAACCTGCCGGTCAAAATCGACGGCAATTTTACCGGCGAGATCAAGTCAACGGAGTTGCTGGTGATCGGTGCCAACGCGCAGGTAGACGCGCATATTTCGGCCCGCCAGGTGCGGTTAGAAGGAAAACTGGTGGGTTCCGTTCAAGCGATGGGCTGTTTGGAGATTTTAACCGGGGGCTCTTTCCAAGGCGAAGCCCGAGTCGGCGAGCTCAAGATTCACCCTGGAGCGGTATTCGACGGCCAGGGAAAGATTCTCGGGCCGCGCTAGGACTTCGCTTTGTTCCTACTGCTTTCTTCACCATACAGCCGAGCAGCTTTGCCGGATCGTTCGCGCAAATAATAAAGTTTTGCGCGCCGCACGCGACCGCGGGACATGACTTCTACTTTATCGATGCGCGGCGAGTGAAAAGGGAAGATGCGCTCGACGCCGACGCCATAGGAAATCTTGCGCACGGTAAAAGTCGCACGATTGCCGGCTCCGGATATGCCGATGACGATCCCCTCAAAGACTTGAGTGCGTTCCTTTTCGCCTTCGACCACCTTTACATGCACCCGCACGGTTTCCCCGGCGCGAAGCGCAGGGATCGCCGATTTCGAGTGCTGGCTTTCCAATTGGCCGACGATGTTCATTTTAGGCTCCTATTCTATCGCTGACTTCCCAACAAACGATCCAAAATGATCGCTGCCGCCGAGCGTACCGACAGATGGTTGTAGTCGCTTGCGCCTTCGATTGCTTCTAGAACGTAGTCTGATTGTGAAAATATATTCTCGGTCAGGCCCCATCCTGTACCAAGGATAATCAGTACGGGACGAGCGTTATTTTGTAGCATGTCTCGCACCGCTCCGAAAGAGGTGCGCGCGCCGAGTGGACGGGCGGACGTGACAGACGAGGGCGGGTTTTTCGCCGGTTTCCCGCTCGATGGCGATGATCGCGTCGTCCAAAGTGTCGCAGACATGCGCCAGGGCAAGGGCCTCTTTGCGGGTAACGTTGTAGCGGCTGCCGTATCCGGTCTCCCAATGGTCGATAATCTTGAGCGCTAGCTTTTGCAGTGTCTTGACTGGGGTGACCACGTAGAAGCCGCGGACCCCATAAGTTCGGCTGGAACGGGCGATATCGTGGATATCCATGTTGGTCACCGCCGTGGTGACGACCTGATGGTTTTTGTCATAAACCGGATGGTGCAATAGGGCGATGTACGCCGGCGCGCGCACCGCATGTTCCCTCGCTTCCACGTCCGTGCTTGGCGTTGCGTGACGCAGCAAATCGGGCCGGCGCGCCGCGGTGATTTGGAGACTTTGTTTGCGGCGCCATTGCCTCACGCGCTCGTGGTCGCCCGACAATAGAACCTCAGGCACTTTCATGCCGCGAAACTCTTCGGGCCGGGTGTACTGCGGATATTCAAGCCGCCCGTCGACAAAAGATTCGTCCAGCGGCGAATTCTCGTTGCCGAGCACTCCGGGAATCAGCCGAGCCACCGTATCGATCAGCACCGTTGCGGCGGGCTCGCCGCCGCTCAGGGTGTAGTCGCCGATGGAAATTTCTTCGTCGACAAAGGCTGTTACTCGTTCGTCGATGCCTTCGTACCGGCCACAGACCAACACTAACTCTTTTTCCTGAGCCAAGCGTTGCGCGTCCGGTTGCGTGAACAGCCGGCCGCGTGGCGTCAACAGGATGACCCGAGCTTGCCGGGATTCGGCGCGCGCCGAATCGATCGCCGCCGCGAGCGGCTCCGGTTTCATCACCATGCCCTGGCCACCGCCGTAAGGGGCATCGTCCGTCGTATGATGGCGGTCCGTGGTGTAATCCCGTGGATTGACCAAATGGATTTGGATCAGGCTGTTTTCTTGGGCTTTCTTCAGGATGCTAAAGGCAAAAGGGGATTCGAACATCTGCGGAAAAATCGTTATGACGGTAAATCTATGCATAAGTCTTTGGCGCCCGGAACTGATCGGCGCGGCTAAAGGTCGAGGAGGCCGTCGGGAGGATTGACGACCATTCGATTCGCTGTGAAGTCGACTTCTTCGATGAATTCCTTCACCGCGGGAATCAGATGTTCCTTTGTTGCGCCTTGGATGACGTAGATATCGCCGGCCGCTGTCGTCATTGTCGACGTGATCGTACCGATCTTCTCGCCGTCGATGTGAACGACTTCGAAGCCGATCACCTGGAAATGATAGTATTCGCCCGGCTCAAGGGCCTTAAGCGCCTGTGCGTCGATCAACAGCGTCGAGCCCACCCAATGCCGAGCGGCGTCGATGCCGTTCACGCCGTGCAGCTTGATGAGGAACTGCTTCCCATGCGGTTTGCTGGCCTCAATGGCCATGCTCGATTGGCCACCGGTGTTCTCAACGAATACTTGCGTGCCGGGCACTAACGCGGTCGTGTCCGGGTTAAAGGGGTTGAGCTTCAACCAACCGGCGAGGCCATGGGTCGTGACAAATTCACCGAGGGGAACAAAGGGTTCAGCCATCGGCGTCGATTCCCTTGGCGGCGATTACTCTTCGACGATTTCGAGGACGACGCGGCGGTTGCTGCGCAATGCCGCAGCGTTGACCAAAGTGCGGATCGATTTGGCGGTACGGCCCTGCTTGCCAATGATGCGGCCGAGATCTTCTTTGGCAACTCTGATCTTTAACGTCGAACCGTCGTCACCGGTAGTCTCGGTAACTTCCACGGCTTCAGGATTGTTGACCAAAGATTTTGCCAGGTATTGAACCAAGTCCTTCATCGAGACAGACCTTCGACAGTGCTGCTCAGCTGGCCTTTTTTACCTTCTTGATCAGTTCGGAAACGGTTTGCGAGGGTTTGGCGCCTTTTTTAACCCAGGCATCGATCTTGTCTTGGTCGAGCTTCACGCCGCCGGCTTTCGCGCGCGGGTCAAAGGTGCCCACCTGTTCGATATAACGGCCGTCGCGGGGAAAGCGCTGGTCGCTGACGACAATACGGTAAAAAGGTTTTTTCTTTGCGCCGTGACGGCTCATGCGAATCGTAACACTCATAGCTCTCTTCTTTCTCCTTTAGTGGAAAGGGTTGGGCATCCGGCCGAGCAGCGAACGCATGCCGCCTTTGCTTACCCTTTGCATCATTTTTTTCATCTCCATAAATTGTTTCATCAGGCGATTGATATCGGTGACGGTAGTGCCGCTGCCTTGGGCGACACGGCGGCGCCTGCTGCCGTTCAAGAGCGCTGGATTGCGCCGCTCCTGACGTGTCATTGAGTTGATGATGGCGTCCACGCGCTTGAGCTCTTGCTCGGCTTTCTCGGCATCCACTTGGGAAGCGAGTTTTTTGCCTCCGGGGATCATCTCCAACAAGCTCCCCATGGACCCCATGCGTTTAATTTGCTGCAGTTGCAGCTGGAATTCCTCCAGCGTGAATTGCTGCTTTTGAAAAGCCTGTTGCAGGCGCTGGGCTTCCTTCTGCTCGACATTTTGTTGAACCTTGTCGATCAGCGAAAGCACATCGCCCATGCCGAGAATGCGCGACGCCAGCCGGTCGGGATAAAAGGGTTCAAGAGCGTCGAGTTTTTCGCCGACGCCCGAAAACAGGATCGGCTTGCCGACCATCTCACGGATCGATAAGGCGGCGCCGCCGCGGGCATCGCCGTCGAGTTTGGTCAAGATGATTCCCGAAAGAGCGAGCTTGGAATCGAAGCCCATCGCTTGGTTGACCGCATCCTGCCCGGTCATGGAATCGGCGACGAACAAAATCTGGTGCGGCCGCACGGCATCCTTGATTGCCGATAGCTCTTGCATCAACTCTTCATCGATGTGCAACCGGCCCGCCGTATCGATCAGCAAAACATCGCAAAGTTTCCTCTTGGCTTCTTCCAGCGCCTGGCGGCAAATCGCCACCGGCGATGTCGTTGGATTGGAATCGTAGACCGGTAGATCGAGTTCTTTGCCGAGGATCTTTAATTGATCGATTGCCGCCGGTCGATAAACGTCGGCGGAAACCAGATAGGGGCTCCGTTGTTTCTCCTTCTTGAGATAGCGCGCCAGCTTCGCCACGGTGGTGGTTTTGCCGGAGCCTTGCAGCCCGACCAGCATGATCACCGCCGGCGGCGCCGTTTTCAGATCGATTTCGCTAAGTTCTCCGCCCAAGAGCGCGACCAACTCGTCGCGCACGACTTTGATGAACTGTTGCTCGGGGGTGAGGCTTTGCAGCACGTCTTGGCCCATGGCCTTGGCTTTAACCGCGTCAAGAAAGCTCTTGACGACCTTGATGTGAACATCGGCTTCCAAGAGTGCCAGGCGCACCTCGCGCAAGGCATCGTCAATATTCTTCTCGGAAATCTTGCCCTGACCGCGGAGGCGCTTGAAGGTCAGTTCGAGCTTGTCGGTTAAAGATTCAAACATGGAGAGGAATCGCTAAGCACTGATATTTTCAGCGAAAAGTAGAGAGAAAAGTAATATGAAAATCGCTCACTGTCAAGGAATGGAAAAAACAAAGCCCGTTACGGCAGCGAACTCGCGCACGTAACGGGCTTTTATCGACGGAGTAAGAGCTTACATCATGCCGCCCATGCCACCCATGCCG
The DNA here is from genome assembly GCA_963811315.1 of uncultured delta proteobacterium. GTDB lineage: Bacteria > Desulfobacterota > Binatia > UBA9968 > UBA9968 > DP-20. Next base: position 121,544 of record CAWERH010000023.1, read on the forward strand.
CCCATTCCACCCATACCGCCGCCCATTCCACCTGGAGGCATTGCCGGCATAGACGATTTGTCTTCCGGCTTGTCGGCTACCATCGCTTCAGTCGTCAGCAACATGCTGGCTACCGATGCCGCATTTTGCAACGCGGTGCGCACGACCTTGGCCGAGTCGATGACTCCTGCCTTGAGAAGATCTTCATATTCTTCCGTGGCCGCATTGAAGCCGAAAGCACCTTTGCCTTCCTTTACCTTCTGTAGGGCAATCGAGCCTTCCACTCCAGCATTGATTGCGATGCGGCGAAGCGGCTCTTCAGCGACCCGTTTGATGATATTGACGCCCCACTTTTCTTCCTCGGAGACGCGCAGTTTATCGAGCACCACCGAAGCGCGCAGCAGAGCGACGCCGCCGCCCGGAACGATGCCCTCTTCGACGGCTGCTCGGGTCGCATGGAGCGCATCTTCCACGCGAGCCTTTTTCTCTTTCATTTCGATTTCGGTCGCTGCGCCGACATTGATTACCGCGACGCCGCCGATCAATTTTGCCAAGCGCTCTTGGAGCTTTTCACGATCGTAATCCGACGTGGTTTCGTCGATCTGAGCGCGGATCTGCTTGATGCGGCCTTCCAGATCGGATTTCTTGCCGGCACCGTCGACGATCGTGGTGTTGTCCTTATCGACGACGATTCTTTTAGCGCGGCCGAGATCGGTCAGTCCGATGTTGTCGAGCTTGATGCCAAGTTCCTCGGCGATGAGCTTGCCGCCGGTGAGAATGGCAATATCTTCGAGCATCGCTTTGCGGCGATCGCCAAAGCCTGGGGCTTTGACGGCCACGCAACGCAACGTGCCGCGGATCTTGTTAACCACGAGAGTAGCCAGCGCTTCGCCTTCGATGTCTTCGGCGATAATGATGAAAGGCTTGCTCGACTTGGCGATCTGCTCAAGGACGGGCAGGATATCTTTCATGTTGCTGATTTTTTTCTCATGAATCAGCAGGTAGGCGTCTTCGAGCACACACTCCATGCGCTCGGGATCGGTGACGAAGTAGGGTGAAAGATAGCCGCGGTCGAACTGCATGCCCTCGACTACATCAAGCGTGGTTTCGAGCCCTTTTGCTTCTTCAACGGTGATTACGCCTTCTTTGCCGACCTTGTTCATGGCTTCGGCGATGACATCGCCAATGGTCGAATCATTGTTCGCGGCGATAGTGCCAACCTGGGCAATTTCCTTGGGATCTTTGGTGGCTTTGGAGAGACCCTTGAGTTCGCCTACGATTGCTTCGACGGCCTTGTCGATACCCCGCTTGAGGGTCATCGGGTCATGGCCAGCGGCGACCAGCTTGACGCCTTCGGCATAAATTTGCCGCGCTAGTACCGTCGCGGTTGTCGTGCCGTCGCCGGCCACGTCTGAGGTCTTGCTGGCGACTTCCTTGACCATTTGCGCGCCCATATTTTCGAATTTGTCTTCCAGTTCGACTTCTTTAGCGACGGTGACACCGTCTTTCGTGACGTTAGGCGCGCCGAACGATTTGTCGAGAACGACGTTGCGTCCTTTGGGTCCTAACGTGACGGTGACCGCATCGGCGAGAATATTGACTCCCCTCAAGATCGCGTCCCGCGCATCGCGATTGAATTTGACTATTTTGGCTCCCATCTTTTCCTCCTGAGATTATCTTGAATGTTACTTCTCGATGATGCCGAGGATATCTTCCTCGCGCATGATCAGATGCTCTTCGCCATCGAAATTTATTTCTGTGCCGGAATATTTTCCGAACAGAATACGATCATTGACTTTGACATCGAGCGGGGTGATCTTGCCGTCGTCGCCGGCTTTCCCTTTTCCAACCGCTACAATTTTGCCTTCCTGGGGCTTTTCTTTTGCGGTGTCGGGAATGATGATCCCACCCTTGCTCTTCGCTTCCTCGTCAACTCGTTTCACGATGACCCGGTCCTGCAAAGGCCTAATCTTCACATTCAGCCTCCTTTCGAATATTTTAATTTAACTCACTAATTTATAAGGGGTTTGCCCCAGACTAAAAACGTCCTAACACATCACATAGTCCGCGGCGAGCTGAATTTAAGCACCCCTTGTCTGATGTCAAGGTTTTTTGCGGAAAATTGTTGGTTATTTGGGCTGCTAACCCGCAACTTCGCGGTCGGAGTTTACTTGCGCTGCTTTCGCGTCTCTTCCTCGTGGTATTTGCGGTAAAGTATGTCCCATTCACGACTGCCCGGTGGAACGTGGCGCGAAAGGGAGGCAATTTTCTGCCGCACGACGTCATCGATCTGATCCTCGCTGTGAAAAAATTCCTGCAGGATTTCTTTGGTTTCCGTAAGCGCCCGGCCTTCGTTCGTGAATTCTCCCAGTTTCGCTTTACGCAGGCCGTCCATTACCAAATGTGCAAGGTGAGATATCCGGCTGTCCGATAGCCGACTCATAAAATAAAGCCCTTCTTAGCGGCCAGTTTCTGTTTGGCGAGGAGGAACATCTTGTAGGGGTCCATATCGCGCGTCGCTTGGGCATAGGACGCCAGCATCTTGCGCGCATCCGCCTCGATAGCTTCCTCCTCGGCAAAATTTTGGTTGATGACCTCGATGATCTTGGTCTTGATTTCTTGATCGGTGGCCTTGCTAGCGATCAATTCCTTATTTCGGTATCTGGCGACCAAAGTGCTCGCCAAGCGATCGAGCTGCTCGCTCTTGATCTTCATCGCTTGTGGAAATCCTTGTGGATAAGCTGCTCAAACCGCGTGAGCAACCTGGCAGAAATTGTTGATTCTAAGTTTATTTCTTACCGAGGCTGGGTCGTGATGTCAAATGGCGGAAGTGCCTCGCGGGCCGCGAATAGAGCGCCGCACTAATGCGAAAATACTTGTATCTACAACTCTTTTTTGCGACTATAACGGCTCGTGAAAATACCTATGGCGAAACCCATCGACGAGTTATCCACACGGAAAGAAGCCTATCGGCAGCCCCACAAGAATTCTCGTCAGCGCGGACTATCGCGGGCTGTGAATAAACCCCTCCGTCTCCAACCCGGAGCGCGGGTCGGGATCGTTGCGCCAGCGGGCTGTGTCGGCGAAGAAGCCCTCCATTTAGGCATCGCCGCAATCAAGGCGGAAGGCTTCGAGGTCGAAGTCGCAGCGCACGTGTACGATCGTAAAGGGTATCTTGCCGGCGACGAGAAGCGGCGCGCTTTGGAACTCAAAAATTTTTTCCAGCGCAGCGATATCGATGGTATTTTTTGCGCCCGCGGCGGCTTTGGTTCGATCCAATTGCTATCCCATTTAAATCGGGACCTGAGCCAGTATCCAAAAATATTTGTCGGCTACAGCGATATAACAATTTTAATTAACTGGTTTCGCCAGCATTGCGGCATGGTGACTTTCCATGCGCCAATGGTAGCGATGGATCTCGCCAAAGGCTTGTCTCTTAGAAGTCGCGAACATTTCTGGGAAATTTTAACCGGCGCGCGGCGCAACTGGACTGTAAATCTGGGCGAGGTGATCCGTCCGGGACGGGTCAAAGCGGAGATGACGGGAGGCTGTTTGTCGCTCTTGGTAACGACCTTGGGCACGCCTTACGAAATTGATACGCGCGGCAAAATGCTTTTTCTTGAAGACGTCGGCGAAAAGCCGTACCGGATCGAGCGTATGTTGATTCATCTCCGGATGGCGGGAAAATTTGACGGCCTGGCAGGGATCGTCTTCGGCGATTTTACCAATTGCACGGACGATGGTTCGCGCGATATTCGGCAGGTAATCGGAGAATTATTCCTCGCCGCCGATTTTCCCGTCGTAATGGGCCTGACCGCCGGACACGGGGCGGAAAATCTGGCCTTACCGTTCGGCGTGCCGATGTCATTGGATAGCGACGACTGTACCTTGTCGCTAGATGAGTCTCCGGTCAGCTGATTTGAACTTCGATTTTGTCATTGATCAAGAGTTCGTAGGGTGAGTCGGATGTTGTCGGGATCGCATCGGCGCTCCACGGGCGAGCTTTGATCGTTTTCATACCGTAAACATGGATTTTCAATCCGTCGATAACGCTTTCCAGGATGGGGTAACACAGGGAGTTTTTCCCGGCGCGGTCGTGCTGGTGAGCAAAGACGAGGAGATTGTGTACGAGAAAGCGTTCGGGTGCCGGTCGACGGTACCGCAGCAAACGCCGATGCAGCTGGAAACCATTTTCGATCTGGCGTCGCTCACAAAGCCGTTGGCGACGACAGCTGCCATCATGATTCTCGTCAACGAGAAAAAGGTTAGATTGGATGACAAACTCACACGGATCGTTCCCATGTTCGGAGTGTTTGGCAAAAACCTGACGACGTTTCGCCAGCTTTTGAGTCATTCGTCGGGACTGCCAGCGTGGAAGCCGTATTTCGAGGAACTCGTCAAGAGCGAAAGAGCGGGGCGAGTCAATTTTGTCGCGAGCAGCGCGGCCAAAACCCATGTTTTGGAGATGATTCACCGGGAAAAACCGCTGAGCCAGCCAGGAATGCAAAGCCTCTATAGCGACCTCGGGTTTATGGTATTGGCGGAAACGGTGGAGCTGGTCAGCGGTAGTACCTTCGACCGGTTTTGTCAGGACCGGCTGTTTAAACCATTGGCGCTGCGCTCGACCGGGTTTGTCGACCTCTCGCATTTACGCACACGCCGCCTGCAGCCGGTGCAAGAAATGATCGCGCCGACGGAGAATTGCCCATGGCGCAAAAAGATTCTCTGTGGTGAAGTGCATGATGATAATGCCTATGCGATGGGCGGCGTAGCGGGCCATGCCGGTTTATTTTCATCGGCGCGAGATGTTCACAGTTTTCTCATTCGAATGAACCGCTGCCGCAACGGTAGCGACGATTTTTTACCGCAGGCGTTGGTGCAGGAGTTTCTTGCTAAGGATAATTCCATCAGCGGAGCGACGTTTGCTCTTGGCTGGGACACGCCTTCGCCAACCAATTCAGCCAGCGGGAACCTGTTCTCTGCCCGCTCAGTCGGCCACTTGGGCTTTACCGGCTGTTCGATTTGGTGGGATTTGGAAAAGAATGCTCACGTGATTTTGCTGACCAATCGGGTGCATCCGTCGCGCAAGAACGAAAAGATCAAGGATTTTCGGCCACACATTCACGATCTGATCATGAAAACACTTTTCCCATGAACGACAATCCCCCTCCTGGTGCTCATATTCATTTGACCGCTATTTGTGGCGTCGGCATGGCATCGCTCGCCGGCTTGCTGCAATCGCGCGGCTACCGAATTACCGGTTCCGATCAAAACGTTTATCCGCCGATGAGCACCTATCTCGAGTCGATTGGCATCAATGTGCTGCCAGGGTTTCGCGCCGAACATGTTTCGCCGCGCCCCGATTTGGTCGTCATCGGCAACGTGGTTTCGCGCGGCAATCCCGAAGCCGATGCCGTGCTCGCTGCGAATATCCCCTATATTTCTTTTCCGGAAGCTTTGGGTCGCTATTTGATCGGCAATAGAACTTCTTTGGTCGTTGCGGGGACCCATGGCAAGACGACGACGACCGCGTTGGCTGCATGGGTGTTTAGCTGTGCCGGACTGGCTCCGGGTTTCTTTGTCGGCGGAGTGCCGCTCAATTTCGGTAGCGGCTGGCGGCCAGGCGAGGGGTCCTATGTTGTCCTCGAGGGGGATGAATACGATAGCGCCTTTTTCGATAAAGGACCGAAGTTTCTTCACTACCGGCCAAAGAATGTGATTCTGACCAGCGTTGAGTTTGACCACGCGGATATCTATCGCGATCTTGCGCACCTCAAGAGTGCGTTTGCGCGTCTGATCGATATTATTCCCGCCGATGGTTCCCTGATCGTTTGCAGCGATTATCCGGCGGCCATAGAAATCGCGGCCGCGGCGCGTTGCCGGCCGGTGACTTACGGCGGTGGAGACAACGAGTGGACAGCGGTCAACGTGGAATTTCACGAAGGCCGAAGCTTTTTCGAACCTTGTTTTCGACGGAGATCCGAAGGCCGAGTCGAAGCCGGCGTGATTGGCATGCACAACGTCAAAAACGCTTTAGCCGTTTACGTTCTCGCGCGAACGCTCGGTATCGACCGGGCTAAATTGTTAGAAGGCTTCGCGACTTTTGCCGGGGTGAAACGGCGCCAAGAGATTCGCGGCGAGCGCCGCGGCGTTTTAGTGATCGATGATTTCGCGCACCATCCGACGGCGGTGCGTGAGACCATCGACGCGGTTCGCGCCGCCTATGCCGGGCGCCGATTGTGGGCGATCTTCGAGCCGCGCAGCAACACCAGTAAGCGCAATATATTTGAGCGCGAATTCGCGCACGCCTTAGCCCGTGCGGATCGTACGATTGTCGCTGGGGTTTATCAGCCTGAAAAGATCCCCGAGAGTGAGCGCCTGTCGGTGCCGAACGTCATTGCCGAGATCAACCGCTGCACCGGCGATGGGCGCGCCCAATCAATCATAACCGCCTCGGATATCGCCACGCATATCGCTAGCCACGCCGTCAGCGGAGACATCGTGCTGGTCATGTCGAACGGCGCTTTCGACGGGGTGCTCGATCGCATTCTTAAAGCTCTAGCGGGTTAAGTAAAGCCGCGCGCATTCCTGGCTGCAAAAATACTTGCCCGCCTGTAATATTGCATCCGCTCTCGGCACGTAGCTCTGACACTGCGGGTCCAGAACCATCTCTTCGCCTTCGGTCGTCGCAGGTTTGCGAGTGGAGGTCGGCCGCGTCCGCAGATTAGCTTTGAGGACGGACCAGACCACGTAAAGGATCGCGAATATTACTAATAGACGAAGCAGCAACTTCTTGCTCGCCCGGGCAAATTTTGCCGTTTACGAGTGGAATAAATGAATGCGCTTGTTGTCTTTAAGTTTGATCAATAACTCCGAAATCGTCACCCCGAGCTCCGGATGGATTACCTGGGGCGCGATCTCGCTCAAGGGAAGCAGCACAAATTTTCGATTGGGCATTTCGGGATGGGGCACCCGCAGGTTTTTTTTCTTTACCACCGCAGCATCGTACAACAAGATATCTAAGTCAATAATGCGCGCGCCCCAGCGCTTTTTGACTTTCTTGCGGCCCATGGCGCGTTCGATGTTTTTGAATTTTTTGAGCAGCATGTCGGGCTTAAATCTCGTCTCGATTTCCACCGCGCCGTTGACATACCATTCTTTGGCGTCGCCCAGGGGTTCGCTTTCATAAAGCGAGGACTCCTTAATGACCCTGGTATCGGGCAGCTTGGACAACCGCATCACCGCCTCGAGAAAGTTTTCGCGTCGATTCCCCAGATTGGAGCCGATTCCAATGTAGACTTGGTGGGCGACTGCGCTTGCCATGCTGTAGATTTTTGGGAAAGGCGATTAAAGCTTGACGCGGCGAATCCTTTCCGCAACCTCCCGAAGTCGTTCTTTGTCAACGCACACCGTGAATCGAACATAACCTTCGCCGGCATCGCCGAACCCATTGCCGGGAGTGGTTACCACACCGGCCTCGTCCAAGAGTTTCGCGGTAAACTCCGCCGAGGACAGTCCTTTGGGACAGGATACCCAAACGTAGAACGTCGCCCGCGGTTTTTCGCATTCCAAACCTACGGCGCGCAGCCCGTCGACTAAAATGTCGCGCCGCTCCTGATAGATCTTCCTTGAAGGCTCAACAATTTTGTCGCCGAGCTTAAGCGCTTCGATGCCGGCTTCCTGAACGGCTTGAAAGATGCCGGAATCCAGGTTCGACTTCGCCTGGGCCAAACCGGCGACCAACTCGGGATTGCCTACTGCCATGCCGATGCGCCAGCCGGTCATATTGAAAGTCTTCGACAGCGAATGGAATTCGATGCCGACTTCGCGGGCGCCGTCGACTTCCAGAAAGCTCATGGGACGATATCCGTCGTAACCCATTTCGGTATAAGCCGCGTCATGACAGACAATGACGTTATATTTATTGGCGAACGCGATTACGCGCTTGAAAAAATCCTCATCCGCCACTGCGGCTGTAGGATTGTTCGGATAGTTAATCCAGAGCAGTTTGGCCTGCTTGGCGACGTCGGCTGGAATGGATTCCAAGTCCGGCAAAAAATGATTTTGTTTCGTCAAGGGCAAGAAATAATTTTTGCCGCCACTAAAGGCCGTGCCGATATGATAAACCGGATAGCAGGGGCTCGAAACGAGAACGACGTCCCCGGGATCGACAAACGCTACCGCCATATTACCGATGCCTTCTTTGGAGCCAATGAGAGAAACGACTTCTTTGGCGGGGTCGAGCTTTACAGCGAAGCGCGTTTGATACCAAGCACTCACCGCCTGGCGGAACTCCAGCATGCCGGTACTGTTAGGATATCGGTGGTTTACCGGCTTGCTGGCGCCTTCCAGGAGCTTTTCAACAATAACCGAAGGAGTCGCAATATCCGGGTCGCCGATCCCAAGATCAATGAGATCAACGCCGCGCGCCAGGGCTTCGCGTTTGCGCCGATCTATCTCAGCGAAGAGGTAAGGCGGTAACTCACTGATTCGTCGAGCTTTTTTAATAGTCAGGGCCAATGGGCTAAAACCTCCACAGGAAAATCGCAATGTTTGTACCTGTTTTTTGCGGTTTTGACAACTGTTATAAAAACCGCGATCATCGATGGGCTAGGGCAACGGGCCCACATTTTCTCAAAAATGGATCTAATTATCGACGGTTACAACCTGATTGGCGCCGACGACGGTCTGCGCGGTGCCCTCGAGCCAAAACGCAACTGGCTGACGCAAAAGCTCGTCGCGTATCAGCGCCGAAAGGCTTTTAATATTGTCCTTGTGTTTGACGGTTGGCGCTCAGGCCAGGCTCAGGAGACCAAAGAAAGGCGTGAGGGTATTACCGTAGTCTATTCGCGCATAGGGGAAAAGGCTGATGCCGTCGTAATGCGACTGGCACGCGAGAAGGGAAGCGGTTGTGTCGTGGTTACGTCCGACCGCGAAATTCGCAAAGCTGTCGAGCGTTTCGGCGCCGTCGCTATTTACTCATCGGAGTTCAATCAAATTCTCCGCGGTCTTGATGACGCAGCCGGTGAGGACGAGGCGGACGAAGTGGATGAACAGCCGTCGCAGCGCGGAAATCCGAACCGAATTGGCAAGGCGGAGAGAAAACGTCAAGAAAGACTAAAAAAGCTTCGCTTATGATTCCTCGTGTTTTGCTGGCGTATCGGATCCTAAGTTTGCATTAGAAAAACTTAGTTGCCGGTTGAGTTTTGCCGACCCTTATTTTTTTTCCGGAAGGTCAATGGTGCTGAGTAGCTCGTTGTGAAACGTCAGAACTCTGCCATCGGGGTAATACCAGCGTTCTTCGGTAATTTTCAATGGACCGCGAGTTTTGACGACTCGGCTGGGAGCGCCCAGCACTTTCTTGATCTCGGAAGTCGTCAAACCGGGCACCGGCTGTTTCTTAATCGACGCTTGCTTTATAGCCGGTGACCATGGTTGGGACTGAATCCATTCGACTCGGGCCTTTTCTTCTTGGGCAAATTCGTCGGCCTGCTTCTTCTTATCGGCGTGCGGGTCCGCGGTCACGATCGTCAAATTAAATTCTTCAAGAAACGCATCAGGGCGAATATAGCCCTCTTTGCCGGAGAGCAATTTAGTTTTGAAATAGGGATTCTTGTTGGCGCGTCCCACCACCTCGGTGATCTCGAAGGATTCACTGTCTTCGCCGCGAAACGTCGCTGCTTTTTCCGAGGGCGCGGTCAAAAACAGCGGTCCTTTGCCATCAACTGCCTTGATCCAATACGTTTTTCCCACTCTGACGGCCAAGGCATCCATCTGCTTGTCGGTGTATTCACCCGCGGAGAACGCCGCGTCGTGAAACAAGGATAGGAAGAACAACGCGCGAATACCGGCCGCACTTTTCGCCTCAGCAGAGACCTGCTTTCTTGCAATTGCGCCCGCGAATTGGGCGCAAAGACGCGCTATGGAGAGGAACGCTGAAGATTTCATGAAAGCAATCTACCATGTGCCGTTCATGACTCAAACGGCTGGAAGTGAACGTGCCTGTGGCAAATTCCAAATCGACAATGAGTTTAGGAGAGAAATCCGGAGAAACAACAAAACAAAAGGGGCCTTGCGGCCCCTTAGCTTATTTTGGTTGCGGGGCCGGGATTTGAACCCGGGACCTCAAGGTTATGAGCCTTGCGAGCTACCAGACTGCTCCACCCCGCGATACGATGAGAATCTTTTTCTACCTTGCGCTTCGCAGAGAGTCAAGGTAGGGATGCTGCATGAGCGAAAAACTTCGCAATCCACTGCTCACAGTGGATATCATCATCGAGATCGACGGCAAGATTGTTCTCATCGAACGAAAAAATCCGCCCCACGGATGGGCGTTGCCGGGAGGTTTTGTCGATTACGGTGAGAGCATCGAGAGCGCTGCGGTGCGCGAAGCCGCGGAGGAAACTTCGTTAGCGGTGAATCTCACCGAGCAGTTTTACACCTACTCCGATCCGCACCGAGATCCGCGTCATCATACCGTTTCGACGGTATTCATCGCGACGGCGCAAGGCGAACCGCATGGCGCCGACGATGCGAAAACCGCGCGGCTGTGTGGCGAGGCTGATTTGCCTAGTGCGATTGCCTTCGACCATCGACAGATATTGCGCGACTACTTCACGCTTAAGAAAACCGGCAGACGACCTCGGCCATAGATTTGCAGATTCGCGCCTAGGCCAGCTTACTAACTGCATCGCGAATTCGCGTGCAGCCCTTTTCGATGTCTTCTAGCGAGGTGGCATACGAAAATCGAATATGCTGTTGCGAGCCGAAATCTTCTCCCGGAACACCCGCGACCTTGGCTTCGTCAAGCAAGTAATCCGCGACGTCGCATGGCGAACTCAACTGTTTGCCTTTGGCGGTTTTGCCCAAAAGCCCGCTGATATTGGGAAAGACATAAAAGGCACCCTCCGGTTTCAAGCAGCGAATGCCGGCAATTCCATTCAGTCGCTCGACGATCACGTCGCGCCGTTTTTGAAACTCGCGGACCATCATAGCGACTGTGTCTTGAGCGCCGCGAATGGCCTCTAAAGCAGCGGCTTGGGCGATCGAAGTAGGATTCGACGTGCTTTGACTTTGAATCTTGGCGCCGGCGGCGATGACGTCCCCTGGGCCGAGGGCGTAGCCGATGCGCCAACCCGTCATCGCATAGGTCTTCGAGACGCCGTTGACGATCAACGTACGTTCCTTGAGGGACGGACAGAGCGTCACGAGGTTGTGCACTTCAAAGCCGTCATAGATGATTTTTTCGTAAATATCGTCGGCGAGAATTAGGCAATCGTGTTTTTCCAAAATCCCAGCGATCGCCAACAATTGATCCCGATCGTAGGTCGCGCCGGTCGGATTGCACGGGCTATTCAGCAAAAATACCCGGGTTTTTGGCGTCAGAGCAGCTTGGAGTTGCTCGGGCTTAATACGAAATCCAGTGCTCTCGTCGGTTGGAATCAGCCTTGGCACGCCGCCGGCCAGCAACGCCATATCCGAGTAGCTCACCCAATACGGCGCGGGAATCAGTACCTCGTCGCCGGGATTCACCACCGCCTGAAGAATGTTGTACAGCGAGTGTTTCGCGCCGCAACTGACCAGCACATCCTCCTTGCGATAATTGAGACCGTGCTCGTGCCGGTATTTTTGCGCGATGGCTTCGCGCAACGGCTCGATCCCTTTAACGTCGGTGTACTTGGTCATGCCTTTGCGTAACGCGTCAACAGCTGCGGCTTTGATATGTTCAGGCGTATCGAAGTCTGGCTCTCCGGCGGAGAAGTTGACGACATCGACCCCTTGGGAACGAAGCTTACCCGCCTTGGCGGCGATGGCCAAAGTAACAGACGGTTTGATTAGTTTGGTTCTGTCAGCAAGCTGGGTCATTCGACGGATTCCTCAGCGGTTGAATTTCTTTTTGAGTTTTTGTAGCACGTTATCGGGAACCAATCCCGAGACGTCGCCGCCCAGGCTCACGACCTCTTTGACCAATCGCGAACTGGTATAGAACTCCGATTCGCCGGTCATCATGAAAAACGTTTCGAGCTTGGGCTTGAGTCGGTGATTCATCATGGCCATCTGAAATTCATATTCAAAATCCGAGATGGCGCGCAGACCGCGAATGACCACGGTCGATTGTTTTCTCTCGGCGTAATCGACCAGCAGGCCATGGAAGGAATCGGCCTGCACCCGGTCGCGGACTTCGGTAAAAACTTCGGTGATCATTTGCAAGCGTTCTTCGACGCTGAATAGGGAATGGTCCTTGTCCGGATTGGTGGCGATGGCGATCACGACCTCGTCGAAAACTCTCAAGGTCCGTTTGACTAGGTCGACATGGCCGTTGGTGATGGGATCGAAGGATCCTGGGTAGATTGCTATGGTGTCTTTCGCCATTTGTGTCCTCAATTCGAAAAATCGCTCTGCGCTGCGTGTTGGAAAAAAGAAAGCCGAGTATCACCATAATGTCGTTGATCGTTCAAGACCAGACTCTCATAGCGCGTTAAAACCGCTTCGCGCTCGCTGTGCTCGGCGACAACCGTTCCCGCAGCGCTCAATAGCTGGCCTCGATCGATGATCTTGATGGACGACCCAACCCATCCTTTGTCGTAGGGCGGGTCGAGAAAAATCAGGTCAAACTTCTGAGCTCGCTTGGCCAGTGCGCGCAACGTTCGCGCCACCGGCGCGACCCACAGCGTGACGCGCTCGCCATATCCGAATCGGCGCAAATTCTCGCGGATCGCCTCGGCGGATCGCGCCGAAACATCAACCAATACCGCTTCCGCCGCGCCCCGGCTCAAGGCTTCAATGCTCAAATTCCCGGTGCCGGCAAAAAGATCGAGTACCTTCATGCCGGCAAGGTCGCGGGGCAGAATATTGAACAAAGAATCCTTCACTCGAACCGCCGTCGGTCTGACCGATTGTCCCTTGGGGACCAGCAGGCGACGGCCTTTAGCATTTCCTCCAATCACGCGCATAGGGATATTAGCACTGAAATCACGCAAACCCGCAACAAAAATTAGTTTAACCGTCGATCCGGAAACCGCTTTGGCCGAACTGTTTGCCCGCCTCTAGCCGTTGGCGGGCGAGAGCTAAGTCCTTCAACTCAAAAGACAGATCGATTATCGGTTTGGTTCTCGCGCCGTGACAAAGTTCAAAACTCGGCGGAAATCGGCGCGGCTGCCGAAACTGGTTCACGTTCACGCCAGTATTGCGCCGGCACCGTCGCTGCCGAGAATGTGAGGGAACGCGATTTTTGCGCCACGGACCCTTGATGAATACCGAAGTCGTCGCGATTGGGCGCAGGCAGCCTTGATTCGGACCATCATGTCGGGCGGACAATGGATTTGCGGTTCTCGAATATCCTAGTAGCGCACCATGTCTAACACTGCCGTGCCTATTTTGTATCGATTTCAACTAACCGTTCTCGCTTACTGGAATTGTTCCGGAAGATGTCTCCTGGCTAGAAAAGCCGCAGGCGCCGGCCAATGGGGGGCTCACTGACGTGCAGAAGTAATCAAGGCGAATTTGAGGAACCGGCTTAAGTGTTAGCGGATCTACGCCGAGAATGACGTGCCGCAACCGCACGTGCCGGATGCGTTGGGATTGGTGAACTTGAAGCCGCCGCCGTAGAGCCCGCCGACGAAATCGATGACCGTTCCCTTGAGGTAAGGCGCGCTCGCGCGATCGACGAAAACTTTAAGTCCGTTGCGCTCGAGCACCGCATCTTCGGATTTTTGTTCCTTGTCGAAATCCAGCTTGTACGAATAGCCGGAGCAACCGCCGTCCGCCACGGCGACCCGCAGACCGTGCCCTTCGCGTTTTTGCTGGCTGAGCAGCCGTTTGACCTGCTCGATAGCATTGTCAGTTAGGCTTAATTCCAAAGATTCTTGATTGTTATTTTCGATTGTCATCAGAAATACCTTGCTTAAAGGGTAATGTGCCCTGCGGCCCATGTCAAGATCACTCGGTTCATCCTCATTCAGGTCTCAAACAAGGCTTGCACGAAACGTTCCGGATCGAACGGTTGCAAATCTTCGACATCTTCTCCGACGCCGATATACTTGACCGGTACAGCGAGCTCTTCTTGAATGCTGATGATGACTCCGCCTTTGGCGGTGCCGTCCAATTTAGTAAGGACAATCCCGTTGATGTCAGTGGCTTCCTTAAACACCCGTGCTTGCTGTAGACCGTTTTGTCCCGTGGTCGCGTCCAAGACCAAGAAAGTTTCATGGGGCGCATCCGGCTGTTCGCGAGCGATCACGCGACGGATTTTCTTGAGCTCCTCGATCAAATGGAGCTTGGTATGTAAACGTCCGGCCGTATCGATCAGCAGAACGTCTGTGCCGCGGCTCTTGGCGGCTTGCATACCGTCGAAAACCACGGCCGACGGGTCGGCGCCTGGGCGATGTTTGATAACATCGACTCCAGCACGCTGGCCCCAGACATCGAGTTGTTCGATCGCGGCCGCACGAAAAGTGTCGCCGGCAACAAGGAGGACCTTCTTGCCGGCGTTGCGGTACTGCGCCGCGAGTTTGCCGATGGTGGTTGTTTTACCGACACCATTGACGCCGAGAAACAGGATGACCCAGGGTTTGACCGAGAGCGCTTCGCGCGTGGGCACCGGTTTCGAGCCCCGAAGCATGCTCACGAGAGCGCCTTGTAAACGTGACGACATTTCCAGCCCGGCGTCTTCGCTTCCAGTGGGCGATTGACGCCGGAGGGTCACCATGACTTTTTGAACGGCGTTGACGCCTACGTCGGCGGCGATCAGGCTCTCTTCCATTTCGTCGAGCGAGGTTTCGTCCCAGCGGCGATTCTGAAAAATCGACCCGATCTTTTGTACCCAAGTTTCCCGATTCTTGGTGAGGCCGCGTTTTAGTCGTTGAAAAAAAGAACTACCTTCCATGCTTTGATACTCAGGGAAGACAGACTAAGAGTCAACTGCGCGGTAAAGAACTCTCAACGGGAGAAGCAGCTAATTCAACCGGACGGAGACGACTTTCGACACGCCAGGCTCGGCCATGGTGATGCCGTATAACATTTCGGCGGCCTGCATGCTTTTCTTGTTGTGAGTGACCAAAATGAATTGCGAATGCTCGCTCATTTCCTTGATCATCTCGTTGAAACGGTCGAGGTTAGCGTCGTCGAGCGGCGCATCGACTTCGTCAAGGAAACAGAACGGGCTCGGCTTGGTCAAGAATATGGCGAACAGAAGACTTACCGCGGTAAGCGCCTTTTCACCACCCGAGAGAAGCGTAATCGACTGGAGTTTTTTGCCGGGCGGCTGGACTACGATGTCCACACCGGTTTCCAAGTAATCGTTTTCGTCGGTCAATACCAAGCGCGCCTTGCCGCCGCGGAATAACCGCGGAAAGATCGCTTCGAACTTTTCGTTGATTAATTCGAAGCTTTCTTTGAAACGCAGCCGGCAGATGCGGTTCAACTTGACAATCGTCTGCTGCAAATCGGCCATGGACCTTTCCAGGTCGTCTTTTTGCTGGCCCATGAACTGGAAGCGAGCGGTGAGCTCTTCATATTCGCCGATGGCCGCCAGATTGACTTCACCCATGCGTTCCAAGCGGCTGCGCAGATCGTCAATCTCGCTCGTCAGGTCTTCTTTTGCCGGGATATCCGACTGTTCCATCGTCAGGAGATCGAGGTCCACGTCGTATTTTTCGCGGAGGTTCTCGGCGAGATGCTGCAAATGAAGTCGTTTTTCGGCAAGTAGTAATTGGATTTGATTTTTTTCTTCCTGACAAGCTTCGGCGAGGGGGCGGAGTTCCTTGATCGCTTCGCCGATCTCCGCCAGCTGCATCGAGATGGCGCGGTATTTCTGTCGGTCGGCTTGCAGCCGCTCCTCCAACCCTTTCAGCGCCGCGCGATTTTGCTCAAGCTGCGCTTCAGTGAGCGCGCGCGCTTGTTCCGTCGCAGCGCGCTGCCGTTGAAAGTCCTCGATCCGTTGTTGGCGGATCACCATGTCGCGAACCGTTTCTTCTTGCAGCTTGCGCCGATTGGCCAAATTGACATGAGTATTATCGCGGCGTTCGCCTAAAGCCGCGTTGCGGACACGCGATTGAGTCACCTCATCTTCCGCCGCTTCGACGGCTTGACGCAACCCTCCGACCTCAACCTGTTTTTGTGCGAGTAACTGTTCGCGCTCGCTTTTTTGCGCGCTGATTTTCTCGGCGCTTTGCTGGCAGTGCTGAATTTCCTCGCCCAGGAGCGCAATGGTGCTGGTCAAATCGTTTTGCTCCTGGTAGAGCGCCTCGGCGGTCCGGGTCAAGCGTTGATATTCCTGCTCAGCGGCGCGGTTTTCATGTTCGAGACGTACTCGTTCGATCTCCAATCGGTAAATTTCCGCGCCGAGCAAACTCTTTTGCGTCTCGGCTTGTTCCAGCGCTTGCTTGAGTTTATCGTTTTCCTCCGTCTCGGCGGGGAGCTTGGCTTCCAATTCGGCGAGCGTACGGCGGATTTCACGAATCCGTCGACGTTGTTCGAGAACACTGCCTTCGAGCGAGGCGCCGCTGCCGCCGGTCACGATACCCATGGAGTCGATGACCTCGCCATCTGGAGTTACCAGCGTGCAATAATAACCGTTGCGGTTCCACAGCGATAATCCCGAGACCAGATCTCTGACCACCATCACGTCGGACAGCAGATAATCCGCCACTTCACTGTAGCCTTCTTTTACCGTGATCATGTCGATCAGCGGCGCGATCACCTCGGCTTCGCCGAGCGGCAATTCCTTATACTGCTTGCGCGACAATCGAAGTGGGATAAAACTGCCGCGTCCGGAGGCTTCGCTCTTGAGATATTCGATGGCCTCGATGCCTTCTTCCTGTCCTTTGACGATCACGTACTGCAAGCGATCGCCGAGCACGGCCGTCAACGCCTTCTCATAGGTTTCCGGCGCTTCAATGACCTCGGCGACCAGGCCGTAGATCCCGTTGGGTGTCGCTTCCTGCTGCTTCTTGAGCATGATCGCGCGCACACCTTCCTGGTAACCTTCATAATTTTTCTGCAAGTCTTCGAGCGAAACCAGCCGGGATCGGTTTTCCTGAATCTGCGCTTTGAGCGCGGTGATTTTTTTCTCGTGATCGTCCTTGGTTCGGCTCAACGCCTGGATCGAGGCGGTAATGTGGGCGGTCTCGATACCGCGCTCGCGCAGGGCATCGAGGCAGGCCGTCAAGGCGTGATCAGTGGTGTCGCGCGTCGACCCGCACTGGGTTAGCGAGTCTGTGGCTTGGGCTAGCTCCGCTTGGCTGCGCGCCAATTCCCTGGCGATTTCACCGTGCCGTTTTTCCTTGCCGAGGGCGTCATTTTTTAGAAACGCGATTTGGTTGGCGGCATCGATCAGCGCTTCCTTCTCGCGATCGAGCTCGTCTTGCAGCGTTAGGATCTGCGCTTGCAACTTTCCAAGCTCGGTTTCCTTATCGCGCAAGAAAGTTTCTTCAAACAGCGAGAGTTGGGTGAAGCTCGCTTCGGCTTTATTCAGCTCGCCGATCTCTTGTGCGAGAGTTTTGGTGCGCTCTTCGAGGAGGTCAAGAGCGGTACGGGTTTCCACTTCGCTTTGTTCAATTTGTGTCAAATCTCTCTTGTAAAAGTCGCACTTTTGCTCGTCGGACTGGATCTCGCCCCGGCGCTGATAAACGACTTCCTGCTGCTCGGCGATTTCTCTGTCCGATTCCAAGAGCGCCAGCTGAGTTGATTCGTTTTCCGCTTCCTTGGCGTGAAGCGAGACTAAGTATTCCGCCAAGCGGTCTTCCACTCCAGCGAGTTGCGCTTCATGACGCGCGATTTCGCCCTTTTGGCTCTCGCGCTGCAGGAAGGTGAAGGCCAGTTCCTTTTCTTTCAGCTCGGATTTCACAGCGCGATAACGTTCGGCTTTCTTTGCTTGCAGTTCCATCGAGCGGATCTGCCGTTCGATTTCGCGCACAATATCGCTCACGCGCAGAAGATTTTGCTGCGTGCGTTCGAGCTTTTTCTCGGCGACGATCTTGCGACTTTTATATTTGCTCGTGCCCGCAGCCTCTTCAATCAGGCTGCGCCGATCCTCCGGCTTGGAATTAACCAGCTCGTCGACTTTTCCTTGCTCGACGATCGAATAAGCTTTGCTGCCCACGCCTGTGCCCAGAAACAAATCGATCACGTCTTTGAGACGGCAATCGGTTTTGTTGATCGCATATTCCGATTCGCCTGAGCGGAACAATCGCCGAGTCACCATAATTTCGCTCAGGCTGCTGTATTCTGCCGGACTGCGCCCATCTTCGTTATCAAAGACGATGGAAACCTCAGCCATTCCCGTGGCGGGCAAACTGTCACTGCCGCTAAAGACCACGTCTTCCATCTGATGACCGCGCAGGTGCCGGGCGCTTTGCTCGCCCATAGCCCAGCGCAAGGCATCAACGATATTGGACTTGCCGCAACCGTTCGGGCCGACGATAGCCGTCACGCCGGGGTTCAATTCCACCACGGTTTTCTGGGCAAACGATTTAAAACCAATCATTTCAAGGCGTTTTAAGCGCATAAGTAATTCAATCGAGAGGACTTTTTGGCAAATCTGGCCGTGCAGATTGCCTGCAATATTCCACAGTGGAATGGGGGTGTCAAGCAAAAATCACAATATACTGGGAGCTTGTGGATAACTCACCACAAGATATGGGCTTGTTTCTTTGAGATGTGTTACATCTTGCTAGAGACAAGGTTATGCCGTAGATCACCACTACGAGCGGAATTGCGCTCTCCAGGATTCGATCCAATGGACTACTTTTCCAAGAGCTCGGTGTTCCAATAGGAGACGTCGATGGTGTTGAGATAGGGCACCCATTCCCTGTATCGGGACATGCTGAAAGTCTCCTGCATGAATGGGGTCCATTGTGGTTTGAGCGGTTTTCGCACCAGCGGCATGTTCGCCTGTTGTGGGGTTCGTCCGCCTTTGCGCCGGTTGCATTCGTGACATGAGCAGACCACATTTTCCCAAAGCGACGTGCCGCCCTGAGAGCGCGGGATCACATGGTCCAGGTTGAGCTCGTGGCGTGGCAGCCTGCGGCCGCAATATTGACAGGTGCACTTGTCGCGGGCGTAGATGTTGTATCGACTGAAACGGACTTGACGTTTTGGCACACGATCATAAGTGACCAGGAGAATTACCCGGGGGACACGGATCACGCGATTTACCAAACCGACGGTTTCGTCGTGAGCAGAAATCGATAAATCGCTCCAACTCTCGAAATCAAAAGTCTGATACTGTTCGTTGACCGCTTTGGCGATACCTTGGTACAGCAGCACAAAGGCGCGTCGAACCGGGGTGACGTGAATCGGCAGATAAGAACGGTTGAGGATAAGAACTTTGGTGTTCAGTATTGAATAGGCGGTCGCGGATGCCGGATAACCCATGAGTCAGCTTTTCTCGCTGGAGTTGCAGGCCAGTGTTGCGATTGTCCATGGTCAAAATATCGGGCGGGGCAGCCAAAGTCAATTGAAGAGTTTCTGCGTTCCGCGTAAACTTGCTTGAAGTCGAAGGAAATTTCCTCTATAAACCATGCTGGCTGCCATTTTGGAGATTGTGGATTCACCGACGCCCGTCGGGAAGCCTGTCTTCCCAACTCCCACCAAATTCACACATCTTTTGATTCTATGAAGCAAGAAATTTTCATCAATTCGACGCCCCAGGAAAGCCGTATCGCGATCATTGAAGACGGTCTCCTCGCCGAATTTCTGATTGAACGGAAAGAAGAAATGGGTGTCGCCGGGAATATTTACAAAGGCAAAGTCGCGCGGGTTCTGCCCGGTATGCAAGCGGCGTTTATCGATATGGGCATGGAGAAAGCCGGTTTCCTCCATGCCTCGGATTTTTCCACGGTTCCGGATGATGTCCAACTGATCAGTCAGTCGGGAGATGATGTCGAGTTTGAGGAGGCGCCCAAGCCGGCACCGTCGCGCCGGTTGCCGCTGGAAAAACAGATTTCCCGCGGCGAAGAGTTGCTGGTGCAAGTGGCCAAAGATCCGTTGGGCACGAAAGGCGCGCGGGTTACTTCACATGTGTCACTGCCGGGACGGTATATGGTCTTCATGCCGGGCACCAAGCACATCGGCATTTCGCGCCGAATCGAGAGCGAAGAAGAGCGCAAACGCTTGAAGGAAATCGCTCAGTCGTTGGGTACGGGCGATGGCGGCTTTATTCTGCGCACCGCCTGCGAAGGCCGCAGCAAGCGAGATATTCAAAGGGATCTGGCGTTTTTGACCAAGCTATGGAAGCGCATTCAGCAAAAAGCTGAAACTTCGCCAGCCCCTTCTTTGATCCATCAGGATCTCGATCTGATCACCCGGACGATCCGCGATTTCTTCACCACCGATACCGAGCAAGTCGTCATCGATTCGCCCAAGGATCACCGGCGCATTGTCGATTTCGTGCGCCATTTCATGCCGCGGCTGAAAGCCAAGCTTGTTTTGTACTCGGAGAAGGAACCCCTTTTCGAGCGACAAGGAATCGAAGAAAAGGTCACCAAGGCGCTGGAACAGCGGGTCTGGCTGCGCTCGGGCGGCTCCATCGTCATCGAGCGGACCGAAGCGCTTACCGCCGTCGACGTCAATACCGGCCGGTTTGTCGGCAAACGTAACCAGGAAGAAACCATCTTCAAAACCAATCTAGAGGCAACTCAGGAGGTCGTACGCCAACTGCGCCTGAGAAACGTCGGCGGTATCATTATTATCGATTTCATCGATATGGAAAAAGAAGGGAATCGGAAGAAAGTCTACGAAGCGCTGAAGGAGGCGCTCAAAAAAGATAAGGCACGCACCAATATTCTAAAGATTTCCGAGCTCGGGCTGGTCGAAATGACGCGCCAGCGGAGCCGTGAAAGTTTGGAAAATCAACTACTTCGGCCTTGCCCCCACTGTGATGGACGCGGCCGAATCAAATCTGCCGCAACGATCGCCTACGACGTTTTGCGGGCTATCAAGCATCAGCAGGGCCAAATCGAAAGCGGTAAAAATATCGTCGTACGCTTGCACCCCGACATTGCCAACTTTCTCTACGATGAAAAAAATAACAGCCTGGAAAATCTCGAACGTGAGATCAATCACCGGGTCATCATCAAAGCGAGCCAGGATCTGCACCACGAAAAATACGAAATCGCCGAAGCCTAACGTCCGCTTCTCTACCTAAAAATTTCTCTGCCATCACCATTGTTTGGCGTCGCACGCTTCTTGCGGAATCACTCAGGATGCGGTTTCGGCCGGGGCTGATTCTCTGATCGGCCGTGTCTAATACTCAGAGCCAGCGAATTCGTTTGACTCAAGTTCGTTGAATGGATAGTTATCCCTTGGTCCGAGGTGCCGGGCGTTCGAATGGCTGATTGAATCGAAGAGTTGGCTTGCTTTTACGTAAATGGGTGAGCCGAGATGATCTCGATCCGCAAACTCTGCAAAGAATTTACCGTCGGTGACGGGAAAATCGAGGCGCTCAAGGGTCTCGATTTGGAAGTCGCGGAAGGCGACTTCTTTGTTATCGTCGGCGCCAGCGGCTCGGGTAAGACGACGTCTGCTGCGCTGCGTCGCGGGACTGGAATCGCCGGACCAGGGCGAAATCCGCATTGCCGGACAAACGGTCTTCTGCGACACTCCGCCAACTTGGGTTTCGCCTCAGCAACGCAAGTTCGGCATGGTCTTCCAATCCTACGCGGTTTGGCCCCATCTAACGGTATTCGACAACGTCGCCCTGCCATTGCGCGAGGGCGCGCAAAAAATTCCTCGCCGCGAAGTCAATCAACGAGTCCAGGAAGCGTTGCGCATGGTCCAGCTCGACGAGCAAAAGGACCGCTCCGCCACGCTTCTCAGCGGCGGTCAACAACAGCGCGTCGCGCTGGCGCGGGCCATCGCGGTCAATCCACGAGTACTCCTGATGGACGAGCCGCTCAGCAATCTCGACGCTCGCCTCAGGGAAGAAGTGCGCGGCAAAATCCGCGAGCTCGCCAAACAGTTGGGCGCAACCGTCTTATACGTCACCCACGATCAAATCGAAGCCATGGCGATCGCCGATAAGATCGCCCTCATGAGTTTCGGCAAGTTGCTCCAAGATGGCGATCCGATGGAGCTTTATCGCCGTCCCAACTGTTCCGAGGTTGCCGACTTTTTCGGTTCAGTGAACTGGTTTACCGGCAGGGTGACCGAATCGAAAACGGTTGAAACTAAGATCGGCCGTTTGGACATCGGTCAGCGCCGCGATCAGGGGCCGGAGGTCCTCGTCGGGTTTCGACCGGAGTCATTGCAGATTGTTGATGGCGCGAATGCTTCTCAGCCGAACGCTTTCGATGGGTTGCTCCGGTCGAGCACGTTTCTCGGCGATCAATTCGTCTACGAAGCATTCGTCAAGGATATGCTTGTGACTGGGAAAAGCCGCTTGGTGCCGCATCGGGACGACCGCCGGTTACGACTTTACATCGATCCGGTGGAGATCATGGTTTTCCCGTTCTCCGAGAGTAAGGATCGGGTCCTGGCGCCGGAACAACGCCACTGAACGGACCAGCAACCATTTCGAGAACGCTACATACGGATTCATTTATTGAGCCTTGTAATGGCCACTATCGGTACATCCAAACTGAGCACGCCGAATAAGTCTATGATCTGATCCGCGAGGTCGACGATGGAAGCCGTTCTGAGAATGCCGCGACAGTTGGTGATTCGCTTGCGCGCTTCGCCGTTGCTGCTGACGCTGGCGGTCGCTGCCGATGTTGGTGATCCTCATGCTGGTTGCCGCGCTGATCTGGATCAGCTTTCAGACCGGAGTCGTCGGCACGCCCAAGGCGATCTATACGCTTCAAGAATTACACCGACATTTTAGGCGATCCTTTCATCCTCAAGGTTTTCTGGAACACGCTGATCTTCACTTTGGCGACGACTTTTACCGCGCTCGCGCTCGGGCTGCCGATTGCCTGGTTGACCGAACGCACTACCATGCCGGGCAAAGGTCTGGTCTATACGATCATGACGCTGGGGCTACTGATCCCGGGCATCTATACCGCAATGGGTTGGACTTTTATCGCCCACGTGCGCATCGGGTTTTTGAATCGCTGGCTCATGGACGCATTTGCTCTGGAGCAGGGACCGATCAACATCGCCACGCCGGCGGGGATGGGCTTGGTGCAGGGACTTAACCTCACGGCTTTGGCGTTTATTCTCACCGCGCAAATGTTTCGCGCCATGAATCCGTCGCTCGAAGAGGCCGCCAAGATTCATGGCATGAGCTTCGCCGGGACGGTGCGCCGTATCACGCTGCCCTTGGCGTTCCCAGCTATTTTGGCGGCGATGATCTACATGCTGACCATCGGCATCGCGACCTTCGATGTTCCGGCGATCATTGGACTGGGCAATCGCATTTACATGCTGAGCACTTATGTCTATTTGAAGGCCAACCCGCCAGACAGCGGCTTGCCGCAGCATGGCGTTACCGCGGCGTTGGGAACGGTGATGATTTGCTTGGCTCTACTCCTGACCTGGTGGTACAGCCAGGTGCTGAGGCAGGGGCATCGCTACGAAGTAATTACCGGAAAGGGCTATCGTCCGGCGCTGATTGATCTGGGCCGTTGGTCCGTGCTCGCCTTGGGTCTTAATTGCGCTCTACTTTCTCGCCACCAAATTGATTCCGCTTTTACTGATTGCCTACGCGGCGTTCACGCCTTATCTGGCGCCGCCGTCATGGGAAATGCTCGGCAAACTTTCGTTCGCCGGCTTTCACAACCTCAATTGGGATCTCTTTTGGCGCGGACTCTACAACACTGTCCTGCTGGTGATCACCGTGCCGTTTATCACGTTATTGCTTGCGTTCAGCATTTCATGGCTGATCGTGCGCTCGCGCAGCCGCATGCGTTACGTCTTGGAATTCGGCGCGTTCTTACCACACGCGCTGCCTGAAGTCATCATGGCGATCGGGGCCCTCTTGCTCGCGCTCTTTGTCCTGCCCAAATTCATGCCGCTATACGGCTCGGTGTGGTTGATTGCCATTGTCTACGTCATCTCGCGGCTGGCCTTCGCCACGCGGGCGCTCAATAGCTCGCTCTTGCAAGTTCACAAAGAGCTGGAAGAGGCGGCTTATACAGCCGGCCTGTCGCCGATTCGAACGTCGTGGCGGATCCTCGTGCCGCTGCTCCGTCCGACGCTGCTGTCCGTATGGATCTGGTCGGCGATCTTGGTTTATCGCGAACTCACCGTCGCGGTGTTCCTGATCAGTCAGGAAAGCATTACTTTGCCAGCGGTGATCTGGAGTTACTGGTTCTCCGGTGCCATCAATCAAGCAGCCGCGGTGACGTTGCTGATGACGCTCGTGCTCACGCCGCTCATTTTGGTTTTTTGGTGGTTTGGACGGCGCCAGTTGATGCCCGAATCCTAATCGGTGGAGATGAAGTCGAAACGTGATAAGGCAAATCGAATACGAAGGGAGGATCGCATGATTCCTGATCGACGGAGAAGAGTGGGTTGTCGGATGGCCGTTGTGCTTGCGATTGGTCTGGCTTTCGCCATCTTCGTAGGCAATGGCATGGCGGCCGAAGCCGGTAAGCCAACGATTGCGGATCTGGTTAGCAAGGCGAAGAAAGAGACCACGCTCCGGGCCCAGTGGGGTGCGGATACGCTCGACGGCGGGCAGGGTCTGCAGAAAATCGTCGCCGCGATGAACAAGAAATACAGCCTCAATATTCAACCGTCCTTCACTCCTGGGGCGAATATGCAGGGGATGATGGCGAAGATCACGCGCGAGCAGGCGGCGAGTCAGCCGGCGAGCAGTGACGTCTATTTCGGCAATCCGCAGTCGATGTTCCAGGCGATGGAAAGCCAGCCGTTGATCCCGATGGATTGGCGCGCCCTGATCGAACGCAAATTTTTGCCGGAGCCGGGATTTGATCCTATCGTGCCAGGCAATATCGGTGTCGCGATGGCTTCGACCTTGGTCGGAGTCATCTACAATAGCAATTTGGTGAAAGGAAACGATATTCCGCACAAGCTCGACGATCTGATGAGCCCCAAGTGGAAAGGCAAGATCGCCTCGACACCGTACGCTGCCGGATTTCGAGAGTTCGCCATGCCCGAGCTGCTAGGCAAGGAAAAAGTCATCGACTTTGTCAAGAAATTTTCCAAGCATATCGCCGGCGTGATTCGCTGCGGTGAGATGGACCGGCTGACCAGCGGCGAGTTTCTCATGCTCGCGCTGGCGTGCGGCGATCAGGAAGTGAATATGGCGGAGCGACAGGGCATTCCGCTCGGCTACGCGATCATGGCCGATGCCACAGTTTCGCACACTCGCTACGGCGGCGGTGCCGAAGAACTCTCGGGCTCCGAGTACGGCGGCTCTGTTCGTCGCCTTCCTGCACACGCCCGAGGGCCAGAAGTTGATGTGGGACATCGACGGGCTCGACTTCCATCTGTACCCGGAGTCGAACCAGAAGAAGAACCTCGATGTGGCTAAGGCCCAAGGGCGCCAAGGTCGTGATCAGCTCGCCGCAATGGCTTACCAAGAACAAGCACTACGAAGAGACACAGAAAAGCTGGAAAGGATTTTCGCGGTGAACGAGTTGCTGATTCCGTATGCCACAAAAAAAGTAGGGGTGGGTTTTAACCCGCCCCGACGAAACTAGCCCGCAATTTTGGTGCTATCGAACGTCAATGATATTCGGCGCCGGGCAAGGGATTGGACACGGCTTCTTCTAAGGTTGTAGCGCGTTTCCACTCGTTGGCCGGTCGGCTTCGTCCGTCCGTGCCGATTTGATCCATCGCGGCATAAATTTCAATCTTGTAGCCGTCGGGATCGTAGAATTCCACGCCCGGATTGCCGCCCGGGCCGCGCCGGCCCTCATAGAAAATCTTGACGCCTTTGGCCTTGAGGAAATCGCGGACTTTGAAAAGCTCAGAAACCGTGGCGACTTCCAGGGCCATATGGTCGAAGCCGACTTCGCCGCGCTTGGGCAGCTCGTTTTTCTCGGTGGCTTGAACCAGCGCCACGGTATGATGATCGGTGGAGTTGCGGAAAAACATCATGCCGCCCTCGTTCTTGTCGGAAATTTAAAGCCCATGATCTCGGTCCAGAACTTCGTGCTGCGCTCGATGTCGCTGACGCTCAGGACCACGTGGCCGATTTTTTTGATTTTGATAGGGGAGGTTTCCGTCGCCATAGGATGCTCCTTTCGATTCTTGGTTGCGCCGGGGATGTCCCAGCCGGAAGTAGGGGATTTCTACCACGGAATAACCGGCAAGGCAAAGTTAAACGGTGCTAACGCGGGCGAAACTTGTCGACGAGCTTGCGGCCGTAGTGGCGCAGCGAATGCTGATCTAAGGAGCGCCGTTTGAGCATGTCCAGGCGAATCATCTTCCACTGAATGCTCTTTGCTAGGGCGCGCCGCTCGCCTTCATCTTCGACATGTTTCAGAAGATCCTCCAACGTGTGGATGTCTTTGAGCAATTCAGCTTCAGGCGGCAATATATTGGCATTCTTGAGCACATGGTAGCCGATGCGCAGATCGTCGGGAACCCAGCTCATGTCTTCCAACTCCAGCGGTTTGCCTTTGCCGGGCAGATTGTCAAAGGCTCCATTGCGCTGGGCTTCGAGAATCCGTTGTTCGGCTATTCTTTCAAGAAATGAAACAGCGCCCGTTTGTTCTCGCGGTCTCTTCATCCGCCTAGCCCCTCGATTATTGATCTTTCGTTCATTGCCAGCTCTTCCGGCGGTCGGACGTGACGAAACATCAGGAAGAATGCCACGTCATTGAGCAACTGTAACCCGCCGCCGATGAACAAGGGAAGCGTCAAGGACACCGTTTGCATGAGATAGGTCGAAATGGTCGGGCTGATGCCGAACGGCACGATGCGCGCCAGGCTAGTGACACCGGCCGCCGAGCCACGCTCGTTGGATGCCGTGAGTACGGCGCCGCTCAGATAAGCGACGGTGAAAATGACTCCGATCATTACCGGCGTATACCCGAGCCGGTCGAGATAGATGGCGAAGACAACGTTTAAATACGAAAAAGCAAAGGCGCGGATGCCGCGCGAGATCATCAAAATTTTTGCGTCCCTTGGCAAATCTCCGAAGAATTGCCGGATCACTGAGGCCTCGTCGCTTTGTAATGGTCGCGTTCGAAATCGAGCTCGGTGTAGATCCCCAAGGCGTGAAGCGCGTTATTGGCTTCATCCAAAGAAGAACTTTCACGCACGGCTTGCGCCGGGCGCGAAAGACTTGCATATAATTTTTCCGGCGACATGAAAAACGTCAGGGTGGTGAGCGGCGTAAGCTTGAGAGTGCGTCGGCCGCCACGAATCGTCCTTATACCCCACGCGCCGCGAAAGCATTCCACAGGAATGGCACTCGCTTCGGTGGGCACGGTTTTGATAACCTCCTCGATTTCTGCGGCGATCTTTGGGGTAAGCGCCCAGGCGCCCTGCAACCCATCGGCGGCGGCGAGTTTGCTCAGTGCCGCCTCAATTTCATCGACGGTCAATTCGCCGTCGCTGCCGTAGCCGAACACGCCCCATAAGGTACGGCGGCCGCGTTTTGCCAATTCCGCAAATGCGGCAAGCATGATCGAATCCGCCAGCGGGCTGCGCAGTCCTGGTTCGTGACCTTGTGCCAGCGAATCGCCGCCAACGTCGATGCCGACAAGCAAGTCTGCTTGGAGTTCTTTTGTCGCTATTTCGATTCCATCCACCACTCCTGCGACGCCGCCGTTGATGTCGATCAGCAGAACTTGTTTGGCGAGCGCCGCCGCCATTCTGGATTCGGCGAAATAGACGCCGGTATCGGTTTGACTCCCGCTGTTCGCCATCCAAGCAAAAGAATGGAGGGCGTCGACGTTGCGCACTTCGCTCAACTTGCGCGGCCCGGGTATCGGATCATAGACGTTTCGCTCCCAGGAAAGACCGCCGAGGATAAATTCCAAGCCGCAGAATTCTAAGAAACGCGCTGTTGCGAGGGCGCCGACGACATCGCCACCGCCGCCAACACCGACTATGAGCGCTCGGGAGGAAGAACGAACCAGATCTTCGAGGGAAGTCATCGAGAAAGGTGAGTATCCTGTCCCGGCACTGGGTTGGCGATGGCTTCTTCCAATGACTTGACGCCGTGCCATTCGTTCGCCGGACGGACGCGGCCATCGCTGCCGACTTGATCGACGCCCCAGTAAATCTCCAGCGAGTGATTATCAGGGTCGCGAAACTCGACGGCGATCTGGCAGCCGGCGCGGCGCCGGCCTTCAAAGTCGATCTGGGCGCCGAATTTCGCGCAAGCGATCGCGCGCGCGCAGAACTTCGCTCAGCGTCGGCACTTCGAAAGCGAGGTGATGCAATTCCCGATTGCGTTCTTGCCGTCACCGGCGCCGACGAGAGCGAGGCAATGATGATCCGTATTGCAGCGCAGAAACACCATGCCGCCGGGCATCATCTCTTCCGGGTAAACATCCGAGACTTTGAAGCCCAGAGCCTTGCGTATAAAATTCCGCGGAGCGTTCGAGATCGGCTACTTGCAAGACGACGTGGCCGACTTTGCTGATATGAAAATCCATGCCCTTCGGCGGGCGTCATGCTTTTCAGTTTTTCGATATTGATGGCCATAGCGATTCCTCCATCTCTGAGTCAGCTCCGCAGCGTTGAACCGGCAAACGCGGTGCGTCAACTCGAGCGATTTCGGCATGAGATTGTTGGCGCGCAGAAAATCGATGACAAACTCGTCAAAGCTGGCAGGATCTTCGATGTTACAGGCGTGGCCGGTTTTCGGTAGCACTTGTGCACGGCGCCGGGAATTAGCGAAGCGGTTTTCTTGCCGCCTGCCAATGAATTGTCATACTCGCCGTTGATCACCAAAGTCGGCACTTTCATGGTGCTGAGCCGGGGTGTCATATCGAGACCGCCGCGGGCGCGAAAAATCTGGCCGATGGATTCCCCGCTCAACCAGGGATCGCGTTCGACGAAGGTGTTGAGCAGATATTTACCGAGTTTGGTTTCGGGAAAATCGGGAGCGACCAAGTCTCGCAAATGTTGAATGTGGTATTTCTCGATGCCGATCTTGGTGTAGCCGTGAATGCGCTCGTCGATGGACCCGCCGGGCCCGCTGCTGCCGCCGACGAGGATGATCGCTTTGAAGATCTCGGGATGGTCCAATCCGAGCAGGATTGCCATCCCCGAGCCGACGCTGACGCCGCCTAAAATCGCTTCTTTCACGCCTTCGTCGCGGCAGACGCCGAGCACATCGTCCGCCATATCCGCTAGACTGAACGGCGTCGTCGGTTTGTCAGAACGGCCGTAGCCGCGGATGTCGATGGCGATCACTTTGAAGTAGGTCGAAAAGTGCGCGATCTGGTACATCCATAAATTATGATCGAACGGATTGGCGTGAACCATGACGAAGGGTAGGCCTTCGCCGGAGATTTCGTAATAAATCTTTAATCCGTTGGCGGTACTGTACATGAGTTTCCGATAGCTGCGGTTCAAAACGTTCAAGCCGTTCAATCGCTGCGCTCGTTCAAATCGTCAAAACCGTTCTTCGTCGGCTTTCAGACGATTTGAACGACTTGAACGTTTTGAACGGCTTGAACAAATTCAACTCGGCTTGCGCGGCCGCTCTTGTTTGATCTTTTCTTTAACTTCTTCAAGCTTCATCACGTCGGTGTATTTGTGGTGCATGTCGAAAAGATTGACTTTGTGCGACAGCGGGCTGCGATCGAACACGCACTCTTCGGCGATCGACACGTGGTAGCCGAGTGAGTACGCGTCAACGCAACTGGCACGCACGCAGCCGCTGGTGCTTTCGCCGCAGACGATCAAGCTGTCGACGCCGAGTTGAGTCAGATGAGCGACGAGCGGCGTGCCGAAAAAGCCGCTGGCGCGTTCTTTGAAAATGACCACATCGCCCGATTCGGGCTTGAACTCTTCCTTGATCTCGAATGCTTGCGGATCGATCTTGACCCGTTGGCGATTGGTCGCATGAACGGCGCCGGGTTTCGCTTCTTTGCGGGTTTCGGTGGTCGTATAAAAGACCGGGATTTTCAGCGAGCGCGCCAACGCAAATAGTTCCTGCGTCGGTTTGATCGCGTTGTGCGCATAAACGCCGCACGAGCTTTTGTAGGTATCGATGAGCTCGTGGGGTTCTTTGGCGCCGCCTTCATAGGCGAGATTATAAAGATCGATGGCCAAGAGCGCGGGCCTTTGACCGATGTAGGTTTCGCGGTGATACGGCGTGTAGGTTTTGAGAATTTCCGGCGTGACAATATCTTTCCAGCAATGATCTTCGAAGTCGACGGCCATAAGGGATCTCCTTGTTCTTCAAAAAATTCGCTTGCGCATTTTGCTGCGCGGCTATTCCTTCCTGTATCTGTTAGCCCGTGGAGTTGTCAAGGAATCCACTCGCAAATTGGCGACTTGGCATTGACAGTCCAGGCGTGCTCGATTAAATGAGTGCGTCGGTTAAGTCGGTATTCGAAAGGGGATCGGTATGTCGAAGGGTGTAAAGAAATCCGCAAGCGCCGCGACGCTCGAATCGGTTGGCCGCCGGCAGTTCATCAAGCTGGCAGGCATGTCTGCTGCTGCCGTCGGGACCTTGTCGTGGCCGCGCGCGCCGCTTTTTGCCGCGCAGCCAGCACGCAAACGAATCGTCATTCACGGTGAACGACAGGTGACCAGCCTCGGCTATCACAACCGCCGGGAAACTGAACATGTGTCGATGGTTGACGCGGGCTTGGTCGGACAAAATCCGGTGACTTTGGAGCGCGTGCCCGTGCTTGCCGAAGAATTGCCGTCGGTCAAGAAGGGCACGTGGAAAATCGATCCGCAAAAAAAGACCATGATCACGGTGTACAAGCTGCGGCCGGGACTTAAATGGCACGACGGCAAACCGTATACGTCAAAGGATTTCGAGTTCGGTTGGCAAATCGCCAAGCATCCCGAGTTTCCCATGCCCGACCGTCTGGTTCCCGATTTGATTGCCAAAATCGAAACGCCCGATGACCGCACGCTGGTTATCCACTGGAACGATCTTTACAACGAAGCCTACGCGATCCAGTACACTCACGTGCGCGCCTTTCCGCGCCATTTGCTGCTCGATGCGTTTACCGGCGGCGATATGAAGGCGTTCGCCAATCTGCCTTATTGGAACAAGAATTTCATCGGCGCCGGTGCTTATCGAGTGGTCGAGTGGGACGGCGGCACGCGCATGGAACTGGAAGCCTTCAAGGATTTTCCGCTTGGGCGGCCGAAGATCGAGCGCGTGACCTACAAGACGGTGGAAGACACCAATACCAATCTCGCCGCCGTGCTCGCCGGCGAAGTGGACTTTTGCATGCGCAGCACGATTTCTTTCGACGGCGCGATGATTTTGCGCGACCAATGGGAAAAACAAGGCAAGGGAAAAGTGCTCATCAGCCCCGCGTCTTGGACCTGGTTGAGTCTCAGCCGCGACAACCCGATGTTCGCCGACGTCCGCGTGCGCCGCGCGCTGTTGCACGCCATCGACCGCGACGCCATGGTCCAAAATCTCTTTAGGGGCGAAAAGGTGGTTTCTCATCTGCCGCTGTCGCGGGTCCGCAAGAGCTACAAAAATGCGTTAGCCGCCTCGACGATCTATAAATTTGATCCGGAGCGCGCCAAAAAACTATTGGCGGAAGCCGGCTGGAAGCCGGGCTCGGACGGCGTTCTCGCCAACGGCAAGGGCGAGCGTCTGGAATTTGAGTTTCGCGTTACCGCCGAGCGGCGCGATCATGAGCAGGCGCAAGCCGTGATCGCCGATTACTGGAAAAAAATCGGCGTGCGCACCAATATTAAAAATATGCCGAACCGCTTGCTCAACAGCTCGGATAACCGCAATCGCTGGCCGGGCGCCTACATCGGCTCGCACAACGTCACCGTCGAAGAATGGCAGGAGCGCTTTCACAGCAAAAATATTCCCACGGCGGAGAACAAGTTCGCGCCGGAAAACGTGTCGGGCTGGAACGATCCGAAAAAAGACGCGATTCTGGATGAATTGAGCTCGATCGTGACGCCGGCGCGTTCGGAGCAATTGCAGATCGAATTCTGTAAAATGTTCAGCACCGCGCTGCCGCATCTGCCGTTGAACTATTCGCCGGAAGTGCTCGTGGTCAAGAAGGGTTTGACCGGCATCACGCCGCGCCAAGAAAGCGGCGGGCAGAACTCCAGCAGTTGGAATATGCAACAGTGGGACAAGATTTAAGATAACAGCCGTTCCAGTCGTTCCAGTCGTTCAAAACGTTCCAGTCGTTTAAGAGGCGTTGACCTCCATGTCGGTTCGATTGTCGATTCAGACGCGGTGATAGTTAAATAAGCAATGCTTCTATACGTTGTCCGGCGCTTGCTGCAGATTGTGCCGCTGTTGCTGCTGATCTCGGCGATTATTTTCGGGTTGCTCTATGCGATGCCCGGGGATCCGCTTTACCGCATGCTGCAGGATATTCCGAATTTACGTCCCGAGGATTACGAGCGGTTGCGCAAGCTCTACGGCTTCGACGATCCCTTCTACGTGCAATATTGGAAGTGGCTCTGGCAACTGATTCAACTGAACCCCGGCTATTCACGGGAATATGGTCAGCCGGTTTTTGATATCGTCTGGCCGGCGCTGAAAAATACTCTCGTGCTGACGGTCTCGGCGGTAGTTCTTGGCAAACTGTTGGCCATCCTGCTCGGGATATTTTCCGCCGTGCGCCAATATTCGATCGGCGACTATCTGCTCACCGGCATCACTTTTATCGCGTACTCGGTGCCGGCATTTTGGCTCGGCTTGATGTTGATCATCGCCTTTTCGGTCAAGCTCGGTTGGCTGCCGACTTCCGGTATCGTGAATGCCGATCTACCGCCGGGAAGCTGGGAGGCGACGCTGGATTGGCTGAAACATCTGATATTGCCGGTCGCGGTCTTGGCCATCTCGGAAATCATTCAGGTGCAGCGCTTTATGCGATCGAGCATGCTCGAAGTCCTACGCCAGGACTATTTGACCACGGCGCGCGCGAAGGGTCTGAGCGAACGCATCGTGATCGGACGCCACGCTTTGAAAAATGCTTTGATTCCCGTGGTCACGATTATTGCCGTCACCATGCCGCGGGTGGTCGGCGGATCGACCGTGGTAGAAACTGTTTTCGCCTACCCTGGCATGGGCCGGCTTCTCTACACGTCGATCATGGGCAATGACTTCGTCGTCGCCATGACGGTGGTGATGATCATCGCGGTGACGGTGGTTTTCTTCAACCTGCTTGCGGATATTGTCTATGGCTGGCTCGATCCAAGAATTCGCTATCAAAGTTGAGGTAGCGAATCCGGCGCCGGCTCACGCCGGTTACTGGCGCGTGGTTTGGCGCCGCTTCAAGCGTCATCGCGTGGCTTACGCCGGCAGCTTCTTCTTCCTCTTTTTGCTTATTTTAGTCGTCGCGGGGCCGTACGTGGCGCCCTATGAACTGGACCAGATATCTTTGTCCGAGCGCATGCAGATGCCGTCCTTGAAGCACTGGCTCGGCACCGACGAGTTGGGCCGCGACACTTGGGTGCGCATTATGCACGGCGGACGAGTTTCCCTCGCCGTCGGGCTATTGGTCGGGTTCAGCACGGTAATTCTTGGCGGTTTGATCGGCATCATCGCCGGTTATGTCGGCGGCACAGTCGATAATCTGCTCATGCGCCTGGTCGATATGATCTACACGATCCCGCGAATCGTATTGCTGTTGGTTCTATCGAAACTCGCCGGTCCCGGATTGGTCAACATTATCGTGATCCTGGTTGCCCTTGAATGGACCAACGCGGCACGCCTGGCGCGCAGCGCGGTATTATCGTTTCGCGAGCAGGAATTTGTCTTGGCCGCCCAATGCCTCGGCGCCACGCGCTGGCGCGTGATGTTGCGTCATCTTTTGCCGAATTCCTTGGCGCCGCTGATCGTCGCCGCGACCCTCGATGCCGGCGCGGCGATCCGCGCCGAAACGACTTTGAGCTTTCTCGGTCTCGGCATCCAGCCGCCGACACCGAGTTGGGGTAACTTGCTGACCAACGCCGCGACGAATATCTTTATCGCGCCGTTGCAAGTTTTCCTGCCGGGACTTTTTATCTTCTTTGCGTTGATGAGCTTCAATCTGCTCGGCGACGCGCTGCGCGATGCCCTCGATCCACGTTTGTCGGATTCGCGCCGCTAGTTAATCCTGGTCTTGCGCATTTCAACCGCAAATAGTTCCGTTTCATGACTCAAACTTCTAGGGCATTCGCGCAACCCGATTCCGCGCTGTCCTGATTTATTGCTGAGTGAAACATGCAATTTTCCTAGGCGTTTGTCTTACTAGTGAAGCGCGTCTCTTTGGCTCCGAGGAAATTCAAGCTTCATCGGTGTTTTTAAGGAAGTGCGAACGTATCTCACAAGTCGCGCGGTCGATGCGAGCAAATCCGCGTTTTAGCCGCATGTAGACGACTTTGCTTTTGAGTAAAGGTTCCGTGAACGTGACGAAAAGAGCAGGAGAGGCACACAGCAGATTCGCGCGGTGCCGGTTTTGAATGCGCACGCCGCTGACAGTTTGCGATCGAGCCTGCGTGCCATTTGCACACCCCATCATTATCCGTTATTTTCAGGGTTCGATTTTGATTTTCCCGGACCACCCTTGAACGCGCGCGACACGAGCCTTAACCCGTCTACCACTGTCGGCACGCCAAAAACCCTCGCCTTCGCGGCGTTACAGCACCGCCATTTCCGCGGCTTTTTTATCGCCACCATGCTGGCGATGATGGCGGACAACATCGAACACGTTATCAGTTACTGGATGCTCTTTCAGAAGTTCCATTCGCCGGTGCTGGCCGGTTTTGCCGTGATCAGCCATTGGACGCCGTTCTTGTTACTCTCGGTTTATTTCGGCGGCCTCGCCGATCGCTACGACTGCCGCAAACTCATCCAGATCGCTCAGATGATGTATATGTTCGTGTCTGCCGCTTGGGCGGTGTTGTTTCTTCACCGATACGATCAAATCTGGCATGCCTGCGTTCTGCTGGTGATTCACGGATCGCGGGAGTTTTCTGGACGCCCGCCGAACAATTGATCATTCACGATATCGTCGGCGCTGAGGATCTGCCGAGCGCGGTGCGCTTAAATGCGACCAGCCGGCAATTGGGGATTCTCTTCGGTCCGGCGGTCGGCGGGGGTCTCATGCTTTGGCTCGGCGCGCCATCCGGGCTCTTGGTCAACGCATTGATTTATTTGCCGCTGACCATTTGGCTGATGATCGTTCCTTATACCGGTCATTCTCGCGACGGCAAGCCGGCCCGGCGCGTATTGCGTTGGCGTGACGCCTATGACGTCATTCGCGATATCGCCGACAACCGGCCAATCCTGACCATGGTCGCGCTCGGCGGCGCGGCATCGTTATTTGTCGGCAATGCGTTCCAATCCAACATGCCGGAGTTCGCCCATGATCTGGGCACGGGAAAGGCCGACTTCGCCTACAGCGCACTGCTTGCCGCCAATGCCGCCGGTTCCGTGTTCGGCGGCTTTGTCCTTGACGGCAAAGCATGGCTTCCGCCGACGGTCAAGTCGGCGATTGTCTGCGCGATCCTGTGGTGCGTGACTATGACGATGTTTGCATTTTCGACCAGCTACGTATTCTCGCTCACACTCTTGTTTATCGCCGGAGCGTTGAATCTGGCGTTTTACTCGATTGCTCAAACCATCGTGCAGTTGGAGGCGCCGGTGAACTTGCGCGGCCGTTTGATCGGACTGTTCACGATGTCGGCGTACGGTTTGCGCGCCTTTAGCGGCTTTACCGTAGGCGTGATCGGCGGTCTTATCGGTGTTCACTGGTCGCTGGCACTGAGCTCGATGATATTGCTGGCGGTCACCATGGCGCTGTTCGCCTTTGCCGCCCAAGGCGAGAGCAGCGAATAATTGGGATAGGTAAAAGTCAAACCCAGATAGATTCAACGCGTCGAACTTTTCATGAGTAAACCCATTGGTACGGCGAGTCAGGACGCCCAACACAAAGCCGAACCGAAAGTCGCTTTTGCGGCGCTGCGCCACAAGGATTTTCGCGTGTATTTCGTTGCCACTATGTTGGCAATGATGGCGGACAGCATCGAGCACGTGATCAGCTATTGGCTGTTGTACGAGAAATTTCATTCGCCGGTGCTGGCCGGCTTTGCCGTGCTCAGCCACTGGACGCCGTTCTTGCTCTTCGCCGTTTACTTCGGCGCGCTCGCCGATCGTTTCGATTGCCGCAAAGTGATTCAAGTCGCACAGATCATGTACATGAGTGTGTCGGCGGCCTGGGCGGTGTTGTTTTACACGGACACGATAGAAGTCTGGCACGCCTGCGTGTTGTTGATGATCCATGGCATGGCGGGAGTGCTTTGGGGACCAGGCAGCCAGTTGTTGATTCACGACATCGTTGGCCGCGAGCACTTGCAGAGCGCCGTGCGCCTTAACTCGACCAGCCGGCAACTGGGTATACTCTTCGGTCCCGCCGTGGGTGGGGGGTTGATGCTGCTCTTGAGCCCGGCGCTCGGACTGGTGGTCAATACGTTGATTTACCTACCGCTGACGATTTGGCTCTTGACCGTGCCTTACACGGGTCATAGCCGTGAAGACGCAGCACCGGCGCGGCGCGCCCTCAGTTGGCGGGATGCGTTTAATGTGGTGCGTGAAGTCTCGGGCAATCGACCGATCATCACGATGGTCGTGTTGGCCGGCTGTGTGTCCTTCTTCGTCGGCTCCGCGTTTCAAGCAACCATGCCTGAGTTTGCCCACGATCTCGGCACTGAGAAAGCCGACTTCGCCTACAGCGCGTTGCTCGCCGCCAACGCGGCCGGCGCGGTGCTCGGCGGTTTTCTGCTCGAAGGGCGTGGTTGGCTGCCGCCGCGGGTGAGCACTGCAATGATCAGCGCGATTCTCTGGTGTATCGCCATCGCCGGCTTCGCGCTGTCGACTCACTATTATTTGTCGCTTGCGCTGCTATTCACGGCCGGTGTGTTAAACCTGACATTTTCTTCGATGGGACAGACCATCGTTCAATTGCTAGCGCCGCCGCCGCTGCGCGGCCGTCTGCTCGGGCTGTTCTCTATGGCAAGCATGGGGCTGAAAGCTTTCAGCGGTGTTACGGTGGGTGTTGCCGGCGGCCTCATTGGCGTGCATTGGTCGCTCGCGCTCAGCGCCATGGTGCTGCTGGCGATCACCGCGGCGCTCTTCGCGTTTCTGATGCCTGCCAAACAGTCAGGCGAGTTTAGCTAAAGAGTACCGGCGGACGGTAAAATTCGAAGAGTCATTCCTGGCGCATTTCGCGGGCCATTTCTTTCTTTGCATTCATGGCTATAAATCCAGTTTCCTCAAGGAAAGATTCAGCAGTTGAAATCTGCGCCGAGAGTCGCCTTCGCCGCGCTGCATCACCGCGACTATCGATATTATTGCATTGTCAATTTGTTTTCGGCGATGGGCGATAATATCGAACACGTCATCAGCTATTGGCTGCTCTACCAAAAATTTCACTCGCCGGTCTTAGCCGGGTTCGCTGTGATCAGCCATTGGACGCCGTTTTTATTTTTCGCGGTCTATTTTGGCGCGCTCGCCGATCGGCACGATTGCCGGAGAATTATCCAGGCTTCCCAGGTGATGTACGCCAGCGTTTCACTCACCTGGGCGATTTTATTTCTTACCGACACGATTCAGGTGTGGCATGCGTGCGTGCTGCTGGTCATCCACGGGATGGCGGGTGTGCTCGGCGGGCCGGGCGGTCAGCTGATTATCCATGACATCGTCGGGCGGGAATACTTGCAGAGCGCGGTGCGACTCAACTCCACGAGCCGCCAACTGGGCGTGCTCTTGGGCCCCGGCATCGGCGGCGCAACCATGGTGCTGTTCGGGCCGCCGATGGGATTGTTTATCAATGTCCTGATGTTTTTGCCGATGATCGTTTTCATGTTCATTCTCCCCTACACCGGACATGGGCGCGACGACGCCATGAGCGGCCGCCCCGCACGTATCAGTTTTGCCGGCGCGATCCAACTTCTCCGCGAAACCTCGGCCAATCCGACGATTTTGTCGATGATCTTACTCGGCGGCGCGACCTCATTGCTGGTCGGCAACGCTTTTCAAGCGCAGATGCCGGAATTCGCCCACGAGTACGGCCACGACAAGCAAGATCTCGCTTACAGTGTGCTTCTCGGCGCCAGCGCCGCCGGCGCCGTGCTCGGCGGCCTCATCCTCGAAGGCAGTGGCTGGCTGCGCGCCAACGCGCGCAATGCCGCGGTCTGCTCGATTCTTTGGTGCACGGTGATTATCGCGTTCGCCGCCTCGCAAAATTACTATCTATCTGTGGCGCTGCTTTTCTTTGCGGGAGTTCTCAACCTGGCGTTCATGTCGATGGCGCAAACGTTGGTGCAACTGCAAGCGCCGACAAAACTGCGCGGCCGCTTGATCGGCCTATTCAACACTTCCAACAATGGCCTGAAGGCGTTTAGCGGAGTCACCGTCGGCGTGGTCGGCGGTTTGATCGGCGTCCACTGGTCTCTGGCTCTGAGCGCGATGATTTTGCTCGCCGTAACGGTGGCGCTGTTTGCGCTGGTAATCCCCGGTCGGAATGTGGAGGAGCCCAGCTAACGGCCGGCGTCGACTGCGAGAAAAAGAGCTCAAGCCACGAAGAAAATTTATCTTGAGTGGACTCGCTGCCCTCCAATGAAGGTAGTTATTGATGCTATCCGGCGGCCTGTCGCTTGCGGACCTGCGCATTTTCTTGCACCGCGCGGAATTCGTTATTCTTGAGCGCTTGGTAACTCTCCAGTAATTGTTTCCTTTCGGCCTCTGAGATGCCAAGTTGTGGCCGGCGCACCTTGGCGGTTTTGATCAGACCTTCGTGCTCCAAGACGATTTTGATGCGCGCCACAGCTTCGACGATCGGTTCGCTGAAGACCAGTTCTTTGACCGATGCCAATTCGCTCTGGATCGCGGCGGCTTCGTCGAATTTGCCTGCGCGTCCGGCGATATCCAGGGCGCCCCATTTTTCCGTCGCGACGTTGGCGACGCCGATCAGCGCGCCGTGGGCGCCGATCTTGTAGCTCTCGGCGACGAAGCGGTCGTTGCCGGTCAAGACGCGCATGGCGGCCCGGTCGCGCTGCAAGCGCTGCACGGTTTCGCTGAACAAATCGATGTCGAAGGACGCTTCTTTAAAAGCAACGACGTTTTCCAAACGGGCGATGCGGCAAATGGTGTCGGGATCGTAGTAGTAGCTTTTCACCGGTATTTGAAAAAGCACGACCGGCAGTTTGGTTTCTGCCGCCAGATCTTCGAAGAAACGGACTTTCAAGTTGGGATCGACCTTGCCCCAGGCGAAAAGCAGCGGCGGAAAGATCATGACGCCGTCGACGGGCAGGTTCTCGAGCTCGCCCATCAAGCCGACCGCTTCATCGGTGGATTGCGGCGCGATGGTGGCGATATGAACTTTGCCGGCTTCCCGCGCGGCTTTGCCGGAGACTTCGTAGACGCGGCGTTTTTCGTCGAGATTGAGCACCGGACTTTCGCCGATACGCGCGCAGGAGACTAATCCGGCGACCCCCGGCAAGCGAACAGAAATGTTTCGGTCAATCGCGTCAGGCTTTCGCTATCGAGAGCGCCCAAATTGTCGAAAGGGCGTGACATGAGGGATGAATAGTCCGCTGAAACGTTCGTGAGAGAGCGCCATAATAAAATCCTCCGAGCTGTGCTAAGAAGTCGATTATAGAATATCCGGATTGAAAAAGCCGCAGGGCTAAGTAGATCAGATTGCACTGGCCGGTCAAGACGCCGGTCATTGGAGTAGGAGGACGCAGGCGAATGAAGGCGATCGTGTCGTGCCAGGACGTGGCGGAATTAATGGCATCGGACGGGCTCTTTGCCGTCTTCGATGTGCGCGAGCGCGGCGAGTTCAATCAATGCCAAATCCCCACTGCCACATCGCTGCCGCGCAGCCAAATCGAGTTTCGCCTTGCCCAGCTTGTTCCCGATCACCGGATCTCCATCGTCCTTTATGACGAGGGCGATGCGCGCGCGCCGCTGGCGGCGGCGACGCTGTTACGTCTCGGCTATGAGCAAGTCGGTATCCTTGAAGGCGGCCTGAACGCGTGGCAAGCGGAAGGACGGCCGACTGTTAGCGGTGTGAACGTGCCGAGCAAAGCCTTCGGCGAAAAAATTCATCATGAGCGCAGCGTGCCCGATTTGACCGTCGAAGAGCTGAAGGCTTTGAAAGAGCGTTCGAGCAATCTGGTGATTTTGGACGTGCGCACGCCGGAAGAGTACGGCAGATTCTGCATCCCCGGCGGTATCAATGTGCCGGGCGGGGATCTGATTTTGTGGGCGCACGAGCTGAAGCAGAAAAACGACGTCGAGGTGATCGTCAATTGCGCCGGGCGGACCCGCAGTATCATCGGCACTGCCGCACTGCGGCGCCTGGGCCTTACGCATGTGCGCGCACTCAGAAACGGCACGATGGGTTGGGTGTTGGCCGGGCTAGAACTTGAAACCAAACCGGGGCGGATGGGGCCGGCCGCACCTGAAGCGAGCCGGGAACAGGCGTTAACGCAGGCCCTCAAAATCGCGACTGAAGAAAGTATTTCGTTCACTACAGTTGAGCAACTCGGTGCTATCAACATTGGCGGTGATCCGGTCTATCTTATCGACGTGCGTTCGGAGGGCGAATACAAATCGGGTCATCTGGCGGGATCGATCCATGTTCCGGGCGGGCAGGCGGTGCAGCGCGCCGACGATTTTGTCGCGATGCGCAACGCCCGGATTATTTTTATCAGTGATCAGTCGGCGCGCGCGGTCATGGCCGCGTACTGGTATCGGCTAATGCGCTTTCCCAATGTCTCCGTGCTGCAAGGCGGGTTGCGAGCTTGGACGGCGGCGGGCGGCAAGCTCGAGACGGGAAGTGGGCGCGTGGAGCCTCTGGGATACGAAGCTGCGAAGAAAGCTTCACGATTCATCGATGCGAACGACTTCAATCGGCAAAGTCGTAGCGTATCGGCAACTATTCTCGACGTCGGCAGTAGTCTCGAATTCGAGGCCGCGCACGTGCCGCAAGCCGAGTGGATTTCGCGGGGCTGGCTCGATCTTGAGCTGCCCGAGCAATTTCCCGATCGCAATCAACCGATCTTTTTGACTTGCCCCGATGGTCGGAGCTCGGTGCTGGCCGCGCAGACGTTGCAAGACCTGGGTTACGCCAATGTGTCGGTTTTGAATGGCGGCGTGCAGGCATGGCAGGCGGCGGGATTGCCCGTGGAGAAAGGCCTCGACGCTTGTCTGGTCGAGCCTAACGACGTGGTCTTGTCGCCGTCGATCCGCGGCAACAAGGAAGACATGCTGCGTTATTTGGAGTGGGAAACGAAGTTGCCGCGCACGTAACGCGCGGTCAGCAGTTGTCGTACTTCGGACTGGCAAAGGTCTTAGCGGCTTTGGCTGAGACATCGAAGCGCAGGCGCGGCATGTCGGTGAGATCTTTGCCGTAGACGTGAATCTCCACGGTGTCGCGATCGCTGACGTTGTTCATTTCGTGGATATCGTCGTGCGGCGCAGACCAAACAAGAAACCATCCCGGCGCTGTTCTTGAGCACCGCCGCGACCTCGAGATCGGCGAAGTCCGCACTGGCGCCGTCGTCTTTTCTGCGAAAGCGAGTTTCTTGGATTTCATTTTCGATCACGCCGACCATGCCCCAGGTATCATGATTGTGCGCCTTGGCGTTGTCGCCCGGGCCCCAGACCACCGATGAAATATTGAACCGCGGCGCGCGGTGAAGCATGTAGCGCCCGTAAGCCGTTGCGCCGCGCTTCCGGTAACGAGGCTCGATGCAGTCCTTTTGCCGCACAAGTTTGGCGAGTAAAGGTTTGGCGCCTTCGACAATTTTGGCCGGGGAGGCTTCGTTGAGGGTGATGCGATCGAGATCTTGAATAAATTCTTGCAGAGAATAGCTATCGGCCATAGGCGAATCTTTATTTTCCTCGCACCGTGACCACCGGGCAGGTCGCCGACGAAATAACTTTGCCGGCGACGCTGCCCATAAACAGTTTCGACAACCCGGTGCGGCCATGGGTGCCGATGACGATCATATCGGCTTTTTTGCTCTTAGCCGCTTTGACGATTTGATCGTGCGCCGAGCCTCTCAGTAGAAGACTTTGCGCTTTGACGTTGGCTTTCTTCAGACGCTGCATGAGCTTGGCCATGGCGGCTTTAGCCTGACGATCGCTGACCTCTTCGATCTTGGCGTAAATCTCCGCGCTGGCGAATTCCTCGCCCGCTGCGTACGGGACCGGTTCGATCACGTGCACCGCTAAAAGCTCTGCCTTGTTTTGTTGGGCGAGACTAATAGCTTCGTCCAAGGCTCGCGCCGAAGATTTCGAGAAGTCGGTGGCATACAGGATGCGTTTGATGGTTTTCACGATGTTCATTCTCAAGTCGGGCGCCCTCGCGCCGGACCAACTTAGGCGGCCTGTTTTTGTATCCGCGGCAACTTGGATGCGTCGACGTCGTAAAGCCGGCAGACGTTGTCGCAAACCACTTTGCGTTGGGTCTCCGCCGGCAAATGGCCCAGGTCGCGCTCGATGATTTTTCGCGAATTCGGCCAGGTCGAATTCGGATGCGGAAAATCGTTGGACCACATAATGTTGTCTTGGCCCCAGAAATTTAGATTTTCGCCGCAGACGTGATCGTTGAAGAAACAGGCGAAGACTTGATCTTTGACAAAGCTGCTCGGGTTGCGGGTGATCGGCGGCGGATTCTGCTTCTTGAAGCGGTTGTAGTAATAATCCCACTGCTGGAAGATCCACGGCATCCAGCCGCTTTCGTTTTCCACCGAAACGACCTTCAGCTTTGGATGTCTTTCGAGAATGCCGTAGTGGATGATCTCGAACAGCGCCGTTGGCGATATCCATCAGTTTTAGATTGACGCTGCCGCGATAGCGCTCGACGCCTTTGCGATTCTTATCTTTGTTGTAGCTGTGGCCGGTCAGAATATGCAGGCTCACCGGCGCATCGAGTTCCTCACAGGCGGACCAAAATTTATCGTAGTGGCTGGAATGAAACGGCAGGTCCGGATGCGGCGCCTGCCAGATGATGCAACCTTTCAGTCCGGCCTTGCGGCAGCGCTCGAGCTCTTTGATGCCGTTGTCGACGTTATAGACGGGGATGGCTGGAATGCCGATCAGCCGGTCGGTGTTGACGCTGCAGTAGTCGATCAGCCAGTCGTTGTAAGCGCGGAAGCAAGCTTCTTGAAGTCCGGCGTCGTCGAGGCCGAAAAGATCCAAGCCCAGCGTCGGATAGAGCACTTCGGCGCTCAGGCCGTCGGCTTCCATCTCTTTCATCCTGGCGTTCGGGTCCCAGCCGCCGGCGTGCTGTTGAAAGCCTTCGCCGACTTGATGCGGTGGAAACAACGGCGCCGTGTCGCGATATTTCTCCGGCACGCCTTTTTTCCAAAGATCCACGGGCTCCATGACATGAGAATCGGACGAAATAATTAGATCGCTGGCAATGGTCATCGGTCGTTCCTCCTTGGTAGAGAGATAGTTAATGGCATCGATTCATCATCGGCACTTTAATTGATAGTGCGCGCGTGTGTCAATTGGTGGGACAGGCTTGAGGCGACAGGCGAGAGGCGTGAGTACGAATGCAAGATTTGCTCGCTTTGCTCGAAATGACAAAAAGTAGCCGTCACTTTCGCCAGAGCGACGCGAGCCAGGGTTGTTGCTCGCGCGGCAGGCCGGGCGGGCGGTAGTAGTGACTGATCTCGACGAATCCGGCGGCGGTCACGAGCGCGCGCCAGTGCGGCCAATCGTAGTAGCAGCCATAGCGCTCGCCGTTCCAGCCTTCCTGGTTTTCGCCGCGCGGATTGGAACTGAAGAGCACGCCGCCGGGTCTTCAATGTCGCCCACAAGTTCGCGGAGGACCCGCGGCAGCTCCTGGCTCGGCACATGAAACAGCGATGCGTTGGCGAAAATCCCGTCGAAGAATTCTGCCGGCAAATCTAGTTTCAGGAAATCTTGCAGCCAAACTTCGCAGCCGCTGTAGGCTCGCGCCAGGTCGACAAAGCGCGCAGCGCCCTCCAGCCCAATCACTTCATGGCC
Organism: uncultured delta proteobacterium; assembly: GCA_963811315.1. Lineage (GTDB taxonomy): Bacteria > Desulfobacterota > Binatia > UBA9968 > UBA9968 > DP-20. The sequence continues at coordinate 165,576 of CAWERH010000023.1, forward strand.
GAGGTCGTGAAAAAACTTTAGGTCTCGGCCCGGACCGCAACCGAAGTCCAGGATTCGCAGCGGCGCGGGACCGTGAAGACTTTCGAGCAGCGCATCGCGATTTTGGCTAACGTCGTGATCGCGCGTGCCATGCCAGAAACTATCGGCGTGTTCGTTGTAGTGGGCCAGGGTAATGGTTGACGTTCGAGCGAGCTCGTCGGGCGGCAATTGTTTGGGCACGGCAATCCAATCTTCCGCGCCATCATGGCAACTCAGCAGTCGAGATTCAACGAAACGCCGGATAGTGGTTCGAGCTAGCTCAAGATCTCTCACTTGCGTCGAGATGCACAGGCCGCTTAAATTATTGGTCATTTCGAGCAAAGCAAGAAATCGTTCTGCGCGTGAACAGTTTCGCGTACTCTGTGGGCTGCGCCTGAACGGGTGAGAACCGGATTAATTACTTTTTCGGGGCGACTTCAGGATTCAGCAGCTTGAGCGGTTTTCCGTCGATGAAATCCAAAATATTTTTGATGGCGAGATCGTAGCGTTCGCTCAGAACTTCTTCCGTGGCGTAGCCGCGGTGCGACATCAAGATCGCATTATCGAAGCGACGCAGCGGATGGTCCATCGGCAAGGGCTCGATATCGTAAACGTCCAGCCCGACGCCGCCCAATTGGCCGCTTTCGAGCGCTTTGATCATCGCCGGTTCGGAGACGATCGGTCCGCGCGCCGTGTTGACCAGCAGAACGCCGCGTTTCATCATGGCAAATTCTTTTTCGCCGATGATGCCGCGAGTTTGCGGCGTTGAGCTGATATGAACCGTGAGGATATCCGATTCACGCCAGTAGAGTCTCCAACGGCACGGCTTCGGCGCCGACCTCTGCGGCTCTCTCAGCGGTGAGCGAGCGCGAGTAGCCGAGCACGCGGGTTTCGCCGAACGCTTTCATGATCCGCGCGACTTCTTTGCCGATTCGTCCGAAACCAAAAACGCCGACGGTTTTTCCCGCCAGGGTGTTGCCCGCGATGGCCGGCCAGAGTTCTTCGCGCATGCGCAGATTGACCTGGGGGATCTTGCGCAGCAGCGCAAGGATCAGCGCGATGGTCAGCTCCATCGGTCGATACGCCGTTGTCGCTGGCGGTGCCGGCGATGGCGATGCCGTGGCGGGTGGCATTGGCCAGGTCGAGATGTTTGCTGGTGCGGCCGGTCTGAGCAATGAATTTGAGATTGGGCAGTTGGGCGTATTCTTTGTCGCTGAAGAAAGTTCGTTCGCGCATGAGGAGCAAGACATCGAAATCGCGGAGCGTGGACACGATGTTCTCGGAGCTGTCGAGCCGTTTCTTTAAGAGCGTCACGTCGGCGCGCGCTTCGAGCTTCTCGTAGGCCGGCACCGTGTCGGCAAGTTTCTCGAAATCATCCAGGATCGCAACTTTGAGTTTTGGCTTGTCCATCAACAGATCCTCGTCGGTGCTTAAACTTGAGCTGTCACTTCGACTTCGCAAAATTTGCCTTCCGAAGAGTAGCCGTCGACGAAGCAGTATTCCATTTGAGGAATCTTTGCTTTCACGTGGCGCTTAAAGAGCGTTTTCAAGTTCTCCAAGGTCTGGCTGCGATGCATGTAAAACGAGACGCGCGCGACTTTGTCCCAGGAGCTTCCCGCGTCTGTAAGCGAGCCGGCGATCCGCGGCAAGATGTTGTCGAATTGCTCTTCGAGCGTCGGCAAGACCGTCGTCACGCCCGAAAGCACGACCACGGAATCATAAACCAGAAAACGAATCGGCACGATGGGCGGATCGTATTCGACGATGTGCTTTTGCTGCGCTTGTTGTCGATGGCCGCATGGCGAGCAGATCGACTGCCACTTTGGCGGCGGAGTCGAAATGGCCGGGCGCGATGTAACTGGAGCTTGCCGAGCGCGCTTTGCCGGACAATATTTTCACTCGTTCGGTGCTGCCCAGGTCGCGGCTTTGCGCGGTCGCGCCCCCAGAGCCGGCTGCGCACGGTGTTGTCCAGTGACAAGCCATGGCTTCGCAGTTCCTGATCGAAGCGCCCGAATAGTTCCTGGGCTTCGACCGTTGCGTTTGCCGCCGGCTTCGCTTCGCCCGCAAGTTCGATAAATTCCCTCCCTAACCAAGTGAAGATTTTTTTATGCACGATGCCCTCGTATTGTTAAATTCGCCGACGCGGCGATCTTATCTCAGCCAATGGGGGCGATCAACGGATCGCGCCTGGCCGAGGTATTTCATGAGACTGGTCTAATTAAAGATGAGTCGAATCAGCCGATCGTCGTCCGTGCTTGGACGGCCGCGACCGTCGTGATTGCTGGTCAGTAAATAGAGAGCCTTCCCGAGACACTCGGCGACGTCGCGCAGACGACCGCGAAGAGTCCCGTGCGGTAGCTGTAGGCGAGGTAGAGGAAGCAATCTTCGGAAAATTTCGGATTCACAGCCAGCCCAGAAGTCCCGATTCGCCCCACTGTAGCGACATCCAGCGGAGCTGACCTGCCGCGACGGCGCGGATGCGGCCAGGCCGTTCGGTGATAAAGATTCTGCCGTCAGACGCGAAGCGATGGCCCACGATGTATCGAGACCGCTGGCTAGAGTTTCGATGGCACCGTTTCGATGGCACCGACCGGCGTAGCGGCGATGGCGCGCTATCGATAAGGCAAGCAAGCGTAGCCGCAAATCAGCAAAAACCTAAAGAGGTGAAGTATTGTTCCGCCAGCTTCATTTTCGCGCTCAAGTCGCGACATGGCTCGACCCGTTGGGCAAGATCAATGAGCGGTGACCGGTGGCGGGCAACAGTTGGTTTTGGCGGCGCGCCGGCCGTTCTCGGTAGGCGGCGCTTCCCAGACTGCGCGCAGGTCCGGTGAAGAGGGATAGCGAATGCCATTCTCTTCGAGGATTTTGCCTGTCGCTTCATCAGGTCGGTGCGATTGAACACCATCGTCTCGTGGGTCAGCATGCCGCCGCTGGCAAACTTAAAGCTGAATTGTTCATCGCGGTTGTCGCGCAGGATTTCGACCAGATGGCGCAAGTTCTTGACTTTGGTATCCGTTAATTTCGCTGAGCACGGCGCGATTAGGATCGTCGTAGCCTTTGGTGATGCGATCGGGAAACAGCGGCGAGGCGACAACGACCAGCTCTTCATTTTCGAAGGCGGGCTTGTCGAAGCGCCGCGTAACCAGCGGGTTGGCCGCTCGACCGAAGGACGTGCTGCTACGTTGGTTGCCCAACCGCTCGAGATAGTCTTGCGTGGTTTGCGAGAAAACAAACGGTCCGAAGATAAAAAATCGCGGCTTTGGCTTCCATCAGATAGGGAATGACTAATTCTCGCTGGGTTCGCACCGGAAGATCGAGTTCGAATGAATTCGCCGTCGCGAAATACCGTGATCGGCAGCACGCCGTTCTTGGCGAGCTTTTGGACCAGATAGGAGGCCGAAAGGCGAAGATCGTAGCGAATCGCGACTTTGCCGTCGCTGTCGATCGGCGTATCGCCGATCTTTGTGATGACGTCCCATTCTTTCAACGGATAGCTCGGATCGCTGCGATAGGGTTGGGCGACCATGACCCCGCTAACATCCTTTCGGTAATCCGAGACGTTGTCGGAGCGCGTCGTTCTCCACGGTTTGAATCAGGTCGAAGACTCTGCGGCTTGCCGTCGTAAATGCCATCGGCGATGTCCTTGAGAAACAGCTGAATTTCCTCGACCGGGATCAAGTAGCCGATGTTTTGCGCGTTCTGAATCAAGCTGAACACCAACCCGACCAGTTTGCCGTCGGATACCGCAGGTCCGCCGCTGTTGCCGAAGTTGAGCGCGGCGTCGACCTGAATGCGCAGGCCGGTCGCTTGGTAGTAGTAATCGGTGAACTCGATGCGCGAAACGATGCCTTGAGTTACCGAGAGCTCGGTGCCGCCGGTCGGATAGCCGTAGACGTTCACTGCATCCTTGACTCGCGGTAGTTCCTGAGCGAAGGGCAAGGCGCCGCGTTTATCGAAAAACGTTTCGTCGTCCAGCTTCAAAATCGCCAGATCCATACCGGCGGTCATCGCTTCGACCCGGGCCGGTAGATAGCTGGCCGATTGGTTTGGCTGGACATAGATCTGGCTCGCATAGCGGACCACGTGGGCATTGGTCAGAATCCGCTTGCCGTCGATGACCACACCGGACCCTTTGACTTGCTGGGGCGAGTTTTTGCTCCATGGCCGCAGCAGATCCGGGGTGTGGTGAATCGCATGAATTTTGACGACCAGATCGCGGATTTGATCTTGGGCGTGGAGCCAGGCGGGTTGGAACGCGAAACAAACAAAAGGCAACGAGACCGCTAACATTGAGGCGCATGAGTTCTCCTTGTATCGACTGGGGTTCAACGAACAGGGCCTATTATATACAAGAAAGCCCCCGTGTTAACCCTCAAGAAATTACGGCTTTCTTTGACGGCCGCTGCAGTTGTCTAGTACATGCAATGAAACCGGCGAGTTATGACATCAGAGATTAGCGCGCTTCTGGCATCGATTTCCTTCGCTTTGTTCGCGGTGTACGGCTGGTTGGGACTGCGTTATTCGACGCCGCTGACGGCAACGATCGTTTCTCTCGGCGGCGCGCACGGCAACGCTCGGCGCGGCGCTGCTACTGAGCGGCGGCGTGCCGCGTTATGCCCATTTGGCGTTGGCGATATTTGTTTTTCTCGGCATACTCCAGAGCGCGATCAGTCTGTTGACGTTTATCGGCCTGCAAAAGATCGGCACATCGCGCAGCCAGCCGTTGCGCAACAGCTATCCGTTGTGGAGCGCGGCGATCGCCATCGCCATTATGAACGAGCGCGCCGGCTGGGCCGTGCTCGGCGGCACGTTGCTGGTCGTGGCCGGCGTCGTGTTGATTTCCTGGAAGCCGGAGGCGGCGCCGTCGAGCTATCGTTGGTGGCACGTGCTCTATTCGTTGATCGCCGGCTTTCTCGCCGGCGTTGCTTTTCCGCTGCGCCGCTATGGATTGACGATCACTAACGAACCGATATTTTTCAGCGCCGTGGTCGCGCTGGTCTCTTTGTTCGGCGCCATGCCTTACGCGCTTTGGCCGCGTGGCGAACGGCGCTTGGACTGGCACCCGCGCGGCTTGATGCACTTCTTTTGCTCGGGATTTTTCGAAGCGCTCGGCGCATTGCTCACGTTGATGGCGCTCGCCAACGGCCGGGTCGTGATCGTGTCGCCGATCGTCGCTACGACACCGCTTTTCAGTTTGCTCATCTCGCTGATCTTTCTGCGCGGCAAAGAACAACTCACTGGTAAGACAATCCTCGGGACACTATCGGTGGTTGCGGGAACCGTTGCCATCGCGCTCGGCAAATGAGGCGCCGACATTTATCTTGACAGCGCGAACCGCCGCGGCGTATTCGTCGCTGCATAAGATGTCTAGTCGGCAAACGTCAGTATTTTCCGAAAAAACTACGGAGGTCAAAATGTGGTATTTGGTTTTGCGTCGTCCCGTCAAACCGCGTGAAGAATGGTCGGTAAGCCTCGATCAACATTTGGTATGGATGAAGCAGCAGCATGAGTCGGGAAAAATACTCTTCTCCGGCCCGACAACGGACCGTAAGTACGGCGTTTATGTGATTCGCGCTCGGGTCGAAAGACGAGGCGGAGAAGATTGCCGCGAGCGATCCCTACACCGCTGCCGGCTTCAGCGCTTTCGAGTTGCTCGAGTGGGAAGTGCACCAGATCATGGGTGTTGGCCCATTCACATCGGCCGAAATGCGCGCACATCGGTGACGGGAAAATGCGAGTGTTGGAGCCACTGGGAATGATGAAGAACTCCGCATGCCAAAGCTGAAATTCGCGATTCCGATGCCGCTGGCTTCAATGGCCAATCAGATCCAGGAAATGGGGCGCGCGACGTGGCTTGGCGCGCTTGAACAGTCCGGCTGCGATGGGCGAGCTTTACGAGTTGCTTACCGGCATGGATTTGAGCGGCGCGGCGATAAACGCGGAAAAGAAACTGCGCGGAGAACAGGAGCCACGCATCGTTTATTTAGCTGAGTAAGGTGCAATCCGCGGCGCGAAATTTGTCACGTTACAGTCGGTAAAGCAAAGCGAAGCGTGCTGAAAAAAAATTTAAAAAATCATCTTGACAAGAACATTAGACGGCGTTTAGATTTGCATTAGCCCCAACCTCCCAAGGGGGTAAAGAGAGCGGAACGGAGCGCGCCCGATTGCCGCTCTTGGAAAAAACAGGAGGAGAGTGAATGGCGGGAGAAGATAATCCACCGGGCGAGTCAGGCCCGCTGGCGGCGGGCAACGGCAGTTTGGTTGGTTTACTCGTCAAAGACCGAGCCGCGTGAATCAAGCCCTCAAATTGAACGCCATATGGCGTGAACCCCGCTGGGGTCAATCAGACGGTTGGGCTTCCTCAAAGCAGGATCGGAAAACCCACTGACGGTAAAATCCCAAACCGAATAAAGGCCGGTGTCGCGTCTGAAAGCGGGCAACAGTGTTAAATAGAATTTAAACCAGCGGCGCGATGGCGCCGAGAAAAGCGGGCAACTTGATACAGGCAGTTGCCCGCTTTTTTATTGACGAGGCAATAATCTTGACTCTTTCAGTTCTCAACAAGAAAAATGTGCGCGGGGTTCTACACCTGAGCCAACCAGGCCGGTCTGGATAGGCAGCCTTAGCCTCGCAGCAATTTGCCGAAGCCTTCAATCGGCGGTTTCATCCCAAGGACCTGCAAAACCCACCATAGCGATGCGGCGGTACTGGATACGACGGGCTTTTGCGTGTCATCTTCAAGCTCCTGCACATAGGCAACGGAGCGCCAGCGTCCTTGGATCAGCAGGCTTTCGACTTCCGGATGTTGACGGAATAATTCTCTGGCGACCTTATACGACGCGTAGTCGGGTAGCTTTACCTGATCGACCGGTTTGGAGACTTCCAGTCCTTTGATCGACAGAACTTTCACGCCGCCGTCCTCGTAGTATTTCTTCACCGCCTGGTTGATGGTTTCTTTGTAGGCAGTCGCGATGACAGTGGTGCGGACTTTTAAAGACTTAAGCGCTTCCACGGTCGCGCTCATGGCGGTGCTCACCGGCAACCCCACTTGTTTCGATAATTTGGCGACCACTTCTTGCTCGGTGGCGTAGCCGCGTTGGGTGCCTAGGGTAATACCGCCCATCAGAATCGCATCGCATTCTTCGGCGGCGAAGATACCGAGACCCGCGCCGAGCGCGTCAATAGCTTTGTTGAATTCCGTCTCGGTATGCGATTGCACATTCAGGCCCGAAGCGACCATGGTAAAACCCTCGGGCAGAATGAGGTTCCAGTCCGAAGGTGTTTCAAAAACCGAGGGCGAAAGATAGCCGATGCGTGCTTTCCAACCTGACACATTTTTCTCCTTATCTTTTTGAATTTTGGATTATCGATACTTTCGGACTCTTGTCATAACTTAATGCGAGTTTTATGAAAAGTCTTGGCGAGATCGCGAACTATGGCAACGCTCGCTTCGCGCTGATGGTATGCGGTTTTAGTCCTGTCCTTGAATTATTGAGCGTTACATTTACGCCGCGCGCCGATGAAAGTCTTTTTCACAGCCCACATGAAAAGTGTTATCCTCAACGTCTAACTTGTAGAAAAGCCTGCCCGGCGGTAAAATTTCTAAGGCCGCTGCGGGAATAAAAAAGTTCGAGTTATTAATGGTTTCAATAGGAGAATATGAAGTTTAACACGAGTAAGAATTTATCTGGGTATTGTCTCCAGGCGTTCGCGAGTTTGCTTCTGGTTGCGATCACGATGGGCGTGCAAATCGCCCCGGCTTCGGCTGAGAACGGGGAGTTCAACCGTCGTGCCACCGCGATATCGCAAATCCTCGCAGGGATTTCGCCGAACCCGCCCGACCCGGCGCTTAAACGCTTGGTCGATACCGAGGCTTTTAAGGAACACCAGCACTGGATGACCAATAGTTGGAACCAGGTGCGTGGCCGAATCCAGACCATGGACACCTGGCGCAGTCACGAGATCAAGATCGCCGGCGCACAGAAAAAAACCCTGCTTTATCCATTTAGTGGCCCTGATTTTCTTAACGCTTACACGCTCTTTCCGGATCATGGCCGCTATGTCTTTTTCAGTCTCGAGCGGCCCGGCACTCTGCCCGATCTGGAGTCGGTGCCGCCAGCGCAATTTACCAAAATGTTGCAAGACGTGCGCAGCGCTTTCCGGGATATTTTCGAGCGCAATTATTTTATTACCTCTTATATGACCAAGCAGCTGACCACGCCGTGGGTGCGCGGCACTGTGCCCGTGATGGCGACCATGATGGCGCTGATGAACCGGCAGATCATCCGCATCGAGCCGATCGATTTGTTTCCTGAACTGACCGCCGCGTACGATCAGCTCGAGGTGAGACGACCCCGCGTGTTGATGCGCGGGGTGCGCATCGAGTTCAATCAGCCCAATACACCGGGCAGCCAGCAGCTTTATTATATTTCCCTAGACGCGACCGATAAGGCGCTGGAGTTTTATCCGGATTTTATGAACTGGGTGGCGCAATACCGGCCGGCGACGGCATTGATCAAAGCGGCGTCCTACCTTTTACACGACAATCAGTTCGCCAAGACGCGCGCGCTGTTGTTGGAGTCGGCGGATGTCGTGGTGCAGGACGATACCGGCATTCCCTATCGATATTTCAGTCAGGCGCCATGGCAGGTTAAACTTTATGGCCAGTACCACAAACCGATCAGGCCGATGACGTACGGTTATCAAAAGGATCTCGACGCGGCTTTTAAAGCCAAAAGCGATCTGCCTGACCTGCCGTTTCCGTTCGGCTATCATTGGCGCGGCCAACGATCCGGCTTGATGGTGGTGCACCGATAGCTTGGTGGAGTTTACCCTGCTGCGAATCTTCTGCGGAGTTTGTCTAGCTCTTATGGTGCAGGCCTCCGCCGTTTCAATTATTCGAAGAAACTTTCAAACCAGCGATGGGGTAAGACTCTCGCTGCTCGAAACCGGTGCCGGTAGCTCGAAAACCAGCAATCCCACGATTGCGCTTATTCCCGGTTGGTCGATGCCCGGCGAGATTTGGCGCCGGCAGTTGCAACAGCTGGGGCAACGTTATCGTACGCTTGCCCTCGACCCACGCGGCCAAGGTGAGTCCGATTCGCCGGCATCGGGTTACACGGCGGAGCGGCGTGCCACCGATCTGAAGGAATTTCTCGATCCGCTCTCGAACGTAGTGCTGGTCGGCTGGTCTTTGGGCGCCATCGAAGCGCTGCAGTACGTTCATATGTTTGGCGCGGAGCGTCTCGCCGGTTTAGTTTTGGTCGATAGCTCGGTGGGCGAGGAGCCGGCGCCGAAGGAAGGCGGCACGTTTCTGCAAGCGCTGCGCGACGACCGCGACAAAAGTCTGGATGGTTTTGTCCGGGCGATCTTCAAGCATCCGCCTGACCGAATCCGAAGTAATCGGGTTGGTCAAAGGCGCCAAGCGAATCTCGGTGGAAAATAGCATCGCGCTGTTGTCCTACCCGTTTCCGCGTACCCATTGGAAACAGATCGTCCATGCGTACACCAAGCCGCTGCTTTACGTCGTTACGCCGCAGTTCGCCGAACAGGCGAGAAATCTTCAGAAGAACCGGCCAGGGACGGAGGTGGAAGTCTTCCGCGACGCCGGCCACGCGCTGTTCGTCGATGAGCCGGAGCGGTTCAACGCGCTGATCACCCGCTTCGCGCAGAGTCTCTCATCCCGTAAATAATGTCAGTTGCGTTGTAGCATCGAGCGGCTGGCTCCCAGCAATTATTCCTGAGACTTCCGAGAGCAACGAAGACTTCGAAGCTCTTTCAGCAGCTTGCTACGGCTCGCCGAACAGGCGCACGGTGTTGTCGTAGAGCAGGTTTCTTTTTTGCCCGTCGGAGAGGTCCTCGCGTTCGAGGATTTCCAGGGCGGCGTTGTCGCGGCCTTCGCCGTGCGGGAAGTCGGAGGAGAACAGCACGTGATCTTCGCCGATGAGCTCGAAGAGCTGGTGGATCATCTGATCGTCCGCTTCAGCCGCCATGAAGACTCTGCCGGACTTTACGTACTCGCGGATGCTCGCGCGCGGCAATTCAGCGGCGTTGGGCATGCTCAGGCCGAACGGATGGGCGCCCCGGTCGAGCGGCAGATAGTGATCCATTCTCGACACCATGTAGAAGATCCATTCCGCGCCAAATTCGAGAAAGGCGACTTTCAATTCCGGATAGCGGTCGAGCATGCCATGACCGACGATCGCCATGAAGGCGAGTTGGGCGGGCAGTGACATGCCGATAATGTGGCCGTCGTAAATCGAGCGGCCGAGCTGGGCCAGCGGCGGATAGCTCATGCCCATGTGCACGCAGAGCGGCAGCTTGGCGCGCGCGAATTCATCCCATACCGGCAGCAAACTCGGATCGGATAAAAGCCGTTCGCCGGCGGTACCGAAGACGACGGCGGCGCGCGCGCCCAGGCGGTGCATTTCGTCGATGGCCGCAAAGGCCTCGCGTTGATCGCGCAAGGGCAGAAGGCCGGACCATTTGAGGCGCGCGGGCGCCGCGCTGCATTGCCGGGCCACGAAACGGTTGTAGGCGCGAAACAGCGCCGCTTCGAAACCCGGGTCGGCCGTCATGTGCGCGTAAAGCGTGCTCGGAAAAAGCATCTGCGCGTCGAAGCCCATGCGGTCCATGTCGCGCAAGCGCGCCGCTGGATCGGCGAGGGTCATGCTGCCGACAGAGCAGTGCTCGCGCTTGACGTCAGCGCCGAACTCGGTGAGGACGTTGCGCGGCGTATTGGCTTGTTGCGCCCCAGGACCCAGCGCGTGAGGCTCCAGCGATCCCTCGATCAACCAGCCTGCAGTAAAATTTCCCAGCCCTGCGGGATCGTGGATCGTCACCGGGCGAGGCCGCCGGGCGCGATAGGGCTCAGGCAAATCTTCCCACATGAGCGGATTGATGGAGCCATGCGCGTCGGCGTCGAAAACACGGTAACCCTGAAGCATGTCGATTTTCCTTTTCCGTTCGATGGATTCGTTACCGGCGTCGGTAAGTCTAGGGCCGCAACTTTTTACGCGCCTCGGCCAAGAAGCCGCTGTCTTCGAGGCTGCGCACCGCAGCCGGGTTGAGCAGTTGGCTGAGCTCGACTTGCGCGACCTTGGGATTGATTTTGGCGGTCACTTTCTGAACGAGCTTCCATGCGGCGGGATCGGGCATGCATGTCGATCGTTGCCATGATGGTGAGAACTTTGTACGACGCTTCGGCATCTTCCGCCTTTGGAAAGCGGAATGCTTTGCGCAGGATTTCGACGACATCCGGCTTGGCGCCGGGATCGTGAATCAGCACCACGGCGTCCACCAATCCTTTGAGCAGCCGCGAAACCTGGTCGGGCGCGCTCGCGGCCGAGTCGCGAAAGAAGCACAGCGTCGTGCCCTGATAGGGAAAATTCAACTTGCCGATATCGGCGAGGACGTTGGCGCCGGCGCGCTTGGCCGCTTCGCTGAAACTGTAGGGGATCACGGTGGCGTCGACGCCGCCGGAGCCCAGGGCTTGCGTCACCGTCGCCGTGTCGCCGAGGATGCGCATTTTGAGATCGTATTTTTCCGGATCGATGCCAAGCTGATCGAGCGCAATCATCGTCTGCAGCCAAAAGCCGCCGCCGATGCTCTGCACGCCGAAGGTTTTGCCGCGCAGGTCTTCAAGGGTACGGATTTCTTTGCGCGCCACCAGCTCGCGGGGAATCTTTTGTACCGGCGAAGCGACGCATTGAATTTTCATGCCGCCCACCGCCGCGCTGAGCGCATTGCCGGGCGAGCCATAGTTGTACTGAACCTGCCCGGAAGACAGTGTCGCCATGCTGAGCGCGCCGTTGCGCATCTGCACGAGGCGAACGTCGAGGCCGTATTTTCTGAAGGTGCCTTTTTCGATGCCCACCCACATCGGGCCGACGGTTTCGTTCTGCCCCGCATAGGCGACCAATACGGGAGCAGAGGTTTGCGCGTAGCCCCAGGATATCGCCTGTGTAGCGCTCAAAGTGAAAGCGAAAAGCAACGTGCGGACGTGCGTCAAAACAGCATTTCCGGCTTTATTTGGGCGCCCGCCATGGGAACGATTCATGCGCTTCTCGGTTTGCGATTGGCCGTCAATTCGCTCGAACTCACTGCCAAAGACGTTTGAAAAATCCTGACCTCTCCAAGTCATCCACGTAGCGGTTATCGTAGTAGGCTGTGAGCGGCGTCTTTTGCGCGGCGGCGGCATCGATCAGCTTGAGCCCGACAAGCTGCTCCGCCAGATCCTTGAAGACCTCCGGCGGCACGCGCGGATCTTTGGCGAATGCATCGATGGCTGCCTGATAGCTTTCGTCGAGCATGATCGCCCGCGTCACTTTGGTGTATTTACCGAGGATTTTTGTGGCGAAGGCTTTGTCGTCGTGAATTTTCTTTAGGCCGTCGTAGACGGATTGGATAAATCGTTTGACGATGTCGGCGTTCTTCTCGGCGAAAGGGCGGCGCGCGACGATTCCCTGTTCGATAAAACGAATATTCATGTCGCGAATCTGTTTGATGCTGACGAGCTCGCGGAAGCCCTTTTCACGCAGCACGACACTTTGCGGCGCCGGGACCATCGCGCCGGCAATCGCGTTGGTGCTGAGCGCTGTCATCGATTCCGGATAACCGCCGGTTTGGACGACGACGGCGTCGGTAACGTTGGACCGATCCAAGATTGCTTTTGCGGTGAAGTGCGACACCGAGCCGAAGCGGGTGACGCCGACGCGCTTGCCGCTAAGTTGCGCGATTTGAGTAATCGCCGGCTGCACGTACAGCGGAACGCTGAAAGACTTGACCAAAGCAGCCACCTGAATCACGTCGCCGCCTTTGAGCACATTGGAGATCACCGCCGGTCCGGCCATGCCCGCCAGGTCCGCTTCGCCGGCGAGCATCGACTGCACGATCATGGACGACGCGCCGGCGAAAATCGGATCGACTTCGAGCCCGTGCTTCTCGAAAAGCTTGGCTTCGTAGGCGACTAGGAAGGGAAGGCTGTGATAGGAAATCGGCGAGTAGGGAAACTTGATTTTGTCGAGTGCCGCCGCCGGTTCGGCGCTAAAAAAAGCGGCCGATACCAGCGCGATAAATCCCAGAGCGCATAACGGAAGTCGTTGCATCTCCCGATCTCCTCTCGGTGCGGTTAGCGCGATCTAGATTTTGTAAAAGTGCCGCGCGTTTGTTCCGAGAATCACTTCCTTGTGCTCGTCGCGCAGGTCCTGCCGTTCGACGATCTCGTTGATCTCCTCCAGACAATTGTCCAGGGAAATCTCGTGCGGAAAGTCCGACGCGAACATGAACGGCTCGGAGCCGACGCGCTCGATGGCATAGGCCAGTGCCTTCTCATTGCCCTCGCAGCTGACGAACATTTTGCCGCTACGAAAATAATCGACGGGTTTGCGGCGAATGCGCAGACCGCCGTACTCCAGCTCTCTTTCCAAACGATCGAGCACCATGGGAATCCAACTCGTGCCGCCTTCCAGGAAGCCGACGCGCAGATTGGGAAATTCATCGAACACGCCGTCGACGATCATGCCCGTCGCGGCGATGGCCAGGGGCACCGGCATGCCCAGCGCTCGAGTGGCCGGGAAGACGGTGTAGGTGTTGAAGCCAAGATCGCCGTAGCAGCCGCCGTGCACGGCGAGGGCGCAGTCGAGCTTGGCGGCTTCCTCGTACACCGGCCAGAAATGTTTTGCGCTCAAGTGCGGGTTGAGACCGTTCGACGGCAGCATGGCGCCGACCATGCCCAGATCCTTGACGGCGCGACGCAGCTCCGTCACCGCAGCCGGAACGTCTTGCAGCGGGATTAAAGCGATACCCTTGAGACGGGGACTGAATTGGAGATATTTCGCGTGCAGCCAATCGTTGTAGGCTTTTGCGTAAGCGACGGCCCAGGGAGGAAACGCCACCTGGCCGAACGCCAGTCCTTCGGTGGGATAGAGCACGCTGAATTCGAGTCCCATCTTTTCGAGAAACTGCAACCATTTTTCCGGGCCGACGTTCGGGTCGAAGGTGCCGGGCTTGCGTTCTTCCAATCTCGGTGTGTGAAAGCGATCGAGGCTCGGCAACATCCGCCGTGGATTCATATGGCCGGTGGTCTTAAAGGGTTCGCCGACGTAGCTGATCATCTCGTCAACTTTTTCCATCACATGGCCATCGCAATCGACATATTTGTTCGGCATAAGGTTCGCTCCGTTTAACCACAGAGAACACAAAGGTCATCAAGCAAAGGCGTGTCTGTGTTCTTTGGGTTGATGGTAATTTTCTTAGATTTTATAAAACTGCCGGGCGTTGTCGCCCAAGATCGCCGTCTTGTGCTCTGACTTTAGATCCGTGCGCTCGATGATTTCGTTGATTTCCTCCATGCAGTTGCCGAGAGAAATCTCGTGCGGAAAGTCGGATGCGAACATGAACGGTTGTGGTCCGACGCGCTCGATGGCGTAGGCGAGCGCTTTTTCATTTCCTTCGCAGCCAACGAAGATGCGGCCGCTGGTAAAATAATCTTCCGGTTTACGTTTGAGCTGAAGACCGCCGTATTCCAACTCGCGTTCCAACCGATCGATGACGATGGGAATCCACGCGGTGCCGCCTTCGAGGAAACCAATGCGCAGTTTCGGAAACTGATCGAGCATACCTTCGACGATCATTCCGGTGGCGGCGATGGCCAGCGGAAACGGCATGCCGAGGGCGCGCGTGGCAGGAAAAACTCCGTAACTGTTGAAGCCCAAATCGCCGTAGCAGCCGCCGTGCACGGCCAACGCGCAGCCGAGGGTCTCCGCTTCTTCGTAGATCGGCCAGTATTCCTTTGCGCCGAGGTGAAGTCGGAGACCGTTCGACGGCAGCATGGCGCCGAGCATGCCCAGTTCTTTGACCGCCCGGCGCAATTCGGCGACGGCGCTCGGCACATCTTGCATCGGTATCAAAGCGACGCCTTTGAGCTTCGGGCTGAACTTCAAATATTTTTCGTAGAGCCAATCGTTGTAGCCTCTGGCGTAAGCCACCGCCCACTGAACGAAAGAGACTTGGCCGTAGGCGAGCCCTTCGGTGGGATAGAGCACGCTATATTCGAGCCCGGTCTTGTCGAGGAACTCCATCCATCGTTCCGGGCCGATCGATGGATCGAAGGTTCCCGGCGTGCGCCGTTGCAAGCGCGGCGTATGAAAACGGTCGAGGCTCGGCACCATGCGGCGCGGATTGATCTCGCCCTCGATGCCGTTGACTTTGCCGATGAGCGCTGCAATCTCATCGACCTTTTCCATCACATGACCGTCACAATCGACGTAACGAGTCGCCATTGGTTATCCCCCTTCGATCGATCTGTGTCCTGCATAGTGAAGGTGTGGGCTCCCTGTCAATAGATAATCGGTGGCCGAACCTTCTCGATTCACATGGCGTAGCATGCACGACTTCATGCTCGGAATTCTTGCGCACCGCTTGTCACTGCGGCGGTTCTTGGTTTATTGCTAGGCGGAAGGAGACTGGATCATGCCTTACGTCAAAGCGAAAGATGGTGTCGACATCTACTACGAAGTCGCCGGCCAGGGTACACCGTTTTTGTTTTTGAGCGAGACCGCGTGCGACGGCGCGGTGTGGAATATTTACCAGGTTCCCGAGTTTGCCCGTGACCACCGCGTTGTCAGCGTCGATTATCGCGGTACGGGCCTGTCCGGCAAACCGTCGACCCAATACAGCACCGACCTGTTCGCCGATGATGCGGCCACGGTTCTCGATCATCTTGGTCTCGATGGCGCGGTCATCTGCGGTCATTCCATGGGTGGCAGAGTCGCGCAGCTTCTTGCTGTCAATCATCCGCGCAAAGTGAGTAAACTCATTCTCGCATCCAGCGGCGCGGCGCACCCCGGTGACAGGGGAATCCCATTGCGGATCGCCAAAGAGATGGTTGAAATGGGCTACGAAAAATATGTGCGTGACCACACCATTGTCGTCGGTTGGACGGAGACCTATGCACGCAATCACATGAACTTGATCGAAAAATATCTTCAGGTGCGCATGGCCAATCTCTGCCCGGTGGAGTTTTACTTCCGCCATGTGCTGGCGCGCCAGGAACACGACACCAGCGGGCGGTTGAAGGACATCAAAGTGCCGACTTTGATTTTAGTCGGCGACGACGATCATTTCGTCGTCAGCGACATGTCGCACCGCAGCGGCGCCGATATTCTTGCCAAGGGCATTCCGAATTCCAAGCTGGTCGTTTTGCCCGGTGAGCGGCACAGTTATTTTTACACCGAGCCGGAGAAAGTTCACGGCATGATTCGAGAATTTCTTCAGACGAGCTAGACTCGTCAGTGACTCGGAGAACGACGCGGCGGTATGTGTCATCCTGAGGCGATAGCCGAAGGATCTCGTCTCGTAAAACTGCGCCGGGAGTGAGATTCTTCGCTGACGCTCAGAATGACATGAACGGGGAGGCAAGCGGCGGCGAGTCGGAGCGAGAATACGCATAAACGCGCAGGAGAATTACTAGGAGGCGATCATGACTTACATGGCAAAGGGTAGAACGAAAGAGTTTCCGGTGTTCGATTGCGACAGCCACATTTACGAGCCGCCGGAGATCTGGGACCAATATATTCCGCAGCAGAATCGCGATTTCGCCAAGACGCATTTCTATCGCGACGCGGACCGGTTGTTCCTGGTGCGCAACGGGAAGATCAGTTTCAGAGACCCCGACAAGTGGAAATATCCCGGCGAAACTTGGCACCCGGGTCTGACCAAGAAAATAATCGGCGCTACGCAGCCGGGAACCAAAGATTGGGATGAAACCATCGGCAGAAATAAAAGCGCCAGGGATCCGCACGCGCGGTTGAAAGACATGGACGCCGCCGGCATCGATCAGGTGATGATTTTCCCGTCGACGTTTGTCTATTTGCCTCTGGTCGAGAACGCCGACGCGGCGTACATCTGCGCGCGCGCTTATAACGACTGGGCCTACGACTACTGCAGCGCAGATAAGCAACGGCTCTATCCGGCGGCGGTCTTGCCGGTGCAAAATGTCGATTATGCCATCGAAGAATTGCGGCGCGTGGCCAAACGCGGCTTCAAGTCCGCGTTGATTCGGCCGATCATCGCCCAGGGCAAATATCCGACATTTCCCGAGTTCGATCCGCTTTGGCGCGAGTTCGAAGAGCTCGGCATGGTGCTCGGCATGCACACCTTCCCGTCGAGGGGCGAGGCGATGTCGCCTGAGTTGGGTGAGCGCATGGGCGCCAACCGCAAGCGTTTGTTCGGCGACGAAGATTTAATGGTTTATTCGCCGGGGCAGTTCGTCGCCAACATCATGCAGGTCATGGGCTCCAAACAGGCCGGCGATGCGGCGTATGGGTTTATCGCCGAGGCGATGACCTGGACCGGGGTCGCGCTCATGACCGGCTGGCTGGAAAAGTTTCCGCGCTTGAAAGTCGCGATCCTCGAATCCAACTCAAGTTGGCTGCCGCTGGTGTTGGAGAAGGCCGAGACTTATCTCGATCTCTACAAACATTTGGGCGAGCAGATCGGCGATCCGCATGACGTGTTTTACCAACACTGCTTCATCGCCTTTGAGAGCGATGAAATGATCACATTACGCTTGTGGGATCTCTACGAGAACATCGCGCTCTGGTCTTCGGACATGCCGCACCTCGATGCGTCGGATGTCTGGGAAGCGATCGATAACATGAACAAGTGGAAAGTGCCGCAGAACGTCCAAGAAAAAATGCTCGGCGGCAACGCCAGGCGCTTGTACGGCATCGAGCCGCAGCTCGTGGTCACCAAGGCGCCGGACGAATATCAGCCGCAGACGATGTCGCGGTATGCGCAAGGCTGAAGGGTTCAAGCCGTTCAAATCGTTCAAACGGTTCAAGTCGCAATTAAGAAACCGGCTAGGGCGCAGTGTGCTGCGTCCTAGCTCCTGCTCATGCCTCGAGCCTTCAGCCTCTCGCCTATTTTTTGTAGAGTTGCTTGACAAAGCCGGTGGCTTCGATTTCCCGCACCAGGCTCGGATCGACGAAAGCTCTCGCGTCCGCGGCCGCAGCTCTGGGATCGCGCGGGGCGAGATCATCGAGCGCGGTCTTCACGCCCTCCGGCGTCGGCAGCAAATTATCCGGATAAGCTGCCGTGTAAGCCTGCCAGGCGCGCTCTAGACCCTCCTGGTCCGTGACCTTCAAGTATTTTCCCCAAATCGCTTTAGACTCTTCTTTGTGGGTTTTGTTGAAATGGATCGCCTCGATCATGGCGCGGGCGAATTTCACAAGCAGCGGCCGTTTCGCTTTGACGATTGCTTCGCGCGACAGGACGCTGTTCCACCAGAATGGAATCTTCAGCGAACCGATATCGAAGAGATCGCGAAATCCCAGTTGCAACGCTTGGCGCACGAACGGCTCAGGGATAATGGTAAAATTGATCACGCCTTTCGACAGCGCGGCAAAACGCTCCGGGTTGCCGCCGGCGGTGATGACCTTCGCATCTTTATCCGGATCGATGCCCAATCGTCTCAGCGCAAAGCGCAGGCCGAGGTCGGAAGTGCTGCCGATCCGGTTGACGCCGCCGATTTTGCCTTTGAGTTGTTCGGGACGGGTAATATTTTGCGCCGAGATAATGTGATCGACGAAGGTGCGGACCATGCCCAAGATCATCACTGTGTCCGCTCCCGCCAACCGAGAACTCACGAGCGTGGCGACCGACGTCGCCGCGACGTCGATCTCACCCGCGAGCAAAGTTTGCAAAACGATCGGGCTGGCGCTGATGCTGATGATCTCAGGATCGACGGCGTATTTTTGCAGCAATCTTCTTTTCCTGCAGCACCCAGACAGCCGCGTTGGCCGGACTCGCACCGGACCAGGCGATGCGGATTTTTTCTTGGGCGAAGACAGGATCGACTGATTTGCAAGCAGGACGCCGCAACGAGGAGCATGACGAAGAAATTACCGATCATGGCATTATCTGCTCTGCATCACGAAGGCCGACGATTATTCGCCAGTTCGAAAGCTACGATGGCATTTCCGCAAGTAACCGCCCATAGCCCGGGATCGGATG
The DNA here is from genome assembly GCA_963811315.1 of uncultured delta proteobacterium. GTDB lineage: Bacteria > Desulfobacterota > Binatia > UBA9968 > UBA9968 > DP-20. The sequence goes on from CAWERH010000023.1 coordinate 184,608, forward strand.
GCGCAGACCGAGAGCACAGCTGGGTTCCCCAGGCGCGCGCGGGGCCGGCGTGGACGACGGTCAGGCCGGTGTCTTTTTCCAGGCGGTCGATGATCTCGACGGTCTTCCAGGCCGAGCCGAGCATGTAGATGCCGTCGGCGTCTTTGTGCTTGGCCGCGATGCGCTTCATGAATTCGAGAATTTGTTCCGGCGGCACGCTGGGCACCGCCGCGAACGGCGAATCGATGCCTTCCATCGCCAGCACCTGGAATCCCGCGTCGGTGAAATAGCGGGCGAACACGTTATTCATCTTTTCCGGAAAATAACTCGCGCCGGCAAACTTCTTGATGCCGAGCGTGCGCAGGGCGCGGACGTGATTCTGCCCCGAGGTAAACATCGGCACGTTGTACTTCTTCTCCCAGCTGCCGATCAGCTCCTGTTCTTTCTGATAGCCGAGCAACATGAACGGCGGCGCGCCGCTCGGGCGGACGAGATCGGCGCCCATCTTGGCGAACTCCGCTGCTTTCGCTTCATAGCCCGGCATGGACGTGCTGAACTCTTCCTCGGTGCCGCGGGTGAAGTTCATCGTCGAAGACAAAAACTTGATTTTCGCCGGAATCAGCGTGTCGAGATCGAGTTCCTGGCCCGCTTCGGGCCGATTGGTGGGTCGGACTGTGCCGACGAGATATTCTTTTTCGTTTTCAGCCATGATTTTGCCTCCTGCGGGTCGAAAATTAGTGGTGATCGGATCTAATCATTTGTGCAGAGTTGGCGTCAAGCGCCGGCGGCGATGGCTGGACAATCCGGCGACGGACAATTAATATCCGGAGTCTCCAGGCGAGCAAGCATCTCGAATGAATCAAAGAATTACCCAAGTTGGATTTATCGGCCTCGGACGCATGGGCAAGCCGATGGCGGTCAACATTCTGCGCGCCGGCTTTCCCCTCACCGTTTACGATTCGCGCCAGGAGCCGGTAGGGGAACTAGCCGCCCTCGGTGCGCGCGCCGCCGGATCACCGAAGGAAGTCGCTGAGGCGTCAGACATCGTCGCTACTGCGGTCGTTGACGATGCTCAAGTTGAAGCCGTGGTGACTGGACCGGCCGGCGTCCTGGAGGGCGCACGGTCTGGAACGATTATCGCGATTCACAGCACGATCTCTCCTGAGACGGCGCAGCGACTCGCTGCCGTCGCTAAGGAAAAAGGCGTCCATGTCCTCGACGCGCCGATCAGCGGCGGTGAAGCCGGCGCGCGCCAAAAATCCCTCTGCTACATGGTGGGCGGCGAGCAAGTTCTCGTCGAGCGCTGCCGCGAGGTGTTCGTCTCCTCCGCGTCGGATATTTTTCGTATGGGCGAGGTTGGCAGCGGAGCGGCTGCAAAGATGATTGTCCAGGTCGTGACCTGTATCAATATGCTGGCCGCCCACGAAGCCGAGCTGCTTTCGGCGCAATGCGCTTTGGATTTTCCGGCGCTGCAGAAAGTATTAAACGTCAGCTCGGCGCAGAGCTTCGTTACGGAAAATTGGCTGGATCGATTCAAACTCGCCGAAGACCCCATGGAGGTCCGCCGGCGGCGCACCGAAGTATTTCAGAAAAGTCTTGGACCGGCGCTGGCACTGGCTCAACAACTCGGCTTGTCACTTCCCGGAGCGAACCTGACGGAGCGGTTGCTGCCGAGAATTATGGGCATCGAGGAATCCTAGTCAATTGATTTTCAGGCTCCGATCGCAGAAAGATGTGTGCATGAAAGTTTCCTTTGAAAATCGTCGGCATTGTTGTTGGTACTGTCGTTGTGGTCGAGAATGGCGACAAGCGGAGATCATCAAGATCGCCATTCCCAGCACGACGCAGGCCGTGCTGCCGTTCACGATTGCGCAGGGATAAAGGCTACTATCGCGCCGAAGGATTGGACGTCGAGCTGATTCTGATGAGCGCGCCGATCGCCAGCCGCGCGCTGCTCAGCGGCGACGTCACCGTTGCGACCGTGGGCGGCGCGGGTATGCCGCCGGTTTTGCGCGGTTCGCCTTTCAAGTTTCTGTTTACGACTTACAATCGCGCGATGTTTTGGCTCTACGCGAAGCCGGAAATACGCGACTTGAAAGGGTTGAAAAATAAGCGTGTGGGCGTCTCGGGTATCGGCAGCGGACCGGACTCGTTGCTGCGCGAAATCCTGCGGGTGAATGGCCTCGACGCCAATCGCGATGTCACCGTTCTGAGCCTCGGCGTGATGCCGACGATTTTTGCCGGGCTACAAAGCGGCATCGTCGATGCGGCAATGCTTTCGCCGCCGGTGACCTTCAAGGCTCAAGAGGCGGGCTTTCGTGAATTGGTTGCTTTTCCGAAGCAAGATTTGGTCGAATTGCAGGGCAGCGTTCTCGTCAGAGATGCGTCTTTGCAATCCGATCCGGCGCAAATGGAGAAATTTCTCCGCGGTACCTACAAAGGATTCCTTCACATCAAAGACAATCGCGCGGCAACGATTCCCTTCATCGCGCGTTATTTACAAATCAATGACAAAGTTGCCGCAGGGGCCTACGATCAAGTCGTGAGACCGTCAATGACGCAAGACGGCACGCTTAGCCAAGAAATGCAGACGAAGGCCGTCGAGCACGTGCTCAAACGGCTCGATCTTAAAGAGGCGCCGCCATTGACGAAGATCTTCGATTTTTCGCTGACGCGTAAAGTTGTGGCGGAATTGCAGGCGAAGAACTGGCGGCCTTGAAGATAAACACTGGATCGGCACCCAACGCGGGAATTTATTTATCATGGCTTTGAAGCTCAGCATGACTTGCGCGCTTTACGACCGCAGCCAGCCGCTCATCGATGGGCGGGTGAAGCCGCGCGATATCGACCTCGATATTCACGTCAACTCCGATGATCGCAGCCGGCAGCGCGACGGCCGCGAGGGCAAGTTCGATATCGCGGAATTTTTTACCGGTATTTATATGGCCGACCTAGAGCAGCGCACGCTCGGGCTCACGGCGATTCCGATTTTCGTCAAGCGCATGTTTCGCCATTCCTATATCTACGTCAACAAGCGCGCCGGGATTCGCGATCCTAAAGATCTAAACGGCAGGCGGGTCGGTTTGCAGACCTGGTTTACGACCACGGCGTTGTGGGCGCGCGGTATCTTGGAAGACGAGTACGGTGTGGATCTACACTCGATTACTTGGGTGGCCAACTGGGGCGAAAAGGTCGGTCAGTGGCAGCCGCCGCCTTGGCTCAAGCTCGAGATTGCGCCCCAAGGCGCCAAACTTCACGATCTGCTTATCGCCGGCGAAATCGACGCCGGCATCACGACGGAAACCTGGGCGCCATTCGGCCATCCGGACATCGACTTCTTGATTCCAAACTACGCCTGAGGAAGAAAGAAAGTATTTTAAGAAGACGGGTTTCTTTCCGATTCAACACACGCTCTTGATCAAGACGGCTGTGCTTGAGAAATATCCCTGGGTGGCGATGAGCATGTTCGAAGCCTGGCAGGAGGCGAAGCAGGAATGTTACCGTTGGCTCGATCGCCAACGGGTGCACATGACCGGACTCTGGTATCGCTCGCTCTGGGAAGAGGAGCGCGCGAAGCGCGGGCGCGGACCCCTATGTTTGGGGATTTAAAAAAACTCGCGCCGAAGTCGACAAAATGCTCGAATACACTTTTCGCCAGGGTTTGGTGTCGCGCAAGTTTGAGCCCGAAGATATGTTTCACCCGACGACACTGGAGACCTAAAGTAGAATTAACGGACCGCGTCGATTGAGGAGTCTATGGATTTTAGCGAAGTAATTCACACTGGGCCGGGAACATTGGCCGGACGTTACTTGCGGATGTTCTGGCAGCCGGTTTGTTGTTCCTATGAACTTCCGGCCGGTCGGGCGTTACCCGTTCGGATCTTAGGCGAGGATTTCACGATTTACCGCGGCGACAGCGGCGCTGCCTATCTCGTCGGATCGCGCTGTGCGCACCGGGGAACACAACTGTCGGTGGGATCGATTGAAGGCGAATGCATCCGTTGCTTCTATCACGGCTGGAAATACGACGGCTCGGGACAATGCGTCGAACAGCCGGCCGAGGGCCAGTCGTTTGCAGACAAAGTCCGCATTCCCGGTTATCCGGTGAAAGAATACATCGGACTGATCTTCGCCTATTTGGGCGAAGGCGAGCCGCCGGCCCTGCCGCGTTATCCGCGTTTCGAAAGTCCCGATATCTCGCTGGACGTCGCCGGCCTGCGGCGCATTTGCAACTACTTTAACAACATCGATAACTCGCTTGACCCCGTCCATGTGCGCTTCGTGCACCAGCGGCACCGGGAGGCGGTCGACGATCACATCGTGCTCGGCGACCCGGTGGTTTCCGTCGAAGAATCCGAGTGGGGTATCAGACGCTACGTCAAATATCCCGACGGCAAGGATCTGACATTTTTCTTCGGCATGCCCAATATCAACTTCATCAACGGTCAAGTGGTCGATGCGGAAATCAAGCGGGCGGACGTAATCGTCTTCAAAGTCCCGGTGGACGACGATAGCCACATTCATTTTGAAGTGCGCGCTATCCGCCTTACCGGCGAGCGCGGCCGGCAGTGGATCGAGGAGCGGCGGGAGATGCGCGTGCAAGCGGAGAAAGACCGGCCTGAGTTAGTGCGGGCGATCCTCGCGGGAAAACTTCATCTCAACGACGTGGACCCCAATCGCGTCGACTTCGTCATGCTCGAAGACGAAGTCGCGCAGACCGGTCAAGGCGTGATCGCGGTGCGCAGCAACGAACACCTCGGCCGCAGCGACCGGGGCGTGTTTCTGCTGCGCAAAATTTGGGAGCGAGAGCTGCGCAACCTGGCAGAGGGCAAGCCGATCAAACAGTGGACTTATCGGCCGGAGATGGTGCCGACTTATCCGCAAGGATAGCGATTGAGTTCAGTTCCGGGCTTCAAGTTTTATTCTGACTCTCCCTTTCCGCTACATCGGCTTGCCCGTCGGATTCACCGCCTTTACGGTCATCACCACGTCGGTAAAATGCTCGCCCGTACGTCCTCGGACCAGCGTGCCGGCGACGACAATGTCCTTGTCGAGATACTTTGAATAATTCCCATCGACTTCGGCAGGGAAGATCAATTGGACAAACGAGACATTGGTCACCGATTCGTTGTTGACGCTGCTGGTCGATCGGGCCCTGATTCGGATCGGGCGTTTGGAGAATTAGAATCGCCACCTCGACTTTCTCGTCTTTCTCCGGATTTTCGCCGTAGCTTGGTTTGCCGTATTTGGAGACCTTCGTGAGTTTTCCCTGGAGCCGCGAAACCGAGGGATAGTAGGAAAGCCAATCGTCTTGTTGCGCATTTACGGCGTTGGCCAGAAGAAGGGTGATGGTAAAGATCATTGCAAGAACGATGGAGGACTTCGTGGGATTGTCATTCTGAGGCGGAGCCGAAGAATCTAGCCCTCCTAACATGGCGCAGTGGCGAGATGCTTCGCTTCGCTCAGCATGACATCGAGGCGATTTCCGGTATCGCGGTGTAGTACGCAAAAAGGCCGGCAATTGTAGGGTGATGTTTAATTGCCGTTTGTCTGCAAATAGCAGTTTCATACTTCCCGCCTTTTACTTCGACTCACGCTTCTTCCGGCGCGCCGCCGGACTTGGCGAGGTCGTCCATCTTGATCTTTTCGAGGTTCATTTTTGCCGCGGCTTTGGTCATGCGATCGATCACTTCGTCGAAGCTCAGCGGCGCGGCATCTTTGGGGCGGAACCGGATCGGATTGATGCGCGCAACGACGAAGCTTTTGAGATAGGGGCTGGTTAGCCCCTTGGCCTTGAGGGCTTCGACTTTTTCGACGACGGCTTTGTCCAAATCCATCACCGCTTGGGCGCGCTCGCGCCGGATATCGATGGCGCTCCTAAGCGATTTCTTTAGAAATTGGTCGGAGCGCCGCAGGATCGGATGGTAGGCGCCGCCGCTGAAGCGGCCGTTTTCGAGATAACAAAGTCCAAGGGTGATCAAAGCGGCCTCTTCGAACTCCAACGCGTAAGTTTCCTCGGTGGCGTCGTCGAAGGTGGCGAGCTCTTGATACATCTTGATTACTTCCAGGGCACGCTCGCGCAGGTTGTGTGCTTTTTCCGTGTTCAACGCGAGGATCTGATAGGCGGCAGAAGTTTCCGGAACGACAATGCCAACGATACACTTGGCGCCCAGCGTTTTCATCGCCGACAAGCGATGGTTGCCATTGGGCGTCCAATACCGCGTGGCGCTCGTTGCGCTTACCTTGCGAATGACGATGATCGGATCGAGAAAACGGCCGAGCTTGGCGATCACGCCTTCGAGCTTGCGCATGTGAGTATCGGAAAGGTTGCGCTGATAGGGAGTTGGCTCGACGAGGTCGATCGGTAATGCGGCCAGGACCAACCATTGACCGCCGAAAGGCTCGCGATACTTGGCGAGAACTCTGCCGCCGTCTCCGTCGATCGCTTGCTGGAGTTCGTCAATCGCGTTTGGCGACGCGGTCGTTAGCAACTCTGCGGCGGTCAGTCCGATGGACTTGCCGGCGAGCTTGCGCCGTTTGCGCGGCGCGCCGGATTTTGTTTTGACTTTTTTCTCAGCCATGAAACAACGTCCTGGGACTCTGGTTTAACATCAGCTGCTCTACTGTTCCAAACGGCGGATGCGCGGTCGCAAGAGCGCGACGGCGACGGCCATGCCGGCAACCATGAAGCCGCCGAAGCCGACGGCGACCGGCGCGCCGGCGTATTCCGCGATGGCGCCGGCAATGATGCCGCCAACCGGCATGAGCTCCCAGGTCAAGCCATAGATGCTCATGACCCGGCCGCGCAATTGGTCGGGCAGATTCATTTGCAGGATCGTGCTGATGGTTGTCATGTAAAACTGACTGGTGGCGCCGAGCGCGGCGGCGAGAATCAAAGAGAGCGGGTAGGAGCCCGAGAATGCGAACGCGATGAGCAGAATGCCGAACACGCTGGCGCCGCCGACCGCGTGAAAGCCTTTGCTTCGGGAATGCGAGTACCAGGCGACCAAGATGACACCCAGGAGCGCGCCGGCACCGCCGGCGCTTTGCAGAAAACCGAAGCCCTGAGAGCCGACGGCGAGCACGTTACGAGCAAACACCGGCATGAGGATTAAATAGGACATGCCGAACACACTGTTGAAAAAAATCATCCCGATAAACGTGTAATAGACTTCATTCGTGCGGATAAAATTAAGACCTTCGGCCATATGGTGTAAAACGCCGCCGGATGACGCCGCTTCGGCAGATGGCGCAAGCCGAATACCGAGCCACAAAGCGACAGACAGTAAGGAAGCGCCAAAACAAAAATAGTAAGTGGAGCCAATGCCGATCAGATAAATCAGCATGCCGGCGACCGCCGGGCCGACGAGCCGATTGAGCTGCCAGATCGTGCCGCCAAGCGCGACGGCGTTGGGAATATCTTCTTTTGGCACCATGCGCGGCAAGAGCGCCATGCGGCTCGGCCGATCAAAGGCGCGCACGCAGCCGGATAAGAATGCCGCCGCCATAACCTGCCATAAGGCGATCCATTCGAGGAAAATTGATGTGCCCAGGAGAAAGAACATCGTCGCCGATAAACTCTGGGAAAAAATCATGATGCGCCGGCGGTCGGCGCGGTCGGCGACGACACCGCCTAGGAGCGTCAAGGCGATCGTTGGTGCGGCGAAAAACAAACCGGTGAGACCAAGCAGCAGGGGCGAATCGGTGAGCTCGAGCACGAGCCAGCTCTGCGCCACGCCTTCCATATTCTGCGCCAGCACCGACGACAGCTGGCCGCACCAATACAGGCGGTAGTTGCGGTGACGTAGTGCGCTCAACACCTGAAACAGGCGCTGGCTTCCGGAATGGGTCTGAACGGCTGCTTTCGACATTGGATGTCTGCCTGCGCGACGGCAGGCCCGATCACTTTTTCATGATTCCATGAACGCTGTCAAAGTGGCCGCAAGACTTTTGCCGTGGCCGATGGTACTTTTGGCGATAAACACAACCAAGCTAGCAGGTGAATGAGCATGGCCCAATACGATTACGATCTCTTTACCATCGGCGCCGGTTCCGGCGGTGTGCGCGCGAGCCGCGTCTCGGCATCCTTTGGCGCCAGAGTGGCCATTGCCGAGGAACGCTATCTTGGCGGCACCTGCGTCAACGTCGGCTGTATTCCGAAGAAACTCTTGGTTTATGCGTCGCACTTTCACGACGATTACGAAGACGCGGTAAACTATGGCTGGAACGTCGGTGAGCGACGTTTCGACTGGGCGACACTGATCGCCAACAAAGACAAAGAGATCAACCGTCTGAACGGCGTGTATCGCAAGCTACTCGGCGATTCCGGCGTGGAAATCATTGAGGCCCACGCCGAGGTGATTGATCCGCATACCATTCTGATCGGCGGCAAAAAAATCACTGCGGAATATATTCTTGTCGCGGTCGGCAGTTGGCCGGTAGTGCCGAAGTTTCCCGGCGCCGAGTATGCAATTACTTCCAACGAGGCGTTCTATCTGCCGACCTTGCCGGAAAGAGTCGTCATCGTCGGCGGCGGCTACATCGGTGTCGAGTTTGCCGGAATCTTTCACGGCTTGGGCGCACGGACCACCCAACTTTATTGGGATAAACTTTTTCTGCGCGGTTTCGACGACGATATCCGCACGACATTGGCGCACGAGATGCGAAAGCGCGGCATCGATTTGCGTTTCGATGTTTTGATCGCCGAAATCGCCAAAAGCCGCACTGGCCTTAAGGTTATCTTGACCGATGGCAGTGCGATCGAAGCGGATCAGGTTCTTTGCGCAACCGGCAGAACGTCCAAGACACCCAACCTGGGTTTGGAAAAGGCCGGAGTCAAATTGACAAGCAGCGGCGCCGTCAATGTCGACGCCTATTCCAAATCGAACGTCGATAGTATTTACGCTATCGGCGACTGCACGGATCGCATGATGCTCACGCCTGTGGCGATCGCCGAAGGAATGGCCGTGGCCAATACGCTCTTCAACAAAAAGCCGACCAAACCGAACTATCAAAACGTCGCCACCGCGATTTTCAGCACGCCTAGCTGTGCGACGGTCGGCCTGACCGAGCAAGAAGCGCGCGAACAGAACTACGCCGTGGATATCTTTCGTACGTCATTCAAGCCGCTGAAGCACACGCTGACCGGCCGCGACGAGCGGACGATGATGAAGCTGGTGGTCGATCAAACGACGGACAAAGTATTGGGTTGTCATATGGTCGGTCCCAACGCAGAGGAAATCATTCAGGGGCTGGCTGTGGCGCTCAATTGCGGCGCGACCAAAGCGCAGTTCGATGCGACCGTCGGTGTCCATCCAAGCGCGGCCGAAGAGTTCGTTACCATGCGGACCAAAGTCGTCTAATCGACGCTAGTTTCCTGTTTTGTCTTTCTCTCCCTCCCGCCATTCACGGTGGCAAATTTGCCATAATTCACTGTCGCGGTTCGTCGCTGCCCGGTATTTGGTGAATTCAGGTCCAGCAATTTCGCGAGATTAACTGGTGGCACTACTGTTGCTCCCTTAGTTATTCCTCAATGGTGCCTGCATAAGGGGGTGTGTTATGGACCGGGAAACTTTTCGCGAGCAATTGCTCAATGTGATGGAGCGAAAGAAACATTGGGCCTGGCCGGCGTTCACTTCGGGGCGAGTGCCGAAAGACCGGCTCCATAATCACTTCGAACAGGAGTATGAGACCTATGTGCGCGACTTTCCGGTGATGGTCGGCTGGGCTTACGTTCACTGCCCGATCGCCGCCGTGCGTCGCAGTCTCGCCGCCAATCTTTACGAGGAAGAGACCGGCGGACTGGTCGCCGGCAAACCCCATCCAGAGCTTTTTCTCGAATATCCCCGCGGCCTCGGCATGGATCTAAGCCGCTTTGAACATATTCAATTGCTGCCCGCGGCGCAGCGCTATCGGAACTTCTTGGATGACGCGCTGCGCCGTTTTGGCTGGGACATTTCGGCGACGATTGCGACTATTTTCATCGAAGGCACGAGCGATGAACGAGCCGCGTTGGTCCCGTCCGACTCGGTTGCCCCCGCTGCGCTGGAAGAGCATCCGTTGGTTAAATTTTATGGCTTAAAGGTCGAACATCTGGCGCTGACCAAGGCGCACCGCCAAGTCGAAGGCGACCATCGTATGGCCGCCTGGAAAGCGATTCTCGAAAATGTCGTGCCGATGCGGCGCGGCACGGTGGTCCGAGCGATGGAAGAGGCGGTGCGCCATTGGTCGCTTTATCGCGACGAGGTCGCCGCGCTCTGCGGCCTGAGAGTAGATGATCAAAATTGTCTGGGCGCGGTTGCCTAAGATCGTCCACGCAAATCACGACGTTTCTGCGCATGCTACTTCAACAGAATCCACAGAGTTCATCAAACTCACGCTCGTGATCGTGTTCGTGATCGTGTTCGGATCGATGCGCCGAACAGGTGTCACGGACACGATCACGACATGGCTTCGCCACGATAGCTTTTAGCCAGAATTTGCATTGGATTGAGCGGCCGGCTGATGGCCGTTGCCTTGCTCGATCTGGATTGCCGCCATCGGGCAATCGGAACAGGTTGTCCGTGGATTACCTTCCGCCATCTGCTGAAACGCCTTGCTGCCGTACTTGAGGGACTGCGCGAAGTTCTCTTTCTTGAAAGCCCATGTGCCGTCATGGCCGGAGCACTCCTCGACGACCTTCACATTGGTGTCGGGCAGCAGCGCCAAAACGTCGCGCGTCTTGTAGCCGATGTTCTGGGCGCGCAGATGGCAGGGCATGTGATAACTGATATCGCCCGCGCCGGTTTTGAAGTCTTTGTTGAGTTTGCCTTCCGCGGCAAGCTTGGCGAGAAACTCCATCGGGTCCATGGTCTTGGCGGCGACTTTTTTAGCATCGTCACTGCCGAGCAGGCGAGGGTACTCGACGCGGATCATCTGCGAACAGGTCGGATTGGTGGCAATCACCACCCGGCCATCTTGGACATGACTCAGTAGGCTCGCGACATTTATTTTGGCTGATTCGATGGCGCCATCCATGTCGCCGTTATGCCACAACGGCATGCCGCAGCAGCGGTCGTAGGCGAAGACGATGTCGACGTTGTTGCGCGCCATGACCTCCAGCGTGGCCGTACCGATCTCCGGTTGGTTGTAATTGACATAGCAAGTGGAAAAAAAGGCAACCTTCGCTACGGGTTCGCCTTGCGGCGCAGTGCACTGGCTGTCGAATTGCGCGGCGAATGTTTTGGACGCGAAGGACGGCAGCTTCTTGTCCTTGTGAATACCCACCACGCTTTCCATCAACTTGCGATTGAGCGGATTTTCGTTGCCCCAGTTCGCCAGCGGCGCGGTCGCCGTGCCGATCTTGCCGACGAGATCGGGATTGCCGAGCAGCTTGTCGACCAACGGAACGCCGTTCTTTTTGACTTCTTGCGCCTTGGCACGCGCGATCAAGCGCGGAAAGTCGATGGCCCACTCGTGATTGCCGGGCGTATAAGGGCATTTGATGTAACAGAGTTTACATTGGAAACAGAGATCGACGATTTTGCTGACATCCTCGGTCTTGAGTTTTTTGGTGTCGACTTCGGCGTATTTGCCCTCGGTGCAATACTCATCGACGGCATCGAACATGGTGGGAAAGCTGCCGCAGTATTTGACGCACATCCGGCAGTCGGCGCACAGACTGAAGACCCGCTCGACTTCCGAGCGCAGGTCTTTTGGGTCGTAGTAGCGCTGATCGGTCGGATCATAAGCGGGATTGTTGGCCACGGGCATACTCCTGTGTCAGAGCGAATGATTTTTATCACTTTAGCGCTCGGATGGGGTCGGAAACAACTCTGAAATTGGGCGGGCGCGGGCAGGGCGGGGTCGGAGCAATGACCCGTCACACGCTGCGTCAGCTTACGCAAATTTCACATCGGAACCAAAAAATCCGCCGCGAAAGTTAACATTTGTTTTATCCCGCCGTCTATAAGGCCGAGGAGGAGAAACTTATGAACAAAAAAACCGCAACAACCTTTCTAACCGCGGGAATTTTCTCTCTAATCGCGCTCGTCGATGCAGGATTGGCATTGGCGGATCAGCGTGGCCGGCACGACCAGTCGCGGCGCGAATCGGCGCGCCGCGAAATTAATCAAAATCGCCGGGAGATCCAGAAAGATCGTGCGGATCTTCACAAGGATGTGCGCGAATACAACCGTGACCGCGAGGCACTGCAGAGAGCCTACAGACGCGGCGCCAGCCGCTCTGAGATCGAACGACTGCGCAATGAAGCGAGACAGAGCGGGCGCGAGGTTGCAGAGAGCCGTCAGGAACTGCGCGGGGATTATAGCGAACTTCGCCGCGACCTCGATCGCTATGGTTACAACAACCGTGGTTGGGGTAACGACCGAGGTCGATCGGATCGCGATAATCGCGGTTGGTGGGGTTGGGGCAACGGCTCATGGAACAACGACTGGAACCGCCGTGGATTGGGTTACGGCCGGGACTGAAATTTGACGCGAATTCCTTTCTCAATTACCGCACAATAGGGAGGCCAGGAGGCGAGCGTCGGCTCGCCTCCTGGCTTCTGGGGCCTAAGCAGAGCGAAAATCTTCCCCGCTTTTTTCTCGTCCAGTAGTCACACTACCCCCAAAAGGAGTCACTACTGGCTTCTGACAAAACTTGACTTAGTCATCGCCCGAACCTTATAAACAAAGAAGTTCTTTGTTGGAGGTACCGGTGATCATCGATTGCGACACCCATCTGATGCCACGCGACGCGTTTGACGGCGTCGGCGGCAAGCTCGGGGCTGTGAAGCCCGAGCTCAGGTTTGACGAGCAGGATCTTTACACGGACGTCGAGTTTCCCGGCTATCCGGCGGAAGTTGATGGTACGAGCCCGTTGCTCGCCCCCGGTTCCGGCGCGATGTTCAAGAGTTTATGGGATCCTGACTCGCGCATGCAAGATTATGATGGCCGTTTGGGGATCGAGCAGCAGGTTGTTTTGCCGCAGTTCTCCGGCTGGTGGTCTTATCTGATCGAGCCCGCGCTGGCGTGCGCGATGGCGCGCTCGCACAATGAAGCGCTGCTTAGATTGATGAAAAAATTCCCCGGCAGGATTTTGGGCGCGGCATTGATTCCCCTGCAAGATGTTTCCGGAGCGATTACCGAAATGGAATGGGCGCTGGAGCAGGGTTTTTGTTCGGTGGTGCTCGATAAGGTTTATCCAGTCAAGGATCATCCCTATAGCGAACCGCTAGGAAGTCACCGCGAGCTTTGGCCGTTCTTCCAAAGGGCCGAACAGTTGGGGACGCCAATCTATTTGCATAACGTGCAGCATGGTCATCGCATCAGCAATCTATTGCCCTTTCAACGCGACGGGCTTTACATCTTCGCGCCGCAAGAGGGTCAGATGAGTCTGGTGTCGTTGTTTACCAGCGGCCTGCTGGACGCATTTCCCAAGTTGCAGTTTATCTTCACCGAGGCGGGCACGTCGTTTATTAAACCGTTGGTGCAGTGGCTCGACCGAGTCTTGGAAGAGCCGCCGGTGGATTATGATGACCAAGAACAGCCGCTTTCCAACCGCACGTTGAGCAAAATAGGCGAGCGGCTGCGGCGCGCGCGGGCGCTCTATCCGGCGCCGGTATTTCTCGAAAAAAATAAGCAGCCTGCGAGCTATTACTTCAAGAATAACTTTTATTTCACGATCGAAACGGAAGAAACCGAGCTTCCGGAGGCGATCGAGTTTCTTGGCGCCGAAAGGTTTCTTTTCGCCACCGACTATCCGCACGACGATCCCGGCGGCAGGATGAAATTCGAGGACGTGCGATTGCTGCGCGACAATCCGAAAATCTCCGAGGCGGCAAAGGAGTCGATCCGCTGGAAAAACGCCCAGCGGCTGTTTGGTTTGCCTGGGTAATGCCGATGGCCATCCCTGAGCGTTACAACACGGGTTATAGCATCGGCGTCGGCGGCGCGGTCGTGCGCGATGGGCGCTTGTTGTTTGTCCGGCGGGCGTCCCGTCACGGACGCGGCAACTGGCAACTCCCTGGCGGGTTCATCGAGCCCGACGAGACGATCGAGCAGGCGGTGGTGCGTGAAGTTCAGGAAGAGGCGGGAGTGACGGCGGAAGTAGAAGCGGTGCTCGGGCTACGGAGTCGCTACGATCCCGACAGCGGCAACGGTATTTATGTAATTTTACTGCTTAGGCCGGTAAGTGGCGAACCGATGGCCGATGGCTATGAGGTCGATCAAGCGGGTTATTTCAGCCTCGATGAGATCCGCGAACTCAAGCCGCTGCCGCCGGTCAATTGGGAAATCGCTCAACGCGTCCTATCGCCCGATCGGCGTTTGCTGTGTCCCAAACCGCTCGCCAACCTCAACGGCGCAAAGTTCACACTGTTCGTCGGTTGAATCCTCTACGGGTTCATTCCCCGCAGCTTGCTGGTTAAATCAATTGGCGATCACTTCCGTCCATTCCCGCATGCTTTAAGCGGTGGTTCGACGCGGCTCACCACAGGGCGTCTTCTGAACTGGACCCCCGATAAAAACATTCGGGGTGACGGAATCGGAATCGTTCGCATAATGGGCCTTCCATACCCCGCAGCTTGCTGCGGGTAATTCATTGAACAAATCTCTCGCCACGAGTCGTACGATCGTGTTTCGAAAATTCTGCGGCCAAGATACTTGCCTTGAACTATCCCATCGCGATGAGTGATCGGTCGGTGCTCACCGCTCGATGGCGGGAAGAATCACAACTTTTACGGCGAGGGGTCGATCGCTTTTCTGCGAAAATTCTTTTTCTTGCTTTGCCGTCGGCGTTTCTGACTCGACAAGAGTTTGGGCCGTTAGATCTTTTTTGAATTGTTCGAAGTGTTCCGGCGCAACCGTAAACCAACGCGTCTCGACGATCATTCCCGAGAGAAACGGTGGGGGCGCAGCCCGTCGCATCGCCGCCGTTGCCGGACTCGCTTCCGCTTCCGCACTTTTGCGCGTGGATTCTAAATTATCGGTCTCCGCCGAATCGCGCCGTTGCGCCGGACGGCGCCGCACGACAAATTCAACATCGGCGCTCGGCTCATTGATCGAAAACATCGGTTCGTTCAGCGCCATGGGTGCCGAACCAAGCGAAGGTTGCCGCGGACCTGCCAAAGGGAAGCGCGCCAAATGTGAAGTTATCGCCAATCAGACGGTTCTCCCGGCCGGTAGCGACTTCCTGAACCGAAATGGGCGCGCGTTTCGGCGTTTCCAATCGGCCTTCCGAAGCGCTTTCCGCGTCGGTCTTGCGCGCTGGCTGAGACGGTGCAGACGGCGGCGCAACTGCAGCGGGTGTCGTGTTCTTCTGCGCTGTGTTTGGACGTGATTCCTTAACCGGCTTCGAAGCGGCGGTACTCGTGCTCTCTGGCTGCGGGATAGTTTTTGCTTTTTCTGCAGCATCCGTTAGCACCGCCATCTGTGTGGCTGGCGCCGAGGATTTGGAATCCATTTTTTGATAGAGAAAAGCCGAAAATATGGCGATGAGGACGACTGCGGCGGCTTGAAGGGGAATTTGATTTTGCATGAACAGCGCCAAGCGCTGCCAGATACTTGGGCTCAGATCGATTTCTCTGGCGTGGGCCATGACTCGCTGCGCGAATCCGAGCGGCGGGTCAACGATCGGTAGCGCCGCGACCTGCCGAACGCAGTCGTCTAAACTATCGGCCTCGGCGCGGCACGGCGGACAAGAGGAGAGATGAATTTCCAGGTGCTTGGTACTAATCCGATCGAGGGATTTGTCGAGATATTCTAAAAGCTGGGCTTGAACTTCTTCGCAGTTCATACAGCCTTCCTTCCCGCGTAGAAGTAAGATGCGAGCTGAGATTTGAGCGCCTGGCGGGCGCGGTGTAATCGAGATTTGACGGTGCCCACAGGAATTTCCAAGAGCCGCGCGACTTCTTCGTAAGGAATGTCTTGCAGGTCGCGCAAAAGAATCACCGTCGCGTCATCCGGCTCCAGACTGTTTAACGCGCGTTGCACACGTTCACGAATTTCCTTTTTTTCCATCGTCTCGGCGGGGCCGGGCTGGAGATCGCGCACCGGTTCGGTGTCTTCGATCGCCACGTTGCGCTGTTGCCGCCGGATCAAAGTCTTGCGCCGGGTGCTGGTATGGTTGAGGGCAATGCGATAGAGCCAGGTCGAAAAATTGGCATCGCCGCGAAATTGACCGATGGCTCGGTAGGCCGATAGGAATACTTCCTGGGAAACTTCTGCGGCTTCGTCGTAGTCGCCAAGCATGCGATAAACCAAATTGAAGATCGTTTTTTCGTGACGGCGCACGAGCATCTCGAAGGCCTCCGTTTCGCCGCGCTGTAACCGTCGGACGTAATCGGCGTCGCTGGTAGAATCAGATGCCATCGGATCTGGTGAATTAGACTGTGGGCTCACGGAAAGGTTCCCAAATATGGAGCCTTTTTAGTTTATAAGCTATCGCTCGCAGATGCCAGAACCAGTGGAAACCTCGCAGCTATCTGAAGTAAATGGCCTACGGCAAACATTAAACGGCTTTCGCGGCTTTGATGCCTTGATTTTTGAGTGTCGCGCGCGCGTGAAAGCGCCTTTATGTTGGCATAAACTCCTTATGAGATCGATCTATCGGGTAATTTCCATTTAAAGATGCCGAAGCAGATACCTAATTCCGAATAAGTATAGCTCGGAAGCCGGTCGGATCCCGACGAGCACCGGTCAATCCTCGGTTTAAACCGGTTCTTTCCAGAGATGGCTGAATTCTGTGGCGACGACGTGATCGTAGGGCACCGGTTGGCTCAACAAGCCGATTTCCTGGGCGAAGCGGTTCATGCTCATGACTTTATCTTCCGGAATGGTCGGATCGTAGTAAGGCAGATCGCGGCGCACGAGTTCGGCAATTAATTTCGCCTCTGCCGGGGGAAAGCGCTTTTCGGCGACTGCGGTGGCGCGGTTCGCGTCCTCTTTGAGCGCCCGATGAGCTTTCATCAACGCGCGGATGGCGGCGCGCGCTGAATCCGGTTCCTCGTGAATGCGTTTGTCGGTCGCGATCAGCGCCGAGAATGTGTAGTGCCGCGCCGCCGGCGGTCCGTCGCCTCGACGCACGTCGAGGACCATCTTGCCGACGCCGCTGCGCAGCGCGACTTCGCAGCCCATGCCGTTGGCCCAAAAGCCGTCGAGCTTGCCTTCTTCCAAGGCTTTCGCGGCGGAAAGTCCGAAGGAGACATTGGGACCGGCAGCGCCCGGGATCGGCATAATTTGCACACCATTTTTGTCCGGGTCGATGCCGGCTTCGACCAGTAGCCGTTGCAGGCTCAGGTTGACGCCCGGCGCAGCGCCGATGCGCAGTCCTTTGACGACGCTCAAGTCGCCGTGCTGGGGATTCAGATCGCTCCGAATAACGAGAAACCAATAGGTATGCTGGCCGCAGGCGGCGAGTAATTTCGCGCCTTGCCACTCCGGGAATGCGAGCAGCGTGGCGTGCGCCGAACCGACGACAAAGTCGAGCGCGCCATCGCGCAACGCTTCGAAAGTTTTCGGAATGGGGAACAGCAAATCGACCGAAGCGTCGAAGCCTTCTTGTTGAAAAAATCCCATCTCCACGGCGGCGATGATGGGAAAATAGGAATTAGAAACCAAATCAGGTACGGCGATGCGAAGCATGATTACTCCTTGACTACGGTTTTAGGACTCTGATCGAGCTGGAACCATTGAACTGCTTGAACAAATGGAACCGTTCCAAAAGTTCAAAAGTTCCAATCGTTCCACGAAACGCGATCACGCATGATGTTGCAAATCTATTAATCCGCCAGCGGCACCGTCATGAAAACATGGGGTTCGCTGCCGAGGACGCGTGAGATGTGACCCTCGCCGGTGGTGTCGTCGGCAAGCATGACATCGCCGGCTTTGAACACTTTCTTAACGCTATTGCTGGCCTCGATTTCCCAGGCGCCGGCCATGGTCACCAGATATTGGCGGCGTGGTGCCGGATGGCGTTCGAGCACGGTGCCCGGCGCTACCGAGCGAAAGACCGCCATCGTCGCCGGTCGCGAATCCGTCGTCAGAATTTTCTGGTCGCCGGAAAATTTGAGTTCGATTTCTTCAAAGTAGGATTTTTGATCGTTGCCGGTATAAAGACGAGTAATTTTCATTTTGGTCTCCCTGACTGTCAGATTTTATATTCCAAATTCGCCGCTTTGACCCAGCGACAACCCAGGCTTCGTCTCGTGGCGGTCGAAACGTCTTCTGTTGATTTACAAGGGGGTGCGTCGTCTATCCGCCGCCTGGCGCCACTTGCGCTCGGCGTCTTTGCCGAAGATCAATGCTTTATCACCGGGGATGGTAAACCAGGAAGCGGCGGCGATTTCCCCTGCCAATTGGCCGGGCGCCCAGCCGGCGTAGCCGAGGGTGAATAAGTACTGCCGCGGTCCCTTGCCCGCGGCGATCGCCTCAATCATTTTCACGTCCGAGGTCATGGCTATGTCGTCGTCGACACGGATCGACTCGTTCAACATCACGTCGTTGCTGTGCAGCAGGAAACCTTGACGCGGGCTCACCGGACCGCCAAAGTGGATGACGATATCGCCTTGCGGATTCTTCGCGTTTACGCCGAATCCTTTGAGTAAGTCGGCGAGGGCGCCTTCCGTCACCGGGCGGTTGATGATGAGTCCCAAAGTACCCGCGGCATCGTGTTTCACGATATAGACGACCGTTTCGGCAAAGCGTGGATCGGCCATTTCATTGGTCGCGACTAAAAGCTGCCCGGCGATGATCGGGTCTTTATCTGCGGCACGCAGGGTTTGATAATAAAAGGTTGCCGAAGCGAAGATCACCAGCGCAAGAAGCGAAGTTGTCTGATATGGACGACGCCGTTTCTTCCAACTGCGGGCCGGTCGCGTCAAAGCTACTTTCATTTAGCCCCTGACCTTGGGACCCACGGTTTCAATGTGGATGCGGATGATCACGCGTTTTTCGCGCGCCATGCGCTGGTGAAATTCCGGCCAACTTTTGTGCTCACCGTAGGCTTGTCGGTGCAGGTAAACCAAAGTATCGAGAGCCGCAGGCAGAGAGAGAATTTCTGCGCTGCCGCTGACTTGTACCCAGCCTTCGCCGTGAAACGAGTTGGTAAAAGCACACAGGGCGGCACGCGAGTCGCGCCGCAGATTATTTACCTTGTAGGCGGTCTCGCGGCTGCTGATGACCGCGCAGCCCGAGCTATCCAACCCACAAGTGACCGGCGACATTTGCAAGCTGCCGTCCTTGCGGCGAGTGGCCAGCACGCCCCAATGGTTGTTGCTGAGAAAATCCTTGGCCCGCCCAATTTCCACGGGGATGAAATCCGCCATTGCTGTTCCCTTCGCCAAGCTTACTCGTTGTCTGTTTCGAAACTAAACCTTCCGGACAAACTAAAATACCCGCCGCGTCGATTGCAAGCGGTGCTTGTGGGAAACGCGACCGTTGTTTCGCATATCACCTTGACCGCTCCATCCGCTTGACCTATAAATAATCCATGACGAGGAAAAGATTATGGCGATGACGGTTCCGCAAATGGCTCTGCCGGAGGTTCTGCCGGTTTTCCCGCTCACCGGGGTCATGTTGCTGCCGGGAACGGTTTTGCCGCTGCATATCTTCGAGCCGCGTTATCGCGCCATGATCGAAGACGCACTGGATGGCGACAAAATATTCGGCATGATTCAGCCGTTTGCGCCGCAAAGCGACAATCGCGGTCCACAGCCCGGCGCGGAAAACGTTGCGCCCGATTTATACAAAGTAGGATGCGCCGGCTATATCGAAAAGTGGGAGAAACTTGAGGATGGACGTTTCTTTGTCCAACTCAAAGGCGTGAATCGTTTTCGTTTAGGTGAAGAGATCGCGCTCCATCGCGGCTATCGGCGGGTCAAAGCTGTGTATCAGGAATTTCCCGACGCCACTCTGGAGCAAAGCTGGCAATGCGATCGTCCGGCGGTGCTCAAAGTGCTCGGCGCCTACGGAAAAGCGCACGGCATGGAAGTCAAAGCGGAGCAGGCGGAGAAGTTTTCCGACTTGGAGTTGGTGAACCTTCTCGGAGTTTCCTTGCCGTTTCACCCGGCGGAAAAACAGGCGCTGCTTGAAGCGCCAACGCTGAAAGACCGCGAAAACATGCTCATCGATCTGCTCCGTCTCGGCGCTGGGCCATTGGAGAGCACCGACGAGCCGGCGCCGCGAACCCTCAACTAACTCTCAGCGTCTCCGCAGAAAATTTTCTATTCCGCAATATCGATCAGCACGCCATCGGGATCGGCGATGAAGTGTTGGCCCAGGCAGCAGCGCCGAAAGTCTTCCTCGTTTTTCTTGCCGTTGCCGCCGACGCCGAGTTTGCCGCCGGCGGATTCCGGTTCTAGCGCGGCTAGCGCTGCCAGATCCGCTTTTACCTGATCGACGTTTTCAACTTTGAAACCGATGTGGTCGAGTCCTTCACGCAGGCCGCGATAAAGACTCTGGTCGCGCGGCCGAAGCAAGAGCTTTACTTTTCCATCGGTCATGCAGATCGAGCCGTCATCGCGGTAGGTCTCGGCTTCTTTGAGCTCAAAAATCTTCTCGTAGAACTCGGCAACCTCAGATGGATCGTCGGCTCGAATCGAGATGTGATTGATCCAGCGCGGCTGCTCCCAGCCGGATTCGTTGTAGCCTTCGCGCACATTAGCGACGTGGGCTTGTGCGATATCGAACTGGGTGCCCGCGGGATCGTAACTGCGCAAACCGGCGAAGGGAACGTAATCGAGTCCCTTGGCTATCATGGTTTTAGGATAATGTTGCTCCATGCGCCGCACATATTCCTTAATATCGTCCACCTCGAAACCATAGTGGTCCATGCCGGACTGCATGCCCGCGTAGCGCGACAAAATCGCCAAGCCGATAACGCCATCGCTGATATGGCCGCGGTTGGTATTTTGTTTGCCGGATTCATCGAGGGTATTGCTGGTCATGCGCCGCATCCCGAAGACTGTCTGATAAAACTTATCGACGACGGCATGATTGTGCGTGTACATGGCGATATGGCGGATTTTGGCGAGCATCATGGGCCTCCCAGCGGAATCATTTGTTTAATTTCTAGGTTAGCAGGTCTGAAGTTGTCAAGCCGTAACTGAATATGCTTTGAGTCTCGTGTCTCGTCCGCTGTTTTCCGAATGATTAACACGAGTGGTAGGCATCGCTAGAGGCTAGAAACGAGAAACTGTCTTATGATTCGGTGCGCTTCATCCGGGTTGGTCATGAAATAGTTGTGGGCTTCATTCGCTACCACCGCGAAGCTTCCATTTCGTAACTCTTTGGCCATGGCTTCCGAAGTCTCCCGGTGCGACGCGCCCGTGGCCGAGCCGTGATCTTCCGCCCCGACGATCACGAGCGTCGGCTGGGTGATCTCCTTTAGTCGATGACTTAAATCACACGCCTGCCGCGCAACCACGTGATGCAAGTAATCTTCGAGAGCCGGCAGATTGTTCATGCGAAGATTTAGAAAATGTTCCACCTGGTCCGGGTGCTTTTCGATATACTCAGGCGTCCAACCGACTTCGAGGGTGTGCTCGCGCACATATTTCTCGTAGCCCCACTCGACCATTTCCTTGCACATCTTGAACGGAATCGGCGGCGCATTGGCGACACCGGGGCCGACTGAAGCGACGATCAGTTTGTTGACTTTCTGCGGATACTTGAGAGCCATCAGCATTGCCACTCGACCGCCCATCGAATGACCGAGCAGAATCGCCGGCCCGGCGTTCAAATGATCCAAAATTGCCGCCGCATCGTCGGCGAAATCCTCGCACGAGTATTGCTTGGTCGGTCGAGTCGATTTTCCGGTGCCGCGATAGTCGTGGGTGATGACCATGTGGTCCCGCGAAAACTCCGGCACCTGAAAGGTGTTCCAGATATCGCCGGCGCAGGCCGTTTCGCTGAAAAAGAGCATCGGCCTGCCGGCGCCATGGGCGTTGTAGAAGATCTCGACAGCGTTACGATGAACAAAGTGCAACCAGCGCGAGAGGGAAATTATACGTGGCTGAGTAGACTTTAACAGCTTGCCGAAACGGAACGCGGGTCCACTTTCCTACCGATATAGGCGTGCGTAGAAGCCGCTGTCTTCGAGCTCTTTAATGAAGCGAGTGTCGATGAAATCTTCGGGCTTTGCTGTTGGCGATCTCCGGCGTCGTCGCCGCCATGAACTTCATGAGGGTTTGGAGTCCGCTCTTCGTCGGATAGGGGATTTTCGGCGCGGCTTTGAGGACGACTTCGGTGTAAGCTTCTTCGATCGCCTTGTCGTCGCCTTTCAAGTATTTTTTCATGATCTGTTGCGTGCCTTTGGGATTCGTATGGATGTAATGAATACCCTCGGAATAAGCCATAACGAATCGCCGTAGAGTGTCGGTCTTGCGGTCAATAAAAGATTTCGTCGTATAGATGGCGTTTTGCTGGAAGTCCACGTCGATATCCATGAAATTTTTTAGCACGCGAAATCCCAGTTCTCTGGCCTTGGTGGTTTCGGGCGGAATCAACAGCGTTGCTGCGACGGACCCATTGACGAGCGCCGCGAAACGGCTCGGCACCGCGCCAACCGCGATCAGGCTCAAGTCCTTTTCCGGTTGGAGCCCAAGGCGCGGTAACACGAACAGCACGGCGCTGTGATCGGCGGCGCCGATGCGCGCGATCGCGAAGCGCTTGCCTTTTAGATCGGCGATTTCTTTAATGTTCGGCGCGACCACCAACTGATAGGGGAAACGATTGGTATTGCCGAGAATGATGTAGGTGCCGGCGCCTTTGAGATTGGTTTGAATCGACGGTGCCGGACCGCCCTGGGCAATGGCAACTTCGCCGGACAAAAGCGCAGCATTGACGATGGGTGCGCCACTGATGAACACAAGATCGACGTCGAGTCGGTGTTTCTTGAACAGACCTGTGTCCAGCGGCACCCATAGATTCACTTGACTCGTGCTGATCGATGCCATGGCGACGCGGAGTTTTTCCGATTGCGCATTCGCGCCCCGCGCGCCAATGAAAACTGCGATAAGCGCGGCAAGGAAAAGTACGGTCGTGGTGGTTTTCATGGTGTTCTATGGGAAGGTATTTCTCCTGACCAGTTGTGTAATCCGAAAAGTTAAAACTAGCAATCAACGGGAATGCGCAGCGAAAAACTTGACCGGAGACGAGGCATGCCAACGCTATCGAGAAATTGAGAATAGTCTCACTACTCGCGTGTCTCGAAACGTTTGACTTCCATCGGCAGGCCGTGCGAGTAAGCATGGACAACGGAGTTTGACGATCATGCAGCGAACTCAATTCATCATCGTTCGTCACGGCGAAACCGAATGGAACATCGCGAAAATTCGCCAGGGACATCTCGATAGCGGGTTGACCAGCAAAGGGCTCGCGCAGGCGAAAGCGTTGGCGCAGCGATTGGCGCACCAGCGTTTTGCGGCGCTCTACAGCAGCGATCTCGGGCGCGCGATTCAAACCGCGCGGGAAATCGCCAACGTCACCGGACATGAGATCGTTACCGACGCGCGATTGCGCGAACGCCATCTCGGAATATTTCAGGGACTGAATGCAGAAGAGATCTTAACGAGGTATCCGGAGGAACGGCGCCTGTTGCGCACCAGCGGACCGGACTATGTGATTCCCGAAGGCGAAAGCATGCGGCAGCAAGTGGCGCGCAACGTTTCCTATCTGGACGCGTTGGCGTCCAAGCACGCGGGAGAAACAGTTGTCGTGGTGACTCATGGTGGAGTGGTCAGCGGGTTTTTCCGCCATACGCTTTCGATCCCACTCGATGCGCCGCGCCGTTTCGAGTTCGTCAATGCGGGATTGAACGTATTCATCCACGAGGATGAAAACTGGTTCCTGCTGACCTGGGGGGATGTGAGTCATCTTGCGCCGGGAGCGGCGTCGGAAGGGGATGATCCGTAGCCGCCGCTTTAGCGGCGGCGGTTCCAATCGTTCCAGTTTTCTCGACTCAGTCGACTCAGAACTCAGAACTCAGAACTCAGAACTCAGAACTCAGAACTCAGAACTCAGAACTCAGAACTTTTCCCACCTAAGCGCTTGGGCGTTTCTCCATTTTGATCGTGAAGCCGGGCTGCTTGATGTAGACCTGATTCGAATCTTTGCGCTTCGCAAGCTGTTCGATGATCTTCACTAGCGGTTGCGTGGCGTCCAGATATTCGCGCGGCTTGCCGCCATTGGGCAACGCCTTCGCGTAATCTGTCGCCGGCGAAATAGTGCAGAATCAAATCTTCGTCGGAAAGATTCGCGCCGTATTTCTGGCGAATTTCGTGGAGGGTTGGCTCCGGTTGTTCCCAGTGGGTCCATTCCTTGGCGCGCGGCCGACTTAAAATCTTGTCGCTGATGTTCTTGTCCATCACCTCGATCGCTTCTTTGCCCCAGAGACCCAACGCATATTGAATCACTTGATCGGGTACTTCTTTGTAGCGCTCGCCAACGATCACGTTGATCGCGGCCTGGGTGCCGACGTACTGAGAGAGCGGCGTGACCATGATCGGATAGCCGAATTCCGCGCGCACCGCGGCCGGCTTCTTCCAAGGCGGCTTCCATTTTATGCTCCAAGCCGACGATCTTGAGCTGATGGCGCATGTTCGAAATCATGCCGCCGGGCACCTGATGGCCGTATTGCGACTGATCGTATTCGACCGGCTTGCCGATCGGCAGGCCGTCTTGTTTGGCGACGTAGGTGAAATGTTTTTCGACGGCTTCGAGCGGTTTCAAATCGATCACGGCGTATAGCCGAGCGCCTTGAGGTTGTTGGCGATGTTGAAAATCGAAGGCTGGGACGAGCCGTTGGCCAGCGGCGGGGTGGCGGTGTGCAGGATGCGCATGCCAAGCTTGACGCCTTCCAGATAGCACAGGGGCGCTTGGCCGCTGTTGCAGTGGGCGTGAAACTCGACCGGAATATTTCCCGCGGCTTTCAAGACGACCGGAATCAATGTCCGCGCCCGCTCGGGCGACAGCAGGCCGCCGACGTCTTTGAAGCAGATCCGCCAGGGGTTGGCCGCGGCGGCTTCCGCGGCTTTCTTCGCGTAGTATTCGTCCGTGTGGCGCGGCGACACGGAGTAAATCAAATTGGCGACCGTATCCATGCCGACTTTCTTGAGATCGGCGATTTCTTCTTTGAATGCGGTATAGTCATTCCAGCAATTCGAAGTCCGTGTTAGGGTCAGTCCATAGGAGACCAGGCGCTCGATGAAGAGCTTGAGCAGGGCGTGGGGGGTTTTTTCGAAGGCGCTGTGCATGCCGCCGTGATAACGCAGGCGGGTTTTTTTGATGCGCTTCGTGCCTTCCCTTAACCAATACCAAGGGTTTTCTTTATGTTCGCGAACGTATTTTTTGAACATCACGCTTAAAAAGAATTCGATGGATTCATAACCGGCCTGGTCCATGTGTTCAGCGGCCGGCAGCATGGCGCCGACGCGCATATTCAGAGCCCAGAGACTCTGGTTGCCGTCGCGCACGGTGGTGTCGATAAAGCGGACTTCGTTGGTCATTATCCCTCCGGAAAAAAGCGTTCCAATCGTTCAAGCCGTTCAAAACGTAATCGAACATGAATCGGCTCAGCTTCGCTGAAGACTGACTTTAGGATCTAGTATCTGTATAAATTCTTCGATGGATAGATCAAACGAGGGAGAACAATTATCATGAAAAGTTATCGCAAAGAGCTTTGGTTCAATACGCCGGCGCGGGTCGCATTCGTGAATATTACCGGACAAGTGCAGGACTGTATTCGGGAAAGCGGCGTCAAAGAGGGGATGGCGCTGGTCAATGCGATGCACATCACCGCGTCTGTCTTTATCAACGACGACGAAGCGGGATTGCATCACGACTATGGCGTGTGGCTGGAAAAGCTGGCGCCGCACGAGCCGATCAAACAGTATCGCCACAACGATACCGGCGAAGACAACGCCGACGCGCACATGAAACGGCAGATCATGGGGCGAGAAGTCGTTGTAGCGATCACCGAGGGCAAGCTGGACTTCGGCCCGTGGGAGCAGATTTTCTATGGCGAGTTCGACGGGCGGCGGCGCAAGCGGGTGCTGGTCAAGATCATCGGTGAGTAGGTCCGTCGGTACTAATCCAAAAATGCTGAGCTGCATTGACCCTGCCGCCGATGGCCGGTATCGTTTGGCGGTGGAACGAAAATTCAGCAGGACTTCGCAAATCGCGTTCTAAACCCGCGCAGAACCCGGGATTTTCATCGATCCGTACGTGGGGATTACGAAGCCTATTGTCCGCATTTTCCTAATTGCGTGGGCTGTCCGTTCATCAAAGTTCCGTACCCCGAACAGTTGTTGAGAAAACGCGCGATCGTCAGCCGGGCCTTAGCTGAATACTCTTCGCTTGCGGGTATCGAAGTGGCGCCGGTGGTCGCATCGCCGCAGCGTTTGGGTTATCGCGCGCGCGTGAAACTGGTGGTGCGCAAGAACCGCAACCAGATCGCCATGGGCCTCTACGTGCCGCAGACCCATCGGGTTATCGACATTTCATCGTGTCCGGTTCATCCCCGGCAGGTCAATCAGGTGGTTTTTTACCTCAAAAGAAAGCTGCTGGAGCTGGGCATTGCGCCGTACGACGAGCGCGACGATAGCGGCGATTTGCGCTATCTCGATTTTCGTTTCAGCGTCGCGCGTCATGAGTTGAGTCTGACTCTGGTCACTCGACATGCCACCTGTCCGCAGGGCGCGGCGTTGGCGAAAGCGCTGCAAGATCGGTTTCCATTCATCACCGGAGTCATTCAAAACGTCAACGAGAAGCGCGGCAACGTGATCTGGGGAGCAGTTTTCGCACGCTCAGCGGCCGCGACACAATCATGGAGCGGGTCGGCGATTTAAAACTGGTGTTTCCCGCCGGCACGTTTTCGCAGGCCAATCCGTTCACCGCGCGCAAGCTCTACGAGAAGGTTTACGAGATCGCCGGATTGACAGGGAAGGAAACTGTGCTCGATCTTTATTGCGGAGTGGGTCCGATTTCGCTCTATCTTGCGCCCGCGGCGCGCCAAGTATGGGCCGTCGATGACAGCGAGTTGTCGATTACCACGGCGAAACAAAATGCCCGCCGCAACGGGCGCGGCAATTGCCGCTTTATCGCCGGGGACGTCGCCGACGACGTCACCGCGACTGAGCAAAACTTGCCCCGGATCGACTTGATCGTGCTGAATCCGCCGCGCAAGGGAATTAAAGCCGCCGCGATGGAGGCAGTCCTCGCGGCTGACGCGCCGAGGATTATCTATGTGTCCTGCGAGCCGCGCAGCCTGGCGCGCGATCTCGAACGACTCGTCGGGGCGAGTTATCGGATGTCGCGAATTCAACCGTTCGATATGTTTCCACAGACAGACGAAGTGGAGACGGTGGTCGCGCTAGTTGAGACAAGTCTTCGAGAATTTCAAGGTAGGGACAACGCGGCCGGGCGTCCTAAGCGGAATCCGACCGATAATGCCATAGCTGGGGAATCGCCCAGCAGGTTGCGATAATCGTCAGCGTGCAGAGGAAGCAGCCGACCAGAGCGGCGTTGGGTGCGCCGAGCAGGGCCGCGCCGGCGCCGGCGATGACGGCGCCGAGTGGCGTTGGTGGTTTGCGCGAAAACGGTCAGGAAGCTGGTCGCTCGCCCGCGCATGTCGTCGGGTGCCAGCATTTGCACAACCGTGCGGCGAATCGCGACGCTGATCGCGTCGCTGATGCCGAGAATGCCGAGAGCGATAAGTCCCATCCAAAACCATGGCGCCAGGCCAAGAAATCCCAAGCTGAGCGCGAACGCGAGAGTGGCAATGATCGAGAGCGCGCCTTTGCGTTCGATATTGCCGGCGGCGAGTACAAGCCGGATCCGACTAACGCGCCGATCGCCGGCGCCGCATAGAGCATTCCCAGTCCGCGCGCGCCGACGTTGTAGATCGTGTCGGCGAAGATCGGCAGGATGGGCCGATAGAAGCCGAACAGCACCGCGAAGAAATCAAGAGAAAAAGGGAAAGAATAATGCGCGTGTGCCAGAGAAATTCGAAGCCTTCGATGAGGCTTCGCCAAGCGATTCGGCGGCGCTGACCCTGGGGCTGGCCGGACGCGCGGATGAGTAACACGGAGACGACCGAAGGCAAAAGCAACGCCGCATCGGTGAAATAGGAAGCCGCGATGCCATAAAAGTCGATCAGAAATCCGGCGATGACCGGTGCCGTGAGCTGAGTGCTCTGCATCATGAGGGTGGCCATGGTGACTGCATTGAGGAGATGCGATTGCGGCACGAGGCTCGGGATGATCGCTTGGCGCGCCGGCCCTCCGAGGACCTGTAGCGACGCCCGCCACGACGTTCAAAACATTGACGTGCCAAACTTGCACTGCGCCGGTTACGGTCAAGATCGCCGAGCGCTAAGCCCGGTAAGACGTTGAGAGTGTGAGTGATGGAAATCAGTCTTTTGCGGTTAAGACTGTCGGCGAGCACGCCGCCGAAAAGACCGAAGAAGATAAACGGCATCGCTTGAAAGAAGCCGGTGAACCCGAGTTGAATCGAGGAACCGGATAACTGATAAACCTGGTAAAGGCTCGCCACGTTGCGCATGTGATTGGCCGTGTTACCGCAGAGAATCGTGATGAAGATCAGGCGATAGTCGCGAATCAGCAGCGAGGACCATGGGCGAATCGGCTCGCTCGTCGGCCCGGCGGTTGTGTTATCGAGGTTGTTGGTCACGGAATGATGGAAAGAGGATTGGTCGTGGGGCATAATTTATCGACTGCCTGCGCGAGGGTCAATGCCGCACGGCATCCGAGCGATAATTTCGTCGTCACTGCGGTCTCGCGTTTGACCGGCCGAGCGCTTGTTCGTAAGATCGGTAACGTCATCCAAAGTAGCTGAAATTTCCGAGGCGAGGTGCTTCCCATGTACATAGACGGTGATACACATTATTGGCCGGTGCGTTTCTTGATCGGGTGAATCATCCGGGGCGGGGCAATTTAGAATTTAAAAAAGGCGCTGGAGAAATGATTCGTTACGGCGAAAAGTTTCCCGGCGATGCCGCCACGTACTACCGTGACGGCAAGAAAATTCATTCCTTCAGCGAGACCCGCTGGAATCTCGACATGCACCATGAAGTCATGCTGCGCGAAGGCTTCGACTACCAAGTCGTGATCGCTGACAACCGGCCGCTGATCTACGAAGTCGACCGCGATCTTGGCAACGCGATGGCGCGTGCTTACAACGACACCGTCGCGGAAGAAATCGCCGGCAAAGAGTATTTTATCGGCGTCGCCTGGGTGTATTTGCCGGACGTCGATGAAGCGGTCCGCGAGCTGAGACGCGCGGTAAAGGACCTCGGTTTCAAAGGGCGTCAAGCTGATGGGCGGTCACGAAAACTGCGATCTCGATGCCGAGGTGCTGTGGCCGTTTTACGAAGAGGTTTGCAAGCTCGACGTGCCGATTCTCGTACATCCGGGAACGCGCGTGTTCGAGGCGCAGGATTGCCACCCATGGCTGGTCGGCAGCGAGCGTTACGATGGCTTCAAAATGCTCGCGACGGCGCTGGGATTTCCGTTAACCTACATGGTCAGCGCGGCGCGGCTGATCATGAGCGGTGTTTTGGATCGATTCCCTACCTTGCGGATTGCCTTTTCGAAGGCGGCATCGGCTGGGTGCCGTGGCTGATGAGGACGCTCAATCATCACACGCTCGGCGAATCGCCGGGCACGACTTCGGTCAATGATTTTTTCGAAGCGCGACCGGCTCAAGAAAGAACCGAGCGCTTACTTCGATCAAATCTACGTGGCGGCGATCGCGTGGGAAGATTATCTGCCGCACATCGTCGAGATGTGGCCCAACCACAAGATCATCATCGGCAGTGACTTCGATCACGGCGACGCGATCTCGACCTGGCCCAACACCGTGGCGCCGATCAAGGCGATGAAGGGGATTTCAGAAGTGGACAAGGAAAAAATTCTCGGCGGCAACG
>CAWERH010000024.1:0-46510 GCA_963811315.1 uncultured delta proteobacterium
AGGAAAAACCATGGAATATCGCGCTTTAATTATTGCACTTGTTTTTGTCCTCAACGCTACTCCGGCGTGGGCCTTTGAGACTCGGAAGCCGCAGCGAGACGAACAGCAGGGTTGCGCATCGAGCTCGAGGCGGCTGCCATCACTCTGCGCAAGAAAACATGGATGGCTATGTTCGCGACCTCGCAGCCGATGCGCAGAAGGATGCAACTCCCGAGGAACGCGCGCGTAAAGACGACGCGGCGAAAGAGCGGCAAGTAAAAGCTATCAACCCGCTGCCCCTATTCCGCTGGTAGAGAAACTTTTTAAAACCCCGCCGTGCCTTGGAGGCGAAGCCGTTTAGCGTAAGAAAATTTTGCCGAACTCCTTTTTCTTATCCTCAAATGCTTTCGCGTCAAGAACTTCCATTTGGACGTACTGGATCTTGTCGGCGCCCGCTAGCGGCGGATAGATTCCTTTGCGATTGGCGAATTCGCCGCTCTGGGCGAGAATCTTCATGCTCTCATCATCCAAGTAATAGTCGATAAAGGCTTCGCCGCGTTAGGATGCGGCGCTTTATTGCTCATGACGGCGAAGTGGCTGTCGCCGAGCATTTTCTCGATCCGCACATAATCGAGCGGCGCGCCGGTTTTGCCGGCGGTGTAGGCATATTTCACAAAAGTACCGCTATAGGCATTTCGCCCGTGCTGACGCGCTCTCCCGCCGGAAGCATGGATTCCACCAGGGTCGGCTTCATCGCCGCCAACTCGCGAATGTATTTGTCGGCTTTGTCCTTAGTCATCATTTGTGCAAGCTGCGAGCCACTGAATCGTCGTGACATGAAGAGTCGGATCGGCCATCACTAACATGCCTTTGTATTTTGGTTGACCAAATCTTCCATGCCTTGGGAGCGTCTTCCGGCTTGACCAGGCTCTTATTGATAGAGCACCCCCACAATGCCATAGCGGCTGATCGGTCCGAGCCGTGGATCGATCTGATCCTTGGGATACTTTTGCATGCCGTGGGGAATCGTACTTCCCGATCATGCCTTCTTGATGCATGATCAAAAGCGGGTCGGAATTGTTCAGAACGACATCATAAATGGGATTGCCGGCACGGTATTCGCTCATGGAACGGTTCATGACGCTCATCGCCGAAGCGCGCCAGTATTGCGCATCGAGACCGGTTTTCTTGCGGAAAGCTTGGATCACGGCTTCTACCACCGGAGTCTCGAGAGAGCCGTAAATGATGACTTTGCCTCCCTCCTTTTTAGCAGCCTCGACCAGTTCGCGGCTTTGACCCGAAGCTTGCGGAGGCGAACAGAAACCAAGACCAGCGCAACACGATTGTGCTCGTTCTCATCTCAACCTCCACGTGATTAACCGACCGAATCAGAATCCCGTCTAACATAGGATGAATTTCGGGTCAATGCTGGTGTGCCGGTTTCAGCGTGCTGCCATGGACCGCGAAAAGCGTTTAGTCGGGGAACCGGCGTTGACAGGTATTCAACGCGCTTGTTATAGCCGATTGAGATGGTTGTGAAAGGAATGAATCATGCAAATCATCGATGCCGACGGACATGTCAACGATCGTCCCTGTATGGACGAGATTTCGAAGTACATGCCGCCGGGGAATCGCACACAGGTGTTCCCGGCTTTTGACCATATTCATTTTCATTTTTCGAGGGCGGGGAGAAGCGATCGCGAACCGCCACTGTGGGACCGCAGGAATGGGTAAACTTTCTCGATGAAACGGCATCGACTGGACGGTGGTCTATCCGACGGCGGGATTGGCGGTCGGGCGGATCATCGCGGAGGATTGGGCGATTGCCGCCTGCCGCGCCTACAATAATTGGCTTTACGAAAAATTCACCAACGTAAGTTCTAGAATTAAAGGCATTGCTTTGATCCCGATCCAGGATACGGAAGCGGCCGTGCAGGAGCTTCGACGGGCGGTCAAAGACTTGGGCATGGTCGGCGCCATGCTGCCGTCCAACGGCGAAGGTATCAAAGGTCATTTCGGCTCGAAAATCTACTGGCCGATTTACGAGGAAGCGGAAAAGTTAACGTGCCGCTAGCGGTTCACGTCGGCGCTTGCATCATCTCGGGCATGGATACCCTCGGCGTGTATTATGCCGTTCACGCGCTCGGCCATCCTTTCGGGATCATGGCGCAAGCGGCGGCGATGTTGTCGTACGGCGTGTTCGATCGTTTTCCGAAACTGCGCGTCGGTTTTCTCGAAGGAGGCGCCACATGGGTGCCGTTTTTCATGGACCGCCTCGACCGATCCTATCCGCATCATTTGCAAGTCGATATTGACGGCGAATTCTTGCCCAGCTCGCATCCGGACGTGATGGCGAGCGAGTATTTTCTCCGCCACGTCAAAGCAGGCAAGATCTTTGTCGGTTTCGACGGCGATGATCGAGGTCTCGGCTATGCGGTCAGGGAAGCCGGCAACGAATCGTTTGTCTTCGCCACGGATTTTCCGCACGAGAGCTTCGACGCCCAATCATGCCGGATCGAAATCCAGCACCTCCTGAGCCGCGAGGATTTCAGCCAAGATGACAAAGAAGCGATCCTCGGCAAAAACGCGAAGAAGTTTTACGGGATCAGCGCTAAGCCGATGAGACTTCGATCGCTGACGAGAAGCTGTTTCGTCGCTTTGTTATTTTTCGCGCTGCATACGCCCTGCGCCGACGCAGCCGAGAAGATTCGCGTCGCGACCGGCGGCCTGGCCGCAAGCAGCGCCGCTGTGTGGGCAGCCTTGGAAACCAAAGCTTTCCAAAAATACGGTCTCGAGGCGGAATATATCATTATCGACAACGGCACCATCAGCGGCCAAGCTTTGTTGGCCGGTGAACTACAATACCTTGTATCAACCGGAGCGCTGGCGATCGCGGCCAACTTGCAGGGTGGCGACCTGACGATCATCGGAGGGATTATTAACTTCATTCCGTTCCAATTGATCGGCCGTCCGGAAATCAAAACCGCGGAGGACCTCAAAGGGAAGAGGATCGCGATCAGCCGGTTTGGCTCGGCGTCGGATTTTGCCGCGCGGGAAGCACTGAAAAAACTTCGCCTCGATCCGGCAAAGGACGTGGTGATCCTCCAGGTCGGTGGGCAAAGCGCCCGCTACGCCGCCCTGGCGCAGAACTCCGTGCAGGCAGCGGTTTTCAACGAACCGCTGTCTACGATCACCGTCAAAAAACAGCAGATGACATTGCTCGCTGACCTGGCGAATTTGGATCTGCCTTTCCCCAATACGGACTACATCGTGCGCCGCGAACATCTTCAAAGCCATCGCAGCCAGACGGTCAACTTTATGAAGGCGATCCTTGAGGGCATGCGCGCGCTCAAGACCAACCGGGCTCTGGCAATCCGAGCGATTCAGAAGTATCTCAAAATGAACAACGCTGAAGAGGCGGCTATCGCCTACGATTATTACGTCGGACAACATATGGGCGAGATTCCGGATATCCCCTCGCGCGCGGCGCTGCTAGCCGGCATTGATCAGACCGTCGGCAAAAAAGACGGCGTGACGCCGGAAAGTCTCAAACTCGCGGATCGTTCAGTGCTCGAGGAGATCATCAAGAGCGGTTTTGTCAAAGCCCTTTACAAATAACAGGCCGGGGAAATCAACCGAGCCGACTGTGACCAACACAAAACCTTCTACGCGTTGGCTACGAGCAATGGAGCAATCATGACCATTATGCAGGCGAATCAACAACAAGCTTCTCTATCGGCAGCAAATGTCAAAGGCCCTCCCGTCTGGCTCGACATGGACCAGAAGGAGTTAGATGACGCCTATGACCAAACCGTTTACGCGCCGAATCAAAAATTGCTCGCCCTGCGCCGCGCCGCTAGCGAGTAAAGCAACGCTTGGCGCGTCTAGGCGAGCCCATGCGTCTCGCCTATGGTCCGACGGAAATCGAAAAGCTCGACATCTACAAAACCGCGCGCCCCAATGCGCCCGTGAACGTGTATATTCACGGCGGCGCCTGGCGCAACGGTCAGGCGAAAGACTTCGCTTTTCCGGCAGAGGTGTTCATTAACGCCGGAGCCCATTTCGTCGTCGTCGATTTCGTCCAGATCACGGAGACCGGCGGCGACCTGATGCCGATGGTCGGCCAGGTGCGCAGCGCCCTCGCCTGGGTGTATAAGAATGCCGCCAGCTTCGGCGGAGATGCCGACCGTATTTACATAACTGGCCATTCATCCGGCGCGCATCTTTCCGGCTGCACGCTGGTCACCGACTGGCAGAAAAATTTCGATTTGCCGGCGAACATCATCAAAGGCGGCCTTTTGATCAGTGGCATGTATGATTTGAAACCGGTGCGGTTATCGAAGCGCAGTGAATATGTGAAGTTCACCGACGAGATCGAGCAAGCGCTCAGCTCGCAGCGCCACCTCGATAAACTCAATGCGCCGATCATCGTCGCCTACGGCACCCAGGAGACACCGGAGTTTCAGCGCCAGAGGCGTGAGTTCGCCGCCGCGGTGAAAGCCGCGGGCAAACCCGTGGAATTGATCGTCGGCGAAGGCTTCAATCACTTCGAGATGCAGGAGACCCTCGGCAATCCCTATGGTCTCGGCGGACGCGCGGCGCTGAAGCTGATGAATTTGTCGATGAATTTGAATCGAGGTGCCCAATGAGCCGAATTCCCCGCGCCCAGCGCGAAGATCTGTCGCCCGAGCATCAAAAGATTTGGGACCACATCAATGCCGCCCGTAGCGGCGGCGGTGGGCCTTATTCCATGCTGCTGCACTCACCGGCCATGGCGCAACACTTCGCCGCGACCGAAGACTACTTTCGCACTGAATCTCTTCTGCCCGACGCCGACCGCGAGATCATCATCCTGACGGCCGCGCGCGAAGTCGACGCGCGTTACGCCTGGTCGCGCCACGAAGTGCGCGCCCACAAGCTCGCGATTAATCCGGACATCATCGAAGCCTTGCGTGCCAAGGCGCCGATCGACAAGTTCGCCGGCAAAGAGCGGCTGTTGGTCGAATTCACCCGCACCCTGATGCATGATCATACCCTGCCGGAGGAACTCTTCGCTCGCATGGAGCGCGAATTCGGCCGCGCGAAATTCGTCGAAGCCGTCGGACTGCTCGGCCATTACATCACCATCGGCACGGTGATCCGCCTGTTCGACGTCCAGCCGCCGGAAGGAACTAAAACGTTTTGACAATTCGACTGCTCTCATCGCACAGAGGCACTCTCACGAAATCTCCAATGTCATGCTGAGCGCAGCAAGCATCTCGCCGCTCGAACATAGCACAAAGACGAGATCCTTCGGCTTCGCCTCGGGATGACAGGAATAGCCAATCTTCGGACACGAGAGCTGCCGCTCCGAGGTTCTGGCGCAACGATTATTTCGCCGGATAGCGCTTCGCCAGATCGGTAAAAAATCCTTCCCTGTCTAATTCGTTCATCAGGCTTGCATCGTAAAATTGCTCCGGCTTGGCAGTTTTCGCCTGGGGCATTTGCGGCGCGAGCATATCGAGCATGAACTGAATGCCTTTGGGCGTGAACGTCGGCTTGCGCGGAATCGTCTTCACGTAGTTCTGATAGGACGATTCCAGCACCTCGGGATTGTTGGTGCGCATGTACTTGGCGAATACTTTTTGCGACTCGGCCTGGTTGGCGTAGATGAAATGTATGCCTTCCAAATATCCCTTCATGGCGTTCTTCACAGTATCGCGACTGCTCTTGAGGTAGTTGCGCGACGTCGCCAGGCCGTTGCCTTGCACTTCGACGCCGAGATCGGCGATTTGCAGCAGGTCGACAAATCCCATTTTTCGCGCCACCGGCGCGGTCGATAAATTAAAGAACGACGCGTCGACCGTTCCCGCGCTCATCGCGCCCAACCGCTCGGCATCCGGACCGCCCGGAACCAACGTAACATCTTTGTTCACTTCGAGATTGAGGTGTTTGAGCAAAATTTGCGCGGCGTAGTGAGTGATCGAGCCGAAGCCGCTGATGCCGAGTTTCTTGCCTTTCAACTGTTCCAGGCTGGTAATGCCGGGGCGCACGAACACAAGTTGGTAAAATTTGTTTTCCATGCTCGCGATCAGCACGAGATTGTAGCCGGTGAGATTGGCTTGGATCACCGTGCCGACGTTGACGATGGGCGGTTCACCCGCCGCCAGGGCTTGCGTCGCTACCTGGCCGCCGCGCAGGAAAACCGGATCGACGTCGAGACCGTAGCGCTTGAACAACCCTTGCTCTTTAGCGACCCAAATGTGGCTCTGCGTAAAGGCCAGCGACGGATAGCCCATGGAGATTCTTTTCAGCTCTTGACTCCAGCCCAAGCTCGCGCCGAAAATCGCCAGCAAACAACAAATTTTTAACCCACGCAAAAACATTTTCTCCTCCAAGACCTGTGAATCGCCCATTCCTACACCACTCCCTGTCCGCTAGACAATACAGAGAGGAGGGCGGCTGAAAGCAATGGATAGAGCGATGCAGTTCAATTGGGATTGACGAAATGCGTCGATCCAAAGCTCGCCGCAGCCACCTTAAGACTCGAACGTGAAACCCGTCAGAGTCGACGGCGCTGCTCGTGAGAGCGGGCTGCGAAAGTGATCGATCACGTGAGAGACGGATTGAAATTGGTGCGTGAGATCGCACCGGCTGAAGTCACGGATTTATCGTTTCTCAATCAAGCCTAGAAAAAATTGGAATTCCCTAGCAGCAGCCGCAATCCGTGCTAATTGCTGAGCTGGCGCGGCGGCAAGGGCAAGTCTATTCGCCGATGGTGACCGGGCTCTTAAACCCCTCCTGATTCTCTAGAGCCTGGCGCAGCGTTTCCGCCTCCGCGCGCGTGCCGAAACGGCCGACACGGATGCGGTACCAAGTTTGCCCGTCGCGCTCGGTTTCAACGACGTAACCCTGATAGCCCTTCGTCTTGAGACGGGCGATTTGATCTTTGATCATCTTTTTCGCCGTACCGGCTCCCAATTGCACGGACCACGTCGTCTCGCGTTCCACAACCGCGCTGTCCTCAGCGCGAGCAACTTCTTTATCAACCGCCGGCGCTTTCGACGCCTCCAGCTGCGCCGGTGGTGGCGGCGGGGAAGCTGCGGATTTTGCTTTAGCGGGCGCTGGCTGCTTTATTTCTGTATTCTTGGTCGCTGTTGCCACTTGCCGCTCGTCTATCCCAGTCAGCCCGCTTTCGACCGGTTGCAGGTCTTGCTTCGCGGGTAAAATGCTATCACTCGCAGACGCACCGGCCGTCGAGGCAAATCGTTCCATGGTTGCGGCGGCCGTCCCATTGACTTCGGGTTTCTCAACGGTACTGTTGGTTTTTTCTGGAAACTTTCTCCGGTAAGAATGCCGAGATAAAAAACCACCGCGAGGCTCAATAGAAACGTCGCCGCGAGCACAACGACTTGACGAGGCTCGAAATAGAAACGTTTACGGACCGATGGCTGGGTTCCACCCGGCGCCGTGTCAGCGGGCACCTCCAATCGACTCTCGAGCGGCGCGTTAAAGGATTGAGTCTGCTCCACGCCTCGATCGGAAATGAAACCCCAGGATTCTTTGGGCACAAACTCGGTTTGGTGCACCGGCTGAAACCGCGCAATAAGACTTTTTGCCTTTTTCGCGCGTATTTCCGCGGCACAGACTTCGAAGGTAAATCCCGTCGGCCGGCCCTGGTCGGTTTGAAAGTCGTGTCGGTAGTAATGGCGCAACAGCGCTTCGCGAATATTGGCCGACTCGCCGATGAACAATTCGATGCCAAAGTGATCGACCGCGTACACGCCCGAATCTTGCGGTACGTGGGCCAGAATCGATTCCTTATCAAAAGCGTAGTCGGCCCCGCTCGACCAACACAACTTCGCGTCCGGTTCTTTCGATTTGGATATGGGCACTCTTGGCGCCATACTGAATTCGCTCTAAAAAATTCTTTCTACGAAGGGATGCCTGCTAGAGCTATATCATAGTTAGGCTTAAATAACGCATCCGCGCCCTGCTTCGTAACCAGCACAGGCCCGCCGGCAACGAATTGAATTTTTTCATCGGCCGACGACGCCGCAGGTTTCCACACGAAGGCGCAGCCTTCTTCCATGCATAGGTCCCACATGGGCTGGTTGAGGATCCGCTTGGAAAACAACGGACCATCGTCACCGTAACCGCAGCCATGCAGTTGCATGACGCCTTTCATGCCGCGCTTTGTTCCGATTGCGCCGACACAATCGCGCAAGGCCCTGAAGGTGGCCCCGGGCTTGATCATCGCCAATCCCGCTTCGAACATTTCTCGCTGCGCTTCGATCACCGCCATCCACGGATCTGGAGTTTTTCCCAGAAGGATCGGTTGGCAAACTTGGGTCCATTGCGCGCCGCGAATCGCGCCCACTTCGTTGGTGATCAACGTCGTCGATTCCAGTCGCCTTCCCACCGGCGGATTGCGATAGCTTTTCGGTTGCGCCGTAGAAATCGGGTCGAGGGTCAAAGTCAGCGGAAAATATTCGCTGCGCAGTTCGAGCAGGCGCGCCTGGACGGCTGCATAGAGCACCGCCGCGTCGACTCCCGGTCGCGCCAATTTCCGCAGCTCATCGAGCCCCGCGCGCGCCACCTCGGCCGACTGCCGAATAAAAGCGCTTTCTTCATCGCTCTTCCGGTAGCGCACCCAGCCGACGATATCGGTCGCGTCTTCGAAGCTCGCGTTCGGTACTTTGCTGATCACCCGCTCGAGCGCCGTGTGATTCACCACTCCGTCGATGGCGCTGCAATGGGTGAATTGACCGCCGCTCAAACCGGCCACACCGATGCGGCCGCGCGCCATGCCCAGATCGAGCAACGCTTCGCCCATCGGTTCGGCCCATTCCCGTCCGGTCTGCCAGGGCTCCTCCACCCAAGCATTGCTGGAGCGCCGATCGGCGATTACGATCGGCGCGCGTCCATCGCTCGGCAACACCATCGCCGAGCAGCGCAACTGAGTCATGTAGCGGCCGTCAATACCGTTGCCTAACGGAATAAGAACGCAATCAAAGCCTGCTTTAGCCGCGCCGTCGCGCACCGCGCGCCAGCGCCGATCGCGCTCGGCAAGCGAGTAGCCATTCCAAATATGCACGGTTGCGCCGGCGCCCGGCGGCGTAGTCCAAGGCATTACGGGTTCCTCATCGGAAAGGATGAAGGATGAAGGCGAAAGGATGAATCGGTCCAGATGGAATTCACAGCCAGCTCCTCCAAACCTTCATCCTTTATCCTTTTGCCTTCATCCTTTCTATTTAATCTCCACCATTCCTGGGGTGCGTTTGACCAGTGGTTCACCGCCGTTTTCGGTGACCAACACGCAGCCGCCCCAACTGGTGTCGAAGCTCCCATCGGCGCTGTGGGCGATCGGCTTGACGATGAAGACGCAGTCTTTTTCAATCAGCAGATCGCGATTGCGCCCGCCGTGATTTTGCGGCGTAAACAGCGGCCCATCGTCGCCATAGCCGCGGCCATGCATAAGCAGCTGGCTTTTCATGCCGCGCTTGGCGCCAAAATTATTGATCATATCCATGAATTCTGCGAATGGCCGCCCCGGCACGAGATGTTCCAAGCCGGCATAATACATCTCGCGCTGCAGTTCGATGGCTGGTTTCCAGGCCTCGGGTATTGTCCCGAGGAAAATCGGTTGCTGCTCCTGGGCGATCAAGCCGCCGACCACCGCGTCGACTTCATTGGCGATGCGATACATTGGCTGCAACGTTCGGCCTTCGGCGGGATCTTCGAAGCGCGGCAACCGGCCGCCGCCGTGCGGCCCGCTGTAAAACGCCATGGGATAATATTCGCTGCCAAGCTCGACCATGCGCTGCATCACCCGTGTGTAAAGTAACCCTTCATCCATACCGGGCTGCGCCAACTCGATCATTTTTTCGATTCCGGCCGCGGCGATCGCCGCGCCGCGCCGCAGACAGGCGATCTGTTCCTGGCTTTTGACGTAGCGCGCATGGCCGACGACATCGGTGGCGTTTTCAAAAGTCGCATTGGGCAAACGGCGCAGGGTCTCGGCGTAGGAACTGTGATTGACGACACCGTGAAATGCCCGCCCGTGGGTGTAAAAGCCGCGCTGAATCCCCGACACGCCGATCCGGCCGCGTTCCATACCCGCGTCGAGCAACGCGCGCGCCATGCTCGCGCCCCAGGAATTTTCCACAGGGCGAAATTCACGGATCCAATCGTTACCGGTTTCTTCGTCGGAGATGATAACCGGGCTTCGGCCGTCGGTCGGCAGGATCACCGCCGCGTTATCGAGTCCGGTTAGGAAGCGGCTATCGGAGCGGGTACCGCGCGCCTGTTCGAGGGACAGATGTAAGATTTCGGCCATCGACGCACAGCGGCACGAAAATACCATCGAAGCCCGCCTTCGCCGCGCCATCGCGCACGCGTTGCCAGCGCCAATCCCGCTCGGCGAGGGAATAGCCGGTCCATTCAATCCGTGCCGATATTTCCATATTCAATTAACCACGCAATTGTTGTTGGCGCCGCGGTCACGCCACAATCCATTCCATACCTACTACGCTGCATAGCAATGTGCCACCGTTTTTGTGAGTTGAGCAAGCCGATCTCACCAACCGGCGCCGATGAAACTTCAAAGCGCCGGTATCTAAACTCAACTTTGACTTCGCTTTTTGTAAGTGACAATTTGAAGTCAAAATCCTTGCCCAACGCGCAATCGGAAAGGACACAGAGCGTTGATTCGTCACAAGTTAAAACTCTTACTGATACGGCTGGGTCTTTTATTCGCCGTTTATTCCCTATCGCGGTTCTTGTTCTTGGCATTCAACTATCAAGCCTATCAGCAGGCCGGGCTGCACGAGCTTCTGAGTGCGTTTCTGGTCGGGCTGCGCTTCGATGTCGCGGCGATTTGCCGCATCAATAGCGTCTTTATTATTTTGTCGATGCTGCCCTTCACTTTTGTCGAAAAATCCAGCTTCCAAAAGTTTTTGAAAATACTTTTTCTGCTCACCAATATCCCTTTTTTGATCGTCAACGTCGTCGATTACGAATATTATAAATTTACCGGTCAACGCGCCTCACTGAGCGTGCTCGACATGGGCGCGGATGTCACTGACCAGATCGCTCAGCTGTCCTTTCATTATTGGTATCTTGCGATCATCGCTTTGCTCTTAAGTTGCGCGCTCTACTATTTCGTCCCGGTACAGCGCCCTAATCCCTACGTTGGAAAGGCAGCGGCTGGTTCAGCGTACGCGCGGCTTTATCGCTCTGCTCTTGGTATCGACGCTGGCGATCATCGGCGGTCGCGGCGGCTGGCAGGCACGGCGCTTCACCACAGCACTGGCCCAGGTTGGCGACAATGAGAGTTTGGCCGCCTTGACTTTAAACTCGACGTACACGTTGATTAACAGTCAGCGGAAGTGCGACACCGGGACCTTTGCCAAGGCTCACGACTTCGCCACGGACGCAGAGCTGCGGCAGCAATTTCCGCCCAACCGCATTGCCGCTCACGCCGGCGGAGAGCTGCACGATAATATCGTCATCATCATCGTCGAGAGTCTATCTGCTGACTATACCGGCGTCGGCCACCCCCATCACGGCTACACGCCCTTCCTGGACTCTCTCGCTGAGAAGGGGATTTATTTTCAAAATAGCTTTGCCGACGGGCGCCGCTCTATCGACGCGCCGCCGTCGATCCTGGCGGGCCTTCCCCACTTGCGCGACGAGACTTTCTATTGCACTCAGTTCAAACACCTGCATGGCATCGGCACGCTGCTGAAAGAACATGGTTACAACACCAGTTTCTTCCACGGCGGCAAAAACGGCACTATGTCGTTCGATACTTTTTCTTTGCGCATGGGCTTCGACCATTATTACGGATTGAACGAGTATCCATCACCGCAGGATTCAGACGGGATCTGGGGGATCTACGATGAACCTTATCTGCAGTACATGGCCCATGCGCTGTCCCGCAAGCCGGAACCGTTCGCATCCGTGGTGTTCACCCTGAGCACGCACAATCCTTATCAAATTCCGCCGCAATACGAGGGAGTGTTACCCAAAGGAGAATTGCCGATTCACCAGACCGTTGCCTACTTTGATCAGGCTCTGGAAAAGTTTTTCGAAACCGCCGCGACCATGCCGTGGTATAAACACACGCTGTTCGTGATCACCGGCGACCATATCGGGCCGTCACAAGCCACTTCACCACGAATGATCGATAGCTACCGCGTGCCGATCATATTCTATCATCCGGGACGCCAGCTACCCGCGGTAAAACGGGATCGTGTGGTGCAACATGTCGACATCGGCCCCAGCATCTTGGATTTCTTGGGCATCGCGACGGACCAAACTCTACCCTTCGGCCATTCGATCTTTGATCGCACCTACGACGGGATGGCCGTCGGTCAAAAGGCCGGCAATTTTTGGATCGCGGATAAGAACTATTATTTGGAATATCGCCACAACACGCCGAGCAAGCTCTTCGCGATGGCCAAGCTCGACACGCCGATCACCGATCGACCGGACGTCCAATCCGGCTTGGAAAAGAAGCTCAAAGCCGCGATCCAGTGGTTTACCAACGGGTTGGCGGAAGATCGTTTATA
Organism: uncultured delta proteobacterium; assembly: GCA_963811315.1. GTDB lineage: Bacteria > Desulfobacterota > Binatia > UBA9968 > UBA9968 > DP-20. Next base: position 12,534 of record CAWERH010000024.1, read on the forward strand.
TCTCTAGTCCTGGCCAAGGGATAAGTTCATTCTTCCTCACCGAGCATCGTGCCGCGGCAGCGGCGCGTGCCGCAGTAACAGGCATGCTCGCGTTTGGCCGCTTTGGTGTGGCGCTCGCCGATCTGCAAGTTGTAATCGTAGGTCAATTCTTCGCCGGGGCGAATGTCGCGCCGGGCATCGATAAAAATCTTGTGCCCCTTGTCCGCGATCTCGCAATTGGGCTGGCACGAATGGTTGATCCAACGCGCCGAGTTGCCGCGCCGCGTGGCGTCGATCACCAGACCGCCGTCCACCGAAAACAGCATGGTGTGCGGCGAGTTTGCGTGTTTCTTGCTGTAGCGCCGGTCCGCCTCGGCGTCGGAGATCAGTTCGCCCTTGTATTCGATCACGCGGGTTTTTTTAGGAAGCAGCTTTAACGCAAACACCCCGCGCCCATGGATCGGTGAATTACGCACCACATAACGCCGCGGTTTTTTCTTGACAGACTTGGCCATGCACTCTCCGATTGAAAAAATATCTTCGCTGTTACCGGCGCTCGTCGTCCAGCGCTTTGACGAATTTTAGCATGCGCTCGGCCGGCACCGGATCTTTGTACTGATTATATAGCCGTTGACGCATTCGGTCGAGCTCGCCGCTCTGCAAGCGCTCATAAAGCTGGCTGCGCTTGCCGAACGGACTCATCACCATATCGGCGGCCACCGCCATCAAGCGCAAATGCTCTTTGGTATTGGCTGCGCCGCCGCGAAAATAACGTTCGACGAACGGGCCGATCTCGCCGTTGGCGAGATCGGAAGCGCCGCCGCTCAACATCAACGTGCTGGTCAACAGCCCTTCCATCGCTCGTTCCGCGCGGTCCGAGGACTCGATGCTGTGCACGCGGTAAGCCGGGCTCAAAAGCGGCGCCCAGGTGCCGCCGGGACTCATGTAGCCCTTCGCTTCGCCGACTTGAATGCACGAGCGCAGGATCTCGATGTCCTGCATCAAGCCCGCGAGCAATTGTTGTGTCACCGCACTGCTTTGTCGTTTGGCGTATTGCGTCAAAAGCTGCGCCACCCCCAAGAAACCTTCTAACTTGGTGATCAGGCGGAGCATCGTCGAGTATTGGCCCCAGGTGTGAATGTAGAGAATCCCGGCGAGCAACTTTGGATCTTTGTAGACGAACAGCCGCTCCCACGGCACGACGACATCGTCGAAGATCAGCGCGGCGTCGACTTCATCGAAGCGCGTCGTCAAAGGATGGCGCTCCGGGTCAGCATGTTCCGCGTAGAGATCGCGGCAGAGGATCTTCAAGCCTTTGGTATTCATCGGAATCGCGAAGGCGATCGCGTAGTCCGGTTCGTCGGGATCGCGCGGCCGGTTGGGATAAACCAGCACTTCGTCCGAGACCGGCGCCAACGTCGCCAAGGTTCGCAGGCCGCGCACCACCGGTCCGGCTTTGGTTTCGCCGACCACATGAAGAATCAAGTCGGGATCGTCCTGCTCGCTGACTCGTTTGGTCCGGTCATAATACTGATCGGTCAGAGCATGGGTGAGGCAGAGATCGTTGCGACTGACATAGCGATAATAGGCGCGCGCGTTTTCCGCCCACTGCTGATTGGTCTTTTCGATCACGTGGGTCCAATCGAGCAATCCGATCACCAGCTCGGCGACGAATTCGGGATAGCGCCCCATCTGGCCGAAAGTCTGCTCCGCCCAAAACTCGATGTTGCGGCGTTTGAGCGCCAGCTGTTCGGCGTTGCGCGGCGGCAGATAGCTATAGGAAATGCGCTCGCCGTCGTGCGCCACGGTCATGATGTCCTGGTATTCGGGCTGATGCTGCTTGTCGTACAGCTCGGCAAGCGTTTTGATGGTGCCGCTAAATCCCGAGTGGGTCGTCACGTCGTCGATACGCCGGCCAGCGTGCCACACTTCGCGGCCATCGCGCAGCGCATTGATATACTGCGCCCCAGTTCTGATGGGCATTAAACGAAACCTCCAACCTCGATATTGCCGTGCGAAAGAACTAAAAAAGATATAACGACAATTCGACGCCGGAGGCAAACCGCGCTGTGCCGGAGGACTAATGTTTCGGCGGCAAAACAAAGTGGCCAATCATCCGCGCAGAATGTCGCAAAGCGGCCGGATATCCGAGAGCGTTTCCAACCTTTCGATGTCGGCCAGTGCTCGCTCGGCCGATTTGTCATCGATGGCGTGCCGCGCGCACTCAAGAAACTTCGCTTTGAGTTCATCTTCGGTCATCGGATATTCCGGCCCGCCTTTGGCGTGTTGCGCCTCGCGGGAAAGGGTTTGGCCGTTTTTGAGGCGAATCGTCACCCGGCACGGCCTGCCCGCCGCATCGGTCTTCTTCAAATTGGCATCCAGTTTCATCTGCACTCGCTCGGCGAACTTCAGAACGTTTTGATCCCGCACCGCGCTATCGGTGAAAATATCCAGCCCGACTTCGCCGTCGATGATCGCTCGCGCGACCAGATAAGGCATGCAGAACTTTCCCTGGATGCCGGTTTGCGGCACGCGAAAGACAATCCGCTCGAAGGTATGCTTGACCACGTCGACATCGATGCCTTCGATCATCTCCGGAGTCAGGCCATGCTTGGCTCTGAACTCGAGCACCGAATCGATCACTTGATGGGTGAGACCGCCGCAAGGATAGGGTTTGATGCGCAGGCCGTCGCTCATCAGCGCGTAGGACCGGCCCAGCTCCTCGATCGCCTCTTCGTGAATCGCCGTTCCTTGATGGAGCACTTGGTAAAAGCCGAAGCCGGATTCGATCGCTTTGCCGTTTGCCGTGTAACCGCCGCGCGCCAGTTTGGCGGCGAGCACGCCGTTACGCGCGCCGAGGCCGACGTGCAGCGGCTTGGTCATCGTGCCGAAGTTGGCGACCACGCCGCTCGCCATCGACGCCGTGATGCCGAGCGCCATCTCGACTTGCGCTGCATTCAGGCCGAGCAGTTTGCCGCACGCCGCGGCGGCGCCGAAAGAACCCAACGTGCTCGGCGCGTGCCAACCCTCGTGCGCGCTGTCGCGTAGCGAATGAACCAGCTTGGCGGTGACCTCGTAACCGGCGACGTAGGCTTCGATGAGTTGTCGGCCGCTGGCGCCGAGAGATTCTCCCAGAGCAAAGATCGCTGGAATGATCGGCGCGGTGGGCTGGCCCATGAGCGTGAAACTGTGGTCAAAGTCGAGCGCGTGCGCCGCGGTGCCGTTGGCAAACGCCGCTTGCAACGCGGAGGTCTTGAATCCCTGACCAATGACGCTGGTTTCCTCCTTGGCATTTTCCTGCCGCGCAATCTCTGCGCAGATCTTGGCGTCCTCTTCTCGGCTGCCGGCGAGAGCCACTCCGAGGCAATCGCGCACGGCGATCTTTGCCGTCTGCAGCGCTTTTGGCGGTATGTCTTTGTAATTGAGATCGGTCACGAATCCGGCGAGCTTTGCGGTGACGTCCATGATTTTCTCCTGTTTAATTGTCCAAGATTTTTCGCGCTTGTTCGATCACTTCGGGCGGTTGGCTCAAAACCTCTTTGAGCAAGGCTTCGAGCTCTTCGCCCGACGTGTATTCGACATCCATTCGGCTCTTCTTCGCTTCGGCCAATAGTTCGGGGTCTTTCAAAACGTTGCGCAGGCTATCGCGCAGTATTTTAACTCGCTCGACCGGCGTGCCTGGAGTCACCAGCACCGGGCGGCCGAATTCACCGCCGGACAGTAGGGCTTGGGCGACCCGCCGCTTGGTGTCCGGTACTTTAAATTCTTCGAGAATCTCGTACATCGTCGGCGCCTCGGGCGCGCGCGCATCGCGCTTGCGTCCCGATTGCAGCAGATGCAAGTCGAAGCCTTTCTTGTGCCAAGAGTTGAACGGTTCACGGCCGAAATGAGACGCCAGCGTGTGCGCGCGGCAGACGATCTCGCCTTTTTCCACGGCAAGATCCGCGTCACTGCCGCCTTGATAGCCCGATACGGAATTGATCTTCCCGCCCAAAGTGAGCTCGAGAATCCGCGCGACAATGTAATCCGAGCTGGTGGTCCCGGAGCCGCCGCAACTGGGCGGTTGTTTGGCCTTGGCGATATCGGCGACCGATTTGATCGGAGTATCGGCACGCATGTAAAACATGATCGAGTCCTGCGATGCCGAACCGAGCCAGTGGTACTTGCGCAGATCGAATTGCGCTTCCTTACGGCCGACAAGCTGCTCGATGTAGATGCTGTTGTTCGGCAGGACCACGGTTAAGCCATCGGGTTTGGCCACGGCAAAGACGTAATTGACGGCGGTGATCGAGCCCGCGCCAGGCATATTCTGGACGATCACGTTGGGATTGCCCGGAATATATTTGCCCCAATGACGCGCGATCAGACGCGCCCAAGAATCATAGAAATTCGCGGTCGCCGAGCCGACCACGACCCTGAGCGTTCTGCCTTTATAATAGGGCTCGCCCTGACCCCAGGCGGACGGCGTGAGCCAAGCCGTGATCATGAAAAAGATTGCGTAACGAAACATTCGTTTTAGGCCGGCGGGCATTTTCGTGGACGCTTCCGAACCATAACGATCTGAACGGTTCCGTCGTATTCGCGCTTCATCCTGGGTCACGATGCCGGAGGCTATTCGATCATCAACCAATCTGTCAACGATGAATTTTGATTTTGTTGTAGCAACGTGAAAGTGTCATGGGTTAACGGCAACGTGATTATGTCAGGGTGGAAGGATGATAACCCTGACCATGCAAGACGAGAAACGATTGGACGTAATCCAACGAGTGTATCGAGGCGAGCTAACCGTGGTGCAAGCCGCACTCGTGATGGGAGTGAGCGAACGGCAGTGTTACCGGGTCAAAGCGCGGGTCGGTAAGGTCGGAGCGAAGGGAGTGGTTCACGGCAATCGGGGACGGCGGTGTAAACGCAAGACTAAGGAGAAGACGGTGCGGCGGGTTGTGGAATTAGCCCGAGGGAAATACCAAGGGTTCAACGATCACCATCTGACCGAGAAACTCAAAGAACAAGAACAGATCGAGCTCAGCCGTGAGAAAGTCCGCCGTGTCCTTCGAGCTGAAGGGATCGGCTCACCTAGGAAGCGCCGCGGAATCAAACATCGCAGCCGCAGGGAAAGACGAGCCAGTGAGGGGATGATGCTCCAGGTCGATGGCTCTCCGCATGACTGGCTCCAAGGCCGGGGGCCGCGGCTGTGTCTAATCGGGGCCATCGACGATGCTACCAACAAGGTGATGGGAGCCTTCTTTACCCAAGCCGAGAGTTCATGGGGTTATTTCACGCTGTTCTCTGACACCTTTCGGCAATACGGCTTACCGCAGTCGATCTATAGCGACTGTCATTCGGTATTCTGGACCGATCGGGAAGCGACGATCGATGAGCAAATGATCAACCGAAGACCAACCACCGAGGTGGGCCGAGGCTTAGAAGAGCTCGGGGTGACCTTGATTCTAGCCCATTCCCCTCAGGCCAAGGGAAGAATCGAAAGACTGTGGAACACCTTTCAAGACCGGCTCGTCAGTGAGTTGCGGCTGGCCAAGGCCAAAACCATGGAACAAGCACAAGCGGTCCTCGAACGTTATCTCCCCGTGCACAACCGTAAGTTTTCCAAGCCGGCTAAGGCCGAGCCTGCTTGGAGAACAGTCAGCTCGCTCGAGATCGAACGGGCGCTCTGTTTCAAACAACAGCGTACCGTGGCAAAGGACAACACGGTGACTTTCGAGGGGACGGTCTTTCAGATTCCCAAGACCTCGCCCTTTCGTTCTCACGCCAACAAGAGAATCGATGTTCACGTGCTTCTCGATGGCGCGGTGGAGTTTTTCTACAAGAGTGAGAAAATCGCAACCTTCGATTCAAAAACAACGCACACAATTGGCTTATATCGAACGAACTCCAAGAAGGAGGGGTTCCGCTATGGACCTATTTCCATTCAATCAACACTGCACCATGATTTGTCACCCTGACATTTTCTCGTTGCTGTTAACCTGACATATTGACGTTGCTACGACACGATGAATTTTGATTTGTCCCGAGCGTGAATCCGCTGACGATTTGTCCGTCGCCGCCGGCTTACGTCGACGCCAAGGGCTTTTCATGCTACGGGTTAGAGTTAATTCATGGAAGGCGTCGAATTGGAGAACACCGAGCGCCCGCGCGCCAGCGTCGCGCGCAACGCCGGGATCATCAGTTTAGCCGTGATGGCCAGCCGGGTCTTGGGCCTGGTGCGCGACCAAGTCTTCGCGGTGTTCTTCGGCGCCGGCTTGCAATACGACGCTTTCCTCACTGCGTTTCGGATTCCCAATCTACTGCGCGATCTGTTCGCCGAAGGCGCGCTTTCCGCGGCCTTTGTCACGACCTTCAGTCAGACCTTGCAGAACCGCGGCAAAGCAGCGGCGATTGAGCTGTCGCACCGGGTCGCGACCCTGACTATTGTCTTCATCACAGTCGTCTCCATCCTCGGTTGGATTTTCACACCGGCGATCGTTCACCTGCTCGCGCCGGGCTTCTTCGAGGTGCCGGGCAAAGCCGAGCTGACGGTGCAGCTCACCCGCATCATGATTCCTTTTCTGCTGCTCATCGCCCTCGCGGCCCAAGCCATGGGCATATTGAATTCGGTCAACGTCTTCGCCGTGCCCGCTCTCGCCTCGGCCTTCTTCAATCTCGGCTCGATCGTCGGCGGTTTATTCATCGGTTTTATGATTGGCCCGATCATTGGCGTCAGCGCCATCGCCGGCATGGCTTATGGAACGCTGGTCGGCGGCTTTTTGCAATTCGCGGTGCAATGGCCGAGTCTACGGCGCGCCGGTTTTCGCTTTCGTCCGAAATTGAGTATCAGCGATCCCGGCGTGCGTCAGATTCTGCGTCTGCTTGGCCCGGCGATTATCGGCACCGCCGCCGTGCAGATCAATGTTTTTATCAATACCAATTTCGCCTCGGCGATCATCGATCCGGCCACTGGAGCCATCGCCAACGGTCCAGTGTCGTGGCTAAACTACGCGTTTCGCTTTATGCAGTTTCCCATCGGCGTTTTTGGCGTGGCGATCGCCACCGCAACTCTGCCGACTTTAGCGCGAAACTCGAGCCAGCCGGATTACCGCGAATTTCGCCGGACCCTCGCCCATTCACTGACTCTGGTATTTCTCCTATGCATTCCATCGGCGCTCGGGCTCGCCGTATTGGGGCGGCCGATCATCGCCTTGATCTTCGAACATGGCAAGTTCACCGGTTTCGACACCGTGCAAACCGCCAATGCCTTGGCCGCCTACTCTCTCGGTCTTGCCGGCTACGCCGCGATCAAAGTTCTTTCTCCGGCCTTCTACGCGCTTCAAGACGCGCGCACGCCGATGCTGATCAGTCTCGGCTCCATCCTCGTCAATTTCGTGTTGAACTCATTGCTCGTCGGTCCCTTCGGCCACGTCGGTCTGGCCTTTTCAACTTCCAGCGTCGCGCTGGTCAACTTTATCCTGCTGGCATTTTTGATGCGGCGGCGTCTGGGCGGCATGGAAGGACGCCATCTAGGTTTAGCGATATTGCGGATTTTCGCCGCGGCATTGCCGATGGCCGCCTGCGCGTGGCTCGTCAGTGAATTGGCCGCCACCCTGCCGTTGCACGAACTGGCGCGCCGCCTGGTGCAAGTCAGCGCCGCGCTCGGCGCCGCCGCCGTGGTCTTCTATTTAGGTTGTCGCTGGTTCGGCGTCGCGGAATTGACCGAAGCCGTTAACGCCATCACTGGAAAGTTCGCGCGAATTCTGCGGCGCAAGTAATTGCTGCGATCGAATCTCTATCGTTTGGAAATCCCGCATTCATTATTGCGTTGCCGCGCCCGTCATTCTTTCCTCCCATCCCAGCAGATCGTTCACGACAAAAACCGCGAGCGCCTCACGGCGATTGCGCACCGTGATTTCATGGCGCATCAGGTCGTCCACGACCAATCCCGACTGGGCCGCGACTTCGGCGGAGATCATCAGCTGGCAGCTGTATTCCTTAGTCGCATCCTGCAGTCGGCTGGCGACGTTGACCGTATCCCCGATGGCGGTCAGATGAACCGTCGCGCCGTAGCCCATGCGGCCGACGATCGCCGGTCCGCAGTGTATGCCGATGCCGATTCGGAGCGGCTCGGGCAGCTCTTCGCTCAACGATTGACTCAACACTTTCACCTGCTCGACCATGCGTTTAGCCGCAGTGAGCGCCTGGCGGCAACCTTGCTCCGGTCCGCTCTCGATGCCGAACAGCGCCATCACGCCGTCGCCAATGAATTTGTCGACCAAGCCGCCGGCGCTGGTGATGGTTTCCCCAACGGTTTCGAAATAGCTGTTCAGAAGAAACACCAGATCGTAGGGAAGTTTTTGTTCGGCGATGCCGGTGAAGGAGCGGAGATCGGCGAACAGCACCGCGATGACGCGCTCTTGCCCGGCAAGATAAGCGGGTTGCGCGTAACCATCGCGCGCCAGCGCATTGGCGGGCAGGAGCGGCGTCACCGAAAGATCGTGCGTCGGCCGCAATTGACACGCCAGTCGTACGTTGGGCGGGGCACCGACGCGTTGCAACAGCTTCTGCTCCGCTGGGCTTGGCGCGGCCAGTTCGGCGCCCTCCAAAGCGATACGAATGCGACAGGTCGAGCAGCGACCGCGGCCGCCGCAAACCGACGCATGCGGGATACCGGCAAAGCGGCTCGCTTCCAGAACTGAAAATCCGCGCGGCACTTGCACGATGCGCCCATCGGGGTAACTGATGCGAATTCTTCGGCGTCGCTCAAAGACACTGCGCGCTAGGCGCGCCAGCAACGTGAGGAGGACCGCCGAGACATAGGTCAGAATGATCAAGTCGTCGAGGCGATAAATCGATTCGCGCTGGCTGCGCGGCGGCACCTTGGCGCGCTCGACCACCCCGGCGATCCAGTCGGGGTTCTGCGCAATCAAGTTATTCACTTGATGACCGGCCTGAGAGAAACCGAGCAGACCCATGACCGGCAGCAGCAGCGCACAGCCAAGAAATACCGGCGCGGCGCGCCGGTACCACGAGCGCAGCCGCAGCCAAAAATGAAAGCCGATGCAACCGTGCAGCCAGGCGACGGTGATCAATGTCGATTGCTTGAGACCGTCCCACGGCGACGCGTGCCACAAGGTCAAAACCAGCAAAGCGTAGGAATCGTCGACGCCGAGCCACTCATGGCTCATCCGCGTGCCGACAAAATGCAGCGAAAGCAACGGCGGAATCGACAAGCCCAGCGTCAGCTGCAAAGCCTCCCACAAGGGGATACGCAAATGACGCCGCTGATAAAGCGACCAAAGCGCAAGACAAAAATGCGTCAGCAAAGAAACATAGAGCACCGTCGTGCCGATCGGATTGCGCCATAGGGCGAGAAACCAGACCCGTCCGGCCTCCATCGCTTCCAGGGAGATCAAACCGAGCGCGTGGTTGATCAAGTGGGTCGATAAATAGGTCAATAGAATCAGGCCGGTGACCAATCGTGTGCGGCGAACATTCATGGCAGCGGAGAATGTACTACGAGCCGACCATGCCGTCCATGTGGAAAGACGGATTGACGACCCTATTTCGCTATCGCGCGCGTGTTCGGGGTACTCGTTCAGTCAGAGTAGGTCACAGCTCATGCCAACGAGAAAGATTCCTCGCTTCCGCTCGGAATGACAACCAAGAAATCAATTCTCGAATCCTTCGCACTCACTCAGGATAAACTCCGTGAGAGATCTTGTCCTAACTGAACCGCGACCGTGACTTGCCTTGACTCGCCTTTGCGCTCGTCCTATTTATGAAAGCCATCGCCGACGCACGACGGTTTACCCGCCGGAGATAAGACAGACCCAAACGAAGGAGTGAAACTATGAGAGATGGATTCAAAGTGATCGACGCCGACCGTCATGTATTGGAGCCAACCGACTTATTCGCCAAATATTTGCCGGAAAAATTTCGCAGCCGCGTGGAAATCAAGGGCCCGAACCAGTCTTACCGGCTGGTCGACGGCGAAAAAATTTCCGACGCCGACCAACTGCGCGACGTCACCAAGCAAGAAGACTTCGGTTTCACCTTCGGCGCTTCGAAGCGCTGGCGCGAAACCTTCGCCGAGGCGCTGGCCGCGAAATTCGATCCGGCATCGAACGTTCGCGACATGGATAAAGAAGGCGTCGACTTTGGCGTGCTTTTTCCCACCGTGGGCCTCTACATCATGTGGCGCGATAATCTCGACCCCGAGCTGAGCGCGGCGATTTGCCGCGCCTACAATACCTGGCTGTCGGACTATTGTGATTACGACCGCAAGCGGCTCAACGGCGTGGCGTTGATTCCCCTGCAAGACCCCAAGCGCGCCGTCGAGGAATTGAAATACGCCAAAGAGAAATTGGGCTTGGTCGGCATCTTCTGGCGGCCCAATAAATTGTGCGGCCGCACGCTGTCGAGCCCCGATTACTTGCCGATTTATGAAACCGCCGCCGACCTCGGCGTCGCGGTTTGCGTGCACGAAGGCGCGCGCACGGTCATGGCGCAAGCCGGCTCGGATCGCTACAGCGAATTCGGCCGCCACGTCGCCTGCCATCCGCTCGAACAAATGCTCGCCTGTTTGAATTTCTGCGCCGACGGCGTGCTCGAAAAGGTCCCCAAACTGAAAGTTGCCTATCTGGAATCGGGCTGCGGCTGGGTGCCGTTCTGGCTCGAACGCATGGATGAGCACTGGGAGCACGAGGGACACGGCCGGGCGAAAATCACCAAGGAAAAGCCGAGCTATTATTTCAAGCGCCAATGTTTTTCCAGCGCCGAAGCTGGCGAAGAGCTGGCGCCCGCGTTTATCGAGCACGTCGGCGAAGACTATTTAACCATTGCCACCGACTACCCGCACAGCGACTGCATCGGCAAGTTTCCCGATCGCACGGTGGGCGATTTGACCAGCAACGAACACATTTCAAAAGACGCGCGGCGGAAAATTTTATGGGATAATCCGGTGCGCCTGTACGGACTGGAGGTTTAAGGAAGATGGGCAAGTTTCACGTAGTTTATTTCGGCAGCAACGACGTGCCGGTCGATTTGATCAAGCCGATCCTCGCCGAGATCGACGCCGATATGACGATCCGCCGGCCAACCAACGACGCTGAAGTCGTGGAAATGGGCAAGGACGCCGACGGCATCATCATGCATGGCTCGGTGCCGTTGACGCGGGAAATCATCGCGCAGCTCAAACGCACGAAAGTCGTCGCCCGCACCGGCGTCGGCGTGGATCGCATGGATCTGGCGGCGGCGAAAGAGCACGGCTTGATCATCTGCAACGCCGCGGGCTGCAATTCCATCGAAGTCTCCGAGCAAGCCATCGGTTTGCTCATCGCGATTTCGCGCAAACTCATGCGCATGAACCAATACGTGCGCGACGGCAAGTGGAAGCGCCACACCGCTGAGCTGCATGCCTACCGCGGCCGGGTTTATCGCATTCAAGGACGCACACTCGGAATCGTCGGCTTGGGTCACGTCGGCAAGCAGGTCGCGCCGCGGGCTCAAGGCATGCGGCTCAACGTGCAAACCTTCGATCCCTATCTCGATCCGAAGGTCGCGGAGAAAATGGGCGTGAAGATGGTGGCCTTCGACGAGCTGGTAAAGTCATCGGACTTTATCAGCGTCCATGCGCCGCTCACCAAGCAGACTCGCCACATGTTCGGCGCGCCGCAATTCAAGGCGATGAAGAATACCGCTTACTTGATCAACTGCGCGCGCGGCGGGCTGGTCGATTCCGATGCGCTGTACGATGCCTTGGTCGCCGGTGAACTGTCCGGCGCGGCGCTCGACGTCACCGACCCCGAGCCGCTGCCGGTGGATCACAAACTCCTAACGCTGCCCAACGTGATCGTCACCTGTCACACCGCGGCAAACTCAGACGAATCCTATATCGACTGCCAAACCCACGCCGCCAGAGAAGTGGCCGGCGTGTTGAGCGGCAAAGGCCCAACGACAGAGATCAAAGATCCTTGGCTATTGGCCGAGGCGCAAGACGAAGGCTTCGGCGGCGTCTGAAAACCTCACAGGGTGCGGCTCTGAAGAAGAGCCGCACCCTTCCTCTGCTCTTCTAAAGCAGCGGGAAATTGCCGCGCGCGATGTCCGGTTAACTCTCACTCTGTGAGATCGCGAGGCGATGCCGGTTGAGCCGGCAATTCATTCTTGCTTTGTCCCATGCCTCGACATTCTCCGGATGAAAATCCATCGTGACGCGGGTTACGCACAACATTGTGCCTTCCGATAACTTCTGCGCTAATTTAGGGAGAAATCCAGTCAAATTGGTGATAACCTGGGAAACTTCTGGCCTTTTGAACGAGGCATACAAGTTGCTCATTATCCTCGTCAGATGGAGGGCTCGCCATGCGCACGAAACTGACGCTCGGTTTACTATCCGTCCTGGCCTGGTTAACAGTTGTTAATACTTCATGGGCTCAGAACCAGGACGATGATTTCTATCAACCTTGGGTGCAATTCCGCGATGGCGAGATTTCAATCACCTTTGATCAGACGCCGGTGCCATTTGCCCTTTATGCGATTCACGCGCAAACCGGTTTCCAAATCGTGATCCCGGCCAACGCTCAAACCAAGGTCGTCAGCTTACGTTTGTCACGCCAGCAGCTCGAACCGGCGGTTCGCTCGCTGATCTCGAACATCGGCTATCAAAACTTTGCGATGATGTATGATGCCGCGGGCCGGCCCAACCGGGCAGTTGTTCTCGGCGCGCAAGTCGAACCGCCCAAGAACAACGCACCGGCAAAGCAAGCGGAACCGACTGTTATACCGCTGACGGCCGACGAACGTGAGAAACTGCAGAAGGATCTGGAACGCTGGGCCGAACAGCCTGAAGACGAGCGCGATCGGATCGAAGCGCGGTTAAAAACCTCTGCCGGCTTCTGCCGAGCGCGACCAATTGGTCGAAGAATACGACCGGCAAATTCTCGCGCTCCACACAGAAATCGTCGCCGTGAAAAACTAGCGCAGCCCGTCTACTGACACACGATCGGGCCCCGGCGGCCGCCGGGGCTTAGAACTTCCTATTTTCCCCATAGCTCCTTAGTGGCGATGCGCGCTCCTTCGGCCATCGCTTGAAACTTCGCCCACCCGACTTGCGGGTGTCCAACCCGCGAACCAATACCGCAGTCGGTGCCGGCGATGACATTTTCGCGCCCCATGATTTTACCGTAGCGCACCAGACGATCGGCGATCGCCTGAGGATGTTCGATAAAATCGCTGTAATGCCCAATGACGCCGGGGATGAATATTTTTCCGTCGGGAAACTTGACGTCGCTCCACACGCGCCACTCGTGATCGTGGCAGGGATTCGACGCCTCAATCGAGTAGGCGCCGGCGCGCACCTGGAGAATCAGATCGACGATGTCCTTGAGCGGAATATCGTACTTGTGCGGGCCGTGGTAACTACCCCAGCACATGTGGAAGCGAATACGATCGATGGGCAGATCGCGCAGGCCGTGATTGAGCGCGGCGATGCGCATATCCTGATATTTTTGGTACCCCGCGACGCTCATTTCCGGATGCATCTGCCAAGCATCGGCCAGATCGGGATCGTCGATTTGTAAGATGAATCCCGCATCGACGATCGCTTTGTACTCTTCGTGCATGGCATCGGCGATGGCGAACAGGTAGGCCTCGCCCGTCGGGTAGTATTCATTCTTCATCCAGTGTTCGAGTGTGCCGGGGGCGATCGCCGGCAGAAAAGCCTCTTCAATCTGCTTTCCCTGGAGCGCAGTCTTCAAGTTGTCGATATCCGCCTTCACTTCGTCCTGACCAACGTACTTCAGCGGTTCGACGCAATAAAAAACCCGGGCGTGATGGCCGATCGCGGTCCGTCCGCCGCGGTTGAAGTATTCGTTGAACTCGAGCATGTCGCGAGCGAAAATCGACGTCGGCCTGAAGTTCGGATCGGCGGCACGCTCGACAAAACCGCTCAGGCGCTCGCGCGTGTAGCGCGAGAAATTCGACTTGCCGAGCTCGCCGTCGTTGACGATATCGACGCCGCAGTCAATCTGCTTTTGCACCACTTCGATTACGGCTTCGCGGGTACGCTTGGCGAGCGCGGCGGCGTCATAGTCCTTGCTTTCATTCCGTGCCACCAACATCTCCATCAAATCTTTCGGGCGCGCCAAACTACCGACGTGGGTGACGAGGATCCGATCCGTACTGCGTTTCATTTTCTTCCTCTTTCGCTTAACGACTTGAACGATTGGAACGTCTTGAACGTTTTGAACAGCAAATTATTTCGCCGGCAAAGCCTTCTTGATTAACTCCCGAATCGTGTCGACTTCCTCGATCCATTCGGTCTTCAACCACAAATAGCGGGCGCCTTTGACCCGCCGACCCAGCTCAGCGACTTTATCTTTCGGAATATCTTCCCGCAAAGAATCGTATTGCCCGAAGGTTTTGGCATTTTGATCGAGCCACGCGCTTTGGCCTTCGCGCGAAAGCAGCCAGTTGACCACCAACTTTGCGGCGTTGGGGTGGGGCGCGCGGTTGAAATAGCTCAACGTGCCGTTATAGGCGGTCAGCGACGCGCCTTCTTTCATATGGCCCGGAACAAACTGATTGATCGGCAACCCTTGCAAGATCGCTTTGTCGACATCCCTCGCGCCAAATCCCATGGCGAATTTACCGATGCTCAACCAATCCATCAGCTGCTCATCGGAGCGCACGATCGTCATCTGGGTCTCGGCATACAACCGTTTGAGAAACTCGGGCCCGAGGTCGGGATGCTTGTAGAAGAAAATTTGCGGCGAGTTGATCGGTCCGGCGACCAGTGGATCGATCGTGACAATCTTGCCCTTCCATTTGGCGTCGAGCAAATTCCAGTAGGAGCGGAGATCCGCCGGATTGACGAGCTTGGTGTTGAAGGTGATATCACCGCTCCTCGGCGTGCCTTCGAAGACAAAAATATATCGGTTCTCGGGATCATTATAGTTATGCTTGCCCTCGAACCACAACGATTCGTTGACCACCTCGGGCAAAAGCAGCAGCGGTTTTATCGGCTCAAGAATTTTTGCTTTGTGAAACACCGTCAGCGGAGTCACATTGCCGGTAATGCACAGATCGGCGAGATACTTTTCGCCGCGCCGCTCGGCCATGATGCGTTGGCCAAGCTGAAAGCCGCGCCCAACGACGGTCGTCACTTTAATCTTTGGAAATTTCTTTTGAAACGTTTCGCGGAATACCGGCTCGAAGGCTTGCGTCATATAGATCGTCGCGGCGCCCTCCTCGTCCGCCGCCTTTAACGTCTTTTCCCAATCGGTCTGCCACGCCGGCTTCGACTCAGCGGCCGAGAGCGTTTGCGCTGCCCCCACAGCAATGAGGATGAAACACGCAACCCAACGCACAGTAGCGAAGCAGAACTGCATCGTCGTCACTCGCATAGCCGCAAACCCCGCTCAGCGAGGCTTCGGCGTCTGTCGTTTCTCCATGAGATACTTTATCAGAAACGGCCACACCTGGGTCGCGTCGGCGAGCATCTCGGCATAGATGCCGTTCTTATCCGCCTTGCGCCAGGATTCGTTTTCCGAATAGGTGCAGCCGGAAAGATGGCCGAAATGCGGCTTGTCGGGACAAATTCTTACACCGTACATAAACCGGCGAGCGGGAAACGTCGGACCGAGGCGTTCATTGATGATCTCGATCAGCGGTGCGACGTTTTGCACATTGTTGCGCGGCACGCCGCCGCCGATGGAAAAGATACCGAAGCGTTTGGATCCGGTGACCACGCGGATCAATTCCTTGCTGTCCCGTTCCAGATCCATCAGGATTGGTTTCTTGCCGCGGTGCCGCCGTTTGATGTTGTGAATGTAAATGTCGTTGCCCAATTCCGAATCGACGAATGCCGGGACGAATACGGGGACCTTGTGCAGATACGCCGATTTCAAAATGCCGCGATCGTTCGGATAGTTTTCCGCGAGGTGTTTACCGATCAGTTTGTTGAGCTCGGTGGGGCCGAAAGCTTGTTTGCCATCGATCCGCTCGATGACTTTACCGATCACTTCTTCGACCGTATCGAGATTGGTTTCCGGTTCCAGCGTGTCGGTGACGCGGTTGAGCTTACGGCGCGCCAATTCGGTGTCGTTATATTTTGGATTGTACTTGTAGTGCTTCAACCCGATCGAAGAAACCAGTCCGTGCGCCATCAGCGCACCGGTGCAGGAGATCGCCTGGACCAAACCCTGCTCGATCATATCGCAGATGATCAGATCCATCTTTGCCACCGTCATGGCACCGCTGACGGTGAGAAAGCGCGCGCAGTTTTTATCGCGCATCATTGCCTCGAGCGCGTTGGCGCCGCGCGCCACTTGCGCGGCTAGCCCGCCCATGGGCGCGAGTTTAGAGATGAACGCCGTGACCGAACTAGGTTTATTGTTGATCCATTCCTCGAGCGCGGCATAAATCACCGGCATCACATAACGGGGGTCGGCAAACACCGCGTCGGGGAAAAACCCGTCGCGGATCTGGCCGGGCCGCGCCATATCGAAGGGATTGATAAAAATCGCCCGCGCTGGTTTCGTGTAAATCGCCTCGGCGTCCCGCTCCGAAAAAGCGCCGACCACGATGACGTTGTCGCCGGAAAATTTCCCGCGCGCGTACTGCGCCGGCAAAAGAATGCGCCGGCACCAGCTACGGGCGACGAATTGTTTCAGCAGCGCACCGAGGGCCGAATCCGCTACCCCGTCGAAAATGATCAGCGGTTTTTTTTGCGCCGTCGCCATCTGGTAAATAGTGTTGGCGACTTCACCGAGCATGCGCCCGCCGAAGGCGCAGTAGCGCAGACCTTGGACAATGTCGCCGACGGTCGCGCATGCGCCCAGATCCAGCGACTTGAGCTCTTCGAATTTTGCGGCTTTCACGGTTTTTGTGAGGAAGTAAGATTGCTTGGTAACACGCAGATCGGCTTCAGTCAATTTAACAGCGAGTTATGGCGCGATGATGGGAAAGTTACGTCGCGCAACCAGCCTCGCGTGCGAGAAATCAGCGCAAGCCGGGCAGGACGTTGTGAGCGCAGCGCTGCATCGATTTGAGAATCTTGTCTTGGCTCAACCCGCCGAAGTGAAAGGTCAAACCGATGTGCGTGGTGCCGACCACGTCGATGATTTGCTTGACAATGCGCGCGCAAGTCTCCGGACCGCCAAACACGCCGCGGCTATCGCGCACCATCGCGTCGTAGTCCAAATGGCCGAATACGCGCTGATACACCGGATTGTCCGGTGCCAGGTTCAGCGCCGCCAAGGCAAAGCGGCGCCAGCGATGCCAATGCTCGATCACTTCGCGGCGCGCTTCGGCGTCGCTGGCGCCGACGTAAATCGGATACATGGTAAAAATATCTTTGTCTTCCGTCCGATGCCCGGCGTCGCGCAGCGCCGATAAATAAATCTCCACCCGCGGGCGTTGTTCCTCATTGGTTGCAACCCACGGCAAAGTCATCAAGTGATGACCGCGCCGGCCGATCATCGTAAAACTTTCCGGATCGCGATTGGCGGTCACATAAATCGGCGGATGGGGCTGTTGCCTGGGTTTGGGATAAACCGTGAGTCTCGGAAACTTGTAGTGGACGCCGTTCCACTCGAAATCATCGCGCGTCCACGCCGCGGTGACGACGTCCAAGGCCTCGGGCAACCGTTGCTGCGCGTTGTTCCAGTCGGCGCCGAACACGGCATATTCGGTCGGATGCATGCCCCGACCGGCGCCGAAGAGCACGCGCCCGCCGGAAAGTTGGTCGACCATGGCGAACTCTTCGGCGACGCGCAGCGGATTGTGCATGGGCAGAATCGACACGGCGGCGCCGAGACGCATTTTTTTTGTCCGCTGCGCCGCGGCGGCGAGCAGGATCGACGGGCTCGGCATCATGCCGCCAAAATAGCGGAAGTGATGCTCGGTGACCCAGAGGGAGTCGAAGCCGAGGTTCTCCGCGGCATCGATCTGTTCGAGCCAATGGTCATAAAGCGCCGCAGCAATCCCCGTCCAGTTCCGGGACGTAGGTATTGAGAAGGTAATAGCCAAACTTCACTCGTCAACATTCTCCTAATTTTGAAATCAAGCGGGTCGCCGTCGATCGCTACCCTAAATATGGGGATTTAGCTGGGTCGTCAAGCAAAGCGCCATCAGGATCATTAGCTGCACGAAAATTGGGGAATTTGCATTCATCCACTGAAATAGGGTTATTATAGGTCCTGCTTTTAAGGAGATTCCATGATGCGTTCGCGTGCTCCGTGGCCGGTTACATGCTGGCTTGTGGTATTGACTCTTTTGTTCCCCTTAAGTGCGCTTTCGCATGCGCAGGAACTCAGCAAACTCCCTTACGTGCCGACGCCGCAAGTCGTCGTCGACGAAATGCTAAAGCTGGCGAAGGTGGCGGCGGGCGATCACGTCATCGACCTCGGCTCCGGCGATGGCCGCATGATCATCACCGCGGCGCGCAATTTTAAGGCCAGCGGGCTTGGCGTGGATATTGACGCCAAGCTGGTCGATCTCGCCAACAAGCAAGCCAAAGCCGGCGGCGTCGCGGACCGCGTTCGGTTTGTCGAGCAGGATATGTTCAAAGCCGACATCGGTCCGGCAACCGTGGTGACGCTCTATGTCATGCCTGACTTTATGGAAAAGCTTCGGCCTAAACTATTGTCCGAGTTGAAGCCCGGGGCCCGGATCGTCGCCCACGATTATTATATGAACGGATGGTACCCGGATCAGCGGCTCACTCTCACGGTGCCGGAGAAAGTCAAGGCCAATGGCACCGATAAAGCTTATATATATTTATGGGTCGTTCCCGCCATGGCCGCCGGCGACTGGCGCATGGATTTCGATGTCGGGACGGGCAAAACGGAATTGGTCGTTCTGTCGTTCAACCAGCAATATCAGATGATCAATGCCGCAGCGGCGGTTCGAGCGGGCCCCCTCAAGGTGGAAAATCCAGTGCTTAAGGGCGATGAGATAAATTTCTCTGTCGCTCTCGGATCGATCGATTATAAATTTACCGGCAGAATCCAGGGCGATCGGATGGAAGGGACCGCGATCCCACCTGTCGGCGGGAAAGCGATCCCTTGGCGCGCCGTACGGTTGCCGCCGGATAAAAAATGACTTGCATAGAAGGGAAAATGGGGTTAGGATACTGTTCGAATGAATGTTTCGCATCGGCGTTATTGACAGAATAAACTCAACTGAAAGCGAGGGTAAAATTTATGAGCACAGCCGCTACCACATATACACCGGAAACCGTTTTGGCCGGAGAAAAGATCATCTCGGCGGATTCTCATATCATGGAGCCGGAGGATTTATGGCTCAACAATCTGCCGTCTTCTTTGAAGAGCAAATACCCGGATTTTCCCAAGCGCAACTCGCCCGGCGAAAAACCCGGCGGTTGGGACCCGAAAGCGCGCATTAGCGAAATGGAAACCGACGGCGTGTCCGCCGAAGTGCTTTATCCGACCCTCGGCCTGCGCTTGTTTGCCATGGAAGACGCCGAGTGCCAGGAAGCCTGCTTTCAAATCGCCAACGATTGGATGATCGATTACTGCAAAGTCACACCCGGCCGCCTGATCGGCATCCCGATGATCTCGCTTTACAACATCAAGAACGCCATCAAGGAACTCGAACGCTGCAAACAGGCCGGCATGGTCGGCTGCTTGATCTGGCAGGTGCCGCCCGAACATCTGTCGTTCAAGACCGACTACTACGATCCTTTCTGGGAAGCCGCCGCGGAATTGAACATGCCGGTGAACCTGCACATCCTCACCGGTTTCAACTACAGCCGCTTCGAGCGCAAGGGGCTGGACACCTACAAAACCGCCGTCAACGACAAGGTCAACGACGCCGCGAATACTTTGTTCGATCTGGTCTTCACCGGCGTTCTCGCGCGTTTCCCGAAGTTGAAATTGGTCTACGTCGAAAACGAATGCGCCTGGCTGCCCTTCTACCAACACGAGTGGGACAAGTACTACACCCGCTTCAAGACCAAAGTGCCGCTGCCCTTCATGCAGAAGCTGCCCGGCGAATATATCGACGAACAGGTCTATGCGACTTTCTTCAGCGACCCTTGCGGCGGCCAGCTCATGAATCGTTTCGGCCAGGACACTTTCATGTGGTCCAATGACTACCCGCACGCGGCATCGCCGTGGCCGCACTCGCGCGAGGTCATCGCCGCCGAGCTGGGTCATTTGCCCAAAGAGGTGTTGCGCAAAGTGGTGCGCGAGAACGTGATCAAACTCTACAATTTGAAAATCGACGGGATTAACAATTGAATTGCTCGCTCGCGAGCAATTCACCCTGAGCGAAACGCGAAGGGTCTGCGTTTCTAGACAAAAGGAGAAACGCAATGCAAAAGAGTTCGACCGCGGCGGTATTCAAGAATTACGACCAACCCAAGACGCAGGTCTTTTCGCTAAAGACGCCTTACATGCAACAAGGCCGCGTCACCCAACTCGTCGCCGAAACTCCCAATCTGTGGATACATACCAAGGTGAACGCCGAAGGCGGCGAGAACGAGATCCACAAGCATCTCAACGAAGACCACGCCTTCATAGTTCTCGAAGGCCAGATGAGCGTGTTCGACGAAAAGGGCAACGAAATGGAAGTGAAGCAGCACCAAGGCGTGATGATTCCGAAAGGCGCTTACTACCGCTATCTTAAACACCGGCGAAGGCAACCTCGTGGTCATCCGCGTCGGCGCAGGGATGAAAGGCCAGCAGCAAGCCGGCCAGGAAACGCGCCTCGGCGCCGACGGCAAACCGCTCGTCAGCGGCACACCGGAAAACCGCAATAAACCGCCCATCGAAATCCGGCAAATTCTTTGCCGAGTCGGCGGGTTAGTTTTTTGGGCTGCCAATTCGAATCACGGTAATCACGGGCCACTCCCAGCGAGTGGCCCGCGCAGTTTTGTCGGCGGTAGGCAAAGTTTTTACGTACGGAGCGAAAGCAATGACATACAGGTCTGAAAGACTCAGGCTTGTCAGCGCGTGTTTGCTTGGTATTTTTCTAACGTTGGCCGAGGCGCAAGTTAGTCCTGCGGCCCAACCTTTGACGCCCGCGGAAGTCGCCCTGCTCGACAGCCCCCAGCGTCAAAAAATTCTCGAAGAAGGCGCCAAAAAAGAAGGCAAGGTAGTGTGGTACACGCCACTGATCGTCAACCAGGCGGTGCGCCCGCTCAAAGAGGCTTTCGAGAAGAAATATCCTTTCATCACGGTCGATTTCCACCGCGCCAACTCGCGCGGCCTGGTGCAAAAGTGGTTTAGCGAAAATACCGCGAAGCGCTACCAAGCCGATGTGGTTGGCGGCAGCGAAGTGACCATGCTCGGCAAGAAAGCCGGTCTGCTGCTGCGCATCGCTTCGCCATCATTGCGCGACTATCCCGCCGAACTGAAAGATGCCCAGGGTTATTGGAACACGACCAACTTGTATTTTATGACTCTGGCGTACAACACCGGCCGGATCAAACCCAACGAAGCGCCCAAGACTTACGATGATTTGTTGCAGCCGAAATGGAAAGGCCGCATGGCCTGGCACATGGCTTCCAACACCGGCACGCCGTTGTTTATCGGTAATATTATTTCGACCCTTGGAGAAAAAGCCGGCACTGCTTATTTGCAGAATCTCGCCAAACAAAATGTTATTTCCGCCACCGCCAGCGCCCGCGGCATCGTCGATCTGGTGGTCGCTGGCGAGTACGACATCGCCATCAATATTTTTAACAACCATGCCGAGATCAGCAAAAATGCCGGCGCGCCGGTGGACTGGCAACCTCTAGAGCCGGTGCCGTCGCCCATGGGGACTACTGGGGTGGCGAAAAATGCGCCGCGGCCCCATGCCGCGATGTTGTTTACCGATTTTCTTTTGTCCGAAGAAGGACAAAGAGTGTTGCAGCGTGCCGATTATCTGCCGGCCCATCCAAAGGTCGCGGCAAAAACTCCAGAGCTAAAACCAGGTGGCGGCAGATTCGCCAAGGCAAATTTTTTTCGCCCGGACATGGTTTTGGAGCACAGCGACAAATGGCAAGCCCTGCAAGAGAAGTTATTTACAAAGTGATCGCGATTGGATTATCAATTGGAGAGGCGAACGCAAAACTTAAATTCGACCGAGAGGTGTAACATGCCGATCATCGATGCCGACACTCATATCGACGAAACCGAAGCGACCTGGGAATATCTGCGCGACTTTGAGCAGGAGTATAAACCGATCACCCAGTATCCAAGCCGCGTCGATCCTTCGAAGAATCCGAGTCGCTACTGGCTCGTCGACGGTCACCGCCAGATGAGATTTGTCCGCGATGACAACAACACGCGCACGACCGTGGAGACTCGCGAACTGTTGGACGTGCAGAAACGCTTGCGCGACATGGACGCCATGGGCACCGAAGTGCAGGTGCTTTATCCGACGCTATTTTTGATGGAAGCCACCGAGCGCCCGGAAGTCTCCACCGCGCTGCGGCGCAGCTACAACCGCTGGCTCGCCGACCGCTGCGCCGAGTCCCGCGGCCGCTTGCGTTGGGTTTGTCTGCCGCCGCTGATGAACATGGAAGAGACGATCAAAGAACTCCAGTTCGCCAAAGATCACGGCGCCTGCGGCATTCTAAAAAAAGGCGACTTGGAAGCCGGCAAATGGCCCGCGGATCCGTACTTCTCCCCGTTGTACGAAGAAGCCAATCGCTTGGACCTGCCGATCTGCGTCCACATCGGTTCCGGCACGCCCGACTTCGTCTCCGCCCGCGAGTTTTCTCTCGGCTCTTTCATGCGCTCGCAGCTCCCGACGGTGCACGCCTTTCATACGATCATCCGCCACCAACTGCCGGTGAAATATCCCAAGCTTCGTTTCGGCATCATCGAAGCCGGCTGTTCATGGGTTCCCTTCATCGCCTGGGAACTCAAGCGGCGCATGGAAAAAGCCGCCGACGGTTCCGGGACTTTCAGCCAGTTCGCCCGCTACTCGCTGTCCTCGGACTTGCTCAAGGCCAACCGCATGTACGTCACCTGTCAGGTCGACGAAGATCTGCCCTATATTCTAAAAGTCGCCGGTGAAGACAGCCTGATGGTCGGCTCCGACTACACCCACCGCGATTCATCGATGGAATACGAATTCCCCCGCCTGCTCAAAGAGCGCGCAGAGCAATGGCGAGATGGCTCAATCCGCCGTGCAGAAGATTCTCTATGATAATGCTAAGACGTTTTATGGGCTGTAGAAGATCGGGCAGTGCACCGGAAGAATCGTTTTTCGTGAACAGAAACAGTCGATGCTATTGTCGTAACGCGCCGCTGGACTTGGTCAGCCACTCGTTTCGCTTCGAGTGCATGGGTTGCTCTAATTGGAACCTAGTCGGCCTGCGTCCATTGCGGTCCCGAAGTTCACCATTGAGGAATCTGTTGGTCTGAAGTAAATCGCGAAACAGTATCGTCTCTGGTCGGCATCGGTTGTAGGGCTCTGATATGCGGCAACTTCATGAATCGTTAGGGCGGCGCGTCGGACGCATGTGTACCAAGTTGAAGCCGTCTGGCAAGGATATTCGCCGTTCTTCCCGAGTTCGACTGGCCGCCGCTAATGCTGCGTTGCGATGTAGGATTGCCTACCGAATGCGTTTGGCAATAACGATCTCGATGGCCACGGGCTTGCGATGCCGAGTAGCTCGCGAGCACTCTCCGGTTCAATTCCGTTGAGCGTCTTCATAGTCCACGAGTTCGTCGGCTTAATGTCTGGACCGCTAGCGTCCACGATGTCGTCAATATCCTCGGAGTCGCCCCCATGGGCAAGGAGAAAAAAGTCATTCTCCCACGGCGTCTCGTGGGCCGCGTATGACCGATCTCGATTCCTTGCAGCGCCAGAGCGAGAGCCTTCGGATCTTGCGCAAAGCCCGCGCAGTGTCCCGAAAAGTGATCGGGAAAACTGATCGAGGACGATGATCGAGCGCGCGCCGCGGTTCTGGACTTGCGACCAGTGCTCGAGTTCACCGCGCGCAGCGCGCATCCAGCAGCAGTGGGAACCGTTCCGCGACGCTAGAGTTTGCTCCTCCGCGAAACCACCGATTCGAAATTGGACGGCTGCCACTCGGTAGCGTGATCGTCGCTCAAGTGCTGCGGTGAACCAAGAAGCTGGAGAACATCCTCGAAATTCTTCAGTACAGGCATCGCCAATACTCCTCATAGGCTTAACGGTGCCGATTCAAGGCGAGATTGATGTCTGAAGAACGATGGCCGCCACTTCTGCAAAGACAACTCGATCAACTGTCGATTGCGCCTGCTTGAGGAGTAAGTCACCCGCATACCGCTCAAGGTTGAGAAGTCGAAGTGTCAGGAACGGTGCATGTCACCCCGCGCTCACCTGAGAAACTCTTTATCAAAATAATCCGACCACTCATTGCCCTTGTCCAACAGAACTTCCGGGCTTAAGTAGTTGGCTTTTTTGAACCGTATCCCGGGCTTTAGGTCGGCTTGCAGCGCGGCGATTTCGGGATGCGCCGGCAAATAATTGGCCGCCTGAAACACTCGCTGGCCCTTTCTTGGAAAGCACGAAGTCGAGAAAAAGCATCGCCGCATGCGGGTGCGGCGCGTTTTTGGCGAGGCCGATGGAATTGTTGGTTGCGGTCACCGGCTCCAGCGGTTGCCAATCGACCGGCGCGCCCGCGGCTTTGCTGATATAGGCGTGGTGATTGAAAATCTGGATCGCCAGCGGATATTCGCCGGCAATCACCAGATCGAGGATCTGCCGCGCGCTCGCCGTGCTCTTGGCGACATTCTGCGCTTTCAGTTTTCGCAGATAGGCTTTCCCTGGTTCCTGTCCCATGCTCAGCAGAATATTGCCGATGAATTGCGGCGCGCCGGAGCCGCGGCTCGTCGACCACATCATCTGGCCTTTCCAGCGCGGATTGAGCAGGTCTTCATAAGTTTTCGGCAGCTCGCTCGCCTTCACGGCGCGCGTGTTGTAGCCCAAAGTCATGAAGTAAACATTGGTGCTGCCCCAAAATCCTTTCGGGTCTTTCAGTTCCGGCGGGTACTCGGCAATCGGCGGAGAGTAAAAGCGCTGCATCAGTCCGGCGCGCTGCAAGATCGTCGCCGCGGCGCTGCCGCTGATGACATCGACCTCGTAGCGTTTGGCCTGATACTCGGCCAACATCCGCTGCGCCAGCCGTTCGGCGTTGCCGCGGAAAAACTCCAGCTGAAGAAACGGATACTCTTTTTCGAAGGCGTCTTTGACCGGCCGCACGACTTGATCGACGATCAAGCCGGTGTACAGCGTGATCTTGCCTTCCTTCTTGGCGCCCTCGATGAGAATCTTTTCACGGTTGGCGGATTTCATCAGCGCGACCTCTTCCACCGTCGCGGCCGAAGACGCCGAGCTGAACAAAGCACAGAGCGACAATCGCGCAGAAAGCTAGAAAGAATGCGCGCCGAATTTGCATCGCCATCATTCCTCCTCTGGTCACTGCCGCCAGCGAACGAGCTTGGATAAATCGAGACTACAGCGCGCACGCTAGCCCTGCGATGACTCCCTGTCAAGTTTTCCAGCAGGCAAATCGACGGCGAGCCGGCTGAATTTCTATTGTGTCCGGGCACATTTCGTGGTATGGTCCGGCCGTTCACAATGAATGAATCAATAAACAAATCGCAGAGGCGGATAGGCTCGAAACCATTTTTATCCTTCCGCCTTCATCCTTTATCCTTCCCAACCACGGAGGTCCTATGGCCGGCGCACTAGACGATATTCGCGTGATCGATTTTACCCATGCATTGAATGGTCCATTCTGCACCATGATGCTCGGCCACATGGGCGCGGAGATCATAAAAATCGAGCCGCCGGCGGGCGACGGCTTTCGCCGCTCGTGGATGCCGCCCAACAGTAAAATCGATGGCTACGAGTTTTTGTGGATCAACGCCAACAAGAAAAGTGTGGTGCTGAACTTGAAAGACGCGCGCGGCGCGGATTTGGCGCGCCAGTTAATCGCGAAGGCGGATGTCGTGGTGGAAAATTATCACACCGGCACGATGGAGAAGTTCGGCCTCGGCTACGAGGACTTGAAGAAGCTAAATCCGCGCATCATTTATTCTTGCTCGCGCGGCTTCGGCGAATCGGGGCCGTACAAAGACTACGGCAGCACCGCGCACACCAACAACAGCATGACCGGTTGGACCCACACGGGATGGAACTACAACGGCGCGCCGGGGACCAAAGCGATCGGCATTGGCGACGAAGCCGCCGGCGTCAGCATGGTGTGCGGAATTCTCGCCGCGCTCCACGCCCGCGAGCGCACCGGCGAGGGACAACGAATCGTCGTGTCGATGCAGGAAGCGCTGCTCGGGTTTTATGATCAGCGAGTTCCACGAGCACTTCATCGGCATCGAAATCGGCAATAAGCCGGTTCCGGCGGCCGACGGCTACTTCACCTTACGCATTCCCGATCTGAGCGATAGTGGCTGGGTAAAGCTCGCGAAATTCATGGACCGCGAGGATTTAACCCAGGACCCCCGTTTCGCAACAGTACCGGCGCGCAAACAAAACCGCGCTGAATTATACGAACTCATCAAAACCTGGGTTGGCGGCAAAAAGCGTCAGGAGCTATGGGACGGGCTGCGCGCTATCGACTATTTCGGCGCGCCGGTGTTGTCGATGGGCGAGGTAATCGAAGATCAGCACATCAAAGAGCGCAACGCGTTCATCGACCGCAACCATCCCACCGCAGGACCCACGAAACTGCTGGCGCCGTGGATTCATATGTCCAAAACGCCGGCGAGCATCCGCGAGGACTCGCCTGCTATCGGGCAGCATACCGACAATGTATTGGGAGGAGTTTTGGGACTGAGCGCGGGTGAGTTGAGTGCTTTGCGCGCCGAAGGTGTCGTTAAGTAACGCGGTACGTCACCGCTCTTCCCCGTTGGATTTACCGGCCTACCTCAGAGGTGAAAGATGCTTAACCTAATCCGGTCTTCTTGTCATTTTTCCGTGTGGGGACTTCTTGCCCTGTTACTTTCGCTTGCTCTGCCCTGCAACGCTATCGCCCAGTCCAAACCGCTCAAGCATATTTACATCGGCGTTTCCTCCGTCAGCATGGGCAACATCATTATCTACGTCGCCAAGGAAGCCAAGCTCTATGAAAAATACGGGCTCTACGCCGACCCGGTCGCCATGCGCGGTTCGGGCGAATCCTCCAAGGCGATGATCGGCGGCAGCATCCAATTTTCTCCGGTCGCGACGCCCACGGTGATCAATGCCGGCCTCTCCGGCGCCGATCTCGTGATCCTCGGACACACGCTGCCTGGAGTCGTCCATGCGATGGTCGTCAAACCGGAAATCAAAAGGGTCGAAGATCTCAAGGGCAAAAAGATCGGCGTCACCACCTTCGGCTCGCTCACCGATTTTCTCGTCCAATTTCATCTGCGCAAGAAAGGGCCTCAACCCTCAGCGCGACGTCGCACTCATCCAGATCGGCGGCGACTCGGAGCGCATCGGCGCCCTGAAGCAAGGCTCCATCGACGCGGCGTCGCTGTCGTTTCCCGGCTACGGCATCGCCATGAAAATGGGTTTCCCGATGCTCTGGAACTCGGCAAAGGAGATCGACTATCCGTGGATCGAGATCACCACCCGGCGCTCGATCATCCAGAAAGACCGCGAGATGGTGATGAATTACATGAAGGCCCATTTGGAAGCTACGGCGCTATTCAAGCGCGACCGCGAGTTTGGCAAGAAAGTGATCAAGAAGACACTGCGTTTAGACAACGAAGAACTGGCCAATGAATCCTACGATCTTTTTGCCAAAGCGTTTCTGCCCGCGCCCTATCCGAACACGGCTGGCATGAGAACCAGCTTCGAGTACGTCTCCGCGACTCGCCCCGACGTGATGGACCACAAGCCCGAGGAATATGTCGACCGAAGCTTTGTCGAAGAGCTCGACAAAACCGGATTTATTAAAAAGCTTTACGAAAAGTGACATAGACGAATCCCGCGCGAAACTCGTGTCGCGCAAAGTTGCAGCGATGAATTTTCCACCGAGTAAGTTTATTCTTGCTGTCACCTTAATGTTAGGCGCGATGGCGCGTGGCGATTGCGCCAAAGCGCAGGAACGGCTGCGCATCGCCTGGGCCGGCGGCGCGTCCAACGCCGCCATTTGGATCGTTCAAGAGAAGGGCTTGCTGAAAAAGCAGGAAGTGAACGCCGAGTTTATTTCGGTGAACGCCAGTCCCATGGCGCTTCAGGCAATGATCGCCGGCGAGTTGGACATTATCGTAACTTCGGTAACCACGCTGGTGAATTCGCGGTTGACGGGTGCCGACGTGGTCATGATCGCGTCGATCGTGCCCACGTTCCCCGCACATATCATCACGCAAAAAAGTGTCACGGACATCAAACAACTCAAGGGCAAGATCGGCGGCGTCGGCCGCGCCGGCACCACGACGGAAATCGGCATGCGGCTCGGGCTCAGCCGGTTGGGAATCGACCCCAACACGGATGTCAAACTTGTACCGGTGGGAGCGACGGCCGACGCGCTCGCCGCGCTTTCAAAAGGAGTCGTCCAATTTTCTATCCTGGTCGAACCGTTCGTGCGCGAGGCTGAGAAACTCGGCTTCAAGTCTTTGGTCGACATCAGTACGTTAAACATTCCGTTTCACTGGAACGCAGTTCTCACCCGGGAACCGACGGCCCGGTCGAAGGGTTTGTTAATGACCAAAGTTGTCCGAGCCTTGGTCGAAGCCATTCACATCTTTAAAACTGACAAAGATTCCACCCTGAAAATAATCAGCAAGTTTACTCGGATCACCAATCCCGACAGCCTCGAACGAACGCATCAGGCGTTCGCCAGATTGCTGCCGGAAACCCCATCCCCGTCACCCGAAGGCGTGAAGACCTATCTTGATTACGTCACAGCGAGTCGAACTGAAGCGGCCAAGGCCAATCCGAAAGAGTTCGTCGACTTGCGCTTCGTTCAAGAAGTTCAGGCGTCAGGGTTCATCCGCCAACTCTACGGCAGATGAAGCGAAGATTGGATCGTATTTTCAGGCGCTGCGTGCTCTAATTCATCGCTTCGCCGCCAGGCGATACACTTCGGCGGCGCGGAATATCCCGAGCAACTCAGCATCGACAAGACCTTTTTGGGCTTCGTCGACGAGAATTTCCAGAGCTTTCTCCCACGGCAGCGCTTTTTTGTACGGGCGGTCGGCGGCCGCCAGCGCGTCGTAGATGTCGGCGATGGTCATCATCTTCGATTGCAGGGGAATCTCGCTTGCCGACAACCGTGCCCGGATAGCCGGTGCTGTCGAGTTTTTCGTGATGCGCCGAGGCGATCGATGGAATATTTTTTATGTCTTTGGTCCAGGGAATCTGGCGCAAGAAATTGAGTGTGTGGGTCACGTGCGATTCGATCTGGAGCCGCTCGTGATCGTCGAGCGTCCCCTTCGAAATCGATAGCAGTTTAACCTCCTGCTCGGTCAGCAGCGGACGCACTTGCCCCGTCTCGTCGACGAACTGCCGCTCGGCCAACTGCGCGAGCCTCGCGAAATTTCCTTCGCGCAGAACCGTGGGCTCATTGCAATCGGTGACGAAAATAAGGAATTCATCGAGCTCGCGCAGCTCATCATCGAGGAAGCGCTGAAAATCCGCCTGGCGGGCCAGGAATTCCTCCCGCCCCTTTTCCAGTAGATAGCGCAGCTTGCGTTCGCTCTGTTCATGTTCGCGAGCCTTGCGCACGAACGCGAAGCGCTGTTTGACCAACTCGAGCTGGCCGGGATAGAGCTTTTTTGCCTTGACTAAAACTTCCTCGCGCACGCCAACTTTGCCGAAGTCGTGCAGTAATGACGCGTAACGAATCTCTTGCATCTCGGCGCGGCCGAAGCGAACTTCTCGAAACGATGGTGAGTCGTCGCGGTCGACCATTTCGGCCAAACGTAGCGTCATGTCGGCGACCCGAAACGAATGGCCGGAAGTGGCCGGATCGCGCGCCTCGATGGCGCTGACCGAAGCTTTGACGAAGCCTTCGAAGAGCGTCTCGATACTCTCGTAGAGCCGGTTATTTTCGATCGCCACGGCGGCCTGACTGGCTAACGAGCGCACCAGCAACTGACTCTCTTCGGGATACGGGATAACCCCATCGTCGGCGCTGTCGAGCGCTGACCCGCAATTCCACGGCGCGTTTGCAGTTAATCAATTGGACCACACCGATAATTTCGCCCTGCGGATTCTTCATCGGCACGGCAAGAATCGATTTCGTTCGATAGCCGCTGTCGTCGTCAAACTTACGGTTGAAGTGAAATGGAAACGACGGCGAAATTTGGTACACGTCTTCGAGATGGACATCTTCACCCGTCAGCGCTACGTAACCCGCGATGCTGGAACCATTGATGAGTAAACTGGATTCAGGATAGACGAAATTGCACGCTGTCGTTTTGGGAAATCTCGAAATGCAGTTGCCTTTCACCACTGCTGTTTTCTTCCACTAAATAAAGCGAGCCGGCGTCGCTACGGGTAATCTCACGGCTCTTTTGCAAGATCAAAGCGAGCAACGATGCACGATCCCGTTGGGTCGATAGGGCGATGCCGATTTCGTTGAGCAGACTGATTTCGTTGCGCGCGCGCAGGAGGTCGCGGGCACCGCCGGCCTGCCGCCGTGCCGAAGCGAGATTTTCGAAAGCCGCGGCGACCAGCCCTTGTAACAGCTGCGCCGCTAAGGGTTGCTGAATGAATGCGAAGATGGGCAGCTGACTAATTTGCGGCGCAAGCGCCGAAGTGGCGTCGATCAGGTAAATCACCCGAAGCAAGTTTCGCTCGACGGCAGAGCACAGATCCGGCGAGAACTGGGTTCGGCGATCCGCGATGAGCACTGCCAAACCAGCATCCTCGCGCAAGAATTCGTCCGGCGCGGCGATGATTTGCCAACACGATCCTGCTTGCTGCAAGCGCGTAGCGATTTCTTCGGTGCAATAGTAGACGCGGCGAGACGCCGCGTTGTCCGGGGGATGAAGGGTCGCAATCAAGTCCAAGTGAACTCATCGGCGCGGCGGATTGGCAACACTGGAGGGGGCGCGCACAGCCAAACCTAATGAAATTCGTTCGCAAGGTCAACTTCGTACGACCGGCAGCAAGTTGCCGGACAAACTTGGCGTCAACGCTGGCACCGATCTTACTCTTTCGTGACCGCAAGATCATGCCACGATGTTGCTTTCGCTCAACGGTGAGCGGCATGTTTCATGCTCGTTTTTCCACAGTCATGGCTAGAACATTCGCTGCCCTCATCAGCTGGACGTTGGTCCTCCTGTCGGCTTTGCCGATCGCCGCGTTGGCGCAAAATGCGCCGGCAACTGTAACTATCGATGCGAGCCTCAATCGCCGACCGATCAACCCGAACATTTACGGCATTGCCCACGCCACCGCGGCCCAGTTGAACGATCTCAACAGCCCGCTCAACCGCAACGGTGGCAACAACACCAGTCGCTACAACTGGCAATTCAACGCCGACAATCGCGCCAACGATTGGTACTACGAAAGCATCGCGGAGCGAGCTCGGTTGCCGGCGAGCGCGGCGATACGTTCATCGCCAATGCGAAGGCGGCGGACGCCCAAGCCATGCTCACGATTCCAATGATCGACTGGGTCGCAAGCTGGGATCCAATCGCGCCAAGCTCGCCAGTTTTTCAATCGCCAAGTACGGCGCGCAGAACGGCAGCGACTCGCAATGGTTTCCCGACGCCGGCAATGGCATTCGCACCAACGGCCAATTTATCACCGGCAACGATCCCAACGATGCCAACGTGCCGTCCACCTCGGCGTTTCAGCAAAGATGGGTGCAGCACTTGGTCGGCCGCTGGGGCACGAGCAGCAACGGCGGATTGCGCTACTACATTCTCGACAACGAACCCAGCATCTGGCACTCCACGCACCGCGACGTCCATCCCACCGGCGCGACCATGGACGAGATCACGAACAAGATGATCGATTACGCCGGCAAGATCAAAACGGTCGACGCCGGCGCGCTGGTCGTCGGCCCCGAAGAGTGGGGCTGGAGCGGATAACTTTGAGCGGCTACGACCAGCAATACGGCAGCCAGCATGGCTGGAGCATCATGCCGGACCGCAACGCGCACAACGGCTGGGATTATTTGCCTTGGCTGCTGGACCAGTTGCGGCAAAATAACTGCCACCGGTAAACGCCTGCTCGACGTTTTCACGGTGCACTACTACCCGCAAGGCGGCGAGTTCAGCAACGACGTTTCCAGCGCCATGCAACTCGGCGCAATCGCTCGACGCGCTCGCTTTGGGATCCCAACTATGTCGATGAAACCTGGATCAACGATCGAGTGCGCTTGATGCCGCGGATCAAGTCCTGGGTGAACACTTACTATTCCGGCACGCTCACCGGCATAACCGAATACAACTGGGGCGCCGAGAATCACATCAATGGCGCCACCGCGCAAGCCGATATCTATGGCATCTTCGGCCGCGAAGGTCTGGACATGGCGGCGCGCTGGACCACGCCGGCCGTAAATACCCCGACGTACAAAGCGATGAAGATGTATCGCAACTACGATGGCAACAAATCAACCTTCGGAGATACCAGCGTTGCCGCGACCGTGGCGAATCCCGACACCCTGACTGCCTTCGCCGCGGAACGTGCGGCCGACGGAGCGCTAACGATCATGGTGATCGGCAAATCTCTTTCCGGTTCGACGCAGACAACGATCAACCTCGCCAATTTCGTTCATAACGGCGGCGCTCAGGTCTGGCAGCTGACCGCCACGAACGCCATCAACCGTCTCGCCGATCTCACGATTGCCGGCAACAATTTTGCCGCCACGTTGCCGGCACAGAGCATCACCCTGTTCATTCTTCCCAAAACCAGCGGAAGCCAACCGCAAACTCCTGCCGCACCGAGCAACCTGACGATCAATCCCTCGTAGCGCCAAAACAGGAGTCGCCTGCAGCACCAGTTCGACTTGTTAAAGCCGATTTCAAAATTCTCTCTGGCCTGCGGTTTCGCCTCTGTGATATAGGAGTTCGCGAATAAATCACAATTCGTCCGACCCGATGTCAGCTATAAAAGCAAAACTATTTTTGCTGTTTTTTCTGCTCGCCGGTTTGCCTGCGAGAGCCGCGGAACTACGCAGCCTCACGCTCGGCTTGGTATCGCCCAACCTGAGCACCCAATTGCCGATCGTGGTCGGTCAACAGGCCGGCTTTTTCAAAGAGGAAGGTCTGAGCGTGCACGGCGTCACCATCGCCAGCGGCGGCACTTTAATGGTTGCGATTCTCACCAGCGGCCATGCCGACCTGGTGGTCTCGGGAGTTGCGCCGATCATGCGCGCCATCGATCGCGGCGCGCCGGTGAGCGTCGTTGCGGGTTTTCAAAATAAAATTGATTTCGCGCTCATCGGCTCGAAGCGTGTTGCCCGCCTCGAAGACCTGAGAGGCAAAACCATCGGCGTCACCAGCGCCGGAAGTTTTTCCGAGTTCGCCGTGCTCGAAGCGATGAAGCGCCGCGGTTTCATGCGTGACAAAGACTATCAACTGATCGCGGCCGGCAGCACGCACTTGCGCATTGGCGCGCTCAAAGGCGGCAAAGTGGACGCGATTCCGTTGAGCTCCGGGGAGCGCCACACGCTCGAGGACGAAGGCTATCCGGTGCTCATGGAAGTTGGCCAGGTCGTGCCGGAAATTCCCCTCGCGGTGCTGGTCGCGGCCAAACAATTCGCCGTCAAAGAGCCGGAGTACGTCGCCCGCTTTATCCGCGCCCTGGCAAAATCAATCGCCTTGATCAAACGGGACCGGGAAAAAGCCATCCAGTTCGCCGTCGCCGGAAAACTCAGAGGAAACCCGGACATCCAGCGCCGCGCCCTCAACTATTTTGCCCAGGATCTCGGCGTCGAGATCGAGCGCGAAAACATCGTCGCGTTGTTGACGGCATTGGCTATCAAAGGCGAGCCCGATCGCTTTTTTGACCGCTCTTATTTGGCGCGGGCCGGAGTGAAGCCTTAGACTAGATGCCGGCCTTCGCTGGCATGACAGAATAAACGTTAGCGGAACGCGGAC
>CAWERH010000025.1:0-163106 GCA_963811315.1 uncultured delta proteobacterium
GCCGGTAACCGCCGCGATCACGACGCCCGTCGAGGCGAGGCCCGCCGCCATCGCGCCAGCGGTGAAGGACAGGCTGTCACGCCGGTCGATTCGCTGCCGCCGACCGTCGCCGCCATCCCGCCGCGCGCGCCGATCACCAAGGCCGCGCTGACGCCCGGTGTCGATCTCGGCCAGCCCGATCTCGTCGCGCCGCCGCCCGCCGCCGCGCCGCCGACGATCGTCGAACGGCCGCAGCCGGCGTGCGCCGACGCCGAAGTTCGCCCAGGCGCCGACGCCTGCGCCCGCGCCGGTGCCGATCCAGCCGCCGGCCGCCGGCACGCCCAGCCAGCCGGCGGTGACCGGCGGTGCGCCGGGCCGGCCGTTCGCCCAGAGCCAGATCGTGCCGACCGAGGCGCCGACGCTGACGCTCGAGGTCAACAAGGGCACGGCGCTCAAGCTGCCGGGCCCGGCCTCCACGGTGTTCGTGGCCGCGCCCGACATCGCCGACGTGCAGGTGCGCTCGCCCACCATGGTCTACGTGTTCGCCAAGAAGCCGGGCGACACCGTGCTCTATGCCGTCGATGCGCAGGACCGCGTGCTGCTCAACACCATCGTGCGGGTGACCTCGCCGCTCAGCCGCATCAAGGGCGCGCTCGACCAGATACATCCCAACAACGGCGTCAACTTCGACAACCAGGGCGAGACGATCGTGCTGACCGGCACGGTGCGCTCGGCGCGTCGTCGCCGAGGATGCGCGCCGGCTCGCGGTGCAGCAGGTCAACGGCAACCCCAACAAGGTGATCAGCAACATCCGCGTCGATGCGCCCGACCCAGGTGCAGCTGCGCGTCAAGGTCGCCGAGGTCAAGCGCGATGCCCTGAAGCGCGTCGGCATCAACTGGCAGAACATCAACAACATCGCGCTGTTCGGCACCGGCAACTTCCTCGCGGGCTTCGCCGTCCGGACCACGTCGCAGATCGGCGGCGCCGTCTCGACCGGCGCCCTGCAGTTCGCGACCCGCGACGGCAGCCTGAACACGCTGGTCGACTTCCTGGCGACGCAGAACCAGGCCACCATCCTGGCCGAGCCCAACCTGATCGCCATGTCCGGCGAGACGGCGAGCTTCCTGGCCGGCGGCGAGGTGCCCTTGCTGATGCCCGCAGAGCGGCGCCGACGCCGGCACGGTCACCATCCAGTACAAGCAGGTCGGCGTCAGCCTCGCCTTCACGCCGACCATCATCGGCGACCGCATCAATCTCAGCGTCGCGCCCGAGGTCAGCGAGCTCTCCGCCGTCGGCTCGATCAGCGTGCCGCTCGGCACCGGCGACGGTCACGATCCCGGGCATCCGCACCCGCAAGGCGGCGACGACCATCGAGCTCGGCAGCGGGCAGAGCTTCGCCATCGCCGGCCTGCTGCAGTCGAACTCGCAGCCAGGACATCAACAAGTTCCCCTGGCTCGGCGACGTCCCGGTGCTCGGCACGCTGTTCAAGTCGGATGCCTACCGGCGCGAGGAGACCGAGCTCGTGATCATCATCACGCCGTACTTCGTCGAGCCGACCAGCAACAAGCTGCAGACGCCGCTCACCGGCCGCGTGCCGCCGACCGACGTCGATCGCCTGGTGATGCAGCGCTTCAACCATCCGACGCCGCCGCGCCGCCTCGCGGTCGGCCGCGAGACCACCGCGGTCGGCCCGACCGCCGGCTTCAAACTGGACTAGGAGCAGCCATGCGATCCGTCTTCGTGCTCCTCGCCGCGGCCGGCCTCGGCGGCCTGCGCGCAGAACCCGGTGGCCCAGCAGGCCACCGTCGACACGCGCTACGATCCGGTGCGCGCCGACACCATGGTCGCCGTCAACTTCGCGCCGAGCGCCGCCGGCCCCGACGGCGGCCAGGTCAGCGGCCTGCAGGACCATGGTCGAGACCGGCCGGCGGGCGCAGCGCGACGAGTTCGTCGTCGTGTCGGACGGCACCGGCGGGCCGATGCAGCAGGCGCGCGCCCAGCGCGTCGGCCAGGTGCTGTCCAATGCCGGCGCGCGCTGGGTCTCCACGTCGGTCGAGCCGGCGATGGCGATGGGCCCCAACACCGTGGTCGTCGTGCGCTCGGAATACCTGATGGGCGTCAACAACTGCCCGAACTACAATCCCGCCACCACCGCCAATCCCAACGAGGCGGCGATGCCGGGCTTCGGCTGCTCCGACGCCTACAACATGGGCCAGATGCTGGCCCGGCCGCGCGACGCCGCGGTCGGCCGCTCGGCCGGGCCGGCCGACGGCACCGTCACCGCCGCGGCGATCGCCCGCTATCGCGAGGGCAAGGTGCCGGCGCTCAACACCACCGGCATGAGCGGCGCCGGCCAGGTCGGCACCGGCGCCGGCACCAGCGACGGCGGCGGCGGCGGCGGCGGCGCCGGCTCGTCGGGCTCGAGCAACTGAGGCTCCGGCATGTCGGCTTCCGCCACCGCGCAGCGTCTCGCCGTCCGTTGCCGGCGACGAAACGGCCGCGCTCAGCGCCATGGCCTTCGTGTCGGACACCGTCACGCTGTCGCGCGTGTCGGCCGACCTGTTCAACATGACGCTGGGCAAGGCCAATGTCCGCGAAGGCACGATCGACAGCGCGCTCGCCATCAGCGAATGGCCGCGCGACCTCGACCTGCTGATCGTCGATATCGGCGATGCCGGCGATCCGGTGGCCGATGCCGCCGCGCTCAAGACCGCGGTGCCGGGCACCTGCCTGGTGATCGGCGTCGGCCGCATCAACGACGTGGCGCTCTACCGCGACCTGCTGGCCGTCGGCTTCAACGACTACCTGGCGATGCCGTTCGCCGAAGGCACGATGGGCCGCGCCGTCGAGCGCGCGATGGAGGTGCGCGAGCGCACCGGCGGCAGCGATCGTGCAGCACGCCGATGGCGCGCGAAGGACGCCAAGCCGCGCACGCTGTCGGTGATCGGCGCGCGCGGCGGCGTCGGCACGACGACGGCGGCGGTCACGATCGCCGCCATGCTCGGCGCGCGCCTCCAGGAAGAGGTGCTGCTGATCGACTTCGACCTGCACTACGGCTCGCTCATGCTGGCGCTCGACCTCGAGGCGATCGACGCGCTGCGCGAGGCGCTCGACCAGCCCGACCGCATCGACGCGCTGTTCATCCAGCAGGTCGCCCAGAAGAAGAGCGAGTATCTCTACGCCATGGGCGCGGAGGAGCCGCCGACCGGCGGCTTCCAGGCGCGCCCGCATGCGGCCAGCGACTTCCTGCGCTCCTTCCATCGCCGCTTCCGCTGGATCGTCGCCGACGTGCCGCGCGGCGATCCGGTGATCCAGCGCCAGGTCATCGAAGCCTCGAGCGACATCCTGCTGATCACCGACCTGTCGCCTGCCGGGCGTGCGCGACGCCATGCGCCTGCAGCAGATGGTCCACGAGGTGGCGCCCGGCGCCAAGCTGCACATCGCCACCAGCGGCGCGGTCGATGCCCGGCGCTCGGCGGTCAAGGTGGCCGACGTCGAGCGCACGCTGAAGCGCAAGGTCGACTGCCAGATCCCGGCCGATGCCGCCGCGGCGCTGGCGGCGATCAACTTCGGCAAGCCGTTGTCGGAGGCCGCGCCCAACAGCGGCATCGTCAAGGCGCTGCGGCCGCTGGTCGGCGGCCTCGATTCGCCGGGCGGCGGCAGCGGCGCGGCGAGCGTCGCCCAGAAGGCGTCGGGACTGTTCGGCCGGTTCGGCCAGGG
This sequence comes from uncultured delta proteobacterium, assembly GCA_963811315.1. GTDB lineage: Bacteria > Desulfobacterota > Binatia > UBA9968 > UBA9968 > DP-20. Next base: position 3,702 of record CAWERH010000025.1, read on the forward strand.
CCTGAAGAAGAAGTAGCGGCGATGTTCGGCCGCCTGGGCAAGCAACCGCAGGACGCGCCGAGCCGCGCCGGCAGGGCCGCTCGACCGCATCGGCCGGCGCACGTCGGGCGAGGGGCGGACCGAGCCGGCTGCGGCGCCGGCCGACCGGGCGGCGCGCCTGGCGTCGGCCGCCGCGGCGCTTGAGCGAGGTCGTCGAGCCGCGCCTGCGCGCCCTGGTCAAGGCCGGCGCGCCGGCCGGCGAGATCACGCGCCAGGCGGGCCAGCTGGCGCAGGCGCATTTCCGCGGCAACGGCGTGCTGCTGGCGCCGCTCGAGCTGCGCGGCTACGTGGCCGACGTGCTGCGCCCGGTGCTGCCCGCGACCAGCTTCAGCGCGCCGGCGGCGCCCGAAGCCGAGGCGCGCCCGAGCCCGCATCGCCGAGCCGGCCGAAGCGCACGCGCGCCGTGACGACGCCCGACCTGTCGGAGCGCGACGGCCCAGGCGGGCCGTCTTGCCGCCGCCAGGCCGGTCGAGCTGACGGCGAAGTCGGACACCGCCGACAGCTCGGCCAGCCGCCTGTCGCGCAGCAAGGTCGACCAGGCGCGGCGCGCCGTGCAGCCCGGCGTCATGACGCGCATCGATCTCGCCGCCGCCGTCAGCCTGCCGCGCAAGGAGCTGGTGCGCCAGCTCGAGGGCCTGGTCGCCGAGCTGCTGGTCGAGCATCGCCTGCAGCTCAACCGGCCGGAGCAGGACGATCTCGTCTACCAGATCGTCAACGACATGCTGGGGCTCGGCCCGCTCGAGCCGCTGCTCGAGGACGAGGCCGTCACCGACATCATGGTCAACGGGCCCAAGCAGATCTACGTCGAGCGCGAGCGGCAAGCTCGACCTGACCTCGGTGACGTTCGACGACAACGCCCATCTGCTCAACATCGCAACCGCATCGTCAGCCGCATCGGCCGGCGCGTCGACGAATCGAGCCCGATCTGCGACGCCCGCCTGCTCGACGGCAGCCGCGTCAACATCATCATCCCGCCGCTCGCGATCGACGGCGCCTCGATCTCGATCCGCAAGTTCGCCAAGAGGCAGATCGGCTTCGACCAGATGGCGCACCAGGGCAACATCTCGGCCGCCATGGCGACGGTGCTGCAGATCGCCGCGCGCTGCCGGCTGAACATCGTGATCTCGGGCGGCACCGGCTCGGGCAAGACCACGCTGCTGAACGCGCTGTCCGGCATGATCGACCACGGCGAGCGCATCGTCACCATCGAGGACGCGGCCGAGCTGCGCTGCAGCAGCCGCACGTCGTGCGGCTGGAGACGCGCCCGGCCAACCTCGAAGGCAACGGCGAGATCACCATGCGCGACCTCGTGAAGAACGCGCTGCGCATGCGCCCCGACCGCATCATCCTGGGCGAGGTGCGCGGCGCCGAGGCGATCGACATGCTGCAGGCGATGAACACCGGCCACGACGGCTCGATGGGCACGCTCCACGCCAACCGCCCGCGCGAGGCGCTGACCCGGCTCGAGAACATGGTGGCCATGGGCGTGGCCAGCCTGCCGCCCAAGGCGATGCGCACGCCAGATCGCGGGCTCGCTGCACCTGATCGTGCAGATCAGCCGCATGCGCGACGGCGTGCGCCGCATCACCCACATCACCGAGGTGATGGGCATGGAAGGCGAGGTCGTCACCACCCAGGACCTGTTCACCTACGAGTTCAAGGGCGAGAGCCCCGACGGCAAGCTGCGCCGGCGCCTTCAAGAGCTCCGGCCTGCGCCCGCACTTCCTGCCGCGCGCCGCCTACTTCGGCCTCGACAAGGTGCTGATGGAGGCGATGGGATGAGCAGCGCCGGCCTCGACCTCGGAACGGTGACGATGCTCATCGCCTGCGGCGCCGGCCTGACCTTCCTCGCCCTTTGCGTCGTGTTCGGCGGCTTCTTCGCCGAACGGCGCCTGCGCGACCGGCTGGAGGACATCGAGACGCGCGCGCGCACCGGGTCGCGCACGCTGCAGATGGCGACGCTGCGGCGCGTCGAGAAAGCGGGGCCGGCTGCCCACGCTCGACAAGCTCCTGTGGCGCTGGCTTTCCCAACGCCGGCACGATCCGCCAGAAGCTGCTCGCGTCCGGCACGAACATGACGCTGGGCGACTACGCCTTCGTCTCGATCTCGCTCGCCGTCGCCGTGGCGTTCGTGCTCTTCCTCGTGCTCGACATGGCGCCCGGCGTGGCGCTGGCCGGCTCGCTGCTGGTCGGCATCGGCCTGCCCAACGTGTGGGTCGGCTGGCGCGCCAAGAAGCGCGGCCGCAAGTTCAATCTCCTGTTCCCCGAGGCGGTCGACCTGATCGTGCGCGCGCTGCGCGCCGGCCTGCCGGTGCAGGAGGCGATCGGCAACGTGGCGCGCGACATCAAGGAGCCGGTCGGCAGCATCTTCCGGCGCGTCCAGCAGGAGGTGCAGCTCGGCACGCAGATCGAGGCCGCGCTGTGGCGCGTCGCCAAGACGGTGCAGACCGACGAGTTCAACTTCCTGATCGTCGCCATGTCGATCCAGCGCGATACCGGCGGCAATCTCGCCGAGACGCTGGCCAACCTGAGCGCGCTCCTGCGCGCCCGCCAGCAGCTGCGGCTCAAGATCCGCGCCTTCACCTCCGAGGCGCGCACCACGATGATCATCATGGCCGGCCTGCCGTTCCTGGTCGGCGGCGGCCTGTTCCTGATGTCGCCGAACTACATCGGCACGCTGTTCACGACGGAGACCGGCCAGATGGTGGCGGCCGCCGCCGGCCTGCAGCATGGGCTTCGGCATCTTCGTCATGAACAAGATCGCGACCATCAAGGTGTGAGACGGCCATGGACCTCGCCAGCGCCGAGAAGAGCTTCGTGGTCATGGTGGCGGCCGCCGACCTTCGTGGCCTTCTGGGCGACCTGGCTTGCGATCACCTGGGAGCCGCCGATCGAGGCGCGCCTGCGGGCGCTGCGCACCCGCCGCATGAAGACGCGCAGCGAGCGGGGCGGCGCGGCCAAGCCTTCGCCCAAGGCGACGTCGCTCGGCTTCATGCGCCAGCATCGCCGACCGGCTGAACCTGCTGCGCGGCGCGGCGGCCGACCAGACGACGCGCAAGCTGCGCCGCGCCGGCTTCCATGTCGCGCGATGCCTCCGTCGTCTACGTCTTCATCAAGCTCGCCCTGCCGCTGGCGCTGGGCTTCCTGATGATCGTGGTGACCTCTCCAGCCTGCAGCTCGTGCCGGAGGACATGATCCTGCCGATCTGCATCGGCGCGGTGCTGTCGGGCTTCATGATGCCCGAGGTCTACATCAAGAACGTCACGGCTCGCGCCGCCGCGAGATCCTGAACTACGTCCTGCCCGAGGGGCTCGACCTGCTGACCATCTGCGTCGAGGCCGGCCTCTAGATCGACGCCGCCTTCCGCCGGGTCGTCCAAGGAGATGCAGGGCTCGATGCCCGAGCTCGCCGTCGGAATTCGAGATGACGGCGATCGAGCTCACCTACCTGCCCGACCGCCAGCAGGCGCTGGAGAACATGGCCGAACGCTCCGATTCGCCCGCAATCAGCCGCCCTGGTGAATGCTCTCCGTCAGACTGAAAAATACGGCACCCCGCTCGCCAATTCGCTTCGCATCCTGTCCCAGGAGTTCCGCCAGACCCGGGCCTCGAAGGCCGAGGAGAAGGGCGCGCGCATGCCGGCGCTGATGACCGTGCCGCTCATGGTCTTCATCCTGCCGACGCTCATCACCGTGCTCATCGCGCCGGCCATTTTGCAGGCGCTTGCCTTGACATAAATGGCATATAGTCCTAAGCCTTAGCGCATATTGTTCAGATTTGTATTGAAGTGAATCTTTCTGGCCCGCCAACGGGCCGCCGTTGATAGAGGCAAGCGATGCCGCGACCGATTTCGCGCAGCGCTGGTGCTGCCCGCGACTCGCATCATGCCGCCAGTCAACTGGCGGTACGCGTCTGATCGATCGGCGCGGCGTCTCCGCTGATCGAGTTCGCGATCGCTGGCGCCGGTGATGCTGGCGCTCGGACATCGGCACGCTCAAGTTCGGCGTCGCCATGAGCCACTACGTCATGCTGACCAACGCGGCGGCGCAGGGCGCGACGACCTTCGCTCTCAGCCGCGGCACGACCATCGCCCTACGCGACGACGACGACGGCGGTCAACAACGCCGCGCCCGAGCCTGACCGCGGGCAGCATCACCAAGACGGTGACGATCAACGGCACTGCCTGCGCGACCGACACGGCGTGCGACGGCGCTGATGGCCGCAGGCGTCACGGCGCGTCGTGCGCGCGACCTACCCCTGCGATCTCGCGGTGATGGGCGTCAACTACAAGTCCGGCTGCACGATCTCGGCGCCAGACGGCGCAGATGGTCCAATGAGGAGGACTGCCATGATGAAGCATCAAGGTTCCCGTGCACCGTCATCGTTCGTCGACTTGCTGCAGCGACCGCCGGGGCGCGACGGCCGTGATCTTCGCCGGCATGGTGCCGGCGCTGGTCGGCGTCGCCGGCCTCACGGTCGACGTCGGCCGCGCGCTGGCGGCCAAGCAGTCGCTGTCGACTGAGCACCCAGGCGGCGGCGCTGGCCGGCGCCTACGCGCTCGCGGCGCCTACGGCGAACGCGGCCAGCGTCGGCACGGCCGATCACCAACTGGAACACCGCGAATCCGGTGGCGCAATGTCACCATCACGCGCTACGACGCCGACGCTGCAGCTGCGTGACCTCGACGACCAACCTGCCGAGCTGCAACGCCACCAGCCCCAACGCGTCACGGTGACGCAGACCGGCCACGGTCTCGACCTTCTTCCTGAAGGCGCTCGGGCGTCGATTCCTTCACGCTCAGCTCGACGGCGACGGCGACCAAGGCGGGCGGCAACGCCCAGCCGCTGAACGTGATGTTCGTGCTCGACGCCACGGGCTCGATGGGCGACGCCGACAGCAACTGCACGGTGCCGGGCATCGAGCAGCCCGACCCGCTTCCAGTGCGCGCTCTATTCGATCCAGAGCGTCCTGAAGGTGATGCCGACGTCGCTGGACAAGGTCGGGCTGATGATCTTCCCGGGCATGGGCACGCCAGTACAGCCCGACGTCGCATCCGTGCGCGACGCAGCCGTCGTCGGTGCCGTACCTGACGACCAACATCAAGTACCAGATCGGCACCACGCTCGATAACACCTACAACGACGGCGCCGGCGCGCTGGTGACCACCTCGCCGATGGTCCAGGCGGTCGGCAACTACGCACAAGTCCGAGGCGCCACCCTCGCGCCCTGCGTGACCAACAAGGGCGGGCAGGGCAGCTACTCCGCCGAGGTGATCAGCAAGGCGCAGGCGGCGCTGCCCGTCGTCGCCGGCACGCAGAACGTGATCATCTTCCTGAGCGACGGCGACTTCAGCGCTCGAGTCCGACAGCTTCGACAACAGGTCATTCTACCAAGACGAGCAACCAGTGCAAGCAGGCCGTCACCGCGGCGCCAGGCCGCGACGGCGGCGGGCACGAAGGTCTACTCGGTGGCCTATGGCGCTTCGACGACCAGCGGCTCCGGCAGCTGCACTCGGGCGACACGCCGAAATACACGCCTGCACGACCATGCAGGCGATCGCCTCGGACTCGACCAAGTTCTACACGACCAACACAACCTGCAAGATCACCGGCTCGGCCAATCCCGTGACCCAGCTGCCGGATGTCTTCACGGCGATCACGACCACGCTGACCAAGCCGCGCCTGATCACGAACTAGCGGGGCGACCGCCAAGAGATTTGCGGTGTTTGGTTGCGAGTCGACCGCAAGATTTTGATATCCTGCGCGACGGCAAACACTGCGGCGGGGAGCCCTCAGGTCTGGAATGAAACTGGCGCCGATCTTGATCGCGGGCGTGGCGCTTTTCCTGTGGCCGCCTGCGGCACCGACCTCGACCCCGCGGCCAAGGGCGATGACTACACCGCATCGGTCAAGCAGGCCGACGAGGCGCGCAAGTCCGGCGATTTCGACTCGGCCATTCCGCTCTACGGCCGGGCCCTGCAGGCCAAGCCCGACGGCGTCGAGGCCAAGCTCGGGCTTGGCCAGTCCTACCTGACGCTCGGCCTGCCCGACGAGGCGGCCGCCCTGTTCCGCGACGTGCTCGACAAGCGGGGCGGCGAGCAGACGGCGCGGCGCGGGCTTGCCATGGCGATGATCTCGATGGGCCAGGCGCAGCTCGCCGAACGCCAGCTCGAGGCGGCCGTGCAGGCCGATCCGCGCGACTATCGCACGCTCAACGCCTACGGCGTGGTGCTCGACATGATGGGCCGGCACGCCGAGGCGCAGGCGCGCTATCGCCAGGGCATCGAGATCGCGCCCGACTTCGTGGCGCTGCGCTCCAATTACGGCCTGTCGCTGGCCATCGCCGGCCAGCCGCAGGAGGCGATCGCCCAGCTCGCGCCGCTGATCGGCAGCCGCGGCGCCGACGGCCGGGTCCGGCAGAACCTCGCCTTCGCCTACGCCATGAACGGCGATCTCGAGAACTGCCTGCAAGTCTCGCCGCAAGGACCTCGACGAGGCGAGCGCCCAGCGCCAGCTGCAATACTTCATGCAGCTGCGGGCTCTGCCGGTCGAGTTGCGCAGCGCCGAGCTCCGGCGCAATCCAAACTTCTTCCCGCAATCGGCCGCAAGCGGCTAGACGTAGGGCGCGGAAAGGGGACGAACATGCGCGGACTTCGACACAGCACTTTCGGTTTCCTTGGCGGCCTCGCCGCATTGACGATGATGGCGTCGGCGGCGCCGGCACAGACGCCGCGCAGCAGCGTCGACATGCAGTCGAGCCAGCCCGTTCCGCAATTCCGCGATCCCAAGACCGGCCAGATCTGGACGCCGCTCAATGTCGGCCAGCAGAGCGGCCCGCCGACGCCGGAGGACCTCGCCTTCGATCCGCTGGGCCAGGCGGTCTACGTCAAGGGCGTGGTGACGCAGCGGCCGAGCATCGTGCCGCTGTCATCGGTGCCGATCACGGCCGGCCCGACGGTGCCGATCGTCAATATCGGCGACGCGACGCTCAGCGCCATTCCCGGCAAGCGCTGGCAGGTCGTGCTCTACCTGCAGAACAACAGCGCCAACACCGTGGTGCCGCTGCTCAACTGCCGCTTCACCAACTCCGGCAGGCTCGTCGAGGAGACGCACGTGCTGGTGCCGGCGGTCGGCGCCGGCCTGCGCGTCGGCATGATCGTCTACGGCCCCAAGACCGACCTGTTCGTCGACCGCGCCAATTGCGGCGTGAAGTCGCCATGCTGGAAGCGCGCCAGTGGCGCGTCAACCGGGCTCAGCCCAGCACCGAGTAGCCGCCGTCGACGGTGATGGCGGCGCCGGTCACGAAATCCGACGCTGCCGCCGCCAGGAACACCGCGATGCCGGCGAAGTCGCCGGGCTCGCCCCAGCGGCCGGCCGGCGTGCGCTTGAGCACGTTGTCGTGCAGGCCCTGGATCTGCTCGCGCGCGCGGCGGGTCAGGGCGGTGTCGATCCAGCCCGGCAGGATGGCGTTGACCTGGATGTTGTCCTTGGCCCAGGCGGTCGCCATCGACTTGGTCATCTGCACCATGCCGCCCTTGCTCGCGGCATAGGCGGTGGCGAAGGGCGCGCCGAAGATCGACATCATCGAGCCGATATTGATGATCTTGCCCATGCCGCCCTTCTTCATCTCGGGATAGGCGGCGTGGCTGCACAGGAAGGCGCTGGTGAGGTTGCTGTCCATCACCGTGTGCCATTCGGCGAGCGTGTACTGCTCGGGCTGCTTGCGGATGCTCATGCCGGCATTGTTGACCAGGATGTCGAGGCGGCCGTGCGCCTTCACGTGTCGGCGATCAGGGCGCGGCAGGAGTCCTCCTTCAGGACGTCGACCGGGATGGCGCTGGCCTTGGCGCCGGCCTCCTGGATCTGCTTCACCGCCGCGGCGTTCTTGGCGGCGTCACGGCCCGCCACGACGATCGTGGCGCCGGCCCGCGCCATGCCCAGCGCCATGCCCAGGCCGATGCCGCCATTGCCGCCGGTGACCACGGCGACGCGGCCGGAAAGATCGAAAAGCTCCATGTCCAGGTTCCTCCCTCAGGTCGGTCTGTATAGCGAACCGGCGGAACCTGGAACAACGGCGCTCGTTATTCACCTTGCATGGGATATCGGGAGGGGTGCCAGGCGTGTTCATCTCCGACAGCCGAGTTCGCGGTGCGCCGGCCGGGCTGACCGACGCGTTGCGAATGAGGGTGGCGGCGGTCGAAAGGCCGCCGCCATTCTTGTTGTCGAGAATTGCTGACGGATGCGGCAAGTTACGGCCCGGCCTTGGTCGGCGCACCATCTTCTTCGAGGGCGGGCAGGTCGAGCTTCTCCTGCGCCTTCTTCACGTCGGCGAACAGGCTGCGCTCGCCTTCGGTCATGCCCTCTTCGGTGGCGACCTGGAGCAGCCGCGCATCGAGCTCCCACTGCTTGAGGATGGCGGTCTTCTCGGCCTTGTCGAGGTCCTTGCACGCGACGACGTCGGCAGGATGCTTGAAGACGCTGCTCGGATTGGTCAGCGCCTTCTTCTTGTCTTCGCTGGCAAGCATGTCGGTCTCCGTCTGGTGGAGACAGCACAACGGACGGCCGCTTGCCGAAGTTCCTTTGGGCTAAGTCTTCTTGCCGCCCGACGTCTTGCCCGAGCCGCCATTGCCGTCGCCGTCGGCTTTCTCCGCGTCGTGATCGATCAGGTTGAGCAGATCGTTGGGCAGGGGCTCGCTCGCGATCTCGTCGTACATCGCGTGCAGCTGCTTCTGCAGCCACATGTCGAAGGGCCGTTCAGCAGACGCCTTGCACGCTGTCGGTTCGCATCGGCGACCCTCCGGCTTTTCCATCCCCAGCCTTCGGCCCCGACTTGGACGCCGGGGCCGCGGGACGCCGCTTGTCGTCATTGGCCATGACGTTCTCCTCGAGGAATGCTGCCCATTCCTCCGGGTCCCGTCTGAGCCATTGATCTCTCCCCCACGAACTATCCATGACTATACCACACCTCACGCGACGTTCGGAAGGGGATTAGCGGTCGCTGTTCCGTGACTGCGCCTCGTCGGCGTCGCGATCGGCTGTCGTGTCGATGCCGCTCGTCGGACGCGGCTTGGTCTCGCCCTCCAGCAGCAGGCGCTCGAGCGTGTCGCGGGCGCGACTGATGCGGCTCTTCACCGTGCCCACCGACACGCCGGTGTGCTGGGCGATGACCTCGTAGGGCAGGCCCTCGAGGACGGCCAGCAGCAACGCCTCGCGCTGCGTCGGCGCAAGCTTGGCGAAGGCCGACACGAACTCGCGCATGACCAGGCCGCTGTCCTGGTGCGCCGGATGCGACAGCGATTCGGCGATCGCCGTGTCGACCGGCACGGTCGGACGCTGGCGGCGCAGGCCGGAGATGAATTCGTTGCGCTGGATGCGGAACAGCCACGCCGCCAGGTTGGTGCCCGGCTGGAAGCTGTGGCGTCCGGTCAGCGCCTTGATGACGGTGTCGTGGACCAGGTCATCTGCCGCGTCGCGATCGCGCGTCAGCGACAGTGCGTAGATCCGAAGCCGCGGAAGGATGGCCTTCAGCTGCTCGTGGAAGTCACGATGTCGTTGCTCGTCTCGGTGGCCATGGACCTCTCCAGAAATTCCGCAATGACCAACTAATGCCGGGCCGTCGAAAAGGTTACATCCGGCGATTGTCGCAAGCTATTGAAAACACAGGCCTTTTATCCAAGCTTTCCTGACAGTTGCTTGCGCGCCCGCGAAACGCGCGCCTTGAGCGTGCCGACCGAGCAGCCGCACAGCGCCGCTGCTTCTTCGTAGGAAAAGCCGCCGGCGCCGACCAGCACGAGCGCTTCACGTGACTGCGGGCTGAGCTCGAACAAGGCCGACGACAGCTCCTTCAGGGCGAGCGTTGCTTCGGGGTTGTCGACGGCGGTCAGCATCGGCGCCGTGTCGCTGTCGATCGAAGCGGGACGCCGCCGTTGCGTGCGCAGATCCGAATAGAAGCGGTTGCGCATGATGGTGAACAGCCAACCCTTGAGGTTGGTGCCGGGCTCGAACTGGTCCTGCTTGTCGAGCGCCGACAGGATGGTGTTCTGCACGAGATCGTCGGCGGCCTCGCGCTCGCGGCACAGGAAGCGCGAGAAGGCACGAAGGTCCGGAAGCAACGCCACGATGTCGTCCTTAATCATCGAGCGCAGATCTCCCGCGACGAAAGTGATTCCTCGTTCGTCCGCTCCCTATGTGGGCAATCGCCCGCCGCCGCGCAAAGGAAATCTGCCCAGGCCAACGGGCAACCGCACGCAGCGCTGCCGCGTTGAGCGGCATCTCGCAAAGCGACGAAATCCAACCATCGAGAGGAGAGCCGATGAATTGGGATCGCGTTGAAGGCAACTGGAAGCAGCTCACCGGCAAGGTCAAGGAGAAGTGGGGCAAGCTGACCGAGGACGACATCACGGTCATCAACGGCAAGCAGGACCAGCTCGTCGGCCGCATCCAGGAACGTTACGGCATCGCCAAGGACGAGGCGGAGCGCCAGGTCGATAGCTGGATCAACCGCATGTAGTCGGTCCACAGGGAACCCTGTGCCGCATCCTGCGTTGTAACCGCAGAAATTCGCGGAGGTTAGCCATGGGACGCGCAGCAGTGCTGTGGCTCCTGGGAGTGCCGATCCCGGTGCTCCTGCTGATGTGGGTCCTTGGCTGGCTGCACTGAAGCGGCCGGCTGACCGCAGATCGAAAGGGAGAGGACCATGGTCATCTACGCATTGAAGCTGACGGTGGCGATCGCCGGTCTCGGCTTGCTGACCGCGGCCTGCGGCGAACGGCCGGTCGACCGCGCGCTGACGGGCGGCGCGATCGGTGCGGCTTCCGGCGCGGTGGTCGGCTCGACGGTCGGCTCGCCGGTGGCGGGCGCCGTGGTCGGCGGCGCGGCGGGCGCCACGATCGGTGCGGTGACGGCGCCGGAGCGCTAAGCTCCGGACACGATACGTCACCATCCATGCAGGCTTGCAGTTTGTCCTGCGCGACGGTCGGCGTAATGTATATTGCAACGGCCGGACCCGGTTATGTGACCGGGCCGGCCGTCGCTCGTGACCGCGAAGTGAGGAGAGGAGAGAACCGTGGCAGAGGGACCAGCCACCACCAACAAGATGTCCGAGGCGATCAGCAGGACGCTGCCCTTCCTGCGGCGCTACGCGAGAGCCGTAACCGGCTCCCAGAAGCGCGGCGACGAATGGGTGCGGCTGTGCGCCGAAGTCGCCGTGCAGCAGCCCGATCTCGTCGCCAAGACGGAGGACACCAAGCTCGGCGTCTTCACGCTGTTCCACCGCCTGCAGCAGCCGTTCGGCGGTCTGGACAGGCGCGGGCAGCGAGAACAGCGTCAGCGGCCGGCTGAAGGAATCGCTCACCGACATGGCGCCGTTGCAGCGCCAGGTGCTGCTGCTCACCGTGCTCGAGGGCTTCACCGTGGCCGATGCCGCGCAAGATCCTCGGCATCGAGGCCGAGGCGGCCGAGCGCAGCCTCGACGAGGCGCGCCGCGAGCTGCAGCGCGTCGCGGCGGTGCGCGTGCTGGTCATCGAGGACGAGGCGGTGATCGCGCTCGACGTCGCCGACATCGTGCGCAACGCCGGCCACCAGGTCGTCGGCATCGCCGCCACCGAGAAGACCGCCGTCGACCTCGCCAAGCAGCATTCGCCGCATCTCGTGCTGGCCGACATCCAGCTGCGCGGCGGCGACAGCGGCATCGCCGCGGTCAACCAGATCATGCGCTCGATGAACGTGCCGGTGATCTTCGTCACCGGCTATCCCGAGCGGCTGCTGACGGGCAAGCAGGTCGAGCCGGCCTTCGTCATCTCCAAGCCGTTCGATCCCGATCTTCTCCGCGCGGCGATCGCCCAGGCGCTCGATACCGTCGCGATCTAAGACCGGAGCGGCGCGATGCTGGCCGGTTGGTCGCTGCGCACGAGGCTGGTCGTGGTCGTCACCGTGGCGCTGCTGCCGGTGCTCGCGCTTTCGGCGTGGTACGCCGTGCGCGAGCAGCGCGCGAGCGAGCTGCGCCGCGCCGAGGCGGTGGCCACCGCCGCCGAGCTGGTGGTGGCGCGCCATCGCGAGCTGATCGAAGGCTCGCGCCGCCTGCTGGTGGCGATGTGCGAGGACGATACCGTCCGGCAGAGCGCCAGCCCGGACGCCACGCGCGGCCGATATCAACCGTTGCGAGGCCTATCTCGGGCAGGTGCTGCAGAAGTTCCCCGACGAGTATTCCTCCGCCTTCGTCACCGATGCGGGGGCACGGCCCGCTGCTCCAGCGCGCCGATCGCCGTCGGCATGGGTTTCTCCGATCGCGAGATCTTCCGGCTGGTGCGCGAGACCCGCAAATTCGCCGTCGGCGCCCAGCTCGCCAGCCGCGTCACGCCCAACGCGGTGATCCCGACGGCATTGCCGATCCTGCAGGACGGCGAGTTCCGCGGCATGTGCGCCGTCGGCATCTCGCTGCGCACCTTCGCCGATCTCGTGACGCCGGCATCGGCCGCCGACCAGATCGCCGTGTCGCTGGTCGATCGGCGCGGCGTCTCGCTCGCCGGCAGTCCCGAGGCGGCGCGCGTCCTGCCGGTCGCCGTGCGGCTCGCCGCCGCGATCGTCGGCGGCCAGAAGGCATTCCGCGACTACGGCCAGGACGGCCAGCTCTACGAATTCCGCCTGCTGCCGCTCGCCGAGACCTCGATCTTCGTGGTCGCGGCGGCGCCGGTCGTCGAGGGCTTTCCCTCGCTGCTGGCCGACTGGGGCGGCTTCGTCCTGGTCGTGCTGGCGCTGGCGCGGCGTTGCTGGCGGTCTGGCTGGGCGCCGACCGCTGGTGCGTGCGGCCGCTGCGCTACATCCGCGACTTCGCCGATCGCGTGGCGCGCGGCGACGACATGAAGCTCGAGCCCAAGCGCCCATGGGGCCCGAGCTGGCGTCGGTCGGCGAGGGCGTGCGCGCGATGGCCGCGGCGATCGCCAGCCGCGAGGCCGAGCTCAGGGACGGCCTCGAGCAGCGCGACCACATGCTGCGCGAGATCCATCACCGGGTGAAGAACAACCTGCAGATGATCTCGAGCCTGCTGAACCTGCAGGCCGGCGAGATCCGCTCGCCGCGCATCCGCCGCTTCTTCGGCGACGCCCAGAACCGCGTGCTGACGCTGTCGATCCTGCACCGCCATCTCTACGAGCGCTCGAGCTGGGCGCTGGTCGATTTCCAGCAATTCATCAGCGACCTGGTGCGGCAGATCTCGGTCGGCCGCCGCAATCCCGACCGGCCGCAGCCGCGCTACCAGATCCGCGCGCCGATCATGGCGGTCGGTCCCGACATCGCCATTCCGATCGGCCTGATCGTCACCGAGGCGGTGAGCAGCGCGCTCAACCGCAACTTCGACAACGTGACCGCGCCCGAGATCCGCATCGAGGCGGCCGACAAGGCGGGCACGGTCGAGCTCACCATCGAGGACAACGGCGCCGGCGGCGGCGGCTCGCTCGGGCCCGACGCGCGCGGCGGCTTCGGCCTCACCCTGATCCGGGGCCTTGCCATGCAGCTCGGCGGCGAGGCACAGATATCGCCGCGAGAGGGCGGAGGAATGCGAGTGGCGGTGACCTTCCCCATGCCGCAGGACGAGGAAGCCGATGCGTAGCGTCGCCGGCACGGCGCGCTCGACGGGCGTGATCGTCGGCCTGACGATCGCCGTCCTGATCGGCACGGCTGCGCTGCTCGCCATCACCCATTCGAACTCCGCGTCGCGCCAGCAGCGTCTGGTGGTCGGCAGCTACGAGATCCTGTCGCTGATGCGCCAGACCGTGATCGCCCTGCAGGACAGCGAGATCGGCCAGCGCGCCTACCTGCTGAGCGGCCAGGCGAGCGATCTCGAGCCGTACGAGCGGGCGCGCCTGCGCATCGAGACCGGGCTGCGCCAGCTCGAGGCCGCGGCCGCCGGCGATCCCGACACGACGCGGCAGGTGCGCGAGTTCCGCGCGGCGGCCAACGAGAAGCTCGAGCAGATCAACAGCACCATCAACGCCTACCAGCTCTATGGCCGCGACTATGCCCTCGCGCAGGAGCGCACCGGGTCGGGCAAGACCACCAGCGACCAGATCCGCCAGATCTCCGAATCGTTCATCGAGGGGCAAAGGCTGCTGCTGGCCCGCCGGCTGGCCCTGCTGCGCTCCGAGCAGGAGCAGTCCGACATCGCCGGTCTGCTGCTGCTGGCCGGCGCCTTCCTGTGCCTGTTCATCGGCATGTACATCGTCATCCGCAGCGCCAGGCACCTGGAGAACGCACAGCGCGCGCTCGCCGACCGCTCGCACCTCCTGCAGTCCACGCTCGAGAGCCTGCAGGACCCGATCTTCGTGATCGACGCCGACGGCAAGGTGGTGGCGTGGAACGAGGCCTTCCTGCGCCTGTCGGGCTGGGATCCCGCCAAGCACGCGACGCTGACGCGCGACCAGCTGCTGTCCGACCGGTCACCCGCCATGCGCGCGCTGCTCGAGCCGCTGAAGCTCAACGCCGAGGCGTCCGACCGCCTGGTGACGACGCGCGCAAGCCACGACGGACGCGACTACGAGGTCTCGCGCGGCGAGATGTCGGGCGGCGGATCGGTGGTGCGCTGCGTCGACATCACCGAGAAGCTGCGCGACGAGATGGCGCTGCGCCAGGGCCAGAAGATGGAGGCGACGGGCCAGCTCACCGGCGGCATGGCGCACGACTTCAACAACATCCTCCAGGTCATCCAGGCCAACCTCGATCTCGTGAAGAGCGCGGTGCCGGACGATCCGGCGGCGCTCGCCCGTCTCAACGCCGCGGGCGCGGCGGCCGACAGGGGCGCGAGGCTCACCCAGCAGCTGCTGGCCTTCGCGCGGCGCCAGCCGCTGGCGCCGCAGCCGACCAACGTCGCCCGCCTGGTGCGCGATCTTGCCGACCTGCTGCGCCACTCGCTCGGCGAGCGCATCACCATCGAGCTCGACATCGCCGCCGAGCCGTGGAACGCCAAGATCGACCCCGGCCAGCTCGAGAACGCCATCCTCAATCTGGCGATCAATGCGCGTGACGCCATGCCCGACGGCGGAACGGTCACCGTCGAAGTGTCGAACGCCACGCTCGATCGGCGTTACGCGGCGCTGCATCCCGACGTCACGCCGGGCCCCTACGTGCTGGTCGCGGTGAACGACACCGGCACCGGCATGCCGCCCGAGGTGGCGGCCCAGGCGTTCGATCCGTTCTTCACCACCAAGCGCGACGGCAAGGGCACGGGGCTCGGCCTCAGCATGGTCTACGGTTTCGTGCGCCAGTCCAACGGACACATCCGCATCGACAGCGCCATCGGCCAGGGCACCAGCGTCAAGCTCTACCTGCCGCGCACCATGGACCCGGTGCTCGACCTGTCGACCGACACGGCCGGCGTCCAGAGCGGCAGCGAGCGCGTCCTGGTGGTCGAGGACAACGACGAGGTCAGGCGCGCCGTGGTCGCCCTGCTGTCCGGCTGGGGCTACCGCGTGGTCGCCGCCGAGAATCCCGACGTCGCCGCGGCGATCCTGGAGAAGGACTCGGCCTTCGACCTGCTGTTCACCGATGTCGTCATGCCCGGTTCGATGTCGGCCATCGAGCTGGCGGCGATGGCGCAGCGCCTGCGGCCCGGCATTGCCGTGCTGCTGACCTCGGGCTACGCGCGCGACCTGATCCCGGCCGAGGACCGACCCGACTATCCCCTGATCGCCAAGCCCTATCGCGGCGAGGAGCTGATGGCGCGGTTGCGCAGCGTCCTGGCGGCGCGTCGGCCGTCGCCTCCGCCGGCCCAGGCGCGGCCGGCCGAAGCCGCGCCGTCCGACGAGGCGACAGGCCGGCCGCGGCGCGTGCTGCTGGTCGAAGACGAGGTCGTCCTGCGCATGTCGACGACCGACATGCTCGAGCAGCTTGGCTGCTTCGTGTCCGGCGTGGGCAGCGGCGAGCAGGCGCTCGAGCTGCTGACGCGCGGCGGCTGCGTTCGACCTGCTTTTGACCGATCTCGGCCTGCCCGGCATGAGCGGCGACGAGCTGGCGAGCGAGGTACGCCGGCGCTTTCCCCGCCTGCCGGTGGTCATCGCCAGCGGCTACGGCCGATCCGGCGCCCAGGCCGCCGGCATGCAGGCGGAGGGCCTGCAGTTCATTTCCAAGCCCTATTCCTCAATCGATCTGCAACAGGCGCTCGACCACGCGGCCCGCATGGCGGTGCCCTCCTGAACTAGCTTCGCGCGCCATGCAACCAGCTCGGTTTGGCGGCGTTCATAAGGCAACTCTGCAGCGCAAGGTGAGGGTGACGCCATGCGGATCGTGGATTTGTCCAAGTCGGCCCGGGCTACTCCCGAGCCGTCGGCGAGGGGCCTTTTTGAAGGCGAGTTGATGGATCTCTATGTGGCCATCCTCATCGTCGTGCCCCTGGCGCTGTTCCTGAAATCGCTGTGGTCCTGACGCGCCGCGCTTTGGTCGCAGATCGGTCACTGACGGGAACCTCGCGCGCAGCGCTCGTTGACCGGCACGCGCAAGTCGCGCCGGCCATTCACAGCAGGAGTTCCCATGCGTTCGATCGCCATTCTCGCCGCTTGTGCGGCGTTCACCGTCGGCACGCTGCCGACCATCGTCCATGCCCAGGCCACCGGCCAGACCAGCCAGACCGACGCCAAGACGATCTGGGAGAAGTTCAAGGGTAGCTGGAACCAGACCAAGGGCGCCGTGAAGGAGCAGTGGGGCAAGCTGACCGACGACGACCTGCTCGAGATCGAGGGCCGGCGCGATCAGCTCGTCGGCAAGATCCAGGCCCGCTACGGCATCACCAAGGAAGAGGCCGAGGCCCAGGTCGGGACGTGGGAGCAGAAGCGTTATCGCGACATGTGATCGGGAGACTTTGGATCATGACGGCATTTCGCAACCTGGCCGCGACGCTGGTGAGCGGCGTCGCGGCGACCGCGGTGACGGCGTCGGCCTTCGCGCAGGCGCAGTTCCGCGACGAGAAGACGGGCAAGGTCTGGACGCCGGACAACGTCAGCAAGGACAACCAGCTTCGCCCCTCCAACGAGCCCAGCACGCCGGCCGACAGGGCGTTCGATCCGAAGGCCCAGATCGCCACGGCGACGGGCGTCGTGGTGCAGCGGCCGAACGCCACCCTCATGGGCGTCGTGCCCATCACGGCCGGCCCGACCGTGCCCATCGTCGCGCTCGACAGTCCGACGCTGCAGGCGATTCCCGGCGACCGCTGGGTGGCGCCGCTCTACCTGACCAACAACAGCCGCGCCGACGCCAACGCGCAGATCGGTTGCACCTTCACCAACGGCAGCCGGCCGGTGCAGGAAACCCGTCATCGCTCCGACGGCCGGTCCCGGGCAGCGGCTGGCGTTCGCCGCGTACGGGCCGCGGACGGAAGTCTTCGTGATCGCGTGCTCTGCCGCGTGCTCGCGCCTGATCGTGGCACCATCTCGAACAGCGGAACGGGCCGGCAATCGGCCCGTTTCTCTTTGGTGAACGCGCTACGCTGCCCGCCGCTGAGTAGGGGGTGTGGGATGAGCGTACGCGGATTGGGCCGCCGGGCGGCAATGGTGGGCGGGCACGGCGCTGGCGACGGCGTCGTTGATCAGGCCGCGCGAGGCGCGGGCGGCAAGTCGAGGATGGCGGTGCCTGGATTGGAGGTCACGATCCTCGATCCGCACGTCGTCACTGCCACCATCACCCGAACCTTCGGCCTCCATGTCTTCATGCGCGACGTAATGAAAAAAAGTGAGAAAGTCGGCGTCGCCAAGATCGTCATTCGTACCCGGCAGCACTTGGGCGCATTGCTGGTCGAAGACGATCTGTTGGTGCTCAACCTGATGCGCTTTCCCCAGGAACTGCGCGATGCGGCGAAATTCGACACCGCCAAGAGCACCGGCAAAACCACTTCCGTCCCCGGTCGCGAGCTCAAGATGGCCGAGCAACTCGTCGAATCGATGGCGGCGAAGTGGCAGCCGAAAAAATATCGCGACGAATATCGCGACGACTTGCTTAAATTGATCGAGCGCAAGATCAAGAGCGGTAAAACCAAGTCGGTCGAACCGGCGGCTCCGGCTAAGCGCGCCGCCGCATCGGGCAAAGTCGTAGACATCATGCACCTCCTGCGTCGCAGCATGAGTCAAGTCAACAAAAAATCCGAAGCACCGCGGCGGCGCAAAGCCAGCTAAAAATTTCATCATCGGCGCTGCTCGTCATGGGACTGGAAAAACACCGCCGCAAACGAGATTTTCAGGCCACGAAGGCGGCGGCGCGGCCGAAGCGCGACGCAGCGCTGCCTGATTTTGTCCGACCGCAATTAGCCACCCTGGTGGACGCTGTGCCCCAGGGCGATGACTGGCTGCACGAAATTAAGTTCGACGGGTACCGCGTCCTGTGCCGCATTGAAAACCACCGCGTCGTTTTTCTGACCCGCGAAGGCCACGACTGGACCCATCGCTTCAATTTTTTGACCGGTGCCGCACTCGACTTGCCCGTGCAGGACGCGCTGCTCGACGGCGAAGTGGTTGCGCTGCGCGACGACGGCTCGAGCGATTTTCAGTTGCTGCAGAATTCCTTGAAAGAGACCACTGGCGCGGACTTGGTTTACTTCGTGTTCGATTTGCTCCATCTCGATGGCGGCAATTTGATCGATCAGCCCTTGCTTACGCGCAAGCAGGCTCTCGAAAACTTGCTAAAAAAAGCTCGGGGCGGCAAACAACGCGATTTGATTCGCTACAGCGATCATTCGCTCGGCGCCGGCGCGGCATTGTTTCAACAAGCGTGCGAGCGCTCGCTCGAAGGCATCATCTCAAAGAGAAGCGATCAGCCGTACCGGTCGGGTCGAAGTCGAGACTGGCTTAAAATCAAGTGCGTTCATTCCCAGGAATTCGTCATTCTTGGTTTCACCGATCCGGCCGGCGCGCGGACCGGTTTCGGCGCGCTGCTGCTGGGCGTCTATGACGATGACGAGACGCTGCGCTATGCCGGTCGGGTGGGAACGGGATTTACCAGACAAACATTGGATGAGTTGTCCTCGCGCTTGAAGAAGCATCGCCAAGCGCGCTCGCCGCTTAGCGAACCGCTGACCGGAATCAGCGCGAAAGGCGTGCATTGGATCCGGCCCGACCTGGTCGGTGAGGTTGCCTTCACCGGCTGGACCCAAGACGGGTTATTGCGTCATCCGGCATTTCAAGGCTTGCGTGAAGACAAGCCGGCGCGACAAATCCGACGTGAAAGGACGCAGTCCGTGGCAAAAACCGCAAACGCGAAGCCTTCCTCGACGCAGCGTTCCCGGCGCAACTCGGACGAAGAAAGCATCGAGATCGCCGGCGTCAAGCTCAGCCATCCGAATCGGGTGTTGTATCCTGAGCAAGGCATCACCAAGCGCGAGTTGGCCGAGTACTACGAAAAAATCGCCGATCGGATGCTCCCTCATGTGAGCGGTCGCCCTTTGACGCTGGTGCGCTGTCCGGAAGGGCAACAAGGCGAATGCTTTTATCAGCGCAATGCCGGCGCCGGCACTGCGCCGGCGCTCCGGCGCTCGCCGTTGCGCGGTGGCAAGTCGGTGAAGAACGCGCTGGTGCTCGATTCCTTGGCGGGATTGATCGAGTTAGTGCAGATGGGCGTGTTGGAAATTCATACGTGGGGTTCCACCGCGAAACGAATCGAGCGACCGGATCAGCTCACTTTCGATTTCGATCCGGATCCCAGCGTGCCGTGGAAAACTTTGCGCCAGGCGCTCGGAGAATTACGCGCTGTGCTCGCGGATCTCGGCTTGACCGGCTTCGTCAAGACGACCGGAGGCAAGGGGGCGCACGTCGTCGTGCCGATCGCGCCGACGTTGGACTGGAAGCAGGCGAAAGCTTTTGCAAAGGCTGTTGCGGACAGCATGGTCGCGACGACGCCGGAGCTTTACGTTGCGACGATGTCGAAGTCCCAGCGCGCCGGCAAAATTTTTATCGACTACCTGCGCAACGCACGCAGCGCCACGGCGGTCTGCGCCTATTCCACCCGGGCGCGCGCCGGAGCGCCGGTGGCGCTGCCGCTGCGCTGGGATGAGCTTAAGTCGGATCCCCGCGAGGATCACTTCAATATCCGCAATGTGCCGGCACGGCTAAATCGTTTGCGCAAGGACCCATGGGAGGGCTACGAATCCGCGCGCCGGCCAATCACCGCCGCGATGCGCAAACGGCTGAGCCTCAAATGAATTGCTCTTGTCTAGCGAAAAAGTATTTCTCCTTCGATTTACTGGTGCTTGTCACAGAAATTCCTCCAAATGGATTGACGGAAATCTCCCGTCTTCGGTTTACTCCCGTAATCGTTGAGTTTGAATCGTGGCATAGGGTTTGCGGATTTTTAATGTGCAATCGTGGCGCGAGGTCATACACGAACGTAAAACAATCAAAGGAAAATATTATGGAAGCAGTCACCGGCATTTTTACATCATTCGATCAGGCGCGGCGCAGCGCCGAGGAGTTGAGCGCGCGAGGTTTTTCCAAAGACCAGATCAATCTGCTGGCTCCCGGTTCGTCAGCCGCCGAAATCGAGAACATTCCATCCACCGAAGGCGAACAGCCGGGCATGGGCAAGGCCTTGGGCGGCGTCGTCGGTGCCGCGGTGGGAACCGCCGCGGGCGCACCTTTAGGGATGGCACTCGCCGCAGCGGTGATTCCCGGTGTCGGTCCGGCCATCGCAATTGGCCTCGCGGCATCGGCGCTACTCGGCATTGGCGGAGCCGTCGGTGGCGCCGCCGCCGGTGGAAGTTTAGAGAATGCGCTCACCGAAGGATTGCCGAAGGATGAGGTATTCGTTTACGAAGACGCGCTGCGCCAGGGGCGGACTGTCATGGTGGCTTTGGCCGATGACGACGATCAAGCCGAAATGTCGCGGCAGATTTTGCAGAGAAACGGCGCCGAAAGCATCGACGCGGCGCGCGAGCAATGGTGGGTCGGCATGCGCGACGCGGAACAAGAGCATTACACGGAAGAGGGCAAAGACTTTGCTCAGGACGAGAAGGAGTATCGTCTGCGGTTTCGAGGCGGCGCTGCATCTGCGCACACCCGCCGCAGCTCCTATGAACAAGTCGAAGGCTATTTGAAAAGTCTTTATCCCGATAGTTACCAAACAGACGCCTTTCGCCACGGCTACGAACGCGGCCAAAGCTATTGTCGCAGTCTGGCTGTGGCGCCGATCAACCAACAGAGGAAAAATTAGTTCATGGCGAATACCGCGGCGGATATTCTTCTCGATACGCTTCACGACTGGGGCGTAGAGGTTATCTTCGGTCTGCCGGGCGACGGCATCAACGGCATCATCGAATCTTTGCGCCAGCGCGAGAAGCAGATCCGTTTCATCCAGGTGCGCCACGAGGAATCCGCGGCGTTCATGGCCTGCGCCTATGCAAAGTACACCGGCAAGCTGGGCGTTTGTCTGGCCACTTCCGGGCCGGGCGGTATTCATCTCTTAAATGGTTTGTACGACGCCAAACTGGATGGTCAACCGGTATTGGCGATCACCGGACATCATTTCCATGATTTGATCGATACTCATGCTCAACAAGACGTGAGTCTCGACCGATTATTTGCCGACGTGGCGGTTTACAACACCCGCGTCATGAGCGCGAGCCACGTCGAAAACGTCGCCGATCTTGCCTGTCGCACTGCCCTTGGCTATCGCGGCGTGGCGCATATTAATTTTCCCGTAGACCTGCAAGAGCAGACCGGCGGCGAGCGTTCCAAGCGAAACATCCCGGCGCATACATCGCATGCCCAGGGCAGGTCAGCGCGCATGCCGGCTGACGCCGACGTGGCGCGCGCGGCGGATGTCCTAAACGCCGGCAAGCGCATCGCGATTCTCTGCGGCCAGGGCGCCTTGCACGCCACGGATCAACTTGAAAAAGTTGCGGCAATACTCGGTGCGCCGATCATCAAAGCGCTGCTCGGCAAAGCCGCGGTGCCGGACGACAGCCCCTACACTACCGGGCGGCATCGGTTTGCTCGGCACCAGGCCTTCGCAAGAGGCTTTGGAAAACTGCGATACTCTACTGATGGTTGGGACCTCGTTTCCCTATATCGAATTTCTTCCCAAGCCGGGACAGGCGCGGGCGGTGCAGATCGATCTCGACCCGGCGCGCATCGGCTTGCGCTATCCCGTGGAGGTGGGCCTGGTCGGCGACAGCAGCGCGACGCTCACGGCGCTGTTGCCATTTCTCGAGCGCAAAGAAGATTGCAGTTTTCTCGAACGAGCTCAGACCGGCATGAAAAAATGGTCGAGCTTGATGGAAGAACTCGGCACCCGAAAAGACCAACCGATGAAGCCGCAGGTGGTCGCCTGGGAACTCGGCCGGCGCATCGCCGGCG
This sequence comes from uncultured delta proteobacterium, assembly GCA_963811315.1. Classification (GTDB taxonomy): domain Bacteria; phylum Desulfobacterota; class Binatia; order UBA9968; family UBA9968; genus DP-20. The sequence goes on from CAWERH010000025.1 coordinate 26,061, forward strand.
ACGCCATCGTATCCTCGGATTCCGGCACCATCGCCACCTGGTTCGCGCGCCAAATGCCGGTCCGGCGCGGTCAGATGTATTCCTTGTCGGGAACGCTGGCCTCGATGGCCAATGGCCTTCCCTATGCGATTGCCGCGCAAATCGCTTATCCCCAGCGCCAATGCATCGCTTTTGTCGGCGACGGCGGCTTCTCTATGCTGATGGCGGAATTCGCCACAGCGGTAAAATACCAATTGCCGATCAAAGTATTCATCATCAAGAACAACACGTCTCGGCATGATCAAGTGGGAGCAAATGGTTTTTCTCGGCAATCCCGGAATATGGCTGCGAGCTGCAGCCGATCGATTTCGCGGCATTTGCGCAGGCCTGCGGCGGGATCGGCATGACCGTCGAGGATCCGGAACAGTGCGGGCTGGTAATCGATCATGCCTTGGCTGCCAAAGGTCCGGTTATCGTCGAAGCAGTGGTGGATCCGTTCGTCCCGCCCATGCCGGCGAAAATCACCCTCGAACAAGCGGCGCATTTCGCCCAATCTCTTGCTCGCGGCGAGCCCAACCGGAGCAAGATTGCTTGGACCGTGTTGTCCGACAAAGTGCGCGAGATTGTTTAAGCCGCGCCTGCGAATAGATTCACCCGATATAAGCGCTATACTGGTGATAGAGATCCTAGAGTAATCTCGGTGCAACGCGTGGATCCGAAAGCGATCTCCTCACGTGGTCATCGTCGGCGGCGGGTTCGGCGGTCTGTCTGCCGCCCGGGCGCTGAAGAATGCGGCCGTGCGCATTACGTTAGTGGATCGCCGTAACTTTCATCTTTTTCAACCCTTGCTCTATCAGGTGGCAACCGGTTGGCTCTCGCCCGCCAACGTCGCGTCGAATTTGCGCGCGGCGCTCAGGTACCAGAAAAATGCCCAGGTGCTTTTGGCGGAAAGTACCGGTGTCGACGTCCAGCGGCAGCGGCTTGCTGCTTGGCGACGGCGAAATCGATTACGATATCTTGATCCTGGCGACCGGCTCGCGACATCATTATTTCGGCAACGAGCGCTGGCAGAACATTGCGCCAGGCTTAAAGACCGTCGAAGACGCTACCGAGATCCGCAGCCGCATTTTTGTCGCTTTTGAAAACGCCGAACGCGAGACGGACGTCGTCAAGCGCAAAGCGCTTTTGACGTTTGCCATTGTCGGCGGAGGACCCACCGGCGTGGAATTGGCCGGCGCGCTCGGTGAGATTGCTCACGATATTCTAGCGCACGATTTTCGTTCCATCGATTTGGCCGAGACGCGCATTCTTCTGATCGAATCAGGCGAGCGCATTCTGCCTTCCTATTCGGCCGAACTTTCCGCCAGAGCGGCCGAGGGCTTAAGAAAACTAAGTGTGACGGTGCGGGCCGGTTCGACCGTCAGCGACATCACCGATGCAATGCTCACGCTTAACCACGGCGGCAGCGTTGAACACATCGCTTGCCGCACGGTGATTTGGGCAGCCGGAGTGCAAGCGTCGCCGCTCGGACGAATGCTCGGCGACAGCGCGGGCGCAAAAGTCGATCGCAGCGGCAGAGTGGAAGTCGAGCCCGATCTTTCGATCGCCGGCCATCCGGAAATTTTCGTCATCGGCGATCTCGCCAGCTTCTCGCATCAAAGCGGCAAACCGCTTCCCGGCGTCGCGCCGGTGGCGATCCAGCAGGGTCAACATGTCGCGCGGACGATTAGCGCTCGCCTGCAGCACAAGCCCGCAGCGCCGTTCCACTACAAAGACCGCGGCTCCATGGCGATCATTGGGCGCGCGTCAGCGATAGCCCAAATCGGCCGATGGCAGTTTTCCGGTTATTTGGCCTGGCTCGCGTGGTTGTTCATTCATCTCGTTGAACTGGTGGAATTCGAAAATCGCGTGCTCGTCCTGATTCAGTGGGGCTGGTATTACTTCAGCCGCAACCGCGCCGCCCGGCTGATCACCGGCAAGCCGCCGACTGGGCGTGTTGGCGCAATCTCGCTCAGCACGGTCCAGAATCCATGGCCGCGATCCAGCGCAAAGTTATTTGATGTGGCGTTAAGCAATCTTCGATCAAAAATCCTTCATGCTCCCGCGTCGTGGTCAATTTCCGAGAATTGGGTTGTGGTTCAGTTTGGGAAAGATCTCTCACGGAGTTTACCCTGAAGTCTGACCGAAGGGTTCGAGATGACAGTTGCTTGTCAGTTGTCATTCCGAGCGGAGCTCGAGGAATCTTTCTCTATGTCGAGCCTGCGGCGGATTGAAAATGAACCACTACCGAGAATTGGCTTGAGCCATTGCTGGCCTGTTTCTTGCGCGCCGGTAAGTCATAATCGCGCTCATCGCTCGGAGCCTATTCGTGGAGCAGGATCGGCTCTCATCGGCTGCTGGAGCTGCGCTTCGCGCGACGAAGAATCGACAATTGTCGAAATAGCGACGCAGTTGCGCCGCACCGGTTATCTTGCTGGTGATCCTGTGAGCTTGGTGGTTCGTGAGCGTTTCCTGCGGTGAGCATAAACTTCACATCAATATGCGTCGCAATGTCTTGCAGCGCAGTGCGATTTTATTTTATAAATTGGTTTAGAAAAACAAATCTCGAAAACATTGTAGATAGCATCGGCTGTTGAGGTCGTAGGGGCTGATGGCGCAGATATTTCATCCCAGCACGAACACGATCTCCAAGGTCACGATTTTTGGCGGCATCTTCCTGGTGGTCGTGCTGGCGCTATTTTTCGCGGCAATCAATCGCTCGTCTTACATCACCGAGGTGGGAGTTGCGCGCGCTCAACCGGTGCCTTTTAGCCATAAACACCACGTCGGCGACGATGGCATCGACTGCCGCTACTGTCACACCTCAGTGGAGGGGGCGGCGTTCGCGGGGATTCCGTCGACCAAGATCTGCATGAACTGCCACAGCCAAATTTGGTCCGAGAGCCCGACCCTGGCGCCGGTTCGCGAAAGTTTCCGCACGGGTCAATCCATCGAATGGACGCGCGTGCACAACCTGCCGAAGTTCGTTTATTTCGATCACAGCATTCACGTAAAAAAAGGCGTCGGCTGCACCACCTGCCACGGCGCCGTGGACCGCATGCCGCTCATGTGGCGGGAGAACTCTCTGTACATGGAATGGTGCTTGGAGTGCCACCGCGAGCCCGAGCGCTTCGTGCGGCCGCGTCAATTTGTTTTCAGCGTCAGTTGGCAGCCGCCGCCGGACCAAGTGAAGCTCGGGCGCGAGCTGATCGAAGAATACAAAATTCAACGACTGACAAGTTGTTCGGTATGCCATCGGTGAGGAGAACTGGAGAGTTGGAGTAATGGAGTAATGGAGTGTTGGGGTAAGACGACGATGAATCATCCTATTCTTCCCAATACTCCATCACTCCAACACTCCATCACTCCAGCCGGCGAAAGCGAGATCCATCCATGAAGACCGACGATCAAGACTCCGCTCCCCTCGATCTCGCTGCGCTACGAACGCAGCTGAGCGGCCTGCGCGGCGAGCGCTACTGGCGCAGCCTCGAAGAACTCGCCGACAACGAAACTTTTCACGAACTCTTGCATCGAGAGTTTCCCCGGCAGGCTTCCGGTTGGACAGACCCGTTGGGACGGCGGGAATTCTTAAAATTCATGGGCGCTTCGCTTGCGCTCGCGGGGCTCACCGCTTGCGGCAGATCGGCGGCGACCAACGAAAAAATCGTTCCCTATGTTAAACAGCCCGAGAGTTTGGTGCCGGGCAAACCCCAGTTCTTTGCGACTGCCTTCGTTCACGACGGCGCCGCCACCGGCTTGCTGGTGGAGAGCCATGAGGGACGGCCGACCAAAATCGAAGGCAACCCGTTGCATCCCGGCAGTCTTGGCGCAACCGACGCGTTCGCTCAGGCTTCGATCCTCACGCTCTACGATCCGGACCGTTCCCAAGCCGTGACCAACGTCGGCTCTGTCGCTACTTGGAATGGATTTTTCGCCGCATTGAACGGCGAACTGGAAGGACAGCGGCTCAACGATGGCGCCGGCCTGCAGAATATTGACCGAAACGGTTTTATCGCCGACTCTGGCGGACCAACTGCAATCTTTGCTCAAGCGCTTTCCCAAGGCCAAATGGCACCAGTACGAGCCGGCCAATCGAGATAACGTTCGCCTCGGCGCGCGCCTCGCCTTCGGCGAAGTGGTTGAACCGCAGTATCATTTCGAGCGCTGCGAGACGATTTTATCCTTGGACGCGGACTTTCTTTTTCAAGGTCCCGGGCGAATTCGTTACGCGCGGGATTTCATCGAGCGGCGCGGCGTGCGCGACGGCAACGCCGCGATGAATCGTCTGTACGCGGTCGAGAGCACGCCGTCGCTTACCGGCGCCATGGCGGATCATCGCCTCGCGCTTCGCCCCACCGAGTTGGCAGCATTCGCGCAAGCTCTCGCCGGGCGGCTCGGTGTAACCACCGGAGCAAAGAGCGCGGCAGCGCCTGCTGCCAGCTCCGCCAAATGGCTCGACGTGGTGACGCGCGATCTCCAACAGCATCGTGGCACTGGCTTGGTGGTCGCCGGCGAGCGCCAACCGGCGCCGATTCACGCGCTGGTTCACGCGATCAATCAAAGCCTCGGCAACACCGGCAAGACCGTTATCTATACCGAACCGGTCGAGCCCTACGCCGTCGAACAAAATGCATCCCTGCGCGATCTGGCCGCCGATATGGAATCCGGCCAGGTGGCCGTGCTGCTGATTATCGGCGGCAATCCGGTGTTTAACGCGCCGGCGGATTTGCAGTTCAGTGAGCTTATGGCGCGCGTCGGTTTTTCCGTGCACTTGGGTCTTTACGAGGATGAAACCTCGGCGCGTTGTCACTGGCACGTGCCCGAGGCCCACTATTTGGAAACCTGGAGCGATGCGCGTGCCTACGACGGCACGGTGACGATTCTCCAGCCGCTGATCGATCCGCTCTACGGCGGCAAATCGGCGCACGAACTGCTCGCCGCAGTCGCTGGCAGAGCCGGTTTGTCGGGCTACGAAATCGTCCGCGAGTATTGGACAAAACAAAATCGCGCGCCCGACTTCGAACGATTCTGGCGCAGGGCGCTGCACGACGGCGTGGTCGCCGACAGCGCCTTCGCGGCGAAGACGGTGGGGCTAAAAAGTATTTCTGCCGACGCCCCGAGTAAAGGCGCTGAAACAAAATCGCCGGCGGACGCGGCCGGCGCGTTGGAAATTATTTTTCAACCGGATCCGACCCTTCATGACGGGCGCTTTGCCAATAACGGTTGGCTGCAAGAACTGCCCAAGCCGTTGACGAAAATTACCTGGGACAATGCCGTGCTGGTCAGTCCGGCGACGGCGCAGCGCTTCGGTCTGGGCCATCGGGTCGCCGGGAGAGGCGGCGAGCACGGCAATGTGTCCGCAGATATGGTCGAGCTGCGTTATGCCGGAAGGACGATGACGGCGCCGGTCTGGGTTGCGCCGGGTCATGCCGACGGTTGCGCCACGGTCTATTTTGGCTACGGTCGCACGCGCGCGGGAAAAGTCGGCACCGGCACGGGCTTCAATGCTTATGCGATTCGGACTTCGGCGGCGGTATGGCAGGGTACGGGCCTTGAATTGCGCAAAACCGGCGCGGCCCACGCGCTGGCCTGCACGCAGTTTCATCACAACATGGAGGGGCGCGAGTTGGTGCGCGCCGCGACGCTCGAAGAGTATCGCCGCGAGCCCCACTTTGCCGCCGGCAAAGAACATGGCGCCGAATCCGCGGCATCGCTCTATCCGCCGCATCCCTATGAAGGCTATGCCTGGGGCATGACCATCGATACCAATGCGTGCATCGGCTGCAATGCTTGCGTGGTCGCCTGCCAGGCGGAGAACAATATTCCGGTGGTCGGCAAGACCGAAGTCACCCACGGCCGCGAGATGCACTGGATTCGCATCGACCGCTACTACAAAGGCGGTGTCGACAGTCCCGAGACCGTGCATCAACCGGTGCCGTGCATGCAGTGCGAGAACGCGCCCTGCGAATTGGTGTGTCCGGTCAATGCCACCAACCACAGCAGCGAGGGGCTCAACGATATGGTCTACAACCGCTGCGTCGGCACGCGCTATTGCTCGAACAATTGCCCTTACAAAGTGCGCCGCTTTAATTTTTTGCAGTATCTCCGACTTCACCACGCCAAGCCTGAAACCGCTGCGCAATCCCAACGTCACCGTGCGCAGTCGGGGCGTCATGGAAAAGTGCACCTACTGCGTGCAGCGTATCAACGCGGCGAAAATCACCGCCGAGAAAGAAGACCGCGCGGTGCGCGACGGCGAGATTACCACGGCTTGCCAGGGCGCCTGTCCGACCCAGGCGATCGTCTTCGGCAATATCAACGATCGCGACAGCCGGGTGGCGCGGCTCAAAGCGGGTCCGCTGAACTACGGCCTCTTGACCGAGCTCAATACCCGCCCGCGCACGACGTATTTGGCGAAGCTCAAAAATCCCAATCCGGAGTTAGGCTCGGAATAGCCATGGCCGAAGAAACCGTCTCACCAGCGTGAGTTGCCGGGCGAAGCTCCGCTCATCGAGCCGGGGCATTCCTACGCGACGCTCACCGACAAGATCAGCGCCATCGCGCTCACCCGGCCGACACCGCGCTTGTGGTACGTCGGCTTCGCGCTCGCCTTCGCGCTGGTGATGTTGTTGTTCTTTGCCATCGCCGCAGTGGTCAGCATCGGCGTCGGTCTGTTCGGCATCATGATTCCGGTGGCGTGGGGATTCGATATCGTCAATTTCGTCTGGTGGGTCGGCATCGGTCACGCGGGCACGCTAATCTCGGCAATCTTGTTGCTGTTGCGCCAGAAATGGCGTCAATCGATCAACCGTTTTGCCGAAGCGATGACGCTGTTCGCGGTGGCCTGCGCCGGGCTGTTTCCCGTTGATCCATCTGGGACGGCCGTGGTTTGCCTACTGGATGTTTCCTTATCCGAACACCATGGGTATTCAGCCGCAGTTTCGCAGTCCGCTGATTTGGGATGTGTTCGCGGTGTCGACTTATTTCACCGTGTCGCTGTTGTTCTGGTATGTCGGCTTGATCCCCGATCTGGCCACCTTGCGCGATCGCTCGACCAAGCGGGTGTCGCGGTTTGTCTACGGCATGCTCGCCATGGGCTGGCGCGGTTCGGCGATCCATTGGCAGCGCTACGAAACCGCCTATTTGCTCCTGGCCGGATTAGCCACGCCGCTGGTGGTGTCGGTGCACACGGTGGTGAGTTTCGATTTTGCCGCCGGACTGGTGCCGGGTTGGCACGCGACGATCTTTCCGCCGTATTTCGTCGCCGGAGCGATTTATTCCGGTTTTGCGATGGTGTTGACCCTGGCGATTCCCCTCAGAAAACTTTACGGCCTCGAAGACTTCATCACCCTGCGTCATCTGCACAACATGGCCGCGGTCATGCTGGTGACCGGGCTGATCGTCGCTTACGGTTACATGATTGAAACCTTCATGGCCTGGTACAGCGGCAATATCTATGAAAGAGCCTTGCTGCTCAACCGCATGTTCGGTCCCTACGCGCTGATGTACTGGGCGTTGATTCTATTCAACGTGATCGTGCCCCAGGTGCTCTGGTCGGCGCGGGTGCGCACCCATGTCGGCGCGCTGTTCGTGCTTTCCATTTGCGTCAACATCGGCATGTGGCTCGAACGCTACGTCATCATCGTCGTCAGTTTGTCGCGCGACTTCATGCCGTCGGCGTGGGGCAGGTATTCCGGCACGATTTGGGACTATGCGATGTTTGCCGGGTCCATCGGGCTGTTTTTCGCGCTGCTGTTTCTCTTCGTGCGGGTGTTGCCGATGATCTCGATCTTCGAAATGCGCGAGCTCTTGCACGAAGTCGGCGGCCAAGGAAATCACCACAAGGATTCATAATCTGGCTATGGCGGATGTTCCCATTTACGGTTTGATGGCGGAATTCTCGACGCCGGAGGCGTTGGTCGAAGCGGCGCGCCGTTGTTACGCCGAAGGTTATCGCAAGATGGACGGCTACAGCCCGTTTCCCGTCGACGGTCTGAGCGAAGCGATCGGTTTTCACAAAAACCGCCTGCCGTTGATTGTTCTGATCGGCGGCATTCTCGGCTGCCTCGGCGGGTTTTATTTGCAGTACTGGGTTGCCGCCATCGATTACCCGATCAACGTCGGCGGCCGGCCTTTGAACAGCTGGCCGGCTTTCATTCCGGTCACCTTTGAATTGACGATTCTCGTCGCCGCGTTGTCGGCGGTTTTCGGCATGATTGCGCTCAATGGCTTGCCGATGCCGTATCATCCGGTGTTCAACGTCGAGCGCTTCCAACTCGCCAGCCGCAACCGGTTCTTTCTGTGCATCGAGGCCGCCGATGCGAAATTCGAGCGTGGCGCGACGCTGCGGTTCTTGGAACAACAGAACGCTCAGGGAGTGTACGACGTTGACTTCTAGCAGGCTGCTGAAAAAGACCCATAGGCTTCGTTACCGCTCAATCGCCTCGCTACAACGTACTAGGAGTACGCCTCCAGCCTGTCCTGAGCGCAGTCGAAGGATCGAATTTTCGCGCGCCTCGCCTCTGGATCTTTTTGAGCAGCCTGCAAGAGGCTTTTTTCAGCACCCTGCTAGCGGATTGTCCCGGCCCTCGGTCTATTTTTTGGTGCTGCTCGCAGTGGCTTCGTTGTCGTGCCGGCAGGAGATGGCCGATCAGCCGAACTACCGCCCGCTGGTCAAGAGTGATTTCTTCGCCGACGGCCGGTCCGCCCGCCCGGCGATCGCGGGCACGGTGGCGCGCGGCCAGTTGCGCGAGGACGAGCAATTCTATACCGGCAGGCTCGGCGGCGAAGCGGCGGCAACGTTTCCCTTTCCGGTAACCAGGGAGACCTTGTACCGTGGCCAGCAACGCTTCGATATTTTTTGTTCGCCCTGCCACGACCGCGTCGGTAACGGCCAGGGCATGATCGTGCGCCGCGGCTTTCGTTCGCCGCCGTCCTTGCACATCGACCGGTTGCGCGAGGCGCGCCCGGGCTATTTCTTCGACGTGATTTCGCGCGGCTTCGGCACCATGCCGGACTACGCCGAGCAGATCCCGCCGGAGGATCGCTGGGCGATCGCCGCCTACATCCGCGCTCTGCAGCTGAGCCAGCAGGCGGCGGTCACCGACGCGCCGGAAAACGAGCAGCGCCGGCTGCGCGAGAGCGAACCATGAACGGAAACCGTTCCTCCTGGTTTGGTTTCGAGTCGCCGCCGCAGCGTTGCCTCGTCGTCGGCATCGCCGGCTTGATTGTCTGTCTCGCCGGCGCGGTTTTCGATGCGCCGCAATTTTTCCGTTCCTATCTGGTCGCCTATTTGTTCGCCATCGGGTTTCCGCTCGGCTGCCTGTCGCTGCTGATGCTGCACCATTTGGTCGGCGGCAACTGGGGCTTCGTGATTCAGCGTTTGCTCGAAGCCGGCGCTCGAACGCTTCCTCTCATGGCGCTGTTGTTTTTGCCGATCGCCGTCGGCGCGCACGAGCTCTATCTCTGGGCGCGTCCTGAGGCGGTCGCGGCCGATCCGCTGTTGCAGCAAAAGAGTCTCTATCTGAACCTGCCGTTTTTTTATGGGCGCGCGGTTTTCTATTTCGCGGTGTGGATCGTTCTCGGTCACTTGCTGAGCAAGTGGTCGGTTGAACAGGACCGCAGTGGCGCCGCAGACCTGACGCGTCGCTTACAGACTCTGAGCGGTCCGGGCCTGGTGCTCTACGGACTGACGGTGACTTTCGCGATGATCGATTGGGCGATGTCCCTGGAGCCGCACTGGTATTCGACGGTCTACGGCCTGTCCTTTGTCGTCAGCAACGGCCTCGCGGCGTTGGCCTTGGCTATTTGCGTGGCCGCAGCTTTGGTTGAGCAGGGCCCACTGGCGCGCTTGGCCGGCGCGGACCATTTTCATGACCTTGGCAATCTCTTGCTCGCCTTCGTGATGCTGTGGGCCTATCTCGGTTTTTCTCAATTCATGATCATCTGGATGGAAAATTTAAAAGAGGAAATTCCCTGGTATCTCCATCGCACGAGCGGCGGTTGGCAGGTGATTGCCCTGGCGTTGGTGTCTTTTTCAATTCGCGCTGCCGTTTGTGCTGCTGCTTTCGCGCGCGGCCAAGCGCCGGCCGCGCTTTCTCGCCGGCATCGCCAGCGTGGTCCTGATCATGCGCTGGGTCGATCTCTTCTGGTTGGTGGCGCCGTCGTTTCATCCGGAGGGGTTTTATTTTCATTGGCTCGACCTGGCCGCGCTGGCCGGCATCGGCGGGGTATGGGCGGCGCTATTTTTGCGCTACCTCGACGCCCATTCTTTGGTCCCGCTGCGCGACCCGCGCTTTGCGTGCCGGCGCATGAGGCGCAGAGAGTGTAATCATGGAAACACCGCCACACAGCGACCCTTTGGCCGGACACGCCGGCTACCGGCCATGAGACCAGCGATCTCGACAGCCGGGTCGCCGGACTGTTTGGCGCGGTGTTGGCGACGGTGATCCTTGTGCTCATGGCCACGACTTATTGGATTTACAAGTTCACCACGTCACGTCAGGCGGCGCGCTATCCGGCCGTGTCGCCGCTCGCGTACACGCGCGAGTCCACTCCGGAGCCGCGCCTGCAAATCGACGCGCCCCGCGAGTTGCGCGAGTTGCGCGCCGCCGAAGAGGCGGCTTTGCATGGCTATGCTTGGATCGACAAAGATCGAGCAATGATCCGCATCCCGATCGATCGCGCCATCGAGGTGCTGGCGCAGCGCGGCTTACCGGTAAGAGCGCAGGCAGCTCCCGGCGACCCAGGTCAGAAGAAGAGCAGGGAAGGGAAGCATGCTGCCGAAAAATAAACCGTCGAGAAAACGCCGCAAGTGCTCGCTTGGCGTGCGTTCGCCATCGCTGGCATTTTGTTCGCGCTGCTGCTGGCGGCGCGGGCCCAGGCTCATGACGCGGATCTCCCGACGGTACTTCAGGGCGTGGCATTCGAACAGCGGCTCGGCGAGCAAGCGCCGCTGGATCTGCGCTTTGTCGATGAGAGCGGCAAGGCGGTTCGCTTCGGCGACTACTTCGGCACGCGGCCGGTGGTGCTCAACTTTGTCTATTATAGCTGCGAAGATTTTTGCCCGCTGTTGATCGACGGTCTGGTCCGGAGCCTGCGCGCGCTGTCGCTCAATCTCGGCGACGATTTTGCCGTGGTCACGGTGAGCTTCGATCCGCGCGATACTGCGGCGCTGGCGGCGGCGAAGAAGAACCAGGCGATCGAGCGTTATGGCCGACCGGCAGCCAAACAGGGCTGGCATTTTCTCACCGGCGAAGCGGATTCGATTCGCCGGCTCACCGAGAGCGCCGGCTTTCGTTACAACTATGACAAGGCGACGGCGCGCTTCGGTCATGCGGCCGGCATCGTTGTGCTCACCCCCGCAGGAAAAATCGCGCGCTACTTTTACGGCGCGGAGATCTCGCCGCGCGATCTGCGTCTCGGCTTGATCGAAGCCGGCGGAGGCAAAATCGGCTCGGCGATCGATCAGGTGTTGCTCTTCTGCTACCACTACGACCCCGCCACCGGGAAATACAGCTTGTTAATCACCAACGTCATTCGCGTAGCGGGAGCGGCCACTGTGCTGGCGCTCGCGGGATTCATTCTCTTCATGCTGCGGGGCGAACGACGCCAGCGCTTGCAGGCGTCGAAGATCGGCTGACTTATGTGGGAGAATCTGCCGCTCTTTCCCGAACAGGCCTCGACGCTGGCGCCGCGCGTGGACGCGCTGTATTTGTTCCTGATCGTGGTGTCGGTGTTTTTTTCCGGGCTGATTTTTACCCTGATATTTTATTTCGCGGTCAAATATCGGCGCCGCTCGGACGCCGATCAGCCGCGCGCCATCGAAGGCAGCATCCCCCTGGAAATCGTTTGGACGGTGGTGCCGTTCGCGCTCACTCTGGTGATGTTCGGCTGGGGCGCATGGTTATTCGCCGAGATCCATACGCCGCCGCGAGACGCTCTCGAGATCAACGTCGTCGGCAAACAGTGGATGTGGAAGATCCAACATCCCAACGGCCAGCAGGAGATCAACGAATTGCACGTGCCGGTGGGGCAGCCGGTCAAGCTGCTGATGACTTCGGAAGACGTGATCCACGATTTTTTCGTGCCGGCCTTCCGCGTCAAGAGCGACGTGCTGCCGGGCCGTTACACGCAGATCTGGTTCCATGCGACCAAAGCCGGGAGAATACCGGTTTTTCTGCTCGCAATATTGCGGCACTCAGCACTCGGGGATGATCGGCCGGGTGATCGTGATGGAGATTCCCGATTTTCAGAAGTGGTTGAGCGGCGGTGCGACGGGCGTCTCGACGGCGCAGTTGGGCGAGAAACTTTTCGAGGGTCTGGGCTGCGTCAGTTGTCACCGGCCGGGCGGCGCCGTGCAGGCGCCCTCGCTGGCGGGACTCATCGGCAAACCGGTGAAGTTGGAGGGCGGCAAAACGATTACCGCCGACGAGAGCTACATTCGCGAATCGATTCTCGATCCGCGCGCTAAAATTGTCGCCGGCTATCAGCCGGTGATGCCGGCGTACAAAGGGTCGATCAGCGAAGACGGCATTATGCAAATCATCGCCTATCTCAAAACCTTCAATCCGGAGGAAGGAGAGGCTCGACGGCCATGAACATCCCATCCGCCGGACCGCGGCGCCACTATCTCAATGCCGGCTACGGCGTTCGATCGTGGCTGCTGACCACCGATCACAAGCGGATCGCCTGGCTTTATCTGCTGTCGATCACGTTTTTTTTCGTCATCGGCGGTGCGTTTGCGACCTTGATGCGCATCGAGCTTTTGACCCCGCAGGGGGATTTGGTGCAGGCCGAGACTTACAACCGGCTGTTTACCATGCACGGCGTCACGATGATCTTTTTCTTTTTGATTCCATCGATCCCCGCCGTCTTGGGAAATTTTCTCGTCCCCTTGATGATCGGCGCCCGCGATCTCGCCTTTCCGCGGCTCAATCTGGCGAGCTGGTACGTTTTCATTTTAGGCGGCGCGTTCACACTGATTGCCGCCGCCGCCGGCGGCGTCGACACCGGCTGGACGTTTTACACGCCCTATAGCAGCCGTTATTCCAACAGCCAGGTGGTTTTAACCGTGGTGGGAATTTTCATCACGGGGTTTTCGTCGATTCTCACCGGGCTCAATTTCATCGTCACCATCCACAAGATGCGCGCGCCGGGGATGACGTGGTTTCGCCTGCCGCTGTTTATCTGGTCGCACTACGCGACCAGCATCATTTTCATTCTCGGCACTCCGGTGATCGCGATTACCTTGGTCCTGGTCGGACTGGAGCGGATTTTCTCTTTGGGCATCTTCGATCCCGCCCGCGGCGGCGATCCGCTGCTGTTTCAGCATCTGTTCTGGTTCTATTCCCATCCCGCGGTTTACATCATGATCCTGCCCGCCATGGGCGTGGTGAGCGAGGTGATCGCCTGTTTCGCGCGCAAGCGGATTTTCGGTTACAGCTTCGTTGCCTTCGCCAGCTTGGCGATCGCCGTGCTCGGCTTTCTGGTCTGGGCCCATCACATGTTTGTCTCCGGGCAGTCGGTTTACGCCAGTATGGTTTTTTCGCTGCTGAGTTTTTTCGTCGCGATTCCGTCGGCGATCAAAGTCTTCAATTGGACCGCCACGCTTTACAAGGGCTCGATCGCTTTCGATGCGCCCATGCTCTACGCCCTGGGCTTTATCGGCTTGTTTACCATCGGCGGCTTGACCGGCTTGTTCCTGGCGACGCTGGGTATCGATGTCCACGTCCACGATACCTATTTCGTCATCGCCCATTTTCATTACATCATGGTCGGCGGCGCGGTGATGGGTTATCTCGGCGGGATTCATTTCTGGTGGCCGAAGATGACCGGACGGACCTATCCGGAAGGTTGGGCCAAGCTCGCCGCGTTGATCGTGTTCGTCGGCTTTAACCTGACGTTTTTCCCGCAGTTTTTACTCGGCTATCTCGGCATGCCGCGCCGTTATCATGCTTACCCGCCGGAGTTCCAGGTGTTGAACGTCATGTCCACCGCCGGCGCTTCGGTCCTGGCGCTCGGTTATCTCATTCCGATTATTTATCTGACCTGGTCGCTGCGCTACGGCCGGATTGCCGGGACCAATCCATGGATGGCGAAAGGGCTCGAATGGGAGACTCATTCACCGCCGCCCACCGACAACTTCGACGCCCAGCCGATAGTCCGCGAAGAAGCCTACGCCTACAGCGGCGAAGAGCGCGGCGATCTTCAGCCATTGGGAAAACCGGTCGATGTCTGATTCAAGCTTCGTTCATGCCCATCAGTTCGATGACGTCGAGCAGCAGCGCGACGCCGCGTCGCTCGGCATGTGGATTTTTCTCGCCACCGAGGTGATGTTCTTTGGCGGGATGTTTTTGGGCTACACGATTTATCGCTCCATGTATGCCGAGGCTTTTGCCGCGGCAAGTAATCGAATCGACCTTATACCGGGTGTCATTAACACGACGATTTTGATTCTCAGCAGCTTTACCATGGCATCGGCGGTATACCACGCCGCTCTCGGGCGCCAACGAGCGCTGCAGATTTCGTTGCTGCTGACCATCGTGCTTGGCGCGGCGTTCCTCGGCATCAAACTTTACGAATACCACGAGAAATTCGAGGAGTTGCTCGTGCCCGGGGCGCTTTTCAGCTTTCCCGCGCCGTTTGCCTCAGGGGCTGAAATCTTTTTTTCCTTCTACTTCGCCATGACCGGTATGCACGCGGTGCACATGATCATTGGCCTCGGCCTGCTGGTTAAGTTGCTCTTCGACGCGCGCCGCGGCCGCTACTCGGCCGGTTACTATACGCCGATCGAGCTAGTCGGCTTGTATTGGCATTTTGTCGACATTGTGTGGATTTTTCTCTTTCCGTTGCTTTATCTCTTGGGGCGCCATCTATGACTTCAGCGCATGCGATTACTCTTAAAACTTACGGCGCTGTCTTTACCGCGCTGCTGATCCTGACGGCGTTAACCACGGGTGTGGCGTTTCTCGACCTCGGTTCCTATTTCAATACTGTTATCGCGTTGACGATCGCCTGCGCCAAGGCAACCCTGGTGGTTTTGTATTTTATGCATCTGCGTTATAGCCGGCCGCTGACCTGGGTCATTGCCGGCGCCGGCTTGTTCTGGTTCCTCATCATGATGAGTTTGACCCTAAGCGATGTGCTGACCCGCGAAACTGTTGGCGCTCTCATTCGCTGAGGCTCCCCGCTTTCGGGTTTGTCAGTTAAATCCTTCAGTGGAAGTCCTTCCACTCCACAATTTTTATGACGATAAATAGACGCCACTGGCGATGAGCGCGTTAGCATTGTCTTTGTTTTTGGCACCGCGCTTGCTCCTCTTAGCGATGTCGCGAGATTTCGCTTAGAAAGGAGATTCGCCATGGAAACCGTCGAAAAGTATATCGATGTCAATATTCCCGTGCGCACCGTCTATAACCAATGGACCCAGTTCGAAGAGTTTCCCAAGTTCATGGAGAATATCGAAAGAGTCGAGCAACTCGACGAAACCGGTCTTCATTGGGTGGCGAAAATCGCCGGCACTACGGTCGAGTGGGATGCCGAGATTTTCGAACAAGTTCCCGACAAAAGAATCGTTTGGTATGGCGCCAATGGTCCCGTGCGCAACGGGACCGTCTCATTCAATCCGGTCAACGAGGATATTACCCGCGTGACATTGCGCATCGACTACGAACCGGAGACGTTTCTCGAAGAAGCGGGTGATAAACTCGGCATTGTTTCGAGCCGTGTGCAAGGAGATTTGCAGCGCTTCAAAGAATTTATCGAAGCCCGCGGCGCGGAAACCGGCGCCTGGCGCGGCAAAATTTAATAGCCGGAATCAAGCGGCGAACGATAAATAAACTCGGTAACGTGGGTGGTCCGGAATGACTCCGGCTAAAGCTCGCGAGCCGCGCCCGACGGGCCAGAGTCCCGCGATTCGGCGGGCAAGACTTGACGGGGAATCGTCACGATAAATGTCGATCCTTTGCCGAACACGCTTTGTACCTCAATCGATCCCTGGTGCAGTTCGATCATTTTCTTGGTGAGCGCCAATCCCAGGCCGGTTCCCGGGTATTGCCGGGTAGTACCGGAGTCGATTTGTTGGAATTCGCGAAACAGCCGCGGCATGTCTTCAGCTTTGATACCGACACCCCAATCTTGTACCCGCAAGCACAGTTGCTGCGCCGCGTCGAGTTGCAATAATACTTTTACCGAACCGTTATCGCAGCTGAATTTGATGGCATTGGATAACAGGTTGTAGAGGATCTGTTTAAATTTTCGCAGGTCTAGAGTTGCCCTGTCAGGGCCCGAAGCCGGCATGATCGTCATGGCGATATTTCTCCGCCCCGCCACGGTTTCATCAGCGCGCACACTTCGTCGGTCACTTCGTTTACAGAAAGGATTTCGAGATCAAGCTCCATCTTGCCGGCCTCGATCTTAGCGAGATCCAGGACGTCATTGATGAGATCGAGCAAATGCCGACCGCTAGCGAGAATATCATTGAGATATTCCTTTTGATCGGGATTTACCGCTCCTGCTTTACCATCGATCAGGATTTCGGCGAAGCCGATCACGCCGTTGAGCGGCGTGCGCAGCTCGTGCGACATGTTGGCGAGAAACTCGCTTTTCAGACGGTTCGCTTCGTGGATGTGGCGATTCTCTTCTTCGAGTTTCAGGGCCTGCTGGCGCCCTTCTTCCTGGCGTTTTTGCTCCGTCAAGTTGTGAATGTAAACGATAATCATCGGCCGCGCTTTGGTGGAAATCGTCGCCAGCGATAGCTCCACAGGGAACTCCACGCCGTCGCAGCGCAGGGCGGTTAGCTCGAGGCGGTTGCCGACCGTCGCTGCTTTTTCCACAGCCAAGCAGCCATCAAAAGCTTCATGATGTCGAGGTGGAATAATCAGGTCGGCCATCCGCTTGCCCAACACTTCGTCGCGATTAAATTTAAATGTCCTGCCGGCCTCCGGGTTGAATTCAACAATTCTGCCGGCGTAATCGATGGTGATGATGGCCTCCAAAGCCGAATCGAAGATCGCCGCTTTGAGCGCCTCGCTATCGCGCAGCGCCTCTTCGGCTTGCCGATGTTGTCTGCGGCCCTCGGCATCACGGAGCTCGCGCTCGACCGAGGGTATGAGCCGTTTCATTTGGCCTTTCATCATATAGTCCTGGGCGCCGGACTTCATCACGGCGACCGCAATGTCCTCGGCAATGCTGCCGGAAATAATGATGAAGGGAATGTCCAGTCCGGTGGTCTTCAAGACCTCGAGCGCCGCCACGCCGCTGAAGCGGGGCAGCGCATAGTCGGCGATCACCAGATCCCACGACTGGCGTGCCAGGGCCGCTGCCATGGCCTCGGCAGTTTCCACCCGTTCGAAGCTGACCTCGTAGCCGGCGCGGCGAAGCTCGCGGAGAGTCAGCAACGCGTCGTTCTCGGAGTCTTCGACAATCAAAAGTCGGAGCGTTGAAGGCATTTATCTATTTTTCCCTTTAGCCGGTTCGTTGAGCACCAGCCAGTAGATGCCGAGTTGGCGCACCGCTTCCATGAACTGGATGAAATCGACCGGTTTGCGGATATAACTATTGGCGCCGAGGTGGTACCCATTGATTATATCTTGCTCTTCCTTCGACGAGGTCAGGATGACCACGGGTAAGTACTGGGTCAGTCCCTCGGCGCGTATTTTCTTCAGCACTTCGAGCCCGCTGATCTTGGGAAGCTTGAGATCGAGCAGTGTCACACTCGGCATCGCCCTCGTGTCGCGGCCCGCATAGGTCGCCGGTGCCGAACAGATAATCGAACGCTTCCACGCCGTCACGGGCGTGCACGACCTCGTTATGAATGTTGTTTTTTTTCAGCGCGCGCAGGGTCAGCTCCGCGTCGTCGGGATTGTCTTCCACCAATAGAATAACTTTATCGCTCAACGCTTGTCCTCCTCATCCTGGTTGCGAAAGCGTGAAGTAAAAGGTCGCGCCTTCCTCGACTTTGCCTTCCGCCCAAACTCGACCGCCGTGACGATGAATGATGCGCTGGACCGTGGCGAGTCCGATGCCGGTGCCTTTGAACTCGGTCATGTCATGCAAGCGCTGAAACACGCCGAACAATTTGCTCGCGTAGGTCATATCGAAGCCGGCGCCGTTATCGCGCACGAAATACGCTGGATTGCCGTCGTGGCGGGTTGTGCCAAATTCAATTTTTGCCTGGGCGCGCTTGCCGCTGAATTTCCACGCGTTGCCGAGGAGGTTCTCCAGGGCCACCTTGAGCAGCCCGCCGTCGCCCTCGGCGACGATCCCCTCGGCGGCGACAAACTCTGGATGGCTCTCGGGTTGAGAGCGCTGAAGCTCGGCGATAATCGCTTGAGCCATGGCGCTCAAGTCAACCGTCTCCAAGCGTATCTCTGTCCTGGTCACGCGCGACAAATTGAGTATATCGTCGATCAGTTTGCCCATACGCTGGGTGGCGGCGCGCACTCTCTTGAGGTAATCCTTACCCTCGCCGTCCAGTTTGTCCGCGTAATCTTCCAGCAAGGCCTGGCTGAATCCATCGATGCTGCGCAGCGGCGCGCGCAGGTCATGCGACACCGAGTAACTGAACGCTTCCAGTTCCTTGTTTGCGGCTTCAAGCTGCGCGGTACGCTCGGCTACCCTGCGCTCCAGGTTGGTATTGAGTCCATGAATCGTATCCTGCTGCGCATGCATCACTCCGAAAGCCTGGTCCATGGCTCCCATCAGATGGCCAATTTCACCGCGTGGGTAGGGTTCGCCGATGCGGGTGGCGAAATTTCCGCCACTGAACCGCTCGACGGCGGTAATGATGCGCCCAGCCTGGCGGCGCAGGACTAACTCCACCAGCACCCACGCGCCGGTAAAGACCAAGAGCAAGACAATCGCCAAGGTAGCCAACGCCTGACGCAGATTTCTATTCGCCGCTGCGAGCAAGTCCGCCTTCGATACTCCGACTAGGACGCGCAGCCCGGTTTCCGCGAACTCGGGCAATGCGCTAACCGCCCATATCCGTGATACTCCACCGAACTCGACGTCCTCCACCGTCGGCTCACCCTGACTCTGCCGGGCAAAGTGATCCAGCGGTGATCCGGCCACCGACGTGCCGACCCGCTTAGGTCCGTCGGGATACCAAGTGAGTATGGTTCCCTTGCCGTCGATGAGCCCGATCACGGCGCTTCCCCGCAGCAAGGAGTGGGCGCGCAACTGGATGTGCTTTTGGAGATCCAACGATGCCAGCAGCACGAACAACGGTTCGCCGTTATCGCGCCGCGCGGCATAAGCGACTTGCAGAACCCCGCGGCCGGTCAGCCGGCCGAAGACCGGCTCAACGCCGAGCGATTTCTCGGCGTCAAGCGCGTCTTGGAAATAGCGGCGGTCCGCGAGGTCCAACTTCCTCCCGGTGCGCAGGGAATCGCAAAACAGCTGGCCATCGGGCTTGATGGTGAGTATCCCGGTATATTGCGGATGCCTCTTCAAGACCTCGGCGAGAAAGTTGGAGCAGGCAGCTTTGTCCTCGGTCTGAAGGTCCCGCGCCCGCGACAAGCCGTAGTGAAGCTGAGCGGTTGCGCGGACCGTGTCGTGTAGGCCCTGCGCAAGGCCTTGAGCCGTGGTGGCCAACTCTCGCCGCGCGGCGGCAATCTCGCTGTTGCGACGTTCGAAAAACTGCAGTCCCGCCACCAAGGCAGGAATAAGCGTCGCGAACAGCATCAAGGTCAGCAGGCGGGCTCGAATGCTCACAGGCGAGTCCCTGCGACGAGCAACGCGTCGTCTGCGGCGTCTTCGATAATGAGTAAGCGCAGCGGCAACGTCATTTATCTTCCTTGAGGCACGGATTCGTTGAGCACCAGCCAGTAGAGGCCGAGTTGGCGCACCGCTTCCATGAACTGGTTGAAATCGACCGGTTTGCGGATATAACTATTGGCGCCGAGTTGGTAACCATTGATCAAATCTTGCTCTTCCTTCGACGAGGTCAGAATGACCACGGATAAATACCGGGTCAGTTCGCCGGCGCGTATTTGCTTCAGCACTTCGAGCCCGTCGATCTTGGGAAGCTTGAGATCGAGCAGCACTACGCTCGGCAGCGCGCTCGTATCGCGGCCCGCGTAGGTTCCGGTGCCGAAAAGATAATCGATCGCTTCCACACCATCATGGGCGAGCACGACCTGGTTCAAAATATTGTTTTTCTTCAGCGCCCGCAGCGTCAGCTCCGCGTCGTCGGGATTGTCTTCCACCAATAAAATAACTTTGTTGTCCACCGTTGGTCCTCCCTTATCCTGCTTGCGAAAGCGTGAAGTAAAAGGTCGCGCCTTCCTCGACTTTGCCTTCCGCCCAAACTCGCCCGCCGTGACGACGGATAATGCGCTGGACCGTTGCCAGTCCAATGCCGGTGCCTTTAAACTCGGTCATGTCATGCAGGCGCTGAAACACGCCGAATAACTTGCTCGAATACGTCATATCGAAGCCGGCGCCGTTGTCGCGGATGAAATACACCGGCGTGCCGTTGTTCTGATCGATGCCAAACTCGATCTTTCCGTGGGGGCGTTTTCCGGTAAATTTCCAAGCGTTGCGCAGCAAATTCTCCAGGACGATGCCCAGCAGGCGCACATCGCCGTTGGCTTTGGCGCTCTTTGCAATCGCAAAATCCATCTGACGGTCCGGCTGCGTCGTCTGAATCTCCGCCGCGATCTCGCGCACCAGATCGCTGAGATCGAGGTCTTCCCGGCGCATCTCGTCGCGGGTCACCCGGGCGAGGCCCAACATGTCGTCGATCAATTGCGCCATGCGCTGGCTGGCGGCGCGCACGCGGCGCAGATCGCTCTGACCCTGAGCGTCGAGCTTGTCGCCGTAGTCTTCAAGCAGCGCCTGACTAAAACCGTCGATACTCCGAAGCGGCGCCCGTAGATCGTGCGAGACGCTGTACGAGAACGCTTCGAGCTCTTTATTGGCGGCTTCCAGCTCCGCGGTGCGCTCGATCACTCTTTGCTCGAGCTTATCCTGAGCGCCCTGGAGATCCTGATTTTGCTCTTGAATGCGCGACAACATGCCGTTGAAGGTTTCGACCAGTTGGCCGATTTCATCGCGGCTCTCCACCGTCGCCCGAACCGAATAATCTTTGTCGCGCGATACTTTCGCCGCAATTGCCGCTAGGGCCAAAATGGGGTGGGATATGCGCCGCTGGAACCACAGGGATACCAGAATCGCGCCGAGGGTAGAGATGACCAGAACAACCCCGGCGATGACGAGGTAGCGTCTTTGCCGGACTCGTATCGGCTCCAGATCAGCGCGAATGGCGACGATGCCGATCGGCTCACGGTGCAATACAATTGGCTGGGAGAGGGCGAGATAATTGGCTTGCAGTCGATGGTCCTCGGGCTGACTTGGAGAGACCTGCGGCAGCCCGTTGCGCTCCCGGCTATGGGTTGATTACGCGCATAACTGGCAAATAGTTTGCCTTCGGCCGTATAAATGCTCGCCGAGACGATATTGGGCTCAGCGCTCAGAGCTGCCAAAGTTTCGGTTGCCGATCCGCGGTTCGTTGAAGAGCAAAGCGGCAGCGCTGTTAATCCCAACAATTTTTGCCTGAGTGGCAATGTTTTGGACAAGGGTGTCGCGGAAAACCACGCCGTCATAAGCGACAAAGGCAGCGCAGGCGAGGATCAGCGCGCTGCCGCTGGCCAGCACGCTCAGCAGGGTCAGCTTGTGCTTGATCGATAAGTGCCGAAACGAAACCATTCGATGAAACATCTTCTTTGACCTTATTTCACGACGTCTTTCGCAATCTTGAGCAGCTGCGCGCTTATATTGAGTCCGGCCCGGTTTGCCGCGATCAGGTTAATGCCGAACACGACTTTCTTGTTTTCTTTCTTCAGCCCGATGACGCCGCCGCGTTTGGCAAAATTTTCTGTTTCGCTAATGGTCAGGATACTCGCGCCTTGGCCGTCAAGAAGTTTTAAGACGGCCGTTATGCTCTGTTCTTCGGAAAAGCTGATGAAAAGCGCGTGACTGGCGACGACGTCGTCGACCCGAGCGTACCTTCGAACCACCACCGGTTTGTCATAAAGAGTGTCGCCTTCGACGACCTTATCCAGGGCGCCACCGAAGGGATCCTTACCCAATATGCCGATGATGAACGGCTCATCGCTCTTGCCTAATTTAGCCGGCGGCCATTCGGTGAATTTGATGAAGTTGTAGATGAATACCGCCTTGAGCTCGTACTCACTCGGCGCGGCGACTTCCGCTGCCAGAGAAGCTGAAACAGAAAAGGCAACGAGCACAGCGATGATCACCGATTGGGTCGACGAGCGCCAACACGGCGCGCGAGCAACGGACGAGATCGCGCGCGATCGGCAAGGCAATCCTGGAACCGTCTACCATCGCCAGGTTACCTTCGTGTAAACACCCCGCTGGATTTCGGTGCCACCGCCCCATTCGGCGTGGTGCCCTTGCAGCAGGTTTTGGCCCACCAGCGATAGCTCGACATTCTTCGTGGCGTGCCAGCCGAGCCGCAGGTCCAAATTAAAATAATGGCCGACGTTTTGGGCGGGAAGACTATCCACGTAACGCAAGACTCCATCCAGGTTCAAGTTACCGGGAAGATCGACGAAAGACGTCAAGGAAATCTGGTTCTGCGGGCTCGATCCCTCGGTCGATGCCTCCGTAAAGGTATCGTTGCTTCCAGGCTTACTCTGGAGCTTCATGTGCAAATGCGAATAGGAGAAACGCCAGCGCCACCAGTCGAGCCAGCGCCAATCGGCGGCGATCTCGATGCCGTAAACCTGGGCCTTCATCTTGTTATCGAACTGCAAAGGGAGAATAAGCCTCTGCGGCGCAAGCAACGGCTCGAAAAACAAGCTGCCGGTCTCGACGCTAAGAAGATCGTCATAGCGGTTGTAAAAAGCGGCAAGATCGACAAAAAGGCGATCCGTCGGCTGTATCCGATAGCCGAGCTCGTAGGCCAAAACTTTTTCCGAAGCGAAATCTTTGTTGCCGAGAAGGCGCGCGAACAAAGGTAACGCAGGGTTCGGCGCAGACGAGGCGGCGATGTCCCGGTCGACGCGGGACGGCGTTCTGACCGCCCGGGAAATCGCTGCCCACAGCAGAATGGTGCTCGGCGGGAGTCCACAAAAGCCGCGCGCTCGGCTGGAATTCGAAGCCGGTATAATCGTTGTGCTCGAACTTCGAACCCATCGTGAATCGTAGACGATCTTCGACGAGCACGATTTCGTCCTGGATAAATGCGCTGAAAACATTGTCGGCGCGGTTCCGCGGCGAAATGACCAGCGTGGGAACGGACTCCGTATCGCCCTTGGTATAGCGATATCCCAATCCCCAGATCAATTCTTGACGCCCGATGATTTGAAAGCGGTGGTGAAAATCGAAGTCGACGGTATTGCGGCGCTCTTGAAACCGCGCTTCTCGGCGAAAAGTTCTGTCGTAATAAATCTGCAGAGCTAAATCGGAGGTCTCGCTCAGAGTGCGGCTCCAGCGGCCGAGGAGGTTCATGCCCGAAAGGCCGGTATCTTTTTCTACGATCGTGGAGAACGGCGCGGAGAAGCTCGAAACTTGGTCCCGCATGCCGGCTTTTCCTTGGTAAGCGTCGCCTTGAACCGTCAGGCTATTCCCCTCGCCTAGTTTCCAGTCGGTGCGAAAACCTCCCTGTCCCTGTTGCCAATCATCGACGTCGCTCAGGTGCGGGGTAAACTGCCCGTCTCGGCGAAACCCTTTGCCATAGACTCGGTAACTAAAGTCCTCACCGATCTTTCCGCCATAGCGGAGACTGCCAAAGCCTTTCTCCTCCGAACCACCGCCACCGGTGGCCAGTAGTCCCTGAGTCTCGGTAGTGCTCTTGGTGATAATGTTGACGACTCCGTTGACCGCATTGGCCCCCCAGATCGTGCCGCCGGAGTCCGCGGATGACCTCGATGCGATCGATGTCTTCCAGCAACGTGTCCTGCGCCTCCCAAAAAACGCCGGCAAAAAGCGGCGTGTAGACGCTGCGGCCATCGATCAGGACGAGCACCGAGCGGGAAAGGCCAGAGACAAAACCGCGGATGCCGATCGCCCAACTATTGCCATCAATACGGCTCACCGTCACGCCGGGAGCCAAGCGCAAAGCTTCAGGAATGGTTGTTACGCCGGACCGGCGAATGTCTTCCTGGCGTGATCACAAAAATTGCCGCGGCGGTGTCCGCGACGCGCTGCTCTTTCTTGCTGACGGAGGTGACCTCAACGTCCATGAGTTGCTCAAGGCTAAGTTGCTTCAGCGCCGGGAGGGCGGTTTGCGGCTTTGCCTCCGCGCCCAGCGCTGCGCCAGCCATGGAACAAAAAATAAAAGCCATGCCACCACTGGCATGGAATCTTCCTGGACCCGCTAACCGGCCTAAAAAAGTGCTGACCAAAGATCGTAAGTGCATTCGACTTTCTTTACCGCACGCATAGGGCGTGCCGGAGTTAACTCACTGAATCTATTAATGATTCTGGTTTTTGGGGGACAAGTGCCCGATCAATTTAGGCCAAAGTTGGCCATCCTGGGCAATTTCAGTACGAAGTATAGCCGGCGCTTGAATTCTTAACCCTCAGCTTTGGCGATGATTTAATCCCAAACCACAGCTTCCAGTTCAACTTTGTCCAAAATTTGAACATTCCGGGCGATTTTCGTACGAATTTCGTCAGGTCAGAGCTGTTTTGGGAATAGGCTGGCGTAAATCTTCACAGGTCGGAGAAGTCTTGTGGCTTGTAGGGGCTGAGGACAGCCGTTTGGCGTTTCCACTTGAATGACCCAGCGCCGCCCTCGTCTTTGAAAATCAGCAGGACAAATACGACCGTCACCACGATGCCGCTGAAGGCGTAGAGAAAAAACGGCGCCAGCGAACCGGCTGAGGTCAGATAATCCCCCCATTGCACGAGGAAGCCTAAATAGAAGCTGAAAAGATAGGTAATCAGCAGGCACAGCTTCACTCGATTCCAGAGCAAAAATGGCAACAACGCTGCGATGAAGAAGAGAACCTGCCATGATCGGGATCATTTGGCTAAAGAGTCCCAATTTAACT
The DNA here is from genome assembly GCA_963811315.1 of uncultured delta proteobacterium. Classification (GTDB taxonomy): domain Bacteria; phylum Desulfobacterota; class Binatia; order UBA9968; family UBA9968; genus DP-20. The sequence continues at coordinate 51,107 of CAWERH010000025.1, forward strand.
AATGCATCGACTTCCAACATAAGTACCTCATTGAGTTTCTCGAACGGTCAACGAAATCCTCGTATCGATGACTCGATCGTTCATCCCTTGTGGCTCATCGGAAAAGCCGGCGTTTAGGATTCATGCTGCGCGAGAATAAATTTTAAGTTCGTTGGCTGTTTAGGCGTCGAGGGGCAAGCGCAAGGTGAAGGTCGAGCCCTGACCGACGGCACTTTGGGCTTCGATGGTGCCGCCCAAGAGTTCGGTAAACTTTTTGGCGATGTGCAGTCCCAATCCCACGCCGCCGTAGCGGCGTGTTTGCGAGCTGTCGACTTGGTAAAATTTTTCAAAGATCTGCGCCAGTCGATCCGGCGGTATACCAACCCCGGTGTCGGATACGACGATTTCGATCATGGCTTCCTGCGCCGCTGAGTCGGACTCCCCATGCCTTCGGCAGCGGACCGCCGCGCTGATGTTAATCTGTCCCTGCTCGGTGAATTTTACCGCGTTGTCGAAGAGATTATCGAGGATCTGTTTCACCTTCAGACGATCGCTTCGAATGTAGGGCAAGTCAGCCGCGTAGTTCCAACTCACGCTGAAGGGACGGCGCATCTGGGCCGCGCAATTGGCGCGCAACTCCGTCAGCAATCCGCTCAGACTGAACTCCTGCCGTTCCACCGTGGTAGGTTCGGTATCCAGCGCGGTCGCGCGGAGAATGCTGTTGATCACGGTAAGCAGTTCGTCGCTTTGCCGCGCGATCGTTGCCAGCGCCGCTTCTTGCTCCGAGTGAATTTCGCCGAGCGACCGGTCTGCGAGCAACGACGTAAAGCCCATAATGACATTGATCGGAGTGCGCAACTCGTGCGAAACCACGCCGAGGAAATCGTCTTTCACCCGGTTGGCCCGTTCCAATTCTAAAGTATTGGACTGCAACTCGTGAATTTTCGAATTGAGTGCTTCGTAGAGATTGCTGTTTTCGATCGCCACGGCGAGTTGGTCGGAGAGCGCTTCCAAAAGCTGGGTTTCGCCGGAGGTCAGCCGGCGCGGCGCGGCGCCCACGCAGGTCAACGCGCCCAACATCTGCGATTTGCTCCTGATCGGAAAGACCCCAAGAAACTGATAGTTGAATTTTGTCGTCGAACTGGGTTCGGCTAAGTTGCCGGTACCTCGGTCCGTGCCGATGTTTTCAAAAATCAGCGGCTGGCCGGTCTGGACGACGGTGCCGATGATGCCCTGACCGGTTTTGAAGGAATGTTGGTCGTAAGGAGCTCGGGATCTTTCTTGCAGGTGGCGCGTCGCGTAATCTGCCTGTGTTGTCTCGTCATAAAGATGGATTCGGACATTGTCGAAGCCTAAGATCTCGGTGATTTTCTCAATCGCCTGGTCCATGACGCCCTTGAGATTCGTCGATTCGCTCGCCATCGCGGCGACGGCGTGCAGCGCCGAAAGTTTGCGGTTGCTTTCCGACAACGCCGCATTGGCCTGCGCCAGCTCGTCGCGGGATCCTTCGGACTTCGTCGAAGAGCTTGCGGTTCTCCATGGCGACGCTCAATTGCCGGGCGATCGCCATCAGGTGGTTTTTTTGTTCGTCATCGAAGTGCCCCAAGACTCGACTCGCAACGTGCAAAATGCCGCGCACCGCGCCGGCGAGCGCCGATCGGCAGAACGCGCAGGAACGCAGCCCCAATTGAAGTTGAAACTTGCCTGCAGGCGCGATTCCGCGGCAATATCCGGCGCGATGATCGGCTCGCCATGATCGATCACCCATGCCACCGATCCACCGGGGGCGCTTCTTCAGGCCCGTGAAGAGCAGCGCTGGAGAAGCCGCGTTGAGCGACGATGGGCTATCTTGCCCGTTTGGCTATCGTAGAAGCCGGATCAAGGCTGCATCCGCGCCGGTGGCGTCCATCAAACGGTCGGCGATGCTGCTCATAAGCTCCTCGGCGGATTCGCTGGTCGCGATCGGCGAGAAGCGGCGTACAGGCCGTCGAGCTGTTTCAACGATCGGTCCAAGGAGCGGTTGGTCGCCTCCAGCTCATTTTTCGCGACGCTGATATCATCGTAAAGTTGCGCGTTCTGGATCGCGATGGCCGCCTGGCCCGCCAAGGTGAGCAGGAAGTCGGTTTCCTCCTGAGTGAATTCATGCGCCGTCCGAGTGTAGAATCCGAGGATGCCGAGGACTTCGTCCTTGGCAAGCAAGGGAATTCCAAGATAACTGATAAAGCCGTACTGGCGATAAAAGGCGACGCGGCTCGATCCGGGTCGGCTTGAATATTCGGGACAATCACCGGACGCTTGGTCTTCAGTAATCTGCCCCGATAGGTTGCCCGTACCCTTACCGATTCTCGCTCGCCATTCCTGCTTCGTCGATATTTCGCAGGCGATGTTATCGAACTTTCCGGTGGCGCGGTTGAACAGGCGGATGGTCGTGGCTGCCGGGAAGGGCAGAAAGATCTGGATTTTTTCCAGAAGCAGATGGAAGATCGAATGCAATTCTAGCGTTGACCTAATCGCGGTCTCAATTTCACGCAGCGCTTCGATGCGCTTGAGATGGCTCTGGGTTTGTTCGTAGAGCCGGGCATTCTGAATTGCCAGGGCAACTTGCACCGCGAAGTTTTGCAGCAGCGCGACTTCGTTCTCAGAATAGCTTCGCCCCGTGCGATCCGACAAGCTGATCGTCCCGATCAGATTCTCATGCGCGCGCAGGGGCACTGTGATGATCGAACCATTGCCGGAGTCGCGGATGTGCTCGCGCATTTCTTTACTGACCAAGGTGTTCGCGTCGTGCAAAATGTCGGCGCTCCAAACCGGTTTGCCGACGGCGAAGGCGCGACTGGCGAGGCCGATTTCCCGAGGTAAAACAGCTCCGTTGGAAAGCTGTGAAAACGCGGTTCCCACCGCGGCAAAACGAATCATCGAACCATCTAGTTGGCGCAGTCTCAGGGTGGCGCCCTGAACGCCGAAGAGCGCCAACACATTGTTGACCACCCGTTCGCCGATGGCTTTCATGTCGAGGGTCTCCGTAAGCGATCGGCCGATACGGGCCAGTTCTTCAGCTTCGTGGCGGCGCCTCTCGTTATCCTGGTAAAGCCGTGTGTTGTGAATGGCGATGGCGGCTTGGTCGCTCAGGGTAAGGAGAAATTCAATTTCTTCGTCGGTGAATTCATGTTCTTGGCGCGTGTAAAGATTGAGGATGCCGAGGGCTTCGGCCTCGACGATCAACGGCACGGCGACGGAAGAGACCACTCCCAGACGACGATACACGGCGGGATCGCGGGTCTTAGGATCGGTGAGTACATTGCGCACAATGAGGAGGCGTTCTATTCTCCAGGACTTGGCGGGCCCGCCCTGCCGGCGCTGTGGCAAAGTGGTTCTTCCACACGGCTGGGTCGAGATTGCGGCAGGCTAGAGGATCCAACTGGCCGGTTTTCTTGTTGACCAGTCTGACGGTGGTCGCCGCAGAAAACGGCAGGAACGGTTCGATCTTGGTGAGCAGCGCGTCCAGTATCGTTGCCAAATCCAAGCTCGAATTAATCGTAAGACCGATTTCATGCAGCGCGCGCAAACGCTCCAGGCTCCTTTGTTGCGCCGCTTCCGCTTCCTTGCGCCGGGTAATGTCCAACGAGATGCCGATCATGCGCGTGCAGCGACCCGCTTCGTCGTAGTCGCCGTGACCTTTGCCGCTCACCCAATGCATGCTGCCGTCAGGCCAGACCACGCGATATTCGGCTTCGTAGTCGACGTGATCGGCGACAGCCGTTTTCAATGCTTCATGAACCAGGCCGCGATCGTCCGGGAGGATCGCCGCGATGAGATCCTGCAAAGTTATGCTCTCGCGGTCGGCGGGCCAGCCAAAGATAGCTTTTTGTTCGGCGCTCCAGACCAAGCGGTCGGTGGCGGTATCCCACTCCCAGATTCCGATTTGGCCGGCGGATGCGGCGAAGCGCTGGCGTTCTTCGCTCTCTCGGAGGGCTTCATTGGCGGAGGTGAGCGCGACATTGGTTTGTTCGAGCTTGCGCACCAGTACTTCACTGTATTCGCGCAGAGCCAACGAGTTTTCCGGCTGCTTCGGTCCATTGTTCCGGTGCCTCCGGGCGTTTTTGATGACTTCCTGAAGGGTATCGACGATGACTTCCGGGACCGCCGGTTTGCGCAGAAATCGATCGGCGCCCATCGCCAGCGCGGCTTTTTCGTCCGCGGCGGACAAGTAAGTCGCCGTGTACAAAATCACCGGTGTGTTGTTCAAGGTCTTGTTCTTGCGGATTTCATAGCAAAGCCGAAAACCATCCATGCGCGGCATCAGGATGTCGGAAATCACCGCGTCGCACGGGTTCTGTTCAAGGTATGCCAGCGTCGCCGCGCCGTCTTCGCACTCGATCGTGGTGTGTCCCTCGTGGGTGAGCAGGGCGCGCAAATACTTGCGATTTATCGGATCGTCATCGGCGATGACAATTTTCATGGCAAGTTCCTCACGCTCGCGTCGGCATCGTCTTCATCGTGAGAAAATCTTTTCAACGGTTACTTCGTTCTCTGGGCAGCCGGCTTTCGCGGATTGTTCAACGGTGCTTTGTGCGGTCTCGTCCCGCCAAGTGACCCTTGATATAATCGGGCAACGTTCTGGTGTCGATTGGTTTCGCAATATAGCCGTCGCAGCCGGCGGCGAGAATGCGCTCCTCGTCGCCCTTCATCGCGTAAGCGGTCAGACCCACAATCGTGATATCTCGAGTCGTCGGTTCGGCTTTCAACCGGCGCGTCAACTCCAAGCCGTCGATTCCGGGGAGTTGAATGTCCATCAGGATCAAGGACGGGTGAACCTCGGTTAGCACCTCAAGGGCTTCTTTGGCGTCGGCGGCGATGCGCACGTCATAGCCCTCGCCGGTCAGCAAGATGCGGATCAGTTTCATGTTCACCGGATTATCGTCGACGATAAGAATTGTGTCTTTTTCCATTCCCAGCCTCCCGGACAATGCGGTTAAAAACGACTCAATGTAATTCTATCTCCGTCGCCACGGCGTCTCGCCGTGTGACGATACTCTTTACTTCCCGGATCAGCTCATCGGCGCCGTGGTCTTGCTTGCGAACGATGGTGGCGACGGCGCGCAGTTCGCTGCGCTCCACATCGGTCAAATCCTTGCCGCTCCAGACGATCACCGGAGTAGCCCGGCCGCGCTTGGTTTTGCGAAAGCGTTTGAGAAACTCGAAACCGCTCATTTTAGGCATGACCAGATCGAGCACCACGGCAGCCAGCCGCTCTTGCGACGCGGCCTTGAGCGCGCTGATCGCGTCTTGCCGGCAGATCGTGCGGTAACCGAGGTCGCGGAGCGCTTTGTCGGCCAACTTGAGGGAAGACCGATCGTCATCGACCACCAAGACCGGTTGCGGCGTGCCGGGACGGACACGGCAGCGCTCGAGCGCACTCAAGAGATCGCCCTGCGACACGGGTTTCGATAAGATATCGGTGATTTGAAAGCCGGCGATGAGGCCCTTATGGGCCAACAGGGTCACGACGACCACCGGGGTTTGTTGGTTGAGCCCCCGTTCGCGCAGCTTCTCGATCACCGCGCGGCCGCTCATATCGGGCAGCATCATATCGAGTGTGATCGCGTCAAAAATTTGCTCCCGGCAGCGCACCAGGGCTTCGGCGCCGGTGGCGACGGTCTCGACGCCGTAACCGGCGGTGCGCAGCGCCGAGGCGATCGATTGGCGGTCATTGGCATCGTCTTCGATGACCAAAATGGCGGGCGCTCCCGGCGGCGCCGGCACGGCTTCGTCGCGCCGGATTGGCGCGGTGCGAAGCGCAACCCGCGGCAAAATCGCGTGGAAGGTACTACCCGCGCCGGGAGCGCTGCGCACGCCAACCCGGCCGCCCTGAGCTTCGACCAGTTTCTTGGTCAACGCCAGGCCCAGGCCCGTGCCGGCGTATTGCTTGGAAGTGCTGGCGTCCAGTTGCTGGAACTCGACGAAGAGCCGGTCCAGTTCGTCGTTGCGGATACCGATGCCGGTGTCTTCGACTTCGATGCGAAAGTGGTCGGCGCCGTCGGGCTTGACCCGGACAACGACCTTGCCGTTTTCCGGGGTGAATTTGAGCGCATTGGAAACGTAATTGTAAAGAATCTGCTTCAGGCTGCGCGGGTCGGCATCGAGCGTGGCGAGCGCAGGATCGACCTCGGTTTTAAACTCGATGCGCTTCTTGGCGGCAAGGGTGCGCACGATATTGCGCACTTCGCCGACGAGAATGTCGGTCTCAATTTGCTCGGGCAAGAACTCCAATTTGCCCGCTTCAATCTTGGCGAGATCCAGTACGTCGTTGATCAATTGCAGCAGATGGCGGGCACTGGTCAAGATATCTTGAAGGTATTCCTTGTGTTCTGAAGATACCGGGCCGACTCTTTCATCGTGAAGGATTTCGGAAAAGCCGATGATCCCGTTCAGCGGCGTGCGCAGCTCGTGCGACATGTTGGCGAGAAATTCGCTCTTGAGACGAGTGGCTTGCTGAATCAGCTTGTTTTGCTGTTCGAGCTCATCGTTTTTGTGTCTCAATTCCTCCTGCAGGTTCCTGCGATCGGTAATGTCGCGAATCGCGCTCATCGCAAAAGTGCCTTCTTCACTCTGCAGCGGGCTCAAGCTGATTTCCACGGGGAACTCGCTGCCATCCGCATGGGCGGCGAAAAGCTCAAGGCCGGCGCCCATGGTGCGCGTCTTCGGCTCGAAAAAATACTGTGTGCGATGGCCGATATGAGCTTCGCGAAATCGCGCCGGCAAAAGAATTTCTACCGGTTTGCCGAGCAACCCGCCGTGGGCATAGCCGAATAACTCTTCGGCCTGGCCGTTGACCAACACGATCCGGCCAGTTTGATTTACCACAACGATCGCATCGGGCATCGATTCGAGTAGTCCGCGGTATCTTGCCTCGAGCATTTTACCCTGATTCATGACCTTAAATTCAGTGACGTCCTTGTGGCTGACCGCGATCAATTTGATCTTGCCGAGACGGTCACGCACGGCCTTGGCGGTAATTTCGACGTAAATCGCCGAACCATCTTTCTTGCGATGTGCCGTTTCACGACTGGCCAAGCCCTGTTCCATTGTCTCGCCGATGAGCTGATCCGTTTCGTCACCAAATCCCACCAGAGTAACCAAATCGCCCAGCTTTTTTCCCAGGGTCTCCTGGCTGGTATAGCCGTAGATGTTCTCCGCGCCCTTGCTCCAATAGAGCACGACGCCTTCAGACGTGAGGGCAATCACCCCGTCTGGCGAGATCTCCACCAGCATGGAACGAATACTGCGGTCGGCGCTTCTGCGCGTCGCTGCTGATTTTTCGATGGATTTCGAGCCGCGTTTAGTCATGTTCGTGTTTCCTACCGTGGTTCAGTTCAGCATACTCGCTTGATCGGTTGGGTTTATCTCGGCGCGTCCGGCGAGGTGGCGGCGCACTTCTTTCAGGATCGCGTCGATTCCATCGCGGCCTTTGAGCGCGATCGCCTGGGTTGACTGCTTGAGCCGCTCCAGATCGGCTGCTGAGATGTCTTTATTGGTCCAAACGATCACCGGCACACCCTGGCATTGGGGAATGCCGCGGAAGCGATCGAGGAACTCGAAGCCGTCCATGTGCGGCATCAGCAGATCCAACACCACAGCGGAGTACTCCGCTCGGCCAGCACCGGCCAGCGCGCTTAAGGCGCTGTTGTGACAAACGACTTCGTAGCCGCCGGCCTGAAGCTCGCGCTTGGCAACCTTGAGCGTGGTCGAGTCATGGTCAACCACCAGGATTTTGGGTTTGGCATCGTCGGGCACTACCTGGGCGTTTTTAAGCGACTGCAAAAGCGTATGCGTATGCAGCGGCTTGACGAGATAGTCTTGCACCGGAAATCCCTTTGCCACCCCTCGTTCGGCCACCACGGTAACGACGATGACGGGCGTGTTTTGATTCAAGCCGGCGCTGCGAATCGAATGAAGAATGTTCCAGCCCCCCGTGTCGGGCAGGATCAAATCGAGCAGCACCGCGGCGTAAACTCGGCCGCGCGCTTTCTCGATCGCTTCGGCGCCGGTCCGCGCGTTATCGAAGCCAAAACCGGCTGCGCTCAATGTCTGGTTCAGCCATTGGATATCCGGTTCGCTGTCTTCGATCACCAGAACCGTCAGTTGCGCGGTTACCGGTTGCGATGGTTGCTGGGTCGCCGGCGCGGAACGCTCCTTCGCCGCGGCGGCGGTTTTCGGCAATACAGCGAAGAAGAGACTGCCTTTGCCGGGGACGCTCTCGACACCGACGTGGCCGCCTTGCGCTTCGACGATTTTCTTCGTGAGGGCGAGCCCGAGTCCAGTGCCTTGGTGCCGCTTTGCCGCGCTGGAGTCGAGTTGTTGAAACGCGACAAAGAGTTTTTCGATCTCCTCGGGAACGATGCCGATGCCTGAGTCTTCGACCTCCAAGCGGAAGTGTTCGGCGTCTTCGTCCCGAGCCCGCAATATAATGCGGCCCTCTTCCGGCGTGAATTTGATGGCATTGGACAGATAGTTGTAAAGCACTTGCTTCAATTTCGCCGGATCGATGACAATGTTTTCGACGCTCTCGGCAACCTCGATGACGATCGTCAAATGCTTGCTCGCCGCCAGCGGTTGTAAAATGTTGCGCACTTCGGTGATTAGTTTGCTCAGACGGATGGGCTCCGGATTGAACTCCAGCTTACCCGCTTCGATCTTAGCCAGATCGAGAACGTCGTTGATCAACTGGAGCAAATGGCCGGCGCTCCCGAGAATGTCACCGAGGTACTCTTGTTGATCGGCGCTGATTGCACCGACCTTGCCGTCGTGGATCAATTGCGTGAAGCCGATGATCGCGTTCATCGGCGTCCTTAGCTCATGCGACATGTTGGCAAGAAACTCGCTTTTCAAACGATTGGCGTCGTGCAGCTGGAGGTATTGTGCCTGCAGTTCACGGTTTGCGGTTTTCAATTGCGTCGAACGCTCTGCCAGTGTCGCGGCCATGTTATCGAAAGTCCGGCCCAGATCGCCGAACTCATCGTGCCGCGTGAAATTCAACCGGGTCGTCAATTCGCCGGCGCCGACGCGATTCGCGGCCGTGCTCAGACGCGCCAGAGGTTGGGTGAACCGCCGCGCCAGAATGCCGGTGACCGTGGCGATCAGCAATAACGAGACGGCGATATAGATTGCGTTCTTGCGCACGGTCCGGTCGATTGGCCCGAAGGCCGTTTCGGTGGGCTGTAGAATCAAGACTCCCCAGGGTAAGTTCGGTACCGACGCAAACACGGCAAGATTCAACGCGCCGGTGCTGTCGGTGGTTTCCACGGCGCCGCGTTCGCCGGCGAGCATCCGTTCGACGGCTTGGTTGCGTCCGGTGGCAGGCTTCAGAATGCGGCTGCGATCCGAGTGAGCCAGGATGAGTCCGCCACGGCGCCGATCGGTGAGTGTGGCTCGAGCCGACGGCCCGGTTTGAAACTTTGCAAAAGCGTTGTTGAGCGTCTCTAGCGAGATACCGCAAAGTAGGAAGCCCTTGAGCTCGCGCTTTGGGTTGCGAACGGGAGTCACATACGGGACCACGGGTCGGCTCGTAGCGCGCGTCATGGTCGGCATTCCGAGATAGGGTTCACCGGTCGCGAGCGCCGGCTGAAACCATTCGCGGTCGACTACGGAAGCGCCGAGACTCGTCGGCGGGATCGTGCCCGTGGCGCGCATGATTCCTTGGCTGTCGACGATGCTGCAACCGTTCACCCTGGTATTGAGAGTGAGAAATTCTTGAAGCTCCGGTGTGGCCCGGTCAAACTCGCCACTGGCTACCGATTGTTCAATGAATGGGCTCCGAGCAAAAAGACGGATACTCAACTGTGTGCCTTCGATGTAGCGGCTGGCGAACTCCGCCGCCAAATCGGCGGCGGCAAGGTTGTTGGCAATAATCTGCTCGCGCAGCATGTTTTGCCCTTCGCGCAATAGAACCGCGCCGATCACGCCGCCTGCCACGACAACGGCGACAACCACCAGCGTGATGACTTGGACCGCCAAGCCGATGCGGATTTGTACCGCGCGTGCGATCCAGGCGGGCAACCCTGCTGCGGGATAAACGATGGCGTTCGGAGGGTTCATGGCCGCTCCGAGGCGCGCCCATCGGCGCGGCGCCTGGCGTGGTAACGCAATTCGCGCAGCACGGCGTCGATGCCGCCCTGACTTTTGAACGTAATCGAATCGGCCGAACCGTTGAGTTTTTGCCGTTCCTCCGTGGTGAGGTTTTTCGCGGTCCAGATGATGACCGGGGTATTTTTACAGCTAGCGAGCTTTCTCAAGCGCTCGAGGAAATCATGGCCATCCATTTCGTTACCAAGTAATAAATCGAAAACCACGGCCGAGATTTCCATATTGGCTGCGGCTGCCAGAGCCCTCGCCGCGCTGGAATGACAGCTGGTTTGATATCCGCTGGATTCGAGCGCGGCGGCGGCAAGCTGCAGCATCTGCGGGTCGGCGTCGACCACGAGAATCTTCTTGCCGCCACCGCTGCCGATAACGCCGGCGCGCCGCAGCGAGGTCAATAGCGCCGCCGCGGAATACGGTTTGATCAGATAGTCCTGCAAAGCAAAATTCTTCGCTGCGGCTTTTTCGCTCACCACGGTGGCGACGATCACCGGAGTATTTTCATTGGTTTTCGCCTGGCGTATCTGGTGGAGCACGTCCCAGCCCAGGGTGTCGGGTAGAATCAAATCGAGCAGCACGGCCGCGTAGGGCGTATGCTGCGCCTTGGCGATGGCTTCGGCGCCGCTTGCGGCGGCATCGACCGAGTAGCCTGCTGTCGAGAGCGTCCGATTGAGCCACTCAAGATCCTTTTCATTGTCTTCGACGACCAAAATGCGCGGTCCCTCGAGTGCGCCGGCTGCGGGTACAGTCTCGCGGTGCGCTTGCTGAACAACCGACGTCGCGCTCCTGGGTAGAACCGCAAAAAATACACTGCCTTGACCGACCACGCTGCGCACTCCGACTCGACCGCCCTGAGCTTCGATAAACTTTTTAGTCAGCGCCAGGCCCAATCCAGTTCCCTGGTGGCGTTTGCTCAGTCCCGGTTCGAGCTGCTTGAATTCGACAAAAAGCTCGCCGATTCTTTCCGGTGGAATGCCGATGCCGGTATCCTCGACTTCGATGCGAAAAAACTCAGAGTCTTCGGCCATGGCGCGAATCGAGATCGTGCCGCCATCCGGCGTGAATTTGATGGCATTGGAAAGATAGTTGTAGAGAATTTGCTTGAACCTTGCCGAGTCGACGACGACGTGCTCGACGTCGGGCGAAATTTTCAAGTCGATCGACTGGCGTCGACCGGCGATCAGGCTTTGCAGGATCTGACAGACCTGATGCACCATGGGTGAAAGCTCGGCCGGCGCGGGATTGAATTGGATTTTGCCGGATTCGACTTTCGCCAGATCAAGAACATCGTTGATCAATTCAAGCAAATGCCGGCCGCTCGCAAGAATATCACCGAGGTATTCCTCGTGTTCGGTCGAAACTGCGCCGATCTTGCCGTCGCGCATCAACTGGGCGAAACCGATAATCCCGTTGAGCGGCGTGCGCAGCTCATGCGACATGTTGGCGAGGAATTCGCTTTTCAAACGGTTGGCTTCTTGGACGGTGAGATATTGTTCTTCCAGGGTATCGTTCTTTGCCTGCAACTCGGTCTCGAGCCGCTTGCGCTCGGTAATGTCGCGGCTGATCGCCGAGGCGCCGATCACCGTTTCGGAAGCGTCGCGAATCGGCGACAGGCTCAGGGTAATATTGAGCGTGCTCGCGTCTTTTCTTACGCCGATCGTCTCGTGTCGGATGACCGCCTCGCCGCGGCTCGCTTTGGCGAGCAAGCATTTCCAACTCGGCGCTGCGCGCGCTATCGACCAGCGCGGTAAAATGACGGCCGACCATATCGCTTGCGCTATAGCCGTAAAATTTTTCCGCGCCGCGGTTCCAGGTGACGATTTTACCGTCGAGCGTCATGCTCAGGATTGCGTCATCGGAGAATTCGACGATAGCGGCGAGTTGGGCTCGATTCGACTCGGCTTGTTTCGCACCGAGCAGACCTTCGACAATCAAGTGCGCGAGAATACATTGGAGCGCGATCACCAACGTGTAAGTGAGCGAAGGAGTGGCGAAGAGCAGCGTCGGTAGCAGGATCACCGCATAGACGGCTGCGATGGTGGCGCGACGCGGAGCGCCGTTTTCAATCACGCGTTGGCCAAGCCGATAGAGGAAACTCGATATATTCATGGAAATCGTCAGCCGCGGAATTTCCGCCGGCAAAAAATACCTTGCCGGCACCACGGCCGCTCGCAGGTAATTATTAATTTAATAGAGTCTGATCCTACGAAAGTCGCAGCGCCGCTGAGAAATCCGCGATCAACCACCGAAATCTTTTGCACGAACGGGTTTGCTGAAGATTGCCGCTCTGTTTGACACAATCACCGAATTCGCGGAAATTTGGTGATTGACGTGCGATAATTACGAAGACGAACGAAAAGTATAATGCAAGGGGCGGGGGCGGGCTATTGGCAAAACGCTTTAGTCGGTGTGAGATAATTGCCCGGACGCTGTAGGGGCTAGTCTTACACTAGGGTTGAACCAGCCCGATCTTGATTGCATAGCGCACCAATCCGGCAGTTTCATGGAGGCTCAGTTTTGCCATCAAGTTATGGCGATGGGACTCGACGGTCTTGACGCTCATGCCGAGTTCTAGAGAAGTCTCTTTGTTGGTTTTGCCTTCGGCGATCAGCTGCAAAATCTCCCGCTCCCTCTGGGTCAACGGATCGAGAATGAAGGAGTCGTTTTTCAACGCGGCTTCCACGACCCGATCGGAGATTCCGGGACTCAGATAGACCTCTCCACCGATGGTGGAATGAATGGCATTGACCAGATCCGACGACGCCTGCGTCTTGAGCACGTAACCCTTAACGCCGGCGCGGAACGCCTCGATAATGTAGTTGGTTTCTTTGTGCATGGTCAGGAGAATCGTTCGGGTGCGCGGACATTGGACGCGGATCTCTCGGGCGGCATCGATGCCGTTGAGCAGCGGCATCGCGATATCGAGCAGCGCAACGTCGGGATGACTCTGGCAAGCCATGTCCACGGCTTCGCGGCCGTCGGAAGCTTCGGCGGAAATTTCGAATCCTTCCTGCAAAAGGATTCGTTTCAAGCCGTCGCGAACGACGGCGTGGTCATCGGCAATCAGTATGCGATACGTCAAGGTGGGTTTCCCTTCGCACGGAGATAAAAAGTTTGGTTCCTTCTCCGGGTGTGGAGAGAATCTCTAGGGAGCCGCCGATTGCCTCGATGCGCTCGCGCATGCCGACGAGACCCAGCCCCGCTCCATTGATTTGGTGCCGCTGTGCGATAGCCACCGAATCGAATCCGATGCCGTCATCCTGAATCGCGCATTGAATCCAATCTTCCTGCTGCGTGATGCGAATGTCGACCGTGCTTGCGCGCGCGTGGCGGATCACGTTGTTGAGACCTTCTTGGACGACACGAAACAACGTCAGCTCGAGCGTCGCTGGCAAACGCCCTGTTCAGGTAGTCGGACAAGTTGATTTGTAGTCCCGTGCGTTTGGCTATCTGTGCGGTCAAATATTCCGTCGTCGGTGTCAGGCCAAGATGGTCGAGCATGGATGGATGAAGTTCATGGGACAGGTCGCGCCAGCGGTCTTCCACATTATCCAATAAACGTTTGATCTCGCGCACCTGATTCTTGTCGGCCTCCGCAAGCCCGGCCGATAGTTCGTCCAGCGCGATGTAGACCAGCGCCAAGAGCTGGCCCGATTCATCGTGTAAGGTGTGCGCGATACGTTTGGCTTCTTCATCCCGCGCTCGGATCAAGCCATTCGCCAATCTGCGCGACTCGGTTTCGCTGACGGTCAGCTGGTCGGAAAGCCGCTTGGTTTCTTCATACAGACGCGAGTTAAAAATCGCGATGCTCGCTTGCTTGGCCAAGGTTTCCGCGAAGAGAATCTCTCTTTTGCTAAACTCGCGCAGGCTCTTGGTGAATAGGGAAAGCACGCCGATGGCTTCGTCATTGACGATCAAGGGTACGCCCAGATAAGAAACCCAGCCGTGCTGGCGGTAGAACTCGCGGCGCGCGTTTTGCTCGTCGGCTTGCAGGTCACGGATGGCGAGAGAACATTTGCTAGTAAGGATCGTGTCGATGATGGCATGCTGCAATCGATCGTCGCCGAGATTCCAGCGTTCCTCACGGGGGCATGCGACCCGTTCGAGTTGCCCGAGCTCTTTATTGAGCAGGCGAATCTGTGTGGCCGCATAAGGCAGTAGCAATTCAAATTTTTCCAGCACAATTTGTAAAACCCTCTGGAGATCGAGCGTCGACGTGAGCTCCACGGCGATGTCATGCAAGGTTTTGAGCTCAGTCTCCGATCGTTGATGTTGGGCGAGGAATTCACTTTTGGCGAAGTTGGCGTTTTCCAGCTCAAGGTTTTTCTCCAGCAGCGTCTGTTCGAAACGCTTGCGCTTGGTCACATCTTTAATGCTGACGACGGCGCCTGTTCGCTCGCCGCGTTCGACAATGGCGCCGCTGACGTATTCCGCCGGGAACTGAGTTCCGTCGCCGCGCCAAAGCAGCTCTCGTCCTTCATTTCGAAGGGAACCGCCGTTCAACACCGAAAGTAGGGCGCGGGCGCCGGAAGCATCATCGGTCTCTTTGGCCAAACCGCGATCGAGGAGATCGACGATGGGTCGTCCAATCAGGCTTTCGACCGGCAAGCCGAGAATTTCCGCCGCAACCGGATTGGCAAAGATGATTTGCCCTGCGCGGTTTAATCCGTAAATACCCTCGCCGACCGAATTGAGAATCAGCTCGTTTTGCGCCGCCGCTCGCTCGCTGAAGCGCCAGGCGATCATGCTGCCGATGCATTGAAACAGGATGAAGAAGGCGTGAATGCCGCCCCAGGTCCACGGTGCGTTGATCGCCGCTGCGTGGTTATAGACATCATTTGGCCAGAGAGTTCCAACCAGGCCGTGATGAATGGCGACATAGGCGACCGCGAGCAGGTAGGGGACCCAGTCGTGATAGAGCGCGAGAAAGACCAGCATCACGAAAAAGTGAAAGTGCAGTTCGATATAACCGCCCGAGAGATGGACCAAAATGGCGGAGGAGCTGATCAGTCCGAAACTTATGGCCGAAGCGCGCACGGTGCGGCTCAGCGCAGCGCGCGAACCGACGAATGCGAAGATCCCGACTACTACGCCTTCGAGCAACGTGTGGAGAACGGTGCCGTCTTCGAAGAGGGCCTGCGCGCTCCATTCCCAACGATAGCCTGCAATGGGACCGACCGCAGCGATAAGGAAAGCATGGAACCACGTCAATCCGACTAGAAAATGGTGGCGCGCGAGCCAAACCGATGCCGGCAACGAACCGCCGAGTGGCACTAATGACCAAAGACGGCGACGCAGGGAAGCGATCCATCCCATATCGACAGCGGCCGTAGAGTTTATGGGGCTGCTCATTCAGGTCCTCACCGGTTATGGCATGCAGAGTCCGGCTGTTCGCGACGATCAAGGTCCTTTATTGGAATAAACATCGGTCCTTTTCCCAAGGTACTTTCGATGATGACAGGCAGGTTTGGCTCGGCGACGCCAATGCCGGTGTTCTGCACCGTCAATTTGAAGATAATGGCAGTACCGCGAAAAAAATCAACGCGAACAGTCGGCCCCGGAGGCTTTGACGTAGCGGTTTCTTTATAAACATAGAAAAAATGCAAGGCCGACTGACCGAGTGAATACACGAGAGTGGATGTTCTATACGTTCGTCACGATCTGAATCGGCGGTAGCGCCAACGCTGGGCGCACGAATATTTGAGCGTGCAAACAGGGCGCTGGCGCGCTGTTAAATTTTTTCGATGCCGAGATGGTTCATCTTATACATGAGCACGCGGCGGCTGATCAAAAGGTGACGCGCCGCTTGGGTTTTGTTCCAGTTGCATTCATTCAAAGCAGCGAGAATCAAAGACCGTTCGTATTGCTCGACCGCTTCGACAAAGTTATGGCGACCGGCTTCGGCGGGTCGGGCGGCTATCGGTGCCGGCGATGCGGCAGTCGCAGACGCCGCTTCCTTGGTTCCATGCAAAACCGCGGGCGGCAAATGAGAAGCTTGAATTTCCTCTTCATCGCAAACCATTGAGGCGCGTTCGACGGCGTTCTGGAGCTCGCGAACGTTACCAGGCCACGAGTGCTCACAGAGCACCGCTAGCGCTCCCTCGGAGATCGCTCGCACGGAATGTTTGCCGGTGCGGCTGCTGACCGCCAAAAAATGGTTCGCGAGCTCGGGAATGTCGATCACGCGCTCGCGCAACGGCGGCATATCGATAATAAACAAGTTGATTCGATAAAACAGATCCCGGCGAAAAAGACCTTTCTCGACGGCTTCTTCGAGGTTTTGATTGGTGGCGCAAATCACTCGGACGTTGACGCTAATCTTTTCTTCCCCACCGACCCGTTGAAAATTGCGTTCTTGCAAAACGCGCAGCATCTTCGCTTGAGTCGGCAGCGGCATATCGCCGATCTCATCGAGGAAGAGCGAACCGCCGTTCGCTTGCTCGAACTTGCCGCGACGGCGCGCGATCGCGCTGGTGAAGGCGCCCCGCTCATGACCGAAAAGCTCGCTCTCGATCAAGGTTTCGGTCAGGGCGGCGCAATTGACATCGACGAAAGGTTTGCCGACTCGACGACTGGAAAAGTGTAGCGCTCTGGCGACGAGTTCTTTGCCCGTGCCGCTTTCCCCAGTGATCAGAATCGTACCGTCGCTCGGCGCGGCTTGACGAATCAAGCTGCGCACTTTATTCATCGCCGGCGACAGGCCGATCATGTGCTCGAGTTTATAAGTTTCGTTTAGCTCGGAACGTAGTTTGCTGAGATCCTCCTGCTGGCGCAGCATTTTTACCGCGTTGGCCAACGAAACCACGAGGCGTTGATGATCTACCGGCTTGGTGAGGTAATCTGTCGCGCCGCCCTTGAGCGCGCTGACGACATCGCTGACCGAGTCCGAGGCTGTTACCACGATCACCGGCACGTCCGAGTAGCGACCGCGGGATTTCGCCAATAAATCCAAACCCGAAGCATCCGGCAGATGCAGATCGACGAGGACTGCGTCAGGACGGCTCTCATACAGCCGCTTGAGAAATTCCTGACCGGTTGCGACAACAGTCACATTGTAACCTTCTTTTCCGGCGATCGACTGCACCAGGCGACCCGAAGCGGGATCGTCTTCAGCGTACAAGATATCCGCGGTTGCTTTTGGCGCAGCATCAAACATGTCGTTCAGCCTAATGAATAGCTTCCGTTAGGTCAAGTATTTTTGAGCGATCGCGAGTCAAAACCGCCGTATCATGTCCTGCTCAGCGCAAATCAGCGAACATTCGTTACAGCAAAGTATTTCTGCGGGAAAATCTTTGCGCTCTTTTGAGGTTCTCCTATGCCGATCGAGGTAATGAATGAGTGAGCAATCTTCAGCAAAACACATCAGTGAAAAACTCTCGATGTTGTAGGAGAGAATATTCCAACAGTAAGACGCCGTTGATTCATCATCGCGATGCTTGCTGTGTGAAAGGCAGCGCGACGCAAGAAAAACCACGCGACAAAACCCAGTATTTAGCACCCAGGTCCGGAGTGCGCACGACAGCGCCGAGGCTCGCATCGCCGTCCTCGGTTAATTTTGCGTTAAACTTACCCTTGACTTTGATTTGTCCAATTTACTAGTTTTGAAAGTGAACCTGGCTGGTCAGCGACAAGGAGTCTCTATGGACGCTTCGCGCCGAGATTTTCTTCGACTTTCCGTTGCTGCAGGGAGCGCGACCGCGCTGAGCGGGCTGATTGGTTCAGGCGTCAATCTTGGCCCGGTGGTCGCCAGGGCACAAGAACTGCGCATCAAAGGCGCCACCGTGACGCCAAGTGTCTGTCCCTACTGCTCCGTCGGTTGCGGCACGCTGATTCACACCATCGACGGCAAAATCGTCAACATCGAAGGCGATCCGCGCAGCCCGCATAACGAAGGGACGCTCTGTCCCAAGGGCGCAGCGATCTTTCAGCTCCACGTCAACCCCAACCGTCCGACTGAGGTTTTGCACCGCGCCCCGGGAGCTGCCGACTGGGAGGTCTGGGACATCGAGCGCGCGATGAACCGGATCGCCGAGCTGACCAAGAAGACCCGCGACGAGACCTTCATCGAGAAGCTTGCCAACGGCAAGCTCGTCAACATGACGCCCGCCATCTTCGCCTTAGGCGGCGCCACGCTCGAGATCGAGTTCAATCATCTGTGCCAAAAACTCATGCGCGGTCTGGGCATCGTCGCCATCGAGAATCAGGCAAGGATATGACACAGCTCTAGCGTCCCCGGTCTGGGGACCCGATTCGGCCGCGGCGCAGCGACTCTTTATCCCCGGAGCATGGCCGACTCCGACTGCATCGTCGTCATGGGCTCCAATATGGCGGAAAACCATCCCGTCGCTTTCCGCTGGCCGATGAAAGCCAAAGTTCAGCACGGCGCCAAGATCATCCACGTCGATCCGCGTTTCACCCGCACCAGCTCGGTGGCCGATATTTACGCGCCGGTCCGCGCCGGATCGGACATCGCTTTCCTCGGCGGCGTCATTAAATATGTGCTCGACAGCGAGAAGTGGAACAGCGATCCGTTCTTCAAGAGTTTCGTCGTGAACTACACCAATGCCGCGACGATCATCGGCGAGGACTTCAAGGACACCGAAGAACTGAACGGAGTCTTCTCGGGACTGCTGCAATCCAAGGGGGATGTAGAGGAATGGCCGTTCAACGCCATGACGAATCAGTACGACGGGGCGAGCTGGCAATACGCCCGCACCAAAGTCGGGGCGCAAGGGGAAGCCGCCGCCGCCACCGCGCGCTCCGGCGAGACGAAAGTCAGCACGGGAGCGACCGGGCAGAAGGATGCGCCACAGGCAGCACGAGGCCGCCGCCAAGGCAGCGCAGGGGCCGCCGTTCGCGCCGCTCGTGGCGTCCTTAGTAAAGCCCGCGCTCCTGCGCGACGACACGCTGCAAAATCCCCGAACGGTTTTGCAAATCGTCAAAAAGCATTTCGCGCGCTATACGCCGGAAATGGTCGAGAAGAGCACCGGCTGCCCCAAGGAAACGTTTCTCAAAGTCGCCGAGACTATTTTGGCCAACTCGGGCGCCGAACGGACGACGTCATTCGCTTATGCCGTTGCCTGGACGCAGCATACTTATGGCGTACAAATCATTGGCGCCTGCGCGCTGCTGCAGCTTCTGCTGGGCAATATCGGCCGGCCCGGCGCCGGTGTGATGGCGCTGCGCGGCCACGCCTCGATCCAGGGCTCGACCGATGTGCCGACGCTCTACCACTCGATCCAGGGCTACATGTCGGCGCCGACGGCGCTCAAGAAGCACGACACGCTGCACGACTACCTTGCGGCCGAGACCCTGCCGACGGGCTATTGGGCGAACATGCCGAAATTCGTGGTGTCGTATCTGAAGTCTATTTATGGAGATGCGGCGACCAAAGAAAATCAATTTGGCTGGGACTGGCACCCGAAGATTCTCGGCGACCATTCGCACATGGCCATGTTCGTGGCGATGAACGCCGATCGAGTGAAGGGCATGTTTTGCGTCGGGCAAAACCCCGCCACGTCGCTCAACGCCAAGCTGGAGCGGTCGGCGCTAAGAAAACTCCAATGGCTGGTCGTGAAAGACAACTGGCTCACCGAGACTGCGACTTTCTGGAAGAACGCCCCGGAAATCAAAAAGGGCGAAATCAAAACTGCCGATATCAAGACTGAAGTGTTTTATCTTCCGGCAACGCAAGTCGGCGAAGTCGACGGCACGTTCACCAACACCCAGCGCCTGTTGCAATTTCATCACAAGGCCGCCGAGGCGCCCGGCGATTGCCGGTCCGATACCTGGTTCTACTACGATCTCGGCAAGCGCCTGAAAAAACTCTACGCGCCATCGACCGAGCCGCGCGATCAGGGATTCAAAAACCTGGTCTGGGATTACGAGAGTGACAATCCAGCCGAGCGCAAAATGGGCGAGCCTTCGGTGTTGAAAATTCTCAAAGAGCTCAACGGTTACTTTACCGAAGATCAGGCGCGTCACTGCGCCGGCTTCGGCGATCTGACCGACGATGGGGCGACGACATGCGCGTCATGGATTTATTCCGGTGTCTATCCCGCGGTGGGCAAGAATCTCGCCGACCGGCGCACGCCCGACGTACCCGGACAACCCGGCGCGCAACTCAACTGGGGTTGGGCGTGGCCGGCCAATCGCCGGATCATGTACAACCGCGCATCGGCCGATCCCGACGGCAAGCCCTGGAGCGAAAAGAAAAAATGGGTGTGGTGGGACGCCGAGCAGAAAAAATGGGCCGGTTACGATGTGCCGGACTATATCGCGGCGAAACCGCCCAACGACAAAGCCAAGCCGGGCGCCGCGGGCATGGACGCGCTCCCCGGAACCGCGCCTTTCATCATGCGGCCGGACGGAGTCGGCTGGCTCTTCGTGCCGGCGGGCTTGGTGGATGGTCCGTTGCCGACGCACTACGAGCCGATCGAGTCGCCGGTCAACAACTCGCTCTACCAACAGCAGAACAGCCCGGTGGTTAAATACTGGAATGACCCCGGCAATCCGCTCGCTAAGTTGGGCGATCCAAAGTTTCCCCATGTGATCACCACGTACCGCTTGACCGAGCACTACCTGTCGGGCGCCATGAGCCGCTGGTTGCCGTGGCTCAACGAGCTACAGCCCGAGCTTTTTATTGAGATCAGTCCCGAGTTGGCCCAGGAGAAGGGGATCAAAAACCTCGACTGGTGCAAAATCACCAGCCCGCGCACGCAAATCCGCGCCAAGGCTTTGGTCACGCGGCGCATGCGGCCCTTTAACATCAACGGCAAAGTTATCCATCAGGTCGGCATGCCCTGGCACTGGGGCTATGAAGGCTTGTCCACGGGAGACGTCGTCAACGAGATGACCTCCCTGGTCGCCGATCCGAATGTTTCGATGCACGAGGGCAAGGCGTTTGTCTGCAATGTGGAGAAGGCATGAGGGTAAGATCGTGTTCGTGACCGGAAAAGCCGTGTTCGTGATCGTCGGCCGCGCACATTGAATAACGGACACGATCACGAAATCTCGAAGGTCCGCTTCGAAGTAACACGAACACGCGGCGGTGGGCTGGGAAGGGAGAATCAAGATGGCCGAACCCATGGGCTTCTATACGGACACCACGGTCTGTATCGGTTGTAAGGCGTGCGAAGTCGCATGCAAAGAATGGAATCAACTGCCGAGCACCAACGGCGGTCAGAATACCTTGAGCGGCGACAGCTACGACAACACGCGCAAGCTCGACGGCATCCACTGGCGCCATGTAAAATTTATCGAGCAGTTTACCGAGGACCGCAAGGACGGCCGCTGGCTGCTGATGAGCGACGTGTGCAAGCACTGCGTGCATGCGGCCTGTCTCGAGGTTTGTCCGACCGGCGCGATCACGCGCACGGAGTTTGATACGGTCGTGATTCAATCCGACGCGTGCAACGGCTGCCGCGATTGTATTTCCGCCTGCCCATTCGGCGTCATCGACATCAACCCGGCATCGGGACTGGCCCAGAAATGCACGCTCTGCTACG
Source organism: uncultured delta proteobacterium (assembly GCA_963811315.1). Classification (GTDB taxonomy): domain Bacteria; phylum Desulfobacterota; class Binatia; order UBA9968; family UBA9968; genus DP-20. Next base: position 72,730 of record CAWERH010000025.1, read on the forward strand.
ACCGCCTGCAAGTCGGCATGGAGCCGGCGTGCTCGAAAGCCTGCCCGACCGAATCGATTCAATTCGGCACGATCAAGGATCTGCGTGGCAGAGCAGAAAAACGGGTGGAACAACTGCAACAAGGCGGCGAGAAGCGCGCTTATCTTTACGGCGCCGATGAGAAAATGCTCGGCGGCCTCAACTCGTTTTATCTGTTAGTCGATAAACCGGAAGTGTACGGCCTGCCGCCCGATCCGAAAATGCCGGCGCGCAATTTAAAATCATCGTCGATGTTTTCGCTGCTGGGCGCGGTGTTGGTCGGTTTGATCGGTATCTTCAATTTTCGCGATCGCGGCGCGCCAGCGCGCAGGGAGGAGGCCCAACCATGAGCGAGGTTCCCTCCAGCACCTTCTTCAGCGCGCCGCCGGATTGGGGCTGGCTGATCGTGCTTTATTTCTTTTTTGGCGGTCTGGCCGGCGGCTGCTATTTTCTCGCCGTGCTGATCGATCTATTCGGCCGTCCAGAAGACCGGCCGCTCGCCCGTCTGGGACATTACATCGCTTTCCCGTGCATCGTGATCAGCGGCTTTCTGTTGACGGTCGATCTTAACGCGGCCGGAGCGTTTCTGGCATATGCTGATTCAGTCGAACACCTTTCGGCCGATGTTCAAGCCGTGGTCGCCGATGTCGCTCGGCTCCTGGGCGTTGATGATCTTCGGCTTTTTTGCCTTGCTATCTTTTATCGGAGCGCTCGTCGAAGACGGTCGTCTCAAGTGGCCGCGCGGGACGAAAGCTTCGCCCGCCCGAAGGCCTGGGCATTCTCATCTCGATCATCGGCGGACTTTTCGGTTTCTATGTTGCCGGTTACACCGGAGTGCTGCTTGGCGTGACCAACCGGCCGATCTGGTCCGACACGCCGCTGCTCGGCATGCTTTTCGTTATTTCGGCGGCATCGATCTCGGCCGCATTGATGATCCTGCTGGCGCGAAAATACGGCCGGATCACGCCCGGGCTTGCGGCGTTGCAGCGCATCGATGTCTGGGTGGTTGCGCTGGAGCTGATCGTTTTGATCGCCGTCATCGTCTCTCTCGGGCCGGTGGCGCGCGCCTGGTTGAATGTTTGGGGTTTGCTTCTGTTGATCGGCGTGATCGGTATCGGCATGGTGTTACCGCTGCTGCTCTATTGGCGCGGTATCAGGGGCGGCACGCATAATATGACGACGGCGGCCGTGCTGGTGCTGCTCGGCGGTTTTCTGCTGCGCTTGGTCATCGTATTTTCCGCGCAGGGAGTGTGAGATGAAACTTGCGCTCATAGCGTTGTTGATCACAGCAGTGTTCGTCGCCGCGTGCGACAGTCCGGAGACTGCGCGCAGCCGCGGCGGAGGACCGGGCGCCGACGTCGGCAATCGAGACAAAGTTGTGGAAATGCACGAAGGCTCGCAACCCTTTTGGCAGACGCCGCAGATTATTCCCACCAAACATCCACCTTTGGAGCCCGCCAACCAGGCGGATAAGCTGAGCCGCCAATGACCGTTTCGCTAGATAACGGCGCGGCGGACCTCGGGCGCCGGCATCCGGAGTGGCTGCCGTGGCTCACGGTTATCGAGCAAGTTCTGCGCGAAGCGACGCGATACCAAGTGGCAAGGGTTTGTCCCCGAGCCCCGCAAGGCGCAGCAAAGTAGAGCGCCACTGCTGGACGGCGCCACGCTCGATCTCGATCCGGCCGTCGTCGCTGGGTGGTCGCACCGGCTATTGCGCGCTGCCTATGAGAGCGGCGCGCCAAAGATGTCCGCCCTCGACGGCAGCAAACGGGCGCGTTTGAATACCATGGATCTATTCATCGCGTCACTCTGCCAGAATTGGCAGCATCTGCGTGAGACCGCCGTCGATCTTGGAATGGAGGCGGATGCGCTCCAAGCGGTTGCCGCTCTCGTGCCGGTCCCTTTCCTGCAAGCTTGCCAGCGCCGCTTGCAGCCATCGATAAATGCAAGTTGGATGGAAGGATACTGTCCCGTGTGCGGTACCTGGCCGGCCTTCGCCGAGGTCCGCGGCATCGAGCGCAGCCGCTATTTTCGCTGCGGTCGTTGCGGTGGAGGATGGCAAGCGCAATGTTTGTTTTGTCCCTACTGCGCTATGACCGACCACAACGAGCTGGTATCCCTGGTGCCGGAGAAAAGCGGCTCCAATGCCGTGATCGATGCTTGCAAGCGCTGTCTCGGCTACGTGAAAACTTTTACTACGCTTCAGGGCAGTGCGCCGGTCAAGGTCATCGTCGATGATCTTGCCAGCGTCGATCTCGATATCGCGGCGCTGGAGTCGGGCTACCTGCGCCCCGTTGGAGCAGGGTATACGCTCGATGTTGGAGTTGTAACCAAGCCGAGCTTGCGCGGAAGGATCGCGTCTTGGCTAACCTGAGCCATTCAATAATTCGTCCTGCGGAGATTTGCGCCGCTTTGCTTGCTGCGCTCGATGCGGCCGACGGGCTCAGGCGCAACCGCAAGCGCGACCAAACGCCGGATGGCATTGGCCTGGCGATCAAACGCGAACTGCTGCAGCGTGCCGTCCGAGAAGATCCGAATCCCGAAGTATTCGAAGAGTGGCTGCTCCAATGTCGGGCCGGCCGGCGCACCGGCGTCGTCTGGAGCCGTGTCCGCCATGGCCCGCGCCATTTTTGATGAATGGCGTCTGGCCCACTCGCTCGATGAATTCAAACATTGGCTCGATCAGGGCGCGCCATCGGCCGATGCCGACGAGGGAAAGCGCAAACATCGCCACGCGGATCAAGGCGAACGGCAATGATCGAAGGCGATAACTCCGCGATCATTCTCGCCGGCGGCAAGAGCTCGCGCATGGGCAGCGCCAAAGCGCTGCTCGAGTTCGACGGCGAGCCGCTGATCGTCCATTTGGTGCGCCAATTGGGACAATGGTTCGACGACATCGTCGTCGTCGCCGCGCCGGAACAGCAATTGCCACCCTTGGCGGCGACCTTGGCACGCGACGAAGTCGCCTATCAAGGACCGGTCGGGGGAATCTATTACGGCTTGAAAGCGGCGCGCGGCGAAGCTTGCTTTGTCACTTCGTGCGATGTCGCTTTCCTCAATGCGTCGCTGATCGCGCACTTGGTCGAGCGGATCTCGGATCACGATGTCGTGGTGCCCTATTGGGAAGAGCGCTTTCAGCCTTTGCACGCGGTATATCGCCGTAGCGTGCTGCCGCTGCTTGCCGGCCAACTCGAGCGCGGCGAGTTGAGACCGATTTATCTCTTCGACAAAGTTCGAACCGTAAAAATCACCGCGGACGAAATACGCCGCTTCGATCCCGACGGGCTGAGCTTTCTCAACATGAATACGCCGGACGATTACGCCGCGGCTTTGATCCGCTGGGCGCAACTAAAGCGTTCTTCGAATCCGCCGGCGCTCGGCGCGATTGCGTGTACCGTCGAGCTTTTCGGCGCAGCGCGTTTGCTGGCGAAAACCAAAGAGATTGCGTTGTCGTTGCCGCAAGGCGCCACCGTCGCGCAGGTTTATGCAGCGCTCGCCGAGAAACTGCCGGTATTGATCGATCGGGTCATCACTGCGGATGGCAATAGTCTCGTCCGCGGCTACGCCTGCAACGTCAACGGCCTAAACTTCGTTCGCGGGCCGACGGCGACCGTGAATTCGGGCGACAAGATTTTTATTTTGTCCGCCGACGCCGGAGGCTGACCATGTATGGTTTTCACGGCCGTCTGCTGCATATCGACTTAACCAACGAAACAAGTTCATGGCAGGACCTCGACGAGTCGCGCCTGCGCGGTTATCTCGGCGGCATCGGACTGGGCACGAGCCTGCTCTATGAATATGCGCCTGCGGGGATCGATCCCTTTGCTGCCGCCAATCCGCTGATTTTTACCAGTGCGCCGCTCGCCGGCACCGGCCTCACGACCACCGCCAAGTATGCCGTCGTGACCAAGTCTCCGCTTACCGGCTTCATTGCCGATTCGCTCTCATCGAGCCACTTCGCCCTCGAATTGAAACGACTGGGAGTCGACGCCATCGTGATCACCGGCAAGGCCGCCTCGATGGCCTACCTATTTATTCGCGACGACACGGTTGAAATCCGCCAGGCGGAACATTTGCGCGGCAAGAGTCCAAACGAGACCGAAGCGGCGATCCGAACCGAATTGAACTGCCCGGCACTATGGGCCGCGGCCATCGGTAAGGCGGGCGAAAATCTGGTTCGCTTCGCTACCATCAGCAACGAAGGGCGCCACGCCGGGCGCGGCGGAGTTGGGGCGGTGATGGGATCGAAGAATCTCAAGGCGATCGCGCTATCAGGCGGTCAAAAAACCGCCGTCGCCGATTCCTTCGCCGTGGAGGCCATCGCCGATTCCTTGCGTCGGCGCAGCGTTGGCTCGGTGACCGACAAATATCGCAAGGTCGGGACCGTCGCCAACCTCGCCGTCTTCAATCGCCTCGGCACTTTGCCGACGCGCAATTTCCAGCAATCGACCTGGGAGGAAGCGGAGTCTTTGAGCGGCGAAGCTTTAACCGAGAACAACTTCAGCCGCCAGCATGGCTGCGCCTCGTGCACGATCCGCTGCGAGCGTCTGTTTAGCTCGCGGAACGGTGAACAGCGCATGGAATACGAGAGCCTGTTCGCCCTCGGCCCGCTGTGCGGCATCAACGATCCGGAGATCGTCTTGGAAGCCGCGCGTCTGTGCGATCTCTATGGTCTCGATACGATCAGCACCGGCGGCACGCTCGCCTGGACGATGGAATGCCGCGAGCGGGGACTGTTGCCGGATGCTGAAAAACTCGGTTTGCGCTTCGGGCGCGGCGATACTTTCTTGGCCGCGATCCGCGCGATCGGCGAGCGCGAAGGCGCGGGAAATCTCTTAGCCGAAGGCTCGAAGCGCGCCGCTCTCGCGACCGGTAACGGCAGCGAGTATTGGGCGATGCAGGTCAAAGGTCTGGAAATGCCGGGGTATGAACCGCGCAGCTTGAAGACGATGGCTTTGGGCTTGGCGGTGAGCCCGCGCGGCGCGTGCCACAACCGCTCGGGCGCTTACGAAGCAGACTTCTCTGGCGAGGTCGATCGGCTGCGTGGCGACCAACGGCGCGGTGCCCTGGTCGCCGCTGCGGAAGATTTCGCCGCGGTATTGGACTCGCTGGTGATCTGCAAATTTTTACGCAAATGCTTCGACGATTTTTACGCCGAGGCGGCACAACTGCTGGGCGCGGTGACGGGTTGGAACTACTCGGCCACCGAGCTGCGGCAAACCGGCGCGCGCATTCACACGCTCAAGAAACTTTTCAATATCCGCGAGGGCTGGCAGCCCGAAGACGACTGGCTGCCGCAGCGCTTGCTGAGCGAAGCTCTTCCCACCGGTGTGGCGCAGGGCACCAGCCTCACCTCGAACGAATTGCGGCAGATGATCCAAAGTTACTACGAAGCGAGAGGATGGGATGAATACGGATTTATTCCTGAGGCAAAAATAGAGAATGATGCCGGCCTACCGTGATCACCGAAGCAACGATCGTTGCAGCCAATTTACATTCTCCGATCCAAGCTCCGATACTGAATCGCTTCGGCGATGTGAGAGGCTTCGATGTTTTCCGCGCCAGCGAGGTCGGCGATGGTGCGGCCGACTTTTAAAACCCGGCTAATTTGTTTAGTATAGGTAAGATGTGTTTATATTGGTATGGGTTGGAGTTGGTAGGTTGGTTGTGAGAAGAGAAAAGAATGCGATATGGAGGGTAAGTTGAAGCTATATAATTGGTGAGAGTTTGTAAAATGAAGAAGATATAGTAGGATGTAAAAGTCAAAAAACCGGAACAAAATTGCATTTCCCTAGGTTTCGGAGGATTCGCGCAGTAAAAAAAATGTAATCGCAGAGTGTCAAAAATAGGGTACTCAACGAAAAGTAAAGGGCCGTTCAGGGAATTCCAAAGCTCACTCGGTACGGCAGAAGCGCAAATTCTAGCGTTTTAGGTCGCTCTTACTCAAAATCCTTTCTAGTTTTTAGCAGACCGGAATATCGACCAAACGCCGGTCCCACCTAAAAAGGCGACTCTAAAAGACACAAGAGCCTTCGAATTATAGACCTGGACCAGGATGCCGACATAAGACGAACTGGCGTTTCGTTCATTGTGCTTCGCAAAACACAGTGCTCCAGGAGGAGCACTTCCATTTGCCTGGGTCTGGTTTTTCTATACCCATCCCATGTTGTACGAGGAGCACCGATGTTTTTTTCAAACTTGTCCAATATTGAACTGCAATCCCAATCGAGCGCCTTTATGTTCGTTCCGCAATGGCTCGTATCATTCGGAATCTAACTACGCATTTTGTATTAGGGAGGTAACTACAATGGCCAATTTACAAGTTGCCGAAGCACTTAGCGCAACGGCGCAGCCCATAAAGGATGAAAATGGTAGTCTCAGCTCACTGACCTTATCGACGGATAAGGTGGGCATCGGGACGACGAATCCGACTCAACGCCTTACGTTGGGCTCTGGTAACATTTCTCTCCCCACTTCAAAGGCTGGAGTAGATGGAAACCTATACTTTGGAGGGACTGCCGACACCGGTGAAATTGGTATGAGACTGTCCGGAGGAAACATTAATAGCCAAATTCAATGCGGCTTTATAGATGTTCGAGCCGGAACGCTAACGGACGGGCTGAGATTCCGTGTCGATACGGTTTCCGGAGCCACAGAACGGATGCGAATCGACGCCGTAGGCAATGTTGGCATTAATACCCCGTCGCCGGAATCGAATCTGCACATAGGCGGTACTACTTCAAATATTTTGCTATTTGGAAATACCATGGCAAATGGAGATGGTTTACGGGTTCATTATAATCAACCGTATAGAATTGGAGGTATAGACGTAAAAGGATCGAGTCTGCGTCTAAGGGGAGAATCAGGTGCAACTGGGGTCGGTGCTACAGATAGACTGGTCATTGATCTAACGAATGGTAACGTCGGCATCGGGACAACCGAGCCAGGCGAGAAACTCGAGGTTAATGGAAACATTTCGACAAACGGCGATATCCGCCTCACCAACGCCGATTGTGCCGAAGAGTTCGACATTTGCGAAACGGAGCAGATTGAACCCGGAACGGTCATGGTCTTGGGCGAAGAAGGAAAATTGGAGCAAAGTCAAAAGGCGTACGACAAGCGGGTTGCTGGGGTGGTCTCCGGTGCGGGTGGTTACAAGCCCGGCATCGTGTTGGATAAGCAAAAGTCCGGCAACACGCGGAAACCCATTGCGTTGCTGGGCAAAGTCTTCTGCAAAATGGATGCGAAGTACGGCGCAATTGAAGTGGGCGATCTGCTGACCACCTCGCCAACGCCGGGGCATGCCATGAAGGCCGATGATCCGCTCAGGGCGTTTGGTACAGTGATTGGGAAGGCACTCCGCGCATTGCCGGAAGGGCAAGAATTGATTCCCATACTAATTGCATTACAGTAATTTTCCTTGACCTCGAAAGGAGAAATGTTGTGCGTAGCCTTCGTAGTTCCGGGAAAATAATAGGAAACTCAGTCAGCATCAGGCAATTGGCCCAGCAGCATAACCTGTCATCTCCGATCTCATTGGGGGAGTTAATCGAAGCCTTGGGGGTCCATGGCAGCCCCGAAATCCTGTTTCAGTACGGTACGCACAATTTGCCAGCCTGGGATCCCGTCCACGGCGCGAATTTTTGGGATGGCGTGCCGGATTGGGGGACTTTCAGAGAGACCTTCGGCACGGCTGAAGTCTTGCACGAGCAGCTGGATCCCCTTTTCGGGCATCCGATTCTCACCGCCGCCTTCTATGCCTTTTATCACTACTATCTCAAAGGCAAAGCTAACGGTGGACTGGCAAACGGCTTCTGCACTTCGCTCGCGAGTTTAGTCGCCGACAACTTTTGGACAGGCCGCCCGACACCCATACGATCACCAAAGCGAGCGTACACAAATTACTTACCGCCATTCACGGGAAGCTGCTCAGCCGCGAAAGCCTGATCAATTCCACGATCAAGGCCGCGAAGGCCTGGCGCGGGTTGAACGGAGCTGCCGCGAGGTCGAAGCGACATTTCTGCGCGGCTGTGGCCGCGACAAAGCGACCTGATCTTCTTCATCCCGGCGGGCGAGATCTGGAATAGCGATTACTTCGAGAAGCTGGGCGCGTCGCACTGCGTCATGCCTTATCGCTTTGCCTATCCGCCGGGCCATCCGGGGCCGCAGCTTGCGCCGGACGGCACGACGACAATGACCGATCTCAACAACGTCGAGATGTACGTCTGGGATTGCAACAATCCCGAATCTGCGAACTGCAAGCTTGTCTTCAAAAATAATGGCGGGCGGATTGAGTTCGAGTATTTCCCCGGCAGAAGCAAAGCGCAATTTGACAGTAAGGCCGGTTTAACACTCGGCATGATGACCAACGGCGACTATCTGCTCGCCGATCACGACCTGCCGTTCAGTGGCCCGCTTGGTCTGCGGAGGTTCATCATTGATTTCCTGTCTCGCCCGCTGATCTGCAGATCACCGATCCGAACGGCCTGCGCACGGGTAATTTCGGCGGGCAGATTCGCGCCGAGATTCCTGACAGCCATCCGTGCTACCTGGTGCCAGGTGCCTATATGTTGCCCACCGACACGCCCCTTACGCGCCGCATTACGGGTACAGGTGCTGGCCAGTACACATTCAACTCCATTCTTCCCGGCGGCGGTTCGTTCGTGCTGCAGGGCGCGACAACAGCGGCGGGGCAGGTGGATGTGCTCTCGGTGAGTGCGGACCAAACGAAACTGCGCTTTACGCCAGCTGTCGAGAAGACCTTCAACTTGACCATTGCGCGGTGGGTTTGCGATCAGGCGCGGGCGATTGCCATTCGCGGCGCCGGTGGAGGCCCAGCGGCGGACGTTGAGATCACCACTTCGCCGGAATTGGCGTTCGCGCACCTCGGCAATCGTGGTGCGTCGCGCAACGTTGAAGTGCAGGCATTCATGATTGATCGTAAGAATAACAAGACACTCAACAAACAATTCGCCGCCGTCAATTTGCCATCGAACGGCGCACTCAAATTCGCAGTACAGAATTGGCAGACGGTCGATGCCAGCGTACAAACGGTAGAAAGTCACTAGCCAGACAGAGTGGACAAAAGCTTTGCGAGTCATCGGGAAGGCATTGCACCCTTTCGGGGAAGGCCAAGGGCTTATTTCCATACTCATTGCCTTGCAATAGCAATTCTTGGGTAACGGGAGAACCATAATGACCAGCGTCCGTGAATCCCTAAATGTAGTGGGACAAGCAGTCAGCATCAAACAATTAGCCCACCAGCGTAATGAGTTGTTTCCGCTCTCGCTGCGTAAGTTCGTCGGCGCCCCCCGGCCGGGCCGTATTCTCAAGAAAATTATCCCACTGGAATTATTGCAGCGCAAGTTTGACGAGTTATTCAACAACCCGGAGCGCCGCCCGTTGTTTAAGATCACGCTCCACAACGTCGGCTCAGGTGATCATCGCAAGAGTACGCTGGATGTACTCTTCGATCATCCGGCGAAGGGATACACTTCACAATTGCGAGACGGCAAGCCCAGGGACCTCGGCCAACTTGAGGTCCCTCTGCCGATCCTTTCCGATCCTGACTTTTACTTCTCTGGCTTGAATAGCGATGGACTCATCGCCAATATCATTCCCGGTCAACCTGTGGGTATTGAGGTGCTGATCCATTTCGAGCCCAAAGACGAAGAAATGAAGGTTAACAACTTCCCAAACATCGACTTCGACGGATTCAAGATCAAGATACGTTTCAACCTGGATTTCGACAGTGCCAATGGCCTGGTGAATCTGAAGACGGAAAAGAATAGGGTCGAAACCGATGTGTCGGTAGATGTACCTGGACTGCCTGACGGTGTGTTTGCATCAGGTGTTGAAGATGGTATGAATTCGCAAATAGTAAAGGCGCTGGAGGAAAAAGAATCACACGAAATCCTCAACCGGTTAGTAACACGGTGGCTGGTTGGTGGTGACTTCCCGGTGATCGGCGTCGAAGGTACCGATCAGGTGCTGAACGTCGAGTACATGCTGCCGCTAGGGCAACTCGAGCCTTTTCCTGAGAATGCCCAGCCACCTCTTGATCGGGGTTTGCTCGCCAACATTGACCACATCGTCGTGCTCATGATGGAGAACCGCTCCTTCGATCACATGCTCGGCTACTTGAGCAAAGAAGGCGGCGGTGATGGCAAGAACCGTCTCGATGTCGATGGCTTGCGCGGTGGCGAGAAAAACCATTACAAGGGGCGCGATTACCTTTCCTTCCCGCTCACAGGCACATTGTTCCTGGAAAGTCCCTGCCATCGCCAAGATTGTGTCGTGAATCAGGTGAATGGTGGCAAGCTCGACGGCTTCGTAGCAGACTTCGCCAATCACTACGAAGACGAGGGCGTCGATCCGGGCAAGGTGATGGGGTATTACACTGCCGCCCAGGTGCCAGTGTACGACGCATTGGCACGAGAGTTCCTGATCTGCCAACGCTGGTTCGCAGCGCATCCGGGGCCGACATTCCCAAATCGCTTCTATACGCTGACCGGCCGGCTCAATCGCGATGCGAATGGACGCTTCCAGTTCGACAATCCACACGGCAACGATTTCACGCCGGTCTTCACCAGAAGCATCTTCGACCATCTCACCGAGCATGCCGTTTCCTGGCATTACTATGAGCACGGCTACTGCTCCCTGCGGATGTTCGAGCATTACACCTGGGATAACGAATATATTGTCGATGCGCGCGATTCCATGAAGGGTTTCTTTGCCAGTGCTAGCGCCGGAACGTTGCCTTCGGTGTCGTTTATTGACCCTGACTTCATCGATGTCCCACCCGGGAATGACGACGGACCGCCCGCAGATATTGCGGATGGGCAGCGGCTGGTGGCGGAGGTTGTGCAAGCTGTGATGGAGGGCCCGAACTGGAACAAAACACTGCTCGTGATCACCTATGACGAACACGGTGGATTCTTTGATCATGTGGCTCCGCCGGCTGCAATTCCTGTCTCGGCTATTAACGAGTACGGTGTGCGTGTGCCGACGTTCGTCATTTCCCCCTGGGTAGATCGCGGCACGGTGAGCGATATCCCGTTTGACCACACGTCAATCGCTAAAACGATCGCCCGATGCTTTATGAGTGCCAATCCACCCGATATGGGCGAGCGTGTGGCTGGAGCTGATGATCTGTCGAAGGTGTTGAGTTCGTCACGGCGAGAGGACAAGCCGAGTATCCCGCTGCCGCCCGCACCACCTGTGCCAAGCCGAGCCGTCGCCAAGCGAGCCCAGCTGGAGCTACAAGACGACACAGATTTCAAAGGGATATTGCACTCGCTGCGATCCCGATATCCGGTCCCAGATAGCTCGTAGCGCGGAACGAGCGAAGCGATTCCACCGAATGCTGTCCGCGGCACCTCGCCGACTCATCCCGAGCCATGGATCACGATGGCAGCCCTTGGGGAAAGTCGATGGATTTATGTGTAATCGCTTCAGGGCATCATTCGAGTTTCGTGAAGTGAAGGTCCGCTGGAATCTTTTAAACGATCTGCCGGAGTTTAGGCCGATCTACAACATTGCGCCCCATCGCAAGGAAGCGGACATGTTGGCGATTGTGGGAACCGATGCCGGGAATGAAGGCCGGCTGATGTATTGTGGAACATTTGGGGTCATTGTGGAACATTTGGGGTCAGACAGGAACATTTGGGGTCAGACATGTATTAATTGCAAATTGAGCGGCGCGGTGTTAAACGCTTCCTATGGCCCGAAAGCCCAGGCTCTTTGCCCCCGGAATTCTCTACCACGTCATCGTCCGGGGGAACCAAAGACAAAAGACTTTTGCCAAAGACAGAGACTATCAGGTCTATTTGGAAAAAATGGCCCAGTACCGCCAGCGCTACGGCGTCACGATCTATGCCTACTGCCTGATGCCCAATCACGTCCATCTGTTGCTCGAGTGCTCCGGTTCACCGCTCGGCAAATTCATGCAAGGGCTCCAGCAGAGCTATACCCAGTATTACAACCGCACCTACCGCAAAGTCGGCCATCTGTTTCAAGGGCGCTACCAAGCGATTTTGTGCCAGAAAGACGCCTATTTATTGGCGCTGGTCCGCTACATCCACCTCAATCCGGCAAGGTCCAAGCTCGTAGCCAGCGCCGAGAAGTATCCCTACAGCGGCGACCAAGCGTACCGTTCGGGAAAACCCACGGTGATTGTCGATCCGCGCCCGGTGCTCAAGGTGATCGGGGGGATCTCCGGCTATCGGAAATTCGTCCAGGAAGGATTGAAGGAAGGACACAAGGAAGAGTATTACGAAGTGGAGGACCAAAGGTTTTTGGGCAAGGGGAAGTTTGGCGAAGGGTTGCGCCGTGAGTATGAACAGGAAGAACGGGCAAAGAGAAAGAGATCGCTGAGTCAAGTCATCGCCGAGATGGCAAGAGCGTTAAAAGTGAGACCTGAAGTGTTGCGGGTCCAGGGCCGTGCCCGAGGGGCATCAAGACAACGGACGTTGATGGCCTATGTGCTGGTGCGACGGGGTGGGTATGGGGTGAAGGAAGTGGCGGAGTATTTCGGGCGCGACCCAACGACGATCAGCTCGTTGCTGAGCCGCTACGAGCAAAAGATGCAAGGGCAAGCTGAGCTTTATCGTGAGACCGACCGGCTGGCTCAGTTTGTTTAGTTATCACAGAAGCAACGACCGTTGCAGCCAATTTACATTCTCCGATCCAAGCTCCGATACTGGATCGCTTCGGCGATGTGAGAGGCTTCGATGTTTTCCGCGCCAGCGAGGTCGGCGATGGTGCGGCCGACTTTTAGAACCCGGCTGTAGGCTCTCGCGCTCAATCCCAGTTTGTTGATCGCCGTCTCCAGCAATCTCTCGGCGTCTTCTTTCACCGCGCAGTAACGTTTGATTTCTCGCGTGCCCATCTGTGCGTTGGCGTGAAGTTTACTTTTGTCGAATCGGTGCAACTGAATCGCGCGCGCTTGGTTGACCCGACTTCGAATCGCGCTCGACGGCTCGCCGGCGTCTTTGCTGGCAAGCTCTTGATAGCGCAGGCCCGGAACCTCGATCTGGATATCGATGCGATCGAGCAATGGGCCGGACACTTTGGATCGGTAGCGTTGGATTTGCAACGGCGTGCAGGTGCATTCCTTCTGCGGATCGGTAAAAAATCCGCACACGCAGGGATTCATCGCCGCGACCAACATAAAGCTCGCGGGATAATTGATCGAACCCATGGCGCGCGACACGGTAATGTTGCCATCCTCCAGCGGTTGGCGCATGACCTCGAGAACGTTGCGGCGAAACTCGGGCAACTCGTCGAGGAAAAGCACGCCGTTGTGGGCAAGCGAAACTTCGCCGGGCTTGGGCACGGTACCGCCACCGACCAAACCCGCATCGGAAATCGTGTGGTGCGGCGAGCGAAACGGCCGCGTCGCGATGATCGCTTGGCCGTTGAGTGTGCCCATGACGCTGTGAATCTTGGTGGTTTCAAGCGCTTCGATCAGGGTCAGATCCGGCAGGATAGTCGGTAACCGTTTCGCCAGCATGGTTTTACCCGAACCTGGAGGACCGACGAGAATCACGTTGTGGCCGCCGGCCGCGGCGACTTCGAGGGCGCGTTTCACGTGCTGTTGGCCTTTGACGTCATTGAAGTCGCTGTTGTACTGCGAGTGTTGACTGAACAGATCGTCTAGATTGGCTGTGGTTGGCGTGATGCATTGCCCGCCGTTGAGAAATTCCACGACCTGGGGCAGATCGCGCACACCGAGAACCTCGACCTCGCTTACCACCGCTGCTTCCGAAGCATTTTGCTCTGGTAAAATGAGTCCCTTGATATGCTCTTTCTTCGCCGCCATGGCGATCGACAGAGCGCCGCGAACGGGTTTAATCGATCCGTCGAGGGAAAGCTCTCCGATAAGCAGATAATCATTGAGCAGGTTCTTCTCGATGTTGCCTTCGGCGGCGAGAATGCCGACGGCCATCGGCAAATCGTAAGCCGATCCTTCCTTTTTGATATCCGCGGGAGCGAGATTGATGGTGATGCGCTTAGCGGGAAAGGTGTAGCCGCAGTTCTTGACCGCGGCGCGAATCCGGTCTTTGCTTTCTTTGACGGCGCCTTCAGGCAGGCCGACGGTGGCGAGTTGCGGCAGCCCCGACGCGAGGTCGATTTCTACCTCGACGCGCAGGGCGTCGATGCCGTAGAGAGCTGCGCTATTGATTTTGGCAAGCATGGTCGGACGTGAAGCGGTCGTACGCTACCAAAGGGCGGTCGGATTAACAACTGCAAGAGATTCCGTCGCTGACCTGCAGAGCGAGTGGATGGCATTTAAAGGATGTTGACCGCACGCGCCGCAAGCAGCGCGATGATCAAGAGCGACAGCAAGGATTGGATCATCATCAGAATCTTTGCCCAGCGCGCCAAAACCGGCACATCGGTCGGCGAAAACGCCGTGCTGGTATTGAACGCAAGAAATAGGTAGTCGACAAAATTCGGCGACCACTGTTCCTGGTCGGTTTGTTTGAGCGCCTCCGGGCTCATGGTCATCTGAGGAAACAGAAACGCGCCGTTCCTGTGCTCCGCGCGTTGGTCCCGTTGGTGTGGACCGCCGGCGTCCAAGCGCCAATACCACAACGCAAAAACCAATATATTGGTGATCCAGAGCGAAGCCGCCGAAAGCAACAGCGCCTGAGGCGCTTCCGTGCGCGCGGGCAAGGCGGCGACCAACAAACCGACCGAAAGTATCAGTCCGAGGGTGAGTACCGCGTCTACCGCAAAACCAAATAAATTGTTCAGTCGGTGCCTGCCGGTATGATGGGCAATCACGGTTGGAATAAGCAGCGTTAAAACCACCGACGGGAAAAGCCAATGGGGACCGAGGATCAGCGCGTCGGGAAGTCCGGCATAGAGTCCGCCCACGGCGAGGACCGCTATGAAGGCAGGCCAGCGCGGTTCGGGATCGTCCGACGAGTCCGCCAAGTTTGTAAGCGGGTTCAACGGATCGCTAATCATAATCGCGATCATGCCGCAGATTGTAATGTTAGGCCAGTGTGGAAACACACTCTGAACGCGGACGCTCGATCCATTTGGGTAACGAGCGTCGCGGGCAAGGTTTTCTTAATTCATCACTTCGTAGGGGAAAATCGATTTTGTCGGAATTTTCAGGACAGTTGTTTTCAAACTGCTCCAGGAAAGCGCTGATATATCGTCGCGGATTTACTGGCATATTACTTGCGGAAAGTTTCTAGGAAGATTAGGTCACGCAACCGAGGCGTCAGATGAAGACCATCATGTGCGCTGCAATAGCGAGCGTGGTGCTGATGAGCTGCATGAAGAACGAACAACCCGCGACGACGACTCCAAGCGTGCAGGCGCAGCCGGCCTGGGCGGACAAAGGCGAGGAACTGGGCCTCAAAGTCGACGAGAACGCCGTACAACTCATACGACGCTCGCTGTCGACCAATAAGTCGCTTCCTACGAACGGCAAGGATGTCATCCTTATCATTGCGGACGGAACCATCACACTGCGCGGTGCGGTGAGAAGTGAGCAGGAAAAACTCAGCATCGGAGCGATGGCGAAGCAATATGCGGGCACTAAGGATATCAATAATCAGCTAGAAGTCATCAATTAGGATCTTTGGGAGGAAGGCCATGGCTAAATCAGTTTTTTGTTTGATTGATAACGAGCGTCAAGCAGAACGGATTGTTGACCAGCTCAGAGCACGCGGGTTTTCCAATAATGACATTTCGGTTTTGTTTCCGGATAACTCAGGCACGAGAGACTTTGCCCACGAACAAAACACCAAAGCGCCGGAAGGCGCAGCGGCGGGCGCCGGCACCGGCGGGGTGGTTGGCGGAGTGTTGGGATGGCTTGCCGGCATCGGCTCGTTGGCAATACCGGGGGTCGGCCCGTTTATTGCCGCGGGACCGATCATGGCGGCGCTTGCCGGCGCCGGTGTCGGAGCCGCAGTCGGCGGCCTCTCGGGCGCGTTGGTTGGTTTAGGCATACCTGAATACGAAGCCAAGCAGTACGAGGGCAAAATCAAAGGCGGCAATATTTTGATTTCCGTTCATGCCGAAGACGGCGATGAACGGGACGAAGCGGAACAAATTTTCAAGAATGCCGGCGCTCACGATATTTCCTATACCGGGGAATCGAGTGTGCCGAAAAAAGAGCGTCGCGCCGTATAGCCAAATCAGGCGGTAGACAAAGACTTAACAGGAGGAAAAGATGAACGACGATATTCTTGCAGGGCAGTGGAAACAAATGAAAGGTTCTTTGAAGTCCTGGTGGGGACAGTTTAGCGATGACGACTTTGACCGCATCGGTGGTCAAAAGGACAGATTGATTGGCTGGGTGCAGGAGAAGTACGGCCGCTCGCATGACCAGGCGGCTCAAGAAGTTGACGCTCGGCTTAATGAGTATAGCGCCAAATATGGCGGCACGCTCGGCGATCTGAAAGCCAAGGCTCTC
Organism: uncultured delta proteobacterium; assembly: GCA_963811315.1. GTDB lineage: Bacteria > Desulfobacterota > Binatia > UBA9968 > UBA9968 > DP-20. The sequence continues at coordinate 89,186 of CAWERH010000025.1, forward strand.
GATGTCGGTGAGACCGTCGTGGGCAAGGCGAGCGAGGCTGCGACGGCAGTACGAAGCGGTGTGGAAAAAGCGAGCTCGTACTTTCAAGAAAAAACGTTCGACAGCATTGGCTCGGATGTCGCGGCGATCGTGCGTAAATATCCCGTGCAAGCGGTGCTCATCGGCATCGGCCTCGGCATCTGGTTGGCGCGCAGCGGCAAACATTAATCCGGATGGACCAAGAAGATCGCATAAGCAGTTTTACGCCGAGCATCAGCGCGATCATCAGCGGATTGGTAGCCGATGCCAAGAACCTGCTGATTTCGGAATTGACGCTTACCAAGCTGGAACTCCAGCGCGAGATCACCAAGGCAAAAGCTGTTGCAATCATGATTGCAGTCGGCGTTGGCTTCGGATTCATCGGCGCGATAGCCCTGGTTTTCATGTTAGTCCACATACTAGCGACCTTTACCCTTGTGCCGCTGTGGGGCTGTTTCGGCATTGTCGGTGGCGCGCTGGTGCTGTTCGGCGCGCTCGCGATGATGTCGGGAAAAGTCAAAAGCAAGAACGTTACTCTATTGCCGCGTTCCCCGGGCGAGATGAGAAAGGACTTCATTCCATGACAACGGATTCGGAGCAGCTCGACCGCGAAATTGACCAAGCCCGCCGGCGCCTCGCCGCGGCCCAAACGGCTATAGCGGAAAAATTAGAGATCGTCGAAAAGCAAGTGCGGGACACGGTCGCCGGAGCGCAGTCAGCCATCGATGATGTCGTCACCAATGTCAAGGGTACCGTTTCCGACACCACGGACACTCTCAAGCGCAGCTTGGACGTGCCCTATCAAACGCGTCGGCATCCATGGCTGGTCTTCGGCAGCGCCGTATTGGTCGGTTATCTGCTCGGCGGTCGCGGCGGGTCAAGGAGAGCAAGCAGGGAAAATCGTTTTGACCGTGACGATCTCTATCGTCATCAATTACAGCAAGGGCTCACAAGCGGAGTGCTGAACCAGTTTAAAGGAGAAATCGGTTCGCTGCGGAGCGCCGCGGTGGGCGCGATCATCACCGCGCTGTGGGAAATTGCCAAGCAATCCTTATCGCAACCCGATGGACGTAAGGCCCAGCAGGAAATTTCCCGTTCCGCACCGACCCGGAAGCCAGCCGGATGACCAAGATCCTGATCGTTGCCAAGCTAAGCCGTAAAAGAAATACTTTAGCCTCAGGAGCCGTTTAAATCTACTGCTATTCGGTCGAACGCGGGAGTGCTTGCTGCCATGCCTTGCCGGCATCGCCCTCCTATCCGTTAGTGTCCGTCGTTTGGCTACTTACATGAGCCGAACTTGATCTGTATGGATCGATCAGGGGAAAATGCCCGTAGCTGAGTTTGACCGGATTTGCACTATGCAGTCACGAGCATAAGCGGTGGTCCGAACTGCGCACGAAATCATCAATCAAGGGCGGATTAGCCATCATCCAACAGCATACCATTCGCGCGCGCAGCAATAAATTTTTCGACCACTTCAGCCAAGCGGCACACTGTTTTGGCGCAGCCAATCCGAGCCGGAGCAGGAATACGGGTGCAGGCATTGCAATTTCGAACTCGGCAAGGTTGAAATAGAAAGCATCCGTAAGCGCATGGTGGCCTGCTTGCTCGGATCGATCGTAAGTTGGCCGAGGGGAGCGGATCGCGGTGGGTTTCAGCCACCGTGTTGCATTTTCTTAACGAGGCTTATTAAACATTGTAAGACTATTGGCGCCGCCGACGCCGGCTCGACGTTTTGCGCGAAACCAATTTCGGTGACACAGTGCATAGTAATTACCGCGACAGGACATCCGTGATCGTCGCGGCGGGCGTCATCGCCGGCGCGACGAATCAAAACGTTAAGGTTGCTTCGGCGTTCGTAGAAGCAATCCCGCAACATCGCCTCTGGAGCCGGCAAAACGAAGCGGCGGTGCCGGCCTGATTGCCAGCCGCCGAAGTTGGGCACGGAAGAAAGAGAGAAATCATGATTGAAGCGGTGATTTTCGACGTCGACGGCACGCTGGTCGATTCTGTCAATTTTCATGCTAAAGCCTGGCAAGTTGCCTTCGAAAGATTTGGCAAAGAAGTTTCTTTTGAGGCAATTCGTCGCCAGATCGGCAAAGGCGCCGATCAACTGCTTCCGGTGTTTTTTTCGGTCGACGAGCTGCATCGTTTCGGCAAAGAGTTGGACGAATATCGCGCTGAGCTGTTTCGTACGGAATACTTGCCGCAAGTGAAACCTCTTGCCAAAGTGCGCAAGTTGTTCGAGCGGATTCGCCGCGATGGACGAAAAATCGCGTTGGCTTCTTCGGCAAAAAAAGAAGAATTGGATGAGTATAAAAAGATCGCTCAGGTTGCCGATCTGATCGACGCCGAGACGTCGCCCGAGGATGTCGGACGATCCAAGCCGCATCCCGATATTTTCGAAGCGGCGCTCAAAAAGCTCGGCAATGTAGATCTCGACAAGATCGTTGTCGTCGGCGATACACCTCATGACGCGGAAGCGGCTGCCACCGCAAATATGCGCATGATCGGGTTGCTTAGCGGCGGGTGGACCGAAGCCCGGTTGCGCCAGGCCGGATGCATTGAAATCTATCGCCATCCCGCTGATTTCCTAGCGCGTTATAATCAATCGGTGCTCGGGTCCGTTCAGCTTTAATCGCTGAATACGCGCCGCGCCGGGGATTCTATCTTTGTTTTTTTCGGCGCGGATCGCTGGAACTCTGTGGTTGAGCAAGCACTGAATGCTCGATCGCGAGTTTCCCCAACCTGTCTGTAGAAATCCTTCCTGGCTATAGAAAAAATCCGCTGTGTTCGGGAAAAATCCGAACAGGAGCCGGGAAAAGCTTCGTGTATTTGCGATGCTTTTCTGGCACCTCAGTTGCTCTACTGCTAATTGATCAATTCTCCATTGGAGGTGAGTTATGGCAGGGAGCAATACAGCGGCTTTTGGTATCTACTCGAATCAACTCGGATTGGAGGAGGGTATCGTAGCGTTGCGCGAGGCAGATTTTCGCAGAGAAGATATTTCTGTGCTTTATCCGGATAACGTCGGCACCAAGGATCTCGCTCATGAAAAGTCGACGAAAGCTCCTGAAGGCGCGTCTGCGGGTGCCGGCACCGGCGCTGTCATCGGCGGGGTGTTAGGATGGCTCGCGGGCGTCGGAGCCATCGCCATTCCCGGGGTCGGCCCCTTCATTGCCGCCGGGCCAATCATGGCGGCGCTCGCCGGCGTCGGCGCGGGTGGCGTGTTGGGTGGAATCACGGGAAGTCTCATCGGACTCGGCATTCCAGAGTATGAGGCCAAGCGTTATGCGGGACGCGTCAAGAAAGGCGGCATATTAATCTCAGTCCATTGTGATGACGCCAATTGGACGAAGAAAGCCAAAGCCATTTTACTGGAAACCGGCGCGGAAGATGTTTCGTCGACCGGGGAGGCGAGAGCGGATTTTGCGAAAAACGATAAGCCGTTGCCAAGGCGACAGGTCGGCAAACGCGGCGCACCGGACTTAGAGTCTTAACTATTTCTTCCGTAGCACCGCAGAACCGCTCGGCCTGTGCCGCGACGACACGGGCCGCGCACGAAATTTAAAATTTATCTTTTTTGAATGATTTGAGCGACGACGGGCGGGTGCGCAGAGCGTCATCTTGGGTGACGCGGTCGAAGACGTGGACTCCCCGATTGTGCAGCAGTGTCGGCTGCGAGACCGCCCGCTTCGCTGAAGCGGCACAACGTTCGCAGCGCTTGAGCGGTTTGTCGCTGACTTTCTGAATCACCTCGAAGCGGTGGCCCTTGGCGCATTCGTATTCATAAAGCGGCATGGTGGGTGGTTGTTGCTACCACATCGGATTTGTTCTCTCAACTGATTGCATTCTTGCCGCTCGAAATTTTTCCTGGTATAAGACTTCATGTTTGCTTGTGGAAAATTCCGCAGCGTTCAAAACCCAGGCGCATGTCTGGGTTTTTTTTTAGCCTCGCTCGGAGGTGAATCATGTTAGAGCAGGAAGTCTTGCCAGTAGGTTTAACCTTTGACGACGTCTTATTGATTCCCGCGGAATCTTCGGTTTTACCCAAGGAGATCGATGTCTCGACTCGCTTAACCGAGCGCATCAAGCTGAATATTCCGCTGGTGAGCGCGGCGATGGATACGGTCACGGAATCCAAAACGGCGATCGCGATGGCGCAGGAAGGCGGCATCGGCATCATTCACCGTAATCTGTCGGTTTGGGCGCAGGCGGGAGAGGTCGAAAAGGTCAAGAAATTCGAGAGCGGCATGATTACTGATCCGATCACCGTGGCGCCGGATCAGAAAATTTCCGAAGCTCAAGATATCATGACCAAGTTCGGTATCTCGGGTTTACCTGTAGTCAAGAATGGTCGGCTGGTCGGTATCCTGACCAATCGAGATTTGCGCTTCGAGAAAAAACTGGATCGCATGGTTTCCGAGGTGATGACCAAGGACAAGTTGGTTACGGTCAAGCCCGGTGTCGATCTCGACGAAGCCAAAGAAATACTGCATCAACATCGCATCGAAAAACTCCTCGTGGTGGACGACAAGTACGAGCTCAGGGGCTTGATCACCGTCAAAGATATCGAAAAGAAAATCCAATATCCCAACGCCTGTAAAGACCAGCGCGGCCGGCTCCGGGTCGGCGCGGCAGTGGGAGTCGGGCGCGGACTGGGAAGAGCGGGTCGAAAACCTAGTGCGGGCGGGCGTCGATTTGATCGCCGTTGATACGGCGCACGGCCATTCGAAAAATGTCATTGACATGATTGGCCAGATTCGCCGGCGTTATCCGGACTTGGATCTGGCCGGCGGCAACGTCGCTACCGGAGAAGGGGCCACGGCGCTGATCCATGCCGGCGTCAACGTCGTTAAGGTCGGCGTTGGTCCGGGTTCGATCTGCACGACGCGAGTGGTTTCCGGTGTCGGCGTGCCGCAGATCACCGCCATTGGCAGTTGCGCGAAAGCCGCCGCGCGCCAGAATGTGCCGATTATCGCGGATGGCGGCGTCAAATATTCCGGCGATATTACCAAAGCCTTGGCTGCCGGCGCGAACTCGGTGATGATTGGCAGTTTATTCGCCGGCACCGAGGAGAGTCCCGGCGAAACAATTCTTTACCAGGGTCGCACCTACAAAGCTTATCGCGGCATGGGCTCCATCGGCGCGATGGGGCAAGGGAGCCGCGATCGGTATGGGCAGGCCGATGTGATGGATTCCAACAAGCTGGTGCCCGAGGGTATTGAAGGCCAGGTACCTTACAAAGGCTCGCTATCATTTAATATCCATCAGTTGGTCGGCGGCTTCGTGCCGGCATGGGCTATCTGGGTTGCAAAGACGTAAGGACGCTGCATGCCAAGGCAAAGTTCATGCAAGTCACCTCAGCGGCGCTGCGCGAGGGACACGTGCACGATGTCTTCATCACCAAAGAAGCGCCTAACTATCAGAGTCGAATGATTCTGGTTCTCGATTTTGGTTCGCAGTACACCCAACTGATCGCGCGCCGCATCCGCGAGTCGAAGGTTTATTGCGAAATCCATCCGTTCAATATCTCTCTAGAAAAAATTTTCGCTCTCAAGCCTGAGGGGATTATTCTCTCTGGCGGCCCGGCTAGCGTGTACCAGGACAATGCGCCCAAAGTCGATCCGGAGCTTTTTGCCTTGCCTGTGCCTTTTCTCGGCATCTGCTACGGCATGGGTGTCGTCAATCTCGCTTTCGGCGGCGAAGCCGGCCGGGCCGAACGGCGCGAATACGGCCCGGCCGAGTTGATCATCGATGACGACAGGGATCTGTTCTTCGGTTTCACCAAAAAAGAATCGACGCGGGTGTGGATGAGCCACGGCGACAAGATGACCGCTTTTCCGAGCGATTGGACCGTCTTGGCGCACAGCACCAACTCGCCGATCGCCGCCTTCGCTGATCCGGCGCGGCGCTGCTTCGGCGTTCAGTTTCATCCGGAAGTCGCCCATACGCCGCGTGGACGCGAAGTTCTCGAAAATTTTGTCTTTCGCGTGTGCCATTGCCGGCCGGACTGGACGATGGAGCACTTTATCGAAAGCTCGGTCGAAAAAATTCGCCAGCAAGTGGGCGCCGGCCGGGTGCTTTGCGCGCTCAGCGGCGGTGTCGATTCGTCGGTGGCGGCGACCTTGTTGCATCGGGCCATCAAAGATCGGCTGGTCTGTGTCTTCGTCAACAATGGCTTGTTGCGCAAGAATGAGGCGGAGCAGGTCTGTAGCCTGTTCGTCGAACGCTTCGGCGCGAGCTTTCGCTACGTCGATGCCAGCGCTGAATTTCTCGCCGAATTGAAGGACGTGGAAGATCCGGAGATCAAACGCAAGCGCATCGGTTACAAGTTTATCGACGTCTTCGAAAACGAAGCGCGTCGGCTCGGCGAGATCGGATATCTCGCCCAGGGCACGCTTTATCCCGATGTTATCGAGTCGGTGTCGGTGCTCGGACCGTCGGCGACAATCAAATCGCATCACAACGTCGGCGGCCTACCGACCCAGATGAAATTCCAATTAGTCGAGCCTTTGCGCGAGCTTTTTAAAGACGAGGTGCGGGTTTTAGGCAAGCAACTCGGTTTGCCGAATGAAATGATTCAACGCCAGCCTTTTCCCGGTCCCGGCCTGGCGATTCGGGTCCTCGGCGCAGTGACCGAGGAACGTCTCGCGGTGCTTCGCGAAGCCGATGTTATTGTGCTCGATGAAGTCAAAGCGGCTGGCTACTACGACCAAGTGTGGCAATCATTCGCGGTGCTGCTGCCGGTCAAGACTGTCGGCGTGGTGGGTGATGAGCGCAGCTATGAAAATGTCGTCGCGCTGCGTGTAGTGGATAGTCAAGACGGCATGACCGCCGACTGGGTGGCGCTGCCGTTCGATCTGCTGCGGCGAATTTCCAACCGTATTTTGAACGAAGTGCGCGGCGTTAACCGCGTTGTGTACGATATCTCCTCCAAACCTCCGGCCACCATCGAGTGGGAATAATCATCGTGCCCAGGTTTCGCGCGGAACCTCGACCGTTGACCGCCGGCGCGAGCGCGGTGAGGTTTGCCGATGACGCACACTCGATGAGATATTTGAGACTGCGACATTGATTCAAACCGCGAAGATCGGGGAATTCCCGCTGGTGCTGATGGGCAAGGAATTCTGGCGCCCGTCGCTCGATTGCATGGCCAATCGCTTGGTCGCGGGAAAGACCATCGACCAGACCGATCTCGACCGGCTGATTGTAACCGACTCGCCGCCCGAGGCCATCGAAGCGATCACCGACGCGGCCAAGCGGCGCTGGTTTTTCGGTGCAACCGAGCCGGGTTAAAAGTTTCTCGCAGCGCATGCGACAGATCGCGCAAATTCTGCTCTTCGACCGCAATGGCAAATTACTGATCTATTTGCGCGACGACAAAGCGGATATTCCCTTTCCCAATCGCTGGGATTTTTTTGGCGGCCATGTGGAAGCGGGCGAAACGCCGGAGGCCGCGTTAGTGCGCGAGCTCAAAGAGGAGCTGGATATCGAGCTCGATCACTGGGAATTTTTTCGCCGCTACGAGTGCCTTCAGGGCGATGCTTATCCGAACACCAAATTCATTTACCACGGCGCCGTCGACCGATTGCCGGAGAATCTGACGCTCTACGAAGGGCAGCGGCTGACGAGCATCGCGGCGGGCGAACGCCGCGGATTCAATTTCGCGAATATTCTCGGCGCCATCTTGGAAGATTTCATCGCTGCGGGTCTATGGCCCCAGCCTGTGGATAAGTTTTAACGCAAAATTCAATCAAAGATTTGTCGAGCTCTCGGGTTTGTGTTAGTTGATTAGTTACCGCAATGGAGCACTCTCGTTTCGTTCATTTACATTGTCATACCGAATACAGCCTCTTGGACGGCGCCAATAAAGTCGACAAGCTGTTCGGGCGCATCAAGGCCATGAATCAGCCGGCGGTTGCCATGACCGATCATGGCAACATGTTCGGCGCCATCGAGTTTTACCGCGAAGCGATGAGCCACGGCATCAAGCCGATCATCGGCTGCGAGATCTACGTGGCACCGACCAGCCGCTTCGAAAAGAAGGGCGTCGACAAGGGACCGAAGGAATACAACAATCACTTGATTCTTCTGGCAATGAACAACGAGGGCTATCGAAATCTCTGCAAGCTGGTGTCCCTCGGTTACATGGAAGGATTCTATTATAAGCCGCGCATCGACAAAGAGCTGCTCAAGGAATTCAACGGCGGGCTGATTGCCTTGAGCGCCTGCTTGCAAGGTGAAGTCTCACAGGCATTGAACTACGGCAATTATGAGAAGGCCAAAGCCGCCGTAGAGCAGTACGCGTCGATTTTCGGCGATCGGTATTACATCGAAATTCAAGACAACAAGCTGGCGGAACAAGAAAAAGTCAATCGCCTGCTCGTCGAGTTAGCGAAGGAAGTTTCGATTCCCGTGGTCGCAACCAACGATTGCCACTACGGCGAGCGCGCCGATTTTCATGCGCACGATGTTTTGCTCTGCGTGCAGACCGGCAAGACGGTCAATGAAGAGAATCGGCTCAAGATGGAAACGGATGAGCTCTATTTGAAATCCGCCGAAGAAATGGTTCTGGGGTTCGACTACTGCCCGGGCGCGGTGGAACGGACCTTGGAAATTGCCGGCCGCTGCAATCTCGAAATCGAATTCGGTAAGTATCACTTCCCCAATTTTACCCCGCCGAAAGAGATTAGCCTCGACGACTACCTAGACGAGCTGGCGTACGAGGGCTTGGACGAGCGGCTCAAAGACATCACCGACCCGGAGGTTAGAAAATCGTACCGAGAGCGGCTGGAATACGAACTGGGTGTAATCAAAGACATGCAGTTTCCCGGCTATTTCCTGGTCGTCGCTGACTTCATTAACTACGCCAAGCGCAACGGTATTCCTGTCGGACCCGGGCGCGGTTCTTCGGCGGGAAGTTTGGTGGCTTACGCGCTGCGCATCACCGACCTCGATCCGATCCGCCACGTCTTGCTGTTCGAACGTTTCCTCAATCCCGAGCGCAAGTCGATGCCCGATATCGACGTCGACTTTTGCATCCGCGGCCGGGCCCAGGTGATCCAATATGTCAAAGACAAATACGGCGCGGACCGGGTCGCACAGATCGCCACGTTCGGTACTCTTAAAGCCAAAGCCGCGATCAGAGACGTCGGCCGCGCCATCGGGCTTTCGTTTGCCGAAACCGACGCGATCGCCAAGTTGATTCCCGCGCCCAAGCAAGGCTTCGATTATCCGCTGACCGAGGCGATGAAGATGGAGCCGCGCATCCCCGAGCTGATGAAAAACGATCCACGGATAAAAACCCTGATGGATCACGCCTTGCGCTTGGAAGGGTTGGTGCGCCACGCTTCGACCCACGCTGCGGGCGTCGTGCTTTCCAATCTGCCATTGGTCGATCATCTGCCGTTGTTCGTCGACAAAGAAGGCGGCATCGTCACCCAGTATGAAATGAGCTGGGTGGAAAAGATCGGCCTCGTCAAGTTCGACTTTCTTGGTCTCAAAACGCTTACGCTGATTCATGATTGCCTGAAGCTCATCGAAGTGACCCGCGGCGAAAAGGTCGATATCGAGCAACTGCCGCTCGACGACAAAAAAACCTACCGGACGCTTTGTCAGGGCAACACGACTGGAGTGTTCCAGCTGGAAAGCACGGGCATCCGCGAGATGACCGTTAAGATCCGGCCCAATTGCTTCGAAGATCTCGTTGCCATTCTCGCATTGTACCGGCCGGGTCCGCTCGACAGCGGCATGGCGGACGACTTTATCAAGCGCAAAAGCGGCAAAGAGAAAGTCAAATATTTGCATCCGCTGCTGGAGACGATTTTAAAAGACACCTACGGCGTCATCGTCTACCAAGAGCAGGTCATGCAGACGGCGCAAATTCTTGCGGGTTATACGATGGGCGAAGCCGATATCTTGCGCCGCGCCATGGGCAAGAAAGATACGGAGGAAATGGCGGCGCAGCGCGACCGCTTCGTCGAGCGGCGCCTCCGCGAAAAAGATCGACGAGAAGAAAGCCACCGAAATTTTCGATCAGATGGAAACCTTCGGCCGCTACGGTTTTAACAAATCGCACTCCGCGGCCTACGCGCTGGTTTCCTATCAGACCGCGTATCTCAAAACCCATTATCCGGTGGAGTTCATGGCCGCGCTTTTGACGTCGGAGATGGGCGATACCGACAAGGTGATTAAGAATCTCGCCGAGTGCCGCGACAAGGACATCGAGGTCCTGGCGCCGGACATCAACGAAAGCTTGTCCAATTTCACGCCGGTGGGTGGCAAGATTCGTTTTGGCATGGCGGGCGTGAAAAATGTCGGCGAAAAAGCCGTCGAAGTGATTCTCCAGAGCCGCAGCACCGACGGTCCTTTCGATTCGCTCTTCGATTTTTGCCGGCGCGTCGATATGACGGCGGTCAATCGGCGGGTGATCGAGAGCCTGATCAAATGCGGCGCCTTCGATTCCACCCAGGTTTCGCGCGCACGCATGACCGGCGCGTTGGACGACGCCATGAAAGTCGGGCCAGGCGCATCAACGCGATCAGGCAAGCAATCAGATCGATATTTTCGCCATGCTCGGTACGCCGGGCAAAGGCGCAAAGAAGGCAGGGCGAGGCTTATCCTTCGGTCAATGAGTGGTCGCAGCAGGAAGCGTTGGCTTACGAGAAAGAGGCGCTCGGCTTTTATATTACCGGTCATCCGCTGGACAAACATGAGCGTGTGCTCAAGAAGATTACCGGCGGCACGATTGCCGCGCTCAAGGAAAGAGCCCAATCGGGAGAAGTGCGGATGGGCGGCGTTGTCTCGGCACTGCGCCTGCGCAATACCAAGAAAGGCGACCGTTACGGCAGCTTCAATCTCGAGGACAAAACCGGTTTCATCGAAGTGATCGTCTGGCCGGAGGCGTATAAAAAATGCGCCGAGTTGCTTGGCGCCGACGATCCGATTTATGTCAAAGGTAAAATGGAGGTGGGCGAGGAACGCATCCAAGTCATCGCCAATGAAATTACCGCGCTCGCCGAAGCGGCGAAAAATCCCAAGAACGCCGTTCCCAACACCAACTCCGGAGAAGATCGATCTCTACGTGCGCGAAAACGAAGTATCCGCCGATGAGCTGATTCGTTTACGCGATACGCTGCTCGACTATCCCGGGCGGCCACACCGTGTTCCTTCATTTGCGCGCGCCGGCCAACGGCGAAACCGTCATCGAACTTCCCGAACAAGTGCGCATTGCGCCCTCGCCAGAACTTGAAGACATGGTCGGACGGATCTTCGGCCAACGGATTAGCTTTCATTCCTTGAGCTCTTGAAGAGAGGCTGATTTCTACGCAACACCCTCAGGAAAAGGCGGTTTTGATCGGCGTCGATCTGCCGTCGCGTGATCACAAAGTCCCGCTTGCTTATAGTTTAGAAGAGCTCGAACGGTTGGCGAAAACCGCCGGCGCCAGCGTACTCAAGAAATATAGCCAACAAGTTAAAAGCGTGAGCCCGGCGACATTGATGGGACGGGGAAAGGTCGAAGAGATTCAATCGAGCTTGCGCGATTTACAGGCCGATCTGGTGATTATCGACGAAGATCTGACGCCGGCGCAACAGCGCAACTTGGAAACGGCATTCAAGGTCCGGGTGATCGACCGCAGCCAATTGATTCTCGATATCTTCGCGCAACGAGCCCACAGCAACGAAGGCAAACTGCAAGTCGAACTCGCCCAACTCGAATATCTGTTGCCGCGATTGACCCGCCAGTGGACCCACCTGTCGCGTTTGGGCGGCGGTATCGGCACCCGGGGACCGGGCGAGACCCAATTGGAAATCGATCGCCGGCGCATTCGTGAGCGCATTGGCCACTTGAAGCGGCGGCTCAAAACCGTCGAGCGGACGCGTGCCCTGCAACGCAGAGAGCGCGACGAAGTGCCCTTCGCGTCGGTGGCGCTCGTCGGTTACACCAACGCCGGCAAGTCAACGTTAATGAACACCCTCACCCGCGCCGGTGTATTTGTCGAAGATAAACTCTTCGCAACCCTCGATCCGACCACGCGGGCGTTGCGTTTACCCAATGGCGACAAAGTCATGCTTGTTGACACCGTCGGGTTTATCAATAAACTTCCGCACGCGCTGGTCGAAGCATTCAAGAGCACGCTCGAAGTGGTTTGCAGCGCGGATTTGTTGCTGCATCTGGTCGACATGGCAAACCCGTTGTTCGAGGAGCAGATTCAGATCATCGAGAAAGTGCTCGGCGAGATCGGCGCCGGTGAAGTTCCTACTGTGCTCGTCCCCAACAAGATCGATCTGGCCCCGGAGGTGCCGGCGTTCCAATTGCAAAGCAAGGAAATCTGCGATGTTTGTCCGATCTCCGCGTTGACCGGAACCGGTGTCGAGGAGCTGTTGGCGTGTGTCGGCAAACTCTTGGACCGGCACAAGGAGCGGTTTTATGCTTGTTTCTCGCAGGCTCAAGGGGCGCTGATCGCAATGCTACGCGACCGCGGCCGCATCATCGATGAACGCTACGACGCGGAGGGTGTGCACGTGATCGCGATGGTGACGCCAAAGCTCGCCGGACAGATGCGCAAGCTTTTACACGCATCGTCCGCGCCCAAGGTCCACTAGCCGAAGTCGCGATGTTGAATCTACCCAATACCTTAACTTTAATTCGAATCCTGACTATTCCGTTTTTTCTCGAATTTCTTGGCCTATCATCATTTCTGGGAAGCGCTGATCGTTTTTGCTATCGGCGGTCTCACGGATTTTCTCGATGGGCTTGCGGCGCGATGGATGAATCAGCAGACCGCGCTTGGCGCTTACCTCGATCCGGTTGCCGATAAGCTGCTGGTCATCACGTCTTTTATCATGCTTGGGTCCATCGAGGGTATTCCGCCTTGGCTCGCGGTGGTCGTCGTGGCCCGGGATATCCTCATATTGGTTGGCTACGTGATTGTTTATGTGCTGGTCGAAGAACGGTTCGAGGTTAAGCCGAGCCGAATCGGCAAATGGAGCACGACTTTTCAGCTTTTGACTTTGGCTGTGGCGCTGACTCTGCTCCATGATCCCAAACTTTTCAGTGCGCGGGTGCTCGATGTTTTTGTTGTCCTGACCGCTTTAACAACCGTGATGTCGGGCTCTCAATATCTCTATCGTGGGCTGGTTTGGTTGCAAAATCGGGCGCCGTCGATCTCCCGCCCGAGTTGACACGGCTTCGAAAAATTGGTAGTAAAATCGATCGCTTGGGCTATTCATCGGGACGCATTAGAAGGTTCACGGGAGAGATCGTTTAGCCAAGCCCCAAAATGATCCGCCGAGATCTATAGCATTGGCCTTTCGGGCTAATTCTGTCACCTGTTGCAGGCACGTAGCTCAGTGGGAGAGCGCTTCCTTGACACGGAAGAGGTCGGCAGTTCAATCCTGCCCGTGCCTACCATTTTGTTTTAACTTTTAGTGATGGATAGCATTCACGTCACATTTCCCGGACGGGAAAGTCCGTTGACGTTCGTCCGGGAACCAGGCTCGACGAAATCGCCGCCAACGCAGGCGTTAGAAAAACCGCGATTGCGGCCAAAGTTGACGGCCGTGCAGTAGATTTGAGCAGTGCTATCGACAAGGACTGCGCGCTTGAATTTGTTTTGCCGGACAGCGCCGCCGGTCTCGATGTCCTGCGTCATTCGACGGCACACCTGATGGCACAGGCGGTGCAGGGACTTTTTCCAGGGACTCAAGTTACGATCGGCCCGACTATCGAGGACGGCTTTTATTATGACTTTAAGAGCGAGCGGACTTTTTCTCCGGAAGATTTGTCTCGATCGAAAAGCGCATGCAGGAGTTGGCAAAAGCCGATTTGAAGGTCGTGCGTGAAGAAATGCCTCGCGCGCAAGCGATCGAGCTGTTTCGAAACATGGGCGAGAGCTATAAAGTAGAGATCATCGAAGGCATTGCGGATGATAAAGTTTCGCTCTACCGGCAGGGCGACTGGGTCGATCTCTGCCGCGGGCCTCACGTGCCAAGCACGGCGGCCATTAAAGCGTTTAAATTGACCAGCATCGCCGGCGCCTATTGGCGCGGCGACTCGCGCAACGAACAGCTGCAGCGGATTTACGGCACCGCCTGGGCAAACCGCAAGGATCTCGACGCCTATCTCAAGCGCGTGGAAGAGGCGAAACAACGCGACCACCGGCGTCTTGGTCCGGCCTTGGATCTTTTTTCACTTCATCCGATTGCGCCGGGATCGCCATTTTTTCATCCGAAGGGCACGATTATCTACAACTTGTTGATTCAATATATTCGTTCGCTCTATAGCCGGTACGGTTATAGCCGAAGTGGTGACGCCGCTGATTTACAAGACCGATCTCTGGAAGACGTCGGGGCACTACGAGGCGTTCCATGACGATATGTTCTTGATGAACGTGCACGACGGCGAGTATGGCGTGAAGCCAATGAACTGCCCCGGTCATTGTTATCTCTTCGCCACGCGCAAATATTCCTATCGGGATCTGCCGATTCGCTTTGCCGATTTCAGCCGACTGCATCGTTTCGAGCCGTCGGGTGTGCTTTCCGGCTTAACCCGGGTGCGTTCCTTCGCCCAGGACGACGCGCATATTTATTGCACGTCCGAGCAATTGGACGGCGAACTCGAACAGTTCGTTGCCATGACCAAGGAGGTTTACCGGGTCTTCGGCTTTGATCGCATCAGCGTGACCTTGCAGACGCGGCCGGAAAAATTTCTCGGCCGCATCGAGCTCTGGGACGCCGCCGAAGCGGCTCTCAAGCGCTGTCTTGAGCGCGCCGGCTTCACCGTCGAACTCTTGCCCGGCGAAGGAGCATTTTATGGTCCTAAAATTGGTTTCGATTTTCGCGACGTGATCGAGCGCTCGTGGACTCTCGCAACCGTGCAGATCGACTGCGCTATGCCGGAGCGCTTTGGTCTTAAGTATGTGACCGCGGAAGGCACCGAAGCGACGCCAGTCATGCTGCACCGGGCCGTTTTGGGTTCCATCGAACGATTTATCGCGATCTTGCTCGAACATTGCGCTGGCGCGTTTCCCCTCTGGCTGGCACCGGTACAGTTGAAGATCCTGACCGTTACCGATGCGCAGGCAGAATATGCTAGAAAAGTGTTTGATCAGCTGCGCGAAAGCGGTTGGCGGGTTGAGTTGGACGGCCGCAACGAGAAGCTCGGTTACAAGATTCGCGAGGCCCAACTCGCTAAGATTCCCTATGCGGTGGTGATCGGCGACAAAGAAGTCGAGGCCGGCACGATAGCACCGCGGCGCCGTGGCGGGGAGAATCTGCCGCCGCAACCGCCGGAGGAATTTATCGAGCGCCTGCGCAATGAAGTTGCACAAGAGACCGGAGAAGCATAAGTTCGACAGTTAGTCGGAATTGACAGGGAGGTGTCTTATCGCCAGAGAAGCGAGAATTAATCATCAAATCCGTGCCCGCGAGGTTCGGGTCATCGGACCCAAAGGGGAACAGTACGGGGTGTTGCCGCTGCACGAAGCCTTGAGGCAAGTGGAAGCGCTGGAAATGGATCTCGTCGAAGTCGCAGCAGAAGCGCAACCGCCGGTTTGCCGAATGATGGATTACGGCAAATTCCGCTACGAGCAGAAAAAGAAATCCCATGGCGCGGCGAAAAAACACTCGGTCGTAGAAATCAAGGAAGTTAAGATGGGTTCTCGCACTGATGCCCACGATGTCATCCATAAGGTCCGCAATATTCGTCAATTTATTGAGAAAGGGACAGCGCGTCAAAGTTTCGGTTTTTTTCCGGGGCCGGGAAATTACCCATCCGGAACTGGGACGTCAGATGCTCAAAGGGGTGGTCGGACAAATTCAAGACATCGCCAAAGTCGATATCGAGCCGCGTCTGGAAGGACGCAGCATGGCGATGCTCCTAACGCCCAAGTAATTACTAAGAGCCAACGAATCAGTATCAGTAATAGAGGAGTCACTCGTGCCGAAGATCAAAACTAATAGAGCCGCCGCGAAACGATTTCGCGTCACCGGAACCGGAAAAATTAAACGTAACAAAGGCTACAAACGACACATACTTTCGAGTAAAGGGACGAAGCGCAAGCGTCATCTGCGGAAAGCGACGACGGTAGCCGCGGTTGAGGCTAAAAATATTCGCCAGATGATACCCTATAAATGAAAAACTGAGGATGGAATTAGAAGCCGCGCGGATCGCAGTTCTCGGTTCGCAGCAGTCAAATCCGGAAGGAGTATAATCGTGCCAAGAGCTAAAGGTGGAAGCAAATCGAGACAGCGACGAAAAAAAATCATGAAGCTGGCCAAGGGCTACGTCGGCGGCCGCGGCCGTTTGTATCGCTCGGCGCGAGAAACAGTTGAGCGCGCCCTGACATTCGCCTATCGAGACCGACGGGTCAAGAAGAGAACCTTCCGCGGACTGTGGATCACGCGCATTGGCGCTGCGGCCAAGATCAACGGAATTTCTTATAGCCAGCTAATCAAAGGGCTTAAAGAAGCCGGTGTGGAGTTAGACCGCAAGATTTTAGCGGAGATCGCGGTTGCCGATATGGCGGCGTTCGGACAACTGGCGGAGACAGCCAAATCCCACCTCAGCGCGTAGCGCTTTTTCAACCAGAGCGATGAACGATTCCCTGGAAGCTCTCCAAGGAGAGGTTCTGGATCGAATCCAGCAATCTGCCTCGGAAGCGGAGATCGAGCAACTGCGGGTCGAAGTCCTCGGCCGCAACGGGAGATTGACCCTTCTGTTGCGCGGTGTAGGAGGCTTGCCGGTGGAGGAGCGCCGGAGCGCCGGTGAGCAGCTCAACCAACTAAAGCGCGATCTCGAAGGGTGGTTGGATGCGCGTTTGGCCGCCGTCAAGGCAGAATCAAAGTCGCGAGCTCTCAAAGAACAGAAAGTCGACATCACGCTTCCCGGGAGCCGCTTAGAGCGCGGTGGATCACATCCGCTCACGTTGGTGACGGACGAAATTATCGATATTTTTCACGGCTTGGGTTTCGAGATCGCCCGCGGCCCCGACATTGAGGACGATTACCACAATTTTGAAGCGCTGAACTTTCCCAAAGATCATCCCGCTCGGGATATGCAGGATACGATTTTCGTCTCCAACGATCGATTGTTGCGGACGCACACCTCGCCGGTGCAAATCCGCACCATGGAAAACCGCCAGCCACCGTTGCAGGTCATCGTGCCAGGCGCGGTTTACCGTCACGATGACGATGCCACGCATTCGCCGATGTTTCATCAAGTCGAAGGATTCGTGGTCGACGAGAACATTTCGTTTGCCGATCTTAAAGGCGTGCTGACCCATGTGTTGCGAGAAATTTTTCAGCGTGACGCCGGCGTGCGTTTCCGACCGAGTTTTTTTCCGTTTACCGAACCGAGCGCGGAGATCGATATCCAGTGCGTAATTTGTAGCGGCAGCGGCTCGATGAAGTCCGGTCAGACTTGCCGGGTTTGTAAGGCTTCCGGCTGGTTGGAAATTCTCGGCGCCGGCATGATCGATCCGGCGGTGTTCAGATTCGTCGGCTATGATTCGGAAAAATTTTCCGGCTTCGCCTTTGGCATGGGCGTCGAAAGAATCGCTATGCTCAAGTACGGCATCGATGATATTCGGCTATTTTTCCAAAACGATTTGAGATTTCTGAAGCAGTTTCGCTAGCGCAAGCGAATGGAGTGATGGCCCTAACGCCAATACCCCGTCACTCCAACTCTGAACTCCGATGAAGTTCACTTTCAACTGGCTCAAAGAATCGGTCGCGTATTCCGGTACGCCGGAGCGGCTGGCCGAGTTGCTGACGATGGCCGGCCTCGAGGTCGAGTCTCTAACGTCGCTGCGCGAGCCTGAAACCGAACGGCAGGACTGGCTTTTCGAGATCGCCGTTACGCCCAATCGCGGCGACTGTCTCGGTATTGCCGGCATCGCACGCGAAGTGGCAGCGCTCACGGGCAACGAACTGCGAGCTTTGCCGGAGAGTCCTGCAGATAAAGATTCGGCGATCAAGAAACGGATCAGTATCAAGATCGAAGACGCGCAACTCTGCGCGCGCTATTCAGCGCGGATCGTTGAGGATGTGCGGGTCGCGCCGTCGCCGGCTTGGTTACGCTATCGCCTTGAGGCATGCGGTATCCGCGCCATTAACAATGTAGTCGACGTGACTAATTATACAATGTTGGAAACTGGTCAGCCTCTTCATGCCTTCGATCTTGATCGCTTGAGCGCAAAGCAGATCGTCGTGCGGGCGGCAGGGCCGACTCCACAGTTGACGACGCTAGACGGTGTCGACAGAGAATTGCGCGCCGATGACCTGCTCATTTGCGACGCCGATCACCCGATCGCGCTTGCCGGTGTCATGGGCGGTAGCGATTCTGAAGTGAGTGATGTGACGAAATCGGTGCTGCTCGAAAGCGCCAATTTTTCCCCAAGCACGATCCGTCGCACGGCTAAGCGGCTTGCCCTTCACAGCGAAGCCTCCCATCGTTTTGAACGTGGCGTCGATCCCGAAGGAACGATCGCAGCGTTGAACCGCGCTATTTACTTGCTCGACGAAATCACCGGTGGACGGGCTCTCAACGGAGTGCTCGATGTCGTTGCACGCAAGAGTAAAGACGCTGGCGATCATATTGCGGCAAGATCGCGATTGAAAAGTTGCTCGGGTTGAAGCTCGACCTTAAACAGGCCGAGAAAATCCTGAATTCCTTGGGTATGAAAACGCGCCTGCAAAGCAAGAATCGCAGCTTGTCGGTCATACCTCCCGCCAGCCGTCCCGACATCAATCGGGAGGCCGACTTAATTGAAGAACTCGCACGATTGCACGGCTACGGAAACATTCCTACGACACTGCCGCATTTGCGCTCTACGGGCGCCAAGATCGATGTTCAGCTTCGTTGGGAAAGAAGTCTGCGTGGCTATTTTTCCGGCGAAGGATTTTTTGAGGTCATCAACTTGCCGTTTACCACGGAGAATCTAAACAAGTTGTTCACCGGCGTTTGGCAAAGCCCGCAGGGCGACGTCGCCGTTCTCAATCCGCTGGCAAAGGATTATGCCGCGATGCGCCATAGTTTGCTGCCCGGATTGATCGATAATTTGCGCTTCAACCTGGCGCACAAGGCGCGAAGCTTTTCCGCGTTCCATTTGGGGAAAGTGTTTAGTCTGGCTGCAGATGGTGCTAGTGAAGAACGGCAATCCATTGCCGGAGTCTTATATGGGCCGCGGTCGCGTTTAGGTTTGCGTCAAGGCGAAGAGGCGCCGCGCGATTTCTTGGCCTGCAAAGGCCTGGTGGAAGGAATTCTGGATCTGTTTCATCTGGCGGATGGACTAGCTTGGTCATCAGCGCAGGTCGAATTTCTGCACCCCTTGCGATCGTCGATAGTTTTCTACAACGACACTAATATCGGGTATCTAGGAGAGCTTCATCCCGATATGTGCGATCAGCTTGCGTTGCCGTCCGTTTTGCTTTTCGAGCTTGACTTCGAGAAACTGCTTGAGTATGCTCCGCGGCAAACAGCCACTCATGCTCTCTCACGTTTTCCCGCGGTAGAACGGGATGTTGCAATCGTCGTCGACGTCGATTTTGCCGCCCAAAAGATCATTGGCTGGATTAAAAATCTCGGTGAAGCTCTGATCGAGCATGTTGAGATATTTGACCAGTACGTGGGCGCTCCGGTTCCCAAAGGAAAGAAAAGCTTGGCTTACAAAGTGTCTTACCGGGCTGAAGATAGGACTTTAACCGACTCGGAAATAAATCTGCTGCATCAAAGCTTGGTTGAAAGGTTGAGAAATACTTTTAGCGCGGAACAACGTAGCTGATGCGAGGGATTCTGACCGCTGGGCAGAGGTGAACCATGACTAAAGCAGAAATAATCACGCGAATCTACGAAAAAGTCGGCTTTTCAAAGAAGGACGCCACCGATGTGGTCGAAGCGACCTTCGATATCATCAAAGGCTGCTTGGAAAAGGGCGAGAAAGTGAAGATCTCCGGTTTTGGCAATTTTGTCGTCAATACGAAACGCCCCCGCAAAGGAAGAAACCCGCAAACCGGCGACGAGATCATCATCGACGGTCGCAAGGTTCTCACGTTTAAAGCCAGTCAAATCATGAAAAAGAATTTGAATAGCATGGCATCGACGTCATCCATCGCATCGCCGACTTCAAACGCGTCGGAGTAACAATCGTAGCGATGGGTGCTCGTTTGCCAGAGAAGATTTACTTCAAAATCGGCGAGGTTAGCGAAATAGTCGGTGTCGAGCCCTACGTTTTGCGCTACTGGGAAACCGAATTTGAACTGCTCAAACCTGCCAAGGCTCCGTCCAAGCATCGTTTGTACAAGAAGAAAGACGTAGAGCTGTTACTGAACATTAAACGATTGCTTTACACCGAAGGATTTACCATTGACGGCGCGCGTAAAAAACTGAAAGAGACAAAAAAAGAAGAAAAGGATCAACTTCAACTTCCGCTCTCCGAGCAAAAATTCCGCAGCGCGCTGGTAAAAATGAAAAAAGATCTGGAAAATCTCCGGCGCTTACTTTCGTGAAAGACAGCGTTTCTTGAATCCTCGGATCACGGATTCTCGGCGAATTCGTTCAATAAATTGATTTAAGTCAGTCGGGATGTTACATTTCGGCTGCTTTAACCCCACCGTCGGGGCGTAGCGCAGCCTGGTAGCGCACACGCTTGGGGTGCGTGTGGTCAGCGGTTCAAATCCGCTCGCCCCGACCAATCCTTCCTTCTCCGCCCTCCGCTGAGTTGATCAAACTCTGCGGTCGCAAAGGTATGCGGACTGATGCTGAAATAGATCTGTGAAATTGGATCCGTCTGACCAGCCAGTAAAATTTCGCCTATGAAAACCTGCAAAAATTACCGGGTTGAGGCGACTATACCGCGCTGCCGGAGAAAAAGCGGACAATATCGTTGCCTCTTCACAATTTCCTTTGTTCGATCCGTTGTAGGCACTTTGCGCCGCTTTTTTGTAGCCTCCTTTGCAAGTGTGAAGGAGTTTCGATTGGACAGCTCTAGTTGCTGGCGATCCTCTGATGCGTGGAGGTTTCGACAATGGCCATGAATGTTTTAGCGGACGTGGCTTTCTGTCTAAATTCCAGTAGGATAGTGGGTTGGATATTGCCGACGACGCTGACTTATTTAGGACGGGCGGCTGGTTAGCAAATCTGCTCATATGGGGAATTGAGTGATTAATTGGGCCACCGTAGCAAAGCCAATACAGAATCCTGTTTGGTCCGTCGCAATAATGGCACAGAAAGGTCCGGCGCCGGCAGAATGTTATTGTCACTAGTTTCTGCATTAACTATTACAACAAATTGCCGCGGTATACGTGGAAAACCCGCGGTTTTTACACCCCATTATCGTAGACTCGAGAATTCTCCGATACAGCAGAATCGCAAAGCGTGGCCAGAGACGATTCCTTACTTGGTTGGGGAGGTCGGGGCAAATCAATTTTTAATCGGATGCTTTGGCGGGAGAGGTAGTCCCCGTTGTATCGGATGTCCGATGTAGCCCGGCTATAACACCGAGCTGCTGGTTGAACGCAGGGCGTTGGTGGAGATTAAGAAAGACGAGAGAGCGATCGTTGTGAACATCGCAAGTTGCTATTTCATCAAAATCTGAGATCAAGGGCTGGACTGGAAAGCTATCAAGGCTTCCTCGAAGCAGGTTCTTAGTTGCTGTCTCACAAATACTAGTTCACTTAGAATCGCTTGCGACCGACCTCATTGGAAGGCAAGAATGTGTCCCGATTTTGCGGCGTTCGAATCTAATCTATTTCCATGCCTGGTTTCTTCATCGTCCAAAAGACAATTCAATGATTAAATTAGGCGATGTCCCGAAAATGATGCGGTTGAGTCTGTAAATTAATCTTACATCTTTTTTAGATTGTCGTCTGTTGACCACAATTTTGCGCGATTCAACAATGATTCAGGAATCGTTTACACTGATTTAACAAGACATTTATAAGTTTTGAAAATAAAAATCTCTGGTTTCTCTGGGCGACATCTTCCACCTGAAGACTTGTCTCAAATTTGGCATTGATTGATCAATGAGTGTTTCAAAAACGAAACGATAGGCATTTCTTCCGCCGTCTCGTTGAGGTATAGCGAACCGAATTAAACTGAAATACAGTTGTCTCACTAGTGAAACTCATTGGGTTGACCCAATATATTTTCGGAGATTCATTCCATAGCCTTTTCCAAATGTTTCAATGCAGAGCAATTTTCCTAATGAGCCGGTGCGTTTGGATTCACGCGATTACCGGAAAAACTGGAGGATTGTTGCAGCGGATTTATTTTCACTCAATTTTCAGTCTAGACGATTGTTTCTATTTAAACTTTTGGCATATCGCTTGCGTTGATTCTTGGACAACGAGCAAGGAAATGACGATTCATATTCAACGCGACTGGTACGTCGTTTATAGTAAGCCGCACAGGGAAGATCAGGTTCGCCTACATCTGGGTTTGAAGGGAATCGAGAGTTTTTTCCCGCGTCTGCGACTTCCGGCCGCGACTCATAAAAGAACGATTGCCCCATTGTTTCCCAACTATCTTTTCGTTCGGGTCAATCTCGCCATGGAAGCCCATTACGTGATGTGGTCTCCAGGCGTGAAGAGAATCATCAGTTTCGGCGATACGCCGATTCCGCTCGAGAATGGCGTTGTCCAGTTCTTGAGGGATCGAGCTGATTCCGCAGGCATTATCCAGGCCTATTCGCAATTGAGCGCCGGGCAGCAGGTGGAGATCGCCGGAGGACCGTTCGATGGTTTTACCGGTATCATTCAGGATCCGCCAAACGCCAAAGGACGCGTGAAAGTTTTATTGAAGCTTTTGAGCCGTCAGATCAGCGTCAAGCTCGGTGTTGAGTTTGTGCGAAACCAGGCCGCCGGCATTGGACCGGCGGGTTCAATGAACGATAGGCCGGAACTGTTTCCCGCAGCGAATTAGCCTCTGCGTTCGGTTGTTTCCGGGTTGCCTTTTCGAGGGCCAGTAAGCCCAATGGGCGGAGCTATATGCCGTTCCAGTGATAGGGAAGGATTTTTGTTAGTGGATAGAGCAATAAAGGCGGGGATTTACTTTTCACAATGAGGGTAGCGGTATGAAAATACGTCCAGCCGATCATAGTTTTATCAAAGATCTACGTTCGTGCTTTGTTCGCGATACTACCCATAGTTATGGGCTGTTCCAATCCAGTAGCTCACATTCCGCTGATCAGCGCTGAGCAACTGATTGCCAACCCTACTAAACAAGTTCCCTACGAGCAGACCTACCGAATGGTCCCTTATGACTTGATCGCCGTACGTTTTACCTACCACCCGGAACAGGATCCGAAAGGCCCGGTAGCGGTTCGTCCTGATGGCCAAATAAGCCTCGACGGAGTAGGCACGCTCCAAGCCGCCGGCCGAACTCCGGAAGATTTGGCGAAGGACATCGCGGCGAAAAGCTCAAAACGCTTGAGGGATCCGGATGTGGTAGTCACCGTCACCCAGTATGCGCCGAGGAAAATATATGTAGGCGGCCAGGTGAAACAACCCGGAATAGTTCAATTCCAGGGGGAAATAACGCCGGTCCAGGCGATTTTTGAGCGTGGGGGTTTTACATCGGAGGCGCAGATGGACAGCGTGATCTTGATCCGCAACGCTGGAGGACCGGAGCCGATTATTGGACGGCTTAATGTTGACCAGGCACTGGAAAACGGCACGCCGGAAAAAATCACGCTTCTCACCAACGATGTTTTATATGTGCCGTATGTCGGGTATTGGTCGGGCCGATCTGTGGGTTAAGCAGCATCTGAACGATATTATGCCGACAGGTCTGTTCAGCGCGGGGGGATTTGCTGCCGGCATACGTTAGAGCTACTCTGTTTGCTGGAAGAAGCTATTTTCCTTCGCGCGAGAGAAAAGGAATGATTATGGATTGGGTACAGATCGACGGTAAAGAAATTCCGCTGTTGGAACCTCCGGAGAGCCATAAGGAGACGCCGCGACGGCTTTTGCACGTATTGTTTAAATACAAGCGCCTTATTCTCTCGATTTTTCTTTCGATCAGTCTGTGCGTTGCTTGCTGTAATTTTAATAATGCCTGAGCAATACCGTGCCTCGGCAAAAGTTTTCATCAAACCGAGTCGCGACTTATCTTAATTTAACGCCGGGGCGCAATGGAGAGTCCTTTACTATGTTTCCCTCTCCAGACGTATTGAACTCTGAGATTCAAGTCATCAAAAGCAGGGAGACTCGCTGAGCAACTAACGAAAGAGTTGCCATTTCCAGACAAGGACTGGCTTGCGACGGGTTCGCCCTACGGGTTAGATGCAGCGCCGTTCCGTGCACTAATATCATCGACCATAAGCCTCGTCAGCACCAATCCTGAATGGGCTGCGCGCGCGGTGAATCGGGCGGCCGAATTGTACCAATCGGAACACGTTAAGATTCACAAGACGCTAGGCGTCGAGAAGTTTTACGATGAACAAGAAAAAAAATTGGTGGACCAATTGACCCAGGCGGCAGATGCTCTTAAGCGGTTTCAACAGGAGGAGAACATCATTGACGCTCCGAG
Organism: uncultured delta proteobacterium; assembly: GCA_963811315.1. Classification (GTDB taxonomy): domain Bacteria; phylum Desulfobacterota; class Binatia; order UBA9968; family UBA9968; genus DP-20. Next base: position 113,736 of record CAWERH010000025.1, read on the forward strand.
GGAAGTGGAGCGAGAATCTTTCGGCGTTGGCGGCGTTTCAAAAGACTCTCAATGAAACAAACTCTGCGATTCGCGAAACCGAACAGAAAATAGCTGTTCTGGACGAGCAGCTCAAACAGCAGAAGGCGACGATTTCTTCCAATACGAATATCACGGTCAATCCGGTTTACCAGCAGATGCAGACCAAGCTCACGCAACTCGAGTTGGAGCGAGATGGTCTGTTGCAGCGATATACCTCGGAAGATCGCTTGGTGAAAGATAAGCAGAAGGAAATCGAGGAGCTGAAAAAAAGTCTCGAAAAAGTGAAACCAACATCGGTCGGATCGGAAAGCGTCGGCCTCAACGATGTTCACCGAAGAATTCTGAACGAACTCCTCCAAGGGCGCGTCTTATTGCGATCGTTGAACGAAAAAAAGGCCGCTCTTACGCAGCAAGTGGGAGCCTACTCGGCGGCTGCAGCCGATAAACAGCGGAAGGGCTTTGAGTACGATCGCTTGCTGAGTGAAGTCAACGCCAAGAGGGACAGCCTGAAACTCTACAAGCAAAAAGCCGAGGAGGCTCGAATCTCTGATGCCATGGACGCGCAAAATTTCGGCAATGCGTCGATTCTAGAGAAAGCAAGTTTGCCTCTCCCTTCCGCCGGCCGCAGCATTTTGGTGTGGTTGTTTGTTGTTGTCTTTTGCTTCTCTGACGATATCGGTTTCCGTGGCATTCTTAATCAATTATTTTGATCCGGCCCTGCAAGATGAAGTTGACGTAGAAGGCGGCTTCCCAGTTGCCGGTGTTGGCAACCATTCAGCACTATCAGTCGGTGCCGCCGGATTACTACATCCCGGCGACGTGACCTCTTGCCCATCCGGGCTGACGCATTTTTTGCTGTTTCCGAGCATTGGAGCAAACCCGCTGAAGCAGAAACTCTCTGCGATAGAACCTAAAACTTACTTGGCGAACCGAAGGAATAACGATGAAACAACTTCGCAGATTGGAACGCATATGAGTAAAATACATGAGGCTCTGCTAAAAGCGGAACAAAAAGCGGAGCAGGACTCTGGGACGAGTAAGACTCGTGACGAGGCCAGTACCAACGGTACCCGAGTTCCGAAACTGGTCAAGCCGGGCGTAACGTTTAGTGCTCTCGAGGCATTTCAGAACGAGAAGCGGCCAATCAAAATCGATTTTGATCTGGACCCCTTTCTTGAAGAGCAGTACCAAAAGCTCAGACGTCGTCTGACGCCCAGCAAGCACTCGGACGTGAAAGTCATCATGGTTGCTGCCACGACTCATGGAGAGGGAGCAACAACCACATCAGCGATCTTAGCTTCCACGCTGGCACGATCGGGGCATTCAAAAATACTTCTGATCGACGCTAATATGAGGACTCCCGCGCTGGATAGTGTTTTCGAGGGTGCGCCGTCGCTATCGCCTCCCGGCCTGTCGGATATCGTCGCCGCCGACGCGCAGGTTGACACGGCGATTTACCAAACCAATTTTCCGAACCTTTTTCTGTTGCCGGTTGGGCGGCCTTATCCCTCGCCGGCTTATTTGTTTGATGGTGACCCGATAGCGAATTTACTGAAAGATCTCCGGGAGCGGTTTGACTACATTATCCTGGATGCCGCGCCGCTGAACGGCTACTCAGAATCGTTTTTTCTGGCCTCCAAGGTTGATGGCGTGGTTCTGGTCGTCGAAGCGGAGCGCACGCAAAAACGGACTCTGAAGAAAATCAAAAAAGAGATGGAGTGGGGACAGATCAACGTGCTCGGCGTGGTGCTGAACAAAAAGAAAAATTACATTCCCCAGTTTCTCGAGCGCTTCATCTAATCCGCTTGCTTCAAAATCTCGTTCTTATCCTTTCTTCCGAGGTCGTATATACGGTAGTATGAAACTTCTGGTGATCTCGGCGGCTTTTCCTCCCTCGCGTTCAGGAGAGGCTGATCACGCCCTGCACTTGTGCGAGCGCTTGACCGACCGCGGCCTTGATGTTCATGTGTTGACGACGAAAAGAGACTTGGAAACGAGGAATTTTCCATTCCAAGTCTATTCAATCATGCCGGGTTGGTCATGGCAGGACTTGCCGCGCTTTGCTACTTTTTTTAGACGGTGTGCTCCTGATGCGGTGCTCTTAATCTATAGCGACCGCGACTATGACTGCCATCCCATGATGACGTTGGCACCGAGCATTGCCAAGGCTCTCCGGCCTTCGGCATCCTTCGTGACTCAGTTTGAAACCGAGTATGTGGCGCGCAAAGCTCCGCTGGTAACTCGAGCAGCACTCAAAACGATGGCGTGTCTGCTGGGATCGAAAAACTTCGACTATGTGTTCGGGACTTTACTCGCGAAGAGCGACCGAATCATCGCCTTAAGCGAACGCCATGCGGCGAAACTCGCAAGGTGTAGCGCAAAACATGCGGAGAAGGGACTGGTTATTCCACCACCGCCGCTGTTGCGCATGCGGATCAAAGGGAATGCCGGATCCAGACAGCTCTACCGCGAACGGGTGGGCGTAAGGGCAGATGATTTTTTGCTGGCCTATTATGGCTATGTTTATGCCGAAAAAGGTATCGAGACACTGTTGCAAGCTCTGCACATACTAACCCGCCTGAAAGACAATATTCGTTTAGTGATGATCGGCGGGTGCACGCCGACTACTGATGGCTCTCCGTATGTTAGCCGAATGAACGCTTTAGCGCAGGAGCTTGATGTCGAGAAGAAGATAATATGGACCGGCGAGTATTCATCCGACAGCGACGAGGCTTCCGGCTATCTAAGCGCTGCGGATGCTGGTGTTTTTCCGTTCAAATACGGAGTTACTCTTAATCGAAGCTCTGTGGCGGCAGCCGCTGCTCATGGTGTTCCGATCGTAACGACAAGAGCCCACCCATTGGAGAATGCTTTTCGAGATGGAGAAAATGTTCTTCTCTTCTCTCCTGAAAATCCAAATGAACTTGCTTCGGCGGTCAGTTCGCTAATCGACAATCGGGCTTTACGCGGCATTCTCAGTGCTGGAGCTCTTGCTTTAGCTGCGGAGTATTTTTCCTGGGATAAGGCTGTAAATCGCACGATAGAGGCCCTCCGTTTATGACATGTCGGTGTTTAACAAAAGTGGTAATCTTCGATGCGTCGGGCCGCGGAGGTATTTGTCACTATACTTTTCAGCTTGCCAAGAGCCTTGTTGAAGCGGGATGCGACGTCACAATGATGGTACCGGAAAACTATGAGCTAAAAGAGTTAACGACAAATTTCAAGCTCAGAATCGTATTTAAGCGTAGTCTCGTTAAGCGAATGTTTAATAAGATCATTCTGCAGCAGCAGGTGCGAAGTTCGACTTTAGCTCCGACGCCGTCTCAGCCCAGTATAACCGGAGAACAGAAATGGTGCCGTTGGGTTCTTCAATATCTCGTATATTTGAGGCTGCGTCTTATTTTAATTCAAGCCCTTATCCCGCTATTGTGGAGTCGTCCTGATCTCGTTCATTTTCAATGGTTAGGTGATGTTGAGGCTGGGCTTTATTTTATGACGCTGGTCAAACGATTTGGCTTGAAAGTGGTCTATACGGTGCATGATTTACTGCCTCACGATATGGACACACCCGAAAATCGAAAGGTATTCCGAAAGGTCTATGCGTTGGCAGACCGGCTGATTGTGCACGCTGATAAACTCAAGCAAGAGATGATCGAAATGTTTGGGATAGAGCCCGGTAAGCTCAGTGTTATTCCGCACGGCAGTAATGCGCTCTTTTTTCATCCGAACATTTCGAAACAGCATGCCCGGGAGTATTTTTCTATACCGTTGGGAAAGAAGGTCATTCTTTTTTTTGGCTTAATTAAACCCTATAAAGGGATCGAATATTTGCTACAGGCATTCTCTGAAATAAAAGAACGCGTTCATGATTCGATGCTATTCGTGGTCGGGAGAATAGCCGACGAAGACCCGAAAATCTACCGCCGATACAGCGAATTGTTATCTCAATTTTCCGACAAGGACAGCGTGAAGTGCGTGACGGAATATATCTCATTCGACAGAGTCGGTTATGTCTTTTCCGCGGCCGATGTAGTTGTTCTTCCTCATATTAGGGCGTCGCAAAGCGGCGTTCTTCTTTCAGCCATCGCTGCGGGCAAACCTGTCGTGGTGACGGATACGGGTGGCTTGAGTGAAGTAGTAGAGGATGGGAGGAGTGGCTTTGTCGTGCCTCCAAGAGATGCAGAGGCTCTGTCAGAAGCCATCATAAACATCCTTCAGCATCCCGTTCTCCTCGAGCAAATGGGTAACTCCGCCAAGAAATTAGCAGACACTGACTACGCTTGGAAAACGATTTCGATAAAAACGATCGGAGTGTACAATTCTTTGTTCATCGGCTAGGACTGGCAAAATCTAGAGCAAAGCGTCACAAGAGTCTTATTCGCTCCGAACTGAATGCGCGACCTCATCCCCAGTGTAAGTGTGGCTCAACTAAAGGACTCTAATCTACGATTCAACTGGTGATCATCCGTAACGCAGTTGTCATCGTCGGTTATACCGATTTTCATCATTTTGTAGGGCGCTAATCACTCCCAATCGCACGAGACGGTACATTAAGTTCCAGCTGCCTCATTTCGAGACGACTACATGAATGACCTGTCTCCAAGAGGTCGACATTACGATGGTACCGACCTCCCCGAGCTGCATCGGCGAAGAAGTAGATTGGCTCCAAAGAACTACACAGCTCAATGATATGACTGACGTTAGCGTAATCATTCCGACCTATAACCGCGCCAAATTTCTTCGCATCGCTATCGCAAGTGTTTTGAATCAAACGTTGCAAGATTTTGAGATCGTCGTGGTGAACGACGCTTCGGAAGATAATACTCGACAGGTAATCGAAAATATTCAGGATCGGAGAGTAAGATACCTATGCAATGCAACCCGCAAGGGAGTCGCAACTTCGAGAAATACGGGGATACTAAACTCCGAGGGCAGATACATTGCCTTTCTGGACGATGATGACGAGTGGTTTCCACAGAAGCTGGAGAAGCAGTTTAACGTTCTAGAAAGCAGCCCTACAGTTGGAGTTATTTATACTGGATCCTTAGCTATTGAATCAACCAGTCGGAGCATTCTATACCAGCTGGCGCCGACGCTAAAAGGAAAGATCTTTCATCAACTTGCTATCCAGAAATGGATTGCACCCACATCGACTTTTTTTTTAAAAAGAGAATGTTTCAACAAGGTTGGTTTGTTCGATGTAAATATCGAGTTTGGAGAAGATTTCGATATGTGGCTGCGGATCTCAAAAGAATTTCAATTTGAGTATCTCGAAGAAAGTTTGGTCAAATTTTCCGCTTCCTGATAATAAACCGTCTCTGTCAGCTAATTACGGCTTAAAAATTAGAGGCATCGAAGCGCAACTAGAAAAATATGCGTCACTGTTCGCGTTAGATCGCAAAAGTCACAGTCGCTACTACTTAAGTCTCGGGGTGCTTCATTGTTATAACGGAAATGTTAGGAAGGGTAGAGAATCATTTATTCAGGCTATAAAAATATATCCCTTTGAGCCTCGGCATTATTTCAATTTATGCCTATCTTTATTGGGAGCTAAGAGTTTTGAAAATTTGAAAATGCTGAAGGAACAGTGGTTTAGCTGATGAAAGTCTATTGGGTGGTGTTCTCCTCGTATCCCCACCTAAGCGGATGAAGTTAAGCCTATTTTAACAAGGTACTTGATCAATGTGCGGTATAGCAGGGATAATCGGAAACATTGAGCCAGGGGTCACAGAGAGTACCGTAGAAAGGATGACCTGTGCACTTGCTGCCAGAGGGCCGGATGGGCAGGGAATCGAAAGCTGGAATGATGCGGTACTTGGGGCATCGAAGACTGGCAATCTTTGATTTGAGTGACGCTGGGCGGCAGCCTATGCTATCGGCGGATCGCTCCATCGGCGTTGTGTTTAATGGTGCGATTTATAATCATCGTGAGCTGCGAAGCGAATTGAAGGCACGTGGTTATTCGTTTGCCAGTCAGACTGATACGGAAGTGTTGGTGCACGGCTATCATGCCTGGGGCCTCAACGTTCTCGTATCCAAGTTGAGGGGCATGTTTGCCTTTGGCCTATGGGATGACTGTCGTAAGAAATTATTCCTCGTTCGTGATCGATTAGGGGTTAAGCCTCTCATTTTTTGCCTGTGGCATGGATCCATTGCGTTTGCTTCCACCATTCGCGCCCTGCGAACTGCTGGATATGTCAACGAGATTGATGAAAACGCCGTGAAGGAGTTTCTGAGCCTTGGTTATCTTACCGATGATCTCTCGATTTATCGCGGTGCGGTTAAAGTGGGTGCCGGGTCGATAATCGAATGGACCAATGGAGCAGTCAAAGTTCGTGAATACTGGAAACCTCCGCGTGTCAAGTCGCCACAGACGTATCCGTTCAAAGAGGTTGTTGACGAAACAGAGCGTCTTCTGCTCGATTCGGTAAGAGTGCGGCTGCATGCCGATGTGCCCGTTGGTGCTTTATTGAGCGGCGGAATCGATTCCGCTTTGATCTGTTGGGCGATTATGCGACTCGGGGGGAATGTCAAAGCCTACACAGTTAGTATACCTGGTGATCCCTGGGACGAATCAGTTGCTGCCGGCGAAACAGCGCGAAGACTCGGAATCGAGCATTGCGTTTTACAAATGTCTGATCGGGATAAACCGCAGATTGAGGAGCTCGTATCAGCGTACGGGGAGCCGTTTGCGTGCGCTTCCGCTCTCGGCATGTTAACTGTGTCGCGCGCGGTGGCTAGTTCAGCGAAGGTATTACTTACAGGTGATGGCGGAGATGACGTTTTCCTCGGCTACCCACCACATCGTTATTTGTGGGTTGCGGGTCGGCTTGCTCGCATGTTGCCGTCGTTCGCAAAAAAATTATGGCTAACATATCGTTCAGCGTTCCCTAGGACCGGCTCGCTACGTCGCGTCGCGTCCTTGTTCGACCGTATCACAATCGGTTTGGGCCCAACTATCGGTAATCCGGCTTCCTGGGCGATTTATAAGTCCGGAGGGTTACTTGGCGAGCGACTTGTAAGTTCATCACATGTTCGTACTAAAGTGTCCTGCTCCATCGATGGTGGATATCGAGTTCTCGCCGATTATCTGGAATACATGCAAAAGGCTCAATTTGTCGGCCAGTATCTGACCAAAGTTGACGGAGCCACTATGCGCTATGGCGTAGAAGCTCGCTCTCCCTTCCTCGACCAATTTATTTGGGAGTTTGCTTCTTCGCTGCCATTCGAGATGCGGCTACGGGGCGGCCGTCTGAAAGCAATTCTGCGCGAGATAGTAAAACGAAGAATCGGTAGGGACATAGCCAACCGGCGAAAAACAGGTTTTGGTGTTCCAGTACAGCGTTGGATGGTTGGTCGTTGGTGTCCACAGGTGAAAATGGTATTGCAAGAATCGATCCTGGGCAAAGAAGGCTGGATTCGTTCCGATTCTGTGCTGGCATATCTTGAGCTTGCCACGCGCAATGGATGGGCCCCGGAGCAGTTATGGTATATCTATGTGTTAGAGTCGTGGCTACGATATGATCGGCTTACCCACTGCAGCGGTAAGACGACATAGCATAACAATTTCGATAACCGATAATCTATATTTACTTAAGGATGGAATGACCAAATCTTGGAGAATTCCTCTAATCGTTCGCTGAAATTCTGTAGGAGGAAAAGAGCTGATGCCTGAAGTGCTCGGTAAATACATGGTGGATTACGCGCCTCGCAAAATTCCACATCGTTTCGGACCTTTCGACGATGCCGGTATCCCATTGTTTGACCTCGGGCGCATTCGAATTATGCCTCAACCTGTGTATCATCCAATTGTTATCATTCAGTATGCATTAGCTCACTTCGACCTGAGTCTCAGTGGGAATTTAGATTCTGAAAATGTCTTCATGCGATGTGCACGGTGGTTGGAGAACAATGCGGTAGAGGAACGTAATCAACGGTTTCTCGTTTGGCCGTATACCTATCCATTACGGACGCCGCCTGTGCCGGCTCCATGGATCTCCGGGATGGCGCAAGGCCAAGCGCTCTCTGTCCTTGCGCGATCGTTCAAAAAAACTGGATCTAAAGCGACTGCAGAGGTGGCGACAAAAGTGTCGCGGTCCTTTCTCTACACAGTAGCAGAAGGGGGTGTCATTACCAGATTTGCTGATGGGACCTGTTTTATTGAAGAAATCGCGTGCGAACCCGCTTTACATATCCTAAACGGATGTCTTTACGGTCTGTATGGGTTATTCGAATATCTTTCCCTTTTTCCCGATCCGCATCTTCAAGCGGTAATGGATGCAACTATCGCAGGTATTGAAAGTAGGCTTCCTGCTTTCGATACGGGCTATTGGTCTCGTTATTCTCTGGGTGTTCGATGGCATTTGGCACCCGTCTATTATCATAAAGTCCATATTCGGCAACTTCAATATTTTGGTAGTCTTATAAATCGTCCAGCATTCTCTAGCTGCGCGGACAGGTGGCAGAAATATGAGCAATGTAGGTTTAATAAGATCTATCAGCGCATCCTTGAGTTTCTCCAAATAAATAGCAACAGGGCGATGACAATACTGCAACTGAACGCGCTGAAATACCGAACGTAGAACCAGCCAACATCCTGACTTGTGTCAAGCTGCATTGTAATTAGAACCGGATCAATTGGTGCCCTTAGCTGAAAGTTTTGAGGGTAACTTTTAGATATTATGTTTAACTCGCGAATGAGTCATATGTTTGTTGAACAGAGATACCGGGATCTCTATTCAGAAAACGATTGGTTTCAGAACCAATATAGAACTAACCGTAGAGAGTTTTACGACAGTGTTCTTAAGATCGTGCAAGATTCAAAGGTGACTCGGTGTCTAGATGTAGGTTGCTCTTATGGTCTGATGGTAGAGTTAATGAATCAGCATAACATTGATGCATCTGGCGTCGAATTGCATATTGACGAACTTGTAGAGTTTCACAAAGGGCTCCCTTATTCGAAAGGAAAATTCTTATATGGATCGGCAAACGACCAAGGGTTTATAGACTCGCTTGGCGGGATATGGCCCGGAGCTATTGCCGTGATCGAGACGCTGCGATATCTTGAGAATCCTGGATTGTTGGCGCGGCTTAAACCAGAACTCATCATTATCCGAGAGATATCGAACAATCGGCGGAACCGAACAAAAAGGGCCCAAGAATTCGACATTCGTTTATACTCCCCTGTCGATTTGTTACAAATCTTTCCCGAATACGAATGTTGGGCGATCTACTTTTTCAGGTCCTCGCTCAAAATCAATAAACCACTTGGATTCGTACTCCGCATCATCAATGATGTTTTCCCTTCTTACACCGTTGTCCTAAAGCGAAAGACGCGCTAATACCTTTGCGGGTGCTCTCTTTTCCCGCGATCCGATCGAGAGAGCGCTCTAAAATAATATTGCGGAAGAATATCAAATAGGATTAGGTATTTCCTAGTTGCAGGTTGTTGCCCAAGTAAACTCCATGAGTGTCTCAACGCAAAAATCGGTGAAATTTAGTCCGTTACTGCTTAATGCGAAGCGCGACTATGGAGATGGAAAATATATCGCCCTGCGATGGAAGGGGATTCCCACTGGTGTACGGAGATCCCTTATACTGTTTGTCTTTACGATTCCTTTTGAAGCCGGTGCGACGACTTTTGTGTCCGGTTCGCTATCTTTAACAAAAATTATTGGTTTTTGTTTTGCCGTAATATTTTTTTTCTACTACAATCCATCTCGCAAGCTGAGGCCTTTGCCTAGCATTCCGCCTTCCATGTGGTGGTTTCTAGGATACCTCATGGTCTTTGCGCTTAATGGTCTTCTCTTACCAGACGAAGATCTAGGACCCTTGTTTTCACGCTTCATTACGTTGTTGCAACTAATTGTTTTGTTCTGGATGATTTTGACTCTCGTAGAGGATGATAACACTCGTCAAACGGTGTTAGTCACATATATAGTTGCGTCCGCTATATTAGCCAGTGGTACCTTATTTGCCGTCCCTGGATTTTCTGGTACGTTTGGGGCCGGTAGAGCAACGGCAATGGAAGAAAGCAACCCTAATGCGACAGGGGCACTGATGGCGATAGCGGCGGTGGGGCTTATCGGGCTCTTCCGCGGCGGTATATTCTCTCGCTCTAAGAATCTTATTTTTCTTTTTATGCTCATTCCTCTAATTGTGCTTCTTGTAAAGACCGGCTCTCGTGGAGCAATTGCTGCTTTCGTTACGGGCTGTTCCGTGTATCTATTCTTGTGGTGGAGGCCTAAGCGAAAAATTTGGACTGTTCTCCTGGGATTTTTCGGAGTAGTTGCTTTGCTTTACATTGCTGCCACCGACCCGCTGACTTCGGAGCGCTGGCAACAGACCTATCAGGAGGGAGATGTAGCGGGCAGGGATACAATCTATCTTGCAGCTTTCGAAATGATTACGGAAAGACCTCTTTTTGGCTGGAAGCCACTTGAAATGTGGCGTGAGCTTGGCTCCAGAGTTGGCGAATTTGAAAGAGATGCTCATAATCTTGTCCTCCATTTACTCTTAGAAGTTGGATTGGCGGGTTCAATCCCTTTCTTCGTAGGCCTCTACCTCTGTCTTCGTGCAGCATGGAGAGCTTCGAAGGGGAAGTCAGGCCCTCTTTACTTAGCGCTTCTGATAACTACTCTGGCGACCAATATGGCCAATACTGGTTTGGCTCAAAAACCTTTTTGGCTCGTCTTGGCGCTAGCATCTGCTAGCCAATCCGTTAGAAGTAAGAGATTGGGAAACCGTTCTGGTATATTGTTGATACGTACGTCTGAAAGAGCATGAAGATCCTCGTATTGGCCCCTTCGTACCCTTATGAGGGTGATTCGTTCGCCGGCGCCTTCAATGAGAGATCTGCTGTTGCTCTGAGCAAACTATGTGAAACTGTGCAGGTACTAATCCCTCGACCTTACGCCCCTCCGGTAGTTTCATCGCTGTTACCTCGGTGGAAAGGGTATAGTCAGATACCTTCGTATGAAATTAGAAGCGGTTTACCAGTTTACCGTCCAGCTTACCTACAAATTCCTAAATTAGCAGGTTCCTTCTGGACGGATCCGGGGACATTTCTTTTTGTTAAGCGTATCGCCAACAGAATGCATCGGCGTGCACGCTTTGACGCGATTATTTCGTTTGATCTTGTGGGCGCGGGTGGATTGGCATGGAGGCTCAGTCGCGAACTCGGAATTCCTGCGAGTGGTTGGGCCACAGGTAATGATATGCGTGTTACGTGGTCTTCATCGCATGGTAGAGTACTCCTTCGAGCAGTTCAACATTTAGATATGATTTTTTATCAAAGCGAGGAACTCTTAGAGATAGCCGCCAATATGTTGGGCGTTTCCGTTCCTGAAATGAACGGCGATCGACATATCGTTCTACCGCGAGGAATAGGCGACCCTCCCGTGGTAACCGCGAAAGATGCGCGAAAACGAGTGCGAGCAGACTTGAAAATCGAAGCCGATCAAGTGCTCGTCCTCTACGTTGGTAGGATTTTGCAGAAAAAGGGCGTATTCGAACTTTTAGAAGCTGTGAGATTAGCTGCAATACAGGATCGCAGAGTAATATGCGCTATGGTAGGTTCCAATACGGCTTTTGATGATACGAAGGCAGTACAGAAGTTATTAAAAAAGAGTCCGGAGTTAAAAGAACGTATACTCATTGTTCCTGCTTGTGACCCGAATCACGTTTGGGACTATCTTCGGGCGGCTGATATTTTTGCGTTTCCGAGTCATAGTGAAGGAATGCCTAACAGTCTTCTAGAAGCAATGGTCGTAGGTCTTGCAGCTATTGCATTCGCAATTCCACCCATATTAGAGATTGAAGCCGGAACAGGAGGCCTTGTGACCGTGCCACCTCTCAGCGCCGCGTTGTTTTCCGAGGCAATTCTTCGTTTGACCAAGTCCCCTACTGAGCGGTTCTTAATTGGACAAAAAGGTAAGCAACAAGTTGAAGCTCGTTTCATGGTTCGTAAGAATATGGCCGAGGTAATTAGCAGGCTCGGTCAAGTAGTCGAAAGACGAAAACACTTTAGTCAATCGATCCACAAAACTCGGCCAAGGAATGTTTCGCAATGCTTCCGAGGCAAATTAGATGTTCAGTGCGGAAAACTAAGAAATTAGGTTTTGGGCAACCACCTAACGAGAAGGTACTGTTTTCCACTCGTTGGTTTAGGCTCAGGAGAAGGACAACTACCAAAGTGTTTGGCGAATCGTGTACTTGATGGACGCTATTTTGTATTACGTCAAACCAATTATATTGAAGCCACTCCCTCGCTGTTAAGCAATTGACCGCCTCTAAAAGGGATGTGAAACGGAACTGTGGTCAATTTTCTGTTTCATCGTGTTGTCGCGCGGAGTTTTGGATGTAATGGAGATAATTATCGCTCGCAATTTAGCGCTAACTGGGTTTCGTAAATGGAAGATGTAGAATCTTCAGAAGGACCGGACGGTACTCGTATCTCGGTTGAACAGAGATATCGGGATCTCTATTCAGAAAACGATTGGTTTCAGAACCAATATAGAACTAACCGTAGAGAGTTTTACGACAGTGTTCTTAAGATCGTGCAAGATTCAAAGGTGACTCGGTGTCTAGATGTAGGTTGCTCTTATGGTCTGATGGTAGAGTTAATGAATCAGCATAACATTGATGCATCTGGCGTCGAATTGCATATCGACGAACTTGTAGAGTTTCACAAAGCGGCTCCCTTATTCGAAAGGAAAATTCTTATATGGATCGGCAAACGACCAAGGGTTTATAGACTCGCTTGGCGGGACATGGCCCGGAGCTATTGCCGTGATCGAGACGCTGCGGAACCTTGAGAATCCTGGATTGTTGGCGCGGCTTAAACCAGAACTCATCATTATCCGAGAGATATCGAACAATCGGCGGAACCGAACAAAAAGGGCCCAAGAATTCGACATTCGTTTATACTCCCCTGTCGATTTGTTACAAATCTTTCCCGAATACGAATGTTGGGCGATCTACTTTTTCAGGTCCTCGCTCAAAATCAATAAACCACTTGGATTCGTACTCCGCATCATCAATGGTGTTTTCCCATCTTACACCGTTGTCCTAAAGCGAAAGACGCTGTCTGCTAATGGAAAGTTTTAGATGCATTTGGCGTCAGCCTTCTTTGCTTACGGGAAAAGTTCTCAGCCTTTACCTAGCTGAATTCCTCTTAAATAGGCTGAGTTGAGTATGGCAAGGAACGCCAAAATCGTACATCTGACTTCCGTTCATTCTCCATTCGATACCCGCATCTTTCATAAAGAATGTAGAACACTGGCGCAATCGGGGCTTGAAACTGTGCTGATAGCTCCTCATGAACAGGACGAATTGTCTTGCGGCGTTCGAATAAAATTTCTACCGAAACCGCCAAACCGATGGCGACGGATGACGACAACTCCCTGGCAAGTGTACAAGATGGCCCTTACTGAAGATGCATTGGTTTACCATTTTCATGACTCTGAACTTATCCCGATTAGTTTATTGCTTAAACTTCACGGCAAGTTATTAATTTATGATGTTCATGAAGACCTTCCGCGTCAGATTCTGAGCAAGGATTGGATCCCTTCGCGGCTACGCAAAACGGTTGCAAAACTTGCAGAACTCGTTGAGATATTAAGCACGCGATGCTTTGATGGGGTTGTGGCGGCTACTCCGACGATCGCTAAGAGGTTTTCGGCAGCGAAAACCGTAACAGTGCAAAATTTTCCTATTTTTTGTCAATCTCTATCAGAAGAATCACTTCCTTATTTCCAAAGGGCTCCGATAATCGCGTATGCAGGTGGTCTAACCATTATGCAGGGAATAGAGGAAATAATTGCTGCGATCTCGATATTGTCGGAAACTCTCGCGCCAAGGTTGGTGTTAGCTGGAACTTTTGATCCGCCGGAATTGGAGTTCAAAATGAGATGCCAGCCTGGGTGGAAAAGGGTAAGATTTCTCGGGCAGCAGCAGCGCGAGGCAGTAATGCGATTGTTGTTCAGCGCAAAGGTCGGCATAGTTATAGATCACCCTATCGTCAATTATCTAGATAGCTATTCGACCAAGCTTTTTGAGTACATGGCAGCGGGACTCCCTGTTGTAGCTTCAAATTTTCCACTTTGGCGAAAAATCATTGCGGAAGTAGATTGTGGAGTTCTGGTTGATCCGTTAAATCCACCGGCGGTGGCTGATGCCATTCACTGGCTACTCACGCATCCTAAGGAAGCTGAAGCCATGGGCAAACGAGGCCAGCAAGCAGTGCATGCCCGCTATAACTGGAATAACGAAGCAACCAAGCTTCTAAGGTTTTACGACAGAGTGACTCAATGACCCTAATGAAGAGAATTTTGGTGCTTGCGCCTCACACGGATGATGCGGAACTTGGATGTGGTGCTAGTATTGTTCGCATGTTAGAGAATGACAGGGAAGTCTACATAGCTGCATTTTCTACTGCGGAGGAATCGCTTCCGCCGGGCTCTCTCCCGACGACACTCAGGGATGAATTTTTCGCTGCAACTCAGTTGGCAGGTCTTTCACGGGAGCATGTATTTGTCTACGGTTATCCCGTTCGGCGCTTGTCATATTATAGGCAGGAAGTACTCGAAGAATTGATCAAACTCCGTCATCAGCTCAATCCTGATATGGTTCTGCTCCCTTCAGGAAGGGATCTTCACCAAGATCATCAAGTTGTGCATGCCGAAGGTCTGCGCGCGTTTAAGGATCTAACCGTCTGGGGTTATGAGTTACCCTGGAATCATATTACCTTTTCGGCCCAGGCTTTTGTAACCTTAGAGCGACGCCATATAGAAGCAAAGTGGCGCATTCTGAAGGCGTATCACTCTCAACTCACAGAACTCAACCGCACCTATTTCTCTTGGGAGTTCGTAGAAGCGCTGGCTCGAGTTAGAGGAACGCAAGTGAAGGCAGAATACGCGGAAGCTTTTGAGGTTGTTAGGATACGAGTATGATAGTTGGAATTCATCAACCGAATTTTTTCCCTTGGCTCGGGTTTTTCGACAAAATGGTGCATTGTGATGTCTTTATACTTTTGGATGACGTTCAGTTCATCAAGCGAGGGTATCAGAATCGGGTGCAGCTCAAATATCCAACCGGTTCTAATTGGTTCACCCTTCCCGTGATCACGAAGGGGCGTTGGAAGCAGATGACGTGTGACGTGGAGACGGATGCCACTCGCGGGTGGCGGCGCATTCATATGCAAACTTTCGACTCGCTGTATGGCAAGGCACCCTATTATGCTGATGTCTTGGATGCTCTGTCATTATTGTACAAGGCACCGACGAACAAATTGGCGGAATTCAATATCCTCGGCATTAAGTGGTTAATTACAAGTCTTGGTATTGAAACTCGGATAGTTCAAGCGTCAGAGTTTGGTAAATCTTCTTCGAGTTCGGCGTTGTTGTTGGAACTGGTGCGATGCGTTGGTGGAACAGTTTATCTTTCAGGCCCTACTGGTCGGAAATATTTGGATGAGACGCTTTTTTTAGAAGCCGGTGTGAAAATCGACTACCACAACTTTAGTCCGTTCACTTATCCCCAGCGTTTTGATGGGTTTATTCCGGGCCTAAGCGTACTCGATTATCTTTTCAATGTAGGGCCGAATCGTTGGTGGTAGAATGCGGTGGTTTCGATGGTAATTAAAGTGCGGAGTGAATGACAATCGGCTATGGTTCCAAAAAGTTCAAAGAATAATCAAGGCTGTTATTGTTTATTAGGGATGCAGAGCCAAAATCCAAAATCGCATTGTTGTTATTTGACCAGCAGATGTTTTTTTGCACGATAGCGGCAAATGTGCCGCCCTCAATGAGGATGCAAGGACCGGCGTTGGAGTAGATGATATTGTCACGGACTTGGTTGTTGGAAGTGCTATTCATTCCAACTCGTAGTCCACCTACCGTAAAGGGTGTTCCGTTTCCGTAAACGATATTATTATATGCTTCATTATTGTCACCAGAGCCTATCAAGATACCGAAGTAGCCGTTATTATATACTTTGTTGTACCGCACGATATTATTGTTAGCGGAGGAAGTTGAGGTCCACAGATGTATCCCGTATCCCGAGTTGTTGTAGATTTCCGAAAGTTCAAGTATGACGTTATGGCTTGCTATATACACGCCGTGACTCTGAGAATCTGATCCACAGTCGTGTATTTTCATGTTGCTGATGACGATGTCGTGAGCGCTATCTTGAATAAGAAAGCAGTTGCCGGTCTTGACATTTTTGACCTCGCCGTTAATGACTCGAATGTTGTTTGCGAGTCCAGCAATTCTGACTCCGTCATTCACATGCGGCAGATTTCCGCCATCTATGATCAAACCGTCAAGTGTTATGAAGCTGCTCACAAAATTATCCGAATGAGTAAAACGCACGACATCATTAGATGGACCGGCAGTAGTGGGTTTGAGAATGACGGTATTACCAGGAGCTGCCTTAACGATCGTAGAATTCGAGGGTGTGCCCGGCGGGATGTCATTATACTCTAGAAACTCTGTGTACGTCCCAGCTTGAATGATCAATGTATCGCCCGCGGATAAACAGCTTGTCCCTCCTCCCCTCTGTGTAATCGTCAATTTTGGGGTGGACGGCGATTGTGCCTGAGCACAGCTGTTGCTGGGACTTCCCGCCTTGCCAACGTAGTATGTAGTAGCGCGAGAGATCCCTGGAGTCAAAAGAAGTATGACTGGTAGCAGCAGTTGTAATTGAATTCCTGTTTTCATTGTTTTTCCTCTAAGTCAGCGCAGTCGACCAATTATAACCGTTTTTAGATCCCATGTTGGAATGTTGAATAGGCCTCGCCTCAGCTTATGATTGCCATCGCCAGGTATCTGACCAACACAAAAAGCCTGAGGTATCGTAATTCATCTACATCGTTATTTTCACACTGACATTAGAGGGAGGTGCGAGAATTGCGCCATTTACCTTGAGTAGATTGCCTGTAGCCAGTCGAGAAAAACCGTCGTTAGTAAAGAGGCGTACTTCGTAATCTCCAGCCGCGATAGTCCCAGAAACAGTATAAGCGCATGATCCGGAAGACTGGGCAGCGGCTGAATTTTTAGAGCAACTGATGTAGATCCAATCAACATAATTTGTGTCAATCATACCAGGTATGTACAAGCCAATCCAGTCCGTCGGAGTCGCTGTAGAAATGCCGGTCCATGTCATTGTGGTTGTGCCACCTACGTCAATACTGGCGGGAGTCACGCTGACAGTTGGCACTGCAATAGCGATTGGCTCGAATAAGGGCGTGCCTGTTTGGGTACACAAGGTTCCAGCACGCGGGCAGAGAACCCGAGAAGATGTGGAACCGGTCCCCGCGTCAGTAATAATGGCCGAGCCAATTGTGTTTGCGATAACAGTATCTTCGATTGTTGTACCAGTTGCACCGCCCTGTATCTGAATCTCGGTACCTGCATTGTTACGGAGTGTAACATTGGAAATGGTAACTCCAGCGCTAGCGCCCCAAACCTGAATCCCGCGCGCTCCTGTATTATTCGAGATTTCTGAATTGTAAAGTTTGCTGCCACCCGATAAAATCGCTCCCGCCGCTACGGTAGTAGCATTATGATGAATATTTAAGTTGCGAAAAACATTTCCAGTGGATTTTCCTGTTGAATCATAGTTGTGCAGACCGTAACCGGTGTTGTTATCAATTTCTGTGAACTCAACGGTATTATTCGACGTTGAAATGTATATGGCATGGCTTTGTTCCGTTCCCGCCTGCACGCCTCCGTGACCGTGTAACCGGGAATATTGCAAAACAGTATTATTCGAGGCCCCAAACAGGCTCACACCATTACCAGTCAGGCAATTGGCGATGTCCATTCCTCGTAGGGTGATGTGATGACTCGTCCCACGAATCAAAACACCTTGATCACATGCCGCCATGCCGCTCAGGTCGATCTTGAAATTCTTGGCGTTAATGTCGCCCTGTAAGGTGATGTAACTTTGATTGTTGATATCAAAGGTGGTGCTGAATCCCCCCGTGGTGTTAAACGTGACCGCTTCCACGCCTGCGGCTTCCAAGATTGTAGGAGCACCGATAGTGCCAGAAGGAATAGTAAAACCAGCGGTTGGCCCGCTGAACTCGGTATAGGTGCCACCTTTCAACTTAACCGTGTCGCCGCCGACAAACGCCGGGCCGGAGCAGGCATTGAGCGCAGCAAAGGAACGAAGATAAAATCCAGGATCGCCGGCACCTCGCGCCTGCGCGCAGGTCCCAGTCGTACCTCCGCTCGGACGAAGCCACCAAGTCGCCGCCTCCACCTGAGAAGTGGCAAGAAAAAACAGAGTGGCTAGGAATAATTTTTTCATCGAATTTCTCCTAATCTTCTACGCAATCCCATAGCAACGTAGATTGGGGCAAAAAGCGACAGTGTGAAAGACACTTGCGAAAATTGCCTGATATAATATGGATGCTGCTGAGCGATATTTCATTTGAAGAATAACGGTTGTGCTTGATTAGATGCGTTAATGCAATAGCAATCCATTTGTTTATAACTATCCTCATTGTTGAAGAATCGTCCAGCTTAAGCGGAGGCAGCTGAAAATCATTCTGGATTAACTTCTTGACGGGCGCAATTCGTGTGCCAATGCCGGGACAACAAAATTATTATTTTAATAAGACTGCGCAAGTCGTTGTATAGATAATTAAAATGAAAATTCCCAGTTATTTCTAAGAAGTCGTGAAAATTTTGCTCTTTTTCAGAACGAACGAAATTGTCCTCCGATTTGTGCGCGCATACGCATATTTGGCACCGACTGTGTTTTGCCTTTCAAACACAGTTGTCGATGCGGGAAACCCTGATTGAAGATTGCAACAATAATTGGCGCTCGCCCGCAGTTTATTAAAGCCGCGGCAGTTACTCGGGTATTGGAATCTTCATCCTCCGTGCAACAGGTGCTGGTCCATACCGGTCAACATTACGATGATAATATGTCCGAGGTATTCTTTCGTGATTTAGAAATTCCTAAGCCAGATTATTATCTTGGGATACAATCCCGTACTCAGGGCGCGCAAACTGGTCAAATGTTGGAGGCAATCGAGCGCGTGCTGCTGGAAATCGAGCCGGATTTGGTACTGGTGTTTGGCGACACTAACTCGACTCTCGCGGCAGCATTAGCGGCAGTCAAACTTCACATTCCCCTCGCCCATGTGGAAGCGGGGCTGCGTTCATTTAACCGACGAATGCCAGAGGAGATCAACAGAACATTGACCGACCATGCTTCAGACCTCCTTTTCGCTCCAACAAATGCCTCCGTATGGAACCTAAAGCATGAAGGAATCGCGGCGAAGAGAATCTTCCAAGTCGGCGACGTAATGTACGATGCCTGTCTTTATTATGGCTCCAAAGCAGACAGAGAAAGCCAGGTGCTTCAAGAATTGGGTTTGCGCCGCAAGCAATATATCCTCGCCACGATTCATCGAGCGGAAAATACGAATGATTGATCAACGCCTACGAATCATTTTTGAAGGATTGCAGTTGGCGGCAAAAGAGATTCCCGTAGTTCTTCCGCTTCATCCGCGTACGCGTGATGCATTAAAGAGGCAATTACTGCTTCCTAGTACAATCCCTGAGCAGCTCTCCATAATTCAGCCTGTGGGATATTTGGATATGGTTACGTTAGAAAAAAATTCCCGATTAATAGTTACAGACTCAGGAGGCGTCCAAAAAGAGGCGTTTTTCTACAACGTGCCCTGTGTGACATTGCGTGACGAAACCGAATGGGTCGAGTTGGTGGAGCTAGGTTGGAATCGCTTGGTCCCGCCGCGATCGGCACTTACAATTTTCGAAGGTCTGATGAACATGCTGGACCAATCGGGCTCTCCGGGGTCGCCCTATGGCAAAGGGAATGCTTCGGTGAAAATTATTGAAATTTTAACAGATTGTGTTCGGTTTCTCGATCAATGAGGGGCGATTCAATCGCCGTAATCGTGCGTATTCTGATTCTAACCCAATATTACCCGCCGGAGAGAGGCGCCCCTCAAAACAGATTGTCCGATCTGGCGCAGCGCCTCGAGAGAGCGGGACACGATGTCACCGTTTTGACGGCGCTACCGAACTATCCTCGAGGCGAAATCTTTAAGGAATATCAGGGGCGTTTCCAGTTTGAAGAGCGCTGTGCTGGAGTAAGGGTTGTTCGCGCGTGGATCTATGCGACCCAGAAGAAAACTTTTGTTCGACGACTGCTAAACTACTTTTCCTTCGTGTTCTCGTCTTTCGTATTAGGTCTTTGGAAAGTACGATCGCAGGACGTGGTCATAGTTGAGTCGCCCCCCTTTTCCTTGGAATTTCCGGTTTTCTAATTAGCCTGTGCAAAAATGCCAAGCTGATATTCAATGTCTCCGACCTTTGGCCTGATTCGGCTGTTGCTATGGGAATTCTCAGCAACAAATCTCTCATTCATTTATCTAGATGGCTGGAAGAGTTTTTATATAAGCATGCAACTTTAATCACCGGTCAAACGCAAGGAATCGTAGATAGCATTCAATCCCGTTTTACCGATAAACAAGTAGAACTGATTACAAACGGAGTGGACGTGCGGGCGTTTGGTCGCGCATCGAATTCGAACGAAAAATCCAGAATAAAGGACGAGTTCGGTTTCGGAGACAAGTTTGTGATTGGGTATGCTGGCCTTCACGGGCTGGCGCAAGGGTTGGAAACTGTCGTTCAGGCGGCCGGCATGCTTTCCGCACAGGAAAACCTGCTTTTTGCTTTTTTTGGGGACGGACCGGAAAAAGAAATACTCATGCAATTGGCGGATGATTCGAAGCTGACCAACATCCGTTTCTATCCCTCGCAAGAGTCATCGCTAATGCCAATGATACTTGCATCATTTGATCTTGCGCTTATTCCCTTGAGAAAGCTCGACCTTTTTAGGGGCGCTTTGCCGTCAAAAATGTTCGAGGCGATGGCTGCTGAAGTGCCTATTATCGTTAGCATTGAAGGCGAGGCGCGGGAATTAGTAGAAAGAGCTCAAGCTGGTATCGCCATACAGCCGGAAAATCCCGGAGCTATGGCTTGCGCCATCCTACAGCTCTATCAAAACCGGGAACAATTGACGGTCTTTGGGCGGAACGGCCGGCGTTATGTCGTTGAACATTTCGATCGACAAAAGATTGCGGAAAATTTTGAGGGGCTTCTCAAACAACAGTGCCGTCCGGAGATTGCGACTGCTTAATAATAAAGAAGGGCCTGGTGTTTGGAGAGTGACAAATTCAATAGGGTGGATGAGCACATGAGTATTAAAAACGTGGCATGCATCGGTGGTGGTTACTGGGGTAAAAATCTGATTCGAAATCTCTATGACCTCAATGTACTTTCATCCGTATGCGAAGTCGACGGCGAGACGCGTCAACGCCTCAGGAGCAGTTATGCGGATGTGAGCTTTACGGATAGACCGGAAAACGTCTTTCACGATCCAGATGTCAGAGGTGTTGTTATTGCCACCCCAGCGGTACTTCACGGCGAACTTGTACGACAAGCACTCTTGGCGGATAAAGACGTATTCGTGGAAAAACCACTTTGCTTGTCGGTGGAAGAAGGACAGAAGCTCGTTGCTTTGGCCTCTGAGCGGCATCGCATTCTAATGGTTGGCCATCTTCTCTGGTATCATCCCGCCATACTCAAGTTGAAAACAATGATTGAAGAGGGCGAACTGGGTCGCGTTGAGTACATCTATTCCAACCGTTTGAATCTGGGTAAGATCCGCCGTGAGGAAAATATTCTTTGGTCTTTCGCGCCCCATGATATTTCAGTGATCCTGGGTTTGGTGCGTGAGATGCCTGATTCTGTGAAGGCGCAGGGAGGCAATTATCTTCACGACCAAATAGCGGATGTGACACTAAGTCTTTTACGCTTTCCCAGCGGTGTGAAGGCGCATATCTTCGTGTCGTGGCTACATCCTTACAAAGAGCAAAAATTGATTGTCGTAGGCGACCGGCAAATGGCGGTTTTTGACGACCTGGAACCAGTGAACAAACTCGTACTTTATCCTCATGCCATTGAGTGGAAGAATCATCAGCCGGTGCCGAACCGAGCTGAAGCGAAACCGGTTCCCGTGGATGCGGTAGAACCGCTAAAAATGGAGTGCCTACATTTTCTTGAAAGCATGAAAACACGTCAAACACCTTTGACGGATGGTGTCGAAGGACTGCGCGTGTTAACGGTGTTGCAGCAGTGTCAAGACGCGTTGAGCGCTGATGTGGCAGCGAGTAAACCGGCTTCGGTGAGAACGCGGAAGGCCTATAACGTTCACGAGTCGGCATTTGTTGATGAGAATGTTGAGATTGGTGAAGGAACCACAATTTGGCATGTATCGCATTTAATGAAGAACTCACGTATCGGGAAAAACTGCAGGATCGGTCAGAACGTGGTCCTAGGCCCGAACGTTACAGTAGGGAATGGAGTGAAGATCCAGAACAATGTCTCTGTCTACGAAGGCGTGACTCTTGAGGACAATGTGTTCTGTGGTCCGTCCATGGTGTTCACGAATGTCTTTAACCCGCGCAGCGAAATTCGTCGGATGGATGAGCTTCGTGCGACGCTCGTGCGAAAGGGTGCTACCCTCGGCGCTAACTGTACGATTGTCTGTGGCGTCACCATCGGACAATATGCCTTTGTCGGTGCCGGGGCGGTGGTGACAACAGATATTCCTGATTTTGCTCTCGTTGTGGGAAATCCTGGCAGAATCATTGGCTGGATGTGTCTCTGTGGAAATCGCATTGTTCTAGATGCTGACAGCGATATCGGAAGGTGTCCAGAATGTCAGCGGACGTACCGAAAAATAGCGAATGAGGTAAGCATTGATGACAAACGTTCCATTGCTCGATCTGAAAGCTCAGTACTCGCTTATTCGGGCTGAAATTGGAGGCGCGATTGACCGAGTACTCGAATCTCAGCACTTCATACTTGGACCCGAAGTCGATGCACTAGAACGGGAGATCGGAGCTTTTTGCGGTGCGCGGTTTGCGGTAGGTGTATCGTCCGGGACGGACGCCCTGCTGGTGGCTCTCATGGCCATCGGGACGGCACCGGGAGATGAGGTGATTACCACTGCTTACTCGTTCTTTGCGACGGCCGGCGTCATCGTAAGACTGGGAGCTCGCCCCGTCTTTGTCGATATCGATCCGAGCACTTTTAATATCGATGCAAACGCAGTCAAAGGCAAAATTACTTCAAGGACAAAGGCAATATTGCCGGTCCATTTGTTTGGCAGAGTCTCTGACAACGACGCGATTTTGGAGATTGCCAAAGAAAAAAAGATCCACGTGATTGAGGATGCGGCACAAGCGATCGGTGCCCACGATGAAAGAGGAAGATCAGCTGGAACAATTGGCGATATTGGCTGTTTCTCATTCTTTCCGAGTAAAAATCTGGGTGCGTTCGGTGACGCTGGAATGGTGATTACCGATGACGAGAAGCTGGCGGAAACGCTGCGAACTTTACGTGTTCACGGCGCCAGGCCCAAATATTATCATAGTCTGATCGGCGGTAATTTCCGTTTGGATGCGCTCCAAGCCGCAGTGCTGCGGGTGAAGTTGAAGTACCTACCCGGCTGGACTGAAATGCGCCGCACGAACGCCGGACGCTATCGAACATTTTTTGACGAGATGGGCCTGGCAGAATACATTTCGACACCTGATGACTGCCCTGGCCACATTTATAACCAATTTGTCGTCCGATTGGCCGATCGAGACCGGCTCCGAATGTTCTTGAAGGAAAGAGGAGTAGAAACTGAGATTTATTATCCGGTTCCGCTTCATTTGCAGGATTGCTTCACGCAGTTCGGTTACCACAGTGGAGAATTTCCACACGCGGAGAATGCCGCGCGTGACTCCCTGGCGCTACCTATATATCCAGAGTTACCTGAGGAGCAACAACGGTACGTCGTTAAACAAATTAGAGAATTCTATTGCTAACGCGTATTGCTAGAGGACGAAAAGGCCGAGTTCAAGGGTTAACCAAAACCCGCATTTCTCTTTTTTGAGGAAATTGGAATGATGCCTTCTGAAGCGGCCAAGGCCGAGGAAAACCGGATTCGCGCGGCCTACGCCAGACGAAAAGATGATGGCCGTTACTCCTCGTTTAATCCCGGTGGTCTCTTCATTGCGCAACGCTGCGAGCGCCAGATCCTCGGTCTGTTAGAGCGGCGCGGCCTCGCGGACTTGGAATCTAAAACAATTTTCGAGGTAGGGTGTGGCGCAGGACATTGGTTGCGTGAGTTCGTCAAATGGGGTGCGCGACCTGAAAATGTGACGGGGATCGACTTGCTACCAGAAAGGCTCGCCAAAGCTCGGCGTCTTTGCGCCCCGGACGTGCGTATCCACTGTGCGAGTGCAGCCCAACTTCCTTTCCGAAACGAAAGTTTTGATGTGGTTTTTCAATTAACAGTATTTACTTCGGTGCTTGATCCGCAGATGAAAAAGCAGATCGCGTCTGAAATGTTGCGCGTTGTTCGGAGCGACGGTATGATTGTTTGGTATGATTATCACGCCAACAATCCATGGAACCCCGATGTGCGGGGCGTCAAACGCAAGGAGATATATAATCTGTTTCCCGATTGCCAGATCGATCTTGAGCGAATCACCTTATTGCCGCCCTTAACACGCACGCTCGCGCCGTACTCTTATATCGGTTGTCACTTGCTGGAAAAGTTTTCTCTACTTTGCACGCACTACCTTGGGGCGATCCGAAAAAGGACGTAAGAAGCTCTCCTGGCGGCGGCCGCGTGACAGCCTTAGGGAAGGAAAGATTAACTTTTACAGTGAAAATACCCCATCGATTTTCAACCGTTGCTTAAATTTGGCAACAGAACGTTATAAGCGCCGCCAGAATCCGGACTCTCACAGTCGGGTCTTGGGGTGGATGAGACACACTAGAATTCAACTATTGTTTGGCAGATATAGGTTTTGTGTGCCTAAAGGAGACGATAAAAGGCGGTTTAATGTGGGGCTTGTGGTTTGGCTACTGATCCTATTGGCGGTTCCGACGACAGTTATAATAGGCGCGATTCCCGAGAAGAGGGTATATACTCAGACGCCCAATAAAGAGCTAAAGCAAAAGTCGTCGCAGCTCGTAAAAAGGATAAGAGATCTCGTCGATGCCTACAACCGAAGGGATAATGAATTGTTATCGGATTACCAGAGCAAGGATCGGCCGGAATTAACCAAAGGCGCTGTTAAGGCCGCAAGGCAGCAATGGTTGAAAGACACTGATACTCTTCACGACTCCACAATGAAAAGATACAAAGAGCAGTACTGGTCAGACGCTATTTTGCTTGCCGATGAAATCCTTCGACGATTACCCAAACAGAAACCGCAGTCAAATGTTTTGCAGATTTATCAGCATCCGACGAACGTTCTGGGCGTGCAAACCATTGCTGACCATCTAGAGCTTATTGCCAAATCATTACCCGATTAGAGTTTCAGGTCAATGACTGTTCCCACAACGGCGGAGGTTGTTCTTTCCTTTAAAGTGCGACCCATGTTAGAGGGAATAAAGGTAACTCTAAATGACGATGCACGTACCGTTGTTAGATCTGATGCCGTGGGAGAATCCCCAGCGACGAATGTTGTTTGCCCCGGGTACATTGGAGCTTGGAAAAACGTATAGCGGTCGCGCTGACTGATTTCAAAGGCTGCTCCCGAAGGCAATGTCTTGCCGACCTGATTATATTCCGAACAGCTTACTATCCGGGTGATGAACGCCGTATAGCTCCGAATTAACAGAAGGCGTTTTTCTTATTAAAGGGGAAGAACGATGCCAACATATATTCTTGGGGTATCAGCATTTTATCACGATAGTGCGGCTTGTTTGATCCGCGACGGCCACATTGTGGCGGCTGCGCAGGAAGAACGCTTCACGCGAAAGAAATTCGACGCCGGGTTCCCCAGTCATGCAATCCTTTATTGTCTTGAGGAGGGCGGGATTTCACTGTCGGACCTGAAGTATGTCGCTTTTTATGACAAACCGCTGATCAAATTTGAGCGGCTGTTAGAAACCTACGTGGCTTTTTCGCCCAAGGGCATCAAGTCGTTTCTTGCTGCCATGCCGGTCTGGCTCAAAGAGAAAATTCTGATGAAGAGCGTATTGCAGGATGAATTGATATCGCTCGACGGAGTCAAGCAGAAATCCGATCTTCCTCCGGTTCTTTTCGGCGAGCATCATGAGTCCCATGCCGCCTCTGCCTTTTACCCGTCGCCGTTTAAAAATGCGGCGATTCTATGCATGGACGGCGTGGGGGAGTGGGCGACGACTTCCGCCTGGACGGGTGAAGACAACACCCTAACGCCGCTTTGGGAATTGCACTTTCCGCATTCGCTCGGGCTGCTCTATTCGGCGTTTACTTATTATACGGGTTTCGCGTGAACTCGGGCGAATACAAAGTCATGGGCCTGGCGCCTTATGGAAAACCTAAGTACGTCGGAGGCGATTTACGATCATCTGATCGATCTGAAAGAAGACGGCACGTTTCGGCTCAAGATGGATTATTTCAACTATTGCACCGGGCTCACGATGACGAACGGCAAATTCGATGAGCTGTTCGATGGTCCGGCCCGCAAGCCGGAAAGCAAGTTGACGCAGCGCGACATGGATCTGGCGCGTTCCATCCAGGAAGTCACTGAAGAGGTTATTCTTCGCTTGATTCGAACTCTCCATAGGGAAACCGGCGCCGAGAACTTATGTCTGGCCGGTGGCGTTGCATTGAATTGTGTCGCCAACGGCAGAATTCTCCGCGAAGGACCATTTAAAGGTCTGTGGATACAGCCCTCTGCAGGGGATGCCGGTGGCGCCGTTGGCGCGGCTCTCACGGTCTGGCACAAGCTGGAAGGCAGTCCTCGTAGCGCGGCGGGTTCCAGGGATGCAATGCAGGGCAGCTTTCTCGGGCCTTCCTATACAAACGGGCAAATCAAACAATTTCTTCAGGCAAAAGGCGCTCCCTATGAACAGCTGAGCGACGAGGACCTTTTCGATCGAGTGGCGGAAGACTTGGCGAATGGAAAAGTAGTCGGATGGTTTCAAGGTAGAATGGAGTTCGGTCCGCGCGCGTTGGGCGGTCGTAGTATTCTCGGCGACGCGCGCGATCCTAAAATGCAGTCGGTGATGAATCTCAAGATAAAGTTCCGTGAATCGTTTCGGCCCTTTGCCCCCTCCGTGTTGCGCGAAAGAGTCTTCGATTACTTCTCGCTCGATACGGACAGTCCCTATATGTTGCTCGTTGCGCCGGTGGTCGAACATCGCCGCATTACGCCGACGCGAAGAAGAGCAATTGCTGTGGGGTATCGATCTATTGAACGTGCCGAAATCGGATATTCCGGCTGCCACTCACGTCGACTATTCGGCGCGCATTCAAACCGTGCACGAGGAGACCAATCCGCGCTATTATAGGCTGATTAAGGCGTTCGAAGCCAAAACGGGTTGCGGCCTGCTGGTCAATACGTCTTTTAACATACGCAGCGAGCCGATCGTATGCTCCCCCGAAGACGCGTACCGCTGTTTCATGCGCACTGCGATTGACGTTCTGGTTCTGGAGAATTGCGTCTTGCAAAAAGACCAACAAAAGCCCTTGGAAAACGACACCGACTGGCGACAGGAATTCGAGCTCGATTAGTTAATTAGGAGCGCGCGAGCACGTCCCATACGTCCGGCTCACTGCTCGGCCAAAAAATCTATGAAAAATGAGACGCCACCGAAACAGTTGCGTTCGTTTGGCTTAATCGTCGGCGGCATCTTCGCTTTCATTGCCGCATGGCCCGTCATCATCCGCGGCGGGGATGTGCGGGGGTGGGCAGCGGTGGCCGCCATCTCTCTTGTTTTGCCCGCCGTGGTCGCGCCGAAGAGTTTGTTTTGGCCGCATAAAGGCTGGATGGCGTTGGGTCATGTCTTAGGTTGGATCAATACGCGGATCATCCTGGGGCTAATTTTTTTTGCTGTCGTGACCCCTATTGGACTGATCAGACGATGGCTGGGAAAAGATCCTATGGGCCGGCGGTTGCAACCTGATGCGACAAGCTACCGTGTGATTCGGCAACCCCGGCCGGCATCTCATCTCACGAAGCAATATTAATCCGGGCGCCGCTAATGCTCGGTTATGGAGGTGTGTCATGGTTGAATTTTTATTGGAGCTTTGGGGTTTCTTGAAGGAGAGAAAGAAGTTCTGGCTATTGCCTATTATCGCTTGCATCGTTTTGCTCGGCAGCCTCATTGTTTTCACTTCGGGCTCTGCGGTTGCGCCGTTCATCTACACGTTGTTCTAGAGTTAAAAAGTGGCTCTCCTGCTTCCCAATTAGATCTACAGGGCAGATTTATGAACACTGATTTCATTCCCTTCCATCAGCCGACAATCGGCGACGACGAGATCCGCTCCGTCGTTGATACACTAAAATCCGGGTGGCTTACGACAGGCCACAAGGTGAAAACCTTTGAAGAAGATTTCGCTCGGTATGTGGGCGCTAAGTATGCGGTAGCGGTGAATTCCGGAACAGCAGCTCTTCATCTGGCGTTAGATGCGATCGGAATCACAGAGGGCGATGAGGTCATTGTTCCGACGATGACCTTTACTGCGACGGCCGAAGTCGTTCTCTATTTTAAAGCTAAACCGGTGCTCGTAGACTGCCAACCAGATACGCTAAATTTGGATCCTGCTCAAATTGAAGCAGCAATCACACCGAAGACCAAAGCGATTATTCCGGTCCACATCGCAGGTCGGCCCTGCGACATGGACGCCATCCTGCAAATTGCCAAAAAACACGATTTGAAAATAATCGAGGATGCGGCGCACGCTCTGCCGGCCAGCTATCACGGCGCTGCCGTCGGCACGATTGGCCATATCACCTGTTTTTCATTTTATGCAACCAAGACGATCACGACGGGCGAAGGAGGAATGGCCACGACAGACAACCGTGAATGGGCCGAGCGGATGCGCATGATGAGTCTGCATGGAATCAGCCATGATGCCTGGAACCGCTATACCAAAGAGGGATCGTGGTACTACGAAGTTGTTCGTCCGGGATTCAAATACAACCTGACCGACCTTGCCGCAGCCATCGGCATCGAACAACTGAAGAAATGCGATGAGTTCTGGGAAGCCAGGCGGCGGATCGCCGCGGTCTATCAGAAAGCTTTTGCCGATCTAGAAGAAATTCAGTCTTCCCTCATGCGGAACCGAGATACAGCATGCGTGGCATCTTTTCATAATCCAGTTGAATTTGGGCCGGCTCAAGGTCACTCGCAATCAGTTCGTCGAGTTGTTAAGGGAAAACGAGATCGGCACCTCAGTGCACTTTATTCCTCTGCATCTGCATCCTTATTACCGTGATAAGTTCAGCTATCAACCGGCACATTTCCGAATGCTAGCGCGGCGTTCGAGCAGATCGTCTCGCTGCCGATCTATCCGAGAATGACCGAGTCCGACGTGGAAAAGGTGATCGGGACTGTGACGGCTATAACTCGCAGCCACCGACGCTGAGGACAGGCAAGAGATCGTTGAAATACTTCACTGAGCCGGCTGCAAACCGTGCGGCAATGTCCGTGGTTTTTACTATGAGAGCCTTGTGGAGTTCTGAAAACTCGCGGGCCGGCCGGCTTCGCACAGTTCAGCGGCAAATGGTGGAACTGGCGGACACACCCAAATACCTGTTGTCCCTGATGCTAAACGCCCGATCCGCAGAAGCCCGACGAGGATACCTATGGGGAAGGGGCTCCGGGATTGGCTCGCAATGCATCTGCCGGTGCGGCTTTTTTACGGACCCAGCACTGTTCAGTTTATACGAAGACCGTGGGTGGCACGTTACTCCGGCTCATTACTATGAGCCGATTCCCGACACTCGTGAACTGTCGGATGAGGTTGGTCATCGCCCTCGTCGATGCCTGGCGTTGAAATCAGCGGATGGCGGGCAGTTTCCTGCATATGAACCATTCGCTTAAGCTCAAAGCGGCATTTGCTTCTTACGACCCGGATACAGCATGGCCGGGAAGTTTCTGGATGCGGCGCGCGCTAACGGATCGCCAGACATCTTGAGACGAGGTTCATTTATTCCGCTCCACTTCGAGATTTCCTGATGAAGCGTACATTTGACGCCACTGTGTCTTTTTTGGGCCTTGTCCTGCTCTCTCCTTTCCTGCTCACCGTGGCTGTTTTTATCAAGCTGGACTCCCGCGGTCCAGTGTTGTTTCGCCAGCAGAGGATCGGAAAAGAGTTCCGTCCCTTTTTGATCTGTAAATTTCGTACTATGCTGCAAGAGCCGTTCGGGGCTGGTCGGCTTATCACTATCGGGGATGATCCGCGCATTACGCGAGCGGGAAGATGGCTCCGCAAGACCAAGATCGACGAGTTGCCGCAACTGATCAACGTGCTGAAAGGCGACATGAGCTTTGTCGGCCCGCGGCCGGAAGTGCCAAAATATGTGCAGGTGTTTCACCGCGACTATGAGGATATTTTGAGAGTTCGACCGGGAATTACCGATCTTGCCTCGCTAAAGTATCGAGACGAAGCGTCCCTTCTTGGGAACGCCGAAAATCCCGAAGAAGAATACCTCACTCATGTGCTACCGGATAAAATCAAGCTGGCTAAGGACTATGTTCAACGCTCCTCTTTGCTCTTCGACGTCGGTTTGATTTTGAAGACGATGTTCAAGGTGTTTGATTACAAGGCCTCATCTTAAAGCGAGCTTTCTAATTATGAGCAATGCGCAAGCTATATTCCAATCTGATCTGCCAGTTATTCGGATCCAATCGTCCGCCCTATTAACATTCGGGTTGAAGGAGCTATGGGATTATCGGGAATTGCTTTATTTTCTGGTGTGGCGTGACGTTAAAGTCCGCTATAAGCAGACAGTGATCGGCGCAGCATGGACCGTGATTCAGCCCCTAGTGACGGTAGTGATCTTTACCCTCGTATTTCAAAACTTCGCCAAAATGCCGTCCGACGGCATACCCTATCCCTTATTCAGTTTTACTGCTTTATTGCCGTGGAACTTTTTTGCCAAAGCTCTCAATAGCAGTATCTTAAGTCTGGTGGGAAACGCTAATCTTATTACCAAGGTTTATTTTCCACGCCTCGTTTTGCCCATTTCCGCAATTCTTTCCGGTCTCATTGATTTTGGAATCTCCTTTCTGTTCCTTCTCGGGATGATGATCTGGTTCGGGTTTATGCCAGGATGGGGAGTGCTGGCAGTGCCGCTTTTTCTGCTCCTAGCAGTTCTAACAGCCCTGTCGATCGGTTTATGGCTTGCGGTTATCAATGTTCGTTATCGAGACATCGGACAAGCCACATCGTTTTTTATTCAGTTATGGTTGTTTGTTTCGCCTGTTGCCTATCCACTCAGCGTTGTACCGGAAAAATGGCGGTTACTGTACAGCTTCAACCCAATGACGGGCGTCATTGAAGGGTTCCGTTGGGCGCTGCTGGGAAACCCGATGCCGAGCCTTGTGCCTATAGCTATCAGCATCGCGATGGTCATTGCTCTGCTGTTCGGCGGCATCAGATTCTTTAGGCGAATGGAGGAGACGTTTGCCGACGTTGTATGACAAAGGGTGGTCGAGGCGATCCGGGGTTATAGGTCTCTGCGCCTGATATGAGCAGTCGAGATTAGAACATTACTTAAGAAAGGATATTACATTGACAGACATGTGGCTGCCTCTCAAGCATTGGACCGGTAGACTCGTTAAAGGCCGCGCCGGTCAGCAAATAAACCGGGTCAGGAATGATCCTGGCGACGTCCTGAGCGCAATAGCGGTTTTAGATCAGGCGAGCAAATACAAGATCAAGCCGGGTTACGTCGAACGAGAGTCGCCCGCATATTTCGAAGATGTGCCCGATGGAATCGTCTACCAGCCAGATGTGTACGCCCTCGCCGGTGTTTTGGCGCAGCTCGTCGGGGCTCGTTATCTTGTCGATCTGGGGTGCGGATTCGCGCAGAAGCTGATCGACACGTCACGGCGGTATTCACTACTACCGATCGGGCTCGATTACGGAGCAAACCTGGTGCATTGCCGAAATAGCTATCGCGAAGGCCAGTGGATTGAAGCCGACTTCGAAAATCCTGATCGTAATCTCTTGGGACCGGATGTTTTGGGGCAGGCCGTCATAATCTGTTCGGATCTTATCGAACATTTGCAAGATCCGACTTCTCTGGTGTCGCTGCTCAAAGAATGGTTGCGATTTGCCCGTTTTGGGATGATTTCAACTCCCGAACGGGACGTGCGTTGGGGTGTCAAACACAATGGACCCCCGCTCAATCGGCATCATGTCAGGGAGTGGAACGCAGAGGAGTTGGATAGTTATCTTAAGGAAAGCGGCTTGACCGTCAACTTTCTGGGATTGACGCGATCGAAAAACACAGCTTACTCAATGTGGACTATGTTTGCATTGCTCGGAGCGACGCAGGAGCCGCATACATCCACTGATTAAGGCAAAGCATGTCGAGTTGTTCTTCACAAAGTAGCCGAAGAACTCTAACAATGGCAGAGTCGCCACGCCTTGGAGCCGTGGCACCTAGATTCCCAGCATATGGCAGTAACCCACTTATGAACGACATCTCAATTCGAGTAGAAAACTTGTCGAAAAAGTACGAGATCACGGTAGGTCAATATCGCCACAATACTTTGCGCGATCAGATCTCGCATAGCGTCAGCTCCGTGTTCCGTTCTAATGGCCGAAATCACCGACAAACGCAGACCTTTTGGGCCCTTAAAGAAGTCTCTTTTGAGGTCAAACGGGGCGAGGTGCTTGGTGTCATCGGAGCCAATGGAGCCGGGAAAAGCACCTTGCTCAAGATACTCTCGCGCATTACCAATCCAACTTCAGGCACAGCGGAGATTTACGGCCGCGTGGCATCGCTTTTGGAAGTGGGCACCGGCTTTCACCCAGAGTTAACGGGGCGGGAGAACATCTACCTGAATGGGGCTATCCTTGGAATGAAAAAGGCAGAGATCAATACAAAGTTCGACGAGATCGTGGATTTTTCCGGTATAGAGACATTTATCGACACGCCGGTGAAGCGCTATTCCACCGGCATGTTTGTCCGCCTGGCATTCGGCGTAGCTGCTCATCTGCAGCCGGAGGTCTTGATCGTCGACGAAGTACTGTCGGTCGGCGACGCCGAATTTCAAAAGAAATGCCTGGGGAAAATGGATGATATCGCGCATGAAGGTCGGACTATCTTGTTCGTGAGCCATAATATGGCTGCGATCAGTCAACTTTGCGGGCGCGCTCTGTGGCTTAAACGGGGTCAATTACAATTCACAGGATCGCCGAGCGATGTCGTGACATCATACCTGACGTCAGGTTCAACGGCTCTTGCGACCTGGAGTAATTCCGATTTGAACATCTCCGGTGATGTAGACTTCCAGTTCACGTCTGCAACCGTTTTATCGATCCGTAACGAACCAGCCGCTGTTGTTGATTTCGATAAAGGATTCCGGGCGGAAATCGGCTATGAGCTCTGCCGTGCCATCAGAGGGCTGAATGTAGGGTGCCAAGTTCTAAATTCACGCGCTGAGGTTGTCTGGAGTACTTTCAACACCGACTGTAACGTCGGTCACCTTCACCAAGGCGTTAGTGAACCTGGCCGCTATGTAGCCAGCTGTCTGGTTCCGGGGTTTTTACTGAGGCCGGGGCGTTACTCGCTGTCCATCGGCGCGGGGACGTCGGAACGTCGGCTCTCTACCCATGACAGTGTCTTGTCCTTTGATGTTTCCTCGGTAGGATTTCACTTCAACGTAGACCGCGAAGGCGCAATTACGCCGTCGTTCGACTGGCAAGTGACACGACTGAACTAGAATTTTTCACCGATCCGTTGAATTTTAGGCCCTATGAAAGCTGTCTGCCGTCATTGCCACAGGTTGGCTCAAACCCCTCGCAAAAAAGACTCTCCCCGATGCTGCTAGGCGCGGGCTTCGGAATCAACTGGAGCGGGTCTTGGAAGCCAAGCAAGACCTTTACGATCGAATCCTAATCAAGCAGCAGGAGTTTAAGAATAGAGAAGGTTTGGCTAACTTCAATTTTCGCCGGACGGCTAACCACAAACGGCAAGGTGTCAGCGCTATGCTTCGGGTGAAAAACGAAGCATCGAAAATTTATTACGCGTTGAAGTCTATTTACCAGGTTTTTGACGAGATTGTATTGGTTGACAATGCAAGTACGGATCGGACCCTGGAGATCGCCCGCGAGTTTAAAACAAAAGAAGATAAGTCCGACAAGATCAAAATCTACTTTTATCCCTTCACGCTGGCGCGTTGCGGCGACGAAAACTACGGCACGCCTGAAGACTCGGTCTCCAGTCTTGCCTATTATTACAATTGGACGCTGTCAAAATGCTCTTGCCGGTACGTTTGCAAATGGGACGGGGACATGGTGCTACGAATAAAAGCGCGTAAATCCCTCAGGCGACTTCTTTCCCAAATACAGACCGGCAGGAAGCGTGGGTGGGTCCTTTATGGCCAAACGGTTTACCGCGACGGGCAGGGGCAATATTATTTGGCGAACGGCGAGATTAACGGCGAGATTGCGATATTTCCTAATCGTCTTAGCACCCGATTCCGCAAGATTGATCTTTTCGAATTGCTGTCATCAAACCCGCCGCTCCAGGAAGCCCAGCTCGACGGGGTAACGTTTTACGAACTTAAATTCACGGACGAGGATGAATTCTCCCATTGGAGCGTCAGTGATTTTCCCACGGAGCGAAAACAAAGAGAATTCGAAAATTTTCAATTGGTGAAGGGAAACAATGTCCTCAGCTCGCGATTCGAAAAGCTTCCCGCAACTTTTCTCGACGACCAGGTCGCCTGAAAAAACTATAATATTTTCTCCGCTCACCGTTCTGGTTCTTCTAACGCTTACCTTTCTTTTTGAGCTCCGGATTGCTTTGGTGTAAAGATGCAGTGCCGAATATCGCATTCACAGTTGAACCTGGAAGCAGAGTCCATCGAGATCATTCGAGAAGCGGTCGCTAATGCACATAATCCGGTGCTGTTGTATTCGATTGGTAAAGATTCATCGGTGCTGTTGCACTTGGCGCGCAAGGCATTCTGGCCCGCGCTGCCGCCATTCCCGTTGCTGCATATCGATACCAAATGGAAGTTCCGGGAGATGATCGCATTTCGCGACCGTATAGCCGTCGAGTCAGGAATGGAGCTGCGCGTCCACACGAATAAGGCCGCGCAGGCCGAAGGCATTGATCCGTTTACCCATGGCTCGGAGGTGTACACGGACCGCATGAAAACCGAAGCGCTGAAGCAAGCTCTGGATGCCGGAGGATACGACGTCATTTTCGGCGGGGCGCGGCGCGACGAAGAGAAATCGCGCGCCAAGGAACGGGTCTTTTCATTTCGCGCGCGAGGTCACCGCTGGGAACCCAAGGCGCAGCGGCCGGAGCTTTGGAACCTGTACAACACGCGCATCAAGGCGGGCGAGACCATACGGGTTTTTCCTATCTCCAACTGGACCGAGGCGGATATCTGGCAATACATCGCCCAGGAAAAAATTGCCATCGTGCCGCTTTACTTCGCGGCGCCAAGGCCGGTAGTGCGCCGCGGCGGGCAATGGATCATGGTCGATGACGAGCGCTTGCCCTTGGCGCCCGGTGAAAAGCCCGAGCTGCGCAAGGTGCGGTTTCGCACCCTCGGCTGTTATCCGCTGACGGCGGCGATCGAGAGTGAAGCGACGCACGCTGGAAGACATCATCCAAGAAACCCTGTCCACTCGCTCCTCCGAACGCCAAGGCCGATTGATAGACCATGACGGGGCCGGTTCGATGGAGCGCAAGAAGCAGGAGGGGTACTTCTGATGGAAAACACCTTGCGCTTTATTACCTGCGGCAGTGTGGACGACGGCAAGTCGACGCTCATCGGCCGGCTTTTATTCGAGTCCAAGCAGATCTTCGACGACCAATTAGCGGCCGTGGAGAGGGACTCGCGCCGGTACGGCACACAAGGTGAAGCGATCGATCTCGCGCTCCTGGTCGACGGACTGCAAGCCGAACGCGAGCAGGGTATCACCATCGATGTTGCGTATCGGTTTTTTTCCACCTCGAAGCGCCGGTTCGTCGTTGCCGATACTCCCGGGCATGAGCAGTACACCCGCAACATGGCGACCGGCGCTTCCACGGCCGACGCGGCTGTGTTGCTGGTAGATGCCCGCAAGGGCCTGCTCACCCAGACCTACAGGCATAGCCGTATTGTCGCGATGCTTGGAACGCGGCACGTGGTGCTGGCCGTCAATAAGATGGATTTGGTTGGTTGGGATCAAGAAGTTTTCCAGCGCATCACGAATCGTTTTGCGGACGTGGCTGCTGAATTGAAATTCGAATCGATCCAGAGCGTCCCGCTTTCCGCACTCACCGGCGGCAACGTTACTACTCACACCGCTGCATCGCCTTGGTATGGCGGCTCCACCTTATTGGAATGTCTCGAGAGCTTACCGTGCGAAGATGCCCCGGCCGGCAGACGGTTTTGTATGCCGGTGCAGTTGGTCAATCGACCACACGCGGAGTTTCGCGGCTATTGCGGGCGCGTGGCTACAGGCATGGTGCGGCCGGGCGACCAAATTCGCGTCGTACCGGGAGAACGCTGAAGCCCGAGTCAAGTCGGTGGTGGTGTGGCGGGGTGAGGTGCCTTCTGCCGGTGCGGGCGAGTCGATCACGCTGACGCTGGACCGTGATCTCGACATCAGCCGGGGCGATATGTTAACTGCCGCCATCGAACCGCTCGAAACGAGCGACCAGTTCGAAGCGCGGATACTGGGCTTGTCGGAGCACCGTCTAGTGCCGGGGCGGCCATATCTCATGAAGCTTCATACCTGCGAAGCGCTGGCGACGATCACCGATATCAAGTACCGGTTGGACGTAAATAAGGGCAGCCATCTTGCAGCGAAAAGCCTGACGCTCAATGACCTGGGCGTGGTCACCTTGTCGACGCAACGGCCCGTTCCTTACGAGCCCTACGAGCATTGTAAGACGCTGGGGGCGTTTATTCTTATCGACCGCTTCAGCAACGAAACCGTTGCCGCGGGGATGATCGATTTCGCACTGCGGCGCGCCTCGAATATTCACTGGCAATCGCTGGACGTGGACAAGGCCGCGCGCGCGCAGTTGAACCTTCACAAGCCGGCCTGCTTATGGTTTACCGGACTGTCGGGGGCAGGCAAATCGACCCTCGCCAATCTGCTTGAAAAACGGCTCTACGCGACCGGCCGGCATACTTACGTGTTGGACGGTGATAACGTGCGCCATGGTCTCAATCGGGATCTGGGATTTACCGAAGCCGACCGAGTAGAGAACATCCGCCGTGTGGCGGAAGTCGCCAAATTGATGACCGATGCGGGCCTGATCGTGATTGTGTCGTTTATCAGTCCATTCCGAGCCGAACGGGAATTCGCTCGCTCCCTGTTCGAGCCCGGCGAGTTTTATGAGATTTTTGTCGACACTCCGCTTTCGAACTGCGAGGGACGTGATCCCAAGGGATTGTATGCCAAGGCACGACGCGGTGAGCTTAAGAATTTTACCGGCATCGACAGCCCTTATGAGCCGCCGCTGGCGCCGGAGTGCCGGCTGGATACAGTTGGCAGAGGCGTTGAGACCTGCGTAAACCAGATCCTCGCAACGCTCAGGCTGTCAGGGACTGGATATTTCCTTGCAGATTTCGCGCGGGGCGCTGACGGTCGTACCGAGCTGGAGCTTACTGTCTAGGGCAGACGGTCCTATCTGGACGGGGATTACATCGTATCTTCACGACCGGCGTCAAAGTACGGAATACTTCCGAGAGAAACTATGAAAAATATCGTTCCAATGAGCATGCGCCTGATCAAGACAACGGCGCGAACAATCCTTCCCGAGACCACCCGTCGCTGGATCAGCGCTGAGCGCGATCGAAGAGAGGAGCAACGCCTCTTCCAACGCCATATCAGACCCAGCGATGTGTTCCTGGTGGGCCATCCAAAATCGGGGAATACGTGGCTTACATATATGATCGGTATCGCCATGCGAAAAAATTTCCACCACAACCAGATCAATTTAGGAAACGTGCAGGAGTTTTTTCCGGCCATTCATGCTCGGGATCGTGAGATAGCTTGTTATAGCCACCTTCCCAACCCGAGAATGTTTCGCAACGAGTCGCCGCTCTGTGGAGAATTTTATCCCAAGACCATCTACATCATGCGCGACCCCAGATCCGTTTTAATGTCTTATTACCACCATGTTCTTCATGATCTCGGCGAGCATGAATGGACCTTGGATGCTTATGTAGAAGAAATGCTCACCTATGGATGTATAAAGCGCTTAGAGCCTGAGTTAGTGCGCTGGGACAAACATGTTTCATCATGGATCGAGCGCGCGAAGCACCAGCCGGTCAAATTAGTCAAGTATGAGGAGATGCAACGTGACCGCCGCCGAGTTCTCGAAGACGTGATCAAGTTCATCGGATTCACTTGTGACGATGAAGACATTGCTTTGGCCGTCGAACAAGGCAGTTTTGAAAATATGCGCAAGAACGAGGAGACCCACGGCGCCGAGCCGTATTCCGGCACGAAAGGAGAAAAAGGCTATTTCGTGCGTAAGGGGAAAGCGGATGGATGGAAGAAGGAGTTACCTCCTGGTTTGGCTGTACGTATCGAGCGCGAGTTTTCTGCGACGATGCGGCTAGCGGGCTATCCTTTCTGACCCTTGAATATCGACGCGCAACGGAGCGCAAAGAGATGATCACTTTCAAGAGATATGGCTCTTCCGACCTTGCTCCAATAGCTATCAAGCCGCTCGACGTTGGACGCCATCTGAGGAGCTGGATAGCGCCTGCGGTGGCGACAGCGGGGTTTTCGCTGCTGCTTTTGCACAGGAGCAGCGACTCGCCGGTTTTATTCAACAGATACAGTGTTGATTACGCCACTTTGCTGGTCGCGGCCGCGTTTAACGTGGGTCTCTTGTGGCGCAAGTCGTTGCTCGGCGTTTCATATCCTGCGCTTCTCTCTTATGGAATAGCGGTTGTTTTGTGCACGTTTCTGTTCGATTTCTTCGTCATGGGCCTGAAGCTCCCTTTCTTCGTGAGCGGGGAGACAGGCTGGATAAAGCTTGTTCTGCTTGCAAGCTTTCTCCTCCAACTGACCGGCGTTCAGCGCCTGACAAACAACAGCCGCACCGCGGCAATCTTTTTGGCTTTCCGTCGCGTCCTCGAGGGCAAGGCGCGCGAGCAAGAGTTGATCAACGTCGGCCAATCGCCTCAGGCGCCTACCGCGCTAGCATCCGTGCCGCTGTCGCCGCCACTCAATGATGTCGCCCGGGAGCAATGCTTAAACAGCCTTGGCCGCCCAGTTGGCTCTGGATGGAAATCGTTTTGTAATGTGGCCCTGGTAGGCTGCTCCATTGTGTTTATCGTCATCCTGGCGGAATTGGTCCTTCGTTTCTTCTTGCTGGAAACGCTGACGCCGAAAACCCGGGGCGAATTTCTCAGCTTGATGTCCACCCAATGGCCCCAACCTATTTCTGTCGCGAAACCGAAAGGAACGTTCAGAATATTAGGATTGGCTGATTCTTTTGGTGTCATGGGCGGTACGTCCGAAAATTACCACTATCTACTCGAACAGACCTTGCGCCGTCAGCTTTCGCCAGGGATCCAGATGGTGAATGTCTCTGTGAGGGGCTACGAGCCGCGGCACGAGCTGGCTATTCTTCGTTTCGCCATGTCCTACGCACCAGACCTTGTCCTCCACGGCTTCTTCGTCGGGAACGATTTCACATTATACGGGGAAGATAACTACGAATACCGTGGCATTCGCATAGAAAACAAACCAGGTATTTCTCGGTATTGGCCGCGAAATTTCTTTTTAGCCGACCTGATCCGCAATCAATTTATTCGCATGCGGGATTTGCGCCAGATCGAGCTCGAACAAAAAACCAGCGTTGTGGCTGAGACAGGTTATCTCTCTAGGAAGTTTTTTCTCACAATGCAGTTGCAGAGAATGATCTACCTAAAAAAGCAGTCAGAAAACGAGATGAAGCGGGTCTTTCCGATATTGGATTCCATCCGGAATGTCGCGGCGAAGGGAGGCGCGCGCTATGCAATGGTTATCCATCCCGATCACACGCAGGTCGACGAATCCCTCAAAAGAGAACTAATTAAAACGTTCCAAATCAGGGAGGCGGACTATGACTTCGATTTCCCTCAGAAAGTTTTAGCCTCTTACTGCGCAGCGAGCCGAATACTCTGTTTAGACCTCCTTCCCGCCCTGCGCGCCCGAGCTAAACAAGGCACGCTATATACTGTCAGCGACGGGCATTACAACCACAATGGAAACCAATTGGCGGCGGATAAGATAAGACAATTTCTTATTGACAGGGATCTCGTAGGGAATATTCGGAGCGAGGCCTCGGGGGCGGCATCGGGGCTGTAAGGATTTACCGGATTCAAGCTGATTGAAATGCGCTTCTCTCTCTTGCGTTACCTACTTTGTCCGTTTTGTGGCGCAACCCTAAATGGCCGCCAGGCTGCTCGGACCGACGATGAAATAGAATACGATGTTCTCACGTGCCACTGCGGTGAGTACCCCGTTGTGGCCGGTATTCCGATCATCAAAAAAGGCGCTTCGGGTGAAACGCTCGACGGTATCAACTCCCTGATCAAGGCGGGGCGCCAGCGCGATGCGCTGCTCGCTATGATTGTCCCGCCCCCGCCCGCAGTTCCTACACTGGCGCCACCGTGGATACAGTCGCTGCCGTCAGTCAAAGGTATCCGTCGCCTTAAACGGCTGGCCCACGAGCGCGAAGCGCGCGGCTGGCGAGAACAGGCCATAGCTTTGTTAACCGATACACGTGACGGGATCACCGCTTGCGATCTTCTTGATCTCTACTATCACCGCTCGGGCTTTAAGATGGACGACGGATACGATTATTTCGCCTTGCGCTTTGGGCAGCCCCGCCACCTGGTGGCCTTGTCCTTTGCCACACTGATAGATAAGCCGAGCAAACCGATCTTGGACCTTGCCTGCGGTTATGGGCATATCACTCGTAGCCTCTTACGGCGCGCGAACGGACAGCCGGTCGTCGGAATCGATCAAGAGTTCCCTGGGCTGCATCTGGCCAAAAATTTTGTCGCTCCTGGGGCGGATTATATATGTTGTGTTGCCGATGGGCCGCTGCCGTTTCCTGACGATTTCTTTTCGGTGGCATTTTGTTCGGATGCCTTTCACTATTTCGAGAATAAGGTGACGAGCGCAACCGAACTAAAACGGCTGACTCAAGAGGATGGGCTGGTCATATTGGTTTGGATGCATAACGTGCTCTGGCGCCGCCCGTACGATGGACTACCGCTGCCGGCCGAAGGGTATCAGTCACTATTTGCTGACATGCCGCATCGCCTGGTCGCTGACAGCGAGGTTCTGGTCCGATATCTTCAAAAGAAAGGCCCGGCTCTGGCTTGCTCCACCGACATAGATCGTCTTACTGATAAACCCTTGCTGTCGCTCGTGGCATCACACCGGCAAGAATTTTTTCAGAGAGTATGGCTCTTTCGAGGAGTGGCCGCATGTCGAAGGGCGCTTGGGTTTGAACCCGCTCTTTGTGGGAGAGAAACAAGACGCCGCTGGACGCGTCAAACTGCGTCGCACGTTTCCTTCAGCTTTCTACAGAGAAGAACATCCGCAATGTGAAGAGTATCTGCCCGAGAGCGTAACGGTGAATTCACAGGTGCTGGCCGATCTGGCACTCGGGACACGAACGCCGGCGATCGACGGCTTGATCGAACAGCTCGTCGTGTTGGGCATGCCCGAGCGCTATCGGTAAGCCGGCCGCTGCGCCGCAGAAGTCAGAGACCGCTCCCCAAATCATCAGGAGGTTAACTATGAAAGCAGTCATTCTGGCCGGTGGACTGGGTTCCCGGCTGTCCGAAGAAACGACTCTACGGCCGAAACCGATGGTCGAAATCGGCGGCAAGCCGATATTGTGGCACATCATGAACAGCTACAGCAGCCATAACATCGCTGAGTTTGTCATCGCTCTTGGCTATAAGCAGGAGATTGTTAAGGAATATTTTTTGAACTTCTACGCCTTAAACAATGATATCTCGTTGGATCTGGCTACCGGCAAAACAAACTTTCACAACGGCACTCCGCCCAACTGGAAGGTTCACCTGGTTGATACCGGGTTGTCTACCCAGACGGGTGGACGAGTCAAGCGCCTCGAGAACTGGATCATTCAAGAAGAGACTTTCATGTTAACCTATGGGGACGGCGTCAGCGATCTGGATGTGTCAGCGCTGCTGAGATTCCACAAGTCACACGGCAAATTGGCCACTGTGACAACAGTCCGCTCGCCGGCACGTTTCGGGCGCATCGGCTTCGCCGGAGACCAAATCACCGATTTTTATGAAAAGCCGGAAGCCGGCGAAGGCTGGATCAACGGCGGGTATTTTGTCCTGAACCGCAGGGCTCTAGACTACATCGACGGAGATGAGACGATTTGGGAGCGTGAGCCGGTCGAGAGGCTCGCGAAAGACGGCCAGCTAATGGGCTATCGGCACCATGGTTTTTGGTCGTGCATGGATACTTTAAAGGAAAAAAATATTCTGGAAGAGATGTGGTCCACCGGCCAAGCGCCATGGAGAGTCTCACAGGAGCCGAAGATCAATCGGGAGCTGCGCGCCATATGAAAATTCTGATCACGGGTATTGAGGGCTATATTGGCTCGGTGCTGGCGCCGTATTTGATGCAGCGCGGTCATGCGGTCACCGGCCTCGATGCCGGTTTTTATCGTGACGGCTGGCTTTATCAGCCGCAGCACCCGCTATCGCCGGCGTGCATCAACAAAGACTTGAGAAAAATTACCGAGGAAGATATTGCCGGCATGGATGCCGTGGTTCATCTGGCGGAGCTGTCGAACGACCCGCTCGGGCAGCACAACCCAGAGCTTACCTACGAGATCAACCATGTCGGGACCTTGGCGCTTGCTAAAAAATGCTTGAAAGTAGGAATAAAAAGATTCGTCTATACCTCTTCTTGCAGCGTCTACGGCACTGGTTCGGGCGAGTTCAAGGACGAGCAGTCGGAAACCAATCCGCAAACGGCCTACGCCAGGTGCAAAACACTCGTCGAACGAGACGTCTCTGCCTTGGCGGATGACGATTTCTCTCCGACCTTTCTACGCAACGCAACTGCCTACGGAGCCTCTCCACGCATGCGTTTTGATCTCGTGCTGAATAATCTCGCTGGCTTTGCCTGGACGACGAGGCAAATAAAGATGACCAGCGACGGCACTCCGTGGCGCCCTCTGGTGCACGTGCGGGACATTGCGCATGCGATCGCTTGCGCGTTGGCGGCGCCTCGAGATCTCGTTCACAATGAGGTCTTCAACGTCGGCTCGACATCGGAAAACTATCAGGTCCGAGAGATCGCCCAAATTGTCGCCGATACTTTTCCAGGATGCGAGTTGAGCTTTGGAACTAGTGATGGGGACAACAGGAGCTATCGGGTGTGCTTCGATAAGATCCATTCACGACTTCCCGGATTTGACTGCCGATATAAGCGCAGCCGCGGGAGCCAACGAGCTCCTTGAGCTGTTCCGATCGATCGATATGCCTTCCGAGGTTTTCAACTTTCGTTCGTATACACGCCTTAAACAGCTTCAGCATCTGATCAAGACCGGTCAGATCGATAACCAGTTTTATTGGACAGAAAAGAACAAAACAGATGCGCGCTCGATATTTTCTAAAATTTCACAGACAAATCGTTCCACAGCGGCTTAAACCATGACATCCATCACAACTCCGAGCTGCAGGTCCTGCGGCGCTAACTTACGCGATACATTCGTGGACCTCGGGCGATCTCCCTTGGCCAACTCTTACTTAAAGGCCGAACAGCTAAAGGAACCGGAGCCTCTATATCCTCTTCATGCGTACGTATGCGGCGAGTGTTTTTTAGTCCAGCTCGAATTATTGGCCGAACCCCAGGAGATATTTTCCGATTACGCCTATTTTTCCTCATATTCAGATAGTTGGATCGAGCACGCCCGCGTCTATGCGGATGGCGTTAGCAAACGTTTCGGATTAAACGGTCAAAGCTGGGTTGTCGAGATTGCCAGCAATGATGGTTATTTACTCCAATTTCTTGTCGAGAAGGGTATTGCGGTTTTGGGCATCGAACCCGCCGCCAACGTCGCGCAAGCGGCAATTGAAAAAGGCATTCCTACGCTGGTCCGATTTTTTGATGCGGACACCGCGCGCGAATTGGCGAGCGATGGAAGGCGCGCCGATCTCATCATTGGCAACAACGTGCTCGCCCACGTGCCGGATCTCAACGGGTTTGTCCGCGGGTTGAAAATCATGCTCCATGATAAGGGCGTCATCACTTTGGAGTTTCCACACCTGATGCGACTGATGGAAGAGAATCAATTCGATACGATTTATCACGAACACTTT
Organism: uncultured delta proteobacterium; assembly: GCA_963811315.1. Taxonomy (GTDB): domain Bacteria; phylum Desulfobacterota; class Binatia; order UBA9968; family UBA9968; genus DP-20. Next base: position 158,153 of record CAWERH010000025.1, read on the forward strand.
TCTTATTTTTCCTTGGGGACGATCCGACAATGCTTCGAGCGCCATGGGCTTCAGATCTTTGACGTGGATGAGTTGCCTACTCATGGGGGATCGCTTAGGGTCTATGCCGCTCATGAAAGCGATATTTCCAAGACGTGTCGCACGCGTGTGGACGATCTATTGGCGCGCGAGCAGGATGCCGGGCTCAACAATCTGGGGCGCTATCTCGCATTCGGCGAGCAGGTCAAGGAAACCAAACGCAAGCTTGTCGATTTCTTGATCGCCGCGAAGAAAAATGGGAAATCAGTCATCGGTTATGGGGCGCCGGCCAAAGGAAACACGTTGCTTAATTATTGCGGCGTCGGTAAGGATCTGATCGATTACACGGTCGATCGTAGTCCGCACAAACAGGGCCATTTCCTTCCAGGAACGCGTATTCCGATCTTCTCTCCGGACCGCATCAAAGAAACCATGCCTGATTTTGTGTTGATCCTGCCGTGGAACTTGCAAGATGAAATCATGGATCAAATGAAATACATTAGGCAGTGGAATGGCCGTTTCGTCGTGCCGATTCCCGAAGTGCGGGTATACTAAAAGTAATCCGGTTACGTGATCTTCAACCAGACCAAATTAAATGGCGCATATCTGATTGACGTGGAGCCGATCGTCGACGACAGAGGTTTTTTTGCTCGTACGTTTTGTCGCGAGGAATTCGCAAAACATGGCCTGAACCCGCAGGTCGTCCAGTGCAATCTTTCTTACAACAGAAAAAAGGGGACTTTGAGGGGGATGCATTATCAGACGGCGCCCAAAGAAGAGGCAAAACTAGTGAGCTGTACGTTGGGCGCGATCTATGACGTGATCGTAGATCTGAGAGCGGATTCGCCGACTTACTGCGAATGGTTTGCCGTGGAGCTTAGGGCGCACGAGCGCCGGCGCATGCTTTACATACCGGAGGGATTTGCCCACGGATTCCAGACTCTGGAAGATCATTCCGAGGTTTTTTACCAGATGTCCGAATTTTATGCTCCCGAGTGCGCGCGCGGAATAAGATGGAATGACCTCACCTTCGGTATCGAATGGCCTAAGGGTCCGCGCATAATGTCTGAGCGTGACGGAAGTTATCCTGACTTTGATAAAGGAACGAAGTAATAATGGTAAAGAGGGTAGTTCGTGCTCAACGGCATGAGCTGCCTCGTGCCGACGTTCTGCCTAGCGCCTGAAGCCGTAACTGCAAAATGAAATCCGCACCGACCGACTTGACCGAGACAACGACGCGGAACGCGGTTCAGCCCGCGCTTGTTGCCCAAGATGCCGGCCGTGAGATGTACCAGCTTGTCTCCGAGCTTTATCCCATTTGTCGAAGCATTACCGGCGACGGAGTGCGGCAAACGCTCAAGATTCTTCAGGAGCATATACCGTTGACGATTCATGAAGTGCCGAGCGGAACATCGGTTTTCGACTGGACCGTACCCAAGGAATGGAACATAACCGACGCCTACATCAAAAATCCGCAAGGCGATAAAATTGTCGATTTCAAGAAATGTAATCTTCATGTTCTGAACTACAGCGTCCCGGTCAATAGAACCATTTCGTTGGACGAACTGAAGAACCATGTGTTTAGCCTACCGGAGCAGCCCGATTGGATTCCCTATCGCACATCCTATTACAAGGAAAACTGGGGGTTCTGTCTCAGTCATAACCAGCTATCGACTCTGCAGCAGGGTGAATACGAAGTATTGATCGAAGCGACTTTGCAGAACGGCCATCTCACATACGGCGAATATTTCCTGGAAGGACAGAGTCAGGATGAGATCTTGATCTCCAGCCATGTCTGCCATCCTTCTTTGGCGAATGACAATCTCTCGGGAATCGCTTTGGCCGTTTTTCTTGCTAAACAGCTAAGCCATGGTTCTTCCAGATACTCCTATAGATTCCTATTCATCCCCGGCACTATTGGTTCGATCACTTGGCTGAGCTTGAACGAAGCGCGCGCGGATCGGATAAAGCATGGCTTCACATTGGCCTGTGTGGGTGACAGCGGTCGCATCAATTATAAGAAGAGCAGGCGGGGTGACGCGGAAATCGATCGCGCGGTGATTCAGGTGTTAAAAGATAGCGGCGAGCCGTTTGAGGTGGACGAATTCTCTCCTTATGGCTATGACGAGCGGCAGTTCTGCTCGCCCGGATTCAACCTTCCGGTGGGCTGCTTCATGAGGACTCGCCATGGGACCTTTCCTGAATACCATACTTCCGCGGATAATTTGGATTTCGTCCGGCCCGATTGCCTGGGTGACTCTTTTTTGAAGTGTTCGGCGATCCTGCAGATTCTAGAGAACAATCGAACTTATTTGAATCTGAATCCGAAGTGCGAGCCGCAACTGGGCAAGCGAGGATTGTACGGTTCGGTCGGAGGAGCGACTGATGGAAGAACTCGGGAGCTAGCGATGCTGTGGGTTCTGAATCTATCCGACGGCCATTCTTCTCTTCTCGACATTACGGAAAGATCCGCCCTGAGCTTCGATATAATAAAAAGCGCGGCAGACGCGCTGCTTCAACACCGACTGCTGGAAGTCTTGCCGAAAGTTTGAAACAGGGAGAAATCCCGAAGGGAACACGCGGCGAAACCATGGCAACAATAGAATTTTTCTCTGAGCTCGTACAGGACAGTGTAATTACGCGCACCATGGGGGGGACCATCAACTTTTGGAACCGCAGCGCTGAGGCTATCTATGGCTGGCGCAAGGAGGAAGCCATCGGCAGAGTCAGCCACAACCTGTTGCAGACAATATTCCCAAAGCCATTGGAAGAAATCGAATCCGAACTCGTCCGTAACGGAGTATGGAAGGGCCGGCTCGTGCATAAGACGCGGGACGGCCGGCAGGTCGTAGTGGAAAGTCGGTGGGCTTTGCCGAGGGACGGACAATCCGAAGCGCTGGTTGAAATCAACACGCCATCGAGTGACGAAGATCTGAGCACAAAGCAGAGCACCGACGGGGTCAAGCCGGCCGTAAGCCTGACCGAGCAAATGACCAGGCCGTTGCAGCAACATGAGCATATCATCGACCTCGTGAAGGATAGCGTCATGACTCGCACCGTGGAGGGTACAATCAACTCCTGGAATCGGAGCGCCGAAACTCTGTACGGCTGGCGGAAAGAAGAAGCGATCGGCAGAGTCAGTCACGATCTTTTGCGGACGCAATTCCCGAAGCCATTGCGGGAGATCGAGTCTCAACTGGTTCGAAACGGATGCTGGGAAGGCAGGCTCGTGCATACCACTCGAGACGGGGGCCACGTAGCGGTAGAAAGCCGATGGACCTTCGAGCCCGATAGGCCGTCCGGAATGCTGTTTGAGATTAACACACCCTCCAATGACTGCGATTCGGACGCCTGGAGCCGCACGGACGCCTCAAGCGTAGCAACGGGAAGGCAACGGCCCGTGCGCGCAAGTAGATCGATGAAGGTGAACGAGGTTCTACTAAAGATCGCCGACGGCGTCCTTGCCGCAGCAGGTGCTGTTTCGCTCCTCATAATATTTTATTTCCTCTATCACTACGCCTGGACGGGACAAAGGGAATTCGTTAGTCAGTACGCCATGATTCTTTACTACGGTCTGCCGACTGCGCTCGCTGTGGCGTGTTTCGCTTCGTTGCGATTGTCCCCTTCCTTCAGGCGCAATCTAGCTCTTGTTTTACTCTCGACGTGCATGTCGCTGTATGCGCTAGAACTTAGTCTGGTGGTTTACGACCATGCGACGTTGGGAATCGACCGGACTCTCTGGTTCCCTACAAATACAACGAGAGATCTGCAGGAGATAGTCGATGCGGCAAAAAAGTTCGGTGTTGATTTTGACACCAGAAGTAAACTTCAGATTGTCGATAACCTGAATCAAAGAGGCATCCGGGCCGTTCCCGTGATCGTCCCTCAGGGGTTGTTGAAACAGGACACTAACGGTACTTTGAAATCGGCGATCACAATAAATGGCACTGAGGTATTGCCGCTTGCTGGGATGAGCAACAGAGTCACGGTTCTCTGTAATGAAAGCGGCGAGTATGTCAACTATAAGAGCGATGAATATGGATTTCATAACCCTAAAGAAAGCTGGAACTTCGGACACTTCGATATCGCTGCCGTCGGAGATTCTTTCACTCAAGGTTACTGCGTGCCTTCGGATCGGAATTTTGTTGCCTTAATCCGGACAGCATTATCCATCTACCCTAAACCTGGGGGTAGCAGGCGATGGTCCCTTGACCGCTTTAGCGACCCTTAAGGAATACGTGCAGTTTACCAAACCGAAAGTGTTTCTATGGTTCTTTTGGGAGGGCAATGATTGGTTGGATCTGAAGAGAGAGAAAAATTCCCCCTTGTTGATGCGGTATGTCGACGGCGGTTTTAGTCAAGATTTGGTCCACCTACAACCTGACATCGATGCGGCACTTGCGGCTTATATCGAAAAAGCGCGCAGCAACCGATCACTAGAGCGAAATCCAAAAAATCTGCCTGATGGCCAAGACGAAACCGCCTTCAATGCCAAGAAGCTAGGAGCAATGTCGGTAGCAATGATTAAGCTGAGCAATTTGCGGCAACGGCTGGGCTTGGTCTCTGAGGCAGGAGAATCCGAGACCACAGATGCCACGGCGGTATCTGAGGACGAGATGAAGTTGCTTGAAAAGGTTTTGGCGCAAGCAAAGACGACCCTAAACGAATGGGGCGGCGCTGGCTATTTTATTTACCTTCCAGAACGAGACCGTTATGTGGACCGGCGGATCGCCGATCTACATGATAAGAATCGCGAACAGGTCTTAAGAATTGCAAAATCTGCGGGTTTTTCCGTGATTGACATCAACGACGTTTTTCAATCTCAGGCCGATCCGTTAAATCTCTTCCCCTTTCGTCGGCTTGGCCACTATAACGAGCTGGGGCATCGGGTAGTGGCGGATGCTGTACTCGAGTCTCTTGCGAAATAAACGCGCTC